>NZ_JBLREF010000032.1:0-75272 GCF_047918655.1 Erwinia sp. PPS120 | reverse complement strand
AGATGTGTATAAGAGACAGGATACAGGCCCTGCGCCAGCTCTGCCCGAAGCTCTCCGCCCGTAAGCAGCGCGAGCTGATGGACGTGATTCAGGTCATGGCCAGGCCTAAGAAGCGGAGCGCTGACTGACCTGACAGATAAAAAAATCCCAGCCGATAAGGGCTGGGATTGAAACTTCAAAAAAATTAGCGAATATCGAATATCCAAAAAACCAGTCCCATGGGGATACCCAGCAGGCTGATTTTTAAAATCGTAACGATCTCTGCTTTTCCAAAAGGGAAAGGTTTATCAAAATCCCAAATAAGCCATCCTTTTAAAAGATAGGAAAAAGCTCCTAACATAATTAATGCTACACACATTAAGAAGCAAATAAAAAACAATGTCCATATAGGTTTTTTAGGGCTATTTAGTTTCATTTTTTCCCTCAGATATAGTTTTTAAAACATCTCCGGTTAATCCTGAAACAAAAGTATCTCCTAAATTACCCATGATTGATGGTACAGAGCTTTGCGGCGCTGATTTTGTTATTGTCCAGACTCCCGTTGGTACCCATTCATATTGCTTTGATACCGGATTAAGAACCTTATCCATTGGTACTTTGATAACGTTACCTATTGCATAACCAGCAGAAGCCCCCGCCTTACTCGCTAACGCCGCCATAAACAGATCGTCACCGCTAATTTCAGCCTGGTAATAACCACCTGCCGCATTCCATGCCATCGTCGGGTTATAGCCTTTACCGGCAGTAACCCCACCAGCTATTACCGACCCAATGACATCTGACAGTTTCACTTCACCTGTTGTGCCGTATTGAATACCCGCCCCCAAACCAGCACCAACACCCACCGCAATAAGCTGCTCTTTGGTGTTATTAGCATTACTAATGATCGCTTTTCCGCCCATTATCGCGACTGGCCAGGAAGTCGGATCCATAACTACATCCATAATCCGATCACCAGTCGTGATATTGTCTTGCAGGAATTTAAGATCCGTTCCGTTGAGATAATTTACCAGTGCGGCCGCTGTCGGATCTTTCAGCCTTTCATCCAGTCTGATTTGTGACGGATGAGCGTCATTCGCTACATTAGTGGCGCCCTGTATCAGTTCCTGCCAGCTCACACAGGCAACGCCACCACCGGTACAGGCTTCAACCAGTTCCTGACTGTTTTTATTGCTGATGTCGATATATTTCTCAGCCATTTTTCCACAGTCTCCACCGGAGGCTTTGCAGGCCTGCATTTCCTTATCCAGCTGGCGGGCTTCTTTTGAACTCAGATAATTATTCTCAACGGTCGTTTTACCAGCCTGAGCAGCGGCCACGGTATCCGCCGTGCTGTCACCAGTTAACCCGCCCGCCAGACCCGCCGCCAGTGCGGCATTGACCGCCGCGTGGGCCAGCACTTTACCCGCATCATCCAGTCCGCTGCTGCCGATGACGTTAGCAATATAGGGAGCTGAACCACCTGCGACAGCCTTCGCAAGGTCACCACCTGCCAGTCCCTGCACCGCAGCGGTGGCGGCCTGGATGGCCCGCTGTACCTTACCGCCGGTGCCGAAGTCGCTCTCGTTAAATGCCTTGTTATGGAAGTTCTGCCAGGTCTGGTCGCTGATGTCCTTCTCTGTCGGTTCTTTGCCCGGATTGGCTTTCCGCCACTCTGCCTCTGCCGTTTTCATCTGCTCCGGCGAGACGTCCTTCATCTTCTCATTCGCGGCTTTTGTCGCCACTATCTGGCCCTGCGTCCTTGCAATATCTCCAACCTGAACCCCTATCTCCCCTATCAGCTGGGCCTCTTTCAGCCGGTTCTGCTCTTTTTCGAGATCGAAGATGGGACTCAGCGTCTTGTTCGCATGCTCAACATCACGGCTCAGCTCATCCGGCTGGCTGAGGAGTGAGTGACGAGTAAAAAGATCCCGGCTCATGTTTGGCCGGGATCTTTGGTCTATCTGGCTGGTGATTTTTTATCCTTTCGCTCTTGTAGTCTGGCTTTTATCCAGAGGCCACTCCCTAGAATAATTCCACCGGGTATTGCCTTACGCAGCGCATAAATCGACTCTTGTAAGAAATCAAAATAGAACTCATTGCCATTTTTAAAGTAGAAAATAAAAGCAATACTTAAACTCAATAAAAAAATTATTAAAAAAATCGCAGCCATCCAATAAAGAATGAGAAAAATAAACAATGGGAGACCAATTTTTTTGAATCTCATTATTTTTTTCCTTCGTGTTGATCTAGCTGATCTTTAACTTTATTACCAGCCACTTCAGATGTAAGGGAACCGATAGCAGCTTCAGCTACGTCAGAAGCCATTTCTTTAACCACTGGCTTCATTACTTCTAATGCAACTTTTCCCGCTACACCTCCAGCCACACTACCAAAACCTGCGCCAAGAGTAGAATTCGTCGGATCTTCACCTTTAATTCCGCTCACTATCGCAGCACCGCCCATATTGATCCCGGCTGATGCGCCGATGCCTTTGCCTGTTGTCGCCGCTGCTGTCACGCCCGCCATAATCATATCGACATAACTAAACGGATCATTTCCGCTGAGCTGAACACCGGCATTAACCCCCATACCAATAGCCGCATTGAGCGCCATACCTTCTTTTATCGTCGTACCCAGCACGTTGCTGCCAAATATCAGCGGCGTATCGCCAATGCTGGCATTCGATTTATGGTAGCCCCAGGTATTCATTATTTTCTGAGCGCTGGCCATCGCCTCAGAGTCAGGATTACGTTTGATATAATCCTGGCCTGACAGCAGCCCTTTAACCAGTTCCTGCGACACCGCCGGGCCGTATTCCGTCTCCATCTCAGACGCATACACCCGCAGATAACCCGCCAACTCGGCCCGTTCGTTACTGTTCATCTGCGAAGGGTCTCTGGTGAATTTATCCACCAGGGCATCACTGCGCTTATCGGCGTTCTCCAGCTTAATCAGCTCATTCGCCGCCGCCAGCGATTTGTCACCCTGTTTGATTTTCTCCACGGCTTTGTCGAGTTTGTCGGAAGAGGTTGCACCAAGGAGGTTGTTGGTCACGGTAGTTTTTCCCGCCTGTGCAGCGGCCACAACATCTGCCGTGCCGTTCCCGGTCAACCCGCCCGCCAGACCCGCCGCCAGTGTTGCCAGCGCGCTCACCGTCTGTTTCTCGGTTTCAGACAGTTCGCTCACCGGTTTTCCGTAGGCATTCAGGGCGATCATCCCGGCCATTTCAGCCGTGGCTGCACCCGCTGCGCCGACCAGCGCATTATTGCCCTGGGCCGCTGCCAGTGCCGCATTGACCGCCGCGTGAGCCAGCACCTTACCTGCATCATCCAGTCCGCTGCTGCCGATAACGTTCGCGATATACGGTGCGGAACCTCCGGCCAGTGCTTTTGCCAGGTCGCCACCTGCCAGACCCTGCACCGCAGCTGTGGCGGCCTGGATGGCCTGCTGTATTTTACCGCCGGTGCCGAACCCGCTTTCGCTGAATGCCTGGTTATAGAAGTTGTTGTAGACCTGTTTGCTGACATCCTCGTCGCTGTACTGCTTCGTCGGGTCCTGCTTTTTCAGGTCAGCCAGCGCTTTGTCGCGGTCGCTTTGGGTGGCACCGGACATCTTCTCATTCGCGGCTTTTGTGGCCTCGATCTGACCCTGGGTTCTGGCTATATCACCAACCTGTGAGCCGATTTCTCCCAGTAACTGCGCCTCCCTCAGCCGGTTCTGCTCCTTCTCCTTATCAAAGATTTCCGCCAGCCCCGGATTCGCATGCTCAACATCACGGCTCAGTCCGGCCACATCCTGCTTCTGCCTGTCGCCGTCGCGCACGATTATCGCGCCCGCGCTCACCGCCGCTTTTGTGGTCGAACCGGCGCTGTCCGATCCATTTACTCCGCTCAGCATGCTGTTCGCCAGATTTCCCAGAAACTGCCCGCCCGCGTTGCCGCCGGTGCTGATACTCGCGCTCTGATGCTCCACCGCGTATTCGGCGCTGTTGTGAATGTCGCGCCAGCCCAGCGTGCCGGTATCCAGTCTGTTTCTTTCCGCCGCGGCCGTCGAGGTGATAACCGCGCCGTCAAGCTGCGTGTGCTGCCCGACGGTCACGTCAACGCCGCCGCTGCCCGCGAATATCCCCGTCTGCTCCTGCACCGATGTCCAGCTGCTGTGCATTTTGTCCCGGCTCATGTTCACCGAGCCGGAACCGCCCGCCATGCTGACGGTGGCACCCGCGCTGGCGCTGGTCTGTTTGCTGTCGTAATTATCCGTGTCCTGTTCGCTTCGCAGCGTCAGGTTGCGCCCGACGTCGGCCGTTACCCGTTCACCGCTCACCTGCGCCCCGGCGAGCGTCGCGTCGCGCCCGCTGACGATGCTGACCCGGTTGCCGGCATCCACCGTGGTTTCATTGTGCGTGGTGCCGTTGCCCGACTCCCGGCCTTTCCCTTTGTTTACGCTGGCGCTCACCGACAGCCCGCTGGCCCCGCTGCCAACGTTTATCCCCACGCCCACCGAACTGCCGTGGCTCTCGTTTTTCCCCTCAAGCCGGCTGCTGTTTTCAGCCGACAGCAGATTCACATCCCGCGCGGCGCTCAGCAGCGTATCATGCCCCGCTTTCAGCTGGCTGCCCTGCACGCTGAGGTCGCCTTCCGTCGCGCGCAGGGTCAGGGTGCTGCCTGCCGTCAGGGTGCTGCCACGGCTCTGGCTGGTGGTCTGCGTCTGCGTGGAGATCGACGACTGACTGCCATATGACAGATTCACCCCGATGACACTGCCCTCCGGCCCGCCTTCTGCCTGGTTGAGCGCCACGCCCTGATAAGCCTGCACCCCGGTCAGCGCCGCCTTCACCCCTTGCAGGGCCGCAAGACGTCCGCTGTCGCTCCCCTTCACCTGACCTGCCGTCTGCACCGCACTGTTTATCGCGCTGCCCACCGTACCTGACAGCGCCAGCATGAAACCGGATGTCTTCTGCTCCACCTCATGTGTCTGACGGCGGCTCTCCGCGGCGGCGATCACATCCACGTTTTTTCCCGTCAACAGCATATCGCCGCCCGCAATAACCTCTGAGCCGTTGATCTTAAGGTCGTTACCGGCGCGGAGCATGACATTTCCCTTCACCGCGCCGACGGTACTGCCCTGCTGCGTCACGCTCTGCATGGTGTCGGTCACCTTCAGGCTTTGCTTTCCGTAGCTCACCCCCGCGCCGCCGGTGCTGGAAAGCCCTGACTTCGTCTCGTGACGCTGATGACTTTCTGAACGATGCGTATCCTCTGTAGTAATCATCAGGTCGTTACCGGCCCAGAGCGTGACGTCGCTCTCTGCCACGACGTGGCTGCCTGCCACCCGCAAATTATCCCCCGCCTGCATCTGCACGCTGTCGCCGCTGAACAGCGCGCTTTTTGCCGTCTCGCTGTTCACCACATCGTGCGTGGTAAGCGTCTTCTTCGAGAGAAGTCGCTGCTGGTGTATTTATGCTTCGACTCGAATTCGCTGCTTTCCGTGGCTGTGGTGATATGAATGTCGCGGTCCGCGCCCACCGTAAGGCTGCCGCCTGCGGTTCCCGTGGCGGCCTGCGCGTTCACGTCCCGCGCCGCTGTCATCAGCACGCTGCCTCCGCCGGTAATTTCGCTGCCGGTCTGCTGCGTAACGGACTGCTTCAGCCAGTTGTCCTTATCCCAGACGAGGTGGTCGCTCGCCGATGTGGTGACGGTATTATGGTTCAGGTCGCGGCCCGCGTTCAGTAGTGTGCGGCTCTCATTACCGCTGTTCACCACCTGCGCTCCGGTCAGGGTGATGTCTCGCCCCGCTGACAGCGAGAGTTTGCCGTCGTCGCCCTGCACGTAGATGCCGGCTACGCGCTCAATGGTGGTGCGCTCAAAGTTGTTATTCTCTGCGAGACACATCATAAGCCAGAGGCAGGTATACCCACAACTAAATCAAGGCGTTATACCGTGGGTTATATCCGGGATCATATTAAGCATCAGCCGTCACCGTCGATCACGCTACGGTGCCACTGGATGGGGGATTTGGGGTTTGAGACAGGGAAGAAGGTCGAGGTGCTGTGTGAGCGGGGTGAGCTGATCATCCGGCTGGCTGAGAAGTGATCGACAGGTAAAAAGATCCCGGCGCTGTGTGGCCGGGATCGCTATTTACTGCGGATCGGATGGAGGGGATTTGCGGGCTTTACGTTCGTCTATTTTGGCGAAGATCCACGAACCAGCTCCCCCCGAAACGCCTATGATAGAACTTCCAACAAAAATATTGAGAAGCCATTGACGATCCAAAGTAGTTTTTCCGTCAAAAATAAAATCAATTAATATTCCAGCCAGCAATAAAAAAATGAACGAACATACAGCCAGGTAAATTATTCCTAGGAATAATTTTATCAGCGTAACTTCATGTTTATTATTATTTTTCATTCTGCTGAGTGTCCTTATTATTAATTTTATCCTTAACCCTATTGCTGATAATTTCACCACCAATTGAGCCAGTCGCGTCCCCAATAAACCCTGAGGATGGGCCAAAGATTGGTCCGAGTAAATCAGGTGCATATTTCCCAACGGCACCACCGATCAGCCCCCCGGCAACAGCACCGCTAACAGAACCAGCGTCAGCCCCATCAGTAAACACCGCGCCACCTGCCGCAATACCCACATTTGGCAATACGCCACGTCCTGGAGCCAGCGCCCCGGTTACAGCCGCAGAAGCACTCCCCCAGTAGTCCCATGTTTTTTGCTGATATACTGGCAGGCTCTGATTCTTCTCGCTGTTAATGTCGAACCACTGATAAGTGCCGTTGGCTATTTCCGCTATCGTGGCACCACCTACAACTTTAGCCAGGCTTGCCGCCGGGCCTAAATACCACGCACCGGCAATCAGCACGCCATCTTTATAGCCGTCAACAATGACTTTGGTAATATTCGCACCTTCCGGTAAATCGCCTTTCACATTCTTGCTCAGTGCCGCGTTAATTTCTTTCGAAGTTGCGCCAGCTTCAGCCATTGAGGTTGCCAGCGTTGAGGCTGCACCACCGTAGCTGTTCAGCCCCGATGGTAGGTTAAACATGTCGTTGTTCTCGGACGTGTTCTTGCCTGCCTGTGCCCCTGCCACGGCTGAAGCCGCACTGTCTCCGGCCAGCCCGCCCGCCAGTCCACTTGCCAGCGTGCTCGGGGCTGATATGGTCTGCTTCTGCGTTTCATCCAGTTTGCTGTAATCATCCGTGCCATACAGCGTTTTCGCTATCACGGAAGTCGCGGCAGATGCGGTTGCCGCGGCAGCAGCCCCGGCCAGCGCTGAGTTGCCTGATGCCTGCGCCACTACCGCACCCACCACCGCGTGGGCCATCGCCTGCGCTTCCGGGTTACCTTCGGTCAGTTTATGGATTTGCTCCGCCAGGTAAGGGCTTGCCGCGCCGCAGATGGCCTGACCGATATTTCCACCCGCCAGACCCTGTACCGCCGCCGTGGCCGCCTGGATACCCTGCTGGATGGCGCTGCCGGTGCCCCATTGCTGCTGAGCGGTTTTGTAGCCGGGCGTTTCCATCAGGGCTTTATCATACGCGGCCCGTTCTTCCTTCGTGGCATTTGCACCCGGCTCTTTAACACCTTTCGCGGCCAGCTCTGCCTTACCGGCTTTCGTTGCTTCTGTCTGACCCTGCGTCCGCGCGATATCCGCCGCCTGACTCCCGATTTCCCCTATCAGCTGCGCCTCCCTCAGCCGGTTCTGCTCTTTCTCCTTATCAAAGATTTCCGCCAGCCCCGGATTCGCATGCTCAACATCACGGCTCAGTCCTTAGATGTGATACGCAGACTGGCAATTGCGCTCGCTGTCAGCGCCGATATGCTGGTATTTGATGAGCAGGAGCGCGGCCCTGATGAGCAGCTTCGCTACCAGTTCGAGACCATTTCACGTATGCCTCAGTATGAACAGGACGTGATCCGGGAACTGCTGGATGCGATGATTATCAAGAACCAGGTCGCAGGAGCGATGGCCCGCATGGCTCAGGGAGCAGCTAAAGAAGAGAGTTAATACGAGCGCGGGCTGAAGGTGCGCTAACACCGACAACCCGCTGACCACAACTAACTGTTAGGGAGTTAATTATGGCTGAGACACATCATAAGCCAGAGGCCCACACGCCCACAACAACAAGGGCTTATACCGTGGGTTATGTCAGTGACGCTAAGTACCAGCCCATGCCCGCTGTCACCCTGAAGGGCCACTGGCTGAAGGAGATGGGGTTTGATACCGGGACGGCGCTGGCGGTGAAGATCTTACCGGGCTGCCTGATACTGGCCGCGCAGGAGCCGCAGCCGGAACCGCCCGCAGAGCCGGAGGTGGTGACCACCCTGAAGCGGGCCTGTAAGAAGCTCTCTGACCGTAAGCAGCGGGAGATCGCGGCGTTTATCGAGCTGGTTGCCGCGCCGCAGAGGCGGCTAAGAAGCGGCGGTAACTGACTGGTTATAAAGTAAAATCCCAGCCGAGAGGGCTGGGATTTTGATGGTCAGTAAAAGTCAGGCTCTATTTGGCCTTCAGCTTTCAGGATCTCAAGGAAGCGGTTATAGGCAATATCATCCCTCTCTAATATGTCATCCAGTAACTTTTCTTTTATTAAAGCCCAATGCTGAATGCTCTTGGCATTATTTTCAAAATATATTGCATTGAAAGTTATTTCTGGATCAATTATAGATACCTGACTTGCTCTATATGCAAGCAAACCACCATAGTTTTTGGGAAGCCCATAAAAATATGTCTCATCGCCAAACCAATAAATAGCAAAGACATTTATGATAGTCCCATCCGACTCTTTTATTTTCATTTAATCTGCCCCTTAATATTCTCGATCACATCAGTTGGATTAGAGCTAACCCTCTGAGGAGTATCAATTTTTATATCGTAGGCCTTACCCGTAGTAGAGTTATACTGATAATGGATAGTGATTGATTCACCCTTAGAATTTTTCTGGACTACCTGCATTTTTTGGAACCCTGCACTTGCAGGAAAACGAGGGTCATTATTCATACCGAGCAACTTTTCACCTGCTGCCGGATTTTCCTGCACCTGTTTCCAAACTATTTGTTCATTCAGATCCCTTGGTATTGCTGATTGTTTACCCGGTTTGACCGTCGATATTTTTTCCGCAGCACTAATCAGGATTTTGTTATCAATAACCTTCGCAGCTTTTCCGACAAGTGATAGCACTTTTTCTGCCGGGATCGACGTCAGCAGCGCCAGCGCATAATCCTTCGCATCTTCTGCCGTCAGAAGTGCCATTACCGTGTCTGAACCGGGGTTATTTTCCAGGATCGCTTTAATAATGTTGGCACTTTCAGGCAGGTCGCCTTTCACCATCCGGGCCAGATCAGCCTGTACCTGTTCCGGCGGCAGATTTTTCTCCTGGGCATACTGTGCGTAGGACTGAACCGACTGTCCGTAGTCCATCATTCCTTTGCCGAAGCCATCCAGACCACTCAGCGTATTATTCTCAACTGCCGCTGCCGTCGAGCCGATCACCGCACCGTTAAGCTGGGTATGCTCGCCCACGGTGACTGTAAAGCCGCCGCTGCCGGCAAAGATGCCCGTCTGATCGGTGACCGACTCCCAGCGACTGTTCATGCTCTCCTGAGAAACGTTAACGCTGGCCGAGCCGCCGCCTGCCCCCGCACTGCCACTTGCGCTGGCGCTTTGCTGCTTCGCGTCGTAGTGGTTTTTGTCCTGCTCGCTGGTCAGCGTCAGGTTACGACCGACCTCCAGCGTCACCGTTCTCCCCGCCACCTGCGCGCCGGTCAGCGTCGTATCCCGCCCGCTGATAAGGGTCACCTGATTACCCGCGTTAATCTGGCTTTCGGCATGGCTCAGGGCGTCGGAGTTTTCATGCCCTTTCGTGCTGTTAACGCTCCCCGAGACGCTGAAGCCCGATCCTCCCGTCCCCACACCGAAGCCGACGCCAACCGACCCACCTTTGCTGCTGTTTTTACTGCGCGTACTTTCCTGCTCTGCGGCCGACAGCAGGTTAATATCGCGATTCGCCGACAGCAGCAGCTCATGCCCCGCCTGAAGCTGGCTGCCCTGCACCCGGATATCCCCGTCAGCGCCGGACACTCCGCTGCCGCTGGCGGTGATGCTCAGGTTATGACCCGCCGTCAGGCTGCTGCCACGCTGGGTGGTTTGCTCATGGCGACTCTCCGAGGTCGATGACTGGCTCCCCCAGGAGAGATTCGCCCCCACCGTGTTGCCGTTCGCCGGATCGCTGCCTTTCGCCGCATCCATCTGCAGGGCCTGCCCGGCACTGATGCCGTTTAGCCCCGCCTGCACGCCCTGCAGGGCCGCCAGTCGCCCACTGCTTTCGCTGGCCTGCTTCGCCGTGGTGACCGCCGTGTTCAGGGCGCTGCCCGCCGTGCCGGAGAGGGCCAGCGTCAGCCCGGAGCTTTTCTGCTCGGTGGTCTGCTTCTGTGACCGCTGGTTTTCTGCCGCCTCAATATTCACCTCCTTCGCGCTCAGCCGCATATCCTGTCCGGCCAGCAGGTCAGAACCGCCGATCAGCAGGACGTTGCCCGCCGTCAGGCTCAGGTTACCGTCCACGCTGCCTGCCGTCGCCGCCGCGCTGGTGCGGCTGCTGAGGGTGTCGGTGGTCTTCACGCTCTGTTTACCGTAGCTGACGCCAATTCCACCGGTGCCGGAGAAGCCAGTTTTTTTCTCCTCGTGGATCTGTCGCACCTCATGCTGTTCGTCCACGCTGGTCAGGCTAAGGTTGTTACCGGCATGGAGCAGCACGTCCTGCGTGCCCACTACGCTGCTGCCCTGCACCTGCAAATCGTGCCCCGCCAGCATCGTGACGCTGTGGCCGTCAAGCTGGCTGGCTACCGCCGTCCGGTCGCTGAAGCTGTTGTGATCTACCGTTGTCTTACTGGACAAAAACCCGCTGCTGGTCGATTTGGTATACTGATCGAAGCTCTCCGTCGCCGTGCCGCTGTGGATACTCAGGTCATTACCCGCCTGTACGGCTAGCGCCTGGTTTGCTGATACCCTTGCCGCCGTCATGCTGAGGTCATTCCCCGCCAGCAGGGTCACCTCGCCGCCCCCCTGGATCAGTGTGCCCACCTCCCGGCTCTGCGCCTGACGCAGGGTGTCATCGTTACCCCAGCTCAGGTTGTCCCGGCTGGCGGTCTCAACGCTGGTCAGGCTCAGATTATTCCCTGCCGTCACCGTGGCCCGACTATTGTCGCCGCTGGCGGCGACAATAGCCGCCTTAAGATCCACGTCGCGCCCGGCCTGAATGTCGAGTAAACCTGCGTTATTGGTGACCGTAAAGCTGCCCGTCTGGTTGATCGCCGTGCGGCCGGAATCGGCGTTAAGGCTGTCGGTGCTGCGGGTTGTGGTCGTGATGCTGATATCCCGCTCCGCTATCGCCGTCAGCCTGTCACCGCCCTGTACGTGGCCGCCGGTATTGGTAATATCCGTTTGCGCCTGTAGCCAGACATCCTGCCCGCTGAGAGTACCGCCCAGGTTGTTGATGTTATCCGCCAGGATCTGCATGCTCTTCTGCGCGCTAACCGCTCCACGGTTGGTCAGGTCGCCACTGAGCGCCAGCTGCACATTTTTACCCGCCAGCAGCGCCCCGCTGCCGTCAATGTCGCCGGGCCTGACCAGACTGTATACCTGCGGGACCAGCACCTGCTGCATCGTGCCGTCCGGCAGCTGTACGGGTCGGGCGACCATCCAGACGATATCGCTGGTCAGCTCACTCATCTGCTTCGCCGTCAGGGCAATGCCCGGCGTCAGATTATGTTTCCTGCCAAAGTCGATGCCATTGTTCATCAGCGCTTTATACTGATCTTCGTCGTTCTGCTGACCGGCCAGATAGCGCTGGCCGGTCAGGGCGACGATCTGCTCGCGGATCAGCCGCTGCTCGTACCAGCCGTCGCCGAGCCGCTTGTGAACGTTAGCCGGATCGGTTTTAAACGCCTGCAACATCCAGT
Source organism: Erwinia sp. PPS120 (assembly GCF_047918655.1). Taxonomy (GTDB): domain Bacteria; phylum Pseudomonadota; class Gammaproteobacteria; order Enterobacterales; family Enterobacteriaceae; genus Erwinia; species Erwinia tasmaniensis_A. The sequence goes on along the minus strand of NZ_JBLREF010000032.1, from coordinate 63,327 downwards.
CCGAGCTAAGCCACGCCTTTTCGCCGATAAAGCGTGGGTCGGTTTCAATCAGCCAGGCGCTGTCGCTTTCCGGGCGCATATGGAACAGGCTGCTGTCAGGCAGGCGGGTATCGGGGCCGGTAGTGCGTACTATGCTGTCCACCCCCTCGCGGGAGACCTCAAGAATTTTGCCGAACGAGAGGTCGTCTGACCCCGCGATCGGTGCGATGCTGACCGTGCTGGTTCCCGACGGGTTGCCGCTAAGGTGGCTCTCCGGTTGATTATCCGGCGTCAGGCCGCTGCCCTCACCCGTGATATTGCCGCTGATGTTACCGGGGCGCAGGGCAATATCCTGAATCACTACCGCAGGTTCCCACGCTTTTGTTACTACCCGCGGTGAATCGCCGCCGCTCTGTTGCTTACGGGTGTAGCGCCGGGTCACGCCCTCCTCTTTTATCTGGCGGGCGGCGACTGGTTCAATGTTATCCAGCTGCGCCGCCGTTATCGCCAGCGTACCGCCTGCGATAATCTGACTTTTGTCGTTAAGCAGCCGGTCAGCCCCGACGGTCATACTGCCACCGGCAATAATTTTCCCCGGATCGCTCTGCGCGATGCGGTCTTCGGTGATGGTGCGCGTGTAGTCGTAGTGGGTAAACTTATCGCCGTCGGTAGTATGGCAAATCACGCCCCGGATGCAGATAATCCAGGTTTCGTCCTTATACATACTGATATCGTAGTCATTGACGTTATAGCGCACGCCATTATTCAGGCGGTCCACCTGGTATTCAGAAACCTGCTCCTGCGAGACCAGCACGTTTTCAGTACGAAAGTGGTCATTGTAATTATTGATGCTGGCGACATTCAGCGTCATATCCCCCGCTGACTCAAGGGTGGCGCTGTGATTGTTGAGCGTACCGCCCTGTCCGACAGCCCGGTAATCGTCGCTGAGCGTGCCGCCCAGGGCCAGGCTACCGCCGCTGTAGATCAGCGCGTGCTCGCGGTTATTCAGCGTGCCAACGCCCAGATCCAGCTGCTGCCTGGCCGCCAGCGTGGCGGCATGACCTGACGCGGCGAGGTTATTCAGCGTCCCGGCCTTTATCGCCAGCCAGTCACCGTAGATCCGCCCGGTGGCAATGTTATTCAGGATCTCTGCGCTCAGGCGCGTAGAGATGCCGTTGAGCAGGCCGTAGTTGATAAGCGTAGTGGCGATCTCCGCCTGTAACGGCCCGGCAGCTATCTCCCCGGTGCCGCTGTTAAGCAGCGAACTGGCCCGGAGCGCGAGGGTGCCCCCCGCCTGCATCAGGCCGAGATTAGTGAGCTGGCCCGCCGTGGTCAGCGAGAGCGCCCCCGCCGCTTCCAGGGATCCGCTGTTGATAAAGTCCCGGCTGAGGCTGAGCGACATATTGCCCAGCGACAGCAGACGCCCCTCCCCGCTCAGCCACTCACTTCGCAGGCTCAGCCCCTGTCCGGCTTCGATATCCCCTGCCCTGTTGCTCAGCGTGGCAGCGCTGAGTGAGGCATTTTTAACCGAGGAGATCAGCCCACTGCTGTTATTCAGCCTGTCGGTGAGCGTTAGCGTCAGATCCTCATCGGCCAGCACTTCACCCTGGTGATTATCCAGCTGCTCCGCGGTGACCCGCAGCGTGGCGGCCTGCAGCCCGAGGGTACGATCGCTGCGTCGGGTATCCTGATTCACAACCTGTGCGGCGCTAAGCAGCAGCGTCTGTGCGCTGTGGATAAGCCCCCGGGTATTATTGATTACCGCATCCTTTGCGCTGAGCACCATGTCGCCCAGCGACTGAATGCGCCCCTGCTGGTTAGTCAGCCCGGCGGAGGTCAGCCGCAGGCTGCCTTTGCTGATAATCTGCCCCTGATCGCTGTTGTCCAGCGCATGGCTGCTCAGCATCAGTTCGCTGCCCGCGGCCAGCGTGCCCTGCTGGTTATTAATATCACCAGCCTGGAGTGCAAGGCCGGTATGCGCACTGATAACGCCCGCCCGGTTAACCAGCGCCTGCCCGCTGGTATGCCAGTGCAGGTAAGTGCCGGACTGGAGGGTCCCGCTGCGGTTGTCCCAGCGCCCGGTCTCCAGCCGCGCATGACCGCCGCTGAGGATCAGGCCGCTGCGATTGTCGCCCGCGCCGCTGCGTAGCGACAGGGCACCCGCACTGAGGATGCCGCCCTGCGCCCCGCTGTCGCGGTTCAGCAGCAGGCCGCCGTGGGTATCCACCTTGAGGCTGCCGCCGCTGTGGATCAGTCCGCCGGAATTATCCAGCGATCCGTTCAGGTTGAAGGTCATCTCACCGCTGCCGGTCTGGATAACCGAGCCGCCGCGGCCGGAGAGGCTGCCTGCATTTACGGTGATGTGCCGGGCCTGGGTGGAAGCCTGGTCAAGCGTCAGCGTGCCGCCTTCCAGCAGCAGGGCGCCATTACTCATCAGGCTGCCCTGCGTGCCCGCCAGCGCTGCCGCGCTGACGCGGAGCTGTCCCTCACCCGCATGGATTATCCGGCCCTGGCTGTTGATCAGGCTGGCGGTGCTGAGCGTCAGGTTTGCGCCATTGCTGGCGATGCTGCCCCCGGCGTTATTAATGCCCGCCTGGTGCGCCAGCGTCAGGTCTGCCTGGCCCAGCTGCTGCAACGTTCCCTGCTGGTTAGAGAGCTGGTACGCCGTCAGGCTGAGTCGGTCAGCGGCCAGGCTGCCGCCATCATTGTTTAGCTGCCCCCGGGTATTCAGGCTGAGGGCCTGCGTGGCAGAGATAACCGCGCGGGCGGTGCTGATATCGCCGGAGGAAGCGGTGACGGCAATATCGCGGCCCGCCGTCCGGCTGTCACTGAGATCCACCGAGGCACCCTGAACGCTGAGCTGCTCCGCCGCCAGCAGCTGTCCCTGGGCGCGTAATGCGCCGCTGCTGCTGAGGGTCAGGCTGCCGGCAGGTTTAGGCTGCCCGCGATCGTCAACACCCGCGGCAAAGACGCTTTTGCGGCTGGCCTCAATGGCAGCGGCCTGTACGTGGATCTGCTGTCCGCTGGCGATAGTGCCGCTGTGCGTCAGCCGCCCCGCGACGGAGAGGGCAGAACTTTCTCTGGCATAGAGCGTCCCGCTATTACTGAGGTCGCCCCGCGTAGCCACATCAAGACGGTTCGCGCTGCTGATGCTCCCGCTGTTAGCAATATGGCCGTCGGCGGTGATCGCCACGCTACCCGCCGAGGTGCCGATATGCCCGGCATTGCGTACGCCAACGCCACCTTCGGTGCCGATCAGGCGAATTTTACCGGCGTACATGCCGCCCAGTTGCGCAACGTCAAGGGCAAACTGCGGCTTCGCCTCACCCTCACCGGCCATTGCGCTGACGATCTGGTGCGCGGCGTCAATATGATTGCGGCCGGTCGTCACCTTCAGCTCCCTGGCCTGGATCACGGCATTGATATGCACCGCCCGGGCGATCAGGTCGGTGCTGTCCTGCTGGCTGCTGTCCATTCCCTGGCCCTGAACGGTGATCGTGCCCTGGCTGACATCATACCCGGCGATCTGGCCGTTGCTGAGCCGCGCCTGGCCGGTGGTGAGCGTGGCCCGGCTGGCATTAATAAAGCCGCAGCCGTTACAGCTGATCCCGGCGGGGCTGGCAATCACCACCTGCGCACGCTGCCCGGCCACTTCGATATAGCCGTTAAGCCGGCTCGGATCGCGTGAGTTAACCTCGTTGAGGATCACCCGCGCCTCACCTTGCGCCAGCCACGGATTGCCCGCGACCCTGCCGCCCAGCGCCGTTTGTGCCGCCGTACGCGAGTTATTCAGGATGACGCCTTTTTGATCCACGTCGAACTGGCTGTACTGATTGCGTGACACGCCCGCCGCGCTGGGTGTCTGAATATTGACCTGCGGCGTGCCATTGGCGCTGTTGATCACCGTCGGGCGCTGACCACCCGGTGCGCCAGCGTCAGCAACCACCCCTGCCGATGCGGGCATGATCGCGCCCGTCGCCAGCAGTAGCGCAAAGCCCAGCGAAGAGAGCGCGGGGGCAAAAAGTTCCCTGGCGCGAGTCACACTGCGACGGCAGCTCCGTCGGCCCCGGCCCGCCGGGAGGATATCGGCCACTACCACAAGCATACTGCGGGCCTGACTGAAAATAACGCGAAAGCAGCGCGTGTTCATGATGATGTCCTTATCAGTAGAGCTAAGGTGCTAAGCGGTCAGTACGCGTCGGGTACGATGCGCTCAGTAATTCCAGCTCAGGTTGAAGCCGAAGCTTGCGCCGCTGGTGTGGTATCCCGCGGGTTTTGCCAACGGCACCCCGGCAAAGAGGTCATAGCCGGTATTCAGGGCGCTACCGCGCAGCCCGACGGCGCCACCGGCCAGATGTCGGCCCTGCAGATCGCTGCCCCGGCTGCCGGTTTCACCGTAGTCCACCGCCAGATAGAGCTTCTGCGCCGGGACGGGCGTTGCCCAACCAATATCGTTACGTACCGTCCAGCCGCTGTCGGCGCTTAGCGAGCGTTCACCATCAAAACCCCGTACCGTCCAGCGGCTGCCAATAGAGAAGCGGTCCTGCGGGGTCAGCGGCGTGCTGCTCATCTGGCGCAGATACTGGCTGGTAAAGCTGAAGCGCTGCGCGGACAGCGTAAAAGGCACGGAAAACTGGCCGTTTAGCTGCAGAATTTTCGCCAGCGCGGTGCCTTCCCCCCAGGCTTCGGAAGGTGCCGGAATGGCGCCAAACCAGCGCGTTCCGCGCTGATAGCTGATGCCCGCATCCAGCGTCGCGGCACCGATGTAGTGGCGATGCTGCAAACCCAGTCGCCACGCGGAGGTATGGCTGCGCTGGACGCCGATTTCGGTGTCATCAAGGTAGCTGCGCGTCTGGCGGGTGAGCAGATCCCAGCTGAAGGTGGTTTTTTGACTGCCGGTGCGGTGCAGAACACGGCTGAGCTGGCCGTTCAGGCTCTGGCTAACCCCGCTGTAGCGCACATCGGCGTAGCGTCCTGCCACCGTCTGAAGATAGCGGTATTTGCTGGCGGTCATCCCCAGCTGCCAGTAGCCAAACGGCACGGAGTAGTGGCCGGTCAGGTTTTTACTGTTTTTATCGGCGCCGCGCGCCAGGTCATGGCTGACCGATACATAGAACAGATCGCTGAGCGACAGCGGATTGTCCAGATAGAAGGTCACTCCACCCTGGATGCGTCCGGTGCTGGTCGCACCCGCATCATCAAGAGAGGCGCCCAGCCGCCACATTTTGCGCTGCTGCCAGTCTATGCTGACGTCGCTCTCGCCGGGTTTAGCGCCGGGTGACAGCGACATCTCTGCCGTCACCGTGGGAAGACGCTGGAGATTTTCCAGTCCCTGCTCGACGTCGCGCAAATCGAACAGCGTTCCCACGCGCGTCGGCAGCGCGGTCCACAGGTTAACGTAGCGCCCGCTTTGCGGCGTCAGGCTGACGGCACTGGCCTTGCCGGCAAACAGCTGGAGGGTAAGCGACCCCTGAGTCAGATCCTGCGCGGGCGCCAGCACCCGGCTGGTGACATAACCGCGATCGATAAGCAGATTTTGCAGGGCGCTCATTAGCAGGTTGATACCCTGCGCGCCGAGACAGCGGCCGCTGGCCTGATTTGCCAGGCGCTGGAGCGGGAGCCAGTGGGGAAAGTCCTCTTTCCCCTTTAGCAGGATCCGCTGAAGTGGGAAGCAGGGATTTTCATCGGGGAAGTGCAGCCGTGAGCTGCCCGTAGCGGGCGGCGAAAGACGTACGTCAGGCGTGGCGGGTTGAAGCTGCTTTTCGAGCGCCCTCTGCCGCTCCTGCTGGTGAATAATGGCTTCAGATTCGGGCGCGGCAATGGCCACACTGCTAAAAAATAACGCCTGCGCACTCAGCAAGGCTGCCGGGCGGCAACCCTGCAAAAAATCCCTTTTCATCCTTCACTTCCCTGTTAGCTAAAAGTCCGTCAAAGTCCGTCACTGGCGTTAATTAATCCTTAATCAAGCCGTTTTCGTGCGGCATTCTATTTGGCGCCCGTTCAATATTCAATCATTAATGTCATAAAATGAGACGGGTTTATCATAGTGCAAACGCAGCAGGCGAAAGTGTGCAGTCGCGTCGAAGGAACCGGAGACATCAGAACTCATTTTTCACAGACAGCATTATTAAAGGCATTTATACATAACCGTCGTGGCCTCGGGCACACCGTCGATGGAAAGCGCATACTCCGGGATCTGCCCGCTTATTTTCCAGCCCTGCGTCAGATAAAGCTGTTCTGCCACATCGCCGCTGCGCGTATCCAGCACCAGCAGCGTTCTGCAGGCCTGGCGGGCAAGCTGCTCGGCGCGAGACAGCAGCTGACGGGCGATGCCGCGCCGCCTGGCCTGCGGATGGACCAGCAGCTTAGCAATTTCCGCGCGGTGCGCGCCATTGGGCATCATGGCCAGTACCAGGATAACCGTCGCAACAACCCTGCCGGCCTGGCGCGCAACCAGTAGCTGGAGATCGCCGCTATTCAGGCTGGCGATGACCCCGAGCCAGAAATGGCGCATCGGTTCAGGATCCAGGCTGACAAAGCCCACGCTGGCTCCCTGCGCTACGCAGGCGCTGAGCACGTTACAGAGCTCAGCCTGCGCAGCGCAGGCCTGATCAGCAGTAAGTAAATCCCATGAAAGCGTCATATAAGCGGCCTCAGTAGTGTTGAGTGGATGATTACCGGCGGGCATCCGCCCTGTCAGAGGCGTTGCTCACCCGATCGGACAGACACCTTAAGCGCCCAGAGGCGAAGGCAGTTTATTGAGCACGACAGACCACCAGCGCGTAGTGCGCCCCTTCTGCTTCTGGCGCATGAAACGAAGAGCGCCCAAAGAGATGAAACCGCAAAGAGTCGCCCGCCTCCAGACGCCACTGCCGATCGTTCATGCTGAATAACAGCACGCCGCTAAGTATCCAGAGATGCTGCTCGATTCCGGCGACTGGCGGGGCATCGTAGTTGATCAGTGCGCCCGCCTTGAGCCGTGCTTCCACCAGCTCGCCCAGAAAGCCTGTAGCAGGCGGCGAAACGCTACGTCTTTCAAAGCCGCTCTCGCGATCGCACCAGACGTTTTGCGCCGCCGGACGCAGATGCACAGGCCCCTCCTCATCAACACAGCTCAGCAACCGCGACAGGGTTAAACCGTAGGCGATGCACAGTCGGTTAAGCAGCGAGGCGGTCGGGCTGGTTTCAGCGCGTTCAATCCTGGAAAGTGATGCGCGGCTAATGCCTGTCAGTTCGGCCAGTGCCTCCAGCGACCAGTTCCTCTCCAGGCGAAGCTGAGCCAGGCGTTGCGCAAGACGGTGTTCAGCGAGCGAAAATTGCACTAATTTTTCTCTTTTATGGGAAATATTCTCTTAGATGAGATATAGCCGGTTTTCTAATCCGCTTCAACTTGTACAATAAAAAAATAGTTGTACAGCCGGGGAGAGTCCGCTACGGTTAGGGTGAGTAGAGAAAGATAAGAGGAATTGCATGGCATTGTACAGTATTGGTGACGTTGCCGAACGCTGTGGGATCAATCCCGTAACGCTTCGTGCCTGGCAGCGCCGCTATGGCTTACTGAAGCCGCAGCGGACTGAAGGGGGTCACCGGCAGTTTGATGAAGATGATATTCTGCGCATTGAAGAGATTAAGCGCTGGGTGGGAAGCGGTGTGCCCGTTGGCAAGGTTAAGGCTCTGCTTGAGGGGGAAAATATCAGCGTGGATGATGCCTGGTCCACCCTGAAAGAAGAGATGATGACCGTTCTTCGCCATGTTAAGCCAGCTAAAATCAGGAACAGGATCGCAGCCATTGGCCGTGAAAATCCGGCGGATGCGCTGATCGACAACGTTTTTCTGCCCATACGGCAGCGGCTCGGACTGGATCAAAATACCGCCCGCGCCATGTGCAGCCTGCTGGACGGCGCGTTAATCGACTATGTTGCTTTCTGCCTCACCGGCTCGCGCAAAAAGGCGGGTAAGGATGCACTACTGATGGGCTGGGGAACGGAGGACCGTACGCGGCTGTGGCTTGAAGCATGGCGTTTGTCGCAGCAGGGCTGGCGGATGGACGTTATGGCCGAACCGCTGGAAATGCCCCGCCCGGAGCTGTTTCCAGGCCAGAAGATCTTTATTTTTACCGGAAAAGCGCTAACCCATCGACAGCAGGAGATGATGAATCACTGGCAGGAACAGGGATTTACCGTCTCACATATCGGACACTAGCGAAGGTCGTTAAAAAGCCAGCAAAGGCTTAACGCGAGGGTGGGAAAGGCGATATACTCGTGCCCTCAGCGCTTCAACAAACGGGCACCGGCATGAACTGGCAAAAAATTGGCGTAATTATTATCTTCCTGATGATGGCCCTCGGTGGCATTGGCGGCGTGATGCTGACTGGCTACACTATCCTTATCCGTTCTTAAAACGCCGTATCAGCCGCTCGAAAAGCCGATCGGTAACGATGGCCAGCAGGGCGACCAGGCAGGCGCCCTGGATAACATAGGCCGTGTTAAATCCGCTTAATCCGATAATCACCGGCGTTCCCAGGGTTTTCGCCCCCACGGTAGAGGCAATCGCCGCCGTGCCAATATTGATAATCACCGATGTCCTGATCCCCGCCAGAATCACCGGTGCGGCCAGCGGCAACTCCACCTTACATAAAATCTGCCATGCGCTCATGCCCACGCCTTCGGCGATCTCCCTGGCGCTGGCAGGCACCGCATCAATACCGGCCAGCGTCCCCTGCAAAATCGGCAGCAGGCCATACAGCAGCAGCGCAATAATCGCCGGCGCTTCACCAAACCCCATCACCGGCACGGCAATGGCTAACACCGCCACCGGTGGAAAGGTCTGACCCGCCGCGACCAGCGTTTCAGTCAGCGATCGGAACTCCTTTCCGGCGCTGCGCGTGACCAGTACCCCGCCCCCCATACCAATAATGACGGCAAAAAAGCTGGAAACGGCCACCAGCCCGATATGCGATAGCGCCAGCTGAACAAAACTGTCCTGCTGATACAGGGGGCGTTCCAGCTGCGGAAAGGCGCGGGCAAACAGCGGACCGCTCAGGGGCATAGCCATTAGCAGGGCCACAAATAGCAGAATCAGCCATAATAGCGGATCGCGGAGCCAGCGCATCTTAAGCCCCCTTCTGCCGTAACAGATCGGTAAAGTGCAGCACGCCAAGCGGTTGATGCTGCGCGTCCGTTACCGCCAGCCGGTCGGTCTGTCGGGCGATGAACTGCGACAGCGCTTCGCGCAGGGTCATACTTTCGGGAATGGCCTCTTCATCCAGCCACTCTCCCCGCCGCGCAGCCGATCCGGCGTTGCCAAGTGACAGTAGTCTGACGCCCAGTTCACTACGGCCAAAAAAGTCCTGTACGAAGGCGTTTTTGGGGCGGGTCAGCATCTCCAGCGGCGTACCCTGCTGAATCACTTTACCGGCGTCCATAAGCACCAGACGGTCCGCCAGCGCCAGGGCTTCATCAATATCGTGCGTCACCAGCACGATAGTGCGGCCAGAGATCTGATGAATACGTGCGATCTCCTGCTGGAGCGCCGCTCGCGTTACCGGATCCAGCGCGCCGAAAGGCTCATCCATCAGCAGGACTTCGGGATCGGCCGCCAGCGCGCGGGCTACGCCTACCCGCTGCTGCTGCCCGCCCGAAAGCTGATGAGGGTAGCGGTGACGAAAATGATCCTCAAGATTCAGCAGCGCCAGCAGCTCGCTGACCCGTTCGGTAATGCGCGCCTTCGGCCAGTTCAGCAGCGAAGGCACGGTGGCGATGTTCTTCTCCACCGTCCAGTGAGGAAACAGCCCTATTGACTGAATGGCATAGCCCATACGACGACGAAGCACCTGAGGATTGAACTGGCGGATCTCTTCTCCGGCAAACAGGATCGACCCCTCATCATGCTCAATCAGGCGGTTAATCATCTTCAGGGTGGTGGACTTCCCCGACCCCGATGTGCCAATCAGCACCGTAAATTCCCCGTCGGCAATATTTAGCGTCAGATCGCTGACGGCCGGTATGCCGGCAAAATATTTACTCACTCCGTTAAAATGGATCATGGGCGCGTTGCCTCGGTCAGCGAAAGGAGAAATTTAAACAGCGCATCAACCACCACCGCCAGCGCAATGACCGGAATGACGCCCAGCAGTACCAACTCCAGCGCGCTGCTGAGAAGGCCCTGAAAAATGAGGGCACCAAACCCACCAGCCCCAATCAGCGCGGCAATCGCCGCCATGCCCACGGTCTGAACCGAAATAACCCGCAGTCCGGAAAGCAGCACCGGCAGCGCCAGCGGCACTTCGGCATGCCAGAAAATCTGTGCCGGGGTCATGCCCATGCCACGCGCGGTTTCAACCACCTCACGGGGTACCTGCTGTAAACCCGCTACCACGCTTCTCACCAGCGGCAGCAGCGCATACAGTACCAGCGCGATCAGCGCGGGCGCTACGCCGATACCGCTGATGCCTATTTCAGAAAGCGCCGGAAAGGCCTTTGCCAGGCCGGCCAGCGGGGCGATCAACAGGGCGAACAGAGCGATAGAGGGCACGGTCTGAATGATGTTCAGAACCGCGAAAACCGGGGACTGCGCCGATTTTTTTCGATAGCAGAGCCAGCCCAGCGGAATACCTATAATCAGGGTCGGCAGCAGCGTACCCAGCAGCAACAGCAAATGGCGGCTAAGCGCCTCATTAAAGACCTCATGCCGGTTGGCGTACTCCTTTAGCAGCGCCAGCTGATCGAGCTGTCCGCTCAGGATTAAAACGATGACCGGGATCCAGAGTTGTCCGTTCAGCAGCAGTCGCCAGAGAGGATTTTTCGTCAGCCGGGTCACGGCATCCGCTGCAGCCAGCAGACAAAGACCCAGCGCCAGCCAGCAGCCGCTGCCGAAGGCGCTACGAGCCAGCGGGCTGCCCTGCTGCGCGAGCCGGGCGGCCAGTTCGCCTCCCAGCGCGATCAATCCCACCAGCAGCAGTTCGCTCAGTAACAACGTCAGCAGCAGATTGCGTCGGGAGAGCGGCAGAAATGCCAGCAGCGGCAGCAGTAACAGCGCGGGCAGCCACCACCACCCGCCGCCACCGGGCATCAGCTGATACAGGGCAAAAGGCTGACCGGATACCAGCCGATTGGGCGCGTAGTTAAGGAACGGCAACAGGAGTAGCGCCGCGACCAACAGTAGGCCCAGCATCAGCAATACGCGATTATAAACAGTGAGGCGCACATTTTCCCCGCGATAACCGGCCATCAAACCGGCCTTTACTTAGCCTGTAGCAGCTGCTTTTGTTGCAGATAGTCCGCAGCCACTTTTTTTGCATCCTGCCCCTCAACGGCGATTTTTGCATTAAGCGATTGCAGCGTTTTTTCGTCGAGTGAAGCAAAGACGGGTTTTAGCCACTCCGCGATGCCCGGATAGCTTTTCAGTACCGCATCACGGATCACCGGGGCCGGTGCATAGACTGGCTGCACGCCCTTAGGATCGCTAAGCGTTTGCAGGCCAAGTGCGGCTACCGGGCCGTCAGTGCCGTAAGCCATCGCAGCGTTAACGCCAGAAGTATGCTGCGCGGCGGCCTTCACGGTAACCGCCGTATCGCCTCCGGCCAGCGACAGGAGCTGGTCCTGCTTAAGCGTGAACCCATAGGCTTTCTGAAAGGCCGGAAGCGCATCGGGCCGCTCGATAAATTCGGCTGAGGCCGCCAGCTTGAACTCGCCACCCTTTTTCAGCCAGGCGCTCAGGTCGTCCAGTGATTGCAGATGACCTTTCTTCGCCAGATCGCCGCTGACCGCAATGGTCCAGGTATTATTGGCCGGTGAAGGGGTAAGCCAGGTCAGATGATTTTTTCCCTCATCCAGTTTTTTTACTTTTTCATAACCCGCCTGCGCGTTTTTCCAGGCCGGGTCCTGTTCGTCATTAAAGAAGAACGCGCCGTTACCGGTGTATTCCGGGTAGATATCCAGTTCGCCCGCCGTTATGGCACCACGGACGACCTGCGTGGTACCCAGCTGGACCTTATTGATGGTTTTTACGCCGTGATTATCCAGAACCTGGAGGATAATATTGCCGAGCAGCGATCCTTCCGTATCAATTTTCGACCCCACTCTCACCGGATCGGCGGCCGTCGCCGATCCGGTCAGTGCCAGTAGAACGGCCAGCGTGATTACGCCGCCGCGCGCGGTTACCTTTGCCATTTTCTTTTCCTTTTCGTCAGGTTAGTAACAAGCGTAGCCTAATAAATTAACGGGTGAAGCCGGACGGCAAAAAACCGCGCGGGCCATCACCCTGCTGTTGTCCGGCGGGGAGTTTTTGTTAACTGAAGCCACTAAGGTTAAGGATATGAAGTATTTCCCCCGGCAGCGCTCGCGTGTATTCTCAGCGCTTATTCTAATAAAACTGAACACAACATTATGACGCTTTCAACCACCCCGGCGCACGTCGCCATGGCAGGGAATATCCCAACGGGCGAGCCCGTTATTATCCGCGAGGCATCCGATGTTTCGCAGCTGATTAATACCAGTACGCATTCGCGAAACAATGCGCGCATTGTTATTGGCATCGCGCTGGGCGGCGTTTTTCTGGATGCCTATGATCTAGGCTCGCTGGCTTTCGGTATGAAGGATATTACGCGGGAGTTTGGCCTCTCTCCGGGCGGCGCAGGAATGGTGGCATCGGCGATTGCCTTCGGCGCCATTGTCGGCGCGCTGGCAGGGGGCTATCTGACCGATAAAATCGGGCGCTATCGCGTCTTTATGGCCGATATGTTCTTCTTTGTGGTCGCCGCCATCGCCTGTGCATGTGCCCCCAACGAGTATGTACTGGCGGGCGCGCGCTTTGTAATGGGGCTGGGTGTCGGCATTGATTTACCGGTAGCGATGGCTTTTTTAGCCGAATTTTCGAAGCTAAAGGGGCGGGGGAATAAAGCCTCCAGTATCGCCATGTGGTGTCCCACCTGGTACGCCGCGATCTCGATCTCCTGGCTACTGGTGCTGTTTTTCTATGCGGTGTTGCCCGCTGAATATGCCGGCTGGCTATGGCGTATTATTCTCGGCTTTGGCGCGGTGCCTGCCCTGCTGATAATCGCTATTCGCAGTCGGTATATGAGCGAATCGCCCGTATGGGCGGCCAATCAGGGCGATCTGCAAGGGGCGGCGGCGATCCTGCGCAATGCCTGGGGCATTAACGCGCAGGTGGCGGCAGCGTCGGAACGGCCGCCCGTTAAGCCGGTGCGTGCGGCAAGCTGGCGTAATTACGGTGAACTGCTGAGGGGGGTTTACCTGCGCCGCACGATTCTGGCCACCGTCACTGCGGTAGCCTCGGCTTTCGCGTATAACGCCGTGGCCTTTGGCCTGCCGGTGATTATCTCCAGCTTTCTGGCGCAGTCAATGCTGACCACTATTCTGGTGTCACTGGCGCTGAATTTGCTTTTTGCCTTTACCGGCGGCCTGCTCGCCGTACGGCTGGTCCCACGCTTTGGTGCCTGGAAGATGACCGTGCTGGGCTACAGTTTCCAGCTGGTGGCGCTGGTGGGTCTGGCGCTGGTGGGCAAGCCGGACAGCGGCGCAGAGGCGGCCCTCTCTGTTGCCATGCTGGCGCTTTTCCTGCTGGGTCAGGGAGTCGGTCCGGGGTCCCATACCATGACCTTCGCCTCACTCAGCTACCCCACTTCGCTGCGCGGCGTTGGCGTTGGTTTTAACCAGACGCTGATGCGCGCCAGCTCGACGGTTTCGCTGTTTATGTTCCCGCTGCTGGCCGCCGCCCTCAGCACCCGCGTCTTCTGGATTATTGCGCTGGCACCGCTGGCGGGGCTGCTGGCGTTACTGATCGTTCGCTGGGAGCCGTCGGGCTATGATGTGGATGCAGAGGATTTCACTTCTGCCAGCCAGTGATGTGTTCATCTGAGAACTGGCGCTGGCCCGGCAACAGAAGCGGCGTGGCGGAATATTATCCGACCATCTGTTTTTGGCTGAACTGCTGAAACTGGGCGGGAATACGGGAAAAGGTGTGCAGAAACCACGGCGTAAAGCGTTCGGGATGCTGCACCATCTCAGTTTCCAGCTCGCCCAGTGAGATATAGCGGTAATCTTCTGCTTCGTCGGCATTCAGCTGCGGCAGCTCATCGCTAATCGCGAAAAAAACGTGACCGTACTCGTGTTCGGTCAGGCCGTTACTGAGCGGCAGGTTGTAACTCAGTTCAAATACCGGTTCCAGCGAAAGCCGCATACCCATCTCTTCGCGCAGGCGTCGCTCGGCGGCGTGCCGGGTTGCTTCTTCCGGATAAGGATGACCGCAGGTGGTGTTACTCCACAGCCCGCCGCAGTGGTATTTCCCACTGGCGCGCTGCTGTAGCAGCAGCTGATGCCGCGAGTTGAAGATATAGATGGTTACTGCGCGGTGCAGCAATCCCTTTTCATGAACCTCCAGCTTTTCCATGCGGCCCGTAGGGCGATCGTGACGATCGACCAGTATCACTTCGATTGCAGACATTCACCCTCCTTAAGATAATTCCCAGTTAGTGTGGCACATCTTTTTATCCTGATAACGTAAAATTCGTGCGAAATGAGAAAGGTTACGCAACTTTAACAGGATTGCGCGGGTAGAGACGTCGCTCGCAAGAGAGCGGATGGTGAGTCCGATCACCGTAAAGTATTGCAGCACGGGTGTCATCCCACTGGCAGGATCGCATCCAGACTCACGGGTAGTACCGGAGAGTTTTTATCGCGCCTCGCAATATTTGTATTTGCATCGATTGTCATTTTGATATGATGGCTGCCGATAATTTAGCCGGACAGGATAAGTAGAATAATGCTCCTTGTCTGCGAATGGCTCCAGGGACCAAATACGTAAGGTTTTTTTGTTTTGTCGGTATTAAGAAATTTCCAGCCGGTGCCGATAACGAGGAAGTTAATTTTTATTTATTAAATGGAGGTTTATATGTCTGGGATGGTTTTTTGCCGGGGTTGCGGTAAGGAAATTCACAGTTCTGCCAGAGCCTGTCCACAGTGTGGCGCGACGCAGGGTGCGGTGACGGGAGAAAAGAGCCGGATTGCAGCAGCACTGTTAGCCTTTTTCCTCGGCGGATTTGGCGTTCACAAGTTTTATCTTGGCCGGATTGGGCAGGGGTTTCTCTATCTGATTTTTTGCTGGACGTTCATTCCAGCGCTGATCGCCTTTTTTGAGTTTATTATTTACCTTTGCACATCTGATGAGAATTTCGCCAAAAAATATGGCTGATGGGTCAGGGCAACATAATTATCAACCGTACTGAATTGCATTATATCTGGGTAGTTGTGCTGGCTGCACTATATGCGCTGCCGGTGGATAATCCCAGCGTTTGCCGGGCGTCACAGCTACAGGCTTTGCCGGGTGCCTTTGGCTCCGACTCCAGGCCGGACGGCCCGGTCGCGAGCGGGCATCCCTGCCCGCCGCACCCTGAGTGCAGCATCCCTGCTGCCCTCGCCTGACCTTCCGTCTGCGCCGCAGCGCTGTGGATTGCCCGTCAATCGCAGGGATTATCCCCCTCTCAGGCTGATGAGCTGCTTTGAGTAAAACCGTTTATCTGTCCGCAGGTTTCCGAGCCTATCCCAGTTAAGATTTACTCGCGCGCAGGATTCGGCTCACTTTTCGATTTAGTTTTTGGTGCCGCTATTCAGGTCATTTATCTGCACCACGAAAATACCCGTCACAATAAACTGTGCACTCTCAGTCTTCTGAGCTTCTTCAAATCCCAACTATTTTGGTAATTGCATACTTCCTGTACGCATTCATATCTGGCAAAGCGTTTCCTGGAATCTCCGACACCGCCCTTAACCGCAGCCAGCACAATGCAATAAGCCGGCGGGTGGGGCCCTGTGACAGGCAATCCGCAGCGCTGAGCGCAGGGAGGAAGACCCGGATGGGCCAGCAGGGAGGCTGGCACCGGGCACCACACGTTGGCGACTACCCCAGCCTTGCAGCGCCAGGCACCGGGCACAACCCCCAGGTGATAGCACTAAGCCAGTAACGCGCAAGGCAATGCCCGTGCTTAACTCTCTGGATCGACAATTTGCTGGCGGGGCCGGAAAATATGACCGGCACCGGATTGCATCAGCCGCTCAACCAGCTGATACCCCCCATTCTCATCGGCCTGCGCAAACTCACGCTCGGCAGTGGTCACCGGCGTTGCCCATAGCAAATTAACCTTATCATCCTCGCGCTTAGGTAAGGCAAACTGCCCCTCCTCACGGCCCAGCTCACCCGACAGCAGAAAACCTTCAAAACCCACCGGCGCGACCGCCGACTCCAGCGTATGCCCCTCCCCCAGCCAGCTAAGCCGTGCCCAGGGAAAATGTACAAAACCTGCCAGCGCACTGGCCATCTGCACCGCATTCTCCTCGGTCATCACTTCGGCATCAATCGCCATCGCCAGCTCGGCGCGGCGATACTGCGGAGCCAGCTCCTGATACAGATAATCGACCCAGGGCATCGGGCGAATGCTCATCCCCAGCGTCAGGAAAAACCAGCTCCCCTGATGATAGTGCTGGGAAATGGCCATCGGCGGCCAGCTCCCCTGATCGATAGCATAATACTTAAGGGATCCGCCGTAGTGGGATTCATAACACTTAAGCAGATCGCGCTGCATGGGCTCCCACAGATGTGTGTCATGCCAGTCACGCCAGAAACGGCGGTTTTTTTCAGCCTGAGCATAATTAGCATTGGTCGATGCCGACCCCAGCGGCGCGGTCAGACGGTTTTCCCGGATGCAGCCGGCCGAAAAGCTCACCTGCTTATTCTGATACAAACTCCAGCCGGGTATCACGGCCAGCAGCTGCCCCTGATACCAGAGCGCCGCGCCGTCATCGGACGGCTCCCAGATGATGTGTAAACCGGCCGGGTCAAGAGCCGGTTCCGCCTCCAGCGTACGGCAGAAGCCGGCGCTCAACAGTGGCGCGATGCCCTGCTCCATGGCCTCTACGTCTTCGCGGGCAGGTGCGGGCAGAAGATTACGTAGCCAGCAGCCACGTACGGCAAACTGACTGCGGAAAGGCTCGGCGGGCCACAGGTAGAAATAAGCCGTGCGCTCATCCTGTTCAACCCTGGCGATCAGCGTTTGTTGCTGATTAGCCACTTCAGCAATCAGGTACGACGGTGTCATATAGCCTCGACGATGGTGGGAAGGATCCCTTTTCCGGAGAATAGAGCAGGATGTCCTGTTACGCCACGTCGCGACAAGAGGAAGAGTCTCAAAATCGGCCTTAGCGCCTGATGTCTCGCTTAGTCACGTCCCATTCGCTGCATGGCCCGATGGTAGGCCCCACGACGGATACACCAGCGCAGAACCCCGGCCAGCAGGCCAAGGCGCTGACGAATCAGCCGATGCCGCAGCGGCGAGAAGCGAAAGCCAAATGCCTGCTGCGCCCACTCGGGAAGCAGTTCAATACCGGCCATCATCATTGCGTGCATCGCCGGCTTTGCCTGCCAGCTGGGCGCAGGGGCATCCATCAGCAGAGCAAGCACTTCGCGGGTACGCGCATCGCAGCGCAGTTCGGGCCGCATACGCGCCAGATAGTCTTCTACCGCTGCCGCCGTTTTCGGCACGTCCTCCGCGCCCAGCGCTTCTGCGACTCTCGCCGCTTCCGCATAGTAACGGTCCTGCTCTGCCAGGCTCAGCTGCGGATTTTTATAGCGCAGGTGGGCAGCGAGAAAGCGGCTGGTTTCTGCCACATGGACCCAGGTCAGCAGCGCCGGATCGCTGGCTGCGTAGGGCGTACCCGCGGCGTCCACGCCGGTCACCCAGAGATGGATGCGCTTCACCCGCTCAATCAGCGTGGCGGCATCCTGGGTGTTCCCAAAAGTGGTTACGGCAATAAACTGGCTGGTGCGCCGCAGGCGACCCATCATGTCTTCCCGGAAGCGGGAGTGATCCCAGACGCCTGCCAGCGCCAGCGGATGCAGCATCTGCATCAGCAGGGCTGATATGCCGCCGCACAGCATCGACGAGAAGTCGCCGTGAACGCGCCATATTACGCTGTCCGGGCCGTAAAGACCCGGGTCACCAGCCGGTTGAGAAAGATCAAACTCATTCATCGCCAGCCCGTTCAGGCGAAAAACCTGCTGCTGGATCCTGTCGCGAACCGAAAGCATAGGAGTTCCTGATTAATACTAAGTCAAAATAATAAGGGGCGAAAATTCGCCCCTTATCCCGACCATTACCCCGGGTGATGTCAAGGGTAACCGCAGAGATTATTGGTAGGTGAACTCTGCATCCTGGGTCCGAACCGAGTCCAGGCCGATCATCACGCCAAATTTGCCCGGCTCGGCAGCGTACTGCATCTTCGCGTTCCAGAAGTTCAGCGCCTGCACGTCAATCGGGAAGGTCACCTGTTGTGATTCGCCTGCTTTCAGCATGATGCGCTTAAAGCCCTTCAGCTCTTTAACCGGTCTGCTGATGCTGGCAATTTCATCGTGCAGATACATCTGCACCACCGTAGCGCCGTCCCGCTTACCGGTGTTGGTTACCGTCACGCTGGCGTTCACCGTACCGTTATGCGTCAGGGTTGGCGCCGACATCACCACTGGCGACACCGTAAAGGTGGTGTAGCTCAGACCATAGCCGAAAGGAAACAGCGGACCGTTAGCCGCATCGTAGTAATGCGACGTGTACTTATTCGGCTTGTTGGCGTCGTAAGGGCGTCCGGTATTAAGGTGATTATAGTAAATCGGGATTTGACCTACCGAGCGTGGAAACGACATCGGCAGCTTACCAGAAGGATTGTAGTCGCCAAAAAGCACGTCGGCGATGGCATTTCCGCCCTCGGTGCCGCTAAACCAGGTCTCCAGCAGCGCATCGGCCTGCATATTCTCCTTCACCAGCGCCAGCGGCCGACCATTCATCAGTACCAGCACCAGCGGCTTACCGGTTGCTTTCAGCGCGTCGATCAGCGCCAGCTGGCTGGGAGGAATAGTAATGTCGCTGCGGCTTGATGCTTCATGCGCCATACCCTGGGCTTCTCCGACCACCGCAATAACCACATCCGCTTTCTTCGCGGTGGCAACCGCCTCATCCAGCATTTGCTGCGGGGTGCGCGCGTCGACGGTGACCGCTTTTTCATACAGATTAAGGAAATCCTGGATGCCTTTGTTGTCGGTCACGTTAGCGCCTTTGGCATACAGTATCGTCGCCTTGCCAGCGGTGGCGTTTTTCAGCCCCTGCAACACGCTTACCGACTGCGCGGCAACGCCCGCCGCCGACCAGCTCCCCATAATGTCACGCTGGCTGTCGGCCAGCGGCCCAATCAGCGCCAGGGTGCCGGACTTTTTCAGCGGCAGCGTATCCAGACGGTTTTTCAGCAGCACAATGCTTTTACGCGCCACATCACGCGCCTCTGCCCGGTGCAACCGGCTTTCGGCGTTGGTATCGGCAGGGTCGCTCCCTTTCGGTCCCAAATGGCTGTATGGGTTATTAAACAGCCCCATATCATATTTGACGTTCAGCACGTGGCGGACGGCGTCGTCGATTTCATTTTCACTTACCGCCCCGCGTCTAACCAGGCCCGGCAGATACTTACTGTAATATTCATCGCTCATGCTCATATTGACGCCAGACTGAATGGCGATGCGCACCGCGTCTTCCGGATCGCTGGCGACCCCATGCTTAATCAGCTCTTTGATCGCGCCGTGGTCGCTGATGGTGATGCCTTTAAACTTCCACGCGTTACGCAGCAGATCTTTTAACAGCCAGCCGTCTGCTGTAGCGGGTACGCCATTCAGCGAGTTAAGCGCCACCATCACGCCCCCGCTGCCCGCATCCAGCGCAGCTTTATAAGGCGGCAGATAGTCCTGCGCCAGACGCTGCGGGCTCATATCGACCGTGTTGTAATCGCGGCCCCCTTCCACAGCGCCATAGGCGGCAAAATGTTTTACGCTGGTCATTACCGAATAGCGATCCGCCGGGCTTTTACCCTGCATGGATTTAACCATGGCCCGCCCCATTGCTGAGGTCAGGAAGGTGTCTTCCCCAAACCCTTCGGAGACCCGACCCCAGCGCGGCTCGCGCGTGACGTCGACCATCGGCGCCCAGGTCATGTTCAGGCCATCATCTGCGGCTTCATAAGCGGAAATCCGCCCCACGTCAGCCACCGCCGCCAGATCCCAGCTGGCCGCGAGAGCAAGTGGGATAGGGAAGACAGTGCGCTGACCGTGCACCACGTCAAAGGCAAAAAAGAGCGGGATTTTCAGGCGACTGAGCTGCATCACCTGGTCCTGCATCGCGCGAATATCCTGTCGGGTCACGGTATTGAAAATTGCCCCCACCTGCTCATGCTGGATCATCTCACGGATAGCCTCTTTCGGATTATCCGGCCCGACGCTAATCAGTCGCAGCTGACCAATTTTTTCATCGAGGGTCATTTTTTTCAGCAGGTTAGTCACGAAGGCATCGCGGGCTTGCGGCGTCAACGCATGGGGAGCCGTAAGCTCCTCAGCAAAAGCCGGGTGCAGCGCCAGGGCGGCAGCAAGGCTGACAGAGCACATCCATTTCATCAGGTTGGTTTCTCTCAAATAACTGCGGAGCAGTGAGTGATTGCACGACAGGACACGGGTACGCCAGTGTGCCATAAGTTGATGATAGCAGATAGTATTCAAGCCACTGGCGGGATCGCGATCGATTTTTTTTAGCCCACCAATACCCGCGGAGTGGTGCTAAGGTTAAGCGGTGATTATGAAAAGGACAACGCTCATGCTTAATTCTTCCCGCCCGGACTCTCAGCAGCTGGTAGCAGAACTGAAGCGCATCGTCGGGCGCACACATCTTCTTACCGATCCTGGCGACACTGAACGCTATCGTCGCGGCTTTCGCTCAGGCGAGGGTGACGCGCTGGCGGTGGTTTTTCCCGGTACGCTGCTGGAACAGTGGCGCATTCTCCAGGCCTGCGTCAGCGCAGAGGTGATTATCCTGATGCAGGCGGCGAATACCGGCCTGACGGAGGGATCGACGCCGAATGGCAACGACTATGACCGCGATATCGTGATTATCAGCACGCTGAGGATGGACAGGATCCAGCTGCTGGACGGGGGAAAGCAGGTGCTGGCGATGCCGGGCAGCACGCTCTATCAGCTGGAGAAGCTGCTGAAGCCACTGGGGCGCGAACCTCATTCGGTGATTGGCTCCTCCTGCATCGGCGCGTCGGTGCTGGGCGGCGTCTGTAATAACTCAGGCGGATCGCTAATCCGTCGCGGCCCCGCCTACAGCGAAATGGCGCTTTACGCGCAGATTGATGCGCAGGGCGTACTCAGGCTGGTGAATCACCTGGGTATCGAGCTGGGTAGCAGCCCTGAACAGATCCTCAGCCGACTGGATGATGAAACCTGGCAGCCGGGCGATGTCCGTTACGATTCGCGCCACGCCTCCGACCATGACTATGCCGAACGCGTGCGCGATATCGACGCCGATACGCCCTCGCGCTTCAATGCCGATGCCCGACGCCTGTATGAGGCATCCGGCTGCGCAGGCAGGCTGGCGATCTTTGCAGTGCGGCTGGATACCTTCCCCGCTGATGCGACTCAGCAGGTTTTCTACATCGGCACCAACGATACGGCCGTACTGGATACGCTTCGCCGCCATATCCTCAGTGAGTTTCGCGAACTGCCCGTTGCCGGCGAGTATCTGCACCGCGATATCTTCGATATTGCCGAAGTGTATGGCAAAGACACCTTTATGATGATCAACCGCCTCGGCACCGATAAAATGCCGCTGTTCTTTAGCCTTAAGGGACGCGCCGATGCGCTGCTGAGAAAACTCGCGTTTGTTAAACCTGGCTTCACCGACCGGCTGCTACAAAAGTGCGCTAATCTGCTCCCCTCGCCGCTGCCAAAACGCCTTAAGCAGTATCGCGACCGCTTTGAGCATCACCTGATGCTGAAAATGTCCGGTGAAGGTATTGAGGAAGCACGTCGCTATCTTGAAGCCTTTTTCCAGCAGGCGGACGGCGCCTATTTTGAGTGTGATAAAGAAGAGGGGGCAAAAGCGTTTTTGCACCGTTTCGCTGCCGCGGGTGCGGCGGTCCGCTATCATGCCGTCCATCGCGATGAGGTGGAAGATATTCTGGCGCTGGATATTGCCCTTAAGCGCAACGATCGCGACTGGTTCGAGCGTCTGCCTGCCGAATTCGACGATGTGCTGGTACACCGCCTCTACTATGGCCACTTTTTCTGCCATGTGTTCCATCAGGACTATATTGTGAAAAAGGGCGTGGACGCCCATGCGCTAAAAGAGAAGATGCTGGCTATTCTGGCGGCGCGCGGGGCTGAGTATCCCGCCGAGCATAACGTCGGCCACCTCTACGAGGCGAAGCCGCAGCTCAGAGCGTTTTATCAGCAGCTCGACCCCACCAACAGTTTTAATCCAGGAATTGGCAAAACCACTAAAGCGAAGCACTGGGCAGCGCGCGGCTGCGAAAGTCACCAGAAGTGAGATAAATATGCTGACGCTGACTCAGCATCAGCATCTCAATTTGAGCCAGAGTCAGCTTATAAACCAGATTCAGCGACGACGCTGGGCCAGAGCCAGAAGCCATATTATCCTTCAGTCGCTGGCCCTTCCGGCTCTTTTACCACCAGGTTACCGTTACGCTGCTCGACGATCATCGTCTGCGGCGTGGAGAGGACCACCCCCTCTTTACGCAGACGGGTCAGAATATCAAACAGCAGATCGCTTTTCGCACCCGAGACCTGGCGCGGGCTGGCGACGTTACCGGTTACTGCCAGCACAATCCCTGCGGAGGTCAGATCCTTGAAGGACACCGAGGGTTCCGGCGTTTCCAGTATGCGCTCATTTTCGTTATAGACGTCCAGCAGCAGCTCACGCACCTTTTCAGGATCGATATCCAGCGGGAAGGTCAGCGTAATGGTGGCTACGCCCTGCGCATTGCCCATGGTGGCGTTACGTACGTTTTGTGAGATCAGCTGTGAGTTAGGCACAATCACCGTTGACTTGTCACCCAGCTGGATTTCGGTCGCGCGCACGTTGATGCGGCGGATATCCCCTTCTATGCCGCTAATACTCACCAGATCGCCCACCTTCACCGGTCGCTCGGTCAGCAGGATCAGACCCGAGATAAAGTTCTTCACAATCTCCTGCAGGCCAAAACCGATACCCACCGACAGGGCGCTGACGATCCACGCCAGCTTGTTCCATTGCAGCCCCATAATGGAGAGTGCCAGCAGGAACACCACCACGTAGCCGAGGTTGCTGAACAAGGTGATCAGCGAAACGCGCATCCCCACATCCATGGTGGTTTTCGGCAGAAAGTCATGTTCCAGCCAGCGCTTTACCGAGCGCAGTACGTAAATCCCGACCACCAGGCTGAGCAGCGCATTCAGCACGTGCGCCGGAACAATATTCAGCGACTCCAGCCCCTTTCCGCCCCAAAACTCAATGGCTTTTTGCACCAGCTCAATCGGCGTACCGCTCCCGAAAGTGCCGTTGAGCGCGGCCATTGCGGCGGCCAGCACCAGGACCGTTTTACCGATGGCGCCCAGCAGGGTCGAAACCTGCGCCAGGTGGCGTTCATCAATGTTCAGCGATCGCTGAATGCTTTTACCGGTAGAAGTATTGGTTGAGAAGAAGGTTTCACAGGCGTCGGAAACCAGCTGGCTGAGAATATAGAACGAGCCAAAAACAATACCAATCCAGATAAGCTCGTAGCTCAGGAAGCGGGCCAGCGTAATATAACCGATCAGCAGGGTGATCATAATCGCAACGCCGACCAGAGTTATCGCCATCTGGATCAGACCGACCAGGGTCGATTTCGCCTCCGGCTGTGCGCCAGAGAGGATGATTTTGCGACGCACTCGGTTGGTACGCAGGCTGATGGAGAGCGCCGTTGCCCCAATCAGCAGCGCGGTCAGGCCGTTAGCAAATACGGTGGTGCTGACGCTGGTATTGGCGCTGCTGTTAAGAATTTCAATCGTCTGGAAAACAAACACCAGCACCGCGGTCAGCGGCGGGAAGGGTTTTAAGGCCAGGGCCACTTCGTTGGAGATATTAGGCAAACGCCATGAGGGACGGCGGGTGGATAAAAATGCCCTGCCCAGCCCGGCAATCAGCCCGCATAAAATGCTCAGGTTCACCAGCTTATCGGCAAAATCCCTGACGTCGTCCATTACGTTGTCATGGCGGGTAAAGGCCAGGTTAAGGAAGTTAAAGGCCAGCACAATGGCCAGCAGGCTGGTCAGCGCGGTCGCGGCGGCCAGGAAGCTGCGGCGCAGGCGACCTTCGGGTAAGTGATTAATCCCCACCCAGGCGAGGAACTGCTCGAGATAGCGGCGCCCCAGCGTGGCCACCAGCACCGACAGCACTATCCATAGCACGGTGCCCAGACGCCAGCCGGGTTCCCATGACATTGCCGCCGTTTGCGCCAGTTCATCACAGAAGTCCCTGACCTTCTGGTTATCATCGCTCTGCGGCGTAAACAGCGGCGACCAGAAATGTGGCCCCAAAAGACTGCCCGCATTAAGCGCCAGCTGCGTTTTCAGCGCATCCCGGCGCAGGTTGACGATCTGCGCCGAAAGGTTAATGGCGCTGCTTTTAATCGACTCGGCCTGGGTGATTTGATCGTCAATTTTGCCTTTCTGGTTTTCCAGATTTCTACGCTTGCTGGTGACCTCACTGGTCTCTTTTACGCCGCTTTGCGGTTTCGGCGGCGGGCCGAGAACCGCCAGCTGCGCCACCAGCTGGGCGCGCTGTGGCGTGATCCCCTGCGTCAGCGTATCGGCGTCGCTGGACAGCTCCAGCGCCATATCATTAAGGGCGCTCAGCTTGCTGTCATTGGTCTCCCCCGACACCTGCTGCTTAATTTTATCAAGGACTTTCTGCATCTTTGGCAGTTCAACGGCGGCATTGACCTTCACCGGTGCGTCCTGACTCTGCGCGGATGCGTCATCGGCTGCCTGCGCCACCACCGGAGAGAGCGTCACCAGCGCCAGCAAAAACAGGCGAAACCAGGTTAATAACGTAGACATGAAAATTTCCAGATATCAAACAATGGATGGCACCGAAGACAGTACCCGTTAAAACCTGCGCCAGTTTAGGCGTTTGACAAAACTGGCACTATAGGATTACTCACGAAAAGGCGGCTGCGTAACACTCTGCTGATGCAAAAAATCTTAACGCCTTCGCCGTGGCAGGGGAAGGCTGTTGCCCTACTCGACGTCGCTGCCTGCGGCCCCATTGCTGGCTATCTCTGCCGCCTTCTGCTTTTTATAGCTTAGCGCAGCGGCAGGAACGGGGGAGGCCTTACCGGTTTCTACCCAGGTACGCAGACGATTGGCATCGGCAAAGTGGGTATATTTTCCAAACGCATCCATCACTACCAGCGCCACCGGACGGCGGTTGATCACCGTCCGCATAACCAGGCAGTGTCCCGCCTCATTGGTAAAGCCGGTTTTGGTCAGCTGGATATTCCAGTCGGGGCGATACACCAGGTGATTGGTGTTGCGAAACGGCAGCTGATAGGGAGGGTTGCTGAAAGTTGCCATCTCTTCGTGCGTGGTGCTTAGCTGGCCGATCAGCGGATAGCGCTTCGTGGCGATCAGCAGCCGGGTGAGATCGCGCGCGGTGGAGACGTTTTGCGTCGACAGGCCGGTAGGCTCCACATAGTGCGTGTGCATCATGCCCAGCTCGCGCGCTTTCGCATTCATCGCGCGAATAAAGGCATCATAACCGCCCGGATAGTGGTGGGCCAGGCTGGCTGCGGCGCGGTTTTCCGAGGACATGAGCGCCAGCAGCATCATATTTTTGCGGCTGATTTCGCTATTCAGGCGCACGCGAGAATAGATACCGCGCATCTCGGGCGTGTGGCTGATATCAACGTTAAGCTTCTCATCAAGCGGCAGATGCGCATCAAGCGTCACCATCACCGTCATCAGCTTGGTTATTGACGCCATCGGGCGGACCAGGTCCGGGTGATTAGCATAAATCACCTTGTTGGTATTAAGATCGACGATCATCGCACTACCAGAGGCGATCTGCGGCTGCGATACAGGCACAGCGTCGGCCCTGAGCGGACGGGCTACAGCCTGATTCAGGATGACCTGACCAGAAAAAAGTAGAGCTAACGTCAAAAGAGATAAGCGGATTTTCGCAGGCATCGTTAAAAACTTAATCGAAAGGTGATTCTGGTACGGCGAGCCGCACGTCGTACCCGCGCAACGGCACTCTGGCGGGAACTGACCCGCGCATCATACTCTGCAGAATCGAAAATTTACTACATGATATTCGTTTCCGGGCGTTACCGAATTGCCGCCGGCGGCCCGGCGGCGAATTCATCATATCAGTCGGTAACCATAACCCCATATCACCACGGTCAGGGCCAGTAAAACTTCAAAAACCAGAATGCCAATCGCCAGCGTGGAGCCGGAGAATCGCAGGCTCTCTTCACGATCGATATTGAGAAATAGCGGAATGCCGACGTAGAGCAAATAAGCGGTATAGAGCAGCGCCAGCGCACCCGCCAGCACGCACAGCCACACCAGCGGATAAAGGGCCACCAGCCCACTGATAAACAGCGGGGTACCGACATAGCCCGCGAACACCGTGCAGCGTTGCAGGCTGGGTCGCTGAGGATACTCCCGCGCCATCCAGTAGATAACCCGTCCCATCAGCGCCACGCCGCCTAAAATCAGCGCATAGAAAAGTATACCCAGCCCGACGGCGGTGGTTAGCGAGAGCGTGATGGTATGCCGCGCGCCGAAATCCCAGCCAATCTGCGTGGTGCCAATCAGCGCACAAATAACCGGGATCAGCGCCATCAATAAAACGTGGTGCGTGTAATGGTGAGAGATCGTTTCGTTCTCTTGCTTAATATCACGCATCTCACGATCGGGATGCGCAAGAAGTCCCCAGACATGGTTCATCTTTTCATTCCTCTGCTATGACGCTTCGACGAGCCTGATACGCGCAGGCGGTGGATGCTAATGAGTATAAGCGCTGTTTAACTGTTTATTTTCCAGGCGGGGCCTGTTTTACTTAATTGCCTCATTATTCAGCAAATAAAAAACAATTCATCACAACTTTCGCGGCGGTTTATTCCACAGCGGTTAAACTTAAGGGTTTACGCGCATCAACCGCAGGAGATTACGCATATGGATGTTAACGGGCTGATATCACAATACGGTTATCTGGCGCTCTTTATCGGCTGTATCGCCGAAGGGGAAACTTTTACCCTGCTGGGCGGCGTTGCAGCGCATGAGGGACTTTTGCACTACGGCTGGGTGTTACTGGTGGCGATGCTCGGCGGCATTCTGGGGGACACCGGACTCTTCTTTATTGGCCGCTACTACGGTAGTGCCATTCTTAAACGTTTTAAGAAGCATCAGAAGCAAATTGCCAGGGCCAACCGACTCATCCGTAAACGGCCAGTACTGTTTGTTATCGGCGTCAGATTTATGTACGGACTGCGCATCGTAGGACCGATCATTATCGGTGCCAGCAAGCTGAAACCTCAGAAGTTCCTGGCGCTGAATATTATTGGCGCGATGCTGTGGGCGGTTATTTTTGTCTCACTGGGCTACCTTGGCGGAGAAGTTATCGCGCCCTGGCTGCATACGCTGGATCGCCATCTGAAACAAATTTTCTGGGTCGTGCTGATTTTCGGGCTGGTCTGGGCGGTGCGAATTTACTTTAAGCGGCGCGCGGTGCGCGAGAAAGAGGCAGAATGAGTCAGATAAAGCGAAAGATTGAAGATCACGGGGTGATAGGTGACCTGCGTACCTGCGCCTTAATTGCCAACGACGGCACCATAGACTATTTCTGCTGGCCTGACCTCGACAGCCCCTCCGTCTTCACCGCCCTGCTGGACGGCGACGAGGCGGGTGTTTTCAGCATTCAGCCCGACTGGCCGGATGCCCGTCGTCAGCAGCTCTACCTTCCCGATACGACGCTGCTGCAAACCCGCTGGCTGGACAGTAAGGGCGTGGCGGAAATCACCGACTACATGCCCGTCTGCCAGGAAGACGAGGATCGTCCACGCCTGATCAGGCGAATAAAGGTGCTGCACGGTGAAGCCACCATCACCCTGCGCTGCGCACCCGTTCACGACTATGCCCGCGCGGCCACCTCCGCCAGCCTGAGCGAAGGCAGCGTACTGTTTACTGCCGCCGATCAGCCCACCCTGCGGCTGTGCGGCAACGTCGATTTTACCCTGGACAGCAGCGCGGCCATCGCCCGCTTTACCCTTAAGGCGGGCGAACACCGCGAATTTATTTTCGGCAGCGCCGAGGATAAATCACTTGATGATGAGGCCACGCTGAACTGTTTCCAGCAAACGCTGAATTTCTGGCGTCGCTGGAGTGCAAAAAGTTCCTACCACGGTCGCTGGCAGGAAATGGTCAACCGCTCAGCGCTGACGCTTAAGCTGCTGACCTCGCGCCGGCACGGGTCTATTGCGGCCGCGGCCACCTTTGGGCTGCCTGAGGAGCTGGGGGGCGAGCGTAACTGGGATTATCGCGCTTCCTGGGTCCGCGATGCCTCATTCAGCATGTATGCCCTGATGCGTCTTGGCTATGTTGATGAAGCCAAACACTTCACCCACTGGGTGGGGCGCTGCGTGGAAAACAGCCATAAGGATATTGAAAAGCTCCAGGTGATGTACCGGCTGGACAGCGGCACAGAATTGCAGGAGAGCGAGCTGCTAAATCTGTCCGGCTATGCCAACTCCACGCCCGTCAGAATTGGAAATGGCGCATGGAATCAGTCTCAGCTGGATATCTATGGCGAGCTGATGGATGCCATTTATCTGGCGAATAAGTATGGTGAAGCTATCTCCCACCGGGGCTGGATGCACGTCACTACCATGATCGATTATCTGTGTGACAACTGGAATCAACCGGATGCCGGGATCTGGGAGATGCGCGGTGAGCCGCAGCATTTTCTCCACTCCCGCCTGATGTGCTGGGTTGCCCTGGACAGGGCGATCAGGCTGGGTGAGAAGCGCTCGCTTGAGGTACCCTGGACGCGCTGGACGGAAACCCGTGATGCTATCCGTACGGATATCTGGACTAATTTCTGGAATAAGGATCGCGGCCATTTTGTCGCCACGCAACACGGCGATTACGTGGATGCTTCGATGCTGCTGATGCCGCTGGTGCGCTTTGTAGGCGCTACCGATCCTGACTGGCTGTCCACGCTGGATACCATCAAAGAGAAGCTGGTGAGCGACGGATTAGTGCGCCGCTATAACCTGGCGGAAACGCCCTCTGACGGACTGGAGGGTACTGAGGGTTCCTTTGTCGCCTGCTCCTTCTGGTACGTGGAGTGCCTGGCCCGTGCGGGACGGGTGAACGAGGCGCACTTTGAATTTGAGAAGCTGCTGAGCTACGCCAACCCACTGGGGCTTTACGCTGAGGAGTTTGACAGCCAGGGTTATGCATTAGGAAATACGCCCCAGGCATTAAGCCACCTGGCGCTGATTAGCGCGGCATTTTTCCTGAACCGTAAGCTGAGCGGTGAGGACCCACTCTGGCAGCCGTGATCGCCAGCGAAATAGCATTAACATCGTTTCTTCCGATCGGCTTGCGCACGCCAGGTTTCCATCTGCCGTCGGTCAGGGCCGGGAAATATACGTAAAGTTACCGCAATAGTTAAAATCCCGGTTTATTCCCCGGGGCTATGACCATATAATGTGCAGCCGCTCACACTAAGCGGCACAGGTTCATCTATCCACCGTTTACATGGCGCAACATCTTAGAAAATATGAAAAAGAGCATCCGCGCATTAGCCGCTTTAGTCCTGACCGTTACGGCATACAGCCATTCAGCCTTTGCCGTGGTTTATCCACTGCCCGCGGCAAACAGCCGCCTGATTGGTCAGAATCTGGAAATTACCGTGCCTCAGGACAGCAAACTTCCGCTGGAAGCCTTTGCGGCACAGTATCAGATGGGCCTGAGTAACATGCTTGAAGCCAATCCTGGCGTGGATGTTTATCTGCCCAAGCCCGGCACCAAATTGATTATCCCACAGCAGCTGATCCTGCCTGACGCCCCGCGTGAAGGTATTGTGGTGAACAGCGCTGAGATGCGTCTTTATTACTATCCTAAAGGCACCAAAACGGTGGTTGTGCTTCCGGTTGGCGTCGGTGAACTGGGTAAAGACACTCCAATGAACTGGACGACGGCGGTCGAGCGTAAAAAAGACGGCCCGACCTGGACGCCAACCAAGAAAATGCACGAAGATTCGGTAGCTAACGGCTCGCCGCTGCCAACGATTTTCCCGGCTGGCCCGGATAATCCCATGGGGCTGTATGCCCTCTATATCGGTCGTCTTTACGCGATCCACGGGACTAACGCTAACTTTGGCATCGGGTTACGCGTGAGCCACGGCTGTGTGCGTCTTCGTGCTGACGATATTAAATGGCTTTACGATAATGTGCCGGTAGGTACGCGCGTGCAGTTTATCAATCAGCCGATTAAAGCCAGCGTGGAGCCCGATGGTTCACGTATGGTTGAGGTGCATAATCCGCTGTCGCAGACCGAGGAGCAGTTTAATTCTCGTGAACCGGTGCCGCTGACCATTACGCCAGTGGTGAGTAAAGTTGTCAGTGATGCCAGCGTTGACAGTAACGCCATGGACGCGGCCATGAAGAGGCGCAGTGGTATTCCTACCCGGGTCAATGGCGGTGCCGACTATACGGCTCCTGCGGCGATTGCCGTGCAGGAGATGAGTGGTGCAGTGCCGAAGGAAGAACCCATGACCCCTGCGACGCAGCAGGGTGCCAACGTGGTTAATCAGGATGCAGCGTCTGCCGCGCCGACAGTAGACGGTAGCGCCGCGCCGGTTGAACAGGCTCCGACCAATGGCGGTGCAGCACCGACTCAGCAGGCTCCGGCCGATGGCAGTACAGCTCCGGCTCAGCAGGCTCCGGCCGACGGCAGTGCAGCACCGACTCAGCAGGCTCCGGCCGATGGCAAAAGTTCGTTTGTGGTACCCGCTCAGCCAGGCCCGATTTATGACAATAAGTCAACGTCGGTGAAAACCGCGACGCAGAGCAGTGTAACGGCGGGTTAATCGTTTTAACCTGCGGTAAAGCGGGCGAGTGGCTGGAGCTGTAGTCATTCGCTTCAGCTGCCGATCAGCGTTTCGCCAGCTTAGAATGGAAGGGTTCATGTTGATCATGAGCCCTTTTTTATTTGCGGCATCTGGTGGAAAGTTTTTATGGGTTGCAGGCTGTGATATCTGCGGTGATGGTGGGTAATCCCTGCGGTTGCCGGTTGGATATGCTGGCTGAAATATCTGCGGTGACGGTGGGTAATCCCTGCGGTTGCCGGGCGTCCTCACGCCACGCGTTGCGTGGTGCCTTTGGCTCCGACTTCAGGCCGTACGGCCCGGTCGCGAGCGGGCATCCCTGCCCGCCGCTCCCTGAGTGCAGCATCCCTGCTGCCCTCGCCTGGCCTTCCGTCTGCGCCGCAGCGCTGCGGATTGACCGTCAACCGCAGGGATTACCCACCTCTCTGGCTGCTGAGCTGCTCTAAGTAAAACCGCTTATCTGTCCGCAGTTATTATCAGCACGACGTCCAGTTAAGCACCAATAACATTGAGGCTTTTGAGCTGTTGCAATGCTCATCCATTTTCTTATTTGCTGAGTTCTTACTTTTAAAACTTGCCGAAAGATTTTTTGTAACCCCCGAAACCGCACTTACCCGCAGCCAGCACAATGCAATAAGCCGACGGGTGGGGCCCGGTGACAGGCATTCCGCAGCGCTGAGTGCAGAGAGGAAGACCCGGATGGGCCAGCAGGGATGCTGGCACAAGGGTATGTCGGGACAGGGATGTCACGTCATGCCCGGTCCGAAAGGTCGACGAGCGGAGCGAAGGCGCCACGCGCGGCGTGAGGAAAGCCAGGCACCGGGCCCCACCCGTAGGCGACTACACGGGCCTTTGTCGCACCGGCCATCACACGTAGGCGACTACACAAGCCTCTGCCACACCGGCCACCACACGTTGGCGACGGCACAAGCCTCTGCCACACCAGGCGACGCTCAGCGCGGGATGATATTCCCGCTCCGAAAAAACGACTGAACTACCACTTAACCCCCAGCCCGGTAATAAAACTCCGCTCGTTAAGCGTATCACGTGTGCCGCTAATCAGGTTATGACCGTAGGTAATATTAAGCGATGACCAGCTGGTGAGCTGATAGCGCACACCTACCTCCGCATCCATACTGAAAATAGCATCATCATCCAGCGAATGTCCCACTTCACCGTGCGTGAAAAGCGACAGCGTCCTGCCCCGAAGGAAACGCTGATAGTCCCAGCGTACTGAAGCCCCAAAATGACTATCTGAACTGCCATCGCTGTAACCGTAGGCAAAAGCGCCGCCCAAAAGCGACATCGAAAATGAACCCAGCTCATCATCCCAGAACTGGTAGCCAGGACCGGTGCCGATCAAACCCTGCTGGGAAATATCCTCTACCCAGTCACGCTTATAGCTCGCCCTGCCCTGCCAGAAATACTGTTCGCGAAACATATAGTCCAGCGCATAGCGCAGACTGTAGTTATCGGTATTCATCGTGCCGTCTTCTTCTTCGCGGTTGTAAGTCCCGCCAAAGTCGTTACGCCACTTACCGACATTTACTTTGTTGTTATAGGCGAGGTTGTAATCCTGAGTTCGGGTAGAGGCCTTTTTCAGGCTGACACCCGCATCAATATTACCCGTCCAGCTCAGCGCAGCCGTTTTCGGCTTTGGTTTGAGAAATTCTTCAAATCGGGCGACCGGCACGCGCTGCCGGGTTTCTCCCTGATGTACGATAATGTAGCCAGCATCGGTGGCTTCAAGGCGGGCTTTAAAGGTTTTACTGCTTTTACCGCTGCGGACGTCAAAATCCTTTTCGCTGGACAGGGTACTCACTGCATTCCAGTTTAGCGATACCGTTCCCGCATAGCCGGTGTCTATAACCAGCTTGCCGTCGCTGAGCGAGCGCACCGTGCCGCTGACCCGATCGCCGTTTTTCATCCAGACGGTATCAGCGGTGGCAAAAGGTGGGGAGACCAGCAGGCAGGTTAGCAGACCAGCCCGGGCAGGGCCGCCGCGAATAGTGTGGGGCATAGTGGTGAGTTAACTCCTCAACTTACATCATCAGGACCATTTTCTTTATAGAGTACGGGATCGGGCTGGACAGAGTGAGAGGGAAAGGTCTGATAGATAAGCTTATTGCGCACGAAAGGTTCAGGCACTCATAGGGAGTGATGGGCAGGCTTACGCCCGTCGCGGCAACCTGATATGGCCCAGCGCTAATCGGCTGGGCTGAAAAGCCGCCGCGCCGCCTGACCCTGCACAGGGTCAGGCGGCGCATCTGCGGCTACTCTTCCGGTTAAATCCGATGCGCCTGTTCCCCGGGCTGGCAGACAGCAGGTTGGCTCAGGCGGGATCCTCATTTGGCGGCGTGATTAGTCGAAGCCGCACGGTGATAAACAGCGCCACCATCACTACCAGGGCGGCCGCCAGGTAGATTGAATCCACGCCCCAGCGCCCAATCAGCAGTCCGGCCACCGGGCCGGTGATGCCCAGGCCAAAATCCAGAAATGCGGAATAAAGCCCCAGCGCTGACCCCTGATTCTGCGGCGCCACCCGGCGAATCGCCTCCACGCCGAGGGCGGGAAACACCAGCGAGAAACCGGAGCCGGTAAGGAATGCGCCCACATCGACCATCCAGGATGAGTGGCCCTGCCAGATCAGTAGCAGACCAATGCACTCAATCACAAACGAGACCAGCGACACCCGAATGCCGCCAAAGCGCCCGATAAAGCTGCTGAAAATTAACCTCATCACCACAAAGCCAAGGCTGAACAGGGTCAGGGAGAAAGCCGCCCCGTGCCAGCCGTGGCTGGAAAAATAGAGAGTGATAAAGGTGGCAATGGTGCCAAAACCGACCGTCCCCAGTCCCAGGCAAAGCCCATACAGCCAGATGCGCGAAAATACCTGGGTAAAGGGAATGCGCTGCCCGACTGCCACCACCACCCCCGGACGGCGGGTCGCCAGCCAGAAGCCAAAAATCGCCATCAGCATAATCAACACGGCAAAGCCGGGGATACCAAATGCGGAGTTGAGCATCACGCCAAGCGGCGCACCCAGGGCCATCGCCAGGTAGGTTGCCACACCATTCCAGGAGATCACCCGCGCGCTCTGGAGCGTGCCGACGATATTTATCCCCCACAGAATCGAACCGGTTGCAGTCAGGCTTTCACCCAGGCCCAGCGCGATTCTTCCGGCAGCCAGCAGCAGCAGGCTGGTGAGCGTACTGCCGTGGACCGTCACCGCCAGCAGGGTGAACAGGCCGCTAATGCCACAGAGTAGCAGCCCCATCAGCACCACCTTTTTGGGACCGAGAAGATCGGCATAGCGCCCCGCCTGAGGTCGGCTGATCAGCGTGGCGAAATATTGCAGACTGATAATCAACCCGGCCATAAACGAACTGTAGCCCAGATCGTTATGCACATAGCCGGGCAATACTGCCAGCGGCAGGCCAATAGAGAGATAGCAAAAGAAGGTGAAAATGACTACCGAGATAATGCGCTTATTGAGCTGGGCGCTGGATAAGGCTGCTGAGGACATGACGGGACCAGAAATAGGTGTGATGTGAGTCACATCATACCCTTAGCAGACTAAGAGATCTCGTTAAGAATATTGGGAAATGTGACAGCCGCCGCCTCAATCGCTCGCGCAATATCAACGGAACGTTTATGCGGTCGGATGTCCGCAAACAGCATATCGGCCTGTGGATACACTTTACGCAGATATCCCAGCCACTGCTTAATACGCGCCACGTGGTACAAACCGGTATCACCCTGCTTTTCCAGCCGGACATATTTTTGCAACAGCCGGACCACTTCCGGCCACGGCATGGGCGGCGCATTATCCTTTATCACGCGGCTCAGGTTGGGTACGTTCAGTGCGCCGCGACCGATCATTACCGCATCACAGCCGGTCACCGCCAGGCAGTCCTGCGCGCTCTGCCAGTCCCAGATCTCCCCGTTAGCGATCACCGGGATGGTCAGCCGCTGGCGAATTTCACCAATCGCCTCCCAGTTAATGCACTCAGCTCTATAGCCATCTTCTTTGGTACGACCATGTACGGCCAGCTCTGTCGCTCCGGCCTGCTGAACCGCATCGGCAATTTCAAACTGGCGATCGTGGCTGTCCCAGCCCAGACGCACTTTTACCGTCACTGGCAGATGGGCAGGTACCGCATCACGCATCGCTTTCGCACCACGGTAAATCAGCTCCGGATCTTTTAACAGCGTGGCGCCGCCGCCGCTGCCGTTGACCGTCTTCGACGGACAGCCACAGTTAAGATCGACGCCCCACGAACCCAGCTCCGCCGCGCGAAAGGCGTTTTCAGCCAGCCATTCAGGCGACTGGCCTAGCAGCTGAATGCGCACGCGCGTGCCCGCAGGTGTGCGGCTGGCATGATTGAGTTCGGGACAGAGTCGGAGGAAAGATTTAATCGGGAGTAGCTGGTCCACGACCCGAAGAAATTCAGTGATGCAGAGATCGTAGTCATTAACTTCGGTAAGCAGTTCGCGTACCAGCGAGTCAAGAACGCCCTCCATCGGGGCCAGTAAAACACGCATGTCACAACCCATTGCGTTAATAAGGGGGATCTGGGCGATCCCCCCTGGTTAGAAAGCGTTGATGCCTGCTTAAATTACGCGCCTGAAATCCGGCACGGATTAAGCGCGTTAATATCAGCTCGGATTTGAGCGGCGCTGGCGGGTCACGCCACGCGGTGCGGCGCTGCCGCCTTCTGGCCTGGCGCTGCGGCCACTGCCATTCCCCTGTCGACGCTGGCCGTTACCCTGGCTGCGCTCACCCGAGGCTGCACTGCGTTCGCCGCCATTGCCGCGATTGCCACCCTGACCACGCTCACCGCCGCGGTTGCCCTGCGGCGCACCGCGTCCACGGCCTGCACCGCCGCCACCGCCACGCTGCTGACGACCATTCTGGATCGGATCGGCTTTGATAGACGGATCCGGCTCATAGCCGTCAATGGCAATGCGCGGGATTTCACGCTTCAACACGCGTTCAATGTCGCGCAGTAGCTTGTGTTCGTCTACGCAGACCAGCGAGAGCGCTTCGCCCGTTGCCGCAGCACGGCCGGTACGACCAATGCGGTGAACGTAGTCTTCCGGCACGTTTGGCAGCTCGTAGTTCACTACGTGCGGCAGCTCAGAGATATCAATACCGCGCGCGGCGATATCCGTCGCCACCAGTACGCGAATTTTACCCTCTTTGAAGTCGCTCAGCGCACGGGTACGGGCACCCTGGCTTTTATTTCCGTGGATGGCCGCAGAGCCAATGCCGTCTTTATTCAGCTGCTCGGCAAGATGGTTGGCACCGTGTTTGGTACGGGTAAAGACCAGTACCTGCTGCCAGTTATCGCGGCCAATCAGGAACGACAGCAGCTCTCTTTTGCGTTTCTTATCAACGAAATGCACATGCTGTGAAATCTGCTCGGAGGCCGTGTTGCGGCGCGCCACGGAGACCTGCTCCGGGTTGTGCAGCAGCTTCTCTGCCAGACCTTTGATCTCGTCAGAGAAGGTCGCGGAGAACAGCAGGTTCTGACGCTTAGCAGGCAGTTTGGAGAGCACGCGACGGATATCGTGAATAAAGCCCATATCCAGCATACGGTCGGCTTCATCCAGTACCAGAATCTCAACCTGTGACAGGTCTACCGCATTCTGATGTTCCAGATCCAGCAGACGACCCGGCGTAGCGACCAGCACGTCAACGCCGCCACGCAGCTTCATCATCTGTGGGTTGATGCTGACGCCACCGAAGACCACCAGCGAACGAATATCGAGGTATTTGCTGTAATCCTGCACGTTTTCACCCACCTGAGCCGCCAGTTCGCGGGTCGGGGTTAAAATCAGTGCACGAACCGGACGACGGCCCTTAGGATGAGGGGTCGCGCTGCTCAGCATTTGCAGCAGGGGGAGCGTAAAGCCGGCCGTTTTACCGGTACCGGTCTGCGCGCTGGCCATCAGGTCACGACCGGCTAAAACAACCGGGATAGCCTGACGCTGGATTGGCGTTGGCTCGTTATAACCCTGCTCTGTAACAGCACGCAAAATGTCGGCATTAAGGCCGAGAGAATCAAATGACATAAAATTGACTGACTCCGGATCCGCCCTGACCGCATTTAAGGGTGTAGTTTCCAGGGGGAGAATATGACGTCAGGCTTCGCCAGACGCTTGAAAGGGAGCACAAACCACGGTGCGTAAGCGGCAGATTATAACAGATGTTATCCCCACACAGAGAGCGTTTCTTTGCGGGCCGCTAAAAACGACGTTTTTACATCAGGAGCGGTCCCATCGATCAGGCTTTGGGCCCGCATTCTGCGTCTGGTGCAGCATATACAGGCTGGCCGTAGCCTGAGTCTTATGCAGCAAGGTGTAATGTTGATGGTGTGGTGAGATCTTATGCAGCCAGGTGTAACGTCAATGGTGCGGTGAAATCTTGTGCAGCAAGGTGTAACGTGAATGCTGTCGTGAGATCTTATGCAGCGGGCGTGAAGGCTGGCGGTGGGGTATTGCGCAGTAGCATGAAGCCGAGAAATGACTTTAATAAAACGGGCCGCGCATGCGGCCCGTTTCGTCTCAACGATGGCGTGGCCTGACGGTACGACGAACCGGCTCTTTCGCCAGCAGTGAAACCAGCGCCGGTCCGGTCAGCATCAGCACACCCACACACCCCAGCAGCAGGTTGTGGTGAATAACGCGTGACAGCAGGTAAAGTACCAGCATGGCCGCCCCAAAATAGTAGGTGGTGGTGACATCCTCAAGGAAGTCGCCAACGCGGCGCAGATGCGGCAGACGCTGAGTCAACAACATGGCGGTAAATACACAGGCATAAAGCGCCAGTAAAACCATGGTGACATGCAGCAGGCTTTGGTGTTTCCATCCCCACACCAGCGCCGCAATCAGCAGCAGGTGCAACATGATATGTACGCAGGCTTGTCCGGTGACAATCTGGATACGATTAGACCATTTCATTTTATTCTCCTGGCACACCTGACATCGGTCGCCCAGTTTGGCTATCACAGTAAGCAATAGTCCATTCTTCAGACTACCCCACTTTTCGGATAATGCCGCAAACCTTGACGCTGTCCGGCACTATTTTGTGACAAAGACTACACTTTATTCTTCGCACGACGAAAAGGAGAGCGCGCACAGTATGTCACAAATAACGCAAGGATTTTCATTAAAAGTCCTGACGATCAATACGCACAAGGGGTTTAACGCCTTCAATCGCCGCTTTATCCTGCCAGAATTGCGTGAAGCCGTTCGGGCTACCTCAGCGGATATTGTTTTTTTACAGGAGGTGATGGGCAGTCATGCCGTCAATCAGTTGCAGATTGAACACTGGCCTGACACACCTCATTACGAATTTTTGGCTGATACCATGTGGAATGATTTTGCCTATGGCCGCAATGCCGTCTACCCCGAAGGACACCACGGTAATGCGGTGATGTCCCGTTTTCCTATTGTGGCCTATGAAAATCGGGATATTTCCGTAGAGGGTACGGAGAAGCGCGGGTTGCTGCACTGTAAGGTGACCCTCCCTCACCTCGATATTACACTGCATGCCATCTGCGTCCATTTGGGGCTTCGCGAGGCGCACCGTCACGCTCAGCTGATTATGATGTCTGAACTGATTAACAGCCTTCCCGCCAATGCGCCAGTGATTGTGGCGGGTGATTTTAACGACTGGCAGCAAAAGGCCAACAGGATCCTGCAGCGGGAGGCGGGCATGGAGGAGGTGTTTAGCCGACACTATGGTCGTCCGGCCAGGACCTTTCCCGCCCGCTTTCCGCTGCTCCGGCTGGATCGCATTTATGTAAAAAATGCCACCGTCAGCCACCCACAGACTATTCCGCTCCGGCCCTGGTCGCACCTGTCCGATCATGCCCCTCTGGCCGTGGAGATTCATCTATGAAAATGCGTTGGCGTGAAGGTAACCGGCTGAAACTGCTGGAAAATGGTGAAAACTATTTTCCCAGGGTATTTGAGGCCATTCGACGGGCTAACACCAGCGTGCTGCTTGAAAGTTTTATCCTGTTTGAAGATGAGGTCGGCAATGAACTGCATCAGGTCGTTTATGATGCGGCGAAGCGCGGAGTAAGAGTCGAAATGCTGCTGGACGGCTATGGCTCCAACAACCTGTCGGACAATTTCACCCATCAGCTGACCGCGGCGGGCGTACGCTTTATCTATTACGACCCCCGCCCGCTGGTGTTAGGCATGCGCACCAATATCTTCCGCCGCCTGCACCGGAAAATCGTGGTCTGTGATGGCGAGATTGCGTTTGTCGGCGGCATCAATTTCTCTTCGGAGCATAACACCAGCTATGGCCCGGCAGCCAAGCAGGATTATGCCGTTGAGGTGAAAGGCCCAATCGTGGAGGACATCGCCCTGTATGTACAGCAGGCGATCAACAGCAAACAGGTTACCCGCCGCTGGTGGGGTGGCCGCTCCCATCGCCCGGCGCAAAACGCCACGCCCGGCGACGCTCAGGTCCTGTTTGTCTGGCGCGATAATGACGAACACCGTGACGATATTGAACAGCACTATATTGATATGCTGAGCGAGGCAAAAAAAGAGGTGATCATCGCCAACGCCTACTTTTTCCCCGGCTATCGCCTGCTGCGCGAAATGCGCAACGCCGCTCAGCGCGGCGTCTCCGTTAAGCTCATCGTGCAGGGCGAGCCGGATATGCCGATTGTTAAGACGGGTGCCGAGCTGCTGTATAACTTTTTGGTCGAAGGTGGCGTGGAGATTTATGAATACACCCGGCGCCCCCTGCACGCCAAGATCGCCGTACAGGATAGCTACTGGTCTACCGTCGGCTCCAGCAACCTTGACCCGCTAAGCCTGTCCCTGAATCTGGAAGCTAACCTGATGATCCACGACCGAACTTTTAACGAGGTCATGCGCGGCACGTTGAATCATCTGCTGACGCAGGACTGCCGACGCGTACAGAAGAGCGAACTGCCGAAGAAAAACGGCTGGCAGTTTATGAAGAGCTTGCTGGTGTTTCACTTCCTTCGCCATTTCCCGGCGATTGCAGGCTGGCTGCCCGCCCACACGCCAAAGCTGGCGCAGGTCACCGCGCCCGTGAAATCAGATCAGGCTGACTCCCCGGTACAGTCCGAGCTGGAAACCCAGGATCGCGTCAAACCGGAGTATGATGCTGTGAAACCTGCGCATGACGCTGTGAAACCGGAGCATGACGCTGTTTACACT
This sequence comes from Erwinia sp. PPS120, assembly GCF_047918655.1. Taxonomy (GTDB): domain Bacteria; phylum Pseudomonadota; class Gammaproteobacteria; order Enterobacterales; family Enterobacteriaceae; genus Erwinia; species Erwinia tasmaniensis_A. The sequence continues at coordinate 23,099 of NZ_JBLREF010000032.1, read as the reverse complement.
GAACATGAACATAAGCATGAGCACGAGCACGAGCACGAGCACGAGCATAAGATAATAAAGACAGAGAATGGAAAGGTGAAACGCTGATGCCACAATCACACCCTCGCTGGCGGTGGATAAAGAAGATCTTCACCGGGCTGTTTTTTGTCGCCGTGGTCGTGCTGCTGGTTATCTATGCCCGTAAGGTCAACTGGCACGATGTTGCAGAGGTGATCACTCACTACAATCGTCTGGCCATTCTCTTATCGGTCACGCTGGTGATTGTCAGCTATCTGACCTACGGCGTATACGACCTGATTGGTCAGGCCTATTGCGGGCATCGTTTGCAAAAGCGTCAGGTGATGCTGGTCTCCTTTATCTGCTATGCCTTTAATCTGACGCTCAGTACCTGGGTTGGCGGTGTGGCGATGCGCTACCGGCTTTATTCACGGCTGGGGCTGGACGGCAGTACCATTACGCGCATCTTTTCGCTCAGCATCGCCACCAACTGGCTGGGCTACGTTCTGGTGGCAGGCGTGGTGTTCAGCACGGGTCTGGTGCCTGTCCCGTCAGGGTGGTTTATCGGGGAAGGTACGCTAAGGACTATTGGCATCTGCCTGCTGGCGTTTGTAGTGGTCTATCTGGCCTTTTGCGCGTTTTCACGACGGCGGCGCTGGACGGTGAAGGGCCATACGCTGGCACTCCCCTCTTTGCGTATGGCGCTGCTCCAGTTCAGCGTATCCAGCGCAAACTGGCTGGTCATGGGCACCATTATCTGGCTGCTGCTGGGGCAGAAGGTCGATTATCCGCAGGTACTGGGCGTGTTGTTGATCAGCAGTATTGCAGGGGTGATTATTCATATTCCAGCCGGGATCGGCGTGCTGGAAGCGGTATTCCTTGCGCTGCTTAGCGGTGAACACCTTACCCACGGGGCGATAATTGCGGCGCTGCTGGCCTACCGCGTGGTCTATTTTATTGCCCCGCTGCTGCTGGCGCTGGTGCTTTATCTGTGGCTGGAAAGCCGGGCGAAAGCCCTGCGGCAAAAGAACCAGCAGGCGATGCAAAAGATCTGAAGCCTGGCTGAGATGCAAAAATCAAAGCGATCGGCAGCTATAACCCATTGGGGCGCTGATGGACAGAAAAGCGTAAAGGTCGGGCTTGCTATCCGGATGATGGCCGCATAATAAGTAGGATAAAAAAAAGAGGTGGCCGCTGCAAAGCGGGCACCTCTTTTATCACCGCGCTGCCTCAGGCAGCAAATTCTTACCTTAGTAACACCTTTCGGGCGCTGACAAAACAGCGCCCGCTCAGGCAGCACGGGTGCACTTTTAGCGACGGTTGCCAAAAATACGCAGCAGCATCAGGAACAGGTTGATGAAGTCCAGATACAGCGTCAGCGCACCCATGATTGAGTAGCGACGCAGATTCTCTTTATCCTCAACGTTGATCCCTTCACCAATATTTTTTAGCTTCTGCGTGTCATAGGCGGTCAGACCCACAAACACCAGCACGCCAATATAGGTGACGGCCCACATCAGCGCCGTACTCTTCAGCCAGATATTCACCACCGACGCCAGCACAATACCAATCAGCGCCATAAACAGCATGCTGCCCATACCGCTCAGATCGCGTTTAGTGGTGTAGCCCCAGAAGCTCATGGCGCCAAACATACCACCGGCCACCAGAAAGGTGCTGGCGATGGAAGAGTAGGTATAAACCAGGAAAATACTCGCCATGGTCAGCCCGGTAAGAGCCGAATAGAGCATAAACAGGCCGGTTGCCGCCGCTCCGCTTAGCTTGTGCACCATACCTGACAGCACAAATACCAGGCCCAGCTGCACAATAATCAGGCCAAAAAAGGTAATGCGGTTAGCAAAAACCAGTTCCATAACCGCTGGCGTATTGGCCGCAAACCACGACACAAACGCCGTCAGCAGCAGACCGCATGTCATCCAGCCATAGACTTGCGCCATATAGGTCTGAATGCCACTGCTGGCCTGCGATACGATTGACCCATTAGAGCGTGGGTATCGATCCATGATTTTCTCCTTATTCTCACGTGAACGGAATTACCACAAGGTAACCGCAAGTCTGGCACAGTCCGGGGAGATTAAGCCAGCCCCGCACACACCTTTTTCTTCGCCTGGAACCTTTGCCGCAGGCTCATCAGGTAAAACGCGCCGCCCTGCTTAAAGAAGCGTCAGTTTATGCCGATAGAACGTAAACAGGGAGATCGCTAAACAGGAAGTCTGCTTATGCTGCACCTTTTTACGCCGGGGAACCTGAATGAAAACGAAACCAAACACTAAACGCAAGATGAGCACCCGCACGTTGATGCTGGTGACCGGGGCGCTGATCATCACGCTCGGCTTTACCATTACCATTGGCCTGCTCAGCTGGCAGTCAGCCAGACAGCAGCGCGAGCTGGCCGGAGAATATTTGGGGCAGATTGCCGAAAGCCAGGCCCTCAGCGTGCAAAAAGAGCTGGATTATGCCCGCACGGTAGCAAAAGACCTCGGTCAAAGCCTGATTGCCCTGCCCCCCTCCGGCATAACCGACCGCGCCACGGCTGAAAACCTGATGAAATATTCGCTTAAGCAGAACCCCGACTACCTTTCGATGTCGGTGATCTTTGAAGCGAACGCCTGGGATGGAAAAGACGCTGAGTTCGCTAAACTGCCCGGTGCCGCGCCAGAGGGCCGCTTTGCCCGCTTTGTCGATCGCGATAAGTCCGGCAACTTTGCGATGCATAATCTGGACTCTTTTCTCACGCCAGGTCAGGGGGACTACTACCTCATACCGCAAAAACGCCAGAAAGATGTGCTGATTGAACCTTATACCTATGCCTATAACGGCGTTGATACCCTGCTCACCTCCGTTGCCGCCGTGATCATCGACGACGGCAGGCTGAAAGCGGTGGTCACCTCGGATATTTCTCTCGCGTCGCTGCAAAAAACGGTCGGGGCCATCCACCCCTGGCGGGGAGCTGGCTATGCGCTGCTGATTTCTCATGGCGGGCTGGTGGTGTCCGGCACCGATAAAGCGCAGGCCGGGAAGCCTTATACCGGAAGCTTCGGGCAGCGTACGCAGAACATTGTGGAGCACTATGACAGCGCGCTGGGGGAAAAAGTGCTGGAAACCTGGCGTCCGGTGGCCGTTGGTAACAGCGACAGCCCCTGGTATCTGGGCATTGTCGTGCCGGTAAGCGCGGTGATGGCGGAAGCAAACCGCCAGCTTTACTCGGCGCTAATTATGATGCTGCTCAGCATCATTATCGTCTGTACCGTGCTGGGCCTGCTTTTCAGCCGCAAAGTGGCCAGGCCGATTGGGGGAGAGCCTTTGCAGGCGGCAGAAATTGCGCTGGGTGTCGCGCAGGGAGACCTGAGCGCGGCCATTCCGGTTGCGGCACAGGATCGGCAGAGCATCTTCTTCGCCATGCACACGATGCAGCAGCAGCTGCGTACCATGGTGGGGGAAATTATCTCCGCCAGCCACGCGGTAAGACAGGGGGCCGGAGAGATTGCCACCGGGAACCTGGATCTCGCCTCACGGACCGAACAACAGGCGGCTGCGCTGGAAGAAACGGCGGCCAGCATGGAACAGCTCACCGCCACCGTAAAGCTCAATGCTGATAACGCGCATCAGGCGACCGCCCTGACCCGCACCGCCACGGATATCGCCAGCCGCGGTGAGGACCTGGTGCTTCAGGTTGTGCAGATCATGCAGCAGATTGACGAAAGCTCACGGAAAATTGGCGCCATCACCAGCATCATAAACGGTATCGCTTTCCAGACTAATATTCTGGCGCTGAATGCAGCGGTAGAAGCGGCGCGCGCCGGAGAACAGGGACGAGGCTTTGCGGTCGTTGCCGCCGAGGTTCGCAGTCTGGCCCAGCGAAGCGCCAATGCGGTGAAGGATATCTCCGCGCTGATCGGCGAATCAACCCAGCGCGTGGGCCAGGGCGTATCCCTGGTGCAGGACGCTGGAAAAACAATGCAGGAGATGAGCGCGGCGGTAGACTCGGTTAAGACCATTATTACCGAAATTGTCCACGCCTCTGATGAGCAGTCGCAGGGCATTGGTCAGGTAACGGTAGCCGTTAACCAGATGGATGGCGCTACCCAGCAGAACTCGGCGTTGGTTCAGCAGATGTCGGCCGCCGCCGCTTCGCTGGAAGATCAGGCGAAGCAGCTGGCGGAGACGGTCGAACGCTTTCAGCTGGGTGTGGTTTAGCCGAGGGTGAACACATCCGGCCGGGCGTGTCACCTGCGCTAATTCACCCGCTTGTGGCCGGGCGTGCTACCTGCGCTATTTTGCCCGCGTCAGACAGCGTTGATAACGCCCGTCCACCCGCTGGGCATACCAGGCAGTCGTGAGATTACGGGTAATTTTCGGGCTTTCCAGCTGGATGCCGGGCAGCCTTTCCCCCGGTAAGCGTACGCCGGCGTTTTTATCGGCCAGCGTAAACACCTTTTCCCACAGCGCGCTTTGTTCAAATGCCAGGGTTTCCCCCTGCTCCAGCGCGCGCCGGATACTGCTATTACTCATGTCCAGCTGCCTGCTCAGGGTACGGACAGCCAGCTCAGTGGCCCCCGGCGTGTCTGAACCATAGCGGATCAGATCGCCATCCAGCGCCAGCTTAATGCCGGTCAGCTGCGCCACCGCGGCCTGGAAAGCCGCGTTGCGGCTGGCATACCACCCCGCATTGAAATCGGCAAAGCGATAGAGCGGCCTGCTGTAGTGGGTGGGGTATCCCAGCAGGTGTCGGGTGCCAAACCAGACGCCGCCGCGCCGGGTAAACACCTCATGTCGCAGCGTGCCGTCGACCGGATACGGGTAGCCTTTTGACTGCGCCTCAGCGAAGTCAATACTCACCTGCATCGGGCCACCGGTATGGATAGGGTTCAGATTACCAAACAGCCTCTGCCCCATGGGAGCCATATTGATAAAGTCATCAAAAATGGCACTCAGCTCTTTTTCGCTGCGTACGTGATCCAGCCGCCAGGCGTAGCTTTTGCCGCTGGGGGAATTGATCATCAGCGCGGTACGGACCACAAACGCCGGAATATGCAGGCTGGCGGCGCGGCGGTCAATCTCACCCCAGGCGATTTTAGGCAAGCCCGCCACCCTGGCATCCACGTTGAAGTTGGACTCCTGATCGGTCACCGCAATGACCGCACAGAGATTGCTGGCGGACGCATCAATGCCCTGGCTGTTGAAGGCGGCAAAAATATCGTTTGCCCAGCCCTGCCTGTCATTCACCCCGGCGGGGATCAGCCGGACGATCTGTGCTTTGACGTCGGCGGGCCGTCGCTCTGGAAGGGTTTTATGCGGCTGGCTGGTACAGCCAGCCAGCACCAGCAGCGCCAGCAGCAGCCCGCGCTTAAGGGGGGAGCGAATCATGACTTTCCTTGTAGTTTATTTCCAGCGCGCAGCGGCCTGGTGGTCACTGTCGCGGGATTCAACCCAGCGGTTACCGACGGGCGTGGCTTCACGCTTCCAGAACGGGGCGCGGGTCTTAAGATAGTCCATAATAAATTCGGCGGCGGCAAAGGCGCTGCCACGGTGGGCACCGCTTACGCCTACCATTACAATTTCGTCACCGGGAAACAGTTCGCCGGTGCGGTGGATGACCGTTACGCGCTGCATGGGCCAGCGCTCACGCGCCTCGGCGACAATCTCCGCCAGCGCTTTTTCCGTCATCCCGGGATAGTGCTCCAGCGTAAGCGCGGAGACGTTATCGCCGAGGTTATGGTTACGCACCTTGCCGGTAAAAGTCACGACTGCGCCATCTTCATCACAGGCTGCCAGCCAGCGATACTCTTCTGCCATATCAAACGGGGCCTGGCCAACCCGGATCCGCGTTTCCATTTTATCCTCCGGTGACCGGTGGGAAAAAAGCCACCTCATCACCATCCTGAAGCGGATGCTGAGGCGCAACCAGCGTCTGGTTGACGGCGGAGAGCAGCTTACCGGCGGTCAGCGCCAGCGCCCAGCGATCGCTTCGCTGAGCCAGCGCAGCCCGCAGCGCCTCAACCGTGGCGTACTCCTGGGGCAGGGTCAGGCTGTCGGTGCCGGTTAACTCACGGACCTGGGCAAAAAACAGCACGTTAATCATGGTCAGCCGCCCTGAAGTTACCCGACTTGCCGCCGCTTTTACTCAGCAGCCGACAATGCTCGATGGAGATATCCTTCTGTACCGCTTTACACATGTCGTAGATGGTTAAGGCGGCGACCGACGCCGCGGTCAGCGCCTCCATCTCCACGCCGGTCTTGCCGGTCAGACGACAGAGGGATTCTATTCTCACCCGCTGCCTGGCGACATCAGCCGTTAAGGTGACTTCAACCTTGCTGAGCAGTAGCGGATGGCAGAGGGGGATCAGCTCCCAGGTGCGTTTAGCCGCCTGGATACCGGCAATGCGCGCGGTGGCAAAGACATCGCCCTTGTGGTGGCTGCCATCAATGATCATCTGTAGCGTATCGGCATGCATCAGCACAAAGGCCTCTGCACGGGCTTCGCGTACGCTCTCCGTTTTGGCGGAAACATCCACCATATGCGCCTCACCGGCGGCATTAATATGTGTGAGTTGTGACATCTGTTCAGGGCTTCTTAACGTGTGAAACAAAATTGCAGGGGCGGGTGCGGGCATCAAGCTGATCCTGAATAATCCGTTCCCAGGCGCTCTGGCAGGCACTGGTCGAGCCGGGTATGGCGAGGATCAGAGTCTGATTTGCCATGCCTGCTACCGCGCGCGACTGGATGGTTGAACTGCCGATCTCCTCCCAGGAGACCATGCGAAACAGCTCACCAAAGCCCTCGATTTCGCGATCGAACAGCGGCAGAAGCGCTTCCGGAGTGCTGTTTTTGCTGTTAAAGCCCGTCCCGCCGTTAATCAATACCACCTGCACATCCGTGCTGGCGATCCAGCTGGAGACGACAGCGCGAATACGATAGCGATCGTCTTTTACGATAGCCCGGTCACAGACGCGATGGCCGGCCCCGGTCAGCGCTTCACGCAGATAGTCCCCGGAGGTATCACTGGCGGCGTCGCGGCTGTCAGAGACGGTGAGAACCGCTACGTTAAGCGGGATGAATTCTGCTGTGGGTTTACCCATGTTGCGCTCCTTACTTAACCGCCGATAAATGAGAGATTCTGCGTAATGCCGGTGTTGCCCTGATGCAGAAAGTGCGTCTGCTTTTTGGTGCTCAGGCTGGCCGCAATGCGCGCCTGCAACGCATCCTGCTGATCGTCGCTTTGCAGCAGATCGCGCAGCGATACGCCGCCGTCGCCAAACAGGCAGAGATGCAGCTTACCGACCGCCGAGACGCGCAGGCGGTTACAGCTGGCACAGAAATCTTTTTCATAAGGCATGATCAGACCAATTTCACCCTGATAATCAGGATGGGTGAAGACCTGCGCCGGGCCATCGCTTCGCGCGCGCGGCTGACGAACCCAGCCCTGGAGCAGCAGACGTTCGCGGATCACCTCGCCGGAGATATGGTGCTGACGAAACAGCGCCCCTCCCTCGCCGGTTTCCATCAGCTCAATAAACCGCAGCTGGATGGGGCGGTCACGGATCCAGTTCAGGAATGTCTCAAGGCTGTTATGGTTGATGTCGCGCATCAGCACGGTATTCACTTTCACCTTGCTGAACCCCGCATCAAAGGCAGCGTCTATGCCGCTCATGACCTGATGAAATTTATCCTGCCCGGTGATGGCATGAAACTGGCGGGCGTCAAGACTGTCGATGCTGACGTTAAGCGCGGTCAGGCCGGCGGCGCGCCATGAAGCGACATCGCGGGCCAGCCGGTAGCCGTTGGTGGTGACCGCCAGCTGGCGGATGGCGGCATTCTCGCGAACGGCCGCGATAATGTCGGTGAAGTCGCGGCGCAGCGAGGGCTCGCCGCCGGTGAGACGCACTTTTTCCGTCCCGGCTGCCGCGAAGGCACGGGTAACCCGCCGGATTTCATCCAGCGTAAGGAAGCTTTTATTGGTGATACCCTGCGGCTTATAACCGTCGGGCAGGCAGTAGCTGCAACGAAAATTGCAGACGTCAGTGATCGACAGCCGCAGATAATAAAAGCTGCGGTCGAAGCTATCAGTAAATTGTTGCACCAGAACACCTTTCCAATTCGGGAGATGCAGGCATTTCTTTCTGCACCCTGGCAACGTATCGTTGCGGCCAGGGCACCCTATCCGAAGACGTAGGTGCCAGGGCTAAGTGTGGTCTACCGACATCGGTAAACCATGGTCTGTAAATTCTACCGCTAAACCCTGCGGGATTCCAACATCATATTTCGCTATGTATTTTGATATATAACGTATTTTAGCCACCTTTTATCGACGCGTTTAGGGTAAAATGGCACAAATACGTATTGCCCATCCAGGGTCAATAAACCGCTTCAACACAGAAGGAATTCTATGCGTAATCGCACACTGGCCGATCTCGATCGCGTGGTGGCTATTGGTGGCGGGCATGGCCTGGGTCGCGTAATGTCTGCGCTATCCCCGCTTGGATCGCGGCTTACCGGCATCGTCACCACCACCGATAACGGCGGTTCAACCGGACGCATTCGTCGCGACGAAGGGGGCATTGCCTGGGGCGATATGCGTAACTGTCTGAATCAGCTGATTACCGAGCCGAGCGTGGCCTCTGCCATGTTTGAGTACCGCTTTGCCGGAAACGGCGAGCTGGCCGGACATAATCTCGGTAATCTGATGCTAAAAGCGCTGGATCATCTCAGCGTGCGCCCGATTGAGGCCATTAATCTGATCCGCAATTTACTTAAGGTCGATGCGTTTCTGATCCCCATGTCAGAGCAGCCAGTAGACCTGGAAGCCATTGATGAAGAGGGGCAGCGGGTGCACGGCGAGACGGAAATCGATCGGATGTGTCGTCCCCCGCGCGAGCTGAGGCTCTCTCCTGCGGTGACGGCCACCCGCGAAGCGGTTGAGGCCATCGCCGAGGCCGATCTTATCCTGATTGGGCCGGGCAGTTTCTACACCAGCCTGATGCCGGTACTGCTGTTGCCCGATATGGCACAGGCGCTGCGCCGTACCCCGGCCACGATGGTGTTTATCGGCAATCTGGGTAAAGAGCTGAGCCCTGCCGCCGCTCAGCTCACGCTGGCCAACAAGCTGGCAATTATGGAGGAGTACATCGGTAAAAAGGTCATTGATGCCGTCGTCGTCGGCCCCGGTACCGACACCCACAACGTCACCGATCGCCTGATCATCCAGGAACCGCTTGAGGCGGCAGATATTCGCTATCGGCACGACCGACAGCTGCTCCACATTGCGCTGGAGCATGCTATTCAGTCGATTGTTTAAGCGGAAACCTGGTCAGTCGATGGTTTGAGCAGAAACGCGCGGCTAGGAAGCTGCAATAAATAGCTCGCGCGCCTCGTGTAACCGATCGCGTACGCGCGCGGCCTCCTCGAATTCCAGGTTCTGCGCGTGCTGCTGCATTTCCGACTCCAGCTCGTGGATCTTCTTCTGCAGCGCCTGCGGCGTCATTGCCAGGTACGGGCTGTCGTCCTCAACAACAGGATGGGAGGATTTCCCGCCGCGCCCCCGGGTTTTGGTCTTGCTAATGCCCTGCCCCAGCTCAAGAATATCGGCGATTTTCTTGTTAAGCCCCTGGGGTACGATGCCCTGCTCCTTATTGTGCAGCTCCTGCTTTTCCCGACGGCGTTCGGTTTCACCAATCGCCCGCGCCATGGAGGGAGTAATTTTATCGCCATACAGAATGGCCTTACCGTTAAGGTTTCGCGCGGCACGGCCAATGGTCTGGATTAGCGAACGCTCGGAGCGCAGGAAGCCCTCTTTGTCGGCATCCAGTATCGCGACCAGCGACACTTCCGGCATATCCAGCCCTTCCCTCAGCAGGTTGATCCCCACCAGCACATCAAATTTGCCCAGCCGCAGATCGCGGATAATTTCCACGCGCTCAACCGTATCAATGTCCGAGTGCAGATAGCGTACGCGCTCGCCGTGCTCTTCAAGATACTCGGTAAGGTCTTCCGCCATCCTTTTAGTCAGTACCGTCACCAGCACGCGCTCATTGATCACCGCGCGCTTGCGGATTTCAGACAGCAGGTCATCAACCTGGGTGCCGACCGGACGCACCTCAATCACGGGATCGAGCAGCCCGGTAGGACGCACTACCTGGTCAATTACCTCACCGCCCGATTTCTCCAGCTCGTAGTTACCCGGCGTGGCAGAGACGTAAATGGTTTGCGGCGCCAGCGCCTCAAACTCTTCGAATTTCATTGGGCGGTTATCCAGCGCGGACGGCAGGCGGAAACCATACTCCACCAGCGTCTCTTTACGCGCCCGGTCGCCGCGATACATCCCGCCGATCTGCGGAATGGTGACGTGTGATTCGTCAATAACCAGCAGGCCGTCAGCAGGCAGATAGTCGAACAGAGTGGGTGGCGCTTCGCCCGGTCCGCGCCCGGAGAGATAGCGCGAGTAGTTCTCGATACCCGAGCAGTAGCCCAGCTCGTTCATCATTTCGAGATCGAACTGGGTACGCTGGGTGATGCGCTGCTCTTCCAGCAGCTTGTTGTTTTCCAGCAGCACGCGTTTGCGGTCGACCAGCTCCACCTTGATCTCTTCCATCGCCTGCAATATGCGTTCACGCGGCGTCACATAGTGCGTTTTGGGATAAATGGTATAGCGGGGGATCACCGATTCGATCTGCCCGGTCAGCGGGTCAAATATTGACAGCCGCTCCACCTCTTCGTCAAACAGCTCAACGCGCAGGGCATAGTCATCGGACTCCGCCGGGAAGATATCAATCACCTCGCCGCGTACCCTGAACGTCCCGCGCTGGAAAGCCTGATCGTTACGGGTATATTGCAGCTCGGAGAGCCGACGCAGGATCGAGCGCTGGTCTATCACCATGCCACGCGTCAGATGCAGCATCATTTTGAGATAGAGGTCGGGATCGCCCAGACCATAAATGGCCGACACTGAGGCCACCACAATCACGTCGCGGCGTTCCAGCAGCGCTTTGGTCGCTGACAGTCGCATCTGCTCGATATGCTCATTCACCGAGGCATCTTTTTCAATGAAGGTATCGGAGCTGGGCACATAGGCCTCAGGCTGATAGTAGTCGTAATAGGAGACGAAGTATTCCACCGCATTATCGGGGAAAAACTCTTTCATCTCGCCGTAAAGCTGAGCAGCGAGCGTTTTATTGGGTGCCAGCAACATGGTTGGGCGGTTCAGATCGGCGATGACATTTGCCACGGTGAACGTTTTACCCGAGCCGGTTACGCCCAGCAGCGTTTGATGAGCCAGCCCATCCTCCAGCCCCTCTTCAAGACGGCGAATCGCCTCAGGCTGGTCACCTGCGGGCTGGAAATCGGAGTTGAGTTTAAAGACTTTGCTCATTGGATTGCTACCTGATAATGAATGCTCGCGGACAGGAGATTAATTTTACTCTGCCGTGGCGATTTTGCCAGCAAAAATAACTGGATATATCCCCAGTTATTTTGCATGATGAAGTGAATCCCTTGATCAGCCTTGCCGGAAAATCGGTTAAATCCTTCATCGCTCAGAGATTCTCGTGGTTATCCCCAGATGGGTCTGGCGCTTTAACATTTGTCAAGCAAGGCTGACAAAATGCGGGGCGCGGCAGGCTGGTTTTTCTGTGCGGCTTGATTTTCCCCAAATCGTTGAAAGTGTTATGAATTCATTGCCAGATGAGTTTCACAGCAACTCGTTCCCAGGCCGCGCTGGCTCTCGCCTGGCGTGAGTTTTAAGCCACTCATGCACATGGTTATCCACAGGAATGGTGGATAACTGATTTGAGCGCCCGAGCCGTCTGCTGTGCATAAAGCTGCGCTGCCCGTAAAAAAGGATGCTAAAATTTTTTTTTTGCTTTTTTTCACTGTCACCCTTCAGCACAGGCATGATGAATGAGCACAGTTTACGTGCTGCCGCCAGCCTTATTTACGCCTTATTTACTTATGTCATTTCCTCCCTCATTGCTTCTCAGACAGGCAGCTGCACCAGCATTAACCTGCACAGGGCACCGCCTGAGTGCAACGCCAAATCACCACCGGTAATTATTAAATATTCATTATCAATTATCGCGGCAAATTCCCAGCTTTTTACCTGATTGCCAACGGCGCTTAACAACCTGGCCTGCCAATTGCAAGGCACTACGTAGCAGGTCACCATCCGGCGCGCGACTTACACCAGAACGCAGCCTGGCGCCGCAGATTTCTTATAGAAGGCATTGAAGACTGTTTGACAAACGACGGAGAGCGGATGCAATCAGGTGCGATCGATAACTGTCTGAAGGAGAGTGTCAGATGCTCAGCTTACGTGCAATTAATCAGTTTTACGGACAAAACCATATTTTGTGGGATGTCGATCTTGAATTACCTGTTGGCACCTGCACCGGCGTGCTGGGCCGCTCCGGCATGGGCAAAACCACCCTGGTTAACTGTATTATGGGTAATCTGCCCATCAACAGCGGCTCGATTATCTGGCAGGAGGGGAGCCTGCCGCCGCAGGATCTGCTGCAACAACCCGTGGAACAGCGGGCCGCGCTGGGGATTGGCTATGTGCCGCAGCGGCGTCAGCTTTTTTCACAGCTTAGCGTTGAGGCCAATCTGCAAATCGCGCTGCTTGCCGGAACCGGTCCCGACAGGCATCGGGCCATCCCCCCGATGGTGTACGATCTCTTTCCGGCGCTATGGTCCCTGCGCCACCAGCGCAGCGGCGATCTGCGCCCCGATCAGCAGCAACAGCTGGCCCTGGCGAGAGCCCTGGTACTGGAGCCCAGGCTGCTGATCCTGGATGAACCGATGGAGGGAATGTCCTCCTGGCTGGAGGAGGAGATGGGCAACCTTATCCACCGCCTTAACCATGACTTCGGCCTTACCATCCTGCTGCTTGAACAGCGCATCTCGTTTATTCGCCGGGTGGCCGACTACTTTCTGCTGCTGCACCAGGGCCGCAACGTGGCGCACGGCACCGTTGCTCAGCTTGATGAGACGATGGTTAACACCTGGCTGGCGGTCTGAGCGCTTGCGGCGCGTTATACCGCTCCAGCATGCTGTGTGTCCCGGTGCGCGCTGCCGCCGCGATTCAGACAGGTAGCCTGACGTATTGCCCCAGCTGCTCAAAGTCCTCTGGCTCTGTCAGGTACGGGATTTCGCCCAGCATCGGAGCCGGAAGCCGCTGCGTCAGCGTGGCCAGGTACTCCTGATGCCGCTTGCCCGGCGGCTGGACAGTGTTAGCTATCCAGCCTGCCAGCCTCAGACCGCTGGCCAGAATCGCCTGTGCGGTGAGTAGCGCGTGGTTGATACAGCCCAGCCTGATCCCCACCACCAGTACAACCGGCAGCTGTTCAACCCGCACCCAGTCGGCGAAAGTCGCGCTGTCGGTGAGCGGGGTGAACCAGCCGCCCGCCCCCTCGGTCAGCACCCAGTCCGACTGCTGCGTCAGGGCCTTCAGCCCGGCCGAAAGCTGCTGAAAATCGATAGGCCTGCCCTCCTCCGCGCTAAGGATATGGGGAGCGGTAGGCTCCACAAACGCCAGCGGATTAATGCTGTCGTAAGGGAGATCCACCGCAGACGCCTTTTGCAGGGCTAAGGCATCCTCATTGCGCAGCCCCTGTGGCGTGATGTCACTGCCGGAAGCGACGGGCTTGTATCCCACGCAGCGAAAACCCGCCTGCCTGGCCGCCTGTAGCAGGGCGGTGCTGGCGACGGTTTTTCCCACTTCGGTGTCCGTTCCGGTTATAAACCAACGTTCAGTCACGGTTAATCACTCCATAAATCAGATGGTAGCTCAGCAGGCAGCCGCGCGTGTCGCGGGGCCAGACCTGTTCAAGCTGTTGAAGATGACGGCGGGTCAGCAGGCCGCCATGCCGTCCCTGATGCAGATGCGTTGCACCAATCCCCTTCAGCGAGCGCAGCGCGCTCAGCACGTCGGGAAAGGCCAGGGTCAGCGTCTGTCGGTGTAACGTCAGCGCCATTCCCTCTCCCGCTTCGGCAATCTGCCCTGTGGATAAAAACCGGTTAACCGGCGCGGGAAGGTTGAGATGCTGCCAGGCGAGCTGCACTTCCCCAAGTGAGCCCGCTTCCAGCGTGGAGAACAGGACCTGCCCTCCCGGACGCGTTACCCGGCACAGTTCAGCCAGGGCCTGGCGCAAATCACTGCACCACTGCACCGCAAGGTTGCTCCAGCAGAGATCAAACTCTGCTGCGTGAAAGGGCAGCGCTTCGATATCGCCCTGGCGGTAGACACTGGCGGTCTTTTCCGCTCGCGCCCGCTCCAGCATCTGGGCTGAAAGGTCGAGCGCGGTAACGTGGTTTCCCGCCTCGCGCCAGCGCTGGCTGAACCAGCCGGTGCCGCATCCTGCATCCAGCACGTCCAAATCCCGCTGGAGGGTGGCAAACCCTGCCAGCGCCTCGCCGCTCAGACGCTGAAGTCCGGCATGCTGGTTGTAACCGTCTGCGGCGCGGCCGAAGGCCTGGGCGATGGCCTGTTTATCAACAGCGTGCGTCATGCTGCTCCTCCGCCGACGGCGTGAGTCGTGACGCCAGCCGGTAAACCGATCTCAGTAAGGCTCGCCTGATGCAGCAGGTCCAGTAGTTGTTCAATATCCGCCGACTGATGCGCCGCGCTCAGCGTAATACGCAGTCGGGCCGTGCCGGGGGGCACCGTCGGCGGTCGGATAGCCGTCACCCAACAGCCGTGCTGACGCAGCCTCTCTGCCAGTGCCAGCGCACGATGTTCATCGCCGATAATCAGCGGCTGAATGGCGGTCAGGGAGGGGAGCAGCGACAGACCTCGCTCCTGCGCGCCATCGCGGAACTGAAGGATATTCTGCGCCAGCCGCTGGCGGCGATCGTCGCCCTGCTGAACGCAGGCCAGTGCGGCTGTGAGCGCACAGGCCTGGGCGGGCGGCATGGCGGTGCTGTAAATCAGATGCCGGGCGAATTGCAGCAGGTAGTCGGCGGTATCCTGCTGGCAGAGTACCGCCGCGCCGCTGACGCCAAACGCTTTGCCAAAGGTTACCACCAGCAGCTCGGGATAAACGTTTTGCTGCCAGCAGCTGCCGCGCCCCTGCTCTCCGAGGGTACCGATGCCGTGTGCGTCATCCACCATCAGCCAGCCGCCATACCGACGGGTCAGCTGGTGAATCGGTGCCAGCGGTGCGCTGTCGCCATCCATGCTGAATACCCCCTCCGTGACCACCAGCGTTTCTCCCGCTGCGTTGCCCGCCAGCATTGCGCCCAGGGCGTCAGGCTGGTTATGCGCGAAGCGGCGCAGCGTCGCCGGGCTGAGCACCGCCGCTTCCAGCAGCGAGGCATGGCTAAGCTTATCGGCGAAGAGCCGATCCCCTTTCGCCATCATTGCCGCAATAACCGCCTGATTAGCGGCAAAGCCCGAAATAAACAGCAGCGCGCGGGGAAAGCCCAGCCACGCGCCCAGCTGCGCCTCCAGCGCCGCACAGGGGGCGCTGTAGCCGGTGACGTGGCCGGATCCGCCGGCCCCCACGCCATACTGCTCCGCCCCCTGCTGCCAGGCACGAATAATCCGCGGCTCGTGGCTCAGCCCAAGGTAGTCATTAGCGGAAAAGTTGAGGTAGCGACGCCCGTCGATCTGTAATGTCCGCGCATAACCCTGCTGGTTGACCCGGCGCTGGCGAAACTGCCCCTTCTCCCGGCGTTCAGCGAGGGCGATATCGATCCGTTGCTGCCAGCTCATACAGACCACCGTACACGTAAATGACAGCCTGTCAGACTCATACAGGCCACCGCGAAATCAAATCACATCCAGGACGCATTCAGACCGCCGCGTTATAGAACAGCCCGGTATCGGCGTTCATCAGTTGCCCGGCCAGAGACTGCTGCTGCTCGTTATCGCCCGCCTCGGTGGTGGTGTGCTGCGGATTGAGGCCCAGCTTGCGGAAGAGGAGCATATCCTTGTCCTCTTCAGGATTAGGGGTGGTCAGCAATTTACAGCCGTAAAAGATGGAGTTGGCGCCCGCCATAAAACACATCGCCTGGGTCTGCTCGCTCATCTGTTCACGCCCGGCAGAGAGACGCACGTGCGAGGACGGCATCATGATGCGGGCGACAGCAATGGTACGGATAAAGTCGAAGGGATCGACATCGTCATTGTCCGCCATTGGCGTGCCTTTGACCTTGACCAGCATATTAATCGGTACGCTTTCCGGCGGCGTGGGCAGATTTGCCAGTTGAACCAGCAGCCCGGCGCGGTCGCTGACGGTTTCACCCAGCCCGACAATGCCGCCGGAGCAGACCTTAATCCCGGCATCGCGGACTTTGCCCAGCGTATCCAGACGCTCCTGATAGCTGCGGGTGGTAATGACGCTGCCATAAAACTCCGGGGAGGTATCCAGGTTATGGTTGTAAAAATCCAGCCCCGCTTCAGCCAGACGCTGCGCCTGGCCGTCGCTCAGCATACCCAGCGTCATGCAGGTTTCCAGCCCCATCGCCTTCACGCCCTTTACCATCTGCTCCAGGTAAGGCATATCGCGGTCATTGGGGTTTTTCCACGCGGCACCCATGCAGAAGCGATCGGATCCGGCGGCCTTCGCCTTACGCGCGGAGCTGAGCACCTCCTCCACTTCCATCAGCCGTTCGGACTCCAGCCCTGTTTTGTACCGCGCGCTCTGCGGGCAATATTTGCAGTCCTCCGGGCAGGCCCCGGTTTTAATCGACAGCAGCGTACTGACCTGCACCTGACGCGGGTCGAAGTGCTGACGATGCACCTGCTGCGCTTCAAACATCAGTTCGAGAAAAGGCTTATTAAACAGGGCCTGAGCCTGTGAGACCGTCCAGCGAGTTGCCATTGCTTGCTCCAAAAAAGTACTGTCGTGTCGGGTCGTTGCCCGGTTATACTTGTAAACTAATTTTTTTGAAATTGGTTTACAAGTAATTTTATGACCCCTTCAGACCTTGCCTTCGATCGCAGCCACATCTGGCACCCCTATACCTCGATGAGTCAGCCGCTGCCGGTTTACCCGGTGGTCGGCGCCCAGGGCACCTCGCTTCAGCTGGCCGATGGCCGTACGCTGGTGGACGGCATGTCCTCCTGGTGGGCTGCGATTCACGGTTATAACCATCCCCGGCTTAATCAGGCGATGACCGCGCAAATAGCCCAGATGTCGCACGTGATGTTTGGCGGCATTACCCATCCTTCTGCGGTGTCACTCTGTCGCAGGCTGGTCGACATGACGCCAGCCGGGCTGGAGTGCGTGTTTCTGGCGGATTCGGGATCGGTAGCGGTAGAAGTGGCCATGAAAATGGCCCTGCAATACTGGCAGGCACGCGGTGAGAAGCGACAGCGTTTTTTGACGCTGCGAAATGGCTACCACGGTGATACCTTTGCTGCCATGTCGGTGTGCGATCCGCACAATTCGATGCACAGTCTCTATCAGGGCTACCTGCCCAGCCATCTGTTCGCCGCCGCACCCGCCTGCCGCTTTGATGAGGCGTGGCGCGACAGCGATGCCGATGATATTGAGAGGCTGATCGCTCATCACGCTGGCGAGGTAGCCGCGGTGATCCTGGAGCCGGTAGTTCAGGGCGCGGGCGGCATGCGGTTTTATCACCCGCGCTATTTGCAGCGCGTACGGACGCTGTGCGACAGGTACGGCATCCTGCTGATTGCCGATGAGATTGCCACCGGCTTTGGCCGTACCGGTAAGCTGTTCGCCTGCGAACATGCTGATATTGCGCCCGATATTCTCTGCGTGGGTAAGGCCCTGACCGGCGGAACTATGACGCTCTCAGCCACGCTGACCACCCGTCACGTCGCCGATACCGTCAGCAACGGCGAGGCGGGCTGCTTTATGCATGGGCCAACCTTTATGGGTAATCCTCTGGCCTGCGCCGTCGCCAGCGAGAGTCTGGCGATGCTCCAGGAGAACCAGTGGCCGCAGCAGGTTGCGGATATTGAAGCACAGCTTCGCCGATCGCTTCTGCCGCTTGCCGACCACCCAGGCGTAAAAGACGCGCGCGTACTGGGCGCTATCGGGGTAATTGAAACCCATCAGCCGGTCAATATGGCCGCTTTGCAGGCATTTTTTGTCGACTGCGGCGTGTGGATACGCCCGTTTGGCCGACTGATCTACCTGATGCCGCCTTATATTATCAGCCCTGAAGCGTTGCAGCGCCTGACGGATGCCATTGCCGGGGCGCTGGAACAGCCCGGTCACTTTATCGGGGCGTAACGGCACCTTATGCGGTAATGGCACAGGGCGCCAGGCATCAGGTCCGCTGATGCACTACGCTTTTACCAGGCCGTATTCCGCATTAAGGAGAAAATTATGCCGCAAGATAAACAGACTAATCGCCGCATCGTACTGGCATCCCGCCCGCACGGCGCACCGACAGAAGCCAATTTTCGGCTTGAAACCGGGCATGTCCCGACGCCATCAGCAGGACAAATCCTGCTGCGCACCGTCTGGCTTTCGCTGGATCCGTATATGCGGGGACGGATGAGCGAGGGCCCCTCCTATGTGCCGCCCGTGGCAATTAACGAGGTTATGGGCGCAGGCACCGTCGCCATCGTCGAACGCTCCGATCACCCGGACTATGCCGAGGGTGACTGGGTGGTCAGCAACAGCGGATGGCAGGACTTCGCACTCTCTGACGGCAAGGATTTGTTTAAGCTGAGCGGCCCGGTATTGAAACACCCCTCATGGGCGCTCGGAATGCTCGGTATGCCGGGCTTCACCGCCTATATGGGACTGCTGGATATCGGTCAGCCGCAGCCGGGTGAAACCGTGGTCGTTGCCGCCGCCACCGGCGCGGTAGGATCCATCGTCGGGCAGATTGCGAAACTGAAAGGCTGCTACGTGGTGGGCATTGCGGGCGGCGCCGATAAGTGCCGCTATGCAGAAGAGTCGCTGGGCTTTGACCGCTGTCTGGATCACCGCGCCGGCGATTTCGCAGAATCCCTCAAGCGCCACTGCCCCGAAGGAATTGACGTCTACTTCGAAAGCGTTGGCGGCAAGGTATTCAGCGCGGTACTGCCGCTGATGAATACTAAAGGGCGCATACCGGTTTGCGGACTGATTGCCGACTACAACAGTACTGAACCTGCCGTCGGCCCCAATCAGCTGCCGCAGTTTCAGGGAACAATCCTGCGCAAACGCCTGCGCGTTCAGGGCTTTATCATAACCCAGGACTACGGCCACCGCTTCGGTGAATTCTTTAGCCAGATGAGTCAGTGGGTGGCAGAAGATCGCTTTGTTTTCCGTGAAGATAGTGTGGAGGGTCTGGACCATGCGCCGGAGACCTTTATCGGCATGCTCGAAGGTAAAAACTTCGGCAAGGTGCTGATTCGCGTGGCCGGTGACCAACCCTGAGGATGAGAAAATGAAAGTATTAATGGTGCTGACTTCGCATGACAGGCTGGGCGATACCGGTAAAAAAACGGGGTTCTGGCTGGAAGAGTTTGCCGCGCCCTGGTATGTCTTCCGTGATGCGGGGATAAACGTGGTGCTGGCCTCGCCCGCCGGGGGACAGCCCCCGCTCGATCCCAAAAGCGACGAGCCTGACGCCCAGACCCTGGACACCGAACGTTTTCGCCAGGATCTGGTGGCTCAGCAGGCGCTGGCTAACACGCAGATGCTGGCCAATATCGAAAGCAGCACGTTCGATGCGGTGTTTTACCCCGGTGGACACGGTCCCCTGTGGGATCTGGCAGAGGATCGTAAAAGCATTGAGCTGATAGAGAACTTTTATGCCAACGGCAAGCCGGTAGGTGCCGTTTGCCATGCGCCGGGCGTTCTGCGTCACGTTAAAAAACCTGACGGTACCCCGCTGGTCGCCGGTAAACGGGTCACCGGCTTCACCAACAGCGAGGAAAAAGCCGTCGGCCTGACAAATGTGGTACCTTTTCTGGTCGAGGATGTGCTGAAAGCGCTGGGCGCGGACTATGAAAAAACCGATGACTGGGGCGTGTTCACCCTGACGGATGGGCACCTGGTGACCGGTCAGAATCCCGCGTCCTCGGCCGCCGCCGCCGAAGAGCTGTTAAAACTGCTTCACCAATAACAGGGAGATGGAATGAAACTGACCAGTCTGGATTTTAACGATGGCGATAAACTGCCCCTTCGCCATGTGTTTAACGGCATGGGCTACCAGGGAGATAACCTCTCCCCGCATTTAGCCTGGGACGAGGTGCCGGAAGGCACCAAAAGCTTTGTCATAACCTGCTTTGACCCCGATGCACCTACCGGTTCAGGCTGGTGGCACTGGGGAGTGGCGAATCTGCCCGCCGACGCGCGCACGCTGCCGCAGGGTGCCGGTTCAGGCGTGGCGCCGCTTCCCGCCGGTGCGGTACATACCCGCACTGACTTCGGCAGCCAGGGCTACGGCGGCGCGGCACCGCCAAAAGGCGAAAGCCACCGCTATATTTTTACCGTCTATGCGTTAGACGTGGATAACATCGAGGTGGATGAACAGGCCAGCGGCGCGATGCTCGGCTTTAACGTTCATTTTCACAAGCTGGGCAGCGCCTCGCTAACCGCGCTTTACGCGTAACCAACAAGGCGCTTCAACAGGGCAGATATCTGCCCTGTCTCCTTTCTCAGTCAAGCCGGTGAATCACCACCCACATTGGGCCCTGCCCAACCGCGTAGCGTGCCAGCGGCGTGAGTGCGCCCTGCTCGCCGTGGATGCTGTACACTTCAATATGATGTGACTTCTGCCCGGCCGCCACCAGATATTTCCCGCTGTGATCAATGCTGAAGCCGCGCGGCTGCGTTTCGGTTGGCTGATAGCCGGTTACCGTCAGCAACCCTCCGTCTTCACTGACGCTAAAGTGCGTCAGGATACTGGCGGTGCGATCGCAGCTGTACAGATGGCGGCCATCCGGCGTCAGGTGAATATCCGCCGCCCAGCGGGTGTCGCTGAATCCGGCAGGCATCATGTCCAGACTCTGCACGCGTTCGACCGTGCCATGCGCATTCGCCAGCTGCCACACGTCCACGGTACTGTCCAGCTCATTGACGCAGTAGGCGTACTGCTGATTGGGGTGGAAAACCATATGGCGTGGCCCGGCACCTTCTACGGTAGTCACCTGCGCCTGGCGGTGCGGCTGAAGCTCACCGCTGCTTTGCAGATCAAACAGGCAGATACGATCCTGCTTCAGCGCCGGAACAAACAGCGTTTTATTGCTGAGATCGATATTGGCTGAATGGCAGCCCTCCAGCCCTTTAATCACCTGGAGCGGCTCGCCCGGCAGGCCATCCGCGCCGATCGGCGACACGCTGACGCAGGCATCGTTATAAGAGCCAACGAAGATAAAGCGCCCCGCTTTGTCGGTTGAGATATGCGTTGGGCTGCCGGGCAGCGGCGCCTGTCCGGCTTCGGTCAGCTTACCCTCGGCGTCAATGCGGTACGCTACGATACGAAATCCCGGGCGCACGCCCACATAGAGAAACTGCTTATCGGGGCTGACCACCATCGGCTGCACCTGGCCGGGGGCATCCACAACCTGGAGCAGCGTGAGCGCGCCCTCGCTGTCAAGCTGCCACGCGTGGATCTGGTGGCTCTCCGGGCTGGCGGTATAGACGATCTGTTGCATAAATTCTCCTTTTAGTGGGAAACCTGGCTGCCGCAAAGCGTAGCGTATTTTCAGGAAATAATAACGCGACGATCCCCTCTGCGGGGCGTGTGATTTTGTGGCCGGCGGCACAGGGTGTAGACTACTGGCGTTTATTTAACCCCATTCGGAACTGATTATGAGCTATCGCGTTATTGCGCTGGACCTGGACGGCACCCTGCTGACGCCGCAAAAAACTATTCTGCCTGAATCGCTGGACGCGTTAAACAAGGCCCGGCAGGCAGGAGCAAAGGTGGTTATCGTTACCGGACGCCACCACGTGGCTATCCATCCTTTTTATCAGGCGTTAACCCTTGATACACCTGCAATCTGCTGTAATGGTGCGTTATTGTACGATTACAACGAGAAAAGAGTTATTTCGGCCGATCCGTTACAACCAGACCAGGCTACACAGTTAGTTGACCTGCTTGATCGTTATAATGTTCATAGTTTGATGTATGCCGATGATGCGATGTTTTATAAGGAACCAACGGGGCATATTATCCGCACTGAAAATTGGAGTAAATCATTGCCTGAATCGCAACGTCCAGTATTTAAACAGGTACGTTCGCTACGTGAAGCAGCATATGAAGTAGCCGGAATTTGGAAATTTGCCCTTACTGACGCTGATAAAGTTAAATTAGATAAATTCAGTCAGATCGTTGAACGTGAACTTGGGCTTACTTGTGAATGGTCATGGCATGACCAGGTTGACATAGCACAATTGGGAAATAGCAAAGGTAAACGATTAGCACAGTGGGTTGAATCACAAGGTTTATCAATGAACCAGGTTATCGCTTTTGGGGATAACCATAACGATCTTAGTATGCTAAAAAATGCTGGTCTTGGCGTGGCTATGGGTAATGCCGTAGATAAAGTGAAAGAATGTGCCGATATGATAATTGGCAATAATAGCGAAACTGGAATTGCCGAGACAGTTAACAAGTACTTTGAATATGTTCCGGCACAAGAGGCTGTGTAATAGGTGAGTGAATAAGGGCTGCATTGGACTGACCCCACCCCGGTAGACGATCCTGCCCTATAGTTTGAGCATAGGAGGAACGTATGGGCACACCACGATTTACACCTGAATTTAAGGAAGAAGCCGTCCGTCAGATAACGGAGCGCGGCTATTCCGTCGCTGAAGTTTCCGATCGGCTGGGTGTTTCTGCACACAGTCTCTACAAGTGGTTACGGGCGATTAAACCCGATAACAGCGGGCAGCATGCCCGTGATTTACTGGAAGCAAAAAGTGAGATCCTGAAGCTCAGAGCGCAGCTAAAGCGTACTGAAGAAGAACGGGATATTCTGAAAAAGGCCGCGCGGTACTTTGCAAGGGAGCCCGACTGAAGTACCGCTTTATCAATGAACACCGCTCTGTATGGGGTGTCATGACGATGTGTCGGGTATAGATTGGCTCGCACGTAACGTAGTGGGCTGGTCGATGAAACCGACACTCTCACGTGAGCTGGCGCTGGATGCGCTGATGATGGCCGTCTGGCG
>NZ_JBLREF010000031.1:0-34438 GCF_047918655.1 Erwinia sp. PPS120 | reverse complement strand
ATAAATTGTTAAAGAGCGGTGCCACATAATCTCGTGTGGCGCGGGGTGCAGATATTACGCTTTCCCGCTGAAGAGTCAAGGAATTTCTCACTTTTCTCTTCCTGACCCGGTGACCGTTAAGCCGTTGTTCCGTGTCAGTGGGGGCGCATTATAGGGAGTTCCTGACGGCTGACAAGCCTTTCTTTAAAAAAAAGATCTGACCGTCCTTTTTTTAACCGATCGGCGATTAATCACACACTATCGGGTTGTTATTGCACCATATTCATCCCAAATGCCTCTTCTACCCTTTGTGAAATCCTTAAATGGGGGTGCTACTCTTAAGCTACCAGGGTCTTTAAGCCACTATGAATAATAGAAAGGATGCCAAATGACAAAATCCGCGCGCAGTATGGCCGGACTTCCGTGGATCGCCGCCATGGCCTTTTTTATGCAGGCGCTGGATGCCACGATACTGAACACCGCTCTCCCCGCCATCGCGCAGAGCCTGAATCGCTCCCCCCTGGCAATGCAGTCTGCCATCATTAGCTATACCTTAACCGTTGCCATGCTGATCCCCGTCAGCGGCTGGCTGGCCGATCGCTTCGGTACGCGCAAAGTGTTTGTGGTGGCGGTTTCTTTATTTACGCTTGGTTCGCTGGCCTGCGCGCTCTCAGACTCGCTTGCTATGCTGGTTACCTTCCGGGTGCTTCAGGGGATTGGTGGCGCGATGATGATGCCCGTCGCCAGGCTGGCATTGCTCAGGGCCTATCCGCGTAGCGAACTGCTGCCGGTGCTGAATTTCGTCACTATGCCCGGGCTGATTGGCCCGGTTCTGGGACCGCTACTGGGCGGCGTGCTGGTAACCTGGGCCAGCTGGCACTGGATTTTCCTGATAAATATTCCGATGGGCATTCTGGGCATTATTTACGCCCGTAAATATATGCCGGATTTTACTACGCCCAAACGCCGCTTCGATCTGCTGGGTTTTATTCTGTTTGGCGTAGGCCTGGTGCTGCTGTCGAGCGGGATTGAGCTGTTTGGCGAGAAGATCGTGGCCAGCAGCATTGCTCTGGCTGTTACGTCGGGAGGAGTACTGCTGCTGCTTCTTTATATTGCTCATGCGCGGCGCCATGCGACGCCCCTCATTCCCCTACCAATGTTTAAAACCCGCACCTTCTCGGTAGGGATCCTCGGGAATATCGCTTCCCGGCTTGGCACCGGCTGCATTCCTTTCCTGATGCCGCTGATGCTACAGGTGGGATTTGGCTATTCCGCCATTCTCGCAGGCTGCATGATGGCCCCCACGGCATTAGGATCGCTCCTGGCGAAATCAACGGTCACCCAGGTGCTTCGCTGGTTTGGCTACCGCACCACGCTGATGTGGATAAGCGTGATTATCGGTGTGCTGATTGCCACCTTTGCGCTACAGACGCCAGCAATGGGCCTGGTCGTCCTTCTGCTTCCGCTATTTATTCTGGGCATGGCTATGTCCACCCAGTTTACGGCGATGAACACCATTACGCTGGCGGACTTAAATGAAGGTAACGCCAGCAGCGGTAACAGCATGCTGGCCGTCACTCAGCAGCTGGCTATCAGCTTTGGCGTCGCGGTAAGCGCGGCAGTGCTGCGGTTTTATGAGAACTTTGACGGCACCACGGTGCAGCACTTCCATGCCACCTTTCTGACCATGGGCGTGGTAACCGTATTTTCAGGACTGGTATTCAGGCTGCTTAAACCGGGAGATGGCCGCCATCTGATTGCTGACCGCGAGAAGCGCAAAAAACGCACTTAAATTTCACCCACCGAGCCGCGCTCTACCAGTTCGGGCGTCAGGATAAGTAACTGCTGACTGTCGCCCGGCTCGCCGAGGCGGTGGAGAAGCGTGTCAATCGCCAGCTCACCCAGTTCATCTTTAGGCTGATGAATGGTGGTCAGAGGCGGCGTCATATAGCGCGCCAGCTCTATGTCGTCATAGCCAATCACCGCAATATCCTGTGGCACCGACAGGCCGGCCTGGAAGAGCGCATGATAGCCGCCTACCGCCATCGCATCGTTGCAGGTAAATACCGCTTCAGGCAGCGGAGAGAGCGATAACAGCTGATTCATGGCGTTGAATCCACCCTTAAATTCGAAATCACCGCTGACCACACAGGACGGCGGCACCGGTAAACCCGCGCTCTTCATCGCCAGCTGAAAACCTTCCAGCCGCAGACGGGCAGGCGTTTTATCCTGCGGACCGGCAATGCAGGCAATGCGCCGGTAACCCCGGGAGATCAAAAATCGGGTCGCCATCTCCCCGCCCAGCAGCGAGTTATCCTGAATAATGTCGCTGCTGCCCTCAAAAGGGGCCCAGTCCATCATCACCGAAGGAATAGAGGGATACCGGTTAAGGATATCGGCGGAGGGGAGATGGCTTTCTGTGCACATGATTAGCAGCCCATCCACCCGCTTCTGCAGCAGCGTTTCAAGACTGCGGTTCATGCGGTTTTCATCTCCTTCGGTATTGCACAGGATCAGGCTGTAGCCGCGTTCATAGCAGCTGCGCTCGACGCCGCGGACCACCTCAGAGTAGAAAGGGTTGCTACTGGCAGTCAGCAGCATACCGATGGTGCGCGTCTGATTAAGCTTAAGACTGCGCGCCAGGGCAGAAGGGGCATAGTTCAGTTCGGCAATCGCCGAGGTGATTTTTTCCCGCACCGCCTCGCTGACGAAGCGGTTGTTGTTAATAACGTGGGAAACGGTAGAAGTCGAGACGCCCGCGAGGCGCGCGACATCTTTCATAGTGGCCACGCGCTACCCCTGCTGCTGCAAAAAGCGATCGATTTCACTGCGCCAGGGTACGGATGGCTGCGCGCCATGGCGGGTCACTGAAATAGCCGCAGCCGCATGGGCAAAATGTACGGCGCGATCCATCGCTTGCCCTTCAAGCAGGGCGGCGATAAGCGCGCCGTTGAAGGTATCGCCTGCCGCTATCGTATCAACCGCCTCTACCCGGAAACCGGCAATACGCTGGCCTTTACCCTGCTCACTCAGCCACACGCCGCGGCTGCCGAGCGTAATAAGAACGCTGTCGATACCCTTTTCATGCAGCACGCCAGCCGCGCGGGCCGCCGCTTCGTCGGAATCAACATGCACGCCGGTCAGTATTTCCGCTTCCGTTTCATTGGGAGTAATCATATCCACCAGCCCCAGCAGCTCATCGGAGAGCGCGACGGCGGGCGCGGGATTAAGAATAACGCGCGTCTGATGCTGGCGGGCAATTTTCGCGGCGGTCAGTACGCTCTCCAGTGGAGACTCAAGCTGCATCAACAGCGCGTCCGACTCCGCTATGCTTTGCTGGTGCTGGCGGACCCTGTCCGGCGTCAGCGACGCATTGGCGCCAGCATGGATCGCAATACAGTTTTCACCCGCGCCGTTAACAAAAATAAGCGCCACGCCCGTGGACTGGTCTGCCACCACGTCGACAGAGGTGATATCGATCCGATCGGTTGCCAGCTGCTGGCGAATGCGGCGGCCAATATCATCGTCGCCCACGCAGGCGACAAAGGCGATATCCGCCCCGCTGCGCCCCGCCGCAACGGCCTGGTTTGCCCCTTTCCCGCCAAAAGCGACCTGATACTTACTGCCGGTTACCGTTTCGCCGGGCCGGGGGAACTGCATCAGGTTAAGAATATGGTCTGCATTAATGCTGCCAAGGACGGTCAGCTTGCCGGATTTTTTCATAAAGGCGTCGTCCAGAAAAAGGCGCCACCCGGAAAGGGTGGCGCGTGCCATGCTTTTCTTTGATTTATTGCGTGACCAGCTTCAGGTCAACCGGATTGATAGCCTGAACTTTCTGGCCCTTCAGCACTTTATCAGCCGTTTGCACGCCGATAACGCCGATTTGCTCCGGCTGCTGAGCCACGGTAGCGGCCAGCTTACCACCCTGAACGGCTTTTACCCCGTCTGCGGTGCCGTCAAAGCCGACGACCACCACATCAGATTTACCGGCAGTTTGCAATGCGCGCATTGCGCCAAGCGCCATTTCATCATTTTGCGCAAAGACCGCCTGCACGTCAGGATGCGCGGTCAGCAGATTCTGCATCACGTTCAGACCTTTGGTGCGGTCAAAGTCGGCAGGCTGGCTGCCGAGGATAATGAACTTATGCGCATCGGCAGCAGATTTAAAACCTTCACCCCGCTCACGCGCGGCGGAGGTGCCCGCAATACCGGACAGTTCGATAATTTTTGCGTTCTCACCCACCTTTTTCGCAATGTAGTCACCCGCCATCTTGCCGCCGAAGCGGTTATCCGATGCCACGTGGCTGACCACTTTGCCCTGCGCCGCCATACGGTCAAGGGTGATCACCGGAATACTGGCCTGATTAGCCATTTTGACCGCATTGCCCACTGCGTCTGAATCAGTCGGGTTAATCAGCAGTAGCTTAGTTCCGCGCACGGTTAAGTCCTGAACGTTAGCCAGCTCTTTTGCCGGGTTATTCTGTGAATCCAGCACGACCAGGTTGTAACCCAGCTTGTCAGCTTCTTTTTGCGCACCGTCTTTTAATGAGACAAAAAAGGGATTATTCAGCGTGGATACCACCAGCGCGATGGTGTCTTTCGCCATTGCGCTGGCGCTGAGCGTGGCGCCGAGTAGTACGGCAAGTGCAGTCAGTTTGGTCATTTTCATCATAATTTCCTGTAGGGATGAGTTATTTACTGCTTTTGTTATCTACCAGCACCGCCAGCAAAATCACCACCGCTTTGACGATCATTTGGTAGTAGGAGGAAACGCCGAGCAGGTTAAGCCCGTTATTCAGGAAGCCGAGGATCAGTGCCCCAATTAAGGTACCCATAATTCGGCCCTTGCCGCCCGCCAGACTGGTGCCGCCCAGCACAACGGCGGCGATAGCATCAAGCTCGTAGCCCGTTCCCGCGGTCGGCTGTGCCGATGAGAGCCTCGCAACTTCGATGGTGCTCGCCAGCGCGGCCAGCATGCCACTCAGCGCATACACGACAATCTTCACCCGGCTCACGCTGATGCCAGACAGGCGCGTTGCCGCCTCATTGCCGCCCAGCGCATAAATATAACGGCCCAGGCGGGTGTGATGCAGCATGTACCAGGCCAGTGCGAACACCACCGCCATCAGCCACACCGGCGTGGGAATGCCCAGCGGGCGACCAATACCAAACCAGCCAAACAGATCGGCATTGTCATTGAAGCCGGTATTAACCGGGCTGCCATTGGTGTACACCAGGGTGACGCCCCGCAGCAGCAGCATCATCACCAGCGTGGCGATAAAGGCCTGCACGCGTCCCTTCGCCACGATAGTACCGGTGAGCGCGCCAATAGCTGCGCCCAGCGCCAGAGAGGCGGCCACGGCCACCAGTGCGTTAACTTCCATTCCCACCAGCGATGCACCTACCGCGCCAGTCAGCGCCAGCAGTGAACCCACCGAAAGATCGATACCGGACGTCAGGATAACCAGCGTCATGCCGACCGCCATAATGGCGTTAACGGAGGTCTGCTGCAGGATGTTGAACATATTGTTCAGGGTGAAAAAGTTCGGGCTCAGGCTGGAGACGATAGCAATCAGCACAATCAGCGCGATCAGGGATTTTTGCTCCAGCAGCCAGGTCTTGCTGAACAGCCGGTTAGCAGGGATCGTTCGGGTATTCATGGTCATGCGTGCTCCACACTCTGTAGCTTACCTACTGCTGCCGCCATCAGGACTTCCTGCGTGGCCTGTTCAATTGGAAAATCACCGCTCAGGCGCCCTTCGTGCATCACCAGCACGCGGTCGCTCATGCCCAGCACCTCCGGCATTTCAGAGGAAACCAGAATGATGCTCAGCCCCTCGTCCTTAAACTGATTAATTAACTGATAAATCTCTTTTTTGGCGCCGACGTCCACGCCGCGGGTGGGTTCATCCAAAATCAGGACTTTAGGGCGGGTCATCAGCCCACGGGCGATGGCCACCTTCTGCTGATTGCCGCCGGAAAGCAGGCCAATCGGCTGGTTCATCGACGGCGTTTTCACCTTGAACAGGGTGATAAAGTCGCTGACCGCCAGCTGCTCCTCTGCGTGCTTCAGCCTGCCGCCACTGTGGCTGAAGTAGTCCAGCGCGGTCAGCGACATGTTCTCCTTCACCGACATGCCCAGCACCAGCCCGTCACGCTTGCGGTCCTCGGAGATATAGACGATGCCGTTTCGCAGGCCATCTTCCGGCGTGCGGGTGGTAATATTGCGCCCATCCAGCGTTACGCTGCCGTGAGTTCTGGCCAGTGCGCCGTAAAGCACCTTCATCAGTTCGGTACGTCCCGCGCCCATCAGCCCCGCCACGCCCAGGATCTCGCCTTTACGCAGCGTAAAGCTGACGTCCTCCACGCCCGGTCCGCTGAGATGCTCAACCTTAAGGCGCACCTCGCCGGGGGCTTTATCCAGCCGTGGATACTGCTCTTCCAGCTTGCGACCCACCATCATTTCAATCAGTGAATTCTCGTCCAGGCTCTCCACCGCGCGCTCGGCGATAAACTGGCCGTCGCGGAAGATGGTTACGTCATCGCAAATTTCAAAGATCTCTTTCATCCGGTGGGAGATGTAGACAATGCCGCAGCCCTGCGCCTTTAGCTCGCGGATGACGCGAAACAACGAGGCGGTTTCGGTATCGGTCAGCGCATCCGTCGGCTCGTCCATTACAATCACTTTGGACTGATAGCTCAGTACCCTGGCAATTTCGACCATCTGCTGGTCGCCAATCGACAGGTCGCCCACCAGCCAGTGGCTGCTAAAGCGCAGGTTCAGGCGTTGAAGCAGGACATCCGCCTCGGCATACATTTTTTTCCACAGGATGCGGCCAAAGCCGTTAACAAACTCCCGCCCCAGAAAGATATTTTCAGCAATGCTGAGCTGCGGGATCAGGTTAAGCTCCTGATGAATAATGCCGATGCCAGCGTCCTGTGATGCCTTTGGCCCGTTAAACGTTGTCTCGTTACCGAGCCATTTCACCGAGCCCGCATCCCGGGGGTAAATACCGGTCATCACCTTCATCATGGTGGACTTACCGGCGCCGTTCTCCCCCACCAGCGCCATAACGCGTCCGGGATAGACCGCCAGCGCGGCGCCGGAAAGCGCCTTGACGCCGGGAAAGGATTTATCAATGCCTTGCAGCTGCAATAAAGGTTGCATGACGGCCTCAGAAGGTCACGCCAGCGCACAGGATGATATTCGCATAGGGAGAACACTCCCCGCTGCGAATAACCGCCTGGCTGCGCTGCGTTTGCTGTT
The DNA here is from genome assembly GCF_047918655.1 of Erwinia sp. PPS120. GTDB lineage: Bacteria > Pseudomonadota > Gammaproteobacteria > Enterobacterales > Enterobacteriaceae > Erwinia > Erwinia tasmaniensis_A. The sequence goes on along the minus strand of NZ_JBLREF010000031.1, from coordinate 27,192 downwards.
TGAACTGTTGGTGACTCACGTACGAAATCGCGATGGTGTTTCCCTGGTGTTGTTGCAGTAAGTCGAGCAGAGCGGAGAGTTCACTAAGAAGCTGAGGATTGTGGGACTTAATTTCCTCGGCGATGATGACACTTTCTACCTGCATCTCGTCGGTCACGGCTTTCACCACCTGTAAAAAGCTGGGGATCCCCTGCGTCAGCGCCAGATCAACACGCTGAGGGCCAGCCGGAATGGGCAGTCCCGCGTCGCCAATCACCAGGCTGTCGGTATGCCCGAGCCGGGACACCAGCGCCGATATTTCAGAATTCAGTAAGGTGCCTTTTTTCATCATTCACTCCAGAGCGAAACGTTTCGCCTGCAGGGAGTGTATGAAAGCCAGACGGGAAAACAACCACCATGCGTGGAATATGTGATCGCTATCGAAACGTTTCGCTTACGGCAATGAAGGTTTGACTTAAGAGGGGAGAATGGGAGGGAAAAAGAACAGCAGACCGACCGGAGCCGGTCTGCAATACAGGATTAATTAAAGACCATCCCGCCGTCGATCAGCAGTGACTGACCGGTCATGTAGTCGGAATCAGGGCCGGCAAGGAAGGCCACGCAGGCAGACACGTCTTCCGGCTCGGAGAGGCGACCCAGGGTGATGCGTTTGGCGAACTCTGCCGTGCCGTAGCCCGCTGGCTGCCCTGCGGCGGCGGAAACCTGACGATCGATCTCCTCCCACATTGGCGTCTTAACAATGCCCGGACAGTAGGCGTTCACCGTAATTCCTAAGGGTGCCAGATCGCGCGCGGCGGTCTGCGTCAGGCCGCGCACGGCGAATTTACTTGAGCTGTAAACTGCCAGCTCAGGGTTACCGACGTGGCCCGCCTGGGAACAGGCATTGATAATCTTGCCGCCGTGGCCTTCAGCCTTAAAGGCTTTGATGGCCGCCTGCATGCCCCAGATCACGCCTTTAACGTTGATGTTATAAACTTTATCGACCGTCTCTTCGGTGATCTCTTCGATTGGCGTGGTCGGTGCGACACCGGCGTTATTGACGATGACGTCAAAACCGCCCAGTTCTTTACGCGCCTGCTCAACGGCAGCAAAGACCCGATCGCGATTTGATACGTCGACCGTCACGGCTAAAGCTTTGCCGCCGGCACTGACTATTTCATCCGCAACCTGACCTGCCGTCTGGCTGTTATAATCCGCTACCGCAACGGCGAAGCCGTCTTTTGCCAGGCGCAGGGCAATGGCTTTACCAATACCCTGACCGCCGCCGGTCACCAATGCTACTTTGGTTTTCATACCTTCTCCTTAAACATGTGTTACAGAATCTGGCTCAGATGCAGTTGACCCATCAGCATCGGATTATCAGCATAGTCTACTGGCACGGCGACCACAGCGGGCCCCTGCACATCCATCGCTTTTCGCAGCGTCGGTTCCAGCTCGGCGGCACTGTTTACCGAGAAGCCGGCGGCGCCAAACGCCTCGGCATAGACTTTGAAATCGACCGGACCGAATTTCACCCCTGACACGCGGTGATATTTCTTCTCTTCCTGCATCGCCACCATGTTGTAGGCCTCATCCACCCAGATAATGTGCAGAATATTGGCACCGAGCCTGACCGCCGTTTCCAGCTCCATACTGGACTGTAAGAAGCCGCCGTCGCCGGAGACGGAAACCACCTTCCGGCTGGGGTCCACCAGCCATGCGCCAATTGCCCACGGCAGCGCCACGCCCATCGTTTGCTGGCCGTTAGAGATCATGATCTGACGGGCGCGGAAGCTGTAAAGGTAGCGGGCGATCCAGATATGGAAGCTGCCCATATCCACGGTGAGGGTCACATCGCTGTTAATGATGTCCTGCATGGCCCGCACGATACGTAGCGGGTGCAGAGCAAACTGGTTAAGGCTCTGACCCTGGAGCGACAGAAGCTGGCGCTGCTGTTGACGATCCTGGAGCACGGAAGCGGCCTGCTCGCTGAGCTGCAGCGGCGCGGTAATTTTATCCGCCAGTTTATCGAGGGTGGAGGCAATATCCCCGACCAGCTCGACATCCGGCAGATAGCAGTTGTCCGTATCGGCGGGCAGAACATCAATATGCACCAGCGTGGCGTTGCCGCTGTTCCACATCGCAGGTTCATACTCGACCGGGCTGTAGCCGATGGTGATAATCAGATCGGCCTGGCGCAGCAGGCGATCGCCCGCCTGGTTATTAAACAGGCCAACACGGCCGGCGAAGCGGGAGAAATGCTCCTGCCTGACGGCGCCGGCGGCCTGATAGGTACTGGTCACCGGGATATGGCTGCTGGCAAGCAGGCGGTGCAGCGCATCGCTGTTGGCGGTCTGGCTGGCCATCAGGCCCAGCAGCAGCACGGGGTTTTTCGCGCTGGCGATGTGCTTCGCCACTTCATCAATGGCGGAGTCCGGTGCCGAGCCCAGAACCACATGGCCTTTACAGAGCAGCGGGTAGCCTTTGGCGGGCTGATCGACGATATCCTGCGGCAGGCTGACAAATGAGCCACCGCCGCGGCCGTGTTCCGCATAGCGAAAGGCGTTGGAAAGTACTTCAGCCAGAGCATTTGAATCGGTCACTTCCGCAGCGAATTTGGTGATCGGACGGAACATCGACACGGTATCCATGCTCTGATGGACCTGTTTAGCGCTGTCAGCGCGCTTGACTGCGCCGCCCAGCGCCACGACCGGATCGCCCTCGCTGGTGGCGGTCGCCATGCCGGTGATCAGATTTGAACAGCCCGGCCCTGAGGTGACCAGCGCCACGCCCGCGTTGCCGGTGAGTCGGCCCACCGCAGCGGCCATAAAGGCCGCATTGGCTTCGTGACGAACCGGAATTGTTTGGATGGTTGAGTCCACCAGCGAGTCAAAAACCTTATCGATTTTTGCGCCCGGAATGCCGAAAACCTGCTTTACGCCCTGCGCTTCAAGCTGCGCCACGACCAGATCGGCACCGTGCTGCCATACCGGAGTCTCGGTTGGATTTTTCATCATAGCTCCTAAAAAGGGTTTAGCTCTCAACAGAGCGAATAGCGGAATCCAGATTTTCAGGATTCAGGTCGGCCTTGAGAAAATCGCTGTCGTTGGGCAGATCGATAACCAGCTTGCTGATTTCACCGAAGGTCAGTACGCCCTCTTCCAGCTGATAGTCCAGCAGGTGTCCACCGCCCTGACGATTGTCGGTAATAAAGTGTTCGTGATAGCCCGCCACGTTGATGCCCTGCATGTATTGCGGGGTGCGGAAACCAATCACCACGCCGCGACGATCGGTGAAGTGAAACGTGGGCTGCTGGCCCAGCACTTCCGGCATGGAACGGTAAGGGCGATGCTGGCAGGGAACCGTGCGCGTCTGCGCCGAGGAGAAAAGGCCGTCAATGCGCAGCGCGCAGAACTGGTTATCGGAGGTAACCTGCTCATTGATGATCTGATGAACAGCCTCACGACTGGCCGGGCCGTTCAGCACGTGACGATACTGCGGGTTGAAAAAAGTCATCACGGCAAAGGGCGTTTTCTGCTGCGGATCGGCCGAGGTTGCACTGCCGTCGGATCGCAGCTGGTAAACTTCTTTATCGAAGGCGATCAGCTCACCGTCGAGCTGATTAAAGGTGCCGAGGCCAAAATCGCCTTTACGCAGCAAGTCGGCAACGGTGGTGGTGCCATCGTAAACGCCACTCAGCAGCGCACTCATCAAAGAGGTCTGATAGATAACGCTTTCTGGTTTATGTTGCCGTAACGCACTGACGGTAGACGCCAGCTGTTGTTCGCACATACAGTCGGTTACAGAATGTTTCATCATGCCCCTCTGGATCTAAACAGTTAAGATTTGTTAACTGAATATTGACTCGATTCAGTCGGGGATACCAATATAGAAAAGCCACTACTTTGAGACGAATTTAATATGGAACTTCGCCATCTGCGTTATTTTGTGGCGGTTGCACAAACGCGCCACTTCACGCGCGCCGCCGAAATGCTGGGAATTTCTCAGCCGCCGCTCAGCCAGCAGATCCTCAGGCTGGAGCGTGAGATAGGCACACCGCTGCTGAAAAGGCTGACGCGTGGGGTCGAGCTGACAGAAACGGGAGAGGCCTTTTATCAGGACGCCTGCCAGATCCTGGAGCTAACCGGGCTGGCGCTGGAAAAGGCCAGGGGGATTGCACGCGGCATTAGCGGAGAGCTCTCACTGGGGTTTGCCAGTTCCGTCGCCTTTCATTCCGCCGTTTTTACCCTGATCCGCCGGTTTCAGGATCGCTATCCGGATATGACGCTGCTGTCACGTGAACAGAACATGTCCGCGCTGATGCACGATTTACAGGAAGGGTTGTTGGATGCGGCGATCGTGCGTCTGCCCTGTGAAAGCAGTAAGGCATTTAACCTGAAGGTGATCGCCACTGAGCAGATGCGGGTGGTGCTGCCCGAAGGACACGCCCTTGGCGGCGAGCCGTGCCTGTCGCTGGCCCAGCTGGCGGATGAACCGCTGATTGTCTTTCCGCGCGAGGTGTCGCCCAGCCTGTACGAGATGGTGATTGCGGCCTGCCTGCGCGCCGGTTTCCAGCCGAAACCAGGCCAGCAGTCACCGCAGATATTACCGGCCATTGGCATGGTCGCCGCCGGGTTTGGCTTTACCATCGTGCCCGCTTCGCTGTGCTGTATCAGCTATCCGGGGGTAACGTTTCATCAAATCGATGACGCCACGCTCAATACCGATATCGCGCTGGCGTGGCGGCGTTTTGACCGTTCACCGGCGGTCCTTCATCTGGTTGCGATGCTCACGGCGGAGTAATGCCCGCACGTTTCTCACCTGCGCCCTGGATCAGCCCTGCACCTTCCTGATGTGCTTCACGTCCAGCTCCAGGGTGCCGTGATCTTTATCGACTTTACCCCGCAGCTCTACGTTGTCGGCGGGCGTTACGGTCTGCCCCTGCCAGCGTTTGTGACCAATCTCGACCGTCATCGTGCCGGTGGCATCGCGGAACAGATACTCGTTATCACCCACGCGTTTTTCAATCTGCCCGCGCAGGGTCACCCAGGCATCATCCTTCATCTCCAGCGCCTGTTTCACCGTCGCCAGGGTGCCGTCAGGGCCGTTGAATCCGCCCTGCTGTACGGCAGCCGTCGGGGCGTTTGGCTCAACAAAGCCGCCGCTCTGGGCGGCGAGTACCGGCGTGGACACCAGGGCAGCAATAGCAAATAACGCAGCGCTCTTTTTCATCGTATTCTCCTGTATTCCCTTGAGGCGCGGTAGTTTATACCGCGCAGACTGTGCTCTTCAGAAAGGATTACACCACAACGTTCTTAACGGGATCTTAAGGCGGCACCGGCGGTAAATTTTTTTCATTAAGTGGGGCAATATCCACGAAAAGCGCCGAACGACCTGTACAAACCGTCACGCTGTTACGTATAAATCCTTAACGATATAAGGAATTCGCCATGCGTATTTTAGTGATTGAAGACGATCGCCTGATTGGTGACGGCATCAAAGCCGGTCTCCAGAAGCTGGGCTTCAGCGTGGACTGGTTTACCGATGGCAGCCAGGGGCAGTCTGCGCTGATGGGCGCGCCCTATGATGCGGTAGTGCTGGACCTTAGCCTGCCGGGCATGGACGGGCTGGCGATCCTGCGCCAGTGGCGTCAGCAGGGCCAGGATATTCCCGTACTGATCCTGACGGCCAGGGATGCGCTGGAACAGCGGGTCACCGGGCTTCAGCAGGGTGCCGACGACTACCTCTGCAAACCCTTTGCATTGAGTGAGGTCGCCGCACGGTTACAGGCGCTGATCCGCCGCCGTCACGGTCAGTTACAGCCTGTCCTTAACCACGGACCGGTATCGATGGAGCCGCATTCTCATCGCGTCACCTGTAACGGCGAACCCCTGACGCTTAAGTCCCGCGAGCTGGCGCTGCTGGCGCTTTTTATGATGAACCCGTCCAGGGTTCTGACGCGCGCGCAGCTGGAGGAGAAGCTGTACAGCTGGGATGAGGAGATTTCCAGCAACGCCGTTGAGGTGCATATTCATCACCTGCGTAAAAAGCTCGGCAGCCAGTTTATCCGAACGGTACACGGCGTAGGCTATACGCTGGGGGGCTCAGCATGAGCCAGCTCAGCCTGCGCCTGCGCCTGATGCTGGGGTTTATTCTGCTCACGCTAATCTGCTGGGGCGTGGCCAGCGTAGGATCCTGGTGGCAGACGCGGGATAAAATCAACGCGCTGTTTGATACGCAGCAGATGCTGTTTGCTAAGCGGCTGGCGGCGATGGATCCTGCACAGCTGACCCAGCAACCGCTGACGCTGCCGAAAACCAAAAAGCTGCTGCGCCACCATCGCGGAGAACAGGATGATGATGTGCTGGCCTTTGCGGTATTCACCCGCGACGGCAGGATGGTCATCAATGACGGCGATAACGGCAAAGATTTTCGCTTTCAGCCGTCGCGCGACGGATTTAGCAACGGCAAATTAAAGGGCGACGACGATCTGTGGCGACTGCTCAGGCTTCCCACAGCCGACCACCAGTTTGTGGTGATGGTCGGCCAGCAGTGGGAATACCGCGATGATATGACCCGCGATATCGTCCAGGCGAATCTGATCCCCTGGCTGGTGGCGTTGCCGGTCATGCTTCTCCTGCTGCTGTGGCTGGTTATGCACGAACTGGCCCCGCTGAAACGAATCACCCGGCAGCTTCGACTGCGCGCCCCCGCCGATGAGACGCCGCTGGTGGAGCCTCGTGTGCCTCAGGAGGTGCGCCCGCTGCTGAATGAGCTGAACGCGCTTTTCGTCCGCATCGGCGAAATGCTTCAGCGCGAACGCCGCTTTACCTCCGATGCCGCCCATGAGCTGAGAAGCCCGCTCGCCGCACTGAAGGTGCAAACCGAAGTGGCGCAGCTGGCGCATGACGACCGCGCCGTACGGCATCATGCCCTGAAAAATCTTGATGCCGGTATCGATCGCGCCACAAGACTGGTTGATCAGCTGCTTACCCTGTCCCGGCTCGATAGCGATGAAAAGCTGCAAACAGAGCCAATTAATCTGCAGCAGCTCCTGCAACAGGCGGCGATCGACCATTACGCCTCGGCTCAGGATGCCGGGGTGGAGATAACGCTGGATGCGCCTGATTCACCGGTGATACGGGCGGGCAACCCGCTGCTGCTTGCCCTGCTGGTACGCAATCTGCTGGATAACGCGATCCGCTACAGTGAGCCAGGCGGCAGCGTACAACTGACGCTTTCCGCCCGGGGTATCAAGGTGGTGGATAATGGGCCGGGCGTCAGCAGTACGGCACTGTCGCGCATTGGCGAACGTTTTTTCCGGCCGCCGGGGCAGGAGAAATCGGGGAGCGGGCTTGGCCTGTCAATCGTCAGCCATATTGCCCGCCAGCACGGTATGCAGGCGAGTTTCGGTAACCGCCCGGAAGGCGGCTTTGCGGCAGAGATCGGTTGGTAAACTGACTCAGGTAGCGGGGCCAGGCCTTATGCCCGCCCCCTCTGTTATCAGATCTCGACCTGGGTCCCCAGCTCAATAACCCGGTTGGGCGGGATCTCAAACTGGTCGGGCGCGCGCAGCGCATTCCTCTGTAGCGCCAGAAACAGCTTGCCGCGCAGCCGCAGATACCAGGGCCGCTTGCCAATAATCAGCGACTCATGCGACATAAAGAACGACGTTTCCATCATTCTGCAGCTCAGCCCCTCAAGGCCACAGCGGTGGAAAATCTCTTCCACGTTGGGCGTTTCACGCCAGCCGTAGCTGGCCACCACGCGCCAGAAGGTGGGAGAAAGCTGTTCGATCGTTACGCGCTTCACGTTATGCACGTACGGCGCGTCGACATTTCGCATCGTCAGCAGCACCACCCGTTCATGCAAAACCTTGTTATGTTTGAGATTATGTAGCATAGCAAAGGGGATGACGTTCAGCGCGCGTGACATATAAACGGCGGTACCCGGCACGCGTACCGGCGGGGATTTTTCCAGCGAGGTGATCATCGCCTCAAGCGAATTACCGTGCTCGTGCATACGCCGCAGCAGGCGGAAGCGCTCACTTTTCCACGTTGTCATCACAATAAACATCACCAGCGCCAGGCACAGCGGCAGCCAGCCGCCGGAGAACACTTTGATCAGGTTTGCGGAAAACAGCGACACGTCGATGCACAACATACCCACCAGCAGCGTCAGCACCAGATAGCGGTTCCAGTGCCAGTTCTTAATCGCCACCACGGAACAGAGTATGGCGGTCAGCACCATGGTGCCCGTTACGGCAATGCCGTAGGCCGCCGCCAGGTTGCTTGAGTGCTGGAAGCCGAGAATGACAATCACGACCGCAAAATAGAGGATCCAGTTAATCACCGGGATATAGATCTGGCCGGACTCCTCTTCTGAGGTATGCACAATGCGCATCGGCGGCAGATATCCCAGCCGCACGGCCTGCCGGGTCAGGGAGAAGACGCCGGAAATCACTGCCTGAGAGGCAATAACGGTCGCCAGCGTTGCCAGCACCAGCATCGGATAGAGCGCCCAGTCGGGTGCCAGCAGGAAAAACGGGTTCTTAATCGCTTCAGGATGCTTAAGCAGCAGCGCCCCCTGACCAAAATAGTTGAGCACCAGCGACGGCAGCACCACCACGAACCAGGCCAGTCGAATCGGCAGCTTGCCGAAATGGCCCATATCCGCATACAGCGCTTCCACGCCGGTTATGGCCAGCACAACGGCACCCAGCGCAAAAAAGGAGACCGTTTTGTACTCCATAAAAAAGTGCACTGCCCAGTAAGGGTTCAGGGCGTGGAGCACGTCCGGATTATCCTTAATACTGAGCGCGCCAATCACTGCCAGTACCAGAAACCACACCAGCATCACCGGGGCAAAGAGTTTGCCGACCATACCGGTACCGTGTTTCTGAATGACAAAAAGCAGGGTCAGGACGGCAATCGCCATCGGCACAATCCAGGTATCGAGATTTGGCGCAGCGATTTCCAGCCCTTCAATGGCAGACAGCACCGATACCGCTGGGGTAATGACCACCTCACCGTAGAAAAAGCTGCCGCCGATCAGCCCCATGATCACCAGTATCGCCGTGGCTTTCGACCCGGTATTGCGGCCCGCCAGCGACATCAGGGTCAAAATTCCCCCTTCGCCCGCGTTATCGGCCCGCATCACGTAGCTGATATATTTCAGCGACACCACCAGCACCAGTAGCCAGAAAATCAGGGAGAGAAAGCCAAATACCGCATCGCGCTCCACCCCGAAGCCAAACTGGCCGGAAAGGCATTCACGCAGGGTATACAGGGGGCTGGTGCCGATATCGCCATACACCACGCCAATTGCCGCCAGGGTGACGGCACTGAGGGACTGCTTTTTTTCAGAACTCATAGAGTCATCTTTTGTTGGGGCCGAGGGTCGCTCAATCTTGCGCCGTTTCTCTGGCCATCAAAAAGCGCACAGTATGCATGATTCATCATGAATGCCTACCTTAATTACGCAACAGGACGTCACTTCAATGGCCTGGGTCACCCTTTGAAAAGAAAAAAGCTGACGCGTATCAACTCTTTCAAGCATCATAGCCAGTAGTGTATGCGCTCGCCAGTCACCATGCTGGCAAGACCGTAGAAAAGGATAAATGTTTGATGCCTCAGCCTCATCTCCTTGCCGAAAGGATTGGCCGCCTTAGTAATGCGTTAGAAAAAGGACTTTATGAGCGCCACCATGCCATTCGCCTCTGCCTGCTGGCGGCGCTGTGCGGCGAGAGCGTGTTTCTGCTTGGGCCGCCCGGCATCGCCAAAAGCCTGATTGCGCGCCGCCTGAAATATGCGTTTCAGCACTCGCGCGCGTTTGAGTATCTGATGACCCGCTTCTCGACGCCGGAAGAGGTTTTTGGCCCGCTTTCCATCCAGGCGCTGAAAGATGAAGGCCGCTACCAGCGCTTAACTAAGGGCTATCTGCCCGATGCCGAAATCGTTTTTCTTGATGAGATTTGGAAAGCTGGCCCGGCGATCCTCAATACGCTTCTGACCGCCATTAACGAACGACGCTTTCGCAACGGCGACAGCGAAGAAAAGATCCCGATGCGCCTGCTGGTGACCGCCTCCAACGAACTCCCCGAAGCCGACAGCGGCCTGGAAGCGCTCTACGACCGTATGCTTATCCGGCTGTGGCTGGACAACGTTCATGAAAAGCAGAACTTCCGCAGCATGCTGACCCACCAGCAGGACGAAAACAGTAATCCGGTGGCAGAGAGTCTCTGCATCAGCGACGAAGAGTACATCGCGTGGCAAAAGGGCATTACCGAGATCTCACTGCCCGATGAGATATTTGAACTGATTTTTCAGCTGCGACAGCAGCTGGAGAAGCAGCCCGAGGCGCCTTATATTTCCGATCGCCGCTGGAAAAAAGCGCTTCATCTGTTGCAGGCCAGCGCTTTTTACAGCGGGCGGCAGAGCATTGCCCCCGTCGATCTTATTCTGCTGAAAGATTGCCTGTGGCACGACGTTGCCTCAATGAAACTTCTTGACCGCGAGATAGACAATCTGATCGTTCAGCATGCGTGGCAGCAGCAGTCCATGCTCATTAAGCTACAGCAGATTGAGTCACGCCGTCTGGCGCTGCAGCAGGAAAAGAGTAATGAGCTGGCTATCCGGCTGGAAAAACACGGCGGCATGTTTAGCCGTAAGCCCCATTACGAACTGCCTGCCAGCCTGGCGGAAGACACCCTGACGCTGATGCTGCAAAAACCGCTGATGCTGCATGATATGCGGGTCACCCACGTTGTTATCGCCCGTGAAACGCTGCACAACTGGCTGCTCAAGGGCGGCGACGTGCGCGGCAAGCTTAACGGCATCGGGTTTGCCCAGACGCTGGATCTGCACGTTGAGGCTAACGACTGCCTGACCCTGCGCGACGTCAGCCTGCAGGTATCGCGTTTAATGCTGCCCTGCAAAGACCGACCCAGCGGCCTGCCGGAAGAGATCATCCAGGCGCTGGACGATCTGGAGACTGAGCTGCGCATGCAGAGAACGCGCTTCAGCCAGCACCACCGCTGTCTGTTTATCAGCGATGACTGGCTGGCCCGTATCGAAGAGAGCCTGCAGCAGGTTGCCGACGGTCTGAAGCAGGCGCGCCGGTGATCTCGCTCGACACCCTGAGTCTGTTCTTTTCCATCAACGGAAACGATCTGATTGAGGATCTGCTGGTCGCGCTGGTAGCCAGCCCGCAGCTGGTGTTGTTTTTCGAAGCCTTTCCCGGACTGAAAAAGGCGCTGCTACAGGATTTACCCCGCAGAAAAGCGGAAATCCTTGAACAGCTTAAAAACAGTACCGTGCCGGACGATCTGGCTGAAGAATTTACCCGCTTTCAGCACGTTCAGGGCCTCAGCCATACGGATTTCTGTCGGCAACTGCCCGATCTGCTGCGCTATCTGACAGAACATCACTCCCCCTTTAGTGAGAAAGCCCAGGCGCTGGTGGATAACGCCGGAGAGGGCTATGCCCTTAGCTCGCCTCAGCACCAGCTGTTTATTCAGCGCTGGCGACTGAGCCTGACGTTGCAAACCCTGACGCTAAACCAGCAGGTTCTTGAGCAGGAGCGTGAGCGGCTGCTGGCGGAGCTACAGCAGCGCATGGCAATGAGCGGCCAGCTCGCCCGGGTGCTGTCAGATAGCGACGAAGCGGCGGCAGGTCGCCTGTGGGATCTGACCCGCGCCCCCCTCCAGCGCGGCGACTACCAGCTGATCGTCGACTACGGCGACTTCCTGGCCGGGCAGCCGATGCTGCTCAGGCTGGCAGAACAGCTGGGCCGCAGCCGTGACGCCAAATCGGTGCCGACGCAGGATGCTCCTCCCGAGGCGTTTCACCAGTGGGTCAGAGAGCCAGAAAGCGTACCGGAGGAGGTAAACGGGCTGCACCAGAGCGATGATATTCTCAGACTGCTGCCGCCGGAGCTGGCGACGCTTGGCATCAGTGAAATTGAAATGGAATTTTACCGTCGGCTGGTGGAAAAGCGCCTGCTGACCTACCGGCTACAGGGTGAAACCTGGCATGATAAGGTGACCCAGCGACCGGCCAGCCACCAGCATCACGATGAGCAGCCCAGAGGGCCTTTTATCGTCTGCGTAGATACCTCCGGCTCCATGGGCGGCTTTAACGAACGCTGCGCCAAGGCGTTCTGTCTGGCGCTTCTCAAGGTGGCCCTCGCCGATAGCCGCCGCTGCTATATCATGCTTTTTGCCCATGAAGTAGTGAGCTATGAGCTGACCGCCGCAGATGGGATTGCCCAGGCAATCCGCTTTCTCAGCCAGCGCTTTCGCGGCGGTACGGACCTCACTGCCTGTCTTGACGAAGTGCTTATCCGGCTGGCGACCCCTTTATGGATCGATGCCGATGCGGTAATTATTTCTGACTTCATCGCTCAGCGCCTGCCGGAAGAGCTGGTCAAACGCATCCGTCACCACCAGCGGCAGCGGCAGCAGCGGTTTCACGCCGTTGCGCTGTCCGATCATGGAAAACCGGGCATCATGCGTATCTTCGACCATATCTGGCGCTTCGATACCGGGCTGAAAAGCCGTCTGCTGCGGCGCTGGGGACGCTAACCCTTGCTAAGATAAAATGTGGCAGTGCTTATTTGCTATAGTCATAGCTTCGCTTTAGCCAACCGGCGCACCAGGAGCTTAATGTGGCATTACACCAGCCAGAGATGATATCGGCATTACCTGCCCCCACTCGTACGCTACTGCTGAGCGGCGGCAGCGCTGAACAGAAACGTCAGGAACTCCTCACGTACTTTACGCAGACCTGGACGTTGTATGAGAGCCTGTTTGACTGTCTGGCTAACGAACAGGCCTATTACACCCGCGCGATCGCGCTGCGGCACCCGCTGATCTTCTACTTTGGTCATACCGCCACCTTCTATATCAATAAGCTGATGGCGAGCGGTCTGATCACCAGCCGCGTTGATGAGCAGATCGAAGCGATGATGGCGATTGGCGTCGATGAGATGAGCTGGGATGACCTGGACACGGGCCACTATCAGTGGCCGACCGTCCCGAGCCTGCGCGACTATCGCAGCCGGGTCCGTACGCTGGTCGAAAGCCTGATTAACGAGATGCCGCTCACGCTGCCGATAGGCTGGGACAGCCCGGCGTGGATCATCCTGATGGGGATTGAGCACGAGCGCATCCACCTGGAAACCTCCAGCGTACTGATCCGCCAGTTACCCATCGGGGAGGTAAAACCGCAGCCAAACTGGCCAGTCTGTCCGGATGCGTGTCAACAGCGCGCCGACGTGCCACAAAACCGCCTGCTGGACGTCCCGGGCGGGCAGGTTGTGCAGGGAAAAACCGATGAAACCTACGGCTGGGACAATGAATATGGCCAGCGGGTCAGCGACCTCGCCCCGTTCAAAGCCAGCCAGATGCTCACCAGCAATGCCGAGTATTTTGAATTCGTCGCCGACGGGGGCTATCAGGATAACCGCTGGTGGGATGAAGAGGGTTCAGGCTGGCGGGATTTTGCCCGCGCCACGATGCCAACTTTCTGGCAGGGATCGCCTGACCAGCCCGATAGCCTTGCCCTGCGCCTGATGACCGAAGAGGTGGCGATGCCATGGGACTGGCCGGTAGAAGTTAATCAGCTGGAGGCCGCCGCCTTCTGCCGCTGGAAAGCGGAGAAAACCGGTCAGCGCGTCCAGCTTCCCAGCGAGGCCGAATGGCTGCTGCTGCGCGAAAGCGTACCGGGCGACCAGCCTGACTGGGCCGAGGCACCGGGCAACATCAACCTTGCCTGGTGGGCATCATCCTGTCCGATCGACCGTTTTCCACAGGGGAATTTCTTCGATCTGTTAGGGAACGTCTGGCAGTGGACCACCACGCCGATCAGCGGGCTGGACGGCTTTAAGGTGCATCCGCTGTATGATGATTTCTCCACCCCCACCTTTGATGGCAAGCATACCCTGATCAAGGGCGGTAGCTGGATCTCCACCGGCAACGAGGCGCTTAAGTCCGCCCGCTATGCTTTCCGCCGCCACTTTTTCCAGCATGCGGGTTTCCGTTATGTCGTCTCCACCCATCAGGAGAACAGCGTAGTTAACCCTTACGAAACCGACACCATGGTCGCTCAGTATCTGGATTTCCAGTACGGCCCGGCCTGTTTCGGCACGGAGAACTACAGTAAAACGCTGGTCGATATCGCCTGTCGCCTGACCGACAGGCGCGGCAGCGCGCTGGATATCGGCTGCGCCACCGGGCGGGCCAGTTTTGAACTGGCCCGCCACTTTGACAGCGTCACGGGCATGGACTACTCGGCGCGCTTTATCGACGTGGCGCTGCAGCTGGCACGCGGCGAGACGTTCCGTTACGCCCTTCAGGAAGAGGGGGATTTGACCGCCCTGCGCCAGGTTAACCTCAGCGAGTCAGGCCTGGATGGGGAACAAGCCGGGCGTATCCACTTTGTGCAGGGTGACGCCTGTAACCTGAAGCCGCAGCCAGACCGCTATGACCTGGTGCTGGCCTCAAACCTTATCGATCGCTTGCGCCAGCCTGCCCGCTTTCTGCATGATATTACCCAGACGCTACGGCAGGGCGGCGTGCTGATGATCTCTTCCCCCTATACGTGGCTGGAGAGCTTCACGCCGAAAGAGAACTGGCTGGGGGGCTTCCGTGAGAACGGCGAGGCATTAACAACTTATCAGGCGCTTTCGCGGCTGCTGGCCGCCGATTTCGACGAGATCGCCGCCCCACAGGATGTGCCTTTTGTTATTCGCGAGACGGCACGTAAATATCAGCACACCGTCGCGCAGCTAACGGTGTGGCGTAAGCGCTAAGCCCTGTAACGGGTGCCGTCCGGCACCCGTCTTTATCATGATGAATAACGGAGCCTGCGTGGCTGACAACCTACAAATTGATAACCTGGATCGCGGGATCCTCACGGCCCTGATGGCCAACGCCCGCACGGCCTATGCCGAGCTGGCCAAGCAGTTTGCCGTCAGCCCGGGCACAATCCACGTTCGCGTTGAGAAAATGAAGCAGGCGGGAATAATCAAGGGGACGCGGGTGGAAATCGACCCCAAACACCTGGGTTATGATGTCTGCTGCTTTATCGGCATCATCCTGAAAAGCGCCAGAGACTACCCGTCCGCGCTGGCAAAGCTCGATATGCTGGATGAAGTGGTCGAGGCCTACTACACCACCGGGCACTACAGCATTTTTATCAAGGTGATGTGTCGCTCGATCGACGCCCTGCAGCAGGTGCTGATTAACAAGATCCAGACTATTGATGAAATTCAGTCTACGGAAACGCTGATCTCCCTGCAAAACCCCATCATGCGCACCATTACTCCCTGAGCTGTGTATTAAACTGTCCACAATAGCCTGCGTATCTGGCCTGTTCTGACAGGCCGCTGCGTGGCGCCGATCTCCGCAGGTACAACAGCGTAATAACCCCAATTATCCACAGGTAGATCCCACGTTGATCACAGCGTACAATGTTCGCCTTTGCGATACAGGGATCCCGTTATGGCTGATGTTACCTTAATCACCGGAAGTACCTTAGGCAGCGCAGAATACGTCGCTGAGCATCTGGCTGAGAAGCTGGAAGAAGAGGGGATTTCAACCGAAATTCTCCACGGCCCCGAGCTGGATGAGCTTACGCTGTCCGGCACCTGGCTGGTGATCAGCTCGACCCATGGCGCGGGCGATCTCCCGGACAACCTTCAGCCGCTGTTTGATGAACTCACAAAGAATAAGCCGGATCTCAGTGCTATTCGCTATGGCGCCATTGGCATCGGCAACCGGGAATACGATCTGTTCTGCGGAGCCATTGAGAAAATGGACCAGCTGCTGACCGACTGTGGGGCAAAACGACTGGGCGATCGTCTGGATATCGATGTACAGGAACATGAGATCCCCGAAGATCCCGCCGAAGCCTGGTTAACCGGCTGGAAAACGCTGATTGGCTAATGATCCTGCCCGTCGATCACTATTTTAGATCGACGTTAAGGCAAAAAGCGCGGGAAGTTTTGTAAATTATGTCCGTTTTTGCTCAATTAACTGGCGGTCAGCTGTGGATAACCAGGCTCATTTCACGGTAATAACCGGTTATTATCCCAATAATAACCTGGTACCTTGCCGGAGCCTGTGTATAACATGCCATTTAGATCCCAGCTTATACGCAACAGGATCACCGATCGTACACAGCAAAGGATCCTGTATAAAACCCTGATCGCTATGGGTAAAAACGGCTTATCCACAGAGATCGTCGATCCTAATAGAAGATCTAATAAAGAGATCTCTAAATAAAAAGATCTTCTTTTTAATTACCTGTCAGGCCATGCGCTTTCGCCATCGCCTAAAGTTGAGTAGAATCCTCACCCCAGACAGCAATCACTCAATCGCACAACCGCGAGGTCCAGTACCATGTTCTATCCAGATCCTTTTGACGTCATCGTAATCGGTGGTGGTCATGCGGGCACCGAAGCTGCTATGGCGGCAGCCCGAATGGGTCAGCAAACCCTGTTATTAACCCATAACATTGATACGCTTGGACAAATGTCCTGCAATCCGGCGATCGGTGGCATCGGGAAAGGACATCTGGTGAAGGAAGTGGACGCCCTTGGCGGTCTGATGGCGCATGCGATCGACCAGGCCGGTATCCAGTTTAGGATACTAAACGCCAGCAAAGGTCCGGCGGTACGGGCAACCCGTGCTCAGGCTGACCGCGTGCTTTACCGTCAGGCAGTACGAACCGCTCTGGAGAATCAGCCAAACCTGATGATCTTCCAGCAGGCGGTTGACGATCTGATTGTGGAGAACGATCGCGTCGTCGGTGCTGTGACCCAGATGGGCCTGAAGTTCCGCGCAAAAGCGGTGGTACTGACCGTGGGCACCTTCCTGGATGGCAAGATCCATATCGGGCTGGATAACTACAGCGGCGGTCGTGCTGGCGATCCGCCTTCGATCCCTCTGGCGCGCCGGTTGCGTGAGCTTCCCCTGCGCGTCAGCCGTCTTAAAACCGGCACGCCTCCACGCATTGATGCCAGAACCATTGATTTCAGCGTACTGGCAGCGCAGCACGGTGATACGCCCATGCCGGTATTTTCGTTTATGGGGAATGCGTCACAGCATCCTCAGCAGGTGCCCTGCTACATCACCTATACCAACGAAAAAACGCATGACGTCATCCGTAATAACCTGGATCGCAGCCCGATGTACTCAGGGGTGATCGAAGGGATTGGACCACGCTACTGTCCTTCCATCGAAGATAAGGTGATGCGCTTCGCCGATCGCAATGCCCACCAGATCTTCCTGGAGCCGGAAGGGCTGACCAGCAACGAGATTTACCCCAACGGGATCTCTACCAGCCTGCCGTTTGACGTACAGATGCAGATCGTCCGCTCCATGCAGGGGCTGGAAAACGCGAAGATCGTGCGCCCGGGCTATGCGATTGAGTATGACTTCTTCGATCCCCGCGATTTGAAACCGTCCCTGGAAAGCAAATTTATTAATGGCCTGTTCTTTGCCGGCCAGATTAACGGCACCACCGGTTATGAAGAAGCGGCAGCTCAGGGCCTGCTGGCCGGTCTGAACGCCGGACGCTTCTCTGCGGATAAAGAGAGCTGGGCTCCCCGTCGCGATCAGGCTTACCTGGGCGTACTGGTGGACGACCTCTGCACCCTGGGAACCAAAGAACCCTACCGTATGTTCACCTCACGCGCGGAGTATCGTCTGATGCTGCGTGAAGACAACGCGGATCTGCGTCTGACAGAAGCGGGCCGCGAGCTGGGTCTGGTCGACGATGCCCGCTGGGCGCGTTTCAATCAGAAGCTGGAAAGCATCGAGAAAGAGCGCCAGCGCCTGCGTGATATCTGGGTTCACCCGGCGTCGGCCTGCGTTGAGGAAGTGAATGCCGTGCTGAGTGCGGCTCTGACCAAAGAGGCCAGCGGCGAAGATCTGCTGCGCCGCCCGGAAATGACCTACGCGCAGCTAATGACCCTGAGCACCTTTGCGCCCGCGCTGGATGACGATCAGGCAGCCGATCAGGTTGAAATCCAGGTCAAATATGAAGGCTATATCGCCCGTCAGCAGGAGGAGATCGATCGCCAGCTGCGTAATGAAAATACCGCGCTGCCTGCCGGGCTGGACTACCAGCAGGTGAGTGGCCTTTCAAACGAGGTGATCGCCAAGCTGAACGATCACAAGCCGGGATCCATCGGTCAGGCCTCGCGCATCTCGGGGATCACCCCAGCGGCGATATCCATTCTGCTGATCTACCTGAAAAAACAGGGATTACTGCGCAAAAGCGCCTGATTCACCGGACGGAACCTGCTTCCGTCCGCCTGTTTTTGTCGTGATAAACCAGGGCGACGCGTTCGCCCGCCTATTTTGGGCCCTTTTGTGATAAACAAACTTTCTTCGCTGCTCAGCGCGGCCAACATCTCCCTTTCCGGGCGGCAGAAGCAACAGCTGGTGGACTATGTTGAGATGCTTAACCGCTGGAACAAGGCCTATAACCTGACGTCGGTTCGCGATCCGCAGGAAATGCTGGTACGGCACATTATGGACAGCATTGTGGTTGAACCGCATTTGCAGGGGGAGCGATTTATCGACGTCGGCACCGGGCCGGGCCTGCCAGGCGTACCGCTGGCGATTGTCCGCCCTGACGCGCACTTCACCCTGTTAGACAGCCTGGGCAAACGTATACGCTTCCTTAAGCAGGTGCAGCATGAGCTTAAGCTCGACAATATTACGCCAGTGCAAAGCCGGGTTGAAGATTTCCCTGCCGAGCCGCCGTTTGATGGTGTGATAAGCCGGGCCTTCGCCTCTTTAAATGACATGCTGACCTGGTGCCATCATCTGCCGGGTGAGAAGGGTCTGTTTTACGCCCTGAAAGGCACGGTTCCGCAGGATGAAATCGCTGCGTTACCGGAGGGCTTCACGCTTCAGAAGGTGGTAAAACTCACGGTGCCCCAGCTTGAAGGTGAACGTCATTTAATTATGGTGACCGGGTCAGAGAAGCGTCGATAAATGTCGCTTATTTGCACAATTTTGCCACACGGGCGGCAAAGATTTTACGCTAAATAACCCTTAATAATAGCCTGGACAGGGAGTAGCCTTACAAACACTAAGTGCTTTATATCGCTCAAATTTAGTTGCAATAAGTGACTACTGGGGCTGGGTGGCGAGGGGTTATAGAACCGATTTGAAAGCCGCTGTTTGAAAAAACAGCTCTTGAGTGCTTTTCTTTATCACTTTTTTATTCGGTGAATTGTTTCATCCAGGTTAAAACGGGTCATTATCGTTCTGTGAATTACTTTGTTACATTTAACGTTAATTTCACATCTCATTATCATGAATATCACGTTGAGTAGGGGGAATGCTTAACGCGATAGTCACGGATGTAAATATATTCCCTTTATAAGTCCACCAGAGCAATGGATTCCGTGCGAAGCCTGCGTGGCACAACCTGGTATTAAACACAAAGCAACCTAAATAAAGGACTTTGTTAACGTGATTTTTGCCAGTTGGTTGAAATGTAATGTTATTTATATTTTTATATGCCCAAAACCAGGATTATTCCTGCCTGAATTCGCGCTGGTTAATTGCTGAAATGTGATCTTGCGCACGCTTTATAACCAATATTGTAGCCTGCCGGTAGAGAATTTACCTTGAATTGACGATCTGTGCAGATTACTAAAATGAGCCTCTGGAAAGAAATTTAAATAATTGTTCACCTTTTCGCTACTTATCCATTGAAATCGCAGGGGCGCACCGTATAATTTGCACGTTTTTTGCTGCTTGACTCAAAAGAGCAAAGGCAGTTTTATACGACACGCGACATACCCCGGATGGGGCAGGAGAGTTTCAGCGTCATGTCAGTGTCCCTTTACAGAGTAAAATTTGCCCGAACCGTGCTGCTTCTTCAGCTGGTGACCTTTGTCATAATCGGTGCGCTGTTTGCCCTGAAAGATCTGACATGGGGCTTGTCCGCGCTTTTTGGTGGGCTGGCAGCCTGGCTGCCGAACGTAGTGTTTATGATTTTTGCCTGGCGCCATCGGGCAGGCGATCCCGTCAAGGGGCGAGTGGCCTGGAGCTTCGCATTAGGTGAAGTGCTGAAGGTTCTCTCCACCATTGTCCTGCTGGTCGTGGCGCTGGCGGTGTTTGGGGCGGTCTTTATGCCGCTCGGACTGGCCTGGTTATCGGTGGTGATTGTGCAAATCGTCGCACCGGCTGTAATTAACAACAAAGGGTAAGAGGCATCATGGCTGCAGGAGAAATCTCTACGCCGCAGGAATACATAGGTCATCATCTGAATAACCTTCAGCTCGACCTGCGTACCTTCGAGCTAGTGAATCCACACGACGCACCGGCGACGTTCTGGGTATTGAATATCGACTCCATGTTTTTCTCTGTGGCACTGGGGATTATTTTCCTGGTGTTGTTTCGCAAAGTGGCGAAGTCAGCCACCAGCGGCGTACCGGGAAAAATGCAGGCCGCGATTGAGCTGGTTATAGGCTTTGTCGACGCCAACGTCCGTGACATGTACCACGGTAAAAGTAAACTTATCGCTCCGCTGGCATTAACGATTTTCGTCTGGGTCTTCCTGATGAACTTCATGGACCTGCTGCCTATCGATCTGCTGCCCTGGGTTGGTGAGCATGTCCTTGGGCTGCCAGCGCTGCGTGTGGTGCCTTCTGCAGACGTGAATATCACGCTCTCTATGGCGCTTGGCGTATTTATTTTGATTCTGTTCTACAGCATCAAGATGAAAGGCATTGGGGGCTTTACCAAAGAGCTGACTCTGCAACCCTTCAATCACCCCATTTTCATTCCGATCAACCTGATCCTTGAAGGTGTGAGCCTGCTGTCCAAACCGGTTTCTCTCGGTCTGCGACTGTTCGGCAACATGTATGCGGGTGAATTGATTTTTATCCTGATTGCCGGTCTGTTGCCGTGGTGGTCACAGTGGATTCTGAATGTGCCCTGGGCCATTTTCCACATCCTGATCATCTCGTTGCAGGCTTTCATTTTCATGGTCTTAACGATTGTCTATCTGTCGATGGCATCTGAAGAACATTGATACTTTTCTTAACACTACTGCGTTTTAACTGAAACAAACTGGAGACTGTCATGGAAAACCTGAATATGGATCTGCTGTACATGGCTGCCGCTGTGATGATGGGCTTAGCGGCAATCGGTGCTGCGATCGGTATCGGCATCCTCGGAGGCAAATTCCTGGAAGGCGCCGCGCGCCAACCGGATCTAATCCCTCTGCTGCGTACGCAGTTCTTTGTTGTAATGGGTCTGGTGGATGCAATCCCGATGATCGCTGTTGGTCTGGGTCTGTACGTGATGTTCGCCGTCGCGAAGTAACCGGGTATTCATCACAGGGCCTGGCCCTTGATGAGTGCGTTCAACAGATTGCTGTACTGATACCCAAAGACGTCAGGTTGTAGCAAGGCCGCTATCCGGTGAACCTCCAGGCGCTTACTTAAGTAAGTGACTGGAGTGAGAAAGGAGCGCTAACCCAGCTACAGCTTGAACGAAAAGGGTAGAAGAAAGTTAACTTAACAAGAGGCATTGTGCTGTGAACATTAACGCAACAATCCTCGGCCAGGCCATCGCGTTTATCCTGTTTGTCCTGTTCTGCATGAAGTACGTATGGCCGCCGCTGATGGCAGCTATCGAAAAGCGCCAGAAAGAAGTTGCCGAAGGCCTTGCTTCCGCTGAACGTGCCAAAAAAGATTTGGATCTCGCGCAGGCTAATGCGACCGACCAGCTGAAGAAAGCGAAAGAAGAAGCTCAGGTAATCATCGAACAGGCTAATAAGCGTCGTTCGCAGATCCTGGACGAAGTCAAAGCTGAGGCTGAGCAGGAACGTAACAAGATCGTCACCCAGGCGCTGGCTGAAATTGACGCCGAACGCAAACGTGCACGTGAAGAGTTGCGATCGCGAGTCGCGATGCTGGCGGTTGCCGGCGCCGAGAGAATCATTGAACGTTCCGTGGATGAAGCTGCTAACAGCGACATCGTTGATAAACTGGTCGCTGAACTGTAAGGAGGGAGGGGCTGATGTCTGAATTTACTACTGTAGCTCGCCCCTACGCCAAAGCAGCTTTTGACTATGCTGTTGAGCATCAAAGTGTCGATGGTTGGCAGCAGATGCTGGCGTTCGCTACCGAGGTAGCCAGCAATGAACAGGTAGCAGAACTTCTCTCCGGCGCGCTTGCGCCGGAATCGTTGTCTGCACAGTTCATCGCTATCTGCGGCTCACAGCTGGACGAAGCCGGTCAGAACCTGATTAAGGTCATGGCTGAAAACAAACGTTTACCTGCGCTTCCCGATGTACTGGCTCAGTTTATCCAGCTACGTGCCGCACATGATGCGACCGCAGACGTTGAGGTAATCTCATCCATGACATTGAGTGACGAACAGCTGACCAACATCAGCGCCGCTATGGAAAAACGTTTGTCACGCAAAGTTAAGCTGAATTGCAAAATTGATAAGTCTGTAATGGCGGGCGTAATCATCCGTGCGGGTGATATGGTCATCGATGGCAGCGTACGCGGCCGTCTTGAGCGTCTTTCAGACGCCTTGCAGTCTTAAGGGGACTGGAGCATATGCAACTGAATTCCACCGAAATCAGCGAACTGATCAAGCAGCGCATTGCTCAGTTCAATGTAGTGAGCGAAGCTCACAATGAAGGTACTATTGTTACCGTTAGTGACGGTATCATCCGCATAAACGGCCTGGCCGATGTTATGCAGGGTGAGATGATCGCACTGCCGGGCAACCGTTATGCAATCGCACTGAACCTGGAGCGCGACTCCGTAGGTGCAGTGGTGATGGGCCCTTACGCTGACCTTGCCGAAGGCATGAAAGTTAAGTGTACTGGCCGTATTCTTGAAGTCCCGGTGGGTCGTGGTCTGTTAGGCCGCGTAGTGAACACCCTGGGTGCACCTATCGACGGTAAAGGCGCAATCGACAACGATGGCTTCTCGCCAATCGAAGTGATTGCACCTGGCGTTATCGACAGGCAGTCGGTTGACCAGCCTGTACAGACCGGCTACAAGTCAGTCGATGCGATGATCCCAATCGGTCGTGGCCAGCGTGAGCTGATCATCGGCGACCGTCAGACCGGTAAAACCGCGATGGCGATTGATGCGATCATCAACCAGCGCGATTCCGGCATCAAGTGCGTGTACGTCGCTATCGGTCAGAAAGCCTCTACCATCGCTAACGTGGTACGTAAGCTGGAAGAGCATAACGCGCTGGCTAACACCATCGTGGTGGTGGCGACCGCTTCTGAGTCTGCCGCGCTGCAGTATCTGGCGCCTTATGCCGGTTGCGCCATGGGCGAATACTTCCGTGACCGCGGTGAAGATGCGCTGATCGTTTATGACGATCTGTCCAAGCAGGCCGTTGCGTACCGTCAGGTTTCTCTGCTGCTGCGTCGTCCACCAGGCCGTGAAGCCTTCCCTGGCGACGTGTTCTACCTCCACTCCCGTCTGCTGGAACGTGCTTCCCGCGTAAGCGCCGACTATGTTGAGCGTTTTACTAACGGTGAAGTGAAAGGTAAAACGGGCTCCCTGACCGCGCTGCCAATTATCGAAACCCAGGCGGGTGACGTTTCTGCGTTCGTTCCAACCAACGTAATTTCAATTACCGATGGTCAGATCTTCCTGGAAACTAACCTGTTTAACTCCGGTATTCGTCCGGCTGTTAACCCAGGTATTTCGGTATCTCGCGTGGGCGGTGCTGCTCAGACCAAGATCATCAAGAAACTGTCCGGTGGTATTCGTACCGCGCTGGCACAGTATCGTGAACTGGCAGCGTTCTCTCAGTTCGCTTCCGATCTGGACGAAGCAACCCGTAAACAGCTGAGCCACGGTCAGAAAGTGACCGAACTGCTGAAACAGAAGCAGTATGCGCCGATGTCCGTAGCGCAGCAGGGTCTGGTACTGTTTGCCGCCGAGCGTGGCTTCCTGAATGACGTCGAACTGGCGAAAATCGGTAGCTTCGAAGCGTCACTGCTGGCGTTCGCCGATCGCGATCACGCTGAGCTGATGGCTGAAATCAACCAGGCGGGTAACTACAACGGCGAAATCGAAGAGAAGCTGAAAGGCCTCCTCGAGACGTTCAAGAAAACCCAGTCCTGGTAATGTCTGGCGGCTTGTTCCTTAGCGGACAAGCCGCAAGGCTTTGAGGAGAAGCTTATGGCCGGCGCAAAAGAGATACGTAGTAAGATCGGAAGCGTGCAGAACACGCAGAAGATCACCAAAGCGATGGAAATGGTCGCCGCCTCCAAAATGCGTAAATCGCAGGAACGTATGGCGGCCAGCCGTCCTTATGCAGAAACCATGCGCAAAGTGATTGGTCACATTGCGTTAGGTAATCTGGAATACAAACACCCATACCTGGATGAGCGTGACGTTAAGCGCGTCGGCTATCTGGTCGTGTCTACCGACCGCGGGCTTTGTGGTGGTTTGAACATTAACCTGTTCAAAAGATTACTGGCTGATATGAAAGCCTGGTCCGATAAAGGCGTTGAGAGCGATCTGGCGATTATCGGTTCCAAAGGCCTGTCATTCTTCCGATCTGCGGGTGGCAACGTGGTTGCTCAGGTCACCGGCATGGGCGATAAACCTTCCCTTTCTGACCTGATTGGCCCAGTGAAAGTGATGCTGCAAGCCTATGATGAAGGTCGTCTGGACAAGTTGTTTATCGTCAGCAACAAATTTATCAACACCATGTCCCAGTCTCCACAAATCGTTCAGCTGCTGCCGTTACCGCCAGCAGACAATAGCGAAGGCGTGGTGAAGAAAAGTACCTGGGATTATCTGTACGAGCCGGATCCGAAAGCGCTGCTGGACACGTTACTGCGCCGCTACGTCGAGTCTCAGGTTTACCAGGGTGTTGTAGAGAACCTGGCCAGCGAACAGGCCGCACGTATGGTGGCAATGAAAGCGGCCACCGACAACGGCGGAAACCTGATTAAAGAGCTGCAGTTGGTTTACAACAAGGCTCGTCAGGCCAGCATCACCCAGGAACTTACCGAGATTGTCGGTGGGGCCTCCGCGGTTTAACCAGGTATACCCTGCAGCGGTATCAGGCTGCGGGGTATAAACGAATTAGGTAGAGGATTCAAGATGGCTACTGGAAAGATTGTCCAGGTTATCGGCGCCGTGGTGGACGTCGAGTTCCCTCAGGACGCAGTACCACAGGTGTACAGCGCGCTTGAGGTGCAAAATGGTGATGCTCGTCTGGTGCTGGAAGTTCAGCAGCAGCTGGGTGGTGGCGTGGTTCGTACTATCGCCATGGGTACTTCAGACGGCCTGAAGCGCGGTCTGGAAGTGGCAGACCTCCAGCACCCTATTCAGGTGCCGGTAGGCGTTGCAACGCTTGGCCGTATCATGAACGTGCTGGGTGAGCCAATCGATATGAAAGGCGACATCGGCGAAGAAGAGCGTTGGTCAATTCACCGCGAAGCACCTTCATACGAAGACCAGTCCAACTCGCAGGAGCTGCTGGAAACCGGTATCAAGGTTATCGACCTGATGTGTCCGTTCGCTAAAGGCGGTAAAGTCGGTCTGTTCGGTGGTGCGGGTGTGGGTAAAACCGTAAACATGATGGAGCTTATCCGTAACATTGCGGCTGAGCACTCAGGTTTCTCCGTCTTTGCCGGCGTGGGCGAGCGTACTCGTGAGGGTAACGACTTCTACCACGAAATGACCGACTCAAACGTTATCGACAAAGTGTCCCTGGTCTATGGCCAGATGAACGAGCCACCAGGAAACCGCCTGCGCGTTGCGCTGACCGGCCTGACCATGGCTGAGAAGTTCCGTGACGAAGGTCGTGACGTTCTGCTGTTCATTGATAACATCTATCGTTACACCCTGGCCGGTACTGAAGTATCAGCACTGCTGGGTCGTATGCCTTCAGCGGTAGGCTACCAGCCAACGCTGGCGGAAGAGATGGGTGTTCTGCAGGAGCGCATCACCTCAACCAAAACCGGTTCAATCACCTCCGTGCAGGCCGTATACGTCCCCGCGGATGACCTGACTGACCCATCGCCAGCCACCACCTTTGCTCACTTAGATGCAACCGTGGTACTGAGCCGTCAGATCGCGTCACTGGGTATCTACCCGGCGGTTGACCCACTGGATTCTACCAGCCGTCAGCTGGATCCGCTGGTTGTGGGTCAGGAACACTATGATACCGCACGTGGCGTTCAGTCTCTGCTGCAGCGTTATCAGGAACTGAAAGACATCATCGCCATCCTCGGGATGGACGAGCTGTCTGAAGAAGACAAGCTGGTGGTCGCACGCTCTCGTAAGATGCAGCGCTTCCTGTCTCAGCCGTTCTTCGTGGCAGAGGTCTTCACCGGTTCTCCAGGTAAGTATGTGTCGCTGAAAGATACCATCCGTGGCTTTAAAGGCATCATGGAAGGTGAATTCGACCATATGCCAGAGCAGGCTTTCTACATGGTAGGTTCCATCGAAGAAGCCGTGGAAAAAGCGAAGAAACTGTAATAACGGTTTCGCGGGAGGTTATTGACTATGGCTATGACTTATCACCTGGACGTTGTCAGTGCAGAGCAGCAGATGTTCACCGGCACTGTGCAGAAGATTCAGGTGTCAGGTAGCGAAGGTGAACTGGGGATCTTCCCTGGTCACGCCCCGCTGCTGACCGCCATTAAACCTGGTATGATTCGCATCGTGAAGGAGAAGGGCGACGAAGAGTATATTTATCTCTCCGGCGGCCTGCTTGAAGTTCAGCCTGGCGCGGTCACCGTGCTGGCTGATACGGCGATTCGCGGTACCGATCTCGATGAAGCCCGCGCGCTTGAAGCGAAACGCAAAGCCGAAGAGCATATGAACAGCTCTCACGGCGATGTGGACTTTGCTACCGCGTCGGCTGAACTGGCTAAAGCGATCGCCAAACTGCGCGTGATCGAGTTAACCAAAAAAGCGATGTAATATCAGTGGGTGAAAAAGGCCGGCGAGATTAACCTCTCCCCGGCTTTTTTTTTGCCTAAAGTTTCCATTTCAATCTTCTTTGCATAGTCATGCACCCCCTTAAAAACCTCTCAGCGCGTTTCTGAGGGGTTTTCAGGGTTTAAGGGGTTGGGCTATGGCGTAAAATCGCCCTGAGTGCGTTTTACGGGTGTTATGTTCAATGCCATTTTTATTATGTGGTTATTCCTGCGCTGTTATAATGCCGGTCTGAAT
>NZ_JBLREF010000030.1:0-22064 GCF_047918655.1 Erwinia sp. PPS120 | reverse complement strand
CCGAGATCTACACCTCAAGGCCGTCGTCGGCAGCGTCAGATGTGTATAAGAGACAGCCGATAATCTCAAACGATCCTGTACATGAACAGAACCTTTAATATCTGCGCCACCATCATCTTTAAGCCACATGGAAGCAGCCTATGCGATAACAGCCGCCACCAAAACTGCGGCATTCGTTTCCTAAATGTTGCCTGCTGATCGCTGGTAACATGCGCGCCTGCTGGTAGCCATTCAACACTCGTATGTCGCCAGCTGGTAACATCCTCTCTTGCATGCGGGGAACTGTGGCTCTTTCTTGCAGAGATGAAAACCAATCGTTCCCAAAAGCAGCATATAAAGAGGCGGTTTCTTATATCTTTGACCGCTGAAAGATATATAAAGGTAGTACCTCTATCAAAGGACAAGGTTTAATATGCTTTCAGGAAAAATCACATCATTCGTTTCTAGCTTCTATAAAACATCTTCTTCCACTCCGGCCCCCAAAGCAGGGAATGTTACCTTCGCAAAATCAGTTAGCTCAGTGAGAAACACAACTGTCTATCGTGCAGATACACGCTCCCCAGCAACGATTAAGAAATTTGGTTTTTCTGGCACCAACAGTAATGAGCCTTGTGAGGTTCGTGTATTTGGTAAAAATACCGTATTTGCTTCAACCTCAAAAGAAAAAGTTAAAGACTTTATCCATATGATAAAGCACCAAGGCCAGAGCAAAAAATATCACCTTTATCAAATAGAAACCAACAAACAACAAGTTTTCTCATTTCGAGAAAATATGGATAAAAATCCAACATCGTTGATTAATGGCATTGCGAATCTAGCTATTCGAGAATTGGGCATTCCACAGGATGAAGCTCTGGCGTTAGCTAAAGATGCGATACATTCCAACTATCTCGCTGTAGATGAGGTGCAAGTTGAAGGTCCAATTTCCCCTTTGAGTATCAAACACATCAACACGATCAGTATTGATAGTTGATTATCCGAAAGATCGCCTGTCAGCCAGCCGCCGCCCGTTCATGCATAAAAGGAGCGGCGGCTTCCCCATCTTAAGAGTGTAAACTGCTATTCCTGCGTATTCTGGTGAATATGATCGACTGGTACGCAGCATCTATACACTGAAATACCTGCGCGATCCGCAACTGGAACGCAATATCCGTCACTCCCAGAACCGGATTGAATCTTATCACCAGCTCCGTGCGGCCGTCGCCAAAGTCGGCGGACAGAAAGAGTTGAGCGGGAAAAATGACCTTGAAACAGACATTAGTAATCAGTGCGGGCGGTTAATCTGCAACGCGATGTGAGGTAACGGAAATTTCGGCGGTTCCGGCGTAGAACCCCATAATAGAAAAAACAGTATGGTGTTTCCGACTAACGACACAGTAAAAAAGATGTGTAGCAGGCAATCCAGGTATCATCACAAACAGGGACGATACCGATGAGAAACCAGGTAAAGACAAGAGATCGCGAAGTTAAGCAGTATAGGTTAAATCAGCGATTTTGATAATATGTGCTCTGTAATAAGCACATACGCCAGAGCATGCAGATGAATACGCTACTACATCAGCATCAGTGCATTCTGATGCTCAGGGGTAATTATTGATTAGAAAATGAAATGTCTGCGAGAAGGTAACTCTCTTTTAATCAATCCTTTAATCTCTTCCATTGTAGCATTTGGAGGAAATTTATCTAATTCCTGCCGGATTGCACCTCTTCTAATCCCTTCATGACGATTGTCAACGTGTTGGCCTTCAGTTTTACTAATAAAGGAGATATCAGATCTCTGAACGACCGATATACAACGGGAGGAAAAATCTGCTGTTTTGTGGTTTTTATTACTATTTAATGCATTACTTTCTGATGGGGATCCATACCTATTAATATAGAAAGCATGCAGAAAAGATCTGTTAGGTGATAAGCCCATAACTCAACTCCCTTAAATTATAAATTGTTTGATGATTTTAAATATAATCATATCCGTATAATTTTCTTGCAAAAACGACTAAAAAAATTTTTGTGATTCTGAATCAAATCGGACCTTTCTCTATCCGCTAAGCAGGCGATAACGAGCGTCACAAGGATGCCTTTTCTAAGACCTCAGCACTGACCATCCGCGTGGCGCAGGTTAAATTAGTGGGCGTTATCACAAAGTGTTCAATATTCCACCTGTAAATAATCGAGCATACTGGCCATGGATTGGTGCTTTATAAACCGGTGCCACGCGAGATAGACATTACAGGAAATACATGCCTGCTGATATTGCTCCGTCTCCGCTGCACGCTCTCCCAATACGCGCTCGGGAATAAAACCGATGCCAAAATTGTTCTCCGCCAGTAAAAGCATCGTCTGATAGCTTTCCATCTGCGTCATCTGGTATTTGCCCGCTGGCTGTTCGGCATGCCAGCGTTCGACCATATCGCTGTAAAGGCACTCTTTGCCAAAACTGTATAGCGGGATGGGGGAAGCGTTGACCCTTTCCGGGTGTCCAACCAGTACCAGTCGCTCTTCGAATGCCAGCGCGCTGGTGACTTCAGGACTGAGAATCGGTCCGTCAGAGAAGATCATATCCAGCTGACGATTGATCAGCTTCTCTTCCAGCACTCGCGAGTAGGCGTTGATCAGGTTGACCCGAATATGGCTGTTTTCCTGCATAAAACCCACAACCCGCCTGGGTAACCAGAAGTCGATAGCCACATCTATTGCGCCAATGGTCAGCGTAGACACGTCAGCGCCTTTTTGATGCTTTTTGTGGATTTTATCAGAGAGTTCAAGCAGCTGACTGACATCCTGATAGTACTGCTTGCCAAAAGGGGTGACGCTGAGTCTGCCTTTATAACGATCAAACAGCGGCTTCCGGAGCTCGCTTTCAAGTTCTTTTATCATTTTGGTGATATTTGAGGGGACGCAGAACATTGCCTCGGCCGCAGGCACTATCCCTCCCAGCTCGACCACGCGACAAAAGGCCTCAGCCGAACGAAGTTTCATAGGTTTTCCATTTAGTGAAACGATATATTGAAAACAAGTTACTTTAAGGAATTCACTGGGTCAAGTAACCTTCTCTGCGTCACAAGAAATCAGCCATATTCACTTGCACAAGGGAAAATTACTATGATTACACTTAATGTATTCTTTAAAGTTAAGCCGGAAAATAAGCAGGAATTTCTTGCCGTACTGAATAATATGGTCGTCGAGACCAACAAAGAAGAGGGCTGCCATTTTTATCAGCTGTGGAACAATGAAAATAATAAAAACCACTATGCATTAATTGAACTCTGGTCAGGTAAAGATGTACTGAGTGAGCATCAGAAAACACCACACTGGATTGCCTTTAACGATGTGGTTAATACGTTTCTTACCGAACCCTATGATGAACACCATTTTAGTGAAATTGCTCGCTAATAACGACAGCGCTGGCATAATGTGCCAGCGTTTTTTTTACCGCGTTGTCATTATCATCTTTTCTGAGTACGCTCGTCACCGCAATAATTCCTGCTGCATCCATATTCCATTCATTAATTTATTTACGCTTAGTCAGAGAGATAAATAGTGCAGCCATCTGCCTGAATCAGTACGCGGTTTCTACCAGGCTAAAAGCTGTTTCATACTGTGCAGTATGATTTTTCACGACCACCAGGGGGAATGACATGATTGTAAAAAATAACATTGATTTAAACGAGGCCCGGCGCCTGACGGATATCGCGATAGATAAGGCGAAAGACATTGCGTCACCGAGCAATATTGCCGTCGTGGACGCCTCGGGTTTTTTAATCTCCCATATACGAATGGATGGCGCTCAGCTACCCAGTATTGAACATGCCATTAACAAGGCCTACACCAGCGCACTGTTTGGTAAAGCGACCCAGGAGCTGAAGAAAGATGCTGAGCCGGGCGGCGAGCTGTACGGTGTGAATAATTCCCTGAATGGCAGAGTCATCGTCTTTGCAGGCGGGAATCCGTTAATCGTCAACGAACAGGTGGTGGGGGCGATTGGTATCAGCGGCGGGACCAGTGAGCAGGATCGGGCGATCGCTGACTATGCCGTCGCGCAATTCAGGCTGAACGATGCAGCCAGTCAACAGGGTTAACCTGGCGCAGGGCGGGTTTGCAGAATGACACGGTTTCTAACGGCTGAGTAACCTTAACCATTTTGCAACGACCCGGCGGCAGGCTAGACTGTACCGCACTGATTGTCCTTAAAATGGAGCCGCCGTGGACGTTATTGCAGGTAAGTCATTACAGGTTACGGACGCAATTATTGCGTGTCAGCTGGACGGCAAAGGTGGGCTGATCCCCATCGATAATAAAGACGTATTAGCAAGCGATCGCCCCTGCTGGTTACACCTGAATTACACCCACCGGGAAAGTGCCGACTGGCTGTTGTCCACGCCGCTGCTGCCGGATTCCGTCCGCGATGCGCTGGGTGGCGACAGCATGCGCCCTCGCGTCAGCCGGCTTGGCGATGGCACGATGATTACCCTGCGCAGTGTTAATCTGAACAGCGAGTCTCGCCCCGATCAGCTGGTGGTGATCCGGGTATTTATTAATGAGAGACTTATTGTCTCAACCCGGCAGCGCAAGGTCTATGCCATCGACGAGGTGCTGACCGATCTCCAGAACGGTAACGGACCGGTGAATGGCGGCAGCTGGCTGGTTGAGGTCTGCGACGCGCTTAACGATCATACCAGCGAGTTTATTGAGCAGCTGCACGATAAGATTATCGATCTTGAAGATGCAGTAGTGGATCAGCAGGTACCGCCGCGCGGCGAACTGGCGCTGATCCGCAAACAGTTAATTATCATGCGCCGCTATATGGCCCCGCAGCGGGACGTTTTCTCACGTATTGCCAGTGAGCGGCTGCCCTGGATGAGCGATGACGATCGCCGCAGGATGCAGGATATCGCAGACAGGCTGGGTAGGGGGCTGGATGATTTGGACGCCAGCCTGGCGCGTACGGCGGTACTCTCTGATGAAATCAGTACGGTGATGGCTGAGTCGATGAACCGCCGCACCTATACCATGTCGCTGCTGGCGATGGTTTTCCTGCCCACGACCTTCCTGACCGGGCTGTTCGGGGTCAATCTTGGCGGTATACCCGGCGGCGGCTGGCATTACGGTTTCGGCGCGTTTTGCCTGTTGTTAGTGTTGCTGGTGTTGGGTGTTGGTGTGTGGTTACGCCAGCGTAAATGGCTGTAGGGAAGGGGGCGTTAAGGTCGCTAAAGCGAAAATAAACCTGATCCATATCAATACAAAATCGGTTCAGCGGAGGCAAACTCTGTTTCGCAGGTGAATGCAGCGTCAAGCGATGGGCGCTGCGCTCCATATTGTACTACTTCCAAATTTGAATTACTGCATAGCACATTTGATTCATAACAGCCGACGCATAGTCGGCTTTTTTTTGGCCGTTTGCTACTGTGTCAGATGGTGCCTATGCTTAGTATTCAAGCAAAGACTGAGGAGGAAGACATGTTAACTGCAAACGTTATGGACACTCCGCACGCATCTGACCCTATCCCTACCGACCCTGTGCCCATCCCTGAGCCGTTCCCGACGCCTCAGCCGATGCCTGATCCACCGCCGGGCGATCCCGATCCCATTCTGGACCCACCCCCGCATATGTAACCGGGGGTTGGCCGTTGAGCAGCATCTGGCTGCTCAACGGCCATTAGCATAACCAGCGCCTGACTGCCTTATCTGATCTGCATGACATCGAGACGAACCGGGGCGTCCTCATCATCCTCCGGCTGCCAGCCGGCAGGCCTGAGTGGCACAGGCTCGCGGTCGAATGCCAGATCGCCGCCGTCCACCACTTCTGAACCGTGCTGGATCCCTTTGAAATCGAATAGCGACGTATCGGCCATATGCGAAGGCACAATGTCCTGCATCGCGCTAAACAGGGTTTCGATGCGTCCGGGATAGCGTTTATCCCAGTCGCGCAGCATATCGCCAATCACCTGGCGCTGGAGGTTAGGCTGGGAGCCGCACAGATTACAGGGGATAATCGGGTATTCGCGGGCAATGGCGAAACGCTCAATGTCTTTTTCCCGACAGTAGGCCAGCGGGCGTATAACGATATGCTTCCCGTCATCGCTCATCAGCTTAGGCGGCATACCCTTCATTTTTCCGCCGTAAAACATATTCAAAAACAGCGTTTGTAAAATATCGTCGCGATGATGGCCCAGGGCGATTTTGGTACAGCCCAGCTCGGTGGCGGTGCGGTAGAGAATGCCCCGTCGCAGGCGCGAGCAGAGTGAGCAGGTGGTTTTGCCCTCGGGAATTTTGTCCTTCACGATGGCGTAGGTATTCTCTTCGACGATCTTATACTCCACGCCGAGCTTGTCGAGATACTCAGGCAGGATGTGTTCCGGGAAACCTGGCTGCTTCTGATCGAGGTTAACGGCTACCAGAGAAAAAGAGACCGGCGCGCTTTGCTGGAGATTGCGCAGTATTTCCAGCATCGTATAGCTGTCTTTACCCCCCGACAGGCACACCATAATGCGGTCGCCTTCTTCAATCATATTGTAATCGGCAATCGCTTCCCCAACGTTGCGGCGCAGACGCTTTTGCAACTTATTAAGGTTGTACTGCTCTTTCTTAGTATTGTCTTGATGTTGGTGCATAATTTAGCGGCTCAGATTCAAAATGGGGGGCATTACGCTTATTTTGCCAGTTTCTCTCAGCAATGAAATCTTTTCGTTTGAGTTCATCGGTTCCGGCATGCGTCGTTGTGGCGAGTATGGTACGGATTACAGCGGCGAAAGCCAGCGCCAATTATCTACTTTTATCCTCCCTGCGCCGTTGTGTCGCTGAGCATCACGCCGCTCGTCACACTCTGCCTGCTGCGCGTTTGCGCATCCGCCAGTAACCGCCATCGTCCGTTCTCTGGTACACTCTGCGGCAATACGCCCGTCGGTTTCTATCAGAGAGTAACTTGTGACTGCTTTTTCAACCCTGACTTCCCTGCCAGCCAGCCAGATCGATAATCTGACCGAGCTTGGCTATCACAGCATGACACCTGTTCAGGCCGCGTCGCTGCCGGCGATCCTGGCGGGGCGCGACGTGCGCGCCCAGGCGAGGACCGGCAGTGGTAAGACCGCTGCGTTTGGCCTGGGTGTAATGCACCGTATAGACGTGACGCAATTTACCACCCAGTCACTGGTGCTATGTCCCACGCGCGAACTGGCCGATCAGGTCGCTAAAGAGCTGCGCCGTCTGGCGCGCTTTACCGCAAATATTAAAATCCTCACGCTCTGCGGGGGGCAGCCGATGGGTGCCCAACGCGATTCGCTGGTGCATGCGCCTCACATTGTGGTGGGAACACCCGGACGTATCCTCGATCATCTTAAGCGTGAAACGCTCAAGCTGGAGCAGGTCACCACGCTGGTGCTCGACGAGGCGGACAGGATGCTGGAGATGGGGTTTCGCGAGGATATCGATGCGATAATCCGCTATTGCCCGGTTGAACGCCAGACGCTGTTATTCTCGGCCACCTGGCCGCAGGATATGGCGAAAATCAGCCAGAGTATCCAGCGCGATCCGCTGGCCGTCGAAACCGATGTGGTCTCCGATCTACCGGCTATCGAACAGGTATTTTACGAGGCAGGCCCGCGCGAGAAACTGCCCGCACTCATTGGCCTGCTGAGCGCTAAGAAGCCGCGCTCCTGCGTGGTGTTCTGCAATACCAAACGTGAGTGCGATGACATTGCTCACGCGCTGGAGAGCAAAGAGATTAGCGCTCTGGCCCTGCATGGCGATCTTGAACAGCGCGACCGCGATCGGGTGCTGATCCGCTTTGCCAATGCCAGCTGTCGCGTGCTGGTCGCAACCGATGTGGCCGCGCGCGGTCTGGATATCAAATCACTGGAAATGGTGGTGAACTATCAACTCTCCTTTGACCCGGAAGTGCATGTTCACCGTATCGGTCGTACCGCCCGTGCGGGCGAGCAGGGCAGCGCCATTAGCTTTGTGGCTGCGGATGAGATGATCCGCGCCCACGCGCTCGAGGATTTTTTACAGCAGAAGCTGAGCTGGAAGGGTGTTGCTGAACTTAAAGCCGTCGCTTCACAGCCGCTGCCAGCCGA
The DNA here is from genome assembly GCF_047918655.1 of Erwinia sp. PPS120. GTDB lineage: Bacteria > Pseudomonadota > Gammaproteobacteria > Enterobacterales > Enterobacteriaceae > Erwinia > Erwinia tasmaniensis_A. Next base: position 13,992 of record NZ_JBLREF010000030.1, on the reverse strand, counting down.
AATGGCTACCCTGTGCCTGGACGGCGGGCGTAAAGCCAAAATACGTCCGGGAGATATCCTGGGCGCGCTGACGGGTGATGCGGGGCTGAAGAGTGAAGTGATAGGAAAAATTGATATCGCCGCTACCCACGCCTATGTGGCTATTCGCCATGACAGCGCACGGCAGGCGATGAAGCAGCTTCAGCAGGTGAAAATCAAAGGTAAATCCTGTCGTGCCGTGCTGCTGAAGTCCGCCTTCTGATTTTATTGCGGCCAGCCAGATGAACGACTGGCCGCGTTAAGAATGTCTTTTACACGCGGTGTACAGCAGGGGGCGTTGACAGCAGCGGTTCAGCATCGGCCATCAGCGTTTTGAAATGCGGCTGCTCACCGTGGGTTCTGACGGCCTCTTCGTTCTTCCAGGTTTCATGGAAAAGGAAGACGTTACCGTCTTCAACGCTGCGGTAAAGATCGTAATGAACGCATCCCGCTTCTGCCCGGGCAGGTTTTACGCCGTGCGTCAGGACTTTCTTCAGCTCATCAGCCTTGCCCGGTTTGGCAGTGAATTTTGCTACAACAAGAATATTTTTATCGCTCATTCTGTTCTCCATACGTTTGCTTGCAAATTTGGCCGGACTAAACGGCCATGATAATCCCTTTTACGTCACGGCTAGTGCATTTCAACCGAATGCACGCCTTTAATTTCCAGTAGTGAATCATAAATCTGGTGGGGTGCGATTTTTCGTGACAGGGTCACGTCAATCGTCATCTCACAGAGTCCGGTCTCGACATCCCGATTCACAATGGAAACCTGACCGGTTCTGACGCGCTCCTTCTCGAGTACAATCAGCACCATGGGAACGCTTTTCGGTTTAAGGTGAAACACCAGCGTATGATGGCGGCCGATAAGCCAGTGGCTGATTCTGCGGAACGTTTCCAGCACCACCAGCGCCAGCAGCGTGCCATAGATACCAATTTCATACAGACCACTCCCGATAACCAGTCCAATCGCGGCGGTGACCCACAGACCGGCGGCAGTCGTCAGCCCCTTAACGATCTGCTTCTGAATAATAATAGTCCCGGCGCCCAGAAAACCCATTCCGCTGACGACCTGAGCGGCAATACGGCTGGGATCCAGACCAATATGCGCCTGCATAATTATGTCATCAAAGCCATATTTAGAAACGATCATAAACATGGCGCTACCGATACCCACTAAAATATGCGTACGCAGACCCGCTTCTTTAGCCCGCAGCTGGCGCTCAAGTCCAATTAATCCACCCAGTGCACCGGCCAGCGCGATACGTAATAACAGATCCATTAACACAGGCTATCCTTCTGATTTATTGTCATCTTTCATTGTTACACGCCCTTTTTTATAAAATAAGAACGCAGGCTATTGCTATTATTGTGATTATTAAATGGTAAATATTCGTGACAGCTATCGACCCACATCCGATCCTGGCTTATGCTGACAAACCGCATAAATACCAACCCGGAGTGGATAATGAAAGCAGCGACTTTACTGCTGCTGGGGGCATCTCTCGTGCTCTCAGGCTGTAGCAGCGACAGCAATGATGAACCGCCACAGCAGGCAACCAGCGCCCATGTCCCCACTAAAGTCGTAATGTCCGATCTGGCTGCCAGCGCCTGCTCCAATGCCGGTGGCCTGCTGGCCCTTTCGCGTCAGCTTGATGGCTCTGCCGTCGGCATGTGCCAGCTGGCAAATGGACGACGCTGTAATGAAAGCGCGCTGGCTGGCGGAACCTGCGCGCGCTAAGCGGGGCGGTGAGCCGGGATGGAGCAGGCGGAGCGGATAACCCATCAGCTGTAGCGAATGATCTATGCCGTTACCGCGTTCGGACAGGATCCGCCGGCGGCAAGCTGACTGATATTTTGCAGCGTCGTTTGCGAGATGCCGGTCAGGGCCTCCGCCGTCAGGAATGCCTGATGGCCCGTGAACAGCACGTTATGGCAGGCAGACAGACGGCGGAAAATATCGTCCTGAATAACGTCGTTGGATTTATCCTCAAAAAACAGGTCGCGTTCGTTTTCGTACACATCCATGCCTAATGCGCCTATCTTCTGCAATTTCAGGGCATCAATCGCCGCCTGGGAATCAATCAGCCCGCCCCGGCTGGTATTAATGATCATCACCCCATCTTTCATTTTTTCAAATGCCGACATATTCAGTAAATGGTGGTTTTCTGGCGTTAGCGGACAGTGGAGCGAAATAACATCAGCTTCACTGAACAGGGTGGCGTTATCCACGTACTCCACGCCCATCTCCAGCGCCAGCGGATTTGGCCAGGGATCGGACGCCAGCAGGCGCATGCCGAAGCCTTTAAGGATACGCAGCGTAGCAAGGCCAATTTTACCCGTGCCGATAACGCCGGCGGTGCGGCCATGCATATTAAAGCCAATCAGCCCTTCGAGTGAGAAATTAGCGTCGCGGGTTCGCTGATAAGCACGATGAATACGGCGATTAAGCGTCATCATCATTCCTACCGCGTGTTCAGCAACGGCTTCCGGGGAATAAGCGGGAACGCGAACCACGTGCAGACCCAGGGCGTTGGCGGCGTCGAGATCAACATTATTGTATCCCGCACAGCGCAGCGCGACGAATTTAACGCCCAGCTCTGCCAGCTCCTCAAGCACGGCGCGGCCCCCATCGTCATTCACGAAGATGCAAACGCCATCGCAGCCCGTGGCATTTTTAGCCGTACGTTCGGTGAGCAGGAAGTCAAAAAACTCCAGTTCATAGCCATAGCCTTCATTGACCTGCTCCAGATACTTCCTGTCGTACTGTTTGGTACTGTACACCGCTATTTTCACGATTGCTCTCCTGCTATGCCGAAGGGAATTCATCAACGGACATCTTAACAAGATTTGATATCAGGCTGCGACCCTTACCAGAGCCGGGTAACTATCACGGCTGCCTGGCCTGTTTTCGGGGAAAAACTTCTCCATCCGGGCTTAACGTGCCATCATTTACCTCACTTAACCTGTCGAAATAAACGGACTTTATATTATGACCCGGGGCTGGAAAGTTTTAACCGCAGCAGCAATAAGCATCGTCGTGCTATTGGCGGGAATGATGCTGACCATGACGCACTGGCTGCCGCGGCTGGCGGGGGTCTGGCTTCCTGCGGGAACATCCGTAGCGCTGGACGGTCGGCCTGGCTGGCATCAGGGCGCGCTTTCCGTGCCGGGTATCCGCTATCTGGCCGGGCAGTGCGTGCTGGCTGATATGCGTGATGTTTCGTTGAGTAAGCGAAGCGGTCGCTGGCTGCTCGGGGCCGCCGACGTCAATATTAACAGCGCATGTTTCGATAGGTTACCGCCCGGTAAGTCTGACGCCGCGCCGCGAACGCTGGCGGCCTGGCAGGCAATGCTGCCCACTGCCCAGGTATCCATCGATCGTTTTTCGGTCGCTCCCTGGCAAAATCTGGCGGGCGCGCTGAGCATAAGGCTGGACGACGATCGTCAGCAGATCAGCTATAGAGGTGATGCGCTGTCACTTAAGGCGAGGCTGGAAGGCAACCAGCTGAATATCGACGCGCTGACCTTTCAGGCTCCCGGTATTCCTGAACCGGTACAGCTTTCCGGCACGCTGCATCTTCCTGCCATTCCGGATACCCTGCCAGAAGAGGGGCAGCTGGGCGCTAACCTGGTGCTACAGGGCGTGCCGGCCCCCCTGAGCATCAGACTGAACTGGCAGCAGCAGCACGGCGAACTGGTGGTCACGGAGAAGGATAACCAGACGCTGCTGGTCAGCTTACCCTGGCAGGTTGCCGCCGACAGCATTCAGATAACCCAGGGGCAGTGGCGCTGGCCCTGGGCGTCACAGCCGCTCTCTGGCGGCGTAGCTCTGACCCTGAATCACTGGCAACAGGGGCTGGCGGCGACGGAAATCACCGGGCGCCTTAACATCCTGACTCAGGGGCGCGGTGGGAAAGGCAACGTGGTCCTTACGCTGGGGCCGGGCCATCTTGATCTCGTTAACAGCGCACTGCCCTTCAGGATAACGGGCGAAAGCAAGCTGGCCGAACTGCAATTTTACGCCGGGCTTCCCGGTGAAGTGCATGGCCCGCTGCTTGATCCTGCACTCCTGCTCAGCCCGGGTGCGCTATTACGTATGCGAGGGCGGCTACTCCCGACGCTGGAGGTTGACGAGGCACGCTGGCCGCTGGCCGGCGTCACCGTATCTTCAGCGGGAATTGATGGACGTTTACAGGCGATCCTTAGCGCGCACGATCCGCAAATGGGACGGTTCAGGCTGCATCTGGATGGTCGGGCGACGCAGTTCTGGCCGGATAAAGGCCTGTGGCAGTGGCGCTACTGGGGCAACGGCAAAATGGTGCCGCTGTCAGCCACCTGGGATGTGAACGGAAATGGGCGCTGGCAGGAGAGGTTGATTGAACTGACGTCACTCTCCACCGGCTTCGATCGGATCCGCTATGGCGGCGTCAATGTTCATGCGCCCAGACTGACATTAACCACGCCGCTGCGCTGGGATCGGGCTAAACCCTCTTTTGACGGGGCGCTGAGCCTGACCGCCCGACAAACGTTGTTTGGCGACGGTAGTTACCTGCCGCCCGCCACGCTGGCGCTCAACGTCAGCGGTCGCGATCCGGCCTCTTTTCTCTATCGGGGCACGCTTCAGGCGCAGGCAATTGGCCCGGTGCGCTTGCTGGGCCGCTGGGATGGTACGCATCTGCGCGGTCAGGCCTGGTGGCCGACGCAGCCTCTTGTGGTCTTCCAGCCGCTGCTGAGTGATGAGCTGAAAATGAAGATCCGCTCCGGTACTCTCAGGGCGCAGGTGGCCTTTTCCGCTGCCAGCGATAGCGGCCTGGCGGCGGGCGGTCACTGGGTGGTGAGCAACGGGAGCGCTTCACTGCCGGATAACGATATCAGCGGCGTCGATTTCTCCCTGCCGTTCAGGCTAAAGGTGGATCGGTGGTATTTCGGCGCAAAAGGGCCGGTCTCTCTTCGTATTAAAGCGATTAAAAATCAGTTTACCCTGCAAAATATCACTGCCGATCTCCAGGGGGGGTTTCCCTGGAGCGAAGAGCATCCGCTGCGCCTGAGTAACGTCGGCATGGATATTCTGGGCGGGACGCTGCGTATGGAGAGCTTGCAGATGCCGCAACATGAAGCCGCAACGCTACGCATCAAAAATATCAGCGTCAGCGAGCTGGTCACGGCGATAAAACCGAAACAGATTGCGATGTCCGGGCATATTAATGGTGCGCTGCCGCTGTGGCTGAGTCATCCCCGCTGGCTGATTAAGGACGGCTGGATCGCCAATAGCGGCCCGCTGACGGTCCGGATGGATAAGGACCTTGCGGATACGATTTCCAACAACAATATTGCGGCAGGTGCGGCGATGAACTGGCTACGCTATATGGAGATTTCACGCAGCTGGGCCACGCTGGATCTGGATAACCTAGGGGTGATGACCTTCAGGGCGCAGGTCAACGGTACCAGCCGTTTTAGCGATAAAAATCAGCGCGTGTCGCTTAACTATACGCAGCAGGAAAACCTGTTTCAGCTCTGGCGCAGTTTGCGCTTTGGCGATAACGTGCAGTCATGGCTGGAAGATAACGCCACACTGCCGAAGCACAAGGAAAAATTTGATGAAACGCATTAGCCTGCTGATGCCCGCCGCTGCGCTGTTGCTCAGTGGCTGTACGCCCCGTATTGAGATCGCGGCGCCAAAGGAGCCGATTACCATCAATATGAACGTCAAAATTGAGCATGAGATCCATATCAAGGTGGATAAAGACGTTGAGGCACTGTTAAAAAATCAGAGTGATTTGTTTTGAGGGGAGGCATGATGAGCGGGATAAAAAATATGCTGATTTACCTGCTATTGCTGCCTGCGGCGGCCATGGCCCTGACGTTGAGCGAGGGGCGTCAGCAGGGTCGGGTGGGTGAGACGCTGTCCGGCTATATCGCACCGCGAGCTGAGGATGCGGATACGCTGGCCCTGGTTGAGCGCATCAACCAGGGGCGCAGTCAGCAATACCTGATGCTGGCCCGCCAAAACGGTCTGACGACGGAAGAGGTTGCCCGTATTGCCGGGATGAAGCTGGTCGACAGGGCCGCTGCGGGCGAATATGTTCGCGGGATTAACGGGCAGTGGCTACAGAAAACACCTTAATCCTGTGCCATTCCGGTGGTGACTGGAGCATATCGCCGATGGGTGTTGTCCGACTGGCTAAAGGCCTGGTACTGTCGCCAATCGCCAATCGCCAATCGCCAATCGCCAATCGCCAATGGGGGGGCGGCTGGCTAAAGTCTGGTGTAGTCGCCAACGGATGGTGCCCGGTGCCTGGCGGTCCTCGCGCCGCCTTCGCTCCGCTCGTTGACCTTTCGGACCGGGCATGACGTGACATCCCTGGCGGGCATGCCCCTGTGCCAGCCTCCCTGCTGGCCCATCCGGGTCTTCCTCTCTGCGCTCAGCGCTGCGGATTGCCTGTCACCGGGCCCCACCCGCTGGCTCCATTTACATTGTGTTGGCTGCGGGTAACGGCGGTTTCGGGGGTTACACAAGATCTTTCGGCAAGTTTTAAAAGAAAGAACTCTGCAAATAAGAAAATGGATGAGCATTGCTACAGCTCAAAAGCCTGAATGTTATTAGGGCTTAACTGGACGTCGTGCTGATGATAACTGCGGACAGACAAGCGGTTTTATTGAAAGCACTCACGTACAGACGGAGAGCTAAAAGTTTTTACTTAAAGCAGCACAGCAGAAATTCCAGCCTGCACAACTGACATGCCCCCAGCCGGACAGAAGACCAACCCGAAAGAAAAAGCCCGGTGGACACGGGAATTGTCCACCGGGCTGTATCGGTCACTGCAACAGCATAATCAAAAATTATGCGGTCACCAGCTCTTCCAGCACGGCTTTCGCGTCAGTCGTGGCTTTAGTCGCCACTTCCGGACCATATGCAATCCCCTCGGCGAAAACAAACTTCACGTCGGACATGCCCAGGAAACCCAGGAACAGCTTCAGATAAGGCGTAAGCAAATCGCTTGGGGTATCCTTATGGATGCCGCCACGGCTGGAAATAACCACCACCTTCTTACCTGTCACCAGGCCTTCAGGACCATTCTCGCTATAGCGGAACGTTACGCCCGCGCGGGCAACCAGGTCGAAGTAGTTTTTCAGCTGAGTAGGAATGTTGAAATTATACATCGGTGCCGCAATAACAATGGTGTCATGCGCTTTCAGCTCGGCAATCAACGCGTCAGACAAAGACAGCGCTTCCTGCTGGCGCGGCGTCAGAGCAGCATCGGAAGGGCGCAGCGCACCGACCAGCTCGCCATCCAGCACCGGGACTGGATTGGCAGCAAGATCGCGAATGGTAATAGTGTCGCTACCGTGCGCGGCTTTCCACTCTTCAACGAAATGATCGGCCAGCTGGTTAGACTGAGAATAACCGGCGAGAATACTGGATTTCAGTACTAATACATTGCTCATGATAATTTCCTGTGTGATACGCGGAACACCTTCCGCTCAATGACATACACTTTATGGACAAACCTCCCTCAGGGATAGTGCAATATTCTGAGGTCTACGTTCGAAATTACTGAACAAGCAAACCACGTACGGCCAGGAGCTAAGTGTCTGTCTGTGCTACACTACGCAAAATTTTTAACCTGAATAGTCCGCTGTTGACCGGTTCAACGGCAACAGAATGAGCGTGTAAATCCTATGTCAGAAAACACTCAGTCAGCGCTGGCGCTTCTGCTGCCGCGACTTGATTCGCTAATGCTGCGCGATCGCCAGCGTTTGCAAAAGCGCTTCAACGGCGCAAAAAAAATGAAAGAGGCCAGCGCTCAGCAGGCCTTAGCCGACGCGCTGGATGCTGAAATCACCCTGGCTGAACAGAAAATCGCCCAGCGACGCGCGGCAATCCCTGCTATTCGCTACCCGGAAGATCTGCCGGTCAGTCAGAAAAAAGACGAAATTGCAGAAGCCATTCGTCATCATCAGGTCGTGATTGTCGCGGGTGAAACCGGATCGGGTAAAACCACCCAGCTCCCCAAAATCTGTATGGAACTGGGCAGGGGCATCACCGGTCTGATTGGTCATACTCAGCCGCGTCGCCTGGCGGCACGTACCGTCGCCGACCGTATTGCCGACGAACTGGAAACCACGCTCGGCGGCTGCATTGGGTATAAGGTCCGTTTTAATGACAAGGTCAGCGACACGACTCAGGTCAAGCTGATGACCGACGGGATCCTGCTGGCGGAAATACAGCAGGATCGGCTGCTGATGCAGTATGACACCATCATTATTGATGAGGCGCACGAGCGTAGCCTGAATATTGACTTTCTGCTGGGCTACCTGCGCGAATTGCTGCCGAAGCGCCCGGATCTGAAAGTCATCATCACCTCGGCGACCATTGATCCTCAGCGTTTCTCGCGTCACTTCCATAATGCACCGGTAATCGAGGTTACGGGCCGTACCTGGCCGGTTGAGGTGCGCTACCGGCCTGTCGTTGAGGACGCGGAAGACACCGAGCGTGACCAGCTACAGGCGATTTTTGATGCCGTCGATGAGCTGGGTCAGCTCAGCCGCGGGGATATTCTGATCTTTATGAGCGGCGAGCGTGAAATCCGTGACACGGCGGATGCGCTTAACCGGCGCGACCTGCCGCATACGGAAATCCTGCCGCTTTTTGCCCGCTTATCTAACGCCGAGCAGAACCGCGTATTTCAGTCGCACACCGGCCGGCGGATTGTGCTGGCAACCAACGTCGCTGAAACCTCGCTGACCGTGCCGGGGATCAAATACGTCATCGATCCCGGTACCGCCCGCATCAGTCGCTACAGCTTTCGCACGAAAGTCCAGCGACTGCCGATTGAACCTGTTTCACAGGCCTCGGCGAACCAGCGTAAGGGCCGCTGTGGGCGCGTGTCGGAAGGGGTCTGCATCCGGCTCTATTCGGAAGATGATTTCCTCAGCCGTCCGGCCTTTACCGACCCGGAGATTTTGCGCACCAACCTGGCGTCGGTTATTCTGCAAATGACCGCGCTCGGGCTCGGCGATATCAGCGCCTTCCCGTTTGTGGAAGCGCCCGACAAGCGCAATATTCAGGACGGCGTAAAGCTGCTTGAAGAGCTGGGGGCGATTACCCAGAACGAAAATCAGCACTATAAGCTGACGCCATCAGGGCGCTCGCTGGCGCAACTGCCGGTCGATCCGCGGCTGGCAAAAATGGTACTGGAAGCGCAGCGCTACGGCTGCACCCGCGAAGTGATGATCATCGCTTCGGCATTATCCATTCAGGATCCGCGTGAAAGGCCGGTCGATAAGCAGCAGGCCTCTGATGAAAAGCACCGCCGCTTTACCGACAAAGATTCTGATTTCCTCTCCTTTGTTAATCTGTGGAACTACCTTCAGGAGCAGCAAAAGGCGCTGGGTTCCAGTCAGTTTCGCCGCCTGTGTAAAACCGACTATCTTAACTATTTGCGCGTGCGTGAATGGCAGGATATCTATACCCAGCTGCGTCAGGTTGTGCGCGAGCAGGGCATCCCGCTGAACACCGAGCCGGGTGATTTCCGCAGCGTTCACACTGCGCTACTCACCGGGCTGCTTTCGCATCTGGGCCAGAAGGATGCGGACAAACAGGAATATACCGGCGCGCGCAATGCCCGCTTTGCCATTTTCCCGGGGTCGGGGTTGTTTAAAAAACCGCCGAAGTGGACCATGGTCGCAGAACTGGTTGAGACCAGCCGCCTGTGGGGGCGCATTGCGGCGCGCATTGAGCCGGAATGGATCGAGCCGGTTGCCGGGCATCTGATCAAACGCAGCTACAGCGAGCCTCACTGGGAGAAAGCCCAGGGCGCGGTGATGGCCAGCGAAAAGGTTACCCTGTACGGACTGCCGATCGTTGCCGCGCGCAAGGTCAACTATGGTCCGATCGATCCCGTGCTGTCGCGTGAGCTGTTTATTCGCCATGCGCTGGTCGAGGGCGACTGGCAGACGCGTCACGCTTTCTTTCGGGGTAATCTGCGGCTGCGCGAGGAGGTGGAAGAGCTGGAACACAAATCGCGTCGCCGCGATATTCTGGTGGATGATGAAACGCTCTATGCATTTTACGACGCCCGACTTCCTCGGGATATTGTCTCTGCGCGCCACTTCGACAGCTGGTGGAAGCAGGCCAGCCGGGAAGAACCCGGGCGGCTGAATTTCGTCAGGGAGATGCTGGTTAAAGAGGGCGCTGACGGCGTCAGCCAGCTGGACTATCCCGACGTCTGGCAGCAGGGCGACCTTCGCCTGCGACTGACCTATCAGTTTGAGCCAGGCCAGGAAGCCGACGGCGTGACGGTGCATATTCCGCTGCCGTTGCTCAATCAGGTCACCGAGGCGGGCTTCGAATGGCAGATCCCCGGTCTGCGACGCGAGCTGGTAGTGGCGCTGATCAAGTCGCTGCCGAAACCGGTGCGGCGAAATTTTGTTCCGGCTCCTAACTATGCCGATGCGTTTATGGGACGCGCCACCCCGCAGGCGTTACCGCTGCTGGATTCGCTGGAGCGCGAGTTTCGTCGCATGAGCGGTGTGACTATCGATCATGAGGCCTGGCAGTGGGACCAGGTACCCGACCATCTGAAAATCACTTTCCGGGTAGTGGATGAAAAAAATCGTAAGCTGGGTGAAGGGCGCAGCCTGACGCAGCTTAAGGATGCGCTGAAGGGCAAGGTGCAGGAAACGCTGGCGGACGTGGCGGATGACGGACTGGAGCAGAGCGGTTTGCAAAGCTGGAGCTTCGGCGACCTGCCGGACCATTTTGAACAGAAACGTGGCAGCTACAGCGTAAAAGCCTGGCCAGCGCTGGTGGATGAAAAAGAGAGCGTCGGCATTCGTCTTTTTGACAGCCAGCATGCCCAGCAGAAGGCGATGTGGCGAGGTCAGCGCAGGCTGCTGCTGCTCAATATTCCTTCACCGGTGAAATACCTGCACGAGAAACTACCTAATAAAGCCAAGCTTGGGCTGTATTTCAACCCCTACGGTAAAGTGCTCGAGCTGATTGACGACTGCATTTCCTGCGGCGTTGACCGTCTGATTGCGGAATTCGGCGGTCCAACCTGGCAGGAAGAGGCATTCAGCCAGCTTCATGAGCGGGTGCGCGCCGGACTGAATGACACCGTGGTGGACATCGCCAGCAGGGTTGAACAGATCCTGACCTCCGTCTTTACCATCAATAAAAAGCTCAAGGGAAGGGTGGATATGACCATGGCGCTGGCGCTCTCGGATATCAAGGCGCAGATGGGTGGCCTGGTCTACCGCGGTTTCGTGACGCAAAATGGCTGGAAAAGGCTCTCTGATACGCTGAGATATCTGCACGCCATCGAGCGACGTCTCGAAAAGCTGCCGGTGGATCCCCACAGCGATCGCGCCAGAATGCTGAAGGTTGAAAAAATTCAGCAGGCCTGGAGCAGCTGGTACAACAAATTACCTGAAGTCCGGCGCGATGATGAGGAAGTGAAAGACGTCCGCTGGATGATTGAAGAGCTGCGCGTAAGCTACTTTGCTCAGCAGCTGGGAACGCACTATCCGGTCTCGGAGAAGCGTATCCAGCAGGCGATGGATGACATTTCATCCTGATCGGCAACCCTGCGCTGCGCGTTAATTAGTTAAGTCAAATTAATCAATTAAGCGGGAAATAACTGGCCTGCTCTCTGCCGTTAGGGCTATAACTTTAAGGGAGATCCCCTTAGGGGCCATTAATGAAAGGAGAGTAATATGAGTTATCCGGATAGCAAATTAGCGGGCATTAGCGGTTTTGCTAAAGCACAAGGTGTGACCGGTGGATGGGCAGGTTCAGTAGTCTATGTTGAAACGCTGGATCAGTTGCAGAAGGCGCTGGAGGATACAACGCCGCGCGTGGTGGTGTTAAACCGTAATATTCGGGCAGACAGCCTGACAAAAGTTAATCTTGGGGCAAATAAAACCCTCGTTGGTTCGTATGAAAATCGCACGCTTAATAATATTCATTTCCGCAGCACGGAAGCTTCCGGGAATATTATTTTTCAAAATCTGGTATTGCAGCACAGCCGTGAGTTCAATCACAACGATGATATTCAGCTCTATCTCAGCCAGGGTAATAAGTACTGGATTGATCACGTTACCTGGGAAGGGCATGACTGGGCCGACAGTGACCACAGCACGGATAAGCTGCTGTATATTGGCGCGAAAGCCGACTGGGCGACCGTCAGTAACTGCCTGTTTAAGAATCATCGCTATGGCTTGATTTTTGGCTGGCCGGCTGATGACCAGACGGGTTATGACGGTTTTCCGCATTTGACCGTCTGCCACTGTCATTTTGAAAATGTTTATACCCGTGCGCCCGGCCTGGCCAGGTACGGTTACTTTCATTTCTACAATAACTATATTAATAACTTCGCGCTGGGGTTCACTATTGCCACGGGGGCAAAAATTGTTTCCGAAGCGAATTACTTTGGTGCCGGAAGCGAAAAAAATGGCATGCTTGATGATAAAGGCACCGGAACCTTTACCGACAGCGGAAGTTATCCGGCGCTGCCGAATAAAACGTCGCCGCCGAGCAAGTGGACGCCTTCCTCTAATTACGCTTATGTGGCGAAAACCGCGCAGGAGGCGAAACAATTTACGACAGAATATGCCGGTGCGCAGAGCGCCAGACTGGTATTTGGCGGCTAACTAACGCATCAGGCACCCGCCGTAAACGTAAGCTTATCTTCAGCAAAAGACGACGAAACGCCGTTAAAGAGAGTCGCAGGTAAAAAAAACCTCTCATGTGAGAGGTTTTTTTATTGATGCACACTACCGGGCCAGTGCTTCAAGGCTGTCGCGGAAAGCGGTGACGGCAATTGCGCGGTTGTCGGCAAGATAGCGGTCTTTTGCCGCGGGTGCAGAGCTCTGCACGGCAATCAGCTGCCAGGCATTATTCACCTTCAGCAACAGCGGGGAGCCACTATCCCCCGGCAGAGTATCGCACTGATGCGACAGAACGCTTTTCTGCGCCCAGCCGGTGATTGCACAGTCGGTATGGGCATAAAGCGCGTCGAGATGATCCTCGGGGTAGCCTGCCTGCGTCACCTTACGCTCATCCAGCTTCAGGGCGGCAGTCAGGTCGCTGCGGCTGCCGTCAAAGAGGGGAATCGGCGTGATCCCGGACGGTGGATTATGCAGGATAATCAGCCCGAAGTCGTAGGGGGCGGCAGAAGAGGGAACAATCCAGCCGTCGCCATCTGCTTTCAGTTTCTTACCCAGGGCGGGATCGACACGCGCCTCGATATCGTGGATCTCATAACGCCAGCCGCCTTTGCCATTGGCAATAAAGCGCAGGGCGACGGCTTTGTCGATTTTACCGGGCGGGGCCAGCAGACAGTGGCCGGCCGTCAGGGCCAGGTGGGCAGAAATAAGGGTGGCGCTACAGAGGTTACCGCTGGCGGTTTCGAGCTGGCCGATGGCTTCCCACGGCTGGCTTGCAGCGTTATCAACGGGTTTACGATCGTCTTTACCGAAGAAGAGGGTTTTGACGTCAGCTTCATTAAGCCCGTCATCATCGTCTGCGTGGGCATAGTGCGAAAAGGCGAAACATCCGATTAAAAAGGCAGCAGTTAGGCGCATGTCTCTCTCTGAATGGAGAATTATTGTGAGGTTAGTACCACGTAACAGTAGTAACTATAGACGGATAGTGGCTTAAAAGGGAGATTAATTTGGAATATCAGCACGCTACAGGAGTCAGAGATAGAAGCTGGCGGCAACAACACCGCAGGCAATCATCGTCAGCAGGATAATTTCGAATAAGTAGCGACGAATCATCATCCGATACTCCAGAAAGAAACACCCGGAGGATCCGGGTGTTTTAGTGAGTCAGTATTGAGTGGGAGCGGGCTCCCGCACGACAAATTACGCTTTGTGAGCTGCTTTTTTGTGGTGCACTTTTTTAGCAGCCTGAGCTTTCTGCGCTACAGCTTTGTGAGCTGCTTTCTTGTGGTGCACTTTTTTAGC
>NZ_JBLREF010000029.1:0-57677 GCF_047918655.1 Erwinia sp. PPS120 | reverse complement strand
CCTGCAGATTATGGATGTCGGCCTGATCCCCCTTCTCTGAACGGACAGACTAACGGCAGGCCATCAACCGTTCACTGAGGCCTTTTTCCTCCGTGAAGCGGGTTTCAAGCTGCTCCAGGGCATCGGTTCTCTCCTGGCGCTGCTGTTCGATGATGGCCAGACGGTCACTGTGTGTATTGCCACCGACCGACATATCCTCCAGTAGCGCCTTCTCTTCCAGCTCCAGCGCCGTTAGCTGCGCTTTCAGATGAACCATCGCTTCCGGTAAGGTATCCAGGCTCATACGTACGCGTGCCGCCGCGGTATCGAGCAGGTCGATCGCTTTGTCAGGCAGCTGACGACCCGTCAGATAACGACGGGAAAGCGTCACGGCGGCACGCACCGCATTGTCGGTGATATGCACATTGTGATGTTCGGCATAGCGGGATTTCAGGCCCCGGAGCATCAGGCAGGCTGTCTCGTCGTCCGGCTCATCGACTTTCACCATCTGGAAACGACGCTCCAGCGCCGCATCACGCTCAAAATACTGCTTGTACTCGCTCCAGGTGGTCGCGGCGATGGTGCGCAGTTCGCCCCGTGCCAGCGCCGGTTTTAACAGGTTGGCCGCATCCGCGCCGCCCGCCTGGTTGCCGGCACCGATGATGGTGTGGGCTTCGTCGATAAACAGCAGAACCGGCGTCGGCGACTGCTGCACCGCATCGATGACGTTTTTCAGGCGCTGTTCGAACTCTCCTTTCACGCCGGCGCCCGCCTGCAACAGGCCGAGGTCAAGCGTGCGCAGGCTGAGGGTTTTCAGCGATTCCGGAACGTTGCCTTCGGCGATACGCAGGGCCAGACCTTCCACCAGGGCAGTTTTACCCACGCCGGGTTCACCGACAAGAATTGGGTTATTTTTACGGCGACGGGAGAGAATATCTACCATCTGACGGATTTCCGTATCGCGGCCGAACACCGGGTCGATGTTGCCCTCTTTCGCTTTGGTGGTAACGTCGAGGGTGAATTTATCCAGCGCATTTTGCAGGGCCGGGTTGAGTTCCCCTTCTTTCAGCTCTGCCCCGGCAGGACGGCCGACAAATTCCACCTCGCTGCCGTGATCCTGGGTCAGTTCGGCTTCCAGTTGCAAATCCGGACGCTCATCAGACTGCGCATCAAGCAGCGGCAGCAGCCGGGAGAGCTGGCTCATCCCGAGCGTCAGCAGTGGCCACAGACCATCACAGTGGGCCAGTTTCTGGTTTTCCGTCAGCGCCATCAGCAGGTGCACGCTGCGGATACTCTTCTCTCCGGCAAGCGAGGCCAGCATCCAGGCTTCCTGCAGCAGGCTCTGAATGGCGTCAGACAGCTGCGGACGGCTGCGCACCGAGCGCGGCAGATTATCCAGCCAGCCGAGCAAATCCTGCCACAGCGCATCCATGTCCCACTCATAACGACGGGCCAGCACCGTCAGGTCACCTTCACCCTGCTCAAGCAGCTTCAGCAGCCAGTGCTCCGGCAGGATTTCCGCGTGCGCCCGGGTCTGACACAGGGAGGCGGCACCTTCCAGTGCGCGGGCACAGTAAGGGTTCAGACGGCGTAACAGGATGGCTGGATTTTCCATGAATTCATTCTCTCTCTTTTTGACACGCTACCGCCCCTGGCCGTTAACCGATGCCCATAAGGTCAGTACTGATAAAAGGTGTGACTGCTTTGCAGAACGTCCGCGGGGCAGGCGTTGTGAAAAGCAAAAAAGCGGACAAAGAAACTCTGCCCGCTCGTAACTTACGCCGTGGCGCGTTCGTTCCACGAATCGGAATGAATAATGTTGCCGTCTTTGTAGGTCCAGGTGATTTTTTCGTAACGCAGTTCAATGCGCTCAAGGTGGTTGTGCTTCTCTTTAGAAGGATCCTTGATGTCATACATTTCAG
Source organism: Erwinia sp. PPS120 (assembly GCF_047918655.1). GTDB lineage: Bacteria > Pseudomonadota > Gammaproteobacteria > Enterobacterales > Enterobacteriaceae > Erwinia > Erwinia tasmaniensis_A. The sequence goes on along the minus strand of NZ_JBLREF010000029.1, from coordinate 55,776 downwards.
GATTCACTTTCACCACTTTCACGTTTTCCAGTCTGGTGTTGAAGTACTCCACTTCCTGGCCCGCGTCGTTGATTTTGTACCACCTGAATTCCGCAGATTTCAGGGTCTGACCGGTGGTCACCGCCTTGTAGAGGTACGGGCTGGAGGAGTCGATTTCCTTGGTGAACAGGAACGGGGTGTGGATACGGGTGCCGGTCAGTTTGCCGGTGTTGTTATCGGTCGGGATGTAAAGGTTATGCTCCTGCGCGACAACTTCGATGCTGCCTTCACGATCCTGAACGTCCACGGACCCTTTAATGTCCGCACCGCCGTCGTCTTTCAGCCAAAGATAAACAGGGATTGCCATGTTAATTACTCCGTTTCATTTTTTAATACATCATCATCCTGTGATGACGCGTGGGTATTGCCTGGAATTCGACAGGCGTCGGCCTGTGGAACCAGACTGATTTCGACACGGCGGTTCAGCGCGCGGCCCTCCGGGGTGTCATTGGGCGCTGCCGGGCGGCTGTCGCCATAGCCCTGCACCGCAAAACAGCTTTCCGGCACATCGCCGGTGTCGCGCATCCAGTTACGTACCGCTTCGGCACGTTTCAGGGACAGCGGCTGGTTGATCTGCTGGCTGCCGGTGTTATCGGTATGTCCGGACACGACAATCAGCCAGCCCGGTTTCGCCTTAACGCCGACCAGATAATTCACCAGCATTTTGGTGGACCCGGCTTTCAGCGCCGATTTACCCGAATCGAACAGCGACATGCTGTCGAGACGAATGGTTTTCGGACCCTGAATGATTTTCTTAATAACCGGCGGTGGCGGTGGCGGCGGTGCCCAGTCACTGACGGCGGCCTCAACAATCGGTCCCAGGCGCAGCCCCTGATACAGACCCAGGCGATAACGCAGTGGCTCCCCACGACGCTGCCAGTCGTCCAGCAATGCGCCATCGGCCCGCAGGCGCTGCTGCGCACGCAGTTTCGGGGCAACAGGCTTGCCCGTCAGCTGGTGATACAACGCAAGGTGATCGCCAACATTACGGATAAGGCGCTGGTTGTTCATCCAGGATGCCAGCATGGCAAGTGCCAGGAAAATCCCGCCCAGTAATCCGGCATAGCCCCAGCACACCATTCTGCGGCTCACGCCACGTCGGCGTGGTAACGCCGGTAACAGCAGTTCAGGCAGCGGCAGTGGCTCAGTCGTCACAACGGCATCCGGTGGCAACGCCGTCACGGAAGTAATGTGCTGTTGCCAGAGATTGCCCGCGATACCGCTCACCGGCACCATACACATGCCCTGCACGCACGGCTTCATCACCGGCAGCTCGCCCCGCTGTACCGACAACAGGTCATTCACCGCGCTGTTCTGCCAGGCAAGCAGACTGTCCAGCCACAGGCCCTGACTCAGACGGGAAAGACGCCCGTCTGATCTGGTCTCCCGGGTCCACTCCGCCAGTGACACATTGCCCTGGGCGGACTGATAAACCTGAATACCGCTCCGTTGGCTTACCGTGGTAAACCAGACAGGCTCCGCATCGGTACAGGCCACAGGTGGCGATATCCAGGTCACGGTCCACAGCGGAGGGATCGTGCCAAATGCCGCACGGCACTGGACGACAGCACGCTGCCAGCCCCGCATACACTGGGTAAAATCCTCACCGGATGTATGCAGCTCAGGCACTACCGCCAGCATGACAGAGATTTGCGACAGCAGGGCCGGGCGCACCAGGCTCAGGTGCTGTGCAAAGAGTGGCAGCTGTTCCGCATCCTTCACCCACAGATACCAGCCCTGTCGGGTTTTCCGGTGACGGGAACCCGGCACAAACAGCGGGTTATTGTCGCTACAGACGAGGATAACCGCCCCCTGAAAATCTTCCGGCGGCAGATTTTCATCCACAATATCCCGGACAGCGGTCACCCGCGTCTGAGAAGCCCGACGCTGACGCCATAACATCACTCCAGAAACCAGAACAACCAGCAGGCTGAGTGCCACACGGCTGCCCGTGAACAGTGGCCAGAATCCCAGAATGAGCCACAGCGCCAGTACGGCACCCAGGGCAGTTAACGGACTTCGGTACGCATCCCGCATCGCTTACCCCGGCCTGACGGTCTGGCTTACCAGGTCGGTAAGCGAGGACGAGAGGAAGAACCAGAGAGTCGCCAGGGCGACAGCGGCCATAACCCAGGTCAGCCAGTATCCGCGACGGCCACTGCGCAGGCGTGATGTCCGGGCAATAATAGGGGCGTCCTGTGCCAGCGTGAAGGCCGGCACCCGCTCCGCAAGCGCGCGAACAATATCTTCACGACGCTCATCATCCTGAGCGCGATACTGACCGACAAAACCCAGTTGCAGGGTCCGGTACATGCAGGTCAGGACGGCGGCGTCAGGGGCGGTTTCTTTCAGCAGGTTTCGGATCCGTTCCCATAACTCCTCACCAGCATTCAGGGTGCCAAAGAAGTGTGCCTGCAGCGGGTCACGGTGCCAGGTAAGGTAACCATCATCGGTGGTTCCCCGGTTCATCACGCTCTCATCAAGCAGTGCACACAGGGCATACACCATATGATCGCGGCTGATGTCGCTGTAGCCTGCTTCCGGGAGCGCCGCCCTAACCTCCTGCACCAGACGGCAGGCCCGGCGATAGAGTCCTTCCCCGTCACGGACTTCCTGACCGCCGCGCAGCTGGCTGGCCATCAGCCAGCCTGGATAGAAAATGCGTTCGATTTGACTCTGTTCGGATTTATTCATGAGCGCAGCACCGCAAAGAGTTCAAGTTTCACCTCCCCCAGTGAGCGCGGGGTGTAGAAGGTGCAACTGCCCATCTCAAGCATTGCACGAGCCGCCTCAGTACGCAGATCCAGCGAGAAATACTGGTTTTCCAGACGTAAAGGAATCGCCGCCGGAACATGGCTGACAGGTCTGATGGTCATCCCGCTAAGAGCCACATTCACCACCTCCGAGACATCCTCAAAACTGCCTGCCTTGCACAGCTGTGGGAATTTCGTCTGAAGTTCATGATTCGGCATGGAGGAGCGTACCGAGAGCCAGAAATCTGCCCCTTCGCGCAGGCGCGCATCGTGCAGGGCACCTTTCCAGATCTGGTCCTGATGCTCCAGATGAATACTCACCACCCGCGACGGCAGGCTCGCTTCCAGCAGCTTATCGAGCAGTGTGAGCAACTGTGGGAATACCCGCTCCGGTGCATCGTGCTGGTAAGCAGGAATATCGCCTGCATCGTGCTCCAGTGAGAAGGTCAGCAGGCTGCCAGCCAGACGGGTCAGTTCGCGGTACAGCAATTCCGGATGGCGGGACGGCGTCTGTAACAGCTCCACCAGGACCGGTTCGGCGCTGTTCAGGGCGTTCAGCAGCCAGAACAGGGAGACATCCGCGACCGCAAAGTCGGCCATCCGTTCATTGCTTTCACGGCGCATGGCCATCAGGCGACGGCGGCGGGCCTGCAAACGGATCAGGAGGTCATCCAGCTCAGTGACCAGTAACGGACTGGCGGAAAGCGAAAGCATCGGCGGGATAAAGGCCGGGTCGCGACTCCACTGCCCCTGCGCATTACGCATCAGGCGGGCGACCGGACAGGTCAGGTATGCCGTATTTTCCTGGCTGGATAAGCGCAGCGTGATGGCATTACGCAGAATAGCCAGCTCCCCACTTTCATGCCCGGCCAGTTCCTGCACCACCACCCGCTCGGCTTTCCAGCGGCGAGGGCGTTCGCTGTCCTGCCCGTTATCAAGATTGCCGCCACTGGCACTCAACAGCGGCAGTGTGGCGACTACTTCAACGGCATCACTTCCGGCCGCAGAAGACAGGTCACAGACTGGCGGAAGCTGGTCCGCCAGATCCGTATCCACAATCGTGCCATCCTGAAACCGCAGCACCAGTCGGGTCGTATTCAGGCGGGAAAGCGCCAGGGCCGTATCATCAAATTCTGCCGCAACCACGCCCCAGGGATGAGAAAACCCCATCCGGGCGACCATGTCGGCAACGTGCTCACTCCAGCGGGCCTGCTGCTGAAACTGTTGCGGGGCAAGAGCGGCCCCATCCTCCCATAACGGGCGATAAATCTTCATCCCTGATTACCCCGCGCCTTATGCTTTCGCCTTCGGCATCTGAGAAACCAGTGACAGATTCACATCCATGCCTTCCACCTGGAAGTGAGGCACCGCATACAGCTTCACGCGGAAGAAACCCGGGTTATCTTCGATATCTTCCACGATCACTTTGGCGTCGCGCAGCGGATGGGAAGCCTGCAGTTCGTCACCCGGATCGGTCATTTCGGTCACCAGGCCGCGGACCCAGGTGTTCAGCTCCAGCTCCAGCAGACGACGGTCCTTGGTGGTGCCGATATTTTCACGCTGAATCAGCTTCAGGTGGTGGGCGATACGCGACAGCAGGAAGATATATGGCAGACGCGCGTTGATGCGGCTGTTGGCCGTCGCATCGGCGGTGTCGTACAGCGCCGGTTTCTGGGTGGAGTTCGCTGAGAAGAAGCAGGCGTAATCGCGGTTCTTGTAGTACGACAGCGGGATGAAGCCGAGGCTGGCGAATTCAAATTCGCGGGTTTCCGGGATCATGACCTCAGACGGGATCTTTACCTGATTGCCGGTACCCAGATCATACAGATGGATGGGCAGGTCCTGAACGGCACCACCGGCCTGCGGGCCCCGGATTTGCACGCACCAGCCGTTGTTGATAAAACTTTTCACCATGTTGGCTGCAAAGGCGAAGGAGGCGCTGGTCCACAGGTATTTGTCGTGATCCGGCCCTTTCACTTCTTCAATATAATTGAAGCTGCGCACCGGCATGGTGTCCGGGCCATACGGCAGGCGACCCAGTACGCGCGGCATCACCAGGCCGATATAGCGGCTGTCATCCGTTTCACGGAAGGATTTCCACTTGATATATTCGGCGCGGTCAAAGTAGTTGCCGATATCTTTGATGGCCGCCACTTCCTCCATCGACTCCTTCAGAAAGAATTTCGGGCCGGCAGAGCCAATAAACGGCATATGCGCTGCGGCAGAGACTTTTGATATGTTGCGCAGCAGCGCCACGTCCTGTGCAGAGGCATCAAATTCATACGCAGAAATCAGTGCGGCGAACGGTTCACCACCCGGAGAATCGTATTCTGCGGTATAGGTGTGCTGGTACAGTCCGCTTTGAATAATTTCCGGCGCGTCTTCAAAATCCTGACGCAAATCCTCTTTTGACAGGTCGAGCAGTTCGATTTTGACGTTCTGACGGAAGTCTGTTTTGTCGACCAGGGATTTCAGTCCACGCCAGGTGCTTTCTGTTTTCTGAAATTCCTCATGATGCATGACGGCATCCAGCTGGCGGCTAATCTGGTAATCGAGCTCAGCGATATGGTGGTCAATCAGAGACCTGTCCAGCTTCCCGACTTTTGCACCCGATTTAGTCAGGCATTCCAGAAAGACCTGCATACCGGCGGTCAGCCGCTCGTCAGCCGTGGCATCGGACATTGCCTGGCTATCCTGCCAGCTATCCAGCGCGCTCAGCGTTGATACCGGACTCAGGTTAATTTTTTCAAACAGAGAGGCATACACACCACCAACTTCCGGACGTTCCAGCACGATGCTTTCGCCACCCGCAGCATTCTCATTTTTTACAGACATCAGCATTTCCTTCATTAATCCGTCATTAATCCGTTAAGTATCGTGACCGTTATGGCTGTTTCGGTGCCAGGGCAGACAGCTCGGCTCTGAGTTCAGTGCTGAGCATCGGGTCGAGCAGGATTTTTTCCAGCTCTTTGCGGAATGTCACGTTGTCCAGCAGGTTAGCCTTCAGGTCGCGCAGCAGATTACGCATGGCAAGCATGGCCCTGAGCTGCGGGATTTGACGGGCAATCTGCTCAGGTTCAAAGTCTTTCATTTCACTGAAGGAAAGGCTGACGTTTTCTTCACTGCCGTCACCCGCCAGGGTGTTTTCTACGGAAAGGTTTACTGAGGGAGAGTATTCAGATAACACGTTGTCGAAGTTGTTTTTATTGATGCTGACGGTCTCACGCTCGGACACCGGGCGCTGCACGGCACCATTGCTGTAATCCCCCACGACCATAAGCTTGAGGGGCAGTTCGACTTTTTTCTGAGCGCCGCCCGTGTGCAGGCTTAACTGGATATTAACGCGGGCTTTGGGGATCTCGGACTGATAGGAGTTAGACATGACTATCCCTGTTCTATGGAGCAATAGAAACGGTCAATGCCAGTGAGAAATTAACTAAGAAAGGCAAACCCAGCCAGAACAACGTCCCGGTTCACGTCATCCGACATGAATCAAAACCCTGGTGTCAAAAGCGAGCACATTCCATTCACCAGCAGGCTGACACTGTATTTTGGGCGTTTATCTGAAAATAATAATTTCGGATAAAGCCCTGTAGACGGGAGTGTAGGAATGTTCATTGAGTGTATGGAAATAAAAATATGTAACATAATATTACAGATACCATGTTTAAGAAATAATAATCATCTTTTTGATTTATAAGAATTTTCCTAGGCTTAGTCTTTTAATCCTTATGGAATAAGGATGTACGGTAAATGATCAATTTGACTTAATGTAGAAAACAGCACAAAAAACCATCACTTGCATAAATAACCTGATTTTAACTTTTATTAAAAAATCTTAATCCACTCACTACCGGGCAAGAGGAGCGTTCATAAGCGTCTTCAAAGTAAAATTTTTGTTATTCACTTAAATACAGTACCCGTTGATTCCAGCCCTGAAAGCAGGCGATGCTGGCACTTCCACCGGACAAACCGGCTGAACAGCTGCTGATAAAAAAAGACATTCACTTCTTCGATTGTAACCCACTTCATCATCCCCTGTCGGTCTACGACATGTTCTGTCCGGGAGCCGCCTGATGACTGAAATACCACACCAGCGTCTGGCGCCGCTGGCTGAACAACTGCAGCTGGAAAGCCTGGCTGGCCCGGCATCAGCGCAAACAGGCGATGTATACACGTATGGCGGCCTTCCCTGCGGTAAAAACCTTCGAGGAGTACGACTTCCTCTTCGCCACCGGGGCTCCCCGGAAACAGCTGCAGTCCCTGCGTTCACTGAGCTTCATCAAGCGTGGTGAAAACGTGGTTCTGCTGGGACCATCCGGAGTGGGAAAAACGCACCTGGCCATCGCACTGGGCTATGAAGCAGTACGGGCCGGGATAAAGGTCAGGTTCACGACGGCGGCAGATCTGCTGCTTCAGCTGTCGACGGCCCAGCGACAGGGTCGTTACAAGAACACGCTCCATCGTGGAGTCCTGGCCCCGAAGCAGCTGATAATCGATGAAATAGGCTATCTGCCGTTCAGTCAGGAGGAAGCGAAGTTGTTCTTCCAGGTCGTGGCCAAACGATATGAGAAAAGCGCAACGATCCTGACGTCGAACCTGCCGTTCGGACAGTGGGATCAGACGTTCGCCGGGGATGCAGCCCTGACCTCTGCGATGCTGGACAGGATCCTGCATCACTCACACGTAGTTCAGATAAAAGGAGCGAGCTATCGGCTGAAGCAAAAACGTAAAGAAGGACTTATAACGGAGTCCAATCCTGAGTGAAGGGGTGAGTCAATATTAACCTGCTGTTGTTAAACAAAGGTGGGTCAAACTTCGACTGCTGTTGACACGCATAGCGATCTCCTTCATTAGCAGAATAAGTATGCCGGAAGATCTCTAAATGTGAATGGGCAGTTTTAGCGGGATACTTACACGGTAGCGGCAATGCTTTCGCTATCCATTGTCAGCCGACAATGGGAAAAGGAGAACCTGTGTACTGGGTTATGTCGTCTTAAGCGATCAGCATTCATAACGCGATCCTTCATCGCGTACCCTCAGGGTCTGAATGGGTCAGTGTAGCTCTCACGTGAGGAAGGCTCTGCGGATAATTTTGCTGAATAAACTCAATCATTTTTTCCCGCACGTAGCAGCGTAAATCCCACGCCGTTGGGGAATTCTGTGCAGTCATCAATAACCTGATCGTCATGGTTCTGTCAGTAGTTTCAGTTACCTGGAGCACCTGAGTCTGATTATCCCAGAGTTTTGTTTCGCTGAGGACTTTTTCAAAATGCTTGCGGAGGGGATCTAATGGCATGGAATAATCGAGATAAAGAAAAACAGAGCCTAATATCTGTGCGTTATTACGCGTCCAGTTCTGAAAAGGATTTTCTGTAAAATATGTAATGGGCAGGACCAGTCGACGCAAGTCCCAGATGCGCACAACGACATAAGTCAGATTTATCTCTTCTATCCAGCCCCACTCATTTTCGACGACTACAGCATCATCAATTTTTATCGGTTGCGTAAAAGCTATCTGGATCCCTGCAAACAGGTTGACAAGCGACTTCTGAAGAGCAAACCCAATGATTATTCCGGCAACCCCCGCCCCGGCTAAAATTGTCGTGCCGAATTTTCGAAAGCCGGGAAAGCTGAGAAGTATCAGAGTAAGACAGAATGACACAAGGAGTACAATAGCGACTTTTTTTACATATATTATCTGAGTGCGAATTTTTCGGGCACGCAGATTATTTGAAAGATTAATGTCATAGCGAATAAAAAGCATATCTTGCGCAACGTTGACCAGTCGAATCAAAATCGAGCAAAATGATAATATAATAAATATATTAAGTATGGAGGTAATAAAGCCCAGAGAGCTGGACTGAATATTAATATAATCAACCCCTACATTTATCAATAGTAAGGGAATGAACAGAAACATCGATCCACGAAGGTGCTTTTCAAGCGATTTAAAGAGCTTTCGGTCACGATTCTGCCAGTAGCGGATGAACCTGAGAAGTATAAATCGGGCCAGGAACCCCAGTGCGAGAGAGAGAGTGACGAGCAATACCGCAGGTACCCAAATTGGTGCACCAGATAACTCATCGAATATCATTAGCATTCTTTTTCCTTGTAACCAGCCAACAACCTCAGGTTGTCAGATCAGTAATAAAACTCCAGTAACCGCTGTCTTACCGGTTATCTTCAGAGTAAATGGTGAACGGACATGCGTTTATGAGAAATGTATGATTTTTTTCAAGATAAAAAACTCCGAAAGGAAACCGATAATTTAAGCGTAGCATAGATGCAACTCACTGAAATTAATGACGACGTTTAGTTACTAAACCCGTGTGCAGACTCTCCGTGCTCAAACCACCCGGGTGTCATCTGCCTCTCCCCGCCCCTTGTGCGGTGTTGATGCTGGTAGTACAGGTTACAGATATCCATGCCGCACCAGGGTACGCGCTTTTGCGTCTGGGTTACCCAAAACGCCAGGCCAGCTCCTGCTACGAAGCGTGCATAGCGCATATCAGCTAAGGCGCAGAACGGATGTGCGCCGACGCTTATAGCCTCACATATCCAGCGGATCAGCTGCGCGCGTTCGTAAGCAGGATGCCTGCACTCCGACCTTCACCCTGAACTCCGCACTGTGCAATGCCGCCTTTTTACTTCCGTCATTACCGCCCTCCTCCGTTGAGGCCCCTAACTTAAACTGCCTCAAAACGTTGATCCACTATACTGATCTTTGAGGGTGTCATTCCCATACAAGGCTGCGCAAGGGTAATTATCTGATAGCAGCCTTACCCATGACTATCAGGAGAACAACATGCAAAAAGGTAAAATCTTAAAAGGGTTGTTAACCGCATCGGCAGTGGCGGCTATGTTCTGCGCTGTCGGCGCGCAAGCCCAGACCCCCACCAGCGCCGCACAGAACAGCGCGGCGAGTCAGAGCGATACGAGCACCAGGCTTAGCTCCGGAGACGAAAAGGCGTTGAAGGACATGGCGCAGGCCGATATCAATGAGGTCGCCGCTGCCAAAATCGCGCTGAGCAAAGCCCACAGTGGTGAAGTTAAAGCATTCGCTCAGCAAATGGTCGATGACCACGGCGGTGCCCTGACCAAAGTACAGGCAGTTGCCCAGCAAAAGGGCGTGGCACTGCCGACTGAGCCGGACGCCAGTCATAAGGCCATGGCCGCCAGGCTGGAAAAGCAAAGCGGCGGTACATTTGACAAGGTGTATATGAAAAATGCCGGCACTAAGGACCATAAGATGGTGCTGTCGACGCTGAAGAGTGACGCCAGGAAGATTAAAGATCCGGATGTGAAGGCCCTGGCCGACGCGCACCTGCCGGTCGTTGAGCAGCACCTGAAGTCCGCCCAGAAGCTACAGATGTGACCAGGCATGCCAGCAGATGAGTAAACAGGCCGTTCGGTGGGCACGCAGTCCTGCGACCTGGACTGGCCTGTGTTGAAGATATTGCAGCAAGTCACAGCGGGGCTGGGAGCTGTTGTCCTCACCTCTCGCTGGCAGAGGAAACTATGGCGCTTTCGCACGAATTAATCCTGATTTATACCACTTACTTTGTTGCAACTGCCAGCCCCGGGCCAGGTAATATGGCCATTATGGGTACGGCAATGAAAAAGGGCCGCGGCGCAGCACTGGCGCTGGCGGGTGGTATTATTGGCGGTTCCATGCTGTGGGCATTGCTGGCGACCTGCGGCGTACTAACAGTACTGGCGACCTTTGCCCAGTTACTCATCGTTTTAAAAATCGGCGGGGGTTTGTATCTGTTATGGCTGGCATTTAAATCGGGTAAATCCGCGCTGTCCCGCTCTGGTGGGACTGAATTTGAGGCCGGTGATGAGAGAGTCGCGTATGGCAAACTTTTCCGCCAGGGTATCCTGATGCACGTTGGCAATCCCAAAGCCATCCTCACCTGGGTGGCAATCATGTCTGTTGCGTTCAAACCGGGCCTGTCAGCGTCCACGTTACCCATGATCATCTTCGGCTGTGCGGCTATTTGCGTAATGGTGTTCTGCGGCTATGCGCTGCTGTTTTCTACGGCAGTAATGGCCGCATTTTATCGTCGTATTCGCCGTGGGCTTGAGGCGCTACTGGCGTGCTGCTTTGCCTTTGCGGGCTTAAAGCTGATATTTAGTCGTAGTTGAAGAGGAAAAGTTTTACTGCTTAATTACCACGCCATGTGGTTGTAAGGTCCCCTGTGGGCACAAAGGACGGGCTGTCTTCGCGACCGTTATGGCCCACCGCAGTTTTTCCAGCGCGGGCCGCGTACTGAATCTCAGTCCGGCGGCTATCAGAAAACGATCGGACCGAGACCAGACTGGGCATCGGTCCAGACTGCGCATCGGTTCGGTATAGTGCGGCTGGATGGATCCCGTAATAGCCAGAAATAACCGGCTGCAACAGCGGAAATGACGAGATATGTCAGAGTCCACCATGCCGTATGACCTCTGGCGACATTGCACTCATGCTCCCGCGCAGATTATGCCGCTTCAGCCGCGGCTTTTAATCCGCTGAGTAGTCCTGCCCTCCATGCCCCCGTTCTCAACGGTGCAGCTCCCCCATTACGAGACGGGGTGCCTTAGCGCGCTACATATCATCAACGGTGAGACGCATCGGGAAACGGTGGAAGCTGAAAGCCCACTGCTCTTCCGTGAATCGGTGTAGCAGTATGCCGTTTACCCTCAGACTGCTATACCGATCGCTTGTCGTCACGCACTACGCGGCGTACGAAGGCTGCGTCAGAGTGCACAGTTCATTCCAGTAGCAAAACCTGACGGTCAGCTGGTAGCGGCTATTTTTCATAGATCTCCCGCGTACGGTAGTAACTCATCTCAAAACCATACAGCTGACTGACGGGCAGTAATGACTCGGCGATCCGGGACGCATCTGTCCCTTCATCAGAACGCGCCGTTGAAAAAAACCGACTGAGGATAGTGGAAAACGAACGCCTTGCGGTCAGTAATAATCGCTTCATGGTTTGCTCCTGCTCTGACATATAACCTGCTATGCGGTAAAGCTGATTTAAACTCAACGGACAAAAGGGGGGAAATATCTTATTGTTCGGAGAATAGCCAGAAACTGACTTAGGGCGGTCTGAGCATTCTCCTGAAAAGGGCCTGCCCCTGGCAATCTTGCTGCCATCTTATGCCATACTGAGATCTTTCAGGCAGAGCCATGTCTCGTTGCCACTTTTCCGATAATGAGATTTTCCATGAGTAACTTCCTCACCCCCGCCGCCGCTTACCTGAACCGACGTAACGAGCTCTTGGCCGAACGCTCGGTGGTAGACTCACCGGTGGTGATACAAACGGTCAATAAGGCCCTGATGGCCAGCGAAATCGCCATGGCGACCTTCCACGATCTGGAAACGCTGCGATCCCTTCAGCTCCGCAAAGCCAGGCCGATAGAGCAACACAGCCTGCGCATTCAGCAAGAGCTGCAGCAGTTCGAACTGGCCAGCAATCAGCTGGCGCTGACTGATACTGCCGATGAGGCCGCTTATCTCACCTACCAGTCCGCGTTTTTTCAGCTGAACGCGACCTTCCCCTGGCAGTATGCCAGCCTGCAGCGGGTTCAAAACGAACTCTTTGCCACCACTTTTACGCTGTGGCAGGAAACGCTCGAAGAGCTGTTCACCTCAAAGCATCGCCGCCTGCTGTTCGTGCGGGTGGAAAAAATACTCGCCTTTTCCATCAGTAAAATCCCCGTGCTGGGTGAAGCGCTGGCTGTCTATCAGCAGCTGGTGACCGCCATGCAGGCCAGCCACCAGCGTGCGCAGGAGACAGACGACTACTTCCGCTCGCTGGAGAGCTACAGCGATGCCGCTACGCTTTGCAGCCGCAGCATTTTGATTTTCTGTTTCACCGCGGAAGCGGTACTGCGCGGACGTCCCCTGCCGGATGAAGTCCAGTTGAATAAGCGCGTTAAAACTCACCATCAAAGCGTGATTGAAGGCACCCACCCCTACTTTTAATCGCCACTAATGATAGTATTACCCACCTTGTCACCCTATTACGTCCTGCAAAAACTGGACTGACCCATCTTTTATGCCCGCAACTGAGAAAAGAAAAAACGACCCGCAGGGGTTAAAGCTGCGCATCCTGGCCGGTGCGCTTACCACCTTTGCGGAGTTTGGGCTGCAGGGCGCGCGCATGGAGCAGATCGCCACCCTTGCTCAGACCACCAAGCGGATGGTGGTGTACCATTTCGCCACGAAGGAAAACCTGTACATTCAGGTGCTGGAATCGGTGTATCAGCAGATCCGCAGCCATGAAACCGGCCTGAAACTGTCAGATTTGCCGCCGGAGAAAGCGATGGCCAGGCTGGCCGAGGCAAGTTTTGACTATCACATATCCCATGCGGATTTTATGCGGCTGGTCTGTAGCGAGAACCTGATGCGCGGGCGTTATATCAGTCAGTCCACGCGTCTCAAAACATTGAACCAGAGCGCGCTTGAGGTGCTGGATGGGATACTGACGCGCGGTAAAGTCGCAGGCGTCTTTGATGCAGAGGCCAGCGCCGTTGATGTTCATCGCCTGATCAGCAGTATCTGTACCCACAACGTGTCTAATCGTTACACATTTCATGCGCTCTTTGGGGGCAGTGAAACCGAAGAACAAAGCATTGCGCGCAATCGCCAGCTGGTGGTGAATGCCACGCTTCGCTATTTGCGCCCTCGCGGATAAACCTGTACAGAAAGTATATATATGTACAGTTTTTATCTGGCCATGGCTGTATTTTAGGGGGCGGATCGGCTACGCTTGTGGGGAGTGAATATAAATTCAACCCTGCGCCTTTGTGCTTAATTCCCCTGATATTGTCCAGATCAAAGGAGCTGTCAATGACATGCGAAAATCCCGGCTACCCACGCCGTAAGCCGCAGCTGAGCGAAAATGACTCCCGACTGTGGAACTGGGCGCAAAATGGTCCCATTGCGGATAAACGTGCCGTGCGATCGCCACAGAATGAGGCTGAGCTACAAACGCTGGTGGCGGCGAGCGAAGGAAAAGTTCGCGTTACGGGCAGCAAAATGTCTCCCAGCCGGATGCTAAAGGTAGCCGGGCAACAGGATACGCTGATTGACCTGAGCAACCTGAGCGGTCTGATTGAGATTACCGACGATAGCGCAACCTTTGCGGGCGGCACGCCGTTACATGAAGTGTATGAAATGCTGACCGGCATCGGACGCATGCTTCCCTCCTCACCGGGCGTGATTGCTTCACAAACGCTGGCTGGCGCTCTGGCAACCGGTACCCACGGTCAGGGTTTGCAGCAGAGTTCCATCGCCGATGAGGCGCTGAGTATCCGCATGGTGCTGGCCGACGGCAGCACTGCCGAATTTACCCGCGACCACCGCTGGTTCCCGGCGGTTCAGCTTGGGCTGGGCGCATTAGGCGTGGTGACTCAGGTCACGCTGCGTACCCAGCCCCTGACTATCTATACCTGCTTTAAGAATGCCGTCAGCGCCGATACGCTGGAGCAGGATTTGCTGGACTGGAATCATGGCTTTGCGCTAAGCAAAGCCTGGTGGTTCCCGAATGAAAATCAGGTCCACGTCTGGACGGCCCGCGAGGCCAGCGACGTTGAGATCCGCCAGTATCGTGATAACAACGAAGAGTTGTTGACCCAGGAAGAAACCAGCGATGCGATGAATGACACCATCGATCAGACGCTGGAGCATATGCGCAGTGACACCAAAATCGTTGACGAAAACGGCAAGCCATTTCGTACCGTTACGCGTTTCAAGGATTTTTCCGACGTTACCGGGGACGTTTATCAGGTCTTTTGCCGGGGCATTGCCACCCCGCAGATTAACGTTGAAATCGGCATTCCACTGGCGCGCGCGCCTGCGGTTATTGCGAAAATTAAGGCCTGGCATACGGAAACTCAGCCGCATATGCACTATCCGATTATTTTACGCTGTACCGGCCCGTCATCCTCATGGCTCAGTCCGTCCGCACCTGAAGCAACCTGCTTCTTTGGCTTCGTGGTCTACTATGCCGAAGACGGTTCCCTGTCTGAAGAGGGCGTGAACTTTCTGCAGGCGGTGGAAAAGCTGCTGGCCGCAGAAGGGGGAAAACCGCACTGGGGGAAATATTTCGACGCGTCGCTTTATGACTGGCCAGCCCTCTACCCCGAGTGGCCTGCCTTCCTGGAAGCGCGGGAAGCGCTGGATCCACAGCATAAATTCGAAAACCACTTTACCGCAGTTTTGTTTGACTGAATATCAAGGAGAAGGCCAATGAAGGCATGGGCAACCCTGTTAACACAGCCGGGCTACGCCGTCGGCGTCAGGGCGCTATCAACGTCTTTGAAAAAGGCCGGTAGCCTCTACCCGCTGGTGGTGATGGTGACCAGGAATATCGACCTCCCGACCCGGCAGTCGCTTGAAGATCTGGGCTGCCGGGTGCAGGAAGTGCAGGCGCTCAGCCCGGACAGCAGCCTGAAGCATAACTACGCCAATGCGCGCTTTTCTGAAGTGTGGACCAAGCTGGCTGCCTGGAAACTGACCGACTACGACCGCATTGTTTTTCTGGATGCCGATATGCTGGTGACCCAGAATATGGACGAGCTGTTCTCGCTGACGCTGGAAGAGGAAGGTATTGCAGCCTGTCACGCCTGTCGCTGCAACCCCAACAAGATTGCCACCTATCCGAAAAGCTGGCGACCGGAAAACTGCTTTTACAGCTACTGTCAGGGCCTTGAGCATACGGAAGAACCGTCGGAAGTCGACAACTACCTGAACGGCGGATTTCTGGTGCTCACGCCCAGCCAGGCGGTATTTGATGATATGGTACACCGTTTGTCCGAACTGGATGATTTATCCCGCTACCTCTTTGCCGAGCAGGATTTCCTCAACGATTACTATCATCAGCGCTGGAAGCCGCTTCCCTATATTTATAATGCGCTAAAGACGCTGCCTTTCCAGCATGCGGCCATGTGGGATCTCGCCGAGGTTAAAAATATCCATTTTATTCTCGAGAAGCCCTGGGAAAAAGCGCCGGATAAAAACGACCGCTACTATCCGCTAAATACCCTCTGGTGGGAAATTTCTGCCAGTTGATGACAGAGTAACGCCGGCTGATGAGGTGGAGCCGTTCGCGCTCCGCCCCTCAGGACTTAAAAAGCGCCCGCTCGCGCTCCCTGCGCGGCAGCAAAATATCTTTCGCACTGCCGGCACGTTTCCACATCAGGAAAGCATCGGCTGCGCCTTTATAATCCCCGACGTTCAGCCTTCTTCGCAGGGTCGAATCACGGAAAGCACCAATGCCAATATTAAATATCAGGCTGCACAGGGCATCGTATTGATTTTGATTCATCGCTGCGCTGACATCTTTATTAATCGCTCTTTCAACCGTGCGCAGATCCATCAGTAAGAGTTCAGTCGCCTTACTGGCATCAATTCTCATTTCTTTATGGATGGGGATACCGTCAACGCTCCCGGTATGCCCCACGCCTATCGTCCAGATGCCCACCACATCACGATAGCTAACCAGCCGCTCGCCCTCCTCCTGTTTTATAAACCTGATACCTCTATCGCTTATTTTCATCGTCGTCGGCTCCAAATCGTTTATATAAGATGCCCGTAATGACATTGCGAATTCTTTCCACACCTGAAAAACCAATAATTCCCCCCACCAGCGTGGCCGCACTGTCGGGCAGCCCCAGATGCTCCAGAGAGCTACAGACCGCCAGGGTAAATACGCCACAAATGCAGGTACTGGAAATTATTTTCCACCATGATTTGCCGTCATAAATCCCCATAAAAAAGGCGATTAGCATTCCCGACAGGGCAGAGAAAAAGGTGGGTAAATATTCGACTATCCATTTTGCACACTCTTCCAGAATAAAATTTATCGTGGAATTCATCGCGGCCTCTGAACAGTCATACCGTTCTGGCCCGGTCAACGGGCCAGAACGCTGCGTGATTACCTGAAAACCCTATTTAAGTTCCCGCCAGAGCGTCGGTGCCAGACCTGGCGCCCATTCCGGCGAATGGGCAATATGCGTTTGCTTGCAGGTCCAGTTAAGCCCCCCATGGGAAATATTATCCCCGGCATTGTAGCGCTCACCCAGAATCCAGGCAGGATAGATGTTACCCCCGCCCGTATCTTCATCAGCCAGCGTGGTAACTTCGAGGACATTACTGGGGACGGAAAGCTGGCCTTTGACGTCAAGCGCCGCCACAAAGTACCGATACGCGGTTTCAGGCCGCAGACCACCGTCGCTGTATTCCAGTTGGGACAGGGGAACCCGCGCAATTTCATGACCTTCCCGATAAACGATATACTCCAACAGCGCGTTAACGCTGGTTGAGGCCATCCACATCAGATCTACTCGCGTGGACGTTACGGCCATGCTGTGCAGGTGCGTCGGCGCGGCTGGCGGTGTGTCCGGGTGGATGGTTCCGCTGGTATCGACCGAAAGGGACTGGCTCCGGGCAGACTCCACCCCGGCCTGATTCACCGCAGAGACGGCATAGTGATAACGGCTGTTCTGCTGAAGTCCGATGTCCTTAAAGGTCAGCTGCGGGCCATTGTAAATCAGCTCGTTATCGCGATAGAGCCGGTACGCGACCGCTGACGAAGAGGAGGCATTCCAGCTAAGCGTCACGCTGTCAGCGGTGATGTGAGTCGCACGCAGCCCCGCGGGCGCCGCAGGTACATCCCCACCGGGCTGGCTATCGCCGGTGAAATCCAGGTCGATAACGTGATAAAAAGCATTGCCGGTATTCGCCACTTCCCACACCGCAAGCAGCACATGATAGCCGTGCCGCTGAGGGAGCATCACATCGTGAACCGTTGGCTGCGGCGGAATAAGCGCTGCCCCATGGCTCCAGTAGGGCTGTTCGGTTAATTCAACCTTAAAGAAAGGCTGGCTTTCAAACTGCGCGCGGCTAAGCGGCAGAGAGGGGTTCCATCCCTCACGGGTGATAAAATAGGTCCAGCGGCGTGTGGCATGCACGGCGCTATAAGCCCAGGATATCGTCAACAAGTCTGAGGACTGTACAGCATGTTTTTTCCAGTGAGTGCCCGGTGCATCAAGGAATTCTGCATTACCCTGATTGGCGCTGGCAATTTTACCGTCCGCAGGCGGCGTACTGTTTGTCATATCGGAGGGGGCTACAGCATCAGACAGGCCCGATTGCACGGCGGGGAAAAACTTTCCCGCTTCGCGCTGATTGAGCTGGCCAGTATCCATCTGCCCTGCCTCCCAGGCGAACCAGGCGCGGGATGCCGGTGAAAATACATGGCCATGTCGTGTATTGCCGTTCGATTTTGCGGTACTGATAACCGGTGTATTCTTATTAGACATAATTTTACCTTTTAGTAGAGAAACAGCTCAGATAAGGTTCCAGAGCGAATGGGCGATATTTGGCTGCCAGAAGTTATTGGATTCATGTGGCATCACACACAGGTAGTGCTGATGGTTCCATCTGACCCGGTCGTTATCCCGGTAGCGTATGCCTGCCTGCCACTGCGGCCAGTCTGGATCGGGCGTTGGGTCCGGTGTGGGATCGGGCGTTGGGTCAGGCGTAGGGTCGGGATTGGGTACAGGATCCGGTAGCGGACCGGACAGATAGCCATAGCGCTTTATAAATTCACCATCGTAAGCCACGCCAGAACTTGAATAGCCTTCATCCCAGTTGACCGACCAGGTCATCAGGCCCGCAATCGACAGACCGGCCAAATCAAGGCGGTTGAGGGCGCGAATAAGGTCACCCGCCTCAGCAACATAACCGGTTGCCGCGGCATCATTATTCGCTGGCAGGCCAATAATAAATTTTTCCGGCGGTATCCTGATAAACTCTCCATTACCGGTGACCAGTCTTTCCGTCAGATAATAGAGAAAATCCTCTTTTACACTGTCATTATTCTGCTGAAGATAGCCTAAACCGTCGACGTAAAGGCCATCCCCGCCCTGATTGTAAAACTGCGGTGCCACATAATCGTAATACCCTTCAAGCTGATTGATATAGGGTGCATAGCTTCCGTTACGGCGCAGATAGGGGAACTCCGGCGCCATGCTGATAATGAAATATTTACCCTGACGACGAAAATGTTCTTTTACCTGCTTGAGTGCCGCCGGGATAACCGTCTGATTATCAGCTTCGGTAATTGCCGTCTGCTCAAGGTCAATATCAAGACCATCAAATCCATAGTGATCGGCCAGCGAGATAATACGCCCGACCAGCGCGCTTTCATCCTCCTTTCGCAGTGAGATATGCGCATCAGCTCCGCCTAATGAAATAAGGACTTTACGCCCCTGAGCATGCACAAGATCAACCTGCTGGCGAAATTCGTTCGCGCTCCCTTTATAGGGTTTAAAGTCAGGAATATTATCGCTTCCGGGCAACACCTTCATAAAGGCGACGGCAATTATGTTGTACTGAAGGGGCACCTGAGACAGCAGCATCTCACTGAAACGGCCACGCTGATAGCCAATGCCATCGCCTGCACCCCAGTTATGCCAGAAACCGATGATAACCTTATTTGTGCTTCCAGATGCAGCGGGAGCCGTTGAATATATCGACGCTCCGGTGGATTGATTCATATAACCTCCAGGTCAGTAACAAAGATAATAAAAATTATTTTCCAGGCATTAATTACAGGTAATATATTTAGCAGCAGAGTATGTTCTTCCACATCAACCAGATGAAGTATTACTCGCGATAAGGACGTTTTTCAACTGTAATAATTTCACCTGCCATAAATCTTAAAAACATCAATTCATTTTTATCTGGTGGCAACCCTGCCACCATCGGCTTCTGAAGCCAAAAAGTAAATAATAAAATTCTGTACTGGCGTATAAAAAACAAAAATAATTGCCATGCCAAATAAAAAGATATTAAGCAATAAATTCTATCGGCTAAACCGGTTTTTTTATGCCAGGCCTGCTGGCTGAGCGTTAATTATCAGAAGATAAATATCGGAATAACGTTAATTTATTTAGCGTCAGTATCCAAAAGGGTATGCCGAATAAAGATAAAAAAACCACCGTGGCATTGCTGCCCGGTGGCTGTGACGGCGCGCGACAGGCGCGGCTAACGCGAAGCCAGCGTTTAATGGCTTATTTTGGGAAGTCCGTGCCGACCGACATCTCTTTCCAGGCTTCTATTTCGTTCAGGCGTGCCTGAAGCTTTGTGGTTACCGCATCATGGCCCCATGCGCCCATGACCAGATGGCGCGGCGGATTTTCCGCTTCTGTCAGGGCAATCATCGCCTGAGCCGCGCGGACCGGGTCACCCGGCTGCTTGCCGCTGCCTTCAGCGGTGCCTTTTAAGCGCACGCCTGCCGTTTCGGCATAATCAGCGAGGGTATTCGGCGTCTGACGCAGCGAGCGACCCGCCCAGTCGGTACGAAATGGCCCCGGCTCCACGCAGGTGACGGCAATACCCAGCGGGCCGACTTCCGCCAGCAGAGCATCTGACCAGCCTTCAACAGCGTGTTTGCTGGCGGAGTAGTAGCCCGAACCGGGGAAGCCGATCTGTCCGGCGACGGAAGTAATGTTAATAATGTGGCCGCTTTTTGCCTTACGCAGAACGGGCAGCACCGCGCGGGTCATTGCAAACAGGCCAAACACGTTGGCGTCGAACTGAGCGCGAATCTCATGTTCCTCGCCCTCTTCTACCGAGGACTGATAGCCATACCCGGCGTTATTGACCAGCACGTCGATGGTGCCGAATTTATCCACGGCGGCCTTAACCGCCTGCTCAATACCGGCACTGTCGGTGACGTCCAGCGAGATGGCCAGCGCACGATCTTCCACACCGGAAACCAGATCGCTAACCTTCGCTTTATCGCGAGCGGTAACCACGACGTTGAAGCCTTTTTTCAGCACTTCTTTTGCCAGTTCGCGGCCAAAGCCGGTGGAACAACCGGTAATAAACCAGACGGGATGGGTGGGAGTGGTCATGGGATATCCTCAATTATTTTGCGGTTACAACAGGCCCCGCCGCGCATGGCAGGGAAAGCATCGTAAAAAGGGTAGTGGCTTCCGCCCCACCCTGCTCTCTGTGATTGTGCATAAATGTTACATCACGACTTACCCGGCATCACCTGATTGAGCAGCTGGCTGGCGGTATCTGCCAGCACCCTGCCCGCGCCGCGATCGCCTTTTACCATCGACGCCATAAAGGCTTTTGCCTGTTTCAGAGTGATATGCGGCGGCAGCGGTGCCACCTCCGGGTCGGTTTTAACTTCCAGCACCACCGGGCGGTCTGCGGCCAGCGCCTCCGCCCAGGCCGCGCTGAGCTGCGTCGGATCGTCCACGAAAATCCCCTTAAGCCCCAGGGATTCAGCAAACTGGGCGTAATGCACGTCGGGCAGCTGCTGCGATGCGGCGAAACGCGGATTGCCCTCCATCACCCGCTGCTCCCAGGTCACCTGGTTGAGATCCTGATTGTTGAATACGCAGACCACCAGCTGCGGCGTGGCCCACTGCTGCCAGTATTTCTGAATGGTGATCAGCTCGGCCATATTGTTCATCTGCATCGCCCCGTCGCCCACCAGCGCAATCACCGGCTTTTCAGGCTCAGCAAACTTGGCCGCAATGGCGTAGGGGACCGCCGCCCCCATGCAGGCCAGGCCGCCGGAGAGGCTGGCGCGCTGGCCCTGCTTTACGCGATAGTCACGGGCAAACCAGTTCGCGCAGGAGCCGGAGTCAGAGGTCACGATGGCGTTGTCCGGCAGCAGCGGTGACATCTCCCATACCACTCGCTGTGGATTCACCGGGCTGGCGGACGCCATTGCCCGCTCCTCCATCACCTTCCACCATGCCTGTACCTGTACGGCGATATCCTCCTGCCAGCTGCGATCCTGCTTTTGCTCAAGCAGCGGCAGCAGCGCGCGCAGCGTTTCAGCCGCGTCACCGTGCAGATTGACCTCCGTTGGATAGCGCAGCCCGAGCATCGCCGGATCGATATCAATCTGTACGCCGCGCGCCTGTCCCTCTTCGGGCAGGAATTCAGTCCAGGGGAAGCCGGAACCGATCATCAGCAGCGTATCGCAGGATTTCATCATCTCCGCCGAGGGTTGCGTACCGAGCAGCCCCACCGAGCCAGTGACAAAGGGGGCATCGTCGGGCAACACGTCCTTGCCCAGCAGCGCCTTCGCCACGCCCGCACCGAGCAGGTTCGCCGCCTGCACCACCTCGACCGCCGCCCCGCGTGCGCCTGCGCCAATCAGTATCGCCACGCGTTTCCCGGCGTTCAGCACCTCTGCGGCGCGCCGGAGGTCGTCCGGGTAGGGAATGACGCGCGGGCGCTGATAGCCCACCGCCGAGTGGGTAAAACCGTGGGCATGGGCAGGTTCTTCCCAGGGTTCATCCTGCACGTCCTTGGGGATAATCAGTACCGCGACGCCATTTTGCGCTTTCGCCAGGCGCACGCCGCGATCGACCAGATGACGCAGCTGTGAGGGCGTGGCGGTCTCCTGCACAAAACTGGCCACGTCGGAAAATACCCGATCGAGGTTCAGTTCCTGCTGATAGCTGGAGCCCCTTGCGGTGGTTTCAGCCTGTCCGGCGATGGCCAGCACCGGCGCATGATCCATTTTCGCATCGTACAAACCGGTCAGCAGATGCGTGGCGCCTGGTCCGCCGGTTGAGAGGCAAACGCCCATTTCGCCGGTAAATTTGGCGTGACCGACCGCCATAAAAGCTGCCATCTCCTCATGACGCACCTGGATAAACTCTATCCCCTCACCGCGTTTTTCTGCCCTTTGCAGCGCGCCCAGCACGCCGTTGATGCCGTCGCCAGGATAGCCATAAATACGCGTTACGCCCCAGGCTTTGAGGCGCTCAACGAAGAAGTCACTGGTTTTTTTGCTCATTATTAGCCTCGTGTTTTTTTTTCGCACAGGCTGTTAATGATAGTAGAGTCACCCCGACGCGCTGCGATATCCGCTCCGGCGCGCAAAGGTTAGGGTCAGTATTCGACCTGGGTATGGCGGGAAATAAGCGAGCGCAGCGGCACGCTGCTTTTGATAATCGGGGATTTGATCACAATGTAGCTGAAGTACTTATCAATACCGACTTTGGCATCCAGCAGCCCTTCAATCACTTCCTGGTAGTGCTCAATACTGCGGGTAATAAAGCGCAGCAGATAGTCATAGCCGCCGGTGATCAGATGGCACTCCATCAGTTCATCCACCTCACTCAGCGTCGCTTCGAAACGCATAAAGTCTTCACGACGATGCCCGGCCAGCGTGACCTCGGTGAATACGGTGACCGAGTCGGTAATTTTGGTCAGATTAATATGCGCCTCATAGCCGGTAATAAAACCGGCCATCTCCAGGCGCTTAACGCGCTGCAGGCAGGGGCTGGGAGAAAGGCCGACGGCATCGGCAAGATTGACGTTGCTGATGCGGCCATCTTTCTGTAGCTGCACCAGAATATTGATGTCAATGCGGTCGAGTTTCATTAAACCGTTCATAGCACCCTCAATGTGGCAACATTGTTAACCGATACGATGGTATAGCATGCTTTCCGCCAGCCGCGCCAGCGTTTTACCGCGCGGCGAGGGCCGCGCTCCCTGCCGCTAATTCCTTATAAATCAATTAACAGGGAGCGTTCAGCCCAGCCTGCCGGTGGCGCGGGCCAGCGCAATATCAACGATATGCAGCGCCTCTTCCAGCTGCGAATCACTGGTGACCAGCGGCGCGAGAAAGCGGATGGTATTGCGCTGCACGCCACATTTGATCAGCAGCAGCCCCTCTTCGCAGGCGCAGTCAAGGATCCTCTGCGTCAGGGCTGCATCAGGCTGGCCGCTTTCAACATCAATAATTTCCATCGCCCGCATAAAGCCGATGCCGCGCACGTCGCCAATGCAGGCATACTTTTCTGCCAGCTGATGCAGCCGGGCGTTAAGCTGTTCGCCCAGCTGGCTGGCCCGCGCCAGCAGGTCGCCCTGCTCCAGCAGATCCATTACCGCCAGCGAGGCCGCGCAGGCCAGCGCATTACCGCCATAGGTGCCGCCCAGTCCGCCGGGCAGCGGCGCGTCCATGATTTCGGCCCTGCCCACAACGCCGGAGATTGGCAGACCGCCGCCGAGGCTTTTTGCCACGGTGATCAGGTCAGGCAGGATGCCGGTATGCTGGAAGCCGAACATCTTGCCGGTGCGGCCAAAACCGGTTTGCACCTCGTCGCAAATCAGCAGTATGCCGTGACGGTGGGTGATCTCCCGCAGCGCCTGCATAAACGCCGGAGAAGCGGGCAGGAAACCGCCATCGCCCTGTACCGGCTCGATAATGATCGCCGCCACGCGATCCGGGCTGATTTGTACCGCAAACAGCGTATCCAGCGCCGCCAGGCAGGCCTGCTCACTGATGTGATGGAAAGGATTAGGGAAAGGTACGCGGTAGATATCGCCAGGAAAAGGCCCGAAATTTTGCTTATAGGGCTGGCTCATGCCGGTCAGGGTACAGCCCAGCAGCGTCCGGCCGTGAAACGCGCCGTCGAAGGCAATAATCCCGGGGCGGTTACTCCACGCACGGGCGATCTTCACCGCGTTCTCAACCGCTTCTGCGCCGCTGGTAAACAGCACGCTCCTGAACGCCTCGCCGTTACCAACGGCCTGATTGAGTCGCGTCGCCAGTGCGATATAGCCCGGATAGGCCGCCACCTGAAAGCAGGCGTGAGAGATTTGTTGCAGCTGATCGCTAACCGCCTGCACCACCGCCGGATGGTTATGTCCAACGTTTAACACGCCGATCCCGGCAACAAAATCCAGATAGCGGTTCCCCTCGACGTCCCACACTTCCGATCCTCTGCCCTTTGCTATCACCACCGGATGCGCCGTAACTACCCCGCGCGGAACCTGCTCCTGCCGTTTATCCAGCAGCAGGGCGTTATCAGAAATTGTCTGCTGCTCAGCCAGTAAATTGTGCATCTCTCTTCCTCATCGCATGTCGTTATGGGGTTAAGTATCGCAATAACTTTTTTTGTGCCGCTGCCGTACTGCGCGCGGCAGCAGCATTACCTGTTGAAATGGGGCGTGAAACAGCGCATTACGTTTTCAGGGCCAGCCTGTCCCTGACCACTTCGCAAAACCAGCGGATACCCAGCGGGATTAGCGCATCGTTAAAGTCATAGGCGGGATGGTGCAGCGGACGGCTCTCTGCCGACCCCAGCCAGAGGTAGGCGCCGGGTACCGCCTGCAGCATAAAGGAGAAATCCTCTGAGGTCAGCGCAGGTTTATCTGCCACTGACGCGCGCAGCCCGGTACGCTCAGCGGCGCGCAGGGCCACCTGCGCTTCGGGCGCCGTATTCAGGGTCGCCGGATAGTAACGCTGATAGGTTACCTCCGCCTTCAGCCCCTGCGCAGCGGTGACGTGGGTCGCCATCTCGCGCAGGCGGCGTTCGATAATGTCCTGCACCTGGGGATTAAAGGTGCGCACCGTACCGGTGATGCGGGCCTCGGCGGGGATCATATTGTGCGAGAAGCCGCCCTGAATGCGGGTGACCGTCAGCAGCGCCGGTTCGCAGGGGTCCACCGCACGCGCGACGAGGGTGTTTAACTGCACCACCAGCTCGCTGGTCGCCAGCAGGGTATCCGGGCTGAGGTGGGGCTGGGCGGCATGACCGCCGCCCCCGGTAACGCGGATATCAAAGCGGTCAGCGGCGGCCATTATCGCGCCGGGGCGGGTTTGCGCCGCCCCCAGCGGCAGTTCGGGCCAGTTATGTACCGCATAGACGGCATCGCAGGGGAAACGGCTGAACAGCCCGTCATCGATCATCGCCTTTGCCCCCGCCAGCCCCTCTTCGGCGGGCTGAAAGATAAAAATCACCGTCCCGTCGAAATCCGCCTCGCGGGCCAGTCGATCGGCCGCGCCCAGCAGCATCACCGTATGCCCATCGTGGCCGCAGGCGTGGCAGCGGCCCGGATGCTGGCTTTTCCACGGCTGCCCGCCGGCGTCTTCCATCGGCAGGGCATCCATATCGGCGCGCAGGCCAATAACCCCGGTACCCCTGCCGCGCCGCAGCACGCCGACCACCCCGGTTTTGCCGATGCCGCGATAAACGTCAATCCCGCGCGCGCTCAGAAATGCGGCCACTATCCCGGCGGTACGGTGCTCGGCAAACCCCAGCTCCGGGTGCGCATGCAGATCGCGGCGCAGGGCGACCAGCGCTGCGATCTCAGCGTCAGCTGCCCCGTTCAGCTCTCTGCTGCCTGCCTCAACCGTACCGTTCAGCCCTGCGTTATTTATTCCAGCCGCATCGCTCTTATGCATTTCACGCTCCACCCGTTGCTCCTCGCCTCTGCATTTTAGTACCCCCGCGCCCGATCGACCCGCCCGACCATCGGCTCACCGCGCTGGTGGCGGCGAATATTGTCCAGCAGCGCCCGCACCGCGCTTTCTGCCCGCGTCTGACTGGCGATATGCGGCGTCAGCCAGATGGCGGGATGCTGCCAGAATGGATGCTCCGGCGACAGCGGCTCCGGGTCGGTGACATCAAGCACCGCTGCGCTCAGCTGCTGGCGCTCCAGTGCGGTCAGCAGATCGGCGTGGTTAAGCTGCCTGCCGCGCCCCGCCTGCACCAGCGCGGCGCCTGGCGGCAGCTGGCTGAACAGCCCGGCGTTAAGAATGCCTTCGGTCCGTGCCGTGAGCGGCAGCAGGCAGACCAGGATATCGCTGCGGGCGAGAAAATCGCCCAGCTGCGCCTCACCCGCATAGCTGCGTACATCGTCAACGTTTTTTTCCGTCCGGCTCCAGACTGCGCAGTCATAGCCCAGCGCCACCAGCGGCCCGAGCACCGCCTGGCCGAGCGTCCCGGCGCCCATCACCCCCACCCGACAGGCCGCTGCCCCGGTAACCGGATGCGTCTGCCATCGCTGCTCCCGCTGCTGCGCCAGATAGCGGGGCATCCCGCGATGCAGCCCCAGCACGGCGAAGGTAACGTACTCCACCATGCCCTGCGTCAGGCCCGGCTCAATCATCCGCACCACCGGCAGTTCAGGCGGCAGTAAGGCATAGTCGAACTGGTCGGCACCGGCCCCCACCGAGAACAGCGCTTTCAGGTGAGGAAACTGCTGCATCAGGTTGTCCGGCGGCTGCCAGGCGATTAAATAGTCCACCGCCTGCGCATCCCCAATGTCAGGCCAGACCCGAAAGGTCGCCTCCGGTGCCAGTCTCGCCACCAGTTCCGCCCACTGGCGTCCCCGTTCGGGCTCAGATTTATAGACGATATTCATCAGGCCATTGCCTGGGACATCAGTCCGAATGCCTGCATCTCCTGCGGCTGCCAGGGTACGCCGCGGATCATGGTGACAGGCCGATCGACTTCGATCAGGCCCAGCGAGGTGAGCCACTCTCCCAGCCCGCTGGCCGCATCGGTGTCAATCCGCACAAATTCACCGCTTAACTCAGCCAGCAGCGCACTTATCAGCAGCTTCGCGCGGGTGAGATCCTGACAGATAATGGGACCCACGGCATAGCCGTGTCCGAAGCGGCGCAGGCAGGCAAAGCCGGTCGCAGTACCCTGCTCTTCCAGCACCTCTATGCGCAGGGCGGCATCGTCCAGCAGCAGCCGAATCAGCCTGTCACGCTGCTGCCCGTGGGCGCGCGCATCCAGCCGGATTAGCGCCGGGGCGTCATCGGGGCAGGCGGGCCGACGTCGCTGCCCCCCGCCCGGCAACAGCGGGGTCACCCGTTCCAGCGCGCGGCACTGATGCTGAGCGACGGCACCGACGCCCGCGAAGCCAAGCTTCTGGTACAACACCCTGCCCGCCCCGGTGGCGTGCAGCCGGACCTGATACCCTTCCAGCTTTGCCAGCGCCGCCTGCATCAGCGCCTTACCAATGCCTTTGCCCTGCGCCTCATCGGCGACAATTACCAGCCCAACCGTGGCGGCGTCGCTGCCCCAACGCCAGAAAAGCGTGGTGCCAAGCAGCACTCCATCCTGTTCCGCGACCACGCCCTCTCCCAGCCGAAGCGCCTGCCGCCAGTCTTCACG
The DNA here is from genome assembly GCF_047918655.1 of Erwinia sp. PPS120. GTDB lineage: Bacteria > Pseudomonadota > Gammaproteobacteria > Enterobacterales > Enterobacteriaceae > Erwinia > Erwinia tasmaniensis_A. The sequence goes on along the minus strand of NZ_JBLREF010000029.1, from coordinate 28,023 downwards.
ACGGTGCGGCCAGCTCAGCCGCTGGGTCAGGCCAAAGGCGGCGTCCAGATGGCTCTCATTCATTGCGTTAATCTGCATTGTCATCCTGCTCCCTACATCATGCCCGGCGCGTTAAGGCCGGATCCGTCAATCAGCCGTGAATAGCAAAACGGCGTGGGGTCCACCACCGGGGTGGCATCGGTCGCCAAATCGGCGGCCAGGCGACCCGCACCGGGGCCAATACCAAAACCGTGCGCGCTGAAACCCGCAGAGATAATCAGCCCCGGTAGCGTCGGTACCGTTGAAATCACCGGCACCGCATCGGGGGTATTGTCGATCATCCCGCCCCAGGCCTGTTCGACGCGGATCTCGCCCAGCGCCGGGTACTCTTTGCGCATCGCGGCAATGCCTTCCGCCACCATCGCCCTGTCGGCGGCCGGGTCGAGAATGCGCACTTTCTCAAACGGCGAGACCCGGTCAAACTGCCAGCGCGCCAGCGACTCCGGGCCGCTAATAAAAGGCCCCAGCCCCAGCTGCAGGCTGAGGTTTTTGCGGCGGGATTTAAAGGTCGGCCAGAACTGACGCGCATAGCGCAGCCCCTGCGCACCCGGTGACAGGCGACCGCGACCGGAGACGGAGACGGTGTAGCTGCCGTCGAGCTGGGGGCGGCAGGCAAAGGTGGGTGTATAAAGCGGCACGCGGATCGCCTGCTCAACCGGCGTGGTGCGAAACGCCGTGCCGATGACGTTGCCGAGCGGCAGGTCAATGCCGTGCCGTCGGCAGAACATCGAGGTCCAGGCTCCGCCCGCGCAGATCACCCTGGGCGTTTTTATCAGGCCGCGTTCGGTGATCACTCCGCTGACCTTACCGGCAGAGATATCCAGCCCGCGCACCGCGCACTGCTGAAAAACACCTGCACCCAGCCGCTGCGCCGCAATCGCCAGACCGGCCGAGGCCAGCGACGGCTCTGCATGTCCATCCGTGGGGGACGAGACGCCGCCCAGCCAGCGGCTGGTGCTGCCAGGAGTCATCGCCTTCGCCTGCGCGGCGGTAAGGATGTCGCTGCGCACGCCGTAGGCTTTCGCCATCTGGCCCCAGCGATCCCAGGCGTTAATGTCCTCCTGGCTGCTGGTGGCATAGACCAGTCCGCTGCGGCGAAAGCCCAGCTCCTCGCCGGTCTCCTCACCCAGTTCCTGCCAGCGCTGGAGCGCGTAGATAATCAGCGGCAGCTCGCGCTCGTCGCGGTTCTGCTGGCGGCACCAGCCCCAGTTGCGACTGGACTGCTCACCGCCGACCAGGCCCTTCTCTATCAGCACTACGCTGACACCCTGCTTTGCCAGCTCGTAAGCGGCGGCCGTGCCGGCAATACCGGCGCCAATCACCACCACATCCGCCGACTCGGGGAAAAATCGGCTGTCCTGTACGTATCGAATCGGTGCGGGCATCTTCTCTTAACCTCGTCTTCGCATCATAGTGTTAACTCATCATCAGTTGCGGCATTTTGCCCGCCGTCAATGCGTAATATCGCAGGCATCATGCTCATCCCGTCCGCCGTTAAAGCGCAATATCGCTGGCATCGTGCTCGTCAAGCCAGCCCTGTCGCAGCTCCGGCACCGCCCGCTTCAGTCGCTCGTAATAGAGATCGGTGGAAGGCTTATCGTAGTCGGCCCGCGCCACCTGCGTCACCATCCGGCCACTTTTCACCACGATGATTTCGTCACAGACCGACCGCACCGCATGCAGATCGTGACTGATAAACAGCACCGACAGCCCCAGCTCGCGGCGCAGCTCGGTGATCAGATCGAGGATCGCCGCGGCCACGACCGTGTCCAGCGCCGAGGTCACCTCATCGCAGAGGATCAGGTCGGGTTCCGCCGCCAGCGCGCGGGCCAGATTCACCCGCTGTTTCTGGCCGCCGGAGAGCGCCCAGGGGCGGCGCCACAGTACGCTCCGCGGCAGCCGGACCAGATCGAGCAGGCTAAAAAGGCGCTGCTGGCGCGCGGCACCGCGCAGCCCGTGGAACAGCTTCAGCGGTCGGCTGAGAATTTTTTCAACGCTGTGCGCCGGGTTTAGCGCGGTATCGGCCATCTGGAAGACGTACTGAATGCGCCGCAGCTCATTCTCCGGGCGCTGCCGTAGCGCGCTGGCAATATAGTGGCCGTTAAACAGCAGATGCCCCTTTGACGGGGGATTTATCCCGGCAATGGCGTGCGCCAGCGTGGTTTTGCCCGAGCCGGATTCGCCAATAATGCCGATCGCCTGCCCGCGATAGAGACGAAAATTGATGTCGTGCAGAATCGGTATTTTCGGCTCACCCTGCGCATTAAGCGGGCCATAGCCCGCCGACAGGTCGCGCACCTCCAGCAGCGGCTGAATGGCGGCCTGTTCCGGTCGCCACGGGCTGGGCCGGGGCTTCTGTCTCGCCGCTTCCAGCAGCTGCTGGCTGTATTGCGCCCCGGGCGCGCGGAGCAGATCTTCAGTGGTGGCATATTCAGCCACCCTGCCTTTCAGCAGCACCAGGATGCGATCGGCCATCTGAGCCACTACCGCCAGATCGTGACTGACGTAGATGGCGGTCATGCCGCGCTGGCGCACCACGCGCCGGAATGCCTTAAGCACTTCAACCTGTGTGGTCACGTCCAGCGCGGTAGTGGGTTCGTCAAGGATAACCACCTCGGGGTCGCCGATCAGCGCCATCGCGGTCATCAGCCGCTGTAGCTGCCCGCCGGAGACCTGGTGCGGATAGCGGCTGCCGATGGTGTCAGGATGAGGCAGCGCCAGTTCGCGGAACAGCGCGATGGCTTTCTCCTCGGCTTTGGCACGGCTCATCACCCCATGGATCACTACCGGCTCCACCACCTGATCCATAATTTTCATCGCCGGATTAAACGACGCCGCCGCGCTTTGGGCGATATAGGCCACTTTATTACCGCGAAACTGACAGAGCTGTTTTGCCGTCAGCGCGGTGACGTCGGTTCCCGCCACGTGGATATCGCCCTCCGCGATGCGACAGCCGTGGCGGGCATAGCCCATCAGCGCCAGCGCGATAGTGGTTTTGCCCGATCCTGACTCGCCGATCAGCGCCAGCACCTCGCCCTTCTGCACGGAAAAGCGGATATCGGAAACCAGCGAAATCTCCTGCCCCTCATCCGACCGGGCAGTGACGCAGAGATGGTTTACCGCGACGACAGGTCGTGCCGTGTGTGCCGTTACCGTCATGCTACCCCCTTCGCCTGGCTCAGCGGACGCATTGCCTGAAGGCTGTCGATAAACAGATTGGCACCGATGGTCAGGCTGGCAATAGCCAGCGCGGGCATCAGTACCGCCGGAGACCCGTCAAACAGCCCCTGTAAATTCTCACGCACCAGCGTCCCCCAGTCCGCATAAGGCGGCTGCACCCCCAGGCCAAGGAAGCTCAGGCCGCTGAGCAGCAGAACGATATAGACAAAGCGCAGGCCGAAGTCGGTCAGCATCGGGTGGACCATGTTGGGCAGGATATCGTGAAGCGCAATATAAATGCGGCTCTCACCGCGCAGCCGCGACGCCTCAACGTAATCCATTGAGCGCAGGTTGGCCGCCATCGCCCAGGCTATACGGTAGGCACCGGGCCAGTAGGTAAAGACGGCGGTAACAATCAGCATCGGCAGTGAGGAGCCGAAGACCGCCACGATCATCAGCGCGAGGATTTTACCGGGCAGCACCAGCATGGCGTCGTTGATCCTGCCGAGGATCTCTTCAAACCAGCGTCCCGCCACGGCGGCCAGCAGCGCCAGCAGCGTACCGATCAGGCTGGCCAGCAGCGCGGCGCTGAGCGCCAGGCCAATTGAGTAACGCGCGCCAAAGAGGATGCGGCTCAGCATATCGCGCCCGAGATAATCGGTGCCGAACCAGAAATCCCGGCTGAATCCACCGAGCATCGGGCCTGCGCCAATGTCCTCCAGATTATGCGGGGCCAGCGCGGATCCAAACAGAGCGAGAAATATCCAGACGAGGGTCACCAGCAGGCCCGCGCGCCCGCTGCCGCTGAGCGACATAAAGAAACGCCAGGGAAGTGTGAGAAGCGACATTATCAGCCCCTCCCTTTAGGATTAAAAGCAATGGTGAGAATATCCGCCAGCAACAGCAGCAGCAGATAACAGACGGCAAACAGCATGACGCAGAGCTGCACCACCGGCAGATCGCGATTGCTCACCGCATCCACCAGCTGGCTGGCTACGCCGGGATAGCTAAAGATGCTTTCGATAATAATGACCCCGCCAAACAGGTAAGAGAGACTGAGAGAGATGGCATTAGCAATCGGCCCGACCGCATTCGGCAGCGCATGGCGCAGTATCGCGCGCAGCGGCGACACGCCTTTTAGCAGCGTCATCTCCAGATAAGGGCTGTCCATCTGGTTAATCAGCGCCGAGCGGGTCATGCGCGCCATCTGTGCCACCAACACGCAGCAGAGCGTCAGCACCGGCAGGGCATAATTCCGCAGGTAGCTGAGAAGGTCAGCCGGGGGCGTGCCGGGCGACATCGCGGGCACCCAGTGCAGCCTGACGGCAAAGATAATCACCGCCACGGTCGCCACCAGAAACTCCGGCACCGCCACCACCGCCAGGGTCGCCATCATCAGCCCGCGATCGAAGCGCGAGCCGCGCTTCATTGCCGCCGTCAGCCCAATCAGCAGCGCCAGCGGCACCGACACCAGCGTGGTCAGCCCGGCCAGCTCAAAGGTGGCGGGCAGGCGCTGGGCCACCAGCTGCGAGACCGGCAGATGACTGGCAAACGAGGTGCCGAAATCGCCGTGCAGCATACCGGTCAGCCAGTGCAGATAGCGCATCAGCAGGGGCTGATCCAGTCCGAGCTGCTGCCGAAGGGCTGCGACCGTTTCCGGGGTGGCACTCTGGCCCAGTACCATCTGCGCCGCGTCACCCGGCAGCAGGCTGGTGATAAAAAACACCACCGCCGAAACAATCAGCAGGGTAAGCACACCCGCCCCACAGCGGCGGGCAATCAGGAGGAGCATAGAGCGGTTCATCGCCGTTCTCCTTATGGATTAGCGGTTATCAGGCAAGCCAGGCGAATTCGTGGAAGCGATAGCCCATCATCATGCCCGACGGCCAGGCTTCTAGCCCTTTCACCCGGCTGCTGTATCCATCCAGCGAGCTGATAAAGGTGGGAATGATCGTGCCGCAGTGGTCGTAAATCAGCGCCTGCATATCGCCGTACATCTGTTTGCGCTTTGCCTGGTCGCGTTCGCCGCGCGCCGCCACCACCAGCTGGTCGAACTGCGGGTTTTTCCAGCCGGACTCATTGTTGGGGGCGTCGGAGAGGTAAAACTGTGAGAAGAGCAGATCGAGCGTCGGGCGCGGGTTGATGGAGCCGTAGCCGAGCGGATCTTTAGTCCAGTGCGTCGACCAGTAGCCGTCGTAGGGAACGCGCCGTACCTGGAAATTCACCCCGGCCGAACGGCCGAGCTGCTGAATAAGCTGTCCGCCCTCCACCGATCCCTCGATATTCTGGGTGGTGATAATCTCGGCGCTGGCGCCCGCCATCCCGGCTTTTTTAAAGTGAAAGCGCGCCTTTTCAACGTCCATTGGCCGCTGGGGGATTTCCTTATTAAACAGCGGATGCCACGGCGGCACCGGCGTATCGTTCGCCACCTCGCCAAAGCCCTGCATCACGGTTTTCACCATAATCTCGCGCGGCTGGAGATACTTCATGCCCAGCACGAAATCCTCACTGCTGCCGGGCTTCATATCGGTGCGAACAATCAGGTTGGTGTACATGCCGGACTTGCTCTCCAGCACGCCAAACTGGCCGGACTGGCGCAGACGCTTAACATCATTAGCGGTAAGCGTGGCAACGATATGCAGATCGCCGGACATCAGGGCGTTAACGCGGGCGGCCTGATCGGTAACGCCCATCAGCTCCACCTCGTCCAGGTGCGGCAGACCGGGCTTCCAGTAGTGGGGGTTCTTCACCCCGACCGTACTGACGCCGGGCGTAAAGGATTTGCACTGATAAGGGCCGGTGCCGACGGCCTTGCTGAAATTCTTCGTGCCGTCCTGAAGGATTAAAAACGGGCTGGTCGCCAGCACGGCAGGTATATCGAAATTAGGCTGGGTCAAAACCAGCTTCACTTCGGTGGGGCTGACGGCGGTGATGCTGCTGAACTGCTTCGCCTGGTTAATCGCGGTGGAAGCAACGGCGGGATCTTTATGGCGGCTGAGCGAAAAGACCACATCCTGCGCGGTCAGCGCTTTGCCATCGTGGAAGGTGACGCCCGGCCGCAGTTTGATCTGCCAGCTGATACCGTCGCTGCTTTCAATGGATTCAGCCAGCGCGGGCCGGGCGGCCAGTTTATTATCCAGCTCGGTCAGGCCGCTGTAGAACATAAACTGGCGGGTGTAGTCACCGCTGTTGTTGCCTTTTGCCGGGTCCAGGGTGTCGGTCGCCGAGGCATTCGCTACCGCCGCGCGCAGCCTGCCGCCCTTTACCGGCGTCTCAGCGTCGGCGCTTATCGCCGGGAACGCCACCAGCCCGGTGCTCATTACCGCCCCCGCCGACAGCAGCTTAATGATGCTGCGGCGCGACAGAGAGACCTCATTAATCGCCTGGCTTAATGACGGGTTAACACGACCAAATTCTTTGCGAAATTTACTCATCTGCACACCCTCAAAGTCGAACATTAGAGTCTCAGGAGATCAGATCCCGAGCTTTGTAATACAGCCCCGCCACCGGCAGGAACCAGGGTTTTCCAAAATAGCCGGGCACGGCAGGCCAGCTGTCGCGCTGCCAGGGGTTAGCGGATGCTTTTTCGGCAATGATGTCGGCCATCACGCGGCCCATCCATACCGACATCTGGGTGCCGTGGCCGCTGTAGCCCAGCGAATAAAACACCCCCTCCTGCTCGCCCGCATGCGGCAGCCTGTCTGCCGTCATATCCACCAGGCCACCCCAGCAGTAGTCGATTTTTGCCGATGCGAGCGCAGGAAAAATTTTGCTTAAGCCAGCCTGTAGCACCCGGCCGCTGCGCGCATCGGAGGTGGGATTACTGATGGCAAAGCGGGCGCGGCCGCCGAACACCAGGCGCCGATCGGCGGTGGTACGGAAATAGTTGCCGATATTCAGCGAGGTGACGCAGGTGCGGTTAGCGGGCATCAGGGCGTGAAGCTGTTCAGGCGGCAGCGGCTCGGTGACCACGATGAAGCTGCCTACCGGGACAATGCGGCGCTGGAACCACGCGAAGGGGCCGACATTGGAGCAGCCGGTGGCCATCAGCACTTTATCGGCGAGGATCTCACCGCGCGGCGTGCCAACCCGATGCCGGTATCCCTGGAGACGCGTCAGTTGGTTAACCGGCGTATGTTCGAAGATCTCAGCGCCGCTGCTGACCGCCGCCTGCGCCAGACCCACGCCAAACTTCCCCATATGCATCTGGCCGCCGCGCCGCTGAATCAGCCCGCCGTGAAAGGCAGCAGAGTTGACCTCACGCCGCACCTCGTCGGCCCCCAGCAGTTCAACCTCGGGATCGACGATGCTTTTCAGCGCCTTGTAGGTGGCCTTCAGCCCGGAAAAGTGCGCGGGCTTGCTGGCGAGTTTGATTTTGCCGCAGCGCAGGAAATCACAGTCGATCTGCTCCTCTTCCACCAGGCTCTGCACGTAGTCAACCGCGCTGGCGAAGGCGCGATAGTAACGGCTGGCCTGCTCAACGCCCCGGCTGGCCACCAGTGAAGCGAAGTTCTGCGATACGCCGGTATTACAGTGGCCGCCGTTGCGGGAGGAGGCCTGGCTCATCACCGCCCCGGCTTCCAGCACCACCACCTTAAGTCCGCTGCGCGCCAGACTGAGCGCCGCAGAGATACCGGTAAAACCACCCCCGATCACCACCACATCTGCCGTGGCGGGCAGTTCGCCCTGCGACGCGCCGGTAAAGACCGGGGCCGTGACCTGCCAGAAAGATTCCAGTTTCATGCCCTGCTCCTGGTAAAGGGTTACAGGCCCACCACGGCCGGAAGGCCGCCAATGTCCTGGATTTCGGTATAGCCATAGGCGGGATTAGCCGGATCGTGTCCGCGGTTAACGAACACCGTATGGGTGATCCCGAGGTCAAAGGCGGTCATCAGGTCATAGCGCAGGCTGCTGGAGACGTGAAGGATTTCGTCAGGCGCGCAGTTAAGCCTGCTGAGCATGTACTCAAAGCCCTTCATCTGCGGCTTGTAGGCCCCCACCTCTTCGGCGGTGATGGTCATATGGATCGGGACGCCCAGCCGGGGAACGTGATGCTTAATCAGCGCATCGGTCGAGTTCGTCAGCAGCACCAGCGGGAATTCAGTAGCAACTTTCGCCAGGCCAGCGGGGACATCTGCATGTGGCCCCCAGCTGGCGCAGGCGGTCATAATCGCCGCGCAGTCCTGCTCCGTGCACTCAACGCCCCACTTGTTACAGGTGCGGTAAAGCGCATCGCCTACCACCTGGGGATACAGCTTAAACGCGCCCAGTACTTCGTCCCGGCGATAGTAAGCAAAGTCGGTGGTGAAGGCGGTCATCTTCTCCGGGCTGACGCGGCTGGCAAAGCGGGCCGCCGCCGCCCCGGCCATATCAAAGTTGATCAGCGTGCCGTAACAGTCAAAGGTGATAAATTTCGGTTTAAACAGGGCCATGGTGCATACTCCTGGGTATCGGTGACTGAATTTTGAACGCCGTTCGGCACAATGCGACCGGCTGACGTCGCGGTAACGGTTGATAAATGACATGCTGGCTTCGCTGAAGAACGCTCAAAGCTCGCCCATTACGCGCCGAAGACTTTTGTCAGGCGCTCAGAAGTCGTTCAGCACGCGCTGACGACTTTTGTCAGCCGCTCAGAAGTCGTTCAGCACGCGCCGACGACCCTTAGCAGGCGCTTAAAAATCGATCAGCACGCTTTTGTAACGCTGGCAGGCTTCAAATGCCTGTCGGCCCAGATCTTTGCCGATGCCCGATCCCTGAAAGCCGCCGGTGGGAATAATGAAGTCGCCGGAGCGGCCGTAGCGGTTAATCCATACCGTACCCGCGGCAATCCCACGCATCGCCCGCATCGCGCGGTCAAGATTTTTGGTGTGTACCCCCGCACACAGGCCGTAGGTGGCATGGCCTGCCAGCGCCAGCCCCTCCTCTTCCTCATCGAATAGCTGCACGGTCAGGACCGGGCCAAAGATCTCCTCCTGCACCGCGGGACTGTCGGGCGAGACGTTGGCTATCAGCGTCGGCTGCCAGAAACAGCCCTCACCCGTGTCAGCAAATCGCTGGCCGCCCACCAGGATTTCACCGCCTAGCCGCCGGGCCTCCGTGACGATCTGCTCCACTTTCGCGGCCTGACGGCCATCAATCATGGGGGCATAGCGGCTGTTTTCGTTCCAGGTGACGCCCGGCGTAAAGCCCTGACAGAGCGCAGTCAGCCGTTCGATCAGCGCCGAGGCAATGCCGCGCTGGACAATCAGCCGGGTACCGGCCACGCACGCCTGGCCGCCGTTGGCGGTAAAACCGCGCAGGATCCGCAGCGCAATCTCCTGCACATCACCCGCGTCGTCAAAGACCAGCTGCGGGCTTTTACCGCCCAGCTCCAGCGTAACTGGCTTCATCCCATGCCAGGCGGCCTCGCTCATAATGCGCGCGCCGGTCTGCGTTGAGCCGGTAAATGAAATTTTTCGCACCAGCGGATGCGCCACCAGCGCGCTGCCGGTCACCGCACCACTGCCCTGTACGATGTTCAGCACGCCCGCTGGCAGCCCGGCCTGTACCGCCAGCTCGGCGAGCCGTACGCTGGAATAAGGCGTCAGCTCGGACGGTTTGAGCACCACCGCATTGCCTGCCGCCAGCGCCGGACCACACTTCCAGGAAGCCATCGACAGCGGGAAATTCCACGGGGTAATCGCGGCAATCACGCCGTAGGGTTCCGGGATCAGCATCCCAAGGCTGGCGTGCCGGGTCGGCAGCAGGTCGCCGCTGTATTTATCTGCGCACTCGGCATAGAACCGAATCGCCTCGGCGGTGAACGGAATTTCGTGATTAACGACATCATGGATCGGACGGGTGGAACCCAGTGCCTCAAGCTGGGCGAGCGGCAGGTCGTTTGCTATCAGATCGGCCCAGCGCCGCAGTACCGCGCCACGCTGGCGGGGAGGCGCGCTGGCCCAGCCGCTCTCCCTGACGGCCCGATCGGCGATGGCAACGGCTTCATCTACCTGCGCGGCGTCGGCGTCGGCCAGTTCGCCGGCCAGCAGCCCGTCGGAGGGGCGCTTTACGGCGAATCCTTCCCCCTCTCCACGTCGGTGCTGGCCGTTAATATAGTGGCCTTCTGGCAGTGCAATCTTTTCAGGATCGAAACTTAGCATTAATAAACCTCTATATTTACCGGACCTGTTGCCCATGCGATCCCGCCTGTATTTAGCCTGCTAACTAAATAACCGTCCGGCGGTTCTGGCCTGAATAAACTAATGCAGTAAGCATGCCAGTCCGTAAAAAAATATAAATGCGTAAACCCTGGCTGAAAAAAATTTTATGCCGTAATGAGCGGCTAAATCTCACTGATTAGCCGCATCCGTAAGCAGATGATTTTTATTGCTTTATAAACGCACCATTGCAGAGCAAATGCGCCTTTTCCTGCACCAGATATGAGAAAACATCAGAAATGCATGGCCGCAATATAATAAAAAAAAGCCCGCAGCAGGTTAACCAGTGCGGGCGCGTAATAGTTTTTCACGGCTAACCTTAACTCAAACTCCCGAAATGAAAGGCCTTAATTTCAAGATATTCGTCCAGACCATGATGTGCGCCTTCGCGCCCCACGCCGGACATTTTTATGCCGCCAAAGGGCGCCACTTCCAGGGAGATGGCGCCGGTGTTATAGCCCACCATGCCAAATTCCAGCGCCTCACCCACGCGCCACGCGCGGCGCAGATCTTCAGTGAAAAAGTAGGCCCCCAGGCCATAAGGCGTATCATTGGCCATGGCGATCGCCTGATCTTCCGTGTCAAAAATAAACAGCGGGGCGACCGGACCAAAAGTTTCTTCACTGGCGATGCGCATGTCGGGAGTGACGTTGCCGAGCACCGTGGGGACAACAAAGGTGCCTGGCCCCTGACTGACACCGCCCGTCAGGCACGTGGCACCCAGGCCGAGGGCATTTTCAATATGGGCATTGACCTTGCTCACCGCCGCCGCATTGATCAGTGGCCCAAGGGTGGTGCCTTCCTCAAAGCCGTCGCCAACGCTAAGGCGGCTGACCTCTTCCAGCAGGCGCCGGACAAAGCGGGGATAGATGCCGCGCTGAACCAGTATCCGGTTGGCGCAGACGCAGGTTTGTCCGGCGTTACGAAATTTGCTGACCATCACCCCGGCGACGGCAATCTCCAGGTCGGCGTCATCGAAGACGATCAGCGGCGCATTACCGCCCAGCTCAAGGCTGAGACGCTTAATGCTGTCTGCGCTTTGCTGCATCAGCAGCTGGCCGACGCGGGTGGATCCGGTAAAGGAGATTTTACGCACGGTGCGGCTGGCGGTGAGTTCGCCACCAATGCCCTGCGGCAGGCCGGTGAGGATTTGCAGAACGCCAGGCGGGATGCCCGCGCGGGTGGCCAGCTCCATTAGCGCCAGCGCTGAGAGGGGCGTCACTTCAGAGGGTTTAACCAGAATGGGGCAGCCAGCCGCCAGCGCCGGGGCGACTTTCCGGGTAATCATCGCAATCGGGAAGTTCCAGGGGGTGATGGCCGCCGCCACGCCGACCGGCTGCTTGATGACCAGGATGCGGCGATCGTTTCCCGGCGCGGGGAGGGTTTCGCCGTAGATACGTCGGGCCTCTTCGGCAAACCACTTCACAAAGCTGGCGCCGTACAGCACCTCTCCTTTCGCTTCGGCCAGCGGTTTACCCTGTTCAGCGGTCATAATCACCGCCAGGTCATCGGCATGGTCGAGGATCAGCTGGTGCCAGGCTTCCAGCCGCTGCGCGCGCTGGGCGTTGGGCGTTTTCGCCCACTCGTGCCGGGCGGCCTCGGCAAAGGCGATGGCGCGGGCAGTCTCCTCCGCACCCAGAGCCGGGATGGTAGCTATTCGCTCGCCGGTGGAGGGGTTAATAATGGGCAGCGTTTCACCGTTATCGGCGTCGCGCCAGCCGCCCGCAAAGAAGGCCTGCTGGCGCAGCAGCAATGGATCGTTTAAACGTTGAGTAAGCATGTCGTCCCCTTATAAGTGTTATTTCCACTCTAGCGGAGGACCGGGAACGAATGCTGCGCTATGTACAGGGCAGTCAACGGGCTAAACGCCCATTTTCAGCCCCAAACAAAATTTTATGCCGTGGGGGTCAGATCTGGAAATCTATAACCGGCTCCTCCTCGCTGGCGGAAAGCGCCTGACGCTTGATCTCCTCCAGGGAAAGGTTGGCATTACAGAGTTCCAGGAACTGCCAGACATAGTTACGCTGTAGCTGCCCACGCTTCAGCCCCAGCCAGACGGTATTCGACTCAAACAGATGCTTCGCTTCCAGCCGCGTCAGGGACGAATGCTCATCCAGCTGACAGGCCTGATCGGCCAGCACGCCGACGCCCAGACCCAGCTCCACATAGGTTTTCACCACGTCTGAATCCTGGGCGCTTAATACGATATCAGGCTTAAGGCCCGCCCCGTGGAAAGCGCGGTCAACCCGGGAACGCCCGGTGATGCCCTGGCGATAGGTGATCAGCGGATAGCGGCTCAGCGCGGCCAGGGACACCGGCTGCTGCAGCTCAAGCTCATGCCCCTTAGGTACCAGCAGCGCATGGTGCCAGCTAAACCAGGGGAAGGCCGCCAGCGACGGATTATTAACCACCTGTTCGCTGGCGATCCCCACATCGGCCTCACCTGCCACCAGCATCGAGACGATTTCCTGTGGCGATCCCTGATTCAGTTCGAGCCTGACGTTAGGATAGAGCGCACGGAAAGCTTTAATTACCCTGGGCAGGCTGTAGCGCGCCTGGGTATGGGTGGTGGCGATGGTCAACACGCCGCTGGACTCATTGGTAAAGACATCGGCCAGCCGGCGCACCTTGCCCGCCTCATCCAGGATGCGCTCGGCGATGGTAAGCAGCGCCTTACCCGGTTCGGTCATGCCCAGCAGGCGCTTGCCGCGCCGGATAAAAATCTCAACGCCCAGTTCATCTTCCAGATCGCGGATATGGCGGCTGACACCGGACTGGGAGGTGAACAGCGCGTTTGCCACTTCGGTAAGATTAAACTCGCAGCGTGCCGCTTCCTTAATAATTTTAAGCTGTTGAAAATTCACGCGCGTCCCTCCCTCTGTTAACTGATATTTCACATCATGTTAAGGAGGCACACTCATAGCAACAAATAATAAAAAGAGGTTTTATATGCTTTTTAGTGCTAAGTGGGCGGGTTTAGTGGCCGAGTGAGGAATGCAGATATACTGCTCGTCGGGCAGGAGGATGAATAAGCTGGAGCGGCTGTTAACACGCCAGCGCTGGGAAGTGCATGGCACAGTCGCGTGAGGCGCAACAATATGGAGCGGTATCCTGCCCCTTTCGACGGCGCTTTCGCGGCGGGCCGCTTTAAGCCATAACGTTCTCAACAATAATGATTTTTTTCTAATGCCTTATAGATATCGTAATTCTCCTCTTCAAAGCAGACGATAATTATTTTTTCAATATTATGATGATTTATCAGGCTGCGGGTGATCGTTTTCAGTGCGATTTCTGCCGCTTTCTGTTTCGGGAATCTGTAAATCCCGGTGCTGATATTCGGAAAAGAGAGGGTATTTATATGATTATCCTCTGCCAGCCGGAGGCAATTTATATAACAGTTTGCTAACAGTGCATCCTCGTTATTTCCTCCCGGACGCCAGTGAGGCCCGACGGTATGAATGACATATTTGGCCGGCAGATGCCCCGCGACCGTAATCACGGCGTCGCCCACGTTACAGCCCCCCTGTTTGGCCCGTACAGCCTGACAGGCTTCAAGTATTTGTTTCCCTCCCGCGCGATGGATTGCCCCATCCACTCCCCCGCCCCCCAGGAGAGAGCTGTTAGCCGCATTAACAATCGCATCAACGGGAATTCGCGTGATATCCCCCTGGATGATTTCTATTCGTTTATCCATCGGTTGAAGCCCCCGTTAAGATCATTTTCACAAGACAGGTGCTTGTTCAGGCCCCTGAGAAGTGGTTTAAGTTTAGGGTAATAACTCGGGTTTAACAGTAACAAACGTTGGCTGAACGCGGCAGGAGTGAGTTCGCACCTCATCCCGCCGCTAACCACAACAACTTTACGAAATAGTTATCATGGCTGCGCAACATCATAAATCCGAACAGGTTTCAACCAAAGCCCGCCGTTATACCATGGGTTATGGCCGGGTTCACATTAAGCTCCAGCCGTCACCGTCGATCACGCTGCGGGGCCACTGGATGGGGGCGCTGGGTTTTGATACGGGCAGGAAGATTGAGGTGATTTGTGAGCAGGGCGAGTTGATCATCCGGCTGGCTGAGGAGTAAGCGGCAGGTAAAACTATCCCGGCCTGGTGGCCTGGATTTGCGTATGTTACCGGGGATTTAAAGGCGAGGCCGGTTTCTCTTTCGACATGAGGCATTGCCCCACACCAATAATAATCCCGCATCCGATTGATATTTCAGTGCCTCTGATTAAGTGATTTCGATCAAAATCAAAATCACTCACTAAAAAATAGGATGCCAGAGATATAAGTAATCGACCACCTACAAGAGTAATGAAAAGACCAACTATCCACGAAGTGACCAATAATAATAAGAGCTTAATTTTCTTATTTTGCATCACTCTTTTTCTCCAATTTTTGCTGAACTTTTTTGTCTAAATTCTGTGCGAAACTTCCAGGATATTCAGAACCGGCAGATTCCGCGACTGCCCCTGTTATTTTAGGTATAGTGAATTGAGGAACTGTAGCTTGTAGTCGCTCCACACCTTTTCCTATGGTAGCACCTCCAGGGTTCCCAAGCCTGCATCGGGGATCGGAGCTGTAGCATCTTTCCCCTGCAATTTAGCGCCTGTATAAGCACCAGTAACACTTGCTACTTCAGTCAACCGGTATCCTTTACCCTGAGTTAGTCCGCTGATACCTGTGGCTATAAGCGCTTCGGAGCACTGAAAAGCCCCCACTGTTTAACTGATTGAATACATTTGCCTGGCCGCCGCAGACAGACGCAGCCAGGCGGGCATAAAGCTCTTTAAGCGGAGGCCGTCAGGCCGGCCTGCCTTATTGCTGTTGCCTGACACGATGAACAGGCCAGCGCCACCAGGGATGGCGGCCCCACCCCGCCGCGGAACGGGGGGCGCACGTCATAATGTGTATTATAAGCATACGGCCCTCACGATAACGGCGGGCCGGGGGCCGGGCGCTGAGGCTGAGCGGGACGGGTGCGTATAATACCCACACATCATGTTTAATGGCCGGGCAGCGGCCACGCCTGAACCGCCATATTGTGCGCCGCCTGTACCGCTGTATGGCCATTTACCCTCGCGCACACGGGACGCGATGAAGGCAGAGCCCCGCACAGACGCGGCGCTTAGCCGCACAGCGAACAACTCAGCTCACAGACGGCTCCGCTAACTTTACGGGCTGTCCGGTGGCTCTGATGCTCCGTCCGGTTCTGTGAACAGCGTTATAATATCCCGTGAGCCATGCAGCAGCCTCTCTATACGCACTTCAGTATCAAGCACCCTGAACACGATGAGATAGCGCCCGTAAGCACAGCTTCTGACGCACTGCCCCAGCTCGGGTCTTTCTCTGTAGATGCCCGGTGATTCCCCTATCAGCAGGCACTGCTGATACAGCTCTTCCGTGAAGCTCACTGCCCGTACCGGGTTATCCTGCGCGATATAGTCACCTATGGCTTCCATATCCTGCTCTGCCAGTGGTGATATACCCAGTTTCATTTCGTCTGCTCACCTTCGCCCATGCGTTGGTATTTGCGTGACAGACGCCCGAACACCTCTTCAGCACTTTTGCTTTCACCGCTGTTTATCCCTGCGCTGACCGCTTTTTGCAGTGTTTCAAGTTTCATCTGCTGCTCCCGTTCTTCCAGTGCTCTGAGTCCCGCACGGATCACTTCACTGGTGTTGTTGTAACGCCCGCTTTCTATCTGTTCGCGGATGAACGCTTCGAAGTAAGGACTGAGTGCTACGCTGGTTGGCATGGTCGTTTCTCCACCCGGATTACTATCAGTTAATAACTGTTAGTATTTCAGAGTTACTCTTCTCCATCAACTTTCGGTTTATCTGCCTCCCCCTGCTCCGCAGGATGCGTACCCGCATGCACCGCCTGCAACGCCCGGATACTCACCTGCGTGTAGATTTGCGTACTCTGTACGCTCCGGTGGCCCAGCATCGCCTGTATCCAGCGCAGGTCCGCGCCGTTCTCCAGCATCTGCGTCGCCATTGCGTGGCGGAACAGGTGGCAGCTCCCTTTGTCGATGCCCGCCGCTCTCAGGTACGGCACCACCGCGCCGGTAATGCCGTGTGCCGTCAGACCTGCCAGACCGTCCATGGCCAGGAACAGCGCCTTACAGTCCGCTGCCGCCAGCAGCTCTGGCCGCACATGATGCAGCCAGCGGTTGAGCCACCACAGCGCCCGCTCACCCACCGGTATCACTCTGTCCTGCTTTCCTTTGCCCTGCACGATGGTCAGTATCTTCCGGCTGAAGTCCACGCTGTATATCTCAAGGCTGGCCACCTCACCCCGCCGGATACCCGTTGACCACAGCAGCTCCAGCAGCGCCCGGTCACGGATACCCTGAAGCGTGCTCAGGTCGCACAGGCTGACTGTCTCTTCAACCTGTTCAACACTCAGGATGGTGCGCGGCAGGCGCTTCTCCAGTCTCGGTAACTCCAGGTCTGCCGCCGGGTTCGCCAGTATCAGCCCCTGTTTCGCCATCCAGCTGAACCACACCTGAAGCGGCTGGAGCGTGGTGCGCTGCGTCCGGCTGGAGAGCGGCTTACCGTTGGTTTTGCGATACTGGTACAGATGCCGCTGATAACGCTCCAGCACCGGGCGGGTACCTGCGCGACTTAACTTACTACGTAAAGAGCCTGGCCTGTCCCAGCAGGCGATGGCTGATGCCGTTGGCCTGCACGTTAACAGCTGGAAGTAGTACGAGAGCGGCCAGGCGATGCCTTCTCTTGATGCACTGAAGAAGATTGCCACCACGCTACATGTCAGTACCGATTTTTTGTTGTTTGATGGACATGAACGTGGACCTGAAGGTGAGCTGGCGCTTCAGTTTGAAGCCATCAGCCAGTTGCCGGTGAACGAACAGGCGATAGTCCGTGAAGTACTGGAGAGCCTGATTACCGAGTACCAGTCCCGCCGCTAGGACTCTGCAAGGAAGGCGGCTAAAGAAGAGAGTTAACACGAGCGCGGGCTGAAGGTGGTGGAACAGCGACAACCCGCTGACCACAACCAATTAAGTGAGGTAGCTAATCATGGCTGCGCAACATCATAAGTCAGAATACTTTTCAACCAAAGTCCGGCTCTATACCGTGGGTTACATTAAGGATCATATTAAGCACCGTCCGTCACCGTCGATCACGCTGTGGGGACACTGGATGGGGGATCTGGGGTTTGAGACGGGCAGGAAGGTTGAGGTGATTTATGAGCAGGGCGAGTTGATCACCAGGCTGGCTGAGGAGTGATCGGCAGGTAAAAGGATCCCGGCTCGTTGGCCGGGATATTAATTAATATTCTTTTCTTAGGTATACGCAGAACCCACTACCATTTTTAATCGGTTTTGGATAATCAAGACGTATTATATTTACATCAAAATTACAATCTTCATTAAAATCAGCCATTACTTCAGCCTCTATTTCAGAGACTATTTCTTCGTCATTTTCATGTACTTCACCATCATAATAAAAAAATAACTTAATATCATTTTCACTTAGTTCTGCCATTATTGCTCGCATGTTATTAGTGACATTGCCAAGTAAAGCCCTTTGTATGGATAGCTTAAAATAGTTATTAAAATCAGTTGTTTTTTTCATGGTTTCGTTTACTCCGACGGCCTTGCAGGAACAATATGAACACCATTTTTTCCATAGTGAACAATACCATTGGTAGTCGGCGTGGACACGCCAGTTTGAGGGTCTATATAGTTCCCAATGACTTTACCATAGTTAATCCTTTCCTTAGAGCCTAGTGTTCCAATAGCCGTATTACCGACCTGTTGACCTGTTCCTAATTTTGAAAGTAATGAATCAGGCTGAACTGTGAGTACACTTTTATTTAATCCAGCTTCAGACGCTATTTTGTATTCATTAGTGCCTGGTACGTGTTTATTCTGCTGGCCTTGATTAATCGAAGGTTTAGCTGTGCTGTTTGCGGAGCTACCAGAACCTTTACCAACCTTACTCACCCCACCCAGCGCACTTAACGCCACACCCGCAATAATATCGGCCTGAACCTGATCAAGGCCATATTTCGCCATGATCTGCTCTGACACTTTATTGCTGGCGACGATCCCGTCTGCATCCATCTGATGCGCCCAGGTCGCCGTCAGATCGTAGACCATTTTGATGGGGATATCTTCGCCCATCGCACGATCCAGCGCCTGTTTTACCGCCATACTGTCGGCCAGTACATCACCGTATTTCTGCTGGCAGGTCGCCGGACTGGTGGCACAGTCGCTGATAAGCTGCTTCTGCTGGGCGGTGCTCAGCTCTTCATACTTAGTGATAATACCGCTACAGTCACCGCCGCCAGCCTTGCACTGCTTCATTTCAGCGGACCAGGCATCTATCTGCTTACTGCTCAGATAGTTATTCTCAACAATTTATCTTTGTAATTATAATATCGTTAGTTCTATCCATAATTAACGTGTCTGCCAAAGGCAATGACATGATCAATTTTTCTATCGTCCCTCTAGGAAAGCGATCCTCGTTAAAACTATTTTCGAAATCTAAAGTATAGATTAGACGATCTTCATTACCGTCAAATCCCAACCAAAAATTACACCCGTAATCATATAATTCAGCAACATCCAATGATATTAATTTTTCAGGTATACCTTCCGAAAAATCCATTTTTTCTATAGGTATATTACCGACATCCTCATTAACTCCTTTGAGCCCTACCTCCAAACTCTCTTTCAATGAAGATATTACAATATAAAGATCTATAGTAACTCCTTTACCAGGGATTAACATATCATTGATAATAAAGTTAAAAACCCCACTGGGAGAGCATAAAACATCTATCTGCTCCACTTGTATTGCAATTTGATAAGGATTGCCAATTATCATTTAATTTTCCACCCTTCTTGCTTGCGTAATTGAGCTTTGGTCTTATTATCTAGCTGCATCGGATTTTTTGAATCCCCCGTACTTCCAGACCAATGATAGGTTCCTGTGTTATCAGGGAAATAACGGTGAATAGAACCATCATCTCCCATACTATAACGAGCTTTATTTCCATCAATTGATACTGAGTTTCCAAATAAATCTAAGGAATTTTTTGGTTCTATACCAGCATTGGGCCTAAATCCTTGCGCCCCCGGTGTGTGTTTAGTGTTGGATTCTACTTTTAATCCATTACTGGCAGTTGTCGCTTCCGGTATTGGTAATCTTGGATCATAACCCTGACTTTCCATGTAATTCGGTAAATCAGGAGCACCTTCAGTATTACCGGTATTGTTCGGTAATTGTTCTACAGATTGATCTCCGCCTGTATGATTCGGCCCGGTGTTTATCTGGCTTTCATTTCCGGTATGATTCGGCCCGACATTAACAGCATCAGTATTTCCTGTATGGTTTGGTCCGGTATCAATCTTTCCGCTATTGTTCCCCGTATGCGAAGGGCCACTCTCTCCGGTTCCCATCATCGCAGCGATGGCCGTCATCGCAACCTGCGCGGCCAGCGGGTACTCTCCCCCGGACAGACACTGCTTCACCTGCTGCTCACCGAACTCTTTCACCGCTGCATCCAGCTTCTGCGCGATGGCCGCATTGGCTTCCGTCTGCGGCGTCGTCTGTCCGGCCACTGGCGGCGGTGGCGTCAGCAGCGAGAGCAGGAAGTTATTCTCAACAACAACTTTATCCGGTGCACATCCTGCCGACGAACAAAATTTTTCCCTGTGCTTTCCGTCAGTTAGGGACGGTTTTTCCTGACGCACTTCCCGGACCGTAACTTTTTGCCCCGACGCGCCTTTTCAGCACCGGACACGCTACCGCCCCGGTGAGTATCACCGCGCTCAGCAGCCAGCACATGGCTTTTCTTGTCCGCTTCATTCCGCTTTCCCTGCGTCAGCCAGACCGGTATTTTAACAGCATGTTCTCCACTGTCATTACCGGTTTTCATTGCGGCGGGAACCGGGTCACAGCTCGCCTGTGGCCCGGTGAACCGTCTGCCGGGCGTGGGCTGGCGAGGCCCGCAAGGGCCGGAACGGCACTCTGTGGCACACCTGCACGACCGGGGGTTGATTTTGCATGACCACTCTGAACCGGGGCGGGTAGCGGAAGCTGGCGAGGCGGGAAGGAGCGAGGAGGAACGACTGCGACCCGCCGCAGCCAGACGCAGCCGGGCGGGCATGAAGTTGTTCAGCGGAGGCCGAAGGCCGACAACTGCCAGGCCGTTTGCTGAGGGTTTCCACCAGGCCGGAAGCCGCCAGGGACGGCGGCCCCACCCGGTGCTGAACGCGGGGGCGCACGACATAATGTGTATTATACGAAGACGGCCCGCTCATTAAGGGTGGGCCTGGCTGTGAAGCTCTGCGGGACGGCTGCGCATAATACCCGCACATTATGTTGAATGGCCGGGCAGCGGCAACGCCTGAACGGCTATATTGTGCGTGGCCCGTGCCGCTGCACGGCCATTTACCCCCGCGCACACTGCACGCGATGAAGGCAGATCGCCGCACGGACGCGGCGCTCTGCCGCACAGCGAACAACTCAGCTCACAGAGGGCTTACGGGCTGTCCGGTGGCTCTGGCGCTGCGTCCGGCTCCGGGTTCTCCCGCTGCTCCGCAGGATGCGTACTGGCATGCACCGCCTGCAACGCCCGGATACTCACCTGCGTGTAGATTTGGGTTGATTCAACGCTCCGGTGGCCCAGCATCGCCTGTATCCATCTCAGGTCTGCGCCGTTCTCCAGCATCTGTGTGGCCATCGCGTGGCGGAACAGGTGGCAGCTGCCTTTGTCGATACCCGCCGCTCTCAGATACGGCACCACGGCCAGGGTGATACCGCTGGCCGTCAGGCCCGCCACGCCATCCATTGCCAGGAACAGCGCCTTACAGTCGGGAGCAGTGAGTACCTCCGGGCGTACCTGGCTGATATAGCGCTCCAGCCACCACAGCGCCCGCTCGCCCACCGGTATTACCCGGTCCACCTTTCCCTTGCCCTGCACGATGGTCAGTATTCGCCGCGAGAAGTCCGCGCTGTATATCTCAAGGCTGGCCACCTCACCCCGCCGGATACCCGTTGACCACAGCAGCTCCAGCAGCGCACGGTCACGGATGCCCTGAAGCGTGGTCAGGTCGCACAGGCTCACGATGTCCTCCACCTGTTCCACGCTCAGGATG
Organism: Erwinia sp. PPS120; assembly: GCF_047918655.1. Taxonomy (GTDB): domain Bacteria; phylum Pseudomonadota; class Gammaproteobacteria; order Enterobacterales; family Enterobacteriaceae; genus Erwinia; species Erwinia tasmaniensis_A. The sequence goes on along the minus strand of NZ_JBLREF010000029.1, from coordinate 6,491 downwards.
GTACGCGGCAGGCGCTTCTCCAGCCTCGGCAGTTCCAGGTCTGCCGCCGGATTAGCCAGTATCAGCCCCTGTTTCGCCATCCAGCTGAACCACACCTGAAGCGGCTGGAGCGTGGTGCGCTGCGTCCGGCTGGTAAGCGGTTCGCCGTTACTTTTGCGATAGCCGTACAGGTAACGCTGGTAGCTTTCCAGTACCGGGCGCGTGACGTCACCGGCATGGTACAGACCGCGTTCGCCAGCCCAACAGATAAAGCGGTAGCTATGATGGGTCTGCGTCTTCAGCGTGGTCTCTGACCAGTTGCGCTCACGCCGCCACTTCACGAACCGCAGCAGCAGCACGTACAGGCTTTTCGGGTGGGTGGCCGGGCCGACCGGCTGGCGGTAGATTTCATCAACGGTAAGAAGATAGTTTGAACGCGTTTTACGGTTGGCCATATTGACGCTCCGGTGTCAGGGCTGGCGACTAAGAAGAGGATTCAGATAACGAGGGCGAAGGCGGTAGCGGGGTTTTCTTTTTTTCCCTTATTACTGCGTTTTGCTCCGGACAGACTTGTGTAGCGCTTAACCCGTGTTCTGCCTGCTCTGAGGCCATATTTTGCGGGGCAGACTCAGCCCTGACTTGCACCAGACCTGGGGCAGACCTGCCTGCCCCCACATCAGACTTGCTATTAATATGACCAGACTTACGCTCACTGCCCTCGCTGTTTTCTCCGTTTCCGGTCACGTTCAGCAGCCCGCACAGGTGGTTTTCATCACCGTTACCGCCGTCCCACAGCAGCTCGTAGCGCAGCAGATGGCCACGACTGCCGCCGTGCAGCAACAGGTACTCCATTTCAGTGAGGCGCATACAGTGGTTCTTTAACTGGCTGTCGCTCCAGTTTGTCCACGCCCGGATATCCCGCCGCGTGAACCGTACTTCGCACGGCTGGCAGTTCTGCGCCGTGGCCATCTCCTTCACCATCGCCTGTATCAGTACCAGCAGCTTTCGCGTCTGCGGCGGCATCTCGTCCAGCGTCCGCCCCAGCACCTCATGCGCCAGCCGGTTCGCCAGGGCAATATCAGATGGCTGCACCCCGATATACTCCATCACGGCCCCGCGATGTTCAGCCCGTTTCACCTCCCGCTGGTACTGGTGCAGCAGCGCCACCGACTGGATTAACGTCAGGTACTTCATATGGTCGCGCCGCGTCCGGGTTTTATCACTGAGGAAGGTGAGCTGTTCCGCATACGGGTTGACCACCTTCAGCGGGCGTAACAGCCGCTGGGCGTTCTGGTGCAGCTTCGTCAGGTGACTCTTCTCCGACTGCGCCAGCAGCCCGGCCAGCGTCTGGCTTTTACGCTGCGCTGCGTGTATCGCTTCGGTCTGTGCCTGGCTCTCGTTGACCGTCAGCACCAGGCAGCGGTTCAGCAGCTCTTCATCCACGTCCGACGCCGTTGTCGTTAACATCAGCATCACCGGCCCCTGGACGCTGTACTCCCGCGTCACCAGGTCGCCGCTGGATTCGTCCTTGCCCGTCGAGGCGATTTTCAGCTCGCCGTCCGACTGCAACAGCTTCAGCGCGTAGGCCGCCTGCCTGACGCCTTCTTCCTCCGCTATCGCCAGGATTTTATGCTGCAATGACGTCTCACCGAGGTAGTAAAGGCTCTGCCCGGTCATGGCGCTGTACTGGATGCGCTCTTCCTCCGGTATCAGCGACAGCACCGCGTCCATCAGCGAGGACTTGCCCGCCGCCGAGCTGCTTTGTATCAACACGGCTAACGGCTTATCCAGCTTGCGCGAGGTTGCCGCAAGATAGCCGGTCAGCAGGTTGGCCGACTCGCCGACCACGCCACAGGATGCGAGGTCACTGACGATGCGTTCTGTAAGAAGAGGTGATTTCAGCAGCGCCAGCGCTTCGGCTTCTTCGTCACAGGAGACTGTCACAGCGCCGGAAGCCTGCTCCGTCTCTGCCGTCCGGCGCTGTTCGTCCTGTTGCTGTTCCAGCGCCAGCAGCACCCGGCCAGCCTCGCGTTTTATCACTGCGATATCGCAACCAAGCTCGTTTGCGGCACAGCTGATATACGCCTGGCGCTGCTTCGCGTGGTACATGTCGAAGCTGTCCACGTGGAACGCGCCTGTTGACTCGTCCAGCACCTGCACGTTGACCTTCATCACCTCTGCCAGGGTGTTCTTCTGCCAGCCGCGCACCCGCCACACGCGCGGGCCGGAACGCAGCAACAGTTCACCGGAGGGCGTGATTTCGCAGGCGATGGCAACGGTTGCAGGGGCAACGTTTGCCGTCTGAACGACCGGCCGGGCGGCTGAGGAAGGGAGGTTTTCACCGCTGACGGGCACGGCTTCAGCCGCAACACCTGAGCCGCTGTCGGATATCACCGGTGCCGCCATTCTGACTGCCTGCTCCAGCGCCAGCGCGAAGGCGGATTCAGGACTGCCACTTTTTAGCGCATACGCATTCGCATCCAGCCCTGCCGGGAACCGCACCCGCCAGGCCTCGATCCCCGCCCCGGCAAGCTCTGCCGCGACAGCTTCCGCCCCCCGATCCCCGGCCTCGTCCCTGTCGAAGGCGATCATCACCCGCTTCACCCCGTGAGACTGCAACGCCGCCAGGTGATCGGCGGTAAAGCCATTCACCCCGTAAGCAGCGATCACGTTGTGGTAACCGGCGCACCAGAAGGTCATGGCGTCGATCAGCGCTTCACACAGGATCACTTCGTCACAGCTGGTTAACGCCTGCTCATTCCACACCCCGGCCAGCGGCGATGGCAGATACAGATGTTTTGCCGATCCCTTTTTTATCTGATGATCCGCCATCGTGCGGCGACCGTACAGCTGCAACACACGGCCACGGGCAGCCGGATCATAACCCTCTGACCAGCCGCTAACCGGTACGATCAGACAGCCCCGGAAGTGATCCTGCCGGCTTGACTCACGCACCACGCCCAGCGCCGTAAGCCTTGCGCGGAGGGATTTGCCTTCCTTCGAGTGCGGCGACGGCAGCGCCCCCGCCACGCCGTGCGCCCCGGCGAACCCCAGCTTAAAGTGGCTGACCAGCTCAGGATGGTTCAGGCCGCGTTTTTCCAGCCAGGCCAGCGCATCCGGGCTGTTCAGCAGGTTCTGGTGATACCAACCGGTGACCTGATGCAGCAGCGCCTGGCCGTCGTCGTCCAGGTCGGTAAGCGTCTGACGGGCCACAGGCGGCGAAGAAGGTGCAGGAACGGCAGCGGCTGAGGAACTGGCAGAGCCAGCCAGCTCCCGTAGCCGTACCAGCGTCTGCGGATAAGTCAGCCGTTCAGTGTGTTGCAGCCAGTCCAGGACCGAACCGCCCGCCTCGCAGCCGAAGCAGTGCCAGAGGTTTTTGTCCGGGCTGATTGAACAGGAAGGCGTTTTCTCATGATGGAACGGGCAGAGGGTGACGAAGGCCTTTCCCTGCTTACGCAGCTTATGGCCCTGGCTTTGCGCCACCATAACCAGCGACACGTCACACTTTAGCTGCTCCAGTTCTTCCGGGGTCATTCTGCCTTTCATACCGCTGCTCCCTTAAAAACCTGTCAATAGGGTTTCAGTAAAAATAACTCGACAAGCATATACCACAGTAGGTAGTATTTACAACAGTGGGATGTAAAAAAGGGGTAGATTATGGTCATCAAGTCACAGGTAATACGGATAAAACCGACGATGGCCGCATCAATCAGCAGTGAAGAACAGGTATTTATGACGGAGTTAGGTCACCGCATCAGCGCCCTGCGTAAAGACGTCGGACTGACTCAGGTACAGATGGCTGAAGCGCTTAACGTTTCCCAGCAGGCGGTGCAGTCCTGGGAAGCGGGCAGGAGAAGGATACAGATCCCGATACTGCCCGCCGTGGCGAAGATCCTTTCGGTTTCACTGGAAGGATTGCTGGGTGAGGAAGCAGAGAACGCACCACGCAAGCGGGGACCGGCCTCACGGCTGGAACAACAGATCCAGACGATCGGCCAGTTGCCGAAGAGTAAGCAGAAGCTGGTTTCGGAGATGCTGGACGCCGTGATAGCCCAGGCACAGCAGGCAGGAACGGACAGTTAAAGAAGAGATTTAGCGCGGGCTGAAGGTGTCTCACCACCAACGGCCCGCTGACCACAACCAACTATGCGAGGTAGTTAATCATGGCTGCGCAACATCATAAGTCAGAACACGTTTCAACCAAAGCACGGCGTTATACCGTGGGATATATCCGGGATCAGCGGAAGTTTCAGCCGTCGCCGTCCATTACCCTGAAGGGGCACTGGATGGCGGATTTTGGGTTCAGTACCGGGCAGAAGATTGAGGTGATCCCGGAGGCAGGCCAGCTGATTATCCGGCTGGCTGAGGAGTGATCGGCAGATAAAAAAATCCCGGCTCGTTGGCCGGGAATAATTAATACTCAGAGTGGTAAATAACAATATAGTTATCTCCAAGTTCTTCTTGAAGAAGATAAGTCAACTTATAACCATCATCAATAAATCGTTTTTCTTCCTCTTCACTTTTAAAACCAGATGACGCCGGATCATCCATATTAAGTATGGCATCATATCGTTCAGCCCATTCTCTGAGACTGCATTTCAGCTCCGATGATATCGGTAGTTCTTCAGGAGATATATCTCCAAAATCTCCCAGAGTTGTCCCCCATAATGGATGACAATGGTAGTCAGCCATCAATTTTATTTTTTTCATTTTACTGAACCTCGTAAGTTAGCACCCACGATATACCCGTTATTCCCTACAGTAATAGCAATATTGTATTTTTTACCGTTTATCATCGCTTCATATATTGGCCGACCAGTTCCAGACCCTTGGTAACCAACTATTTTACCATCCGTGACAGCTTTCATTACCACATCAGGAATTCGTGCTTCTGATACACCTATTTTTGCAAATTGACTACCATGTTCTTCGACAATATGTTGTAGCCCTGATTTAAAATTACCCTTCTCAAGGAAAATGATCTTTCCACTATTATCCTTTGCAGCACCCACAACATTTTCTGGTGTAAATTTAATACCCTGAGTTGTCATCTCTTTAAATAAGGATTTAGTTGCAAAACTATTTTTTGCTATCAGGAAAAGATCTTTACCCAACATTCCCAGCGATGCTACTGCTGCCTGATTCTCAGGATCAGACACGAACGCAGCATACTTCGTCCACTCAGGACTATTTGTATCGATCTTCGCCAAATCCTGACCGTTCCACTGCTGAACGTAAGCTTTTGCTTCGTCGCTGGTCATCACATCCACGCCGGGAAGATTCCCCAGCCAGCCGGGGCGCTCTGTCATATCAACGCCGCCCTGAGCCAGCTCCTTATCAACAACCACGGCTTCCAGCGGGTTATCTTTCAGCTTCTGGTCGGTTTCGGCGCTTTGTTTATCACTGACCTGTTTCCACTTATCAATAACCGACTGGCAGTTACCCCCCGATTTCCGGCAGTCCGACAGCTCTTTATCGAACGTCAGCGCCTGATCTGCATGAAGATAGTTATTCTCAACAACAACTTCATCCGGTGCAGAGTCTGACAGCGAACCCGGTTTTTCCCTGTCCTTTCCGACGCTTACAGCCTGTTTTCCCTGTTGCACTTCCGCAACCGCAACTTTTTGCCCCGACGCGCCTTTTTCTCCCGTACACGCTACCGCCCCGGTGAGCATCACCGCGCATATAAGCCATGCCAGCGCTTTTTCTAACCGTTTCATCCCGCTTTCCCTGCGTTATCCGTCCGCGCATTTTAACAGCACTGACACCGCTGTCATTACCGGTTTTTCATCGCGGCGCTGAGCCGGGCCACAGCTTGCCTGTGGGCCGGGGAAGCGTCTGCCGGGCGTGGGCTGGCGAGGCCCGCAAGCGACGCCCTGCGGCGCTCTGAGGCACTGCGGGTTGAGGGAACACCGGATTTTGCATGACCACGCCACACCGGGGCGGGCAGCGGAAGCTGGCGAGGCGGGAACGAGCAACGCAGTGCGAGCCGCCGCAGACAGACGCAGCCGGGCGGGCATGAAGTTGTTAAGTGGAGGCCGTCAGGCCGACAGCTGCTTTGGGGTTGCTTACAGACGATGCACAAGTTTGCGCCGCCAGGGAGGGCGGCCACACCCCGGCACTGAACGCGGGGGCGCAAGACATAATGTGTATTGTGCGAAGACGGCCCGCTCGCCAGCGGCGGGACGGGCTTCGCTGCCTGCCGGGGCGACTGCGCATAATACCCGCACATTATGTTTAATGGCCGGGAAGCGGCCACGCCTGATCGGCATAGTGCGCGTGGCCCGTGCCGCTGCACGGCCATTTACCCCCGCGCACACGGAACGCGATGAAGGCAGATCGCCGCACGGACGCGGCGCTCTGCCGTCCATTGAACCCGCCACACTCACAGAGAACCGGCTAACTCAGCGGACTGTCCGGCAGCTCCGCTGCTGCGTCCGGCTCTGCCTCCTCTGGGTTCTCCCGCTGCTCTGCCGGATGCGTCGAACTGTGCACCGCCTGCAATGCCCGGA
>NZ_JBLREF010000028.1:0-58266 GCF_047918655.1 Erwinia sp. PPS120 | reverse complement strand
TCCCCCTTGTTTTTCCGATGCATCCGTAGCTCAGCTGGATAGAGTACTCGGCTACGAACCGAGCGGTCGGAGGTTCGAATCCTCCCGGATGCACCATTTTATTTTTCTCGGTACGTCATCAACCCTGTTCAACAGCGGTTCAAAATAGCCCGCCATCGCGAGCGTCGCATTTCTTCCCCACTATTAAAAATAACTGCAGTCAGGGCTCTCCCTGCGGTTGAAGCGAAACCGGCATCTTCCCCTGTTATATTGATCGTCATTAGCCTCTTAAACCCTACTCAATTATCCTTTAGCTTAAGCTATGCTCCTGTTTTCTCAGTTGTTAGCGTCTGAGCTTATTCTGACGCCATTATCTGATAATGATAATCCCTAAGCATTTCAAGGCATTTGCTGATCCATGCCATCAGCGACAAAGTCCCTGCTTTGCGCTAAAGTAATCGTTCGCTGGTTAAGGGTGTTACAGACAATGTATGATCGTTATGAAGGTCTGATATTCGATATGGATGGCACCATTCTGGATACTGAGGCGACGCACCGTAAAGCCTGGCAGTCGGTTCTTGCACGACACGGCTTACCGTTCGACGAACAGGCTCTGGTAGGGCTGAATGGCGCGCCTTCCTGGCGTATTGCCAGAGCGATTATCGCCAGCCATCATAGCGATGTCGATCCGCATGTGCTGGCAGGTGAAAAAACAGCGGCATTGAAAGAGATGCTGTTTGATACCGTGCGTCCACTGCCACTGATTGATGTGGTGAAAGCCTATAAAGGACGTCGCCCGATGGCGGTGGGAACGGGAAGCGAACATGCGATGGCGGAGGCTCTGCTTCAGCACGTTGGACTGCGGCACTACTTCGATATTGTCGTGGGTGCTGACGACGTCACCCGACACAAGCCTGAGCCAGATACCTTTATTCGCTGTGCCGAGCTGATGAACGTGGTTCCCACGCGCTGCGTGGTATTTGAAGATGCTGATTTCGGCATTCAGGCTGCAAAAGCGGCAGGCATGGACGTCGTTGATGTTCGCAACATACAGGGCAAATAGTGGCAGTGGTTCGCGAATCATCAGCGCTGCGGTTAACATTATGCTAAACAATAATAAATTTTCTCCGAGCGGGAGGTCAATTTGATCCCGGACGTATCACAGGCGCTATCCTGGCTGGAAGCGCACCCTGACGCACTGAACGGTATTGGTCGCGGTATTGAGCGTGAAACACTGCGTGTCAGGCCCGATGGCCATCTGGCCACTACCGGGCACCCTCAATCTCTGGGTTCAGCTTTAACGCACAAGTGGATCACCACCGACTTTGCTGAAACACTGCTGGAATTCATTACGCCGGTTGATGACAATATTGATCATCTGCTGGCGTTTCTGCGTGATATACATCGCCACGCCGCCCGTGATTTGGGTGAAGAGCGTATGTGGCCAATGAGCATGCCCTGCATGATTGAGGACAGCGATCGGATCGAACTGGCGCAGTACGGCAAGTCAAATATCGGGCAGATGAAAACCCTCTACCGTCAGGGGCTGAAAAACCGCTACGGCGCGCTGATGCAGGTTATCTCCGGTGTGCATTATAACTTCTCTCTGCCGCTCTCTTTCTGGCAGGCCTGGGCAGATATCAAAGACGAGAAAAGCGGCCATGAGGTTATTTCTGACGGCTATCTGCGCCTGATCCGTAACTACTACCGCTTTGGCTGGCTGATCCCCTATCTGTTTGGTGCTTCGCCGGCGATCTGCGACTCTTTCCTCCAGGGCAAAGAGACTAAGCTCCCGTTTGAGCGTACTGAAAGTGGCTTACTTTATCTGCCGTATGCCACCTCGCTGCGCCTGAGCGATTTGGGCTATACCAATAAGTCGCAAAGCGGGCTGGGCATTACCTTTAATGAGCTGCCCGGCTATGTGAAAGCGTTAAAAGCCGCGATTAAAACGCCTTCGGCAGAATACGCCCGTATGGGAACCAAAGATGCCGCGGGCAGCTGGCTACAGCTCAACACAAATGTGTTGCAGATAGAGAACGAACTTTATGCGCCGATTCGTCCCAAGCGCGTTACGCGTTCGGGTGAGAACCCGTCGGATGCGCTGCTGCGCGGCGGGATTGAATATATTGAAGTGCGCTCACTGGATATCAATCCGTTCTCACCAACCGGTGTGGATGAGAATCAGGTTCGCTTCCTCGATCTGTTCCTGATCTGGTGTACGCTGGCTGAAGCACCGGAAATGAGCAGCGATGAGTTACTCTGTACGCGTGAGAACTGGAATCGCGTCATTCTGGAGGGTCGTAAGCCAGGACTGATGCTGGGCGTAGGCTGTGGAGAAGCACAGATCTCGCTGGCCGAGGCCGGTAAGACGCTGTTCCGGGATCTGAGAAGGGTGGCGGAAGCGCTGGACAGCCAGCAGGGCGATCGTCAGTACCAGGAGGTCTGTGACCGTCTGGTTGCCGCATTTGACGATCCGGAACTGACCTTCTCGGCGCGTTTACTGGCCATGATGAAAGAGAACGGCATTAGCGGCACAGGACTGGCGCTGGCAGAAGAGTATCGGCAGCAGCTGGCTGAAGAGCCGCTGGAGGTGCTGAATGCGTCACAGTTTGCGCAGGAAGCGGAACGTTCCAGGCGTAAGCAGCAGGAAATTGAAGAAAGTGATACGCTTAGCTTTGAAGATTTTTTGAAGAGCCGCAGCTGAAAAAGAAAATGGCCACATCATTGTGGCCAAAGTAACATCACTGATGTCAGGGATGATGATAACAAAATTGCGCGTCTTTCATATATTCAGACCGGGTGCGACAGAGAAAGTTTCATCGTTGTATAAATAAATTCATTTGTTGAGGTAACAATATGCCATTGCTGGATAGCTTTACCGTTGATCACACTATCATGGCAGCTCCTGCGGTTCGCGTTGCTAAGACCATGAACACTCCTCATGGCGATACCCTGACCGTCTTCGATCTGCGTTTCTGCAAGCCGAACAAAGAAGTGATGCCTGAGCGCGGTATCCATACGCTGGAGCATTTGTTTGCCGGCTTTATGCGTAACCATCTGAACGGTGATGGTGTTGAGATTATCGACATTTCACCTATGGGATGCCGCACAGGTTTTTATATGAGCCTGATTGGTACGCCGGATGAGCAGCGCGTGGCGAAAGCCTGGAAAGCGGCGATGCAGGATGTGCTGAAGGTTACTGACCAGCGCACTATCCCTGAGCTGAATGAGTATCAATGCGGCACCTACCAGATGCACTCGCTGGATGAAGCGCAGGATATCGCACGTCATATTATCGACAACGATATTCGCGTGAACCACAACGACGAGCTGGCGCTGCCGAAAGAGAAGCTGCAGGAATTACATATCTAGTTTGGCAGGGCCGTCAGTACCGGCCCTGAGAGCTATGTTAATCAGGGGAGCGATGCTCCCCTGAATGTTATCTGTGACCCTGATAATTCCCCTCGCTTATGGTCTGCAACCTCACCGATATCTTCTGTAGGTTATCTACGACCCCACCGATTCCTTCAGTGATTTTTTGGGTGTGATTTTCACCTGCTTAATCATATTTTCCTGCACGTCGAGAATATCTATCGCGTAGTGACCGATACGTATGGTGGTATTGGGCAGGGGGATATCCTCCAGCGCTTCCAGCACCATACCGTTAATGGTGCGGGCCTCATCTTCCGGCAGCGTCCAGTTGAAAGCCTTGTTCAGTTCACGCACGTTGGCGCTGCCTTCAATCAGCACCGAACCGTCATTTTGCGGCATTACCTCTTCGGCCAGCGTAGGAGACATTGAGGTGGTAAAATCGCCCACAATCTCTTCCAGAATGTCCTCAATGGTGATCAGGCCCTTGATGTCGCCATACTCGTCCACCACCATGCCGACTTTTTCCTTATTACGCTGAAATTTCACCAGCTGAACGTTCAGCGGGGTGCCCTCAGGAATGTAATAGATTTCATCGGCGGCGCGCAGCATCACCTCTTTGGTGAACTCTTTCTTTTCGGTCATCAGGCGATAGGCTTCGCGCACCCGCAGCATGCTGATGGTGTCATCCAGCGAATCGCGGTAGAGCACGATGCGACCGTGCGGCGAGTGGGTGAGCTGGCGGACAATGGATTTCCAGTCATCGTTGATATTAATGCCAACAATCTCGTTGCGCGGCACCATGATGTCATCAACGTTAACTTTCTCCAGATCCAGCACCGACAGCAGCATATCCTGATTACGGCGTGACATCAGCGAGCGGGACTCGTAGACGATGGTTCGCAGCTCTTCCTTGCTTAGCGCTGAATTAACGGCACCGTCGGTCTTCATGCCGACCAGGCGCATCAGGATGCGGGTGATGGTATTGAGCAACCAGACTACCGGCATCATTATCACCTGTAGCGGGCCCAACAGAAGGCTGCTGGGAAGGGCGACTTTTTCAGGATAAAGCGCGGCAATCGTTTTTGGCAGAACCTCGGCAAACACCAGCACGCAGAAGGTCAGAATACCGGTGGCGATAGCCACGCCCTCATCGCCATGAAGACGCATGCCGACGATGGTAGCCAGCGCCGACGCCAGGATATTGACGAGGTTGTTGCCGATCAGCACCAGACTGAGCAAGCGGTCAGGACGGCGCAGCAGTTTTTCTACGCGACGTGCAGCGCGATTGCCGTTTTTGGCCTGATGGCGCAGCTTATAGCGATTAAGCGTCATCATGCCGGTTTCGGAGCCGGCAAACCAGGCCGAGACCAGAATCATGATAACCAGCGTTACGATCAGTGTGGTGGTTGAAACGTGTTCCAACGAGGGGATTCCTTGTATTAAGCGATCAGGAGGTCAGGAAGTGTTGCAGCATCCGGCTACCGAAGTAGGCCATCGTCAGCAGAAATGCGCCGCCACAGTTGAACCAGGCTACGCGGCGTCCGCGCCAGCCCTCATGGTAGTGACCCCAGAGTAAAACGATATAAACAAACCAGGCGAGAATGGACAGAACGGCCTTGTCGATATTCTCGCGGCTGAATAAATCATGCATATAGAACAGGCCGGTGCACAGCACCAGCGTCAGCAGAACCACGCCCACCTGTGTGATATGGAACATCTTGCGTTCGATAGTCATCAGCGGGGGAATATCGCTACTGAATGCCAGCTTCTTGTGCTTAAGAAGGTAGTCTATCCAGGCCAGCTGGAGGGCATAAAGTGCAGCAATAATTAGCGTGGAATAGGCGAATAGCGCAAAACCGATGTGCACCAGCATGACCGGTGTGGTTTCCAGATGGGTGATAAAAGCATTGGGCACAAAGGTTGCAAACGCCAGGTTAATCAGCGCGAAGCTGTAAACGATGGGCAGCAGTATCCAGCCGCGATTGCGCGAGGCAACGATGGTCATAATCGCGCAGATAATCAGGCTAACCAGCGAAGCAATATTCAGCAGGCTCAGATTCTGGCCGCTGCCCATGGCAAAAATCCGCTGCTCCAGCGCTACGGCGTGGCAAATCAGCGCAATAAACGCTGAGATGACGGCCAGTCGACGCCAGCCGCTCTGTTTGCGCAGCAGGCTGGGGACAATCAGGGCAAGGCTGGAGGAGTAGGCACACAGGGCGACAATCGAAAAAACGGCCATAAATAATGTTTAGCTACCGGTAAGACAAAGAAAAAAGCAGTATAGCGCCAGCCGCTGCTGGCTCCAAACGATCTCCACCATGAAGGCGGAGATTCGCGGCCATCGTCCACGCTGGTAATGCGTACAATTGCGGGACACAGCCTGGGCGCTTCATGTTATAATCCGTCCCATTGTGTCGCCTGGCGACCTCTCATTACGTTGAGCGAGAGACGATGTTTGATAATTTAACCGACAGATTGTCGCAGACCCTGCGCAATATTAGTGGCCGCGGAAGGCTGACAGAAGACAACATCAAAGATACCCTGCGCGAAGTGCGCATGGCGCTGCTTGAGGCGGACGTTGCGCTGCCGGTAGTGCGGGACTTTATTGGCCGCGTAAAAGAGCGTGCGGTGGGTCAGGATGTCAATAAAAGCCTGACGCCCGGTCAGGAGTTCGTCAAGATAGTCCAGAACGAGCTGGTCGTCGCAATGGGCGCGGAAAACAACACGCTCAACCTGGCGGCTCAGCCCCCGGCGGTTGTGCTGATGGCAGGCCTGCAGGGTGCGGGTAAAACCACCAGCGTCGGTAAGCTGGGTAAATACCTGCGCGAAAAGCACAAGAAAAAAGTGCTGGTGGTTTCCGCCGACGTTTATCGCCCTGCGGCGATCAAACAGCTGGAGACGCTGGCTGAACAGGTCGGCGTCGATTTCTGCCCTTCCGATCTCAGCCAGAAACCGGTCGACATTGTTAAAAACGCGCTTCAGCAGGCAAAGCTGAAATTCTACGACGTGCTGCTGGTGGATACCGCCGGTCGTCTGCACGTCGACGAAGCAATGATGGACGAGATCAAACAGGTTCACGCCGCGATCAATCCGGTTGAAACGCTGTTTGTGGTTGATGCGATGACCGGCCAGGATGCCGCCAACACGGCGAAAGCGTTTAATGAAGCGCTACCGCTGACCGGTGTGGTGCTGACCAAGGTTGACGGTGACGCGCGTGGCGGTGCAGCTCTGTCCATCCGTCATATCACCGGTAAACCGATCAAATTTATGGGCGTGGGTGAGAAAACCGACGCGCTGGAACCTTTCTACCCGGATCGTATTGCCTCGCGTATCTTAGGCATGGGCGACGTGTTGTCGCTGATCGAAGATATCGAAAGCAAAGTTGACCGTGCCCAGGCGGAGAAACTCGCCAGCAAGCTCAAAAAAGGCGACGGCTTCGATCTGAATGACTTTCTGGATCAGCTCAAGCAGATGCGTAACATGGGCGGCATGGCCAGCCTGATGGGTAAGCTGCCGGGTATGGGCCAGCTGCCGGACAACGTGAAGTCGCAGATGGACGATAAAGTGCTGGTGCGTATGGAGGCGATGATTAACTCCATGACGCGTAAAGAGCGTGAGAAGCCGGAAATCATCAAAGGCTCACGTAAGCGCCGTATTGCAACAGGTTCTGGCATGCAGGTGCAGGACGTTAACCGCTTGCTTAAGCAGTTTGACGACATGCAGCGCATGATGAAGAAGATGAAGAAGGGCGGTATGGCGAAGATGATGCGCGGCATGAAGGGTATGATGCCGCCGGGTTTCCCAGGCCGGTAAGTCAGCCGGAAAAGCGCTCAGGCGAATTAGATTGCTTTTTGCGCCAAAATGAGTAAAATTTTCGGGCTTTTTATATTGCATCCGGGCCCCGTTCCCTCAATGGGGCCCGGTTGTTTTATTAACTCAAGAGGATGTTATGGTAACAATTCGTTTGGCACGTCACGGCGCTAAAAAGCGTCCGTTCTATCAGGTCGTCGTCACTGACAGCCGCAATGCCCGCAACGGTCGCTTCATTGAGCGCGTTGGTTTCTTCAACCCAATCGCATCTGGTCAGGCTGAAGCACTGCGCCTGGACCTGGACCGCATTGAGCACTGGGTTGGCCAGGGCGCTACGCTGTCCGATCGCGTTGGTGCGCTGATCAAACAAGCTAAGAAAGCAGCTTAATCTGTCACGGTGGTCAACATGAGCAAGCAACTCGCCGCGCAGCCTCCCGCTAACCCGTTAGTATTAGGGAAAATGGGATCGGCCTATGGCATCCGTGGTTGGCTCAAAGTGTTTTCCTCCACCGAAGATGCCGAAAGCATTTTTGACTATCAGCCGTGGTTTATCCAGCGGGCGGGTCAATGGCAGCTAATCGAGCTGGAAGGCTGGAAGCGCCACAATCAGGACATGATCATCAAGGTCAAAGGCATTGAAGATCGTGATGCAGCAGGTCTGCTGACGAATTGCGAAATTGTCGTTAATTCTGAACAGCTGCCTGTGCTGGACAGCGGTGACTATTACTGGAAAGACCTTATCGGTTGCCAGGTGGTCACAACTGAAGGCTATGAACTGGGTAAAGTCACGGAGTTAATGGAAACCGGTTCGAACGACGTTCTCGTCGTGAAAGCAAACCTGAAGGATGCATTTGGTGCGAAGGAGCGGCTGATTCCGTTCCTTGATGGACAGGTTATCAAGAATGTCGATCTCTCTACCGGCAGTATCGAAGTAGATTGGGATCCTGGTTTTTGAGCTCCGGACAACGTGGTAACACGCCAGCGCCGTCGCTGTGGATAGGCATAATCAGCCTGTTCCCGGAGATGTTTAGCGCGGTTACCGACTACGGAGTAACCGGCCGGGCAGTAAAAAATGGCCTGCTCAGCATTCAGAGCTGGAGTCCTCGTGACTTCGCTTATGACCGGCACCGTACCGTGGACGAACGTCCCTACGGTGGCGGCCCGGGAATGCTAATGATGGTTCAGCCCCTACGGGATGCCATCCACGCAGCAAAAGCAGCGGCAGGAGAGGGTGCAAAGGTAATTTATCTTTCACCTCAGGGGCGCAAACTCGACCAAAACGGCGTTTGCGAACTGGCGACAAGCGAGAAGTTAATTCTGGTTTGCGGTCGCTATGAAGGGATTGATGAGCGCGTAATCAAAACCGAGATCGACGAAGAATGGTCGATTGGCGATTACGTTCTCAGCGGTGGTGAGCTACCCGCGATGACGCTGATTGACTCTGTCGCCCGGTTTATACCTGGCGTACTGGGCAAGCAGGCGTCGGCCGAAGAAGATTCGTTTTCTGATGGCCTGCTGGATTGCCCCCACTATACCCGACCTGAGGTGTTAGAAGGCATGGAGGTACCGCCAGTTCTGCTGTCGGGCAACCATGCTGAAATCCGCCGTTGGCGCCTGAAGCAGTCGCTGGGCCGTACCTGGCTAAGAAGACCTGAACTTCTGGAAAACCTGGCTCTGACTGAAGAGCAAGCAACGTTGCTAACCGAATTCCAGCGGGAGTTCAACCAGCAACATAACGATGATGGGCAGTCCCGGCAGTAGCCGCGATGCCTGAATATCAGTTTACCCAGGATAAGAGATTTAACTATGAGCAACATTATCAAGCAAATTGAACAAGAGCAGATGAAGCAGGACGTACCTTCATTCCGTCCGGGTGATTCCGTGGAAGTGAAAGTATGGGTCGTTGAAGGCTCCAAAAAACGTCTGCAGGCATTCGAGGGCGTGGTTATCGCTATTCGTAACCGCGGTCTGCACTCTGCATTCACTGTTCGTAAAATTTCTAACGGCGAAGGTGTTGAGCGTGTATTCCAGACTCACTCACCGGTAATTGACAGCATTGCTGTTAAACGTCGTGGCGCCGTGCGTAAGGCCAAACTGTACTACCTGCGTGAGCGTACTGGTAAGTCAGCTCGTATCAAAGAGCGTCTTAACTAAGGACTCGCTAACGCGACATCTGAAAGTTAATATATATCAGGGGGTTAGCGATAAGCTAACCCCCTTTTTTTTTGAGGTGGCAGCAAAGTGGCAGCAGCGATGAAAGCAATTGGCAGCAGGCATAAAAAAACCCGCTTTCGCGGGCTTCATCAGTGAAGCAATGAAGGCTGGCTTTCATGCTGAGTGTGAAGGGGAACTCTGTTTATCTGACCAGGTTCAACAATGATACTCGCCACGCATTCATGTGTTTTGAATGTGCAGCTGCAATTGATATTTTGACACTGGTGATAGCGCTCTTTGGTTTCACGCGAAATATAACGGCTGCTTTTGGCGTGAGCAGCAGTCTGGCACTTAGGGCAATGCATCATCTTAAACTTTCCTTGAGCGAGCAGGGCTGGGCGGGATGTATGTATTTTGAATAATCAAACTTGATTTTGCAAATTTAAGTTTCATCTTATTTATTGTTCTTCATTTTCATCTACGGGATCGGCCTCTGCTGTGTATTCAACGTCCGACAGCAGCACCTCAAAATCCAGCGTTGTGGTATAGCCGCTGCCGTTCAGGTTGTGCGTCACTTTGCTGATAAGCCAGGGCTGCGCGTCGATCACCGCCTTAAATCCGCTGACTTTCACCGGCGTCTCAGGGAACAGATCCGCCCGGCCCATTGCCAGCGTCAGCGAAAACTCGGCAACGCCGCGCTGGAGCTTGTCCCACTTTGCCTTAGCCGCATGCATCGCGGCGGCTTTGGTGGCATAGACGGTTGTCAGCGCAAACACGTTATCTTCGGTGCCTGCCAGATAATCCCCCTCGCGGGCCTCGGGCGTTTTTGTGGTCGTGGCCTTCTTCTTTTTCGCTGCCGGATGCTCCAGGGCGCGAAGGTGTTTCTCTTTCGGCTTACGTTTGACCTTCACCTTTTTGGGCTTCGGGTCTTTGGTGTGTAGCCAGCTGGCCGTCACGCCGGTATAAGCGCCCCGGTCGGCAATGCTGAAGGTGTGCCGGTCGCCGTCCTGACGGGTAAGGGTCATCTGCGGAATGGGCTTACCGCTGGCCGTAACGCCGCTGCCCGGACGCAGGAACAGCAGCCGCCCGGCTTTAACCGCCGCCACCGCACCGTACAGCGAGGCCAGGCGCGTCAGGAACTTGGCATCGGTTTCCTGCGTCTGGTCGATATGACTCACCGCCACTTTGGCAAAGCCTTCGGCCAGTGCCGGTTTCAGCCTGTTGCGCTCCGCTATCTGCCTCACCACGTCGCCCAGGGTGGTATCGTGATAAGAGACTTCGCGCCGGGCGTTAAGCGAGCCGCGAAAATCCGCACTCCGCGCCCGGACAGTCAGGGTGTCCGGTGCGCCGTGATGTTCCACCTCATCCACGGTAAACTCACCCTTACCGATAAGCGCCTGGCCCTTCCAGCCCAGAAACAGCGTAATCACCGCGCCGCGTACCGGCATCGCCAGCTGGCCGTCGGCATCGTCCAGCTCAAGGTTCAGCTGGTCAGCCTCAAAGCCCCGGTTGTCGGTCAGCGACAGCGAGAGCAGCCGGTCACGGATATTCGCGGTCACGTCACGCGCATTCACCGTCAGCATAAAGTCGGGCGTTATCTGCGCGCCCGCCTGCACGGGCAGGCCGGTAATGTTCATGACAGCAGCCCGCCCACGGTTGAGATAATGCCGTTGGCGGCAGTCTTCGCACTGCTGATGGCCGACGTGACCTGGCCCGGCAGGTTACTGCCGCCGCTGATAAGGCCGTCTGCCTGCTTTTTCAGGTCGCCGAACATCGACGTTAACGACTCATCCACGCGCTTGAGGCTCAGCGTGAACATGATTTTCTGCGCGCTGCCGTTGCTCATAAACTCGCTGTACGTGGCTGCAAAGCTTTCGACAACGTACATGCCGTAAATCGCGCCATTGCCGCCAATCAGTGGCCACGCCCGGCCCTCGTCGGCCATGACTTTAAACGTCAGCAGTGAAATGGAACCGCCCGTTATCTCCGGGCGCAGCTCGCCGGTCAGGGTGATTTTCTCGTCACCCACGCCGATAAACTGCGCCGATGCCCGCTGGCCCACGCGGCTGTTAGTGGGCCAGCGGTAATCAACGCTCTGCTGTAACTCCGAGTAAGGCAGCGTCTGGCGCATAAACGGCAACAGGCCGTAAATCATCATCATGTTATTCCCATCCCATTTTGCTGCGCTGGTTTGCCAGGCGGTTACGGTCATTGCGCGCCTGCTGTTGAGCAATCAGCGCCAGCGCGTCGTCTTTGGTCATGCCCGGATGCATATGAATATCGTACTGATAGCTGTTCTGGCTCTGGTCCTGATAACCCCCGCCTGCCGCCGGTGAGGACACCGGATGATAGCCGGGGCCGGTATCCGCAAGACTCCACGGCAGGCCGTTAGGCGCAACCGGATCGTGTTCAGGCACTTTGCCCTTCAGCCTGTCGGACTTTGAATCAATCACGCCGAGCTTTTCCAGCACCCAGTCAATGCCGCCTTTCAGCTGGTCCAGCGCCTCGCCGGGGATCTTCAGCCCCTCAGCCAGCATGTTGCCGAACTTCTTACCCATGTCACCGGCATTCTTAAGTTCAGTCTGGGTGGATTTGACCGGCTCCAGCAGCTTTGTGAACCAGCCCCACAACGCCTTCACACGATCGCTGAACCATGCAAACACCGGCTTCAGCGAGCCGAAGGACTCGCTGATGGGTCCCGCTGCGGCGGTAAAGCCGTCGGCCACGCCGGAAATAAACGCGCTGATGGGTTGCCAGTATTTGCGGATAAGCAGCGCACCGGCCACCACGGCAGCAACCACGGCCACTATCGGCCAGGTAATGGCACCGAGCGCCGCCACAATTGCACCGCCTGCCACGCTGAATGCGGTGCCGAGCATACCGGCTCCGGCGATGATGATATTCAGGCCAGCCATAACCGGCCATGCAACCAGCCCCAGCAGTCCCAGCCCGGCAACCAGCGTGGACAGTACGCCCGTTACCATGACAATCTTTCGGGTAAGCTCCGGGTTTTGTTTAACCCATTTTCCGGCAGTGAGCATCCAGCCGTTTGCGGTGTCGGTCAGTTTTCTGAGGGATGTGTTCTGCTGGTCGAATACCTCAATCCGCACATCTTCCCAGGCGGAAGAGAGGTTTTTCAGATCCCCGTCCAGGTTATCCGTCTGCGTTGTGGCAACACGCGCCGCTGAACCTCTGGAGTTCATCAGCAGTGTGCGCTTATCCTGAAGCTTACCGCTGCCAGCCGCATCAATCAGTTTGATAACGCCTTTTGCTGCCTCCTCACCAAAAATGGTTTTAATGTATTCAGCCTGCTGCGCAGTTCCCAGCCGGTTCTTTTTAAAAGAGCGATCAATACTTTTCAGGATGCCAATTACGGGCAGCATGTTGCCTTTTTTATCCCGCGTCTGAATACCTAACTCCTTGAGCGCGGCGGGTGCCTGCCCGGTGGGTGCCTGTAACCGGCTGAATATGGCGCTTCCTCCAGTACCTGCCATCGATCCCTTGATGCCGTTATCCGCCATAATGCCGAGCATTGCGGTGGTGTCTTCGATACTGGCACCTGCCGCCTGAGCCATTGGGGCGACATATTTCATTGCCTCCCCCAGCTCAAGGAGATCCGTATTGGATGAGGTAAAGCCTTTTGTCATCACATCAGAAACGCGCTGGATCTCCGATACGGGGATTTTGAAAGCCGTCTGCATGTTGGTGACGATATCAGCCGCTTCGGCAATATCGACTTTAGACGCCAGCGAGAGATTTACCGTGGATTCCGTTGACGCCAGAACGGCGTCAGCATCAAAGCCGGAGCGGGCCAGCGTGCTTTGTGTTCGTGCAACGTCAGTAGGTGAAAATGCGGTGGTGGCACCAATGTCCCGCCCCTGCTGACGAATTGCTGCCAGCCTGGGGTCGCTCCTGTTAATACCGAGCAGCGCCTGTGTTTCAGACATCTGCGTATCAAACGCCATGCCCGGCGCGATCAGCCGCCCCCCGGCATACAGCGCAGCGCTCCCGCCAGCAAATCCTGCCGCACCGGCATTACGCACGCGCCCGGATAACGCCTGGCCTTTACGGTAGCGCTCGCTGATATGGTTAAGCCGCTCCTGCTGCTGGCCGAGGCGCTGTAACTCCATCTTCTGACGGCTCAGGCTGACGGTGGCCTGCGCCGAGGCGGTTTTCAGCCGCTGCTGTTCGCTGCTCAGGGTTTTGGTAGAGATACCGGCCGCTTTGAGCGCCTCGCGCTGCTGCTGCACCGAGAGGCGCAGGCTGTTGGATTTCGTTTGCAGCTCGCCTGCCGCCTGTCGGGCTTTCTCCAGGGCGCGGGCCTGCGCCGTGGTGGGCTTTTCGGTATTTTTAAACTGAACAGCCAGCGCGGCCGCTTCGGCTTTGGCATCCTTAAGCTTCTGCTGCGTGACCGCCAGCTGGCCGCTGACCTTACGAAAGCCGTCAATCTTCGCCGCCTGTGCGTCCAGCGCCTTAATGTTGCTCCGCGTGTCGCGGATATCCCCGGACAGCTTTTTCGTCTGGTTCTGGACAGCTTTAAACGGGCGCGTGGCCTGGTCCACCGCCTTAAGCAGCACCTGTAATTTAAGGCTGTTACTCATCGGTTTTCGCTCCGCTGCGGATCATCGCCTTGTGCCGCCAGTCGAGCAGCTCGGCCAGCGGCATAACGGACATTTCAGAAGGGGGCCAGTGAAAGACGGTGGCGATATCAGCCATCAGGTCATTCACGGTCATACCGCCCGGCCAGCTTATTCGCCCGACTTCGGCGACAAAAAACCGATCACCTTACCGGCCAGCGAAATCAGATCGGCAGGGTCAAGGTTCAGGCACTCCGCTCTGGTCAGCGCGGGCAGGGTGATACGCGGCAGCACGGTGATCAGCGCGTCAACGTCCGAACCTGCAAGGTCGGCCAGCCGGGTGCCACGCAGCGCACCGGAGTTAGGCTTGATCACCTCAATGGTGTTGATTGCCTGTTCACCGCGCATAACCGGGGTTTCCAGGGTGACCACGTTTTCTTTCTGTTCCATGATTTTTCTCTGTAAAAAAGGAATTGTTAAGGCCAGCGCCGGGCGCTGGCGGTCAGTCAGACAAGGCCGATATTTTTACGGCGCTGCTCCAGTCGATCCGTACCGCTCACCTTTTCAACCATGTTGATGGTGTCGATTTCAATCAGCTCTTTGCCGTTAAAGGTCAGTTTGTAATAGCTGCATTTGGTGGTGATTTTGGTTTCGGTGTCCTCGCCCTGTTTGGCTTCGCCGAAATCAAACGCCTGATGCTTACCGCGTACCTCAATCTCCACCGCGATTTCCTCGCCGGTATCATCGCGCTGGTACGAACCGGTAAAGCGCAGGGGTACGGACGTGGCGCCCCACTGCGACAGCACCAGCTCATCAATCCCGCCAATGCTCCATTCCATATCCAGCGCATCGTCGTCCAGGCCCATATCAATATGCGCCGCGCCGCTCATGCCGCCGCCCCGGAACGGGTCAAGCTTGCGGGACAGCTTCGGCAGCGTGACGCTGGTGACGACGCCCTGATAGCTGTTGGCGTCGTTAAAGAGGTTCATCCCCTTGAGTTTTCTTGGCAGTGCCATTGTTCAGCCCTCAGCTGTTAACGGACGCGGCGAAGGTCGCCAGATACGTGTCGGTGATGCGCTGGCGCAGGGTTAAATCTTCCAGCGGCGGTACGGGGGTATAGTCGTAATCAATCGCCAGCCTGCCCGCCTTCAGGGTGTCTTTGTCGTTGGCCGTTTCGTCGTACCAGCAGTTAGCGCCCAGCAGGTAACCGGCGCTGACCAGCTCCCGGAATCTGGCATTGATCCCCGAGATAATCTCGCGCACCAGTACCGGCGTCAGGGGCTTGTCGATGGCCCACAGATGCGCATCGGCCATGGTGTCGGCCAGCACCTGCGCGGTGCGGGTGTAGTTCTCAAACGCGAACAGCGGATCGTCGCTACAGGTGCGGTTTCCCCAGAAGCGGAAGCCGTCCTTACGGATAAGCGTGGTCACGCAGGCCTCATTGAGCAGGTCGGCGTCGGTGCCGGTCTGTTGCAGGTCCCAGAAGACACCGGCAGAAATCCCGGTCACGCCGTTTACGCCGACGTTGGAGAGCGTTTTGTGCCAGCCGGTGTCGTTGTCGATTTTTGCGCGCAGGCCCAGCGCGCGGGCGGTGGCGAAGGCGGTTTCGGCTGCGTTAGCCGTGGTGTTCCAGGCGATAAAGTCCGGCCAGATAACCATGATTTCGCGCTGGCTGAAGTTCTCGCGGTATTTGCGCGCGTCAGAAACGGTTTTGCAGTTCCACGCCGAGACGTAGCAGAAGGCGCGCAGCTGCTGCGCGATGCTGGCAAGCGCGGTCGCCACTTCGAGCGAGTCGAGGCCCGGCACGCCGAGAATGCGCGGCTTGACGTCGAGCTGGCTCTGCGCGCTTAACAGGGCTTTCATGCCGGTGTACTGGCCGTTTTCGTCGGTGGTGCCGATGATATTGGAGACGGTTTCCGCTTCGGTCGCGCCCTCGGCCACGCGCACCACGACCGTGACCGGTCTGGCCTGGTCGGCAATTGCCTGAAGGGATGCAGCCAGCGTGCCTTTTTTACCAGCCTTACCGATAGCCGATAAAACGTTAGTCAGCAGCACCGGCGTGTTAAGGGGAAACGTCGCGGCGTCGGCATCGTCGGCGGTACAGACCAGCCCGACAATCGCCGTGGAGACGGTGGAAATGGTGCGCGTGCCGTCGTTGATTTCGACGACGCGAACACCGTGATGATAATCAGACATCTGATGCACTCCGTGTAATGGGTGTGCTCAGATTGTCAGGTCAGGAAGGGGCATGCATGCGATTGGGGTTTGCTGAGGGACTAACGGACAGGAAATATCACCTGAAGTCAGTTACCCAAACAGCCAGTATCCGGCCTTAGCCGACTCAATATACATACAAATGGTCAGTGGTTTTTTGCCCTGGTTGACGGGATGAGGTGAAAACAGTGAAGGGCTTTTCCAGGGGAAATATGAGACAAGGGAAAAGCCCGCAGTTTTCACGTTGAATTCCCGAAAAAACTTCTCAGACATTTCAGCGATGTCATCAGCTTCATACAGTTCCTGTAAGATATCATCATCATTAATTACGATTTTCTTTAACAGGAACGTTGTGACAAGCGGCAGTTCCCGCCGGATAAACTCACGTACGGCATCAGCCGTAACAGTTATATCACTCACCAGATTTTATCCTCAGGGCGAACCAGAAGGTTATAACGATGAACGGTACGGAAGCTGATTTGCGCAATATCATTGCTCAGAATGACCCATCCCACAACCGGCACGGCCCTGCCTGCAAACGCCCCCAGATTGTTAACCCAGAAAATCTTCAGCCCGCGCAGGGTAAAGGATTTTTGCGTCAGGGTTGGCAGGATGCGCCGTTGAAATTTATAAGAGAGGTGTTTACGAAAAAACAGTGAAGCTACAGACGTACCGGGGGTTGCGGTCTTGGGCTTACCCGGCACGCTAATGCTGTTGTTACCCAGGATCAGCGCCGAAACGGCCGCAATGTCCTGTACGCCTAACTGTTTTTCGGTCTCTTCAATCAGAACCCAAAATAGCAGCTCCTGCGGAGTCAGGTTCGATAACCCATTAAAATAATAGGTTCCATTCAGTTGTTCTGTTGTATCCATAGCGACAGATTCTTTCACTGATTGTTTAACGATTTTTGAGTGTAGCACTCGCGTAATGTGCATTTAAACTGGTTTTTCCGGCCATGCAATATCCGGTGCGCTGTCAGTATCGACAGCCTGCACGGTCTGCACGTACTTCATCCACGCGGTAAGTGAAGCCTTGTCCGCATCGGTGATAATGTCGAGGCTGAGCTGCGTCTGCCATGCCTGCGTAATACTGTTGGCCTCTGCGATACGCGCAGCCTTTTCGCTTTCTGCCGCCTTAATAGCTGCGGCCTGCTGTGCGTCCCTGTCCGTCACCCACTTTTTGCCGTCCCATTTATCAAAGGCGGTTTCCGGTGCAGTCGTAGTCGTACCGGCAGGATAATCGCCTGGCGAAGTAATCAGTTGCGCCGTTCCTTCGGCAATGGAATATACCGTTTCCCCCCGATGGTCGGCGACCGCCTGCCATCCCCCATCGCAAAAGACCGCTACGCTGCCAGCGTCAACCTGCGGGGGTGCGGTAATGCAGGCATTCGCAGGCAGGCCCACGCCCTGCGGTAAATACTCATCGCCTGCGCCGGTAAATTCACCGGTCAGACCGTCAAAGTTATAAACCATCAGTGTACCGGCCACCTTTGCCTGGCCATTTTTATCCAGAGTAATTTTAGCCATTATGCAGCCCTCACAATATAGTTAAACGCCACGTTACGCGGGCGTACAGAAATCCACTGACTGCTGGCAACACTTCCGCCCTGTTTCTGTTCTGCAATCATGGTGTTATCGCTCAAGATGGCTCCCAGTGGGCCATTTGCGGGTGCCTGTGCATCAGCGGGTTGCGTGCTGGTCACTGAGTCCGCCTTACTGAAGGCCGTCCCGACGGTGGCATTTGTGGTGGTGCTGTCAGCGCCAAAATAGTCCAGTGCCGCCGTGCGGATACTGGTGGCCCCCTGACTGGTGCCAATTCCCCGACCGGTATCAACACGGCGCCCGTCGTCCCAGCCGCGAATAAACTCACCACGCAAATCAGGCAGACTCAGCGACGGATAGACTTTTGCCAGCAGCGGGTAACTCGCGGCGCTGAACGTTGCCCCGTTGCATTTAAGCCAGCCATCCGGTGGGGTTGCGCCCGGATAAGGCTGCGGTACACCAACCGGCACCGCCGAACCGTCGCCCAATCCCAGCGCGGCAAGCGCCTTACCGGTCAGCCCGGCGTCCCGGATTTCTGCCAGCGCATTCTCTGTCTGCAAATACTGCTTATGAGGATGGGTGGCGGCAACATGCCCGGCCAGCGCTTTATCGGCATATGCCCTGACCTCAATCACCAAGTTATCGACATACTGACGCGTTGCCAGCACCACAGACGGGTCAATCTTCAGCGTCACGGCTGCGGCACTGTTGACGATGATTATCATGCGTACCGTCTGGGTGCGGCCGCTGCCCTCCTGTAATTGCGGTTTGTAGGTTTCCGGGCAGTTGGCAACGGCAATCAGTACCCCGTCAGCATCAAGCAGGCCGATTTCACGGATCCAGAAACCGCCCTCGCTTTCGGGGATGATCTGCTCGGCAATAATCTGGCTGCTGTT
Source organism: Erwinia sp. PPS120 (assembly GCF_047918655.1). Lineage (GTDB taxonomy): Bacteria > Pseudomonadota > Gammaproteobacteria > Enterobacterales > Enterobacteriaceae > Erwinia > Erwinia tasmaniensis_A. The sequence continues at coordinate 39,723 of NZ_JBLREF010000028.1, read as the reverse complement.
GGCGGCGTCCACCGTCAGTGAGTTGAGCGAAGCCCGGCGCTTTTCGCCCACAAGCTTTGTCTGTGCCGCGTCAGGCACTGGCAGCGTGCCGCCCCCGTCGCCCACGGCCATCCCGGTAATCTGGACTTTCGTTCCCAGCGCGGCGGCATTGGCAAGCCGGGCCGCACCCTGGCTGGTCAGCAGGGCAAAATATTTCGTTGTCATATACTCACTTCCGTCAGGTCAATAAGATGCACCGCCGCGCCGGTGTAACCCGGCCCGCCCACGGTGATGATTTCAGAGGTCCAGGGGTAAACGGTCAGCTCGTCGCCGCTGTAGCAGGCGGCGGCAACCGGCAGCGTGCCGCTGGCATCAAGGTTGATGGACAGCCCGACCAGGTGACGACTGCACGGCTTCGCATCGGCTATCAGGCGCTCCAGCTCGTGATACATTTCCTCTGTGATGCCGGTATCCAGTACGCCCACTTCCAGGCGAAACGTGCCGGGCGCGCCGCCGGTTTTCCACCACTCAACGATGCGGATCAGATAGCCGAGCGGCTCCACCACGCGCCGGATTGATCCCAGCGTTCCCTTATGTTTATGCACGTACTGCGAGGCGGTCACGACGGCGCGTTTTGTTGACTCACTCCAGCCCGCGTCCCAGCGGTCAACCGACCACGCCCAGGCAAGATATGGCAGCAGCGCCACCGGGCAGGATTGCGGATCCCATAACCGGCGTAGCGGGGCCGGGATGGCTTCAATCTTCGCGCAGGCTTCAGCGGCGGCGACTTCCAGCGCCGACGAGCCGACCGGCAGCAGGCGATCACTCATCCGCACCCCCGACCGTGATCGTCCAGCCGGTGCAGTACGCCGCCTGGGTTTTATCCAGCACCACGTCGGCGGCGGGCCGGGACAGCTCCACCCGCTGCACGCCTTCCACATGCAGCGCTGCATATAAAGCCGACCTGCGGATGTCCCTGCCGAGCCTGGCCTGTGCGCTGACGAACGCGGCAAGCTTTGCCTCTGCGGCGGCGCGAATGGGTTCGGCTTCCGGCCCCGGATAGAGATAGAGCACGGCATCCACGGCGTAATCCACGATAGCAGCTGACTGCACCGTCACCCGGTCGGCCACCGGACGCACGTCCTCATCGTTGAGGGCCGCATCCACCACGGCCAGCAGGTCGGCTGCGGCCACACCGTTGCCCTCACGCGACAGTACGGTAATGGTGACGCAGGCGGGCGAGGGGCTGATCGCTGACGCATCGGCCACGCGACCGTCGGCGCTTTTCGCGTGATATTCGTAAGCGCCCGACGGCCCGGCTACGCTCAGCCCCTCAAAGGCGGCGGCGATGCGGACACGGAAATCATCGTCGCTTTCCATTACGGCGGCGGTCGGCGGGAGCGTGGTTTCATCAGCAGCGGTCAGGGTCAGGCGGGTGACGCCGTTGTTTGCGCCGAGCTGGTCCAGATCGTCACCGGTGGCATACGCGACCATGACGGCGCTGGCCGCTTCATTGATGCGCTGGCGCAGAATAACCTCGCGGTAGGCGTTCTCCTGTAAGAGCTTTACTACCGGCTCGGACTCCAGCGCCAGCGTACGGGCAATGGCGTCGTGCTGCTCAGCCGGATAAAGCGATATCAGCGTGGCCTTACGCTCAGCCAGCAGGGTTTCATAGTCCAGTATTTCCACCACGTCGGGCGCGGGGAGCTGGCTCAGGTCGATAGTTGCCATATCAGCTCACGGGAATAGTCAGGGAAAAGTCCTGCGCGGTGTCGGCGCGGGTGCCGGTGAGTTCTACCACCATGCCGCCGTCAAGCGCAGATTCATAACGGATGCCGGTCAGCTTCACACGGGGTTCCCATTGCAGGATAGCCATATAGCAGGCCGACATAATTTGCAGGCGCAGCGCCTCGTTCTGCGGCTGGTCGATAAGTGGCGATAACAATGAGCCATAGCGGCGGCGCATTACCCGGGTGCCGACCGGCGTTAACAGAATGTCGCGCACCGACTGGTGGATATGGTCTGTATCATTCACCGCCCCGCCGGTGTCACGGTTCATTCCGATATATTTTACGGTCATGACTGCGGCCCGCCTGACGTGTCGCCGCCGGACTTCACGCCGCCGTGCTTATGCGCATGCACGATCACGCCGTTAGAGGTAAAGCTGCCGCCGCTGTGCTGAACATCGCCCTGCATCGTGCCGCCCTGAGTCACTTCCAGCGTGGCGGTTTTCAGCAGGGCAGAGCATTCGACCTCGGGCGAGTCCAGCAGGATTTTTACCGCCGCCTGAATGGTTGCGGTCTGGATCCCGGTTGCCTTCAGCGCACCGCTGGCAGGTTCGTACTCAATTACCGCACCGTCGGGAAACGACCAGTGCAGCGCATCAGCAGACGCTGACGGGGCGGGGTTGTCATCTGAGAACACGCCCGGCAGCACAAAACCGGTATCCAGCTCGCCGCCCAGGCATAAAACAAGCACCTGCTCACCGACCGAGGGCGCATTCCATGAACGGGTGCGACCGGCACGGGTGGTCAGCCAGTGCAGCCAGCTGGTTGTGTTGTTGCCGGACTCCACGCGGCACAGCCCCTCGTCAAGGTTGACGGCGGAGACGGTGCCGATGCGGATCAGGTTGCGCAGCAGGCGGTGAATTTCAAATATAGAATCATGATTTTTCATGACTACAATGATGGCGAGGAGGATTTCTTTTAACTACTGGATGATGTTTGCTGATAGCTGAATGAGCACGCGGGCATAAGATTATGATGATGGCGAAATTTTACTTACGCCACCATCTATGGGTTTTATGGATGTGAGATTTATTCTTCCAATCCCTGCTCGGAATTATTTAATTCTATTCTTCTTTCATGAATCTTGTTGATAAGCAGTCCAATAAAGATATCTAGCTGTGATTCAATGGGTTTAGATACATCAAGTGAGAAACCACCGACTCCATTAGTAGCGTCAAACATACCTACACTGCAATCACTATACCTAAGAGGAATTATGCTATTCTTGCCAAACCTCGACCTAAATATATCACCTTCGAACTTGCACCAAACTCTATTTGGGTAATCGTTACTTAAAAGAGGAATTACGTAAACAGACTCACTCCTATAGATAGGGGCAAGGTAGTCTTCTACATCTTCAGATAGGATTCTCGATTGTTCATTAAAATCGTAAAATACAGATATCTCACTTTCTGAAAGCTTGTTGTATATATATTCTGCATCATCTCTTTTGCTACCAGAAAAAGATAGTGCAAAGTCATATGGTGATGTAAAGTCGAAAGAGTAAAAGCCTATTTTTTCCGCCAGCTTTGTCCATAGTAAATTTCTTATGTAAAATAGAAATTTAGGGTCTTCTATAGATATCTCAGTTGTATCTTCATTGAAGTAGATTACATCTGAGAATCGCTCGTCCTTACAATAATGAGAGTAAAGGTGACCTTTTTTGAGTATTTGTCCAACACTATTACGATGTTTTGGATAATGAATCAATGATGCCTCAAGATTTATGCTCCACTCGTCGGTCTTCGAAAGCCAATAAAGCACATGAAGATAGGGCGCTCTGCTTCCTTTTTTCACACGCTGGCCTTGCACGAACTTTGTCACTAAATCTGAAAAACTCAGCTCTAAATCATTCATTACATTTTCCTTCAATGAATGATAGCTAGGGGTTGTAACTTGTTTTTCTTCTTTCTTTTCTAATATCCCCGATTGAACACAAGCATTATGTGCTAACATTTGAGCAATGTGAAATGCCCCGTGAGAATCATTAGCTATTTCATCTTTAACAGCGATTTCAATATTTAATGCCTTCTCTCCTTTTTTTATAAGCTCAAGGATTTTCTCTTTATTATTAGATTCAAACTTAACTATCGATATTCTATTTCTAAGATCGCTTGAGTATTCGATAAGTGACTTTCCTGTTTTATTAATCCCTATTATTATTATTTTTGAATCATCACGTTCCTCATCAGCATGAGTTTTTAAAACATTTGACAAAGTTTCCTTTACATGACTGTCGAGCTTATGAAAATCATCAATAATAACGTTACCAAAGTTTTCGCTTGTAATAAGTTCGTCAATCCTTTTCTTATCACTTGCTTTCCGGCCTGACAATACCGTGTATTCTGCACCATTGGGTAGCTTTTTGATGATATTTAAAACACATGTGGTTTTGCCTATGCCTGATGGGCCTTCAATGACGACCCCACGCCCAGGAGTTCTAACTGACACTAGCAGTTGGTTATACTCCTTCGGCTCTACAAATGTATAAGTTGGTATTCCAGATATTTTAAATACACTTTCAAGGTAAACTTCTTCTTGCATTTATTTAATCCTTAAACAAAAATTAAAATCGTTTAAAATGTTGAGTTGTCGTTTCAAGTTCAAAAAGGCATTAATTTATCTCGCAATACAAATAACAAAGTCAATGTTTTTTTGTAAGATAAGCGATTATGATATCTTCAATCGAGTAGAAATTACTCTCACAGATTCCCAGTAGAGGCCGCGCCTCATACTGTACCTCTTTCCCCCCACGGGCTGGCCGGTCACGCAGCCCGTAATGATGCACGCGGGCCATGCGCTGCACGTTGCCGGTAAACTCCACCACGGCATCGTTAGCGGTGCCTTTCGCCTTCAGGTATTTGGCCGTGCGCAGCCTGGCAAACATCTCCCGCTTAACCCGGCCTTTCTTTTTGCGTACCGGTGGCGCTTTGCGCGGCTTAAACGGCGTGCCGTCCGGTGCCTGCTGGCGCTTAATATTCTGCTGCTGACCGGCGCGCAGGCGCCTGGCAATGGTGCGCGCCATCTCTTTTCGCGCTGCCGGTGACAGATTGCCAATCAGCGCGCCCAGCCGTTCGTCGAATGCCTCCAGCCCGTTCACGGCTGCAACCCGCTGATAAGCTCACCGCCTGCATAAAGCTGCACTGGGCGCGTGACATTATCCGGCAGCGGGTTTTCGCCCGTGTGCGTGACGTGCAGCGCGCCGCCTTCCTGCTTCACAATCACGCGCTCGGTCAGCTGCAAATCAATGCTGATATCGCACAGCGTGTCACTGATAACATCAGCCTTAAAGGTAAAGCCGGTGCGGCGCTTCTCTTCGGTCCCCATAATATCGGGCTGGTTCTCACGCAGCCAGGCCAGCAGCGGCACTATAATCAGGTCGATATCGCCGCCGTAATCGGTGATAACCAGGTTGAGCTGATACTGGTATTCAAACGACAGCGAACTGGCGAGCGTCGAGGCGATGCGCCCGCCGTCGATAAACATATTCAGCCCGTCAGGGTTTCGCTGTAGCAGCGGCACGCTGTCGGTGAGCGCCTGGCGTAACTGTTTCGGTTTCAGCATCGTGCTGCTCCTGACATTCTCTGATAATTTCCACCTGCAACCCGCATGACGCGAGCGCAGCCTCCAGCTGGCGGTTATCTGCCGCCAGGTCGCCCAGGGTTTGCAGATGGTTGCCCGGCAGCGGGCAGGCTGTCACGCGTGGACAGCCAGTCCAGATAATCGCGGGCGTTGCTGAAGGCGGGGCGGCTGTGCAGCCGGATAACATCATCAGGCAGGACAGCAGCAGACCAGTCGCGTAATACCGGGTTTGCATTGGCTTCTCTCTGTAGGGTCATTTCACGGTGAAGGGCAGAGGCGCTGGCGCGGCCCTGGAGCTGGCGCAGCGCGGCCTCGCGTTTCCTGCCCGCTGTTGCCTCATCGTTAAGCCGGCTAATCGCTTTATCGCGGCTTTCGATACCGGCAGACAGCGTGCCGATAATGCGCTGCGCCCCGGTAAGCCGGTCATTTGCCGCATTGAGCCGCCAGCCAGTGACGGCCAGCGCAGTGAGTGCAACAGTCAGCAGGGCTGCCAGAACGCGTATCATTCCGCCCCCTTCAGGCACCAGGCTTTTTCCCGCTGGCGGCGGTTCTCAATCCCGGCATTCCTGACGCCTTTCACATAGACCCAGCGGTCGAGCTGGTCGCATGCCTGCCACCACTGCTGGCGCTTCAGGTAGCTGACAAGCGTTGACCGGCAGGCCGCGCCGGTGCCGACGTTAAACGAGAAGCTGACCAGCGCATCCCAGACGGGCGGCGGCATCTCCTCCGGCACGCAGGCGGCAAGCTGGCGCTCAGTCCGCATCACGTCATACACCAGATTAACGGCGACCTGCCGCTCGCTGACCTGGCTGTAAGGCGTGACGCCCTCAGTGTGTCCTATGCCGTTAGTCCAGACGCCTGCGCTGCACTGGTACGGTGAGGTGCGGCATCCTTCGGCGTCGGCAAGCAGCTTCAGCCCGCCGTCGGATATCTTCAGGGCTTTGTACTGCGGCAGCAGCGCGGCTGTCGCCAGCACGGCCACGACGGCGCAGTGTTTAGCGGTCTTCATAACCCTTCCCCTTAGCCAGCGCCTGTTGCAGCTCCCAGGTCCTGCGGCGGTAATACCAGTTGATAAAAAACGTCGCCACGTTAATCACTAATGTCACAAGGGCAACGCCGGACCCCACCATAAAGGCGATGTCCTGCGGCGTGTGGCGGGCGAACCACATCAGCACAAGCCCGATAAGGTAGTTAATCAGCGAGCTGACTTTCTCCATTTTCTTCAGTCCCACAGGTTCAGGGGTTCATTTGCTGATGACTCCGGCAGGTCGGGCAGCTTCACCCCGCAGCCGTGCGGTAAAACCGGGCCGTTTTCGGCCAGTCCCGGATTGGTGGCATAGACCTGCTCAACCGCCTGCGCCGTGCGCCCGTAATACCGCCAGCAAATCTGGTCCAGGGTGTCGCCCTGCCGGGCGTAAATCATCACAACAGGCTCACAATGCAGCCGGAACGCCCGCCGATGCGGCTGATACTGAACCGCGCATCACGCCAGTACTCGTCCGCGCTGGCCTCCGCCACAGCGCCTTTTTTGCCGCTGGCGTCATAGCTGCGATAGCGCTCGGCAATGGTCGCGGCGGTCATGGCGGAGACGGCAGCGAAGTAGTGCGTGGCCTTCTCGCTTTCACCGTCGAAGGTTTCCGCCGGGACGTCGGACAGGGTGCTGAACCCCGCCGCCATCTGCGCGGCGCGCCAGTCGTACAGCTCGGCGTTCACTTCTGAAATCGCCGTTTTTACCGCAAGGCGCAGGCGCTGCGCGGTCACGGTGCCTTCATAGCGCAGCGTGTCGCGCAGCTGCTGAAGGTCAATGTCAGGCCAGAAAAAGGTATTCTTCACCGGCGGCTCGGCGGCATCTGCCGGTCGCGGGGCGGGGATAACAAGCATGTTCATAGTCGGCCTTAAAATAGGTGGGCGGTGGAGAGCGGCGCAGACATTCAGTGCATTGCCGCTCTGCCGCCCGGCGCGGGGCGCGTTCGGTTAGCGGCGGGCAATGGCCTGCTTTTTCAGCTCAGTCGCCAGCCGCTCTATGTCCTTTTTGACGCCGCAGCCCTCGTGCAGCTGTAGCGCCCGGGTAAGGTGTTGCATCGCATCCAGAGTCCTGCCCGCATCGCGAAGGACATACCCGGTGATTTTGTGCAGCTTGGCGCGCACCTGGTCGGGCATGTCTTCGGATTTCGTCAGCTCAATTGTCGCCAGCAGCGGCCCGGTATCCACCGCCTCTTTCAGCGTCCGGGCGCGGGTCGCCGCGTCGGCCACTTCTTCAGCCAGCAGATAGCCGGTCGCATCACGCTTAAAGCCGGACGGCGGCACCAGACCGTGCGCCAGCGCATACCGGGCAATCTCCAGCGCGCCCGGCACGTCGCCCGCATCCAGCCGCCAGATCATGACGGTCATCAGCACGGCGTCCTGTGCGCCGGTTCCTTTTGCTAACACGCCCGCCACCCAGGGGCCGTACTCCGGCAGCATTTTGCGTTTGAGTTCGGCCTTGCGCTCCTGCGAGCGCACTTTTTTCAGGCGGCGTTTATCGTCGTTAAGCTTCAGCAGCATCAGCTCGTAGCCGTTCGCGTGGCGCAGCGGATTACCGGCCTGCTGTGAGGCTTCAATCGCTTCCATTCGCATAAGGTGACGCCGGGCAGGACTTAGCATGCGTTATGCCTCCGGCGTTTCCGTTTTGGCTTCAGTTTCCGTTTCCGCTTTATCCGCCGTGACCGTATCCGCTTTGGGTTTTTCAGGGACATCGGACAGTCTGATTTTTTCAATCAGGCAACCGGCGGCGTAATCTTCAACCACGTAATCCTCATTGATGGACTCGTAGTTTTCGATGCGGTCACGCTTCGCCACCTCATCAATCAGGCGGCGGTGTGTACCTTCCTGGAAATAAATCGACAGGTTATCCAGGCGGGTGATTAGCAGTGCATCCGCCGGGAAATAGGGCACGCGCACGGCGGGCAGGTTGCCGATACGCTTCTGGCTGATGATCATGTCAGCGGCCAGCGTTTCGGTACTGGCCTGCGACTGATTGACCAGCGGGAAATATTTGTCGGCCAGCAGCTGGCGACCGCAGATAACAACCAGCTCCGGGTCTTCCTGATACCAGGGGGCAATCAGCGTATTGGTTGCATCCATTACCACGGCATCAAGGTTTACCCAGGTGCGACCTTTGCCGATCAGCACGCCGTCGGATACGCTGTTATCTTCGTTCGTGGTGGTGTTCATCACGCGCTTCGGGGCGTCGTTGCGGTACTTCTGTAACCAGCCCACGGCCACGTCCTGCAACATCGGATATCTGGCGCGGCTGGAGGTCTTCGCCCGCGCCACGCCGTTGAAACCGATCATCATGCGGTCAAGGGACTGGCGCTTAATGATGGCGTCGCGTAAGCGGGCCTGAAAATCTTCATAGCGCGCCCACAGGTCAAGGGTGTTGTAGCGAATATGAAAGTCGTAGTTGACCTGCACACATTCATAGCCCGTGCTGTACAGCGCGGAGAAATCCGCCGTTTCGCGCTCGTCGCCGCCCGCCGTGTCGGTGGTGCTGGCAATCGAACCGGACACGCCGATCCCGACCTTCTCGCCCTTCATTTCGGCTACCGGCACGATATTAATGCGGGTCAGGAAATCTGATGACTCCTGCACGCGGTTCATCAGCGTCTGCGTCACCGACGGCTCAACGGTGAATTTCTTGTTCATGTCGCCGGTTTCGACGTTGTTCAGCTCGGCCAGACGGGACATAAAGGCGTTAAATTTAAAGCGGGTGTTCTGGCGCATTGGCGCTCCTGTATTCAGTGAGGTTTCGGGCTAATCAGCAGTCGGTCTGTACGCTGGCCCGGTTATCGCCGCCGGTTGCAGCCGGGCGACGGGTATAGCTGCCGTCGGTTTTACTCAGCTGCGTCTGTAGCGCGGCAAAGGCGGTGCGGTCTTCACCGGCCTGCTGCTCCAGCGCGTCAAGCCGTCCGGTTAACGCCAGCTCCAGCGCCGAAAGCTTTTGCGTCTGCTCGTCGCCGTTCTGCTGCACCTGCTCAGCCACGGCGGTAACCGCTGCGCTCATGTCAGCAAACTGCTCGCTGTCGGTTTTCTTTTTAGCGGAGAACATCGCCGAGACGCGGGCCAGCAGTGACGGTGCCGGGTCGGCGACCTCTTCAAACTCAATCAGCGTCTCCTCGGCGGCGGTAAACAGGTTGTCTTTGTGCTGCTTGCGGGAGGCCAGCGGGTTGGCCGACGCCGACGCGCTAAAGCTCAGGATTTCCGTGCCGAGGCTCGCCGGGTCGTCGGTGACGGCCAGACCAATCAGGTATGCCTCGCCGGTGTCGGCAAACTTCGGGTTCACCTCAATGGAGGTGTAGATTTTCTGCCGCGCCCGGGTCAGTTCGGCCAGCTCCGCCGTCGGGCTGATTTCACCGTAGAGCGCCAGTTTGCCTTTCAGCGGGCCGTCTTCGATTTCTTCCGCGCTCAGGGCGGTCACGTCGCCATAGCGGCGAAACGGACTGTCGGGGGTGTAGCCCTTGATATGCTCCATATTGATGCGCGCGCCGTACATGGACGGGTCATAGTTCGCCGCCATCTGGGAAATCCAGTCACGGGAGATCACGCGGCCATCGGTGGTTGCGCCTTCGGTGGCGATACGAAAACGCTTTGCTTTGAGTGCTGCCATTAACAGGCTCCGGTCAGTGGGTGGGTTCAGGTCGGGGCCAGTTTCCCCGCCATGACGTATCCGCTCAACGAAAGCCCGCCTGCTCAGCCGTGAGCAAACAGGGACAGCGGGCGCGGCACTATGCGCCCCGGTAGCCTTGTCGGCATGAACATACCAACCACCATCAGCGATCCGCGCCGTCAGGCCGCACTGCTTTACTGGCAGGGTTATTCCGTGCGCCAGATTGCGGAGACGCTCGGCCAGAAAACACCGACCGTGCAGAGCTGGAAGCTGCGCGACGCGTGGGAAGATATAGCGCCCATCAGTCGCGTTGAAGCCAGCATGGAGGCGCGGTTAATTCAGCTCATCATGAAAGAGGTCAAGGGCAACGGGGATTACAAGGAGATAGACGCGCTGGGCCGTCAGATTGAGCGGCTGGCCCGCGTGGAGCGCTACCGCAGCTCGGGCAACGAGGCGGATTTAAATCCCAGCGTGCGCAACCGCAATAAGGGCGAGCGCCAGCCGGTGATTAAGAACGTCTTCAGCGATGAGCAGACCGAAAAGCTCACCGGCCTGTTTATGGATAACTGCTTTGAGTACCAGCTTAACTGGCATAAGGCCGGGCTGGCGCACCGTATCCGCAATATTCTCAAATCCCGTCAGATTGGCGCCACCTTCTACTTTGCCCGCGAGGCGCTGATTGATGCGCTGACCACCGGGCGCAACCAGATATTTTTATCCGCCAGTAAAGCTCAGGCGCACGTCTTTAAAAACTACATTATCGACTTTGCCCGTCAGGCTGACGTCGACCTGAAGGGCGATCCGATTGTGCTGCCAAACGGTGCGCGGCTGATTTTCCTGGGGACCAACGTGCGCACCGCGCAGAGCTACACCGGCAACCTGTATCTGGACGAGTATTTCTGGATCCCGAAATTCCAGGAGCTGCGCAAGGTCGCCAGCGGCATGTCCCTGCACAAAAAATGGCGCACCACCTATTTTTCCACGCCGTCGAGCCTGTCGCACAGCGCTTATCCGTTCTGGTCGGGCGAACTGTTTAATAAGGGACGCCGCAGTAAAGGTGACCGCATCGAGCTGAATTTATCGCATTCGCATCTGGCGAAAGGTGCGCTGTGCGGGGATGGTCAGTGGCGGCAGATTGTCACCGTTGAGGACGCGCTGACCGGCGGCTGTAACCTGTTTGACCTGGACCAGCTGTCACTGGAATACAGCCCGCCGGAATACCAGAACCTCTTAATGTGTGAGTTTGTCGACGATGAGGCGAGCGTGTTCCCGTTCGCCGAGCTGCAGACCTGCATGATCGACAGTCTGGAAGAGTGGAGTGACTTTAACCCCTACGCGCTGCGCCCGTTTGATTACCGCCCGGTGTGGATAGGCTACGACCCGTCGCACACCGGCGACAGCGCGGGCTGTGCCGTGCTGGCCCCGCCGGTGGTGGCGGGCGGTAAGTTCCGCGTGCTGGAGCATCACCAGTGGCGGGGGATGGGCTTTGCCGCGCAGGCGAAATCCATTGAGGACTTAACCAAAAAGTATTGCGTGGAGTATATCGGCGTGGATGCGACCGGCATCGGCCAGGGCGTTTTTCAGCTGGTCAGGCAGTTTTACCCGGCGGCACGGGAGATCCGCTACTCGCCGGAAGTAAAAACGGGAATGGTGCTGAAGGCAAAAGACACCATCGGCAGCGGGCGGCTGGAGTACGACGCCGGGAGTACCGATATCACGCAGTCCTTTATGGCCATCCGCAAAACCATGACCGCCAGCGGCAACCGCTCCACCTACGAGGCGAGCCGCAGCGAGGATGCCAGCCACGCCGACGTCGCCTGGGCGATTATGCATGCACTGTTAAATGAACCGCTTACCGCCGCCAGCGGCAATGCTAACCCTTCAATTCTGGAATTCTACTGATGAGCAAACGCAGCCGTAAGGCATTTAAAGCAGCACCAACAGCACCGGCAGCGCCCCAGCAGGTTGAGGCATTTACCTTCGGCGAGCCGACGCCGGTAATGGATAAGCGCGATATTCTGGATTATGCGGAGTGTATCGGTAACGGGCGCTGGTATGAGCCGCCGGTAAGTTTTCACGGGCTGGCAAAGAGCCTGCGCTCGGCGGTGCATCACAGCTCGCCCATCTACGTGAAGCGTAACATTCTGGCCTCAACCTTTATCCCGCATCCGATGATGAGCCAGCAGGAGTTCAGCAAGTTTGCGCTGGATTATCTGGTATTCGGCAATGCGTTTGCCGAGCTGCGCCGCAATGGTCTGGGCGAGCCCTGGCGGCTGGAAACCACCCCGGCGAAATTTACCCGTAAGGGCGTGAAAGAAGGGGAGTACTGGTTTGTGAATGACTGGAAGGAACCGCACCAGTTTACGCCCGGCAGCGTGTTCCACCTGATAGAGCCGGACATTAATCAGGAGCTGTACGGCCTGCCGGAATACCTCAGCGCCCTGAACTCTGCCTGGCTGAATGAAGCGGCCACGCTGTTTCGCCGCAAGTATTATCAGAACGGCGCGCATGCCGGTTACATCCTGTATATGACCGACGCCGCACAGAGCAGCAGCGACGTGGATCGGATGCGTCAGGCGATGCGCGACACTAAAGGCCTGGGCAACTTCCGCAACCTGTTTATGTACGCGCCAAACGGTAAGCCGGACGGGATTAAAATCCTGCCGCTTAGTGAGGTGGCGACAAAGGATGATTTCTTTAACATAAAAAAGGCCAGCCGGGATGACCTGCTCAGCGCGCATCGCGTGCCGCCGCAGATGATGGGCATTATCCCGGATAACTCTGGCGGGTTCGGAGATGCGGTGAAGGCGTCGCAGGTGTTTGTGAGGAATGAACTGACGCCGTTGCAGGAGCGAATGAAGGAAACCAACGAATGGATAGGCAAAGAAATAATTACTTTTAAAGATTATTCATTATGAGATAAGGATTGGCCAAATAAGCCAATCCTTTTTTTTACTTATCGTGATGTTCAAATCTGGCATTTGCTAATCGACCATGAAGGTGGTTGACAAAATGCAAATTGCTTAACACTAAACTCATCACACACTTTAGCTGCAACCAGCTCATTAAAAGCACGGAGAAAATACCTATGCACTTAATGAAACCTATATGCTCCTTATAGAAAGGGTGCGAAGCTATAAGTATTTTCGCTAAGAAAAAAAGCAATATTCCAGCCATTACGAAAGCCGAGGTGATTATTATGTAAACTAGCTTTTCAATTCGGGGGGAATCTTTTTCATTTTTAATATAGCTAACATCATCATTAACAATGCTGCTCATTGCATTTGGATATAAAAAACCCACCCACAAACCAACTATTGTAAAAATTGATGCTGAAATATTTATCAAGACACCTAAAATGTCTTTAGCATCATTGTACGAAAAACTTTCAAGCGAAAAGAAACTTATCACACCGATGACTAAGGATGCAACAATGTTAATTGCCTGCTGTTTCGCAACTGTTACTATCAAGCTGTCCGTATCTGCCATTTTAACCTTCTGCTAATTTCTTTGAGGGTGTAACTTCAGATTCCTGAACTGATGCATTCTCTGCAGATTTTACTTCACTAATTAAATCTTCTCTAACTTTATTTATCTCATCAAGCAAGAAGCTTGCAGAGTAATGCTCCGAACCATCAGAATCATGAAGCGGCAGCTTGGTTCTTGCTACATAACTGCTCAGCCAGATAGGATTATCGCGGTCAGCCATTAAGAAGCCGACATCCCAATCAGATTCTTTATCTCGCATTGAAAAGAGATTTCTAAGCTCTTCTGAAGATGGAGCACCATCGATTTTGACTTCAATTTTACGTGGCTGCTTCAATACTGGAGGCTGGCCTATCAATTCGTCGCGTTTCGATTCTCCAACAAGAGAACCTAAGAAGTTGCTAGTGAGCTTTAATAATGGTTGCCTTGTATCTTGCTGATGAACAATAGTTGTATCTTTAATCATTGTGTGAGTGATTTTGTGTCGAAGTTTTTCAAAGTTTTCTTCAGCGGCCTTCAGCTTTGTTTCTTCAAGAATGAACTTGAACACGCAATTGATTTCACTTTTCCCTTCTTGAATTTGGAATCTTGTATTATATATATCGAATGCACGCCCTGGTATTGTTTCAACGGTTCTTTTCGACTTGGTTCTTACGCCAAGCTTACTGTTATTATTAACATGTTGAATGAAATACTGACCAAAAAGATAGGTATCTGCAAAAGAGTGCGGAAACCTGATAGATGCTATTTTATTCAACTCAGGGATTAACCAATAATAGCATGGCTCGCCCCAAATTATCTTATCATCTCCGTGCTCTCTTCCTGCCTTGACTGTACCTTTGCTATCGCCACTAACTTTAGAATCAACCTTGATGCCATGTATTCCGTTACCATTCCCAACCTCCCTATATAACACTATAACTGCATCTTTGGTGTTCTCATCTCTTGCAAGTCCGCGACTATATACTCTTGTCCTAAGTGGTTGCTCTTCTTTATTCCATGCCAAAGTCTGCTCGAAACTTTTATCTGCAAGCCATGACTCCAAATCATCGAGCACTCCAATTAGGTCACCAAATTTATAATCTAACTCATTTGATTTATGCTTCAGCCGATAAAACCCGCAAGCAGTGATATCAAAATAAGTAATTGAACCGTTATCCATAAAAATTCCTTTTGCGAATGCATGTAAAGTACAGAAAATTTTATGTATACCATCAGATTAATCTAAAAATATCAAGCGCTGCTTTCGCTGACTGAGGTCACAGTTAAAGAGATGGCAGACGTGTGGTTACCGGTTGCTATGTGGGCGAAACATGTTTGCCCCCTCCGCGCGCAATGCTATCCCCGCCACGCCTGCCCGCTTTAGTGACCACTTTTAATGCAGGTGCATGAACCCATGAAAAGGGCGCCAGTGCTGGCACCCTCAGGAGTTTTGCGCGTGAGTTTTTGAATGCAGATCCATGCACTCTGTGCATGCATGGCTCATCAGTGCGATTTAAGCGTGATAAACCGGGCAGGGCGGTTAGTGCGAAAACCCGTATGTATGCATCCCGTGCAGACCCTCAGTGAGGATTATCACGCGCTGGGGCTGTGCGAGAATATACTCGTTTGCTTCGGCGGGAGTAATGGGATAGCCCGCTTCATTCGCCAGGCGCGTCATATCATCCGTTGCAATATGACGGTGACGGCCCACAATTTTTATTGCTCCACGGTAAGCAGAGTAAAGGACAGCATCTTTTTTGGTCATATCAGCCTCCGATATCCTGCTGCCAGATATCCTGAAGGATGCTGGTCAGCGTCTGCCGATCGGACTCTAACGTAAAGCCCGCCATTTCAAAGCCCGACGAACCAGCTACATGTACGCTGATTTTTGTTGCAGGAAAAACGGCGATAACCTGCCGGTGCAGCTCTGCCTCAAACGCCTGAATGGCCTCCTGGCTCAGGTTCTGTTCCCTGCTGATAGTGACATCTAAACGCATTTTAACCTCCGCACCCGTTATTCTGCTGCATAGAAAATTTCATCTTCTGCCTCAATTTGAGGCCCGGTATTTGCCAAATCGGCAATCAAAGTTAGCGCCAGTTCCAGATCAGACGGTTTGCAGTTGGCTATCAAAGACAGCTCAGCGATAAACCTCATGCCTGCGATTTTTTTGTGCATGGCACTAATTTCACTCCGTTGCATATTCCCCCCTTGTTAAACACTGTGTATTTATACAGTAACATAGTGTTTCCGTATTTAAAATGATATTTGCTATACGCATTCAGTAACTTCATCCGACTGATTTAAATAGAGTAAATAGACAACCGCTGAATTATTCTGGCGGTGAATAATATCGTTACGAGGGGATCAGGGATTAACCCGCTCACCCGTTATTGACTGTTTAATAAGCAGGATTTAGAAGCAGCGAGCTTAAATCTTGCTAATAAATCGTCGGCAGTGGGGCGGGCAGGCGCTCTGAACAGCTCGCCATTAGCGGCGCTTCTGCACCAGTCACCATTGATTTGCGTATTAACACCACGGATCAGACGCACCGCCAGTCCCCGGCTGATGGTCTCGCCAGTCATCTCCTGTATTTCTGTTATCACTCTGGTGCACGCTGCCTCTACCTTGTCAGCGCGTCTGAATATTCGGGACGCTTTAACCGGCTGCTCTGCCCGGATTTTCGCCAGCTGCCGTCGCCGTTCCTTCCGGGTCATGCTGCCAGAAGCATAATCAGGCAAACTTTCCGGCACCGGCGGATCCTCAGATCCCGATCTCCCCGTACAGTTATTGACAGAACTCCGAGAGGACGCGGACGCGTCCTGAAAATCAACGGCCAGGTCAACGGCGCGCTTCGGCACAATCTTCCACTGTGCGAGACGCGTTAAAATTGGGGTGTCTTCACCCACGGTCGTGGCGTAAACGCCTTTGATGCGTAGCGTTTCCTCGCCGTACTCATTCATGCCTTCGCTTGCCTGATACCAGGTGCGCACAGCCAGCTCGTCACGGCGCACGAACGGGCCTCCCTGCGCGTTAACGTATCCGGCCCAATCTCCTGCATCGGCTGCGTCATGCGCTGCGGCAAATTCAATGCTCAGGCCGTGCGCGGTTTCGCTATCTGCCATGCGGCGCAGCTCGCGGTAAACCGTGACCGGCGCACCGCCCACAAACTGAAATTGCCGGATGTGCCAGCGTGACGCCCAGGCAGAAACGGCCGAGGCAGTTTCTTTCAGATCTTTGCCGCTCTCGTCGTCTGTCTCGCCATCCAGCGCATAACCATCAATATTTTTGGAAATGTATTTAGCAACGTAACCCGTTGCGCTGCCTTTCTCCGGGTCGATAGCCTCGGCGTGAAAACGGGCCTTACGGGCCTTGTCGGTTGTAAGCTCGCTACCATCTTCCTGCCAGGCGTAGTCGCGCATAATCTCGCGCACGCGCTCAGCCTGCTCCGGGCGCATAAACATGAGCATGTGCCAGTGTGGGGTCGCATCATGATGAGGCTCAGCAACGCGGATGCCGAAGATGTGGATTTCTTCGCGGTGCAGCTTGGCGCGGATTTTCTGCCAGACACTGCAGAGATAACGCTGCGTGTCGGCCGGGCTGGCACCGTTCCATTTGCGGTTACGATGCCCGGTTTTGATCGTGGCGTGATAGCGCGCCGGGGCGGTAAGCGTATAGAACTCGCCGATAAAGCCCATTTCATTGCAGATGTTTTCGAAGCCACGAATCCGGGTCATCAGCTCGCAGCGGCGGATCGCCGGGTTGGCCACACTGCCGTCGTATTTCTCGATCAGGCTGATGCGGTTGCCTTCCTCGTCTTCCAGCTCCATTCCTTTCAGAAATTCACGGGTGCGGCGCTTCTGCTCGCGCCACTCTGAAACGGTCATGCTGCTGGCGTAGGGGGTATGCTTTTTGCTGACGTTAGCCAGGGCGATCTGAAGGTGTTCACGCCATGATGCGGCCACGCGGCGCAGTCGGCCTTTCCACCATTTTTCCGTCTGCATACGCATGATCGCCGGGGTAACTTCCTCCGGGTCAAACAGCCGGGACGTGACTTTATCCCATAAAGGCGGCGTCTGGCTAAGCTCGCGGGTGATGGTGGCGGCGGTCATGTAAACGCGGTGCGTGTATTTGTAATCTGACTCATCGCTGGCCTGCGCGTGTGCCTGTACCAGCTCGGCGAGGATGAAATTAGCTACATCTCCGGCGAGTAAATCGACGTCGGCGCGCGCCATATCGGGCAGGCGGTTAAAACGGCGCATCAACTCCCAAAGCGTGCCGCCCGCGCTGGCCGCGCCAGCCTGTTTAGTGGCATTACCTGCCAGCAGATTAAATGCGCCGCCGCTCATTTCACCGAGGCGATATTGAGCGTTAACGGTTTCAACGCGTGGCAATGTGCGCTCAACAAATGTCTTTGTTAAGTAAACATTGGCGCGGGCTGTTCCCTGCGTCTTTTCCAAATCGCTGACGCGGCGCTTAACGTCGAGCTGGATCAGTGTCGGCTGCTTTTCGAGTAGTTCCTGCGCACGCGCTAAAGCCGCAATCATCTGAGTGCGGCTGTGCATTTCCTCATAGGTGGGGTAAGGGCTGGCGATGGCTTCCCGTGGAGCATTCCACGGGTAAGCGTATTCTTGATTCATGCAACAGCCTCGCCGGTCGCCAGAAGAAAATGAGAAACAAATTCAGCAACAAGCTGGGGAACTATGGCGTTACCATATCCGCGTAAACGTCCCACCCGGCGGGAAAGCCCATAAGCTGCCTGGCCATATCCACGTGGTAGGCTTCTAACGATGCCATCTGCTCCCGTGTTGGGTTCCCATTCAGCCCAAAAGTGTGTAGCCACATCTGACGATAAAGCGTGTCGTTTCGCATTCTTCCGTCCTTCCGAAAGAATGATTTGCTTATGTTGCCCCTGTCCCGAAATGACCGAGCCGTGACTGTTGCCCAGGGTTGCACCGAATACGATCCGCTCCCTTTTATGCTTAGCGCCGACGCCTGCAGCAGGAAGTACGGCAAACCCGCTGGTGTAACCTTCCTCCGACAGCTCAATGAGTAAGGCGTCGAGCCAGTAATCTTTCTGTATTGCATTTTTAACCTGCTCACCAAAGACTCTTGCAGGCTTACATTCACAGATGAGATTGAGAAAGGTTGGAGCCAGGTGACGTGGATCGGCTTTCCCGACACCCAATCCAGCCAGACTAAAAGGCTGGCACGGCGGACTTCCCGTCCACAGCGGGTAAGTGTCTGGCACTCCGGCGAGTCGCAGAGCGAGGCTCCATCCACCGATCCCAGCAAAGAAATGACATTGTGTGAATCCGTTAAGGTCGGAAGCGTTAACATCTGTGATGCTCCTGTCATCTACGACGCCTGGCGCTATCAGATTCGCGTCGATAAGGTTGCGCAGCCATTGCACTGCAAAAGGATCAACCTCGTTGTAATAGGCTGTCATTGGTGTGCCTGGACTTCGCAAGAGCTATCCAGCCCGGATGCCATATCCCAAGCGATCACAACCGGGGTGTGTTGCGGTTTGCGCACAGCAATGATTTCAGAGGCGCGCTTTCCCTTTCCTGCCGCTACTCCAACCGAGCGGGCTACACTGATGCTGGTGATATTGAAATCGCGAAGAATGCTGCGGGTGTAGAGGGTATCGCTGTTTGAAACCACAACCGGGCAACGCTCTGAGACGCCGAGCAACATGCTGACCAGATCGTGATGCTCATCTTTGCCAAAACCTGCAGAGTGATATTCCGCGAATGTACCGTTATAGGGCGGATCGCAATACACAACATCCCCGGATTTTGCGAGGCGCAGCGTTTCGCGGAAGTCGGCACAGATAAACGTCGCGCGCTGAGCTTTTTCTGCGAATGCTTCTATCTCAGTCAGCGGGAAATATGGCTCTGTGTAGTTACCAAATGGGATATTAAATTCGCCGCGCTTGTTGTAGCGGCAAAGACCGCGATAGCCATTGCGGTTCAGGTACAGGAAATAAGCGGCGCGCTCCAGCAAAGGCAGCGACGGATCATGATTAAATGCTTCACGCACGGCGTAATAACTTTCGCCGGTAGTGTTCTGATTAAAGAGGCTAGCCGTCACAATTATAAACGGGCGGGTGTGCTCTTTTATCTGGCGATAGAGGTTTATGAGGTCAGGGTTTATATCCGCAACCAGATAGGACGGATAATCGGTACTCATCATCACTGCGCAGGAACCGGCGAAGGGTTCGACCAGGCGATCACCTTCTGGCAGGTGCGCTAGAAGATCCGGCATTACGCGGGATTTATTGCCCGCCCACTTAAGGATCGTGCTCATACCGCACCGCCTTTTGATACTTTTGCGCGCAGTTCGGCCACGTTCTGACAACCGACACAACGAGTTACACCACACACGGCGCGGCGACGCTTTTCCGGGATTGGCGCATCGCAGTCTTCGCAGAAAGACGCCGCTACGCTGACCGGGCGGTTAACCACGCTGGAAATGTTGCGCGCCAGCAACTCGTCGGCGCGAGCCTGCGCTATGTCCATTGAGTCGGCCATTAGTGCAGCTCCTGTGATTCACTCTGATAACGCTCAGCCTCGCGACTGATCAGCTCAGCGGCTTCAACGCCGGAAAGCCCCTGTTGATGAATGTGCAGAGCAAGCTCGGCCAGACGTCCTGAAACAGCCATTGCACGGTCTTTGCGCTCCTCGATCCGCGCCTTAGTGATAATTGCTGCCAGCGCTTCTGTGTCTGCATCAAACTTAAGTGTCTCGATATTTCGCATTCCACTTTCTCCTGAATTTGGGCAAAAGAATGCCTAACGGGTTAACGCCATTTATTTGCATAGGATTATTTAGTTAGAAAAGGTCATTCGCTTTGGAAATAAACTCACGACTGCTTTTAAATGATTCATTGCACAAATAAGCGCCTTTCGTTCATCAGTAGTCAGTTCACTAAAATCAGCTTCGTGCCTGTCTTTACCGATGTTAGCCAGGAACAGAATTGCGCTCAGCGCGCGTTTGTTTTCCTGATAATTACTGTCTGTCACATCGCGTATTTCAGAGAAAAAACGAACCATATCTTTTTCACAGTTATCGCCCATCAGTTGTGCGCGAATTAACGCAACGTGATTCAGCGCCGAAACCCTCTGCCCGGCAGTAAGCTCGACCAGCATTGAATCGCCCTCGATAGCCATGATTTACCTCTGCTCTCTTTTACCTGTACCTGCTGACTTAATACCGGATGCCAGCGCCTGCCGTTCTCGCCCATAATCCAGCCATTGCCGTATGACATTGACGGGCTCTGGCGCTTGAGGTGTGCCGCAAATGAAATCATCGTGCGCCCTCAGCTGATGCCAATCGAAGCACCCAGCCCGCTGATAGCGTCAACGGTTGAGGCTAAAGTCGGGTTAGAGTGAACGCGGGTCTGTACGGCCAGTGCGGCCAGCATCATGCAGCGAATGCCGGTATTTGCGGCCTCCAGAATACTGCGGCGGCATGTTGCAGTTATCCGCTCCGGGTTTGCGGCGCTGGCAGCCATGCTTCCGACTTCAGTAGTAGCCTTCAGCACGTAGGACTGAAACTTTTCTTTTGCCAGCTCATTAACCGGCACGCAGGGCAGGCAATGCAGTTGAGCCAGCATCCCATCCATCAGCGTGGCGTCTTCGGTCAGGTCGGTAAGTAGCAGTACTTCTGGAGCAGTCAGCTCATGCACCTGATCCGGGTTGAGCTTGTTGCGCAGGGTTTGAACTCTCATGCCTGCACGCTGCGCCAGCTCAGCCATGTTATGCGTAAGGGCAAACTTGCGGCAGGCGTCGTCATAGTGGTTATGGGTGGAAGTCTTAAAATCAAACATGGCTATTCCCTTGCTCAACTTAAATAATCAAAATCAGTTCAGAGATTGCGAGGTGCGGGCATCAATATAACGACAATCGACAGCCTGCTGTGTGAGTTTGTCGCGCCATGCTTTGACGTTGATAAGGACTTTGCTGCGTTTTTCAGCGCTTTTTTTATTGATGAAATCCTTGGTTGGAGCCTTGAGCAATATGCCCTCGTCAAGCCACTGCCACACAAGGCGCTCACTAACGCCGCGCATTGCTGCGAAGTCGCGAACGCTCATGGCGTCTGCCATTGCAGAGCCGATCATCTTTTGCAGGCTTGGCAGTAAGGCTGAGACAAGCGCATTGATTTGTGAGTCGGTAAAAGGACTGGATTGATTTTTCGAGCCTTCAGGCTCATGCGTTAAAGTTGCTTTTGCATCTTTCATATCGCATTATCTCCGATTGTGTGAAATATGGTGCAGTGACGTGCATCTTGGTCGATGAGCGTCACTTTAGATCGAAAATGCGATCATGTAAATCGATTTTGAGTGTGGGCTAATAATGAATGATGAAAATTTGAATACGCAGGAGTTGATAGAGCGGATCAGCTCGTCATATGGCGTCACCACTCAAAGAGCGCTTGCAGAAGTCTTGGGTGTGCCATCTAACAGCATCAGCACTTGGATTCAGCGCAACAGCCTGCCTGGAAAGGCGATTATCCAATGCTCTCTTGAAACCGGCGCAGACTTGAACTGGTTAATGACTGGTGAGCTTGTTAATTCGCATTTGCGAGATGAGCCTTTGCTGAAAGGTAAGCAGCTTTACGATGAAATCATGGCTAACGGCGGGAAGTTAGTTTTACGCAGACTCTTAGATGCTTACGGCTTTAGCATGCAAAAGGAGCTGGGTGATTTACTTGACATATCTTCTGGCACAATCAGTACATGGATCCGCAGGGAATATTTCCCCGGAGATGTAGTAGTTGCATGCGCGTTAGACACAGGCGTGTCTCTCAGATGGTTAGCAACTGGTAAAGGTGAGATGTTCGATAGTCAGCCCGAAGTTGTCGCATCATCAATAAGTATTCCGAAGAAAAAATTAGTGTCGGGCGTTCTAAATGACGCAGGAAATTGGCTTATGGATCCGGCACTTTCTGCAGTCGATAAAGATTGCTTAGTGTTTATTGATGGTGTTGGTCACTCATGGCTAGTGAATACTGAGGCCAAGAACATCGCGAATGGCCGCTGGTTCGTTAATATTGATGACTCTTATGATGTGTATGATATTTCTCGGCTACCCGGTGGGAAAATCAAGCTAACCAATCCAAATGTCTCGTTTGAGTGCGGGGCATCTGATGTTACCCCTTTTGGGGCTGTATTATTTACTCTGGAAAAACACGTATAAGGAATGGAATGAAAAAGTTATTTCTTGTCATAGCATGTCTTATTGGAACATCTGCATCTTATGCTGCCGAAAAATCAATTGATTTGGATTCATTAAAATTAGGTGAAGACTGGCCCCTTACCTTTAATAAAGCTAAGGTGTCCTGCATTAATAAACGTTTCATCTTCGTTTATAACACTGAAACAGATGACCGATATCCCGTGAATGGTAGCGCGAAAGATGCAGTGCAGTCCGGGAAAATGGAAGGTTACGACATAGATGCTGTATGGGCTGACGACCCAAACTATAAAGGGGTTAAGAAAAGTATTAGCCCAATCCTTGATGCTGGCAACAACCTTTGTGAGCAATAAGTAATTTACCTCGGTTCTCACTATGACTGTCACTAAACAGAAAAATGGCAAATGGCTGACGCAGGTGTTCCCAAACGGAAGGGAAGGTAAACGCATTCGCAAGCAGTTTAATACGAAGGGTGAGGCCGAGGCTTTCGAAAATTATATAAAGAAGGAATCGGAAGAAAAGCCCTGGCTTGGTGAAAAAGAAGACCGCCGCAAGCTAAGTGAGCTGATTGATTTATGGCATCGCCTACACGGCCAGTCTCTTTCAGCCAGTAAATCCCGACTCGCAAAACTGCACATTGTTTGCAAAGGCATGGGTGATCCAATTGCGGCAAAGATCACCCAAAAGGATTGGGCGCACTACCGCGACAAACGTCTAAGCGGCCAAATTGATAACGGGTATCATTCAAATCCAGCTAAGTGGGTCGCTAAGCCGATTACAGTCAACCGCGAGCAGCAATATCTCGATGCTGTTTTTAATGAACTCCGTAGGCTGGGTGAATGGAAATTACCCAACCCTATCGAAGGGGTTCGCATCTTCAAAGAGAAAGAAAAGGAAATGTCCTGGCTCACTGGTAGCCAGATAGAGATATTACTGAGCGCCTGCGAATCTTACGGCAAGCTCAATTTGACGCGCATCGTTAAGGTGTGCCTTGCAACAGGTGCAAGATGGAGTGAAGCGGAGAGGCTTAACCGTTCTCAGTTATCACCATATAAATTGACCTTTACCAAAACGAAAGGCGGTAAAAACCGCACAGTGCCGATTCCGCGCTGGCTCTATGACGAACTATCGCCCCTACAGGGTAAAATGTTTCATCCGTGCTATCAGGAATTTAAAAAGATGCTGGCCCTGACCAACATTCAACTGGCAGAAGGGCAAAAAACGCACGTACTGCGCCATACCTTCGCAAGCCACTTTATGATGAATGGCGGTAACATTCTGGTACTGCAGCGCATACTCGGTCACGCAAATATTCGTGAAACTATGCGTTATGCTCACTTTGCCCCTGACCACTTAGAGGAAGCGGCAAGTCTAAATCCTATTGCAAACCTAGAGGGACTTTATGAGTGACCCGAAAATGTTAGAGCTGTACAAATATGCAGCTTATCTGATTTCTCTGATATTGGCAGCAATACGAGTTGGCGGGCTGCATTTTATATTCCTTTTCTTCATCAAAGTGTTGCGACTAGACTTTACTGAAAAAAAATTAAAAAAGGTTAGTGATAATTTTTATGACATAAAACTTTTTAAGTTTTTTACCGGAATAAAAGCTCGGAACGTTAATGATGTGGTTTTTATACAGGAGTGTATCAACTCTGGTAAAATACATCCTATTAATTTTATTTTTTCAGGTTTTTTCGGGTATGCAGGTAGTAAACGCTCTAATAAAGTAGACCTTTTCTTTGTGTTGTTTTTGTCAGTATCTTCTTTAGTTCTAAGTTTTATGACTGCTAACCAAGCTAAACAGTATAAAAAGGACTATGCTGCCTATGTGTTTGATGACGGCGCTAAGTATTATTTAAACGCACAAAGGATCTTAGATTCAAAAAAAGGTAAAGAAATAGACTGCCAGAGCGTGTCTAATATTACAGGTAAAGAAAAAGAGCGAGCTGAAAAGGTTTGCCCTTATTTAATAAAGAATGAACCAAGAATGAAAGAAGCTGTTTTAGACGGCATTAACAACAATAATAGGGACCGAGTTACCTTCACTTCTCTTTCGCTGGTCTTTTTTGCAGCATTTTTAATTCTCTTGGTTGGATTTGCTAACTTCAATTCTTCATCTGCACAGCTTCGTAAGCTCAAGTTGGAAAAACTCAGACAGTTGCGACTAGAACGGTAAAGAAGTGGCAGCAGATTGGCAGCAGAGCTTTCATAACACTGCAACTTAGTGCATTGAATATTAGTTTAACTAGTTGTTTTTATTAGTAAGTGTATGATGTTTATGACGACTTTATAAAAGCGTCTTAACTAAGGACTCGCTAACGCGACATCTGAAAGTTAATATGAAACAAGGGGTTAGCCATAGGCTAGCCCCTTTTTTTATTGAAGTGGCAGCGCCGGCGTGTTCAGAGGCAGCATCGCGACGTTGATATCATCGGTAAGACAGTCCAGCCCGATAAGCGACGTGATGACGGTGGGATGCATGTCAGGGTTTACTGATTAACCAGCAGACACAATACAAACCTGACCGGAGCATTATCAGCAAAGCCGGCGATCAGCTTCACCCGATTAAATCAGCATCTGAATGGCTAACGCTTCGGGCCAGTAAGGTACCCGTGAGTCATCTTCGGCGAGAGCCATGTTACAAAATCTAAGCCCGGCTGTTGGTAAACCCCTTTTAGTTAAAAGGGGGAGAGAATGAGGAATAAAGAAATAAAGCGTTTATCAGCCTGATAAACCGTTCCAGAAAGTACAACCGGGGTACGCAACAATCTGGAACGGTAGTGCGCGCCTTAGTTAGAAGCTTTCCCAGCTTCCTTCGCCTGCCGTGTTTAACGCAGGACTCCCTTTGATGACTGGCGCTGGACGCTTAATCAGGCCCTGACTGTGTCTTCTCTCTGTCGATGAGGCAACTTTGAAAGACGAGACCAGAGCGCTCAGGTTTTCTGCCTGCTCCTGGAGCGAGCGCGAAGCCGAAGATGCCTCCTCTACTAACGCGGCATTTTGCTGGGTAACTTCATCCATCTGCCCAATAGCCTGATGCACCTGTTCAATCCCCTGGCTTTGCCCGGTGGTAGCCGCGGCAATTTCATTGACGATATCCGCTACCTGCTGAATCGCGATACGCACTTTCTCCGAGTTCTCGCCCACGTTGGCCGCCTGGCTGGCACCACTTTCAACCTGCTGGGACGAGGCGGTGATCAGCTCCTTAATTTCCCGGGCAGCAGACGATGAGCGCTGAGCAAGATTACGAACTTCAGATGCGACCACGGCAAAGCCCCGTCCATGTTCACCAGCCCTGGCGGCTTCTACGGCCGCGTTCAGTGCCAGAATATTCGTCTGAAATGCAATGCCTTCGATCAGGCCGGTGATCTCTGAAATTCTTCCCGAGCTGTTTTTAATGTCATCCATCGTTGTGAGCATGGTTTTAACGGAGTCACCATTTTGCACCGACATCTTGTTGGCCGTACCGGCAAGAATATTTGCCTGATTAGCACTTTCGGCGTTTTGTTTTACCGTATCGCTTAATGCCGCCATGCTTGCTGAGGTTTGTTCAAGAGACGCGGCCTGCTGCTCGGTACGTGAAGATAAATCTTCGTTGCCCGCTGCGATTTGAGAAGAGGCTGTGCTGACCGAGTAGGATGAGTCATTAACCGATGAGAGCGTTGTGCCAACCCGCGCAAGCAGGTTATTAAAGGCCGCTGCGGTTTTGCCAATTTCATCTTTACGGCGGTCATCGGCTCGTTGAGTCAGATCAAGGTTGATACTGACCTCACTCATGACGGACTCTATTCCAAAAAGGCTTCGCTTTATGCTGAGTATCGTCCTGATAGCAAAAAATCCCAGTATCATAACAGTCAGGGCCGAACCGATGGATAGTGCCCAGACAAGTCTGGTATAGATCCGCTGGTTATCTTCTCGCAGGCCGTTACCGATGGTGATATTTAATTCAATCTGCTTCTTAAGATCGCTGGCAAGCTTCCTTCCTGCGCTGCCCACGCCGGTATCACTCTGCATGAGCGAAAGCGTCAGGGCGTCGTTATGGGCGCGTGACGCGGCGAAGAAAGCGGGGAGTGCCTGGCGAACCGCGTCAATATTTTGATAAGCGAGGTTGGTTAACTGCGCATCTTCATCACCTGATATATCATTTTTCTTATAATAGTCCGTCAGTGAAGTCAGCTGGTCCAGAATCTGATAGATGTCTTTTTCCGCCGCAGGTAATTTAGTTTCGTCCGTGATGACTTTATAACGATACAAAGCAATACCAAAATTACTGGAGGCGCTTATCGACTTGTCGAGATCTTTAATACTGGGAATGGTGTTGTACTGAACAAATTCAAATCGTGACTGGAACCCCGATATAGCTGTTAATGCTATGATTAACAGAGCAATTATTGCTATAGCAAGCAGAGAGAAAGTGATGGATAAGCGCTGTGAGATAGACATGGTGACCTCTGAAATTCGTTAAAACGATAAGAATCTTCATCAGGTCAGAAAAGGCCCTGAGATTAACCTTATCGGCTTTTTTTCTGAGGACTTTATGGATTTATACATATTGAATTATTAAAGTGAGCTTGATTGAAAATAAACTCACCTCCCGGATAAAGTCATTATTATTTTAAGGTTAATTTATATTAATTATTCCTTTCTTAATAAGCACGCTATGTATTTTTATAATGGCGCTCGGCTACTTAGCGCGCTGCGGCTCTTAGCAGCGAGACGATCAGTGGAGAAAGTGCATTTCGCAGGGCGGCCCGCTCAGACTGAAAAAGCGTTGCGACGAAAAAACGGTGTGCCGGAAGCTCTATACCGCGCACGCCACCTTCACGATCCCATGCCGTAACGCGAAGTGGATAGCTCTCCAGTTCGGCAATAAAGCCAGGATCCACTCCGAAACGACAGTGGTAGCCTTCGTGTGTTTTAAGCTGTCCATACGCCTGAGCAATTACCGACCCCTGCGCAATAACGATGTCATCTGTCTCTTCTATTAACGCACAGCTCAGCGGTACGATAACCATTCGCCCTTCAGTGTCCGTCTCGTTATGGGCAGCATCCTGCCAGCCAATCACGTTGCGAGCATACTCGATAAGGGCATACTGGAATCCGCCGCATGAACCAAGAAACGGGACGTCGTTTACCCGTGCCCAGGTGATGGCCATCATCGCACCTCTGTCGTTTTGATAAGGGCTGCCGGGTACCACCCAAATCGCATCATAAGGTTCCAGCACTGACGTATCTGTTATTGATACAGTAGGAAGCCATTGGGCAGAAACATTCAGATTAAGGTGATCGGCGGCAAGCTTAATGGCGGGAGGGATGGCCTGATGGGCAACGGAAGTAGAACGAAAATCCCCAACAAGTGCGATACGCAAAGAGAGCGTCATGACCATTTCCTTTATCGGAAAGGGAAGATATTACCCAATTTATAACATAGCGACAACATTATTGCGGGAGAAATCCCGGGCATTTCACCGTTTAGCGATCGGATTCATAACTCCGGCATAACCTGCGGTTTTTTGCTGGGAAAAACGCGCTGCGCTTCGTATTCTGACTTATCCATTATCAAAGGAAGATGACCGTGTCCCAGAGATTCAACGAATTCAATCAGCCGATAGGTCCGGCATTACCTGACTGGCAGCCCGCCAGAATGCCTGAGCGTCAGACGCTCAAGGGGAGCTATTGCCGCCTGGAACCACTGGACGTCGCCAAACACAGCGGCGATCTCTATGCGGCCTATGCTTTTGCCGCCGACGGGCGCGACTGGACTTATCTTACCGATGAGCGTCCTTCAACGCCGGAGGCATTTCGTCACTGGCTGGCGCAGCGGGCAGCAGAAAAAAATGTCATCACCTTTACTATTCTTTGTGCCAAACGTAACAGGGCGATGGGCCTGGCATCCTATATGCGTATCGATCGCGATAACGGATCGATCGAGTTGGGTGGGCTGACCTGGTCACCGCTGATGAAACGGACCATTATTGGCACGGAAGCACTTTACCTGATGCTGAAATATACCTTTGAGCTGGGTTACCGCCGCTGCGAATGGAAGTGCGATGCGTTGAATGCCCCTTCACGGGCATCGGCTGAGCGGCTTGGGTTTCAGTATGAAGGCACCTTCCGGCAAATGATGACCCGTAAAGGGCGTTCAAGGGATACACAGTGGTTCTCCATCCTTGATAGCGAGTGGCCAGCAATAAACCGTGCAATAACCTGCTGGCTGGACAGGGAAAACTTTGACCCCCAGGGGCAGCAGATCCAGCGTTTGCAGACGCTGTTACGGGCGGCAAAACTGGTAGACGGCGGTGTTAACGGGTCCGCTGTCTGACACGATCAGCCCATAGGTGATCCCCATAAATCGGGCACCGCAGCGCGTGGCGACCCGTCGGCTGGCGACGTTATCCTCCACAGCAAGAATTTCCACAATCTCCCTTTCCGGACGTTGCCAGGCCACTTCAACCAGATGTCGAACGGCCTGGCTGGCAATGCCCTGGCGCTGGTCGCTGCTGCGTACCCAGTAGCCTATCGAGCAGTGATGAATTTGTTCAGAGGAA
This sequence comes from Erwinia sp. PPS120, assembly GCF_047918655.1. Classification (GTDB taxonomy): domain Bacteria; phylum Pseudomonadota; class Gammaproteobacteria; order Enterobacterales; family Enterobacteriaceae; genus Erwinia; species Erwinia tasmaniensis_A. Next base: position 10,517 of record NZ_JBLREF010000028.1, on the reverse strand, counting down.
TAGCGCAGTCCGGCCCCCCCCAGCAACCGTCCCTCCCGGCTAAATATACCCAGTTCATCAGCGCTGCCGTTTTGGCGCATAAGCTTAGTGACCGCAAACCAGCGGCGCGCCTCTTCTGGCTTAAATTCCGGGTGCGCCCAAAGCAGCCAGGGCAGCAGTGTATTCAGCGATTCATTGACGGCCTCGGCAAAGGCGGGCGCATCTTCATCGCACCAGGGTCTGAGCAGAATATCCATTACATTCCTGTCGGTGTCAGGTGATGGGAACATCAACCATACAAATGGTTTACTGCATTATTCTAAATCTGTCGCGCTCAGAAAATCGAACAGTGACTTATGCCGATCCCTTTTCCTCTCGTGGGTTGCAATCTTACATTTTCCTCAGCGCAATGCCATTCCCTTCGCTGGCATGGTCCCGAGTTCAGTTGTCAAAGGCCGGGGCAGTTATCAGTTATAAGAATGACTGTAAACTAATGCTTACAATAAGCTAAGTTGTTAGTAATGCACTAAACAATTTATCTTATTGTTTTTAATGTTTTTTATTAATACCTTTTATGCCAGAACTAATTATGGTAATAAAAATGTACAGCCATGGATTGAGATTTGTACACTATATGATACATTGACAGTATCACGCCGGGGATCCCCCCGAGCGAAAACGATTAAGGCAGGGACAAGAGCATGCAAAAAGACGCGCTGAATAACGTTCATATTGCTAATGAACAGATTTTAATTACGCCCGAAGAGCTGAAAAAACAGTTTCCGCTTAGCGCGACTCAGGCTGAGAACATTGCCTCATCGCGTAAAGTCATCTCCAACATCATTAGCGGCAAGGATCCCCGGCTTCTGGTGGTGTGTGGGCCGTGCTCAATCCACGATACCGAAGCCGCGCTCGACTATGCCCGCCACCTTAAAGCGCTTTCTGACAGGCTTCAGGATCGGCTGTTTATTGTTATGCGCGTTTACTTTGAAAAGCCCCGCACGACCGTTGGCTGGAAGGGGCTGATTAACGATCCTTTTATGGATAACTCTTTTGATATGCAGGCCGGCCTGCATATTGCACGTCGCCTGCTGCTGGACCTGGTTGAAATGGGGCTGCCGCTGGCAACGGAAGCGCTGGATCCCAACAGTCCACAATACCTTGGCGATCTTTTTAGCTGGTCGGCGATTGGTGCCAGGACCACTGAGTCTCAGACGCATCGTGAAATGGCTTCGGGCCTCTCAATGCCGGTGGGATTTAAGAACGGTACGGATGGCAGTCTGGGTACGGCAATCAACGCTATGCGCGCAGCATCAATGCCACATCGTTTTGTCGGTATTAATCAGGCCGGGCAGGTCTGTCTGCTGCAAACGCAGGGGAATCCGGATGGTCATGTGATCCTGCGCGGCGGGAAGAAACCCAACTACGGGCCGGAGGATGTGGCGCAGTGTGAAAAAGAGATGCGCCAGGCGGGACTCCGTCCCTCCTTGATGATAGATTGCAGCCATGGTAATTCTGATAAAGATTTTCGCCGCCAGTCTGGCGTTGCTGAATCTGCCGTTGCGCAGATCAAAGACGGCAACCGTTCAATTATGGGACTGATGCTGGAAAGCCATCTTAACGAAGGGAGTCAGTCTTCCGAGCAGCCGCGCAGTGAGATGCGCTACGGTGTTTCCGTCACCGATGCCTGCATCAGCTGGGATACGACCGAGCGGCTGCTAAGTGAAATCCATCAGTCTTTGAGTGGTGTACTGGCGGCGCGTCTGTCGCAAGAGGATTAATTATGGTGGCTGAACTGACCGCGCTTCGCGATCAAATTGATGAAGTGGATAAAGCGCTGCTGGATCTGATGGCAAAACGGCTAAGCCTGGTTGCCGAAGTGGGTGAAGTCAAAAGCCGTTATGGCCTGCCGATATATGTCCCGGAACGCGAAGCGGCAATGCTGGCTTCGCGGCGCAATGAAGCCGCGCAGCTGGGAGTGCCGCCGGATCTGATTGAGGACGTTTTGCGCAGGCTGATGCGCGAATCCTATTCAAGTGAAAACGATAAGGGCTTCAAAACACTCTGTCCCACGCTGCGTCCGGTAGTGATTGTCGGTGGTAAAGGCCAGATGGGACGCATGTTTGAAAAAATGCTTACCCTGTCCGGATATCAGGTCGAAATTCTTGATAAAGGGGACTGGGATCGGGCTGATACTCTGCTTTCCTCCGCCGGAATGGTGATAATCAGCGTTCCCATCCACCTGACGGAAGAGGTGATTGCCCGACTGCCCACGCTACCGGAAGACTGTATTCTTGTCGATCTTGCTTCGATCAAGAATCGCCCGCTTCAGGCGATGCTGGCTGCGCACTCCGGCCCGGTACTGGGCCTGCATCCGATGTTCGGGCCTGACAGCGGGAGCCTGGCGAAGCAGGTTGTCGTATGGTGTGATGGTCGTCAGCCGGAAGCCTGTCAGTGGTTTCTTGAACAAATTCAGGTATGGGGCGCGCGGCTGCATCGCATTAGCGCGGTTGAGCATGACCAGAATATGGCGTTTATCCAGGCGCTGCGCCACTTCGCCACCTTTGCCTATGGCCTGCATCTGGCGGAGGAGAATGTACAGCTTGAACAGCTATTAGCGCTATCTTCGCCGATCTACCGGCTGGAGCTGGCCATGGTAGGCCGACTGTTTGCTCAGGATCCCCAGCTCTATGCGGATATTATTATGTCGTCAGAGAGCAACCTGGCGTTAATTAAGCGCTACTATCACCGCTTCGGTGAAGCCATTACGCTGCTGGAGAAGGGCGATAAGCAGGCCTTCGTTCACAGCTTTAATCAGGTGAAACACTGGTTTGGCGACTATGCCGACCACTTTATGCAGGAAAGCCGTACGCTGCTGCGTCAGGCTAATGACCGCAAGTAATTATGATTAAAGGCCAGCGATGGCCTTTTTTTTATGTAATTAAGTCAGTGCTACACGATCCCAGCCAGTTGAGCCATTATCTGGCTCAACCATTTAACCGGCGGCTGGCGTAAGGCATTTATTCCGGCATCGCCGGGATAATATTTTCGCTGGGATAGCAGCCCAGCACCTTCAGCGAACGCGTGATGGCAGCCAGCTCACGCAGCGCCTGCTGCACCTCTTCCGTACGCAGGTTCCCCTGAAAATCGATGTAGAACATCTCTTCCCACGGATTACCGTTGATGGGACGCGATTCCAGCTTGCTCATGACCAGATTATGCTGACGCAGCACCAGCAGCGCTTCTACCAGCGCGCCAGCCTGCTGACCGGTAGCCATGATAAGGGTAGTTTTAGCCGGTACCTGTAGCGTGACCTCGACAGGCTTACGGGCAAGGATAATAAAGCGGGTAATGTTCTGCTGTTGGTTGGCCAGGTTGCGTTCCAGAACCTGCAATCCATAAAGTTCTCCACCCGCCTCGCTGCCCAGAGCTGCAGCTTTGGGCGAGTTGAGAGAGGCCACTTTCTCCATTGCGGCGGCTGTACTTTCCGTGTACTCAATTTTCCAGTGAGGGTAGCGGTTAATGAACTGGCTACACTGCTGGAAGGGCTGAGGATGACTGTAGACCGTCTCGATTTGCTGTAAATCAGTGCTGCCGGTGACCAGCATACAGTGGTCGATAGGTAGCGTCATTTCACCGACGATCGACAAACTGGTTTGCTGTAACAGGTCATAGACATCGTTAATCGAACCTGAACTGGTGTTCTCGATGGGCAGCACGGCGTAATCTGCCTGGCCCGTTTCCACCTGACTGAAAATGTCCTGAAATTTCAGGCATCCACTCTCAATGACGTTTTCAAAATGACGGGTGGCGTAATGGCGTGCCGCCAGGTGCGAATAAGAGCCTTTAGGCCCCAGGAACGCGATGCGTGCAGACTGAGCATGAGTCTTATTAAGATGTTGTTGTAACAGCGCCTGCTGCGTCAGGACGGAGTCCTCAATAATAAGCTGAAACAAACGCGTGATGTAATGAGCATCCAGCTTATGGTTTTTACCCAGTGCTATCAGATGCTCAAGCAGGTCGCGTTCGCGATCAATATCCCGGATCGGCCGGTGGGTAGCCATTTTGGCTTTTGCCACGTCAGTTGCCAGCGCCCGGCGACGGGCGAGCAGGGTTAATAATTCTTCGTCCAGCGCGCTGATTTTGTCGCGCAAGGCCAGCAGTGGATTCTCAGTGGTCATAGTTCTACCTGTCAGGTGCCCATAAAAAAAAAGCCTCCCACCGGGGAGGCTTGATTGTTCGTCTTCGCATTATTTCCTGAACGACGAATGGCCTCCCTGTCAGTGGAGGCTAAAAAAGAATGCGAAGAAGAACGACTGTTTGATCATCATGGTGTCCGGTTGTGGGATGCCTTTAAAGTAACCGCAGTAATTTCTCTCTGTCAATAAAAAACGCGCCCGCGGGCGCGTCAGAAACCGTTACTCCTCATCAACCTCGACAACGCTAAGATCCTTAACGCTGGCGTTTGCACGGCGGGCTTCGCCTTTGTGCTGGACCTTATTAAGCTGACGTTCAAGCTTAGCGATGAGTTCATTGATGGCCGTATACATATCGTCATGCTTGGCGCTGGCGACCAGCGGGCCATTCGGCGTGTTGATCGTAGCATCCGCCACGAACTCTTTCGGCTCTTTCGAGAGCACAATGTGCGGGTTTATCAGATGAGTTTGCCACTTTTCAAGTTTGGCAAGACGGTCTTCGACATGCTGGCGGATAGCTGGAGTGATTTCCATGTGCTTGCTGGTAATGTTAAGTACCATAGTGCTTACCTCTCTGTCATTTCCGTCGAATGTAGATCCAGCATACCCTGAAAAATTGACGTATGTGTGATTCGTATCACGTTTTTTTGTCACTTTTTGTCAAGACTTAAAAGTTTGCGAGTGGGTCTGAGAATTGCACATTAAGGGGTTGCCTGAACGCGCATGAGAGGGCAATATCGATAAGTTAACTAAAAGATAAACCTGCAGGAATGACGGTTTTATGAACAACAGAATGGCAGCCTTGGGCTGCCATTCTGGTTTCTGAAGGTTAAGCCTGATTCGCGGCGATCAGCTTCGCAACTTTATCGGCTTCCGCATTCAGTTGCAGATGACGGTAAGCATTTTCCATCAGCGGCAGGGCAGTACGCGTAGCCTGAGTATCCGGATAGTCCTTCATCATTTGCTCCACGCGGTTAACGACAGCGACATAAGCCTCGCGCTTAGTGTAGAATTGGGCAACGGATAACTCATACTTCGCCAGGCGATCCTTCAGGAACACCAGACGTTTTCTTGCGTCAGTGGCGTACTGACTGTTCGGATAACCGCGCAGCAGCTGAGAGAAGTCATGGAAAGCATCACGCGCATGCGTCGGATCGCGGTCTGAGCGATCGATGCCGAAAAAGCCCTGCAGCGCACTGTCATCAAGCGCCATATCCGTCAGACCACGCATATAAATCACGTAATCAATATTCGGGTGGGTAGGATTAAGGCGCATAAAGCGGTCGATCGCGGCCTGTGCCAGCGGTAAATCGGCATTTTTATAGTAGGCGTAGATAAGATCCAGCTGAACTTGCTGGGAGTAGGGACCGAACGGGTAGCGGTTATCAAGCGCTTCCAGTTGCGTTATTGCTCCTTTAAAGTTACCGTCCTGCAGTTTTTGCTGGGCTGTGGCATAGATTTCAGAAGGTGGGTTGTCAGGCACCGTGTCCTTCGAGCCGGAACAACCAGCTAATGCCAGGCTCAACGTGGCTGCAGCCACCAGATATTTCATACGCGTCATGACGATTTGATTATCCTCAGAGTGTTATTCAGGAAGCTGTCCATTTAGCCCCCGATAGTGACCAGGTACAATAGCACATTATATTAAACGGCATCGCCGTGAAAACCCAACGTTAACGAAGAAGCTGGTTATGGCACAACAAGTAAAACTCAACGCAACGGTCTCCGAATCGCAACTCGGACAACGCTTAGATCAGGCTTTGGCCGAATTGTTCCCTGATTATTCTCGATCTCGCATAAAAGAGTGGATTCTCGACCGTCGTATTAGTGTCAATGGCGTAATCATCGACAAACCGAAGGAAAAAGTGCTCGGTGGCGAACAAATAACTATCAACGCCGAAATCGAAGAAGAAGCGCGCTGGGAAGCGCAGGCGATACCGCTGAACATCGTTTATGAAGATGATGATATCCTGGTTATCAACAAACCGCGCGATCTGGTGGTACATCCGGGTGCGGGCAACCCTGATGGCACAGTGCTGAATGCTCTCCTGCATCACTTCCCGGCTATCGCCGATGTGCCGCGCGCAGGCATCGTACACCGGCTCGATAAAGACACCACCGGTTTGATGGTGGTCGCGAAGACCGTTCCGGCACAGACTCATCTGGTGGAATCTCTGCAGCTCAGAGAATTTACCCGTGAATATGAAGCGGTAGCGATTGGCAAAATGACCGCGGGGGGAACAGTCAATGAACCCATCAGCCGCCACTCCACCAAGCGTACGCATATGGCCGTTCATCCAATGGGCAAACCTGCTACTACGCACTACCGCATCATGGAGCATTTCCGGGCGCATACCCGACTGCGTTTACGGCTTGAAACCGGACGTACCCATCAGATCCGCGTACATATGTCGCATATAAATCATCCGCTGGTTGGCGATCCGCTTTATGGCGGTCGTCCTCGCCCACCGAAAGGGGCATCGGAAGCCTTTATTTCCACCCTGCGTCAGTTTGACAGGCAGGCTCTGCATGCCACCATGCTGCGTCTTTATCATCCGCTTACCGGTATCGAAATGGAGTGGCATGCGCCGTTGCCTCAGGATATGGTCGACCTGATCGATGCGTTGAAAGCGGATACTCAGGCGTTCAAAGAGCAAATGGACTGGTAATGAGCCTGATCTACCCGCAGTGGTCCGTGCCCGCTGGCGTATCTGCCTGTTCAACAACGCGTACGGGCGGCGTCAGTGCTGCGCCCTGGGACTCCTTTAATCTCGGGGATCACGTCGGTGATGCGCCAGACAGCGTTCAGGCTAATCGTGAACGGCTGGTCAGGCAGGGAGCGATGCCTACTATGCCGGTCTGGCTTGAGCAGGTTCACGGTACGCGGGTGATTGAGCTTACGGGCGAGCAACCTTTATGTCGGCGTGCCGATGCGGCGTGGACCTGCAAACCCGGCGTGGTGTGTGCGGTGATGACGGCAGATTGCCTGCCGGTGCTGTTCACCTCCGTATCGGGAAAGCAAGTCGCGGCGGCCCATGCGGGCTGGCGAGGGCTTTGCGGCGGTATTTTAGAGGCGACCGTTGCGGCTTTTCGCTGTCCACCGGAAGAGGTGATTGCCTGGCTGGGGCCGGCAATAGGTCCAGGCGCATTTGAAGTGGGTCCGGAGGTCAGAATGGCCTTTATTGCTCAGAATGTGAGCGATGAAGCCGCTTTCCGCCCGGCGGGTGAAAAATATTATGCTGATATCTGGCAGCTTGCGCGAGGGCGACTGAAGCGCATGGGAGTGCGCCACATCTCGGGTGGCGACCTTTGCACCCACTCAGGCGGCGAGCAATTTTTCTCTTTCCGACGCGATGGCGTCACTGGCCGTATGGCAAGTTTAATCTGGCTGATATAACCTAGCGCCATAAGACGGTCCAGATTGATGTATTTTTCACCAAAATATTTGGGTCATTAAACTTGAAAATTTGAGGGATGACCTCATTTTAATCTCCAGTAGCAATTTGACCTGAATAGGGGGAATTATGCGTCTGGATCGTCTTACTAACAAATTCCAGCTTGCGCTCTCCGATGCGCAGTCTTTAGCGCTTGGGCGCGACAATCAATTTATCGAACCTCTTCACCTGATCAGTGCCTTACTTAATCAGGAGGGCGGCTCCGTGCGTCCTTTACTTACCACCGCCGGTGTGGATGTTGCCGCACTACGTAGCGGTGTGGAGCAGGCAATCAGCCGTCTGCCGCAGGTGGAAGGCGCTGGCGGCGACGTGCAGCCTTCTGCGGATCTCATTCGCGTTCTTAATCTCTGCGATAAGCTGGCCCAGAAGCGCGCCGACAATTTTATCTCATCCGAACTTTTTGTTCTGGCCGCGCTGGATTCACGCGGCTCGCTGGCAGATCTTCTTAAATCTGCGGGAGCAACGAGTGAAAAGCTCACCAAAGCCATCGATCAAATGCGTGGGGGAGAAACCGTGAACGACCAGGGAGCTGAAGATCAGCGTCAGGCTTTAAAGAAATACACCATCGATCTGACTGAGCGTGCCGGGCAGGGCAAGCTCGATCCGGTTATTGGCCGTGATGAAGAGATCCGCCGGACAATTCAGGTGCTGCAACGTCGAACAAAAAATAACCCGGTACTGATTGGTGAACCCGGCGTCGGTAAAACGGCCATCGTTGAGGGGCTGGCTCAGCGCATTATTAACGGGGAAGTCCCGGAAGGCCTGAAGGGGCGCAGGGTACTGGCTCTGGATATGGGCGCGCTGGTGGCGGGTGCAAAATACCGCGGTGAGTTTGAAGAACGGCTGAAAGGCGTGCTCAGCGATTTGTCAAAGCAGGAGGGGAACGTCATCCTGTTTGTTGATGAGCTACATACCATGGTGGGGGCGGGCAAAGCCGACGGCGCCATGGATGCGGGCAATATGCTTAAACCGGCGCTTGCTCGCGGTGAACTGCACTGCGTAGGGGCGACAACCCTTGATGAGTATCGCCAGTATATTGAAAAAGATGCTGCGCTGGAGCGCCGTTTCCAGAAGGTCTTTGTCGCTGAACCCAGCGTGGAGGATACGATTGCTATCCTTCGAGGATTAAAAGAGCGCTACGAACTGCACCACCACGTACAGATCACCGATCCGGCCATTGTGGCGGCGGCCACGCTGTCACATCGCTATATTGCCGACCGTAAACTGCCTGACAAGGCTATTGACCTGATTGATGAAGCCGCTTCCAGCATCCGTATGCAGATTGACTCCAAGCCTGAGTCGCTCGATCGCCTCGAGCGCCGCATCATTCAACTGAAGCTGGAGCAGCAGGCCCTGAAAAAAGAGGCGGACGATGCCAGCATCAAGCGTCTGGATATGCTCGAAGAGGAGCTGGATCAGAAAGAGCGCGAATATTCTGAGTTAGAAGAAGAGTGGAAAGCAGAGAAAGCTTCTCTTTCTGGAACGCAGACGATTAAAGCCGAGCTGGAGCAGGCGAAACTCTCCATGGAGCAGGCGCGCCGTTCCGGTGACCTGGCGCAGATGTCAGAGCTTCAATACGGCAAGATACCTGAGCTGGAAAAACAGCTTGCCAGCGCGACCCAGTCCGAAGGTAAAACCATGCGTCTGCTGCGTAACCGCGTAACCGATGTTGAAATCGCCGACGTACTGGCGCGCTGGACGGGGATCCCGGTCGCGCGAATGATGGAAGGGGAGCGCGACAAATTGCTGCGTATGGAGCAGGACCTTCATCAGCGCGTTATCGGTCAGGATGAGGCCGTCGAAGCCGTATCCAATGCTATTCGCCGCAGCCGCGCAGGCCTGGCCGATCCGAACCGGCCCATTGGTTCCTTCCTGTTCCTGGGGCCAACGGGGGTGGGTAAAACCGAACTGTGTAAAGCGCTGGCAAACTTTATGTTCGACAGCGACGATGCCATGGTCCGCCTTGATATGTCCGAGTTCATGGAGAAACACTCGGTATCCCGACTGGTGGGGGCTCCTCCAGGCTACGTGGGCTATGAGGAGGGGGGCTACCTGACCGAGGCCGTTCGTCGCCGTCCTTATTCCGTGATCCTGCTGGATGAGGTTGAAAAAGCGCATCCGGACGTATTCAACATTCTGCTACAGGTGCTGGATGATGGACGGCTCACCGATGGCCAGGGCAGAACCGTAGACTTCCGCAATACCGTAGTGATCATGACTTCTAACCTGGGTTCCGATCTGATTCAGGAAAGGTTCGGCGCGCTGAGCTATGCGGAAATGAAAGAAGTGGTAATGACGGTTGTTGGCCATCACTTCCGTCCGGAGTTTATCAACCGTATTGATGAGCTGGTGGTGTTCCACCCTCTGGGCGAAACCCACATTGCCTCTATTGCTAAAATACAGCTTCAGCGATTGTATGCGCGCCTGGCCGAACGGGGTTATGAACTTCATATCTCCGATGCGGCTCTGCAACTGCTTGGTGAAAACGGCTACGACCCGGTATATGGTGCAAGGCCGCTGAAACGCGCTATTCAGCAGCAAATCGAAAATCCGCTGGCGCAGAAAATCCTTTCTGGTGCGTTAATCCCCGGTAAGGTGATTGAAATGGACGTTAATGATGGTGAAATTGTCGCCAGCCAGTAATATCCAGCCGGTCTGAATCAGTATTACACTCTATTAAGGGGCCTTCGGGCCCCTTTTTTTGGATGATAACCAGGCAAAAATGGCCCTTTCAGGCCTTATTGGTTTGAAAAGTGAGCATGCGGAAAGTTTTTTGCAATTAGGGGTTGTCAGCCGTCAGGAACTCCCTATAATGCGCCTCCATCGACACGGAACAACGGCTTACAGGCCGCCGGGTTGAGAGGTTCAGGAAGCTGAACCGCCGGAG
>NZ_JBLREF010000027.1:0-33614 GCF_047918655.1 Erwinia sp. PPS120 | reverse complement strand
CCGAATATGGCATTAAATGGCTACACGCCGATGCAGCATATTCAACGCATGACTTGATTCTACTTATCGCCTCCGTTAAAAAGGGGAGGATTACCTAAATACCTGCATATCTCTAACAGCAAACGCATGCACATGATGACTACGCTGATCACCGCCCTTAATGAAATATCTACGCCCCGAAATCCCGTTCTCACCGCGAGCAATATACCCGGCGCGAGTCATTGCAGAGTTGTATCTATCCAGTTCATTGATGTTGGAGACTTCCAGCAGTATATCGATGACGGGTTTTGCTGAGAGACCAGGCACAGATGTACTGCCAATATGATGGATACTTTTAGCCACTCCACCGAGCAATGTCTTTATCAGTGAACTTTCAGCTTCAAACATCTCAGGCCATTTATCATCGTATGGCACAACAATAATCGTCCTCATATACACCTCTTGCTTAGTACTGAGTCTTTGACCTCAGATTTCACTCATTAATCCCACCTGCATCTTCACTATGTTATGTTTAAAACCCTTCCAGCATATATGGGTAGAAACATGATTGTAAGAACATGGCACGGATGCGTACCAGTCAGGCATGCCGAAGGCTTTGCAAACCATTTACAAAAAACCGGTGTTGAACATTCAGAGAGTACACCGGGAAATCTAGGGGCATATGTACGCAGAGAGACTCAGGGTGAATGGGAGCATTTCTTTCTGGCAACTTACTGGAAAGATCTTGAGGCAGTGAAAGCATTTGCGGGCGAACGGTACCAGATTGCAGTCATCTATCCCGATGACGAGCAATTTCAACTGCTTTCTGATCCTTACGTCTTCCAGCATGACGTCCGGACCGTATCCCCTTTGTAGTAATTTGCTGGCTGATGCCATGCTGCGGCCTTATCCTTTTTGGGTGTGCCCAGTACTCATATTTTACATAACTCTGCTGGGGTCTACAGTTGATAAGAAGGTCCGCTCATGACACAAAGCGGACATCAGGAACAACGTCCTTCTGTCCCTTTCCTGCATTACCAGTCCATGTGTCCTGGTGAACTAACCGACAAAGCCAGCTAACTTTACTAAGCCGCGCGGGCACGGTCTGGTCAGGAAGGGACATGTCCGATTGCTGGCAGACAGCAACCTGTGGGTAATTTATTCGCTGGAGCTCTAAGACCACCAATTGAAAAATGGTTCAATTAGTGGTTTTATAATTCATTAATAATTATTCACTATTGCTGCATGAGGTCTGATACGTTGTCACTAGAGTCTGCCGAATGGTTTAGCCAAAATGGTATAGAGTGTTCGCGGGTCAGAGCCCGTAATTCGGGCTTTCCGAAACATATTCACGATGAATATGTCATCAGTGCAAACCTGACGGGGGTAGAAGAAATCTGGCTGGCAGGGAAAACCGCCTATGTTAAAAGTGGTCAGGTTACCTTATATAATCCGGGAACCATTCAGGCTTCGCGTTTTGAGACTCAAGCAGTGGAATTCATCAGTGTGCACATACCCCAGGCAGTGATAAAAATGCTTGCAGATGAGGACAATCTCACTAGCGTTCATGAAGCCCCTGTTCTGCGAGAAGGCATAATCAATAACACTCGCCTGTTTGACGCGCTGTACCGTTTTGCAACTTCAGCCCGACTGGTGCGTGGCATGGATGAGGAGCAGGAACTGATTTTACTTTGTGGTGAGCTGCTCGAGACGCCAGCTCTACTTCAGAGATGTGACGAACAGAAAATCAATGTTGTTATCGAGTACTTGCGGGAGCACCTTAGCGTAAAACCGCAGTTGGAGATGCTCGCGCAGCTTGCGGGGATGAGCAAATATCATCTAGTTCGCTTCTTCACCCGGCATACAGGTATGCCGCCTCTGCAGTATCATATGCAGCTTCGTCTGCAGTATGCCCGCGACTTGCTTCGCAGAAACGTGCATCCTCTCGATGCGGCGATAATGCTGGGATTTTACGATCAGAGTCATTTCATTAATGCATTTCGCAAAGTGATGGGAACAACCCCCCATCACTATGCTTCGCAGGTCAGATCAGGTCACCATAAACTCCCGGTACCCTGACACAATCACGTAAAGCGCAAAATAGCTGAATATTAGCGCTGAAGCTATGTAGGAATATTTAAGCAGGCGTTGACCAAGCAGTCTGCCTCCAAAACTTCCAACCAGGCACAAGACACAGGTCCAGAACATTCCCGCGATGAAAAAGCCACTCAGAAACCAAGACGTTGCCGTAACGCTGTGCTGGCCCATCCGGGATATCAGCGCACCGCCTACTGTCGCAAACCATAGAATGGCCGTGGGGGAGGACATGGCAAGCACCACGCCCCGGCCAAATTCACGCAGCAGCGGGCGATACTGATGGGTTTCGCTCACGTTAAGCTCCGAAGCCTTCCTGAAAGCGGCAATCAGCATTTTGCCGGCGAACCACAGAAGCATTGCTCCACCGCCAATCCACAGTATCCAGCGTACGGCTTCATACTGAAGCAGTACGGCCATTCCCGCCAGCGCCAGTAATGCATATGCTAGATCACCCACACAAGTCCCCATTCCCAGCCAGAAACCATGAAAATATCCGCGTTGCATGGCAAGGGTAATCATGGCGATATTGGCAATCCCGATATCAAGACAAAGCGAAAGGCTCAGTAAGAAACCGTTTGAAAACTCGATCACAACGTAAAGCCTTTAATCTTCTGATCGTACTCGATCATGTCGACAGTTTTACCCAGCCGGTTCAGCAGCAGATCCGCCTCTTCACGCTGATGAGAAGGTGAATAGCATTGCAGGAATGCCAGGGCTGCCTCTGTATCACCCTGTAATACAGAGCGTGTCATTGCTGTTGCCAGTGCCGTCACAGCAGGCTTCATCGCGCTGAGGTCCACCACATAATGCGTCCCATTCCAATTCAGACACCGGTGTTCAGTTAGCCACTTAAGCTGTATATAGGCCGCCCCTGCATCAGGATAATCACATGGGCCGCGGCGCAAATATCTCAGCATTTCCAGCAGGAAAATTTTTAACTGTAACGTCTCATTCAGCTGTAGGGCCTGCCGGGAAGGCTCTGTCAGGCACATCAGCAGCCCAAACACATCGGCCAGTGCTTCCTGCACAACCATTGATCCCCATCTGTCCTGTTTACTTAATTTGCCAAACATCATCTTTTCAAGGACAACGGAATGTCCCAGATCATGCCCGCGGAACCAGGCGATCAGGTGGCGGGCACAGAGAGCGCTGTCTGCGATAGGTTCATGCTGCCAGCCAAGTAGGGAAGCCTGGGACCGGGAAAAGCGTTCAAACAGGTTTAAATAGGTGTTTGCAAACACTATGGTGCGCTTCTGGGAGGCGTATTTCACCCCTTCATCTTCAGGAAAGAAATAGGCGAAATGCTTGGGGTAGCTGTTAGCTTCGCCAGCAATTGCAAACAGATCGACAATTTTATAGCGGCATCCAGGCAGCGCAACCAGCCGCTGGTCGATATGATTTTGCAGCCAGCACAGGTTGTCCGGAAAGAGCTCATCCACCACATCCGAAACTTCCTGCAGCCCGCGATCGGGTAACCCAAACCAGGCGGAATAATGCTGCGTGCGAGACTTACCAACCCATGTCGACATGTAACCTATTCCCTGCACCAGCTCCTGTTCATCCAGCCCTGCTATCTGCGGGAGAAGCTCTTTTGCTGTGCTGGCGTCAGAGAGGATTTCTGCACGTAACTGCAACGCTTTGCAGGTGTCCGGATCGTCAAATTCCTGAGCAAGCTTGAAACAAATAATGCTGAGCTTTTCTTCAACAGACTGAAGCAGCGTACTCCCTGTCCCTGTGGAAACCGGCTGAATATGACTGGCCGCCTCTACAAGACGCGTGGCCTGGTGGATAAGGTCCAGCGCAGCGGGCGAAAGTGAGTCAGGCAGAGGAATATCCATCATGTGGATATGATATGAGTCAGCAGCGGGCCAGAACGGTGTCGTAAACATAAAATTCCCTTCCATTATCAGTAACGAGAGGTTTACTTAACCATTGCATCTGTAATCGGTATTGGAAGGAATTGCGCGAAGGGGTTAGAAAGAACGGTGCCCTTCAGAATCATAACCGACTACTTCGCTTAGCAGTAAATTAAAGGGCACGTAGTAAAGCGTGACAAGGGGCAGTCTAACGCAGTGACAGAGCGACAAGGTGCGTTATACACGCGAGAAGTGCCTTGCACCGCATAAATCAACAGGGTTCGGTACAGCAACGTCCGCTCCTGCCACAAAGCGGACATCGTTTGCGATGTACAGCAGGTTAAAAGCGAAAGCGGATATGCGATCTCAAGAGGATCATCTGCACATAACACTTATTTGCACAGGCGTTATAGCAGTTTTCTATAAATATCTGTTTCAGGCCACAATTGTGGGAAAATTTTCTCAAAGCTGCATAACTGCGATGCAGTGATTTACTCTTCAGGTTTAGGCCGCTGCGTTATGACCGGATGCAAATCCTGTTTATTGCACGCGTTTCCGGAAAGAAACACCGCAGCCAGCTGCGATTCCATGCGGTTTCATTTTACGGTATCTCATCCGAAAATCGTGCGCTGATCGCATCACGTTCATAACCCTGCGGTTGTGTCAGAATCTGGTATAAATCAGGACGGCGACCGTGGATCCAGCGACGTCCGGTACTCATGGCAAGCAGGCTTAAATCCAGTTCTGCGCTCACCATAAAATCTTTAGCAGCCCAGGTTTCATTAATGATTCTTCCATAAGGATCCAGGATCATGGCATTGCCTGTGCGGACTTCGTCATCATCTGCGCCTACGCCGTTACTAAAGAGAAGAAATAACCCGTTGTCGTGCGCACGGGCAGGTAGCCATCGCATCAGCCATTCCCGACCGCTTGCCCCCTTGAATGCAGCAGTAATTTCTTCCTTTCGCGTTTCACGTTCCGCCCAGAGCGCCAGCGAAATAGGTTTCATCGCATAAGGGCTGCGGGAATCGGTACCACCTGTTTGATGTGGCGCGAGAAGGATATCTGCACCCAGCAATGCCGTAGCGCGCACGTTTTCCACCAGATTATTGTCCCAGCAAATCAGGATCCCTACTTTTACTCCCCAGGGCGTATCAAAAACGGTAAACCTGTCACCGCTGCTAATGGCCGGATGCTCAAAGGCATGAAGTTTGCGATGCGTCTGCATTGAGCCATCCGGCATACAGGCAACGTAGGCATTGTAAAGGCGGTCATCATCGGCTCGTTCAATCAGCCCGGCGCCAATAATCATTTGATGTTTTATCGCCAGAGCGCGAATTAACATCATGGAGGGACTGGTTGCGATCGGTTCTGCAAGAGCATAAACCTCCGCTGTAGTGAGCTTTGGCACATGCCAATAGCCAGTGATACACATTTCCGGAAACGTGAGGATCTTCACCTGCTGGATGGCCGCCTGTTCAATAAACTTTTCCATTATCAGCAGATTATATTTTTTGTCGTTTGCCTGATGCTGAAACTGTACGGTTGCAGCCTTTAAGGACGTAAGCTCGTGCATGTTGCTTCTCCAGTTGTTGTTGAAACTGAATTACATAACGATTTCCAATAACTGTATAATCATATAATTTCTATTTTCGATAACTTTTTGGAATGAAATATTGAATATCCGGTTGCTAAAGGCCTTTTTAATACTGGCTGAAAAAGGAAATTATGCCGACGCGGCACGGTCACTGTGTATTTCGCAACCCGCATTGACTAAGCAGATCAATCTTCTTGAGTCGATGGTAAAGGTGTCACTTTTTTCACGCGGGCGTCACGGCGCAACACTGACCGCCGGGGGGAGACGCCTGGTGCCAGAGGCTGAAAAAGTGGTAAGACAAGCCCAGTTGTTTATGCATCACGCAGGACGGGTATCAGACGGTATTGAGGGGCATATTGCCGTTGGATTTGGCCTATCAAGCTTTTATCTGGCACCACGCTGTATTGCTGAATTTCGCAGAGACAATCCGGGAATAGAGATGTCTTTGACGGATCTTCCCTCATTCCTGCAGTACGAGCTACTGCAAAATGATGAGCTTCAGGTAGGATTTGTCAGGGTACCTCCACCGATAGCGCTTGATTACCTGCCATTATTTACCGATCGGCTGGTTCTGATTGCACCCACAACGCCGTCGTTATCATTGTCTGCTGCTGACTGGCTAAAAAAATGTCCTTTGCTACGTCTTCATCCCGAACGAGGACGGGGATTAAATGCGCAGATTGACCGCTTTCTGCATGATAACGGTCTTTTTATATCATCCACCCAGCGGGCTGATGATATACAAACTATTGTCGCGTTGGTGATCGCGGGTACAGGTGTTGCCATTTTGCCCTTTAGCGTTCTGCATATCGCACCACCGGAACGGGTTATTATTCCGTTAACAGGCAAGTCAATAAGCTGGAAAGTTGGGATTGCCTGGAACGCAGGCAGGGAGAACGTCATCCGGGATAATTTTATTGCCAGGATAAGAAAGCGTGTTGCGGTCGAAAACGAGTAATCAGCCTTACAGTTTCATTTCTGTCTGAAGCTGCACAATGCTAATAATCGGCTGCTGGGGATTGATTCATGCGCATGTTGTCAATATCTGCAACTGGCACATACCAACCTGTCAGATTAGATTTGGCCCTGTATCGGGGTTGTGCCCGGTCTAATCGGAGCTAACAGAGATAATTGCTGGAAACGATGCGGGCCCTGACGGACCCGCAGCAGAACAGGGATTAGTGGAAAGCGTTATTCAGCAGGATTGAGGTAATGACGCCGGTCGCAGCTGCAATCAGCACATAGTTACCGTCAATATAAGCCCAGTGTTGACCACGCGGTGGCTCGCGCAGGCCGCGGTCGTTCCAGTCGTTAACCCGGTAGTCGTCACCGCGGAAATCCGGCGGCAACGGGCGTCCCCTGCGGAAGTCGTGCCCCTGCCAGGCAAAGCGATCGCGCTCTTCAAAGTGGCGATCGGGACCATGACCGTCGTGATAATCGCCACGATCGTGAGGGCCAGGGCCGCGATCGCCAGGCCCACGATCCGGACCACGCCCCGGCCCATCACCGTGGTCGCCATGCCCACCCTGCTGGTGCCACTGCTGATCCGGCGGGCCATCTGCCTGCGAGACGGTGGAAAACAGGGTGCTTGCTGTGAAGACGGTCATTAAAAGTGCCAGAGTCGTTTTTTTCATCGGTACATCCTCTCATTTGCGCACGGCTTATCATCCGCCGCTGAAGGACACTATCGACGAAACCCGACGGTAAAAAAATCTCTAACTATCCTAAAACCCCTTATTTTGCGGTAGCTTAACCAAGACTTTCGCTTTCTTAACAGTGTGAAGGATTTAAGCATCTTCCGCCTGCGCAAAATTTGTGTTAAAGAGCAGAACACAGAGCCTCAGGCCGCTTCGCGCAGTGAGGTGATAAATTCATTGACCTCCCGCGCCTGGGTCATAAAGCCGCTCAGCGCCATTCGAAATCCCACAGCATCCAGCCCGCTGACGGAGAGCTGACTACAGAGTCTCAGGCTATCCTCGTTATCCAGCGCCAGCCAGCAACCGCGCATGGCATTCATTTCAAAGTTCAGGGCCAGCAGCGTTCGCAGGTAACGCTCGCTGCACGACTCGTGAAGATCCTCTATTTTGCAGTGAAAGATCAGGCTGTCGCTATCTGGCGGCAGCTCGATAACTGCCGCCTCGCGGTTATCCCGGTCAACCAGGGCGCATACGCCATCTTCAAGCGCGAGTGCACTATTATGTTGCCGGCCATAGTGCTCAAGCAGGTGATTAAGCTGTTCGGTTGCTGACATCGTGACCCCTTAACTTTTCAGCTGATAGTGTGCCTGCTGCCCATGCAAAAGCGCAGCAGCCAGCTCATCGTTTATCTTCGCGATGCGGCCATCCAGGGTATATCCGGTCGGTTTGTCCTCATCTTCACCGTAGCTAAAATTGATTTTCCCCAGATTTCGCTTCATCGCCACCGCTGCGCTGTTTCCGCCGCCCAGAAGGAACGCCGGGGTTGAAAAACCATCGCTTTTTGACTGGCCCTTGCTAAAACCAATCGCTTTAAGCCTGAGATTATTACGATCCGTTAGCTCAGCCGTTAATTCATCAGCCCCGATCCCCTCGTTCAGCCAGCGCTGCTCCAGCCGTTCACGAACCGCATTTTTTAGCTCGAGCGTGACGGTAGCATCGGTGCTGACATTATCTTTCAACCGGGCAATCAGCGTTTGCAGCCGGTGATCGTCCGTCATCAGCTGGCGAATTCGGGTGGCATTGCTGGCGTTAAGTTCACCATCCAGCCAGTGAGAAAACTGATGCCAGAGCCCGTTGTTATCCACTTTAGAGGTATTCGCATAGGTCGTCTGATATTCACCATTTTGCAGCAGCGTTAGCCCCCGTTCAGCGGCATATTGCTGGCGCAGATGCTTATCCAGCTCGCGCAGAGCGGCCTTCTGCCCGTTCGTCCCCTCTTCCCCCCGCCGACGTTCAAAATGCGCCTCGAGCGCATTGAGTTTCTGACGGATCGGGCGGGATGTGCTCTGCCGATCTTCAGCGGCTGACGTCTGCTGAGGCTCACTCTCTTCTTCATCTTTCAGCGACGCCAGCAGCGCGCTGGTTTCAGGATCGCTGAAGCTCTTGCCCAGTGACTCCATCAGTTTTGCCATATGCACGGGTTCCAGCAGCGGTGCCCTTTTCGTTTGCAGCGACAGGCTCTGGCGAGTTCGATCATCAATCGAGAGCTGGAAAGTGGCCGCCGGGCCGGCAAATAGCGCAAAACGCCCCTCATCGCTTTTGGTTATTGTTCCTATCGGTAGCGCAAAGTTTGCGCCGACGGAGGCTTTATTAACCCCTCGCAGGCGGTTGTTACTCTGGCTGAGGGTCGTGCTCTCTTCGGTGGTAGCCCTGCCGCGCTCGCGGGTGCCGGACATCAGGTTAACCCCCACGTAAGCGCCACCGCCTATCCGTGAACTGGCTGACGCCTGTCCGGCATTTTTGTCGGTGAGCGGAAACCCTACCGAGGCCAGCGCGGCAGCGTTGACGTCCAGGCTCACGTTCATCACGTTACCCTGTTTGACGCTGTGTTGATTCCCGCGGTTAATCAGCGTCAGCGGGTCAAGTGTCCCCTCGGTCAGCCCGGCAATAAAGCGCGGCAGCTCGGCATCGGTAATATCAAAGCTGACGCCGTTTTGTTTTTTTATATCGAGTGGCGTGACGGAAACCACCGCGCCAAGGCGCACGGCAGGCGCAAGATCACGCCGATCGTCGAGATGAGTTTTATGCGTTTCTAAATAGTCGGTAAGCAGGTTATAACCCATCCCCACAAAGGGCGTGAAGGTTCCGCCCCCGTCGCGGCCAAAGCTGACGTTAACGCCGCCCTCTCCGCGGGTGAAACTCAGATTATAGGTGCGATCCAGACTGCCTCGTCCCCCGACGCCCGCAATCACCTGGGTTCCCGGAATGCCTGACACCGTGGTTGCCGCACCATAAGAGCGGCTGAAAGAGATACTTTCCCCCTTCTCCATCGACCTGACCGTGTCCTCAAGCTTTTGTGCCAGTACCGCCTGATCTTTAGCATGCATTACCGTTCGCGCCGTAACGTTGATACTGTGGTTTTCCTTAGCAAAGGCTTTTGTTAGCGATTTCACCGCATCATAAGATGCCTCAAGAGCACTAATGCTGTTGTAGCCAAAACTGGTCACCTGGCGGAGCGGATTGTTATCCCAATCCTGATAAAGCCCATGAAAGTCGGTTTCAATCGCTGCCATCGCCTGGCGTTTTTCATCCTCTGGCAGCGCCATCGCTGCGGTAAACCTGTCGATAAGGTCATGCATTTTTACGTGAGCTAACCCATCAATAATAAGACGTGATTTCGCCAGCCCCATCTCATCGTGTTTATCACGGCGTTGGCCCAGCGGGATCGCTTCACTCGCCTTCTGATGCGAGAGTTTCACGCCGTTCTCTTCCAGCGCCGCAAGCGCCAACAGCGCGGTATTTCCCTTACCGGTGGGGTAGCGTGAAAAAATATCTTTCAGCTTCGCCGTCAAATCGCCGTCGCGCGTCATGGCCGGGTTGAGGCTTCCGGTCAGATTATTAAGCTGTTTTTTCACTTCTCCCTGCTGTGAATAGTGCTGGTTAAGCTGATCCGCTTTGTGTCCGCTGCTGTCGGCCAGGCGAACGCTAAATTTCTGCATATCCTCAAACCAGGCGGGCAGGTCCCCCTGACCGGCAAGAGTTTTTAGCTTAAGGCTAAGTGGCTCGGCCGGCCCCTGACCGGCAGCGGGCTTCTCCAGATGTTGATTAAGCTGAGTGAGCTGATCGTTCTGAAGTTCATAAATATGCGCCAGCCCGTTTCGCCCGCGATGACCGTGCTGCGCCAGGTAGCTAAGATTTTTCAATGGCCTGGGCGTTTGCAGCGTGGGGCGAAAGACAAAGGTGCTCAGACGGGTGCGAAACGGTGTATGCACTTTGTGACCGTCGTGGCCCGTTTGCCCGAAGGTGTTTACCTCTCGCTTGTAGGTAAGTCCGGTGCGTCCAAGGCGGGAATCACGGGTGGCGCTCATCAGCCGACCGTAGTGCTTATCGGCCATATTTTTCTTCTCTTTGCCGCCGGGCGGGGTGACCTCATTTGCAGGCGACGTTGGCACCGCCGCCACCGGGTGCCAGAGATCATCCCTGAGCGACAAAAGCTTGCCGTTATCCATTTCCAGCATCAGATGATTATTACGGTCGTTATACAGCTTTGCGGGTTTTGCGGACAGCTGGACCTGGCGCATCTGATCCATATTTCCCTTGATCCAGCGCTGCTCCGGTACGAGGTACATTCCCCCCTGATCGGTAAGTAAAAAGAGATCGCGCCCCGGCCCAATGGCCACGTCCATGACTTTTTGATCCTCAGGTGTGCCACCTGCGGGCAAAGGTGCCCTGATAGACTGCTGGATAGCCTGGTTAAGCGACGCACGACTGAGCGTGACGGGCAGCCTGGTATCGCGCCGGGTTTCGCCGTTGACATGGTGAAGATGCAGATCGCCCCCTTCATCCAGAGTGATAAATCGACCGTTATCGAGCACGGCGGCCGAGGTGAGCGTCTTGTCTTTGTTGATCCCCGGCAGGGCCAGGTCGTCGCTGACGCTTTTCTTAACCTGCGGCAGGGCGAAGACATTGCGATCGGCGTTAATCCTGTTGCTGGAGACGTTTATCTTCAATCGCTTGAGTTCATTATCCTTTAACACCCAGGCCTGCCGATCCTGCCCGAGCCGGAGCTGGTCGGCCTTAACGTCAGAGGCCTCCCAGCTCTGCGTTGTACCATTAAAAAAGTGGACCTTTCCCTCTTTCAGCGCCAGATGGCCGCCCGTACCCAGATCAACAATTTCCTGACGCGAAGGCGTCACCACCGGCAATCCTTTCTGGTAATTCATTACCATGCTGTCACTCAGGTTCCAGTGCGAAGGAGCGTGCCGGAAGCTGCCCGAGGTATTAAGCGCAATAGCATGCTGACGGTCCGCCCCGTCTTTTACCACCGCGTGCAGCTGGCCATTTTCACCATTCAGAATATCCTCCACGTTAAAGCGATCCCCCACGACCGCTTTTATCTGGTCGTGCAGATGCTGTTGCAGGCTGCGATTCTCTACCGCAGCGAAGTCCAGGCTGCTCTGCTCTGGGCCTGGGCGGCTGGCAACCCGAATTTTCCCCTGATAATCGACGGCAATCACGTGCTGCGCCGTTTGCGCCAGGCCGGCCAGCCGGGTGTCAGGGGGGGAAACGCTGAGGGTTCTGTGGCTGTCGACGGCGGCATCGGGCTGCGGCAGGAGTTTGATGCTTTGCTGATGCGTTTTTTCATTTTTAAGCAACAGCAGCGTCTGACCCTCTTCGGCAACCGAGACCTTACTGATTTTATCCTCCAGCGGCTCACTATGACCCGATGTAGACACATTGTGCAGCTGCCTGTCGTCATAAACACAGTAAAGCTGATTATCACCCTGTCTGGAGAGCTGCCCGTACGACTTCTCCTCGTCGGATTCGCCCTGCTGTGCAGCGTGTTGCCTGCTACCGGGAAGCGAGGCTGGCTGCCAGCCGGTCTGATGATCGTTCAGCCGATAGAGTTTACCTTCATGTACTCGCCATGACTGCTTACCCGCGTCGGTCCGTTCAGGGTATATGCCCGAAATCTGCCCGAGTAAGGTTGCATCGGGTAATTTCATTCTGCCCACGGCCATTGCCGGGGTGCCGGTTCCACTGATGCTGACTTCATTTTCTGCCGCATCCAGCGCCAGCCTGTGCGAGATAGCCGCCTTATCGCTGGTGCCTGACCAGCGCCCTTCCTGCCCCTCTTTACTCTGTTTCCACTCAGGCTTAGCGGTGCTGCCCGACACGCCCACCAGCGTTTCTGGCGACGAGTGCAGCGCCAGCAGGCGACCGCTCTCTTCCAGCAGGGCATGCTGCTCTCCGCTGGCACTGGATACCGCGCTCTGGTAGTGCTGTGTAGCCTGTCCAAGGGTTTGTTTCAGCAGCGTGTGGCGCAGCGCGGGTGCCGTGATTTGTGGCTTCCCGTGCGCGTCCAGACTTAGCGTAACGGCGGCTTCCCCCTGGCTCTCCCGTAGCCTGTGCAGCGCCGCCCCGCTGACGCTTCCTCCTTCCGCGCGCGGCGGGTGAGCCTGCCCGGCAGCAAGCGCCTGATTAATGTCCTGCTCCAGAGAGCCGGGGCTGGTATGCGGGATCTCGTGCTCCAGCTGAATTTGCGGTGCCCGGCGCTGGCCGCTTAACCCGGCCATTTCGATTGACTCTGCCGTCTGACCCGGCGCTATGCGGGAGGACGCGGTTCCCTGCCCCGGCAATTTTCGGGAGGACGCAGCAAGGCGGCTAAATAGCGGCAGCCTGCTGAATGCCTTAAAGCGACTGTTCGATGACGCTGGCTGAGCTTCTCCCTGGGTCAGGTCCAGGCTCGGTTCCCCCTGCTCCTGCGCGACGCTCTGAAGGGTATCGCTTCCGGTAATTCTGGGTGCCGCCGGACGCTGAGCCAGGGCAGGACGACTCTGCGGGTGACGTTGTGCGGCTGCCGATCGCTGGGTGTTGTGCAGGCTCAAAGCCGAGGTAAGTTTTTGGGTTACCGAAGACATGGGCTTTTCTCCTGAAAGGTTCACATCAAAGCTCCGTTATTATGTGGCCCTGGGTCCGTCGATGTTCCCAGCGGGAGAGGAATTTATTTTTCGGCCAGTCGAATAAGAACAATAACTTAAGGTAAACCGGTGAGCCGAGGGTACTGCGGACGCGACAGAGAGGATAAAAGGGATGAGAAGAGCCATAACGGCTGGAAAGGTCAGAAAGGTGTAGAACGGTTAAAAGGGGGCGTCGTGTCAGTAGAGGGTGGAAGGGGCAGTAAGGGTGGAAGGGGCAGAAAGAGGGTTTTCACCCCCTTTCTGTGTCCTTTTAGTGTTTAAGGGTCTTTCTTACCTTCTCTGCCTGGCTGGCCGTGACGGCATCGGCCTTATTGCTCCAGCCCTGACGAATGAAGGTCGCGAGCTGCGCGACTTCTTCATCACTAAGACGGTTGGCAAAACCCGGCATCGCCAGCGTGGAAGGGGCTTTCGCCGTTGAGGGCTGCTGTGCGCCAGCCAGAATCGTGTGGATCAAACCCGTTGGATCCGACGCGTTAACAAGGGTGGCGCCATCAAGCTGTGGAAAAACGCCTGGCGCGCCTTTACCGGTGACAAAGTGGCAGGCACCACAGTTATCCAGATAGAGACGCTCGCCTTCCGACAGGTTTTTCGCCGTGGTCAGCTTCGCTTCCGTCGCGCTGGCGGCTTTGTTATCCGTAGCCGGGGCGGCAGGATTACCGCCGAGGAATTTAAGGTAAGCGGCAATCGCCTGCAGATCCGCTGGCGTCATCCATGAGGTGCTGTACTCTACCACGGAGGTCATCTCCCCGCCGGTAGCCGCTTTATCATTACGCCCGGTCTGGAGGTAATCTACCGTTTCCTGGGCACTCCAGCGCGGCAGACCGCGCAGCGATGGTACTTCCCATCCGTTGAGGCTACCGCCCGAGAGGAATTTCGCATCACTGCTGTCCATTGCCTTCTCGTTCATTCCCAGCCCGCGCGGCGTGTGGCAGCTGCCGCAGTGGCCCAGGCTTTCAACCAGATAGGCCCCACGGTTAACCTCGTCAGACGCCCCGTCTAATGGCCTGAAGGGCTTATCGGAGGTAAACGCCCAGTTCCAGAAGCGCATTCCCCAGCGCTGGCTGAACGGGAAGCTCAGATCGGTTTCTGGCGGCTGCTCAGCGCTGGGTTTCACGCCCTGCATAAAGTATGCATAAAGGGCATGCATATCAGCATCGCTGATCTTCGCATAATCCGGGTATGGCATAGCCGGGTAAAGACGCGTACCGTCGGGTAACACGCCTTTGCGCACCGCATCGGAGAACTGCTGCTCGCTATAGCGCCCTATTCCGTGCTCTTTATCCGGAGTGATATTGGTCGAATAGATGGTGCCAAGATTGGATTCAATCGCCAGTCCACCCGAAAACGCTGGTTTGCCGGGCAGTGAGTGGCAGGCGCCGCAGTCACCCAGCCGTGAGACATACTCCCCCTGCTTAATCAGTGCAGCCTCATCGGCCTGCGCCAGCTGTGCGTATCCCCCGCTTATCACCAGAGCGTTAGCGAGTAAAAATCCCTTCAGTGTCATTTTTTTCATATCGCCTATGCCTGTACCAGTGGGCCGGGGTTCTGCAGATACTTATCCTTGATGGCCTGCGCAGCCATCAGCGTCAGCGCGCCGATAGTATCGGTCGGGTTCGCCTGGAAGTTCTGTGGGAAAGCATTGCCGCCCGGCACAAAGACATTGTGAACGTCCCAGCTCTGCAGGTAGCGGTTCAGCGCCGACGTTTTCGGATTGTCGCCCATGATTGCGCCGCCCACGTTGTGGGTGGAGACATACCTGGTCAGGTCGAAGTTGGCATCCATTGGCAGGAAACTTTCACTGTAACTGTCAGGGTTCAGCTCTTTGGTAATATTACCTACGATCCCTTTCAGGTGCTGTTGCAGCTTCAGTTCGTTCTCTTTCCAGTTAAAGGTCATGCGCAGCAGCGGGTAGCCGTGCTCGTCCTTATAGTTTGGATCGAGATCAAGATAGATATCGCGATATGACATGCAGGTGGTGGTGATGCTGATTTTCATTGAGTGGCCGTACCACTCCTCCATCCCCTCTTTCCAGCCCGCCCCCCAGGTCGGCGTGCCTTTTGGCAGCGCAGTGCTGATCGGCGTACCGGTCGCCTGTGAGCTGTGAATTTTCGCCCCACCGATAAAGCCCAGTGAAGGGCCATCAAAGTTGCCTGGGGAGATGTCATTAAACATCTGGCCGGTGGCGCCCGCAGTGGCAAACGGGTTGAAGTTTTTATCCTTAAAGAACAGCGTGGCGCCGCCGTTGCTCAGGAAAGCATAGTTACGGCCAATCACCCCTTCGTTGGTAATCGGGTTATACGGCTGGCCAATACCGGACAGCAGCATCAGGCGCACGTTGCAGAACTGGAAGCTGCTCAGCACCACGATTTTTGCCGGCTGGAAGCACTCGTTGCCCTGAGCATCAATATAGATAACGCCTTTGGCGGTTTTCTTATCGTCGTGCAGCACAACTTTCATCACGTTGGCATGAACTTCATATGAGAAGTTATCCATACGCTTCAGCGAATCCATTACCGCGGTCTGTGGTGACGCCTTGGAGTAGTTCAGGCAGGGGTATTTACTGCAGTAGCCGCAGTAGTTACAGGGAGCAATCTGATTGCCATATGGGTTGGTCCAGGCGCGCGACACACAGGCGGATGGGTTCGGGAACGGGTGATATCCCAGCTTTTTTGCCGCATCAACAAACAACGTGTTGTTGAGCGTATCCTCCAGCGGGGGCAGCGGATAAGGATTCGCACGCGGGCCTTCAAAAGGATCGCCGCCGGGCATGATCTGGCCGCGAAGGTTACCCGTCAGGCCAGACTGGCCGCAGATATGTTCAAATTTCTCATAGTACGGCTCAATCTCTTCCCAGGTGAACGGGAAGTCGCCGATAGTCATATCGTCCTGCAGAATACCCGGCTTATAGGCCTGGTCCGCGTAGGTTTTAAGTTTCAGATCGGTCGGCGTTGGACGGATCAATACCGCCGTCCAGTGCAGCCCCGATCCGCCGACGCCATTACCCGGGCAGAAGGCGCCCCATTTGCGCGTCGGAAGCGCGGTCTGACTCATGTTATAGCGTACGGTTACTGCCGCCTCTGCGGGTGTGGCAAAGACTTTATTACGCACCGCATAGGCATATTCATCTGCCGGTTTCGGATAGGCGAAATCAGCATAATCGCGATCGCCGCCGCGTTCCAGCGCACGCACCTTCAGCCCGGCCATCGCCAGTTCAATACTCATCAGCGAGCCAGCCCAGCCCAGGCCGACGACGACAACGTCGACTTCTTCTTTATTTACCAATGCCATCTTAAATCCTGCCAGTATCAAAAACGGGAAAGTACTCAGTGAATTCAGGCTCGCTGGCCAAGAAGACTGACCGGGCCCAGCGGATAGGGCACGTTATGCTGTTTTACCCACTCGGTGTAGCTGGCGCGTGCGCCGGGGAAGCCGATGGCAATCCACGCCTTCATCCCCTTATTGCCGCCGTACATCGGGTCGGAAAGGTAGCCGTGCTTGGTATCCGAAAGCAGTTCGCTAAAGAACTGCGATCCCTTCAGTGAGCCTTCGCCCAGCTCGGCGAAGTTAATATCGTTTTTCTGCACCTGGGTCAGGACCGCGTCTTTATCAGCCGTTGACAGCGCATGGAAAGGCTGCTGGTGATGCTGCTGACACCAGCCGTCAATCAACCGGATGCCCGTTTTATAGATCTGCTGGGGGCGGAATGGGATCTGATAGCCCATTGTTGCGGGCGCATGAACATCGAACGGCCCCTGCATATAGATTTCGTCGCCGATATCGCCATGCATCTGTTGATCAATGAAGATCGGCACGTTGGTTTCCAGCGCGCCTGGGGCTTTACCCTGGCCACCCGCCGGGATCAGGCGATCGCAGGCGGCCAGGATGAACTGCCACTCATCTGCGGAAAAGAAAATCGGCTTGTAGTCGGCCAGCTCGGGTGCGGCCATTTCTGCAGCCTGCGCTGCGGTTAATCCTTTGAATACCATGTCACTTAATGGCAATGCCAGTAGCGACCCTAGTAAAAACTTACGACGGGTAGTTTCTTTTTGAAGAAGCATAACATCACGACTCTCACATGCTAATGAAATGTAATTTGAGTTAATTAAAATAGTTATCGACGGATCTATTCGTAATGTTATGGAAACAAGAGTTACAGAGTGTAACATTTGAAGAGGAATTGTATCTTTGTTAAGCGCTGCTCATGTTATTACGGGAGGCAGTAACAGGGATCCCGCATCAATTATGTGGAAAAGCCCGGATTCCTGCGTTATTTGCGCTCAAAACCGAAAGATAACGGCAGACAGTACCGGAAATTAATACTGAAATGAAATCATACCCACAGTAAATAAATGGGAAAAACTCGTCTGAAAAACACCCTCCGTTAAAGGGTTCTGCCGGGTTAGTGGCGTTCCGATCGGGTATTGAGAAAGTAGACGTTATCGTACTCACCTTCAATAACTAACGCTTCTGGTGCGAAACGGGCGTTGTAGCGCAAACGAAAAGCCTGCATTTCCTGCGCCTCGGGTTCTGTCTCACGGAGAAAATCGAGTGCCAGCCTGACCTGCTCATGGGTTATCTCCGCTGGAATATTCGCTTTACGCAGTACTCCCTGCCAGAAAACCATGCTCTCATCCGATTCATCAAGGATAAACACCTGATAGATGAGCAGAATAGTGGCGGCGTTAACAGTATGAGACTCCTCTTCGACGGAAAGGTAGTCAACAAATTCCCCTCCTGCGGTTTTGCCCATCTGGCTTATCAGGGATTCCACATACACCGGAGCGAGATTCAGCCGTCGGTTTAATGCCTTAGTGGCACGGCGCACCTTCGAGTTAAGAACGCGAAAACCAATAATAAACACCACTACCAGCGTTACAAGCATCAGCCAGATCATTCATTGTCCTGTAGAGGGTAAGACTTTCGGCGACAGAGTATCAGCGGTACCGCAGGCAGGCAATAAGGAGAACGCGCAGCCTGCGGCCGCTGTTTAGCGCTTTTCCTGACAGCAAAGAGAGCAAAGCCCGCTGCGACCATAGCGCTTTTTAGCTATTAACAACGCATCTGCTGGTGCGTAGAAAGTACCTAAAAACTCTCTCTGCCGTCTGATGAGCCCTAGCTTCTGACATCCATTGCGGTGGACTACATTAAGAGTCTGCTGGTGCGGTTTTTGCTCCAGATAGTAATAATCGCCCATCATTATCCTGTAGCTGTTACGTTAAACAACGAAGGGATAATACACCTTCAAACAGGGAGGATATAACTAAACATCTACTTTGTGATTACATTCAGAATTTTTACCAAAAAAGGCCCTAAATTCCTGTTTAAAAAAACCGCAGATGCTTAAGAATGCTTTTATCCGGGCCTTTCAGCACAAATAAAACAAAAATACCGGGCCAGACACAAACTGAAACCTTTAAGGATAATAATCACTCACAGCAGATCAAGCTGCTGCGGCTGGGTGGACGGCTCTTTTTGCAAACGGGAGTGTTGCGATTTGCGGGCTTTGCTGGAGGGGCGGGACGCTGCATTTCCTGGTGAAGCCAGCGCAAAATAGCCGCTATTGCCCTGGCCTGCTGTTCAGCGGTCATTTCCTGATGCTGATTAACCCCGTGCCATTTATACAGACAGCTGCGGCAGCAGGTTGCTGTCGCATGCTGAGCAATAAATACCGGGTGGCCACGCATCGGTGTCTGTCTGCCATCATTGGGTGGCTCTGCCGGTGCCAGCCGCGCGCTGATAAAGTCCGTCGCATGCTGTCTGATTACCTCGTCCCCCTTACTCAGGCAGTACTGGTACTCTGCGCTACCGAGCTTAAATCGCTGGCGAAAGGGGGAGTGCGAAAGCCGCTGAAAGAGATCGTCAAGTGAATGCATAAGGTGCCGCAGGGTTGGTATCAAACTATTATCATACCAGCGACAAGGGGGATGTCATCTTTACTCCTGGTCCAGCCACTCTGCTACGCCGCCATGGTGCGAACAGGTTCCCCGATGATGGCGACTAAAACTGTAAGAGCCGTCGCGACAGCGTGCTGTGGCCCCATCGGGCACCTGGTTGTTTTTTGTATGGGCAGGCCGATGAATCCTTTCACCGTCAGCATTAACGTAGCTGCCCTGCTCCATCAGCGCGCTGTCAGGCACTGTTTGATGAGATTTTTTTGCCAAAGCAGGCGTGGTAACAAGCGTTAACGCCAGCAGGATCAGTGCACAATAGCTTCTAAGCCCTTTACTCACAGTCAGTTATCTCAATGTTTAGCCGTATTCATATTATCGACCCTTCTGTGGATACATTTAAGTTTTTTGAGTAAACTCATGACGTGAATGATATTGTTCTGCTCTTAACTCCACCGGATGACGAGAAAATGACGATAAAGCGGCTTTATGTTGTTCTGACGTTGGCAGCATTACTCACCTTAGCGATTGGCATCTCAGACCGGCTGATTGATACCATCATTACCGTATGGGCAGAGGGAAGGTAGCGAGGGGGGATCTCACCGCCCTTTAGCGGGAGATTACGGGCGGGTCTGTGAAGAATCAGACATGACGTTTATTGACGACGGCTGTTTGAATCAAAAACAACGTTATTTGAACATTATATTTTACTATCAGATTCGCCTTTATTATCCAGCTGACCGCCGGGCAAGTTGATCAGCTTAGAGAGCTCGTCGTGGTTGATTTCAGCATCAGCCGTTTCGATCAGTTTGGCGATCAACAGTAAATCCTGAAATTCTGCAAGCAGCAGTGCCGCGTCGGAGCGCAGGAGTTCATCAGCCTGAGAGGTTTCAATCACCGTATTAATGGCCTTATTCGCGCTCTCAATCATGCGTGTCACCCCGCCCTTCTTGCCGACGGCTAACACAAGCGCGCTGATAAGCAGGGACTGTGCTTCAACTCTGGCGGTGAGCCGTTTGGTTTCCGCATCCAGTCGGGATATCTTTGCCAGCATGCTCAGTATGACATTTTTCATAAATTACCCTCTTTCATTGCAGGGGATTCTACTCAGTAATGACTCAGTAACAATGCTATAAAATCTTAAAAGCGCCCATTTAATCCTGCAAAAAAGCCGATGTGCTCTCGCGGCTACAGACTATTTTAGGCCGCAGCGGGATTTAAAAATCGAGATGTGCCGCAAATTTCAGACGCCAGACTGTCGTAAGGGGACTGGTTCCTGTACTTTGTAACCTGTTGATATGTCGTTCTGTCCAACGTGGAATCGGATAAACCATAATGAATAACGCCATAAATGAGCATCCGGTGAAGTCCCCTGACACCCGAACTGTCGGCGTAGTCATTAACGGGCTGACCCATCCCTGTAGCCTGAAGATGTTGAGTGAAGTCACAAGGCAACTTAATAACCGCGGCGTTTTGACGCTGTTGCTGAACGTCGAATCTGATAATCACTGGCAATCGGTGCTGAAAGCGGTACAGCGTTCACTGCCCGACGGGCTGATTATCATCGGGACGGATCACAGCGACGCGCTTATCAGCACCCTCAAAGCGCTGTCGGATATTCCCGTCGTCTGCCCGGGCAGTATCAGCGAAGCCAGCACAACCTGGACGGGCGCGGACTACGCTGCGGCAGGTGCAGAGACGGCACGCCTGCTGCTGTCGCAGGGGTTCCAGCGTTTTGGCTACCTGCAGGAACGGGAGAGCAATCCCGCGTCTGCACAGAAGATGACAGGCTTTGCCGGTGCCTTAGTTCAGGAGGATAAAACGCTGAACAAGGTGCTGACGGCAGGCGGCGCTGACCGTGAGCTGGCGTATCAGGCGATGCTTGGCTACCTGAAAAGGACGCGAGCATCTGAACGCATTAATGCCCTGTTTTGTGAAAACGATCTGCTGGCATTTGGTGCTATGCAGGCGATTCGTGATTTCGGCCAGGGCGTACATATTGGCGTGGTGGGATTTGCCGACGTGGATGAAGCGCGCGCGTCTACCTGGCACCTGACCAGCTGGGCACCGCCCTGCGACCAGCAGATTGCCGAAGCACTGGATCAGCTGCTGGGCGGCAGTGCCATACAGAGCGATGCACGCCGTAAAAGCGAGCTGCAAATCAGGCATTCACATCTGGGAAAAGAGGTCCATGGCACAATGACCAAATGCGGCTGCGCCAGTCGTCATTAATCCCCGTACGCGCTGACGGGCAAGGGTAAAAATTATTGCCCGAAGGCCTCTGGCAGGTCCGACAGAGGTCTGATATGTTCATTCGTACAGGAATCTCAGACAAGGCCATCCAATGAGTCACTACAATGCTCTGTGGGACGTTATCGCTGCAAGAGTTTGCCAGAACAGCGGTATAACGCCCGAAGATATCAGCGACAGCAACAGTGCAGCGGGAAACGCCGCAAAACAGCGTATTGCGCAGATTTTTATCCTTGAGGTGCTGCTGGCCAAACACCGCAAAACCTATTCAACGCGCTACCTTCCCCTTTCAGGCGAGGATGCCCTTCACCATCTGATTTTCAAACGCACCGGCTGGCTGCCCGTCGAGATCAGATCGCTTTCGTTTAACGACAGCCTCTTTGTGCTGGCCGAGCTTTTCAGGGAGGAGAACCTGCCAGCCGGCGCGAACGATTTTATTTTAAAGTGTGGCCTGAGCGCACGAACCTGCCCAACGGATGATTTTTCCGAGAAGGACTGGGCACCAAGAGAGAATGAAGCGCTATTATCAGAGAGCTGAGTTCTGATCTGCGACTTCCCGGCACCCTTTCTCCAGGCCCGCGTTAAGCGCGTCCACCGCCTCCCTTACCTGCTGCCAACGTCGGTCAATAGCGGAAATATCCGCCTCCCGAGCAAGACAGGCTTCTTCGAGCTGTCGGCAGCAGCCTTCTGCATGGACCGCACCGATGATCTGTGCAGCACCTGATAGACGATGAATGCAGCTGGCAAGCTCTGGCCAGTCCTCCAGCTCATACAAATCGGTAGCCATCAGAAGATCGTCTCGGTTGCTACGCAGCGTGAGAGTAAGAAGCTCCAGCAGCATATTGTTATCGTGATTCGTTAAAATACGCAGCTTTCCCATGTCTAAAAAGGCGTCAAGCGCGCCCCTCTCCAGCGGTTGAAGACTTAGTCGGGCAGAGGCCTGGCTGAGTATCTCCTCAAGGTGGGGCAACTGAAGTGGCTTGAACAGACAGTCGTCCATACCAGCAGCCTGACAGCGACTCAGTTCCCCCGCCCAGGCGTTTGCCGTCAGTCCGAGGACGATCGCGGGCCGCCGCTGATGCTCTCTGATCAGGCGAGTTAGCGTCAGCCCATCCATGCCTGGCATATTGCAATCGGTGATAACCAGATCGAATTGTCCCTGCTGCCAGAGTGCCCACGCCTGTTCACCGTCACTGGCTTCGGTAACGGCATGACCTAAATGCATAAGCTGACGCCGCAGTAGCATGCGGTTGGCAGGATGATCGTCGACGGCCAGAATACGCAGCGGTGCAGTCTGCAACCTGCCTGGCGATATCGTTTTGGATAACATGACCGATTGCGTATTACGCTTCGCTACCGGAATACGCAAGGTAACGGTAGTACCCTGCCCCTGGCGGCTTTTCAGGATAATTTCCCCGCCCATCATATTTACCAGCTGTGAACATATCGCCAGCCCAAGGCCGGATCCTTTTTGGCTCCGGCCCGCACTGGCCTGAACCCAGGGGGTGAAGAGGGTTTTCTGCTCTTCTTCCGCTACTCCCATGCCACTATCACGAACACTGATAATCAGCTCTGTCTCGTCTGGCTGTTTTGCATTAACCCATTCAAGCTCAACGTCTACGCCGCCCTTGTCGGTAAATTTAATGGCATTGCTTACCAGATTTGATAGTACCTGACGAAAACGCTGGGGATCGATAAATACTTCATCAGGTAAAACGCGCGGCACAGTGCTGCGGATAAACAGACTCTTTTGTCGAGCCAAACCCTCGAAGACTCTGACCACCGGCGGCAGGAGATCGTGGGTTTTGACCCACTCGGATACCAGTTCCAGGCGACCTGACTCAATACGCGCGATATCGAGAATATCGCCAAGCAGACTCATTAATGCCCGGGCTGACTCCCAGGCGACGCGAATAGATTCATCTCGCTCGTCTTCCTGAGATGTCGTCTTTACCGCAAGCTCCAGAAGACCAATGATGGCACTGACTGGCGTTCTGATTTCATGGCTCATTGTTGCCAGAAAAGTACTTTTAGCCCGATTAGCCTGCTCGGCGCGTTCTCGCGCTTCATAGAGCGCGGCCGTTAACTCTTCATGTTCGGTAATGTCCATCCAGGTACAGATGAACCCTGCTTTATGCTGGCGGCTATCCGTAAAGGGAACCGCATAATGGATGATGCTGCGTGGACTTTCACCATCGCTAAGATGGCTGAAATACATCTCTGCCGCCCCGGAACAGCTATCAGGGTTAATCTTACTGTTTATTTCCTGCCACAGGTGATGCAGGGGACTGCTGATATCACTCAGTGGCAAACCGAAACGTTGCCGTTGCTCGCCTTTAAAAAACTGGCTCAGCGCCTGGTTAAATAGCACTATATTTCCCTGAACGTTTAATACATAAACGGGTACCGGCAACGTATTAATCAGCGTTTTACTAAACACAAGCTGTGAATTTAGCTTTTGTTCAGCCCGCCGCCTTGCCCGGTTCTCACGCCTCAGGTAAAAAATCCATACCAGTGACGTCAGGATGATAATTGAGGTGATGCCGAGAACCAGCCAGAATTGCCGTTTATAGCGCACCCAGCTATCCAAATGAACGTCGGGTTTTGTTTGCCACCGGGTAATAATTCCACCAATTTCGGCAGATGAAATATTTTCCAGCGACTTATTAAGAATACTCAGTAATTCAGGCTGATTTCTCGATACGCCAAAGGAGATTTCAGCAGAATGATTACCGGCCCGACCTGCTATTCTTAGCTGATTTTTGAAGTGGCGTTCGATCATATAGTTTGCGCCAATGTAGGTATGTACCGCCATATCAACTTCGCCGTCATCCACTTTTTCCAGGGCTTCACTGGCATTTTCGGTTTCGATTATGCGTATGCCGGGATAGCTTTTTTGCAGATCATTTTCAAGCGCATTGCCTCTCACCATCGCGACGCGAGTGCGCGGTGTAATTTCTCCGGATAAGGCATCTTTTTTTACCACGGTGACGAAAGGTGATTTAAACCAGGGGCGGCTAAACGACATGATATCGCCTCGCGCTTCACTCTGACTCACCGCGCCAATAAAGGCAGTTTGACCTGAAGAAATCTGCTGCCTGATCTGATCAAAAGATGCCGCAGGCACCGGCTCAAAGTGAATACCGGTTCGTAGACCAATGAGACGAAGCACATCTGCCGTCACACCGTGAAAATTGCCCTCCACATCGATCATCGTTAGCGGTCCTGATAAGGGATTGACGGAGACGCCAACGTTGGGGTGGTTGATAAGCCATTTTTTTTCGCGCGCGCTGAATTCTACCGGCTTGCGAAAGCGCCACAGCTCTGCCCCTTCACTCCACCGATGGGAAATGACCTGGGCCTGGGCAGTCGGAATAGCCTCAAGAGACTGAGTGACCGCCTCAAAAAGCGACTTATCACTTATTCTCATTACAAATCGGCTTCCGGTATCAATCAGCGGATAAATCAGCTGAGTATCAAGCAGGTTGGTAAAATTGCGATTCAGAAGATAAGAGGTGGTGATGAGATTTCCCACATAAATTTCATTTTCGCCGAAGGCAACGGATGCCATACCCTGCTCGTCAGTGTCAAAGCGCGTTATTCGGGCATCCGGAAAATTCTGAGCAATCCACCCGCTGTCAGCGTACCAGCGACTAACCGCCATCCGCATTCCAGGCTGATATTTAAACTGTTGTCCTCCCGCGCGCTTAGGAAAAACCATAACGGGATGATCGCTGATAAAGCACTGACTTTTAATCAGATTGCTATCAGGCAGCGTCAGCATTCCGCCAGTATCCACCACCATATCGACCTGATGCTGTACAAGCGCATCCACCGCCTGATCTCTGCTGGCAAAGGAAAACAGATGCGTTTTGACACCCATATAATGTGACACGAGAGCGATATAATCGGCCATCATGCCTTCGTAGTGTCCTTCTACAGCAAATATATTGAGGGGCGGTATTTCAGGCTGCCAGACGGCAACATTGAGTTCGCGCTTATGACGTAGCCAACGCCAGGTACTATCAGTCAGATTGACGTCTCCGGGGGGGGTCTTTTCCATACTTATTATCTGAAGGTGTTCACCCTCAGAGGCAGCACAGGCAAAATGACAGGCGGCAGGTGAAAACAAATAAAGCAGGCAAAACAGCAGTTTTTTCACTCATTAGTCCAGATGATGGCGTCGTGCAAAATCAATTAAATCAAGATTTGTTCTCAATTCCAGCTTTATCGAAAGTCGGCTTTTATAGGTACTGACCGTTTTATTACTAATATGCATGATCGACGCGATATCAATCACTTTTAAGCCTCGGGCAAGGTATTGTAAAACCTGCAACTCCCTACTGGTCAACCTGTTAATCGCTTCAAGCTCTTCATCGGGTTTCCCGACCATGCTTCCATGCTGTCGCCTGGATGGGAAGTAACCATACCCTCGCATCACCACGCGTACCGCATCGGTGAGCTCATCCAGATTGTGACGTTTACTGACAAAACCATCGGCACCGACATTCATACAGCGGCTTAAGTAATGTTCATTATCACGCCCGGTCAATACCAGCAGACCGCCCATAAAACCACCGATACGCAGTCGTTCAATAAGCTCAATTCCACTCATTCCCGGAATATCAAGGTCGACTACTATCATTTCAGGACTACAATCACGGGCTGTACGCAGCGCCCTAATGCCATCCCCGCATTCAGCAACTACGCTATGTCCATCTTTTTCCAACAGCATACGAACCGCAAGACGGGCCACCGGATGGTCGTCGATAATCATTATTTTAGCCATGAGAACTCGCATAAAAGCATTGAATGTAATTCATTAATTAAATTAATTTTACTTGCTTTGCATGAAGAGCGCGAGGCGTAATTTCAAGACTTGTAGTCCTTTGACTACACTACTCTGCCGCTATTCTGAATGCTTTATTTCTCCCGCGCCAGGTATACTGCTCCCCACAAGGAAAGGTTATTTATTCTGCTGATAATAAAATCAGATTTTTTTGTATTTAACCGGTGAAAAGCACATTAAACACCCCATTAAATAAAAGGGTAATAATGATCCAGGCAATACATCCGGGTTGACCTTCATCTTTGTATTATATCAAACCTGCCTGGTCGCCCTTGCGGCATCAGATATTTACTATTAACGACCTAAAGGCCACACAACGTGAAAAAAAAAATTTATGCTCTTGCTCTTTTAACCACTCTGAGCGGAGTGGCACATGCCGCAGATGGAACCATTCAGTTTAAAGGCGAGATTATCGATACCGCCTGTACCGTCTCACCGCAAAGCGCAAATCAAATAGTCACCATGGGTCAGGTTAGTGACAAAGCGTTCAGGGCTGCAGGTGACACCGCGAGTGCAACCGCCTTCTATATTGATCTGGCCAACTGCCCGGCCAGCGCGCAGTCTGCCAGCGTCAAGTTTGATGGTTCACCGTATGAGGGTGATAACACCACTCTCGCACTGACGGAGACAGACGGTGCGGCTACCGGCGTGGGCATTCAAATCCGGAATGCTGACAACTCACCGCTTCCGCTCTTTACCCGTTCGCAAAGCATAACGCTTACAGAATCTAAAACCAACCGGCTAAATTTCAGCGCCGTTTATATCGCTAAGGCTTCAACCGTCACCGCAGGTCCGGCAGATGCAACGGCAACATTTAGTGTGGTTTATAACTAAATCGCTTTCTCTGATAGTGGATATTTAACCTGTGCGGGGCCGATCCTGCTGCCGGCCCCCTTATCCCGGAAACAAAATCTTAATGAAAAAAAATGTATCATTTTTTGCATGCTTCCTTCTCCTGTGCGGGTGTGCTCATGCTGGCGTCGTAGTCGGTGGTACCCGCATTATTTACGACGGCGACAAGAAAGAGTCCTCAATAAGTATCGAAAATCCCGACGCGTCACCTTATCTGATTCAGTCATGGATAGAAGATGAGGCGGGTAACCATCAAACGGGTTACTTTGTTATAACGCCGCCGCTGTTTCGCCTGGATGGAAAACAGAAGAATACAATACGTATTATACAGACGAACGCCCCCCTTACAGCAATTCGGGAAAGCCTGTTCTGGCTGAATATCAAAGCCATTCCGGCAGCGGATCCGTCCGGGTCAGCGAATACGCTACAGCTGGCAATTAATACGCGTATAAAACTGATTTATCGCCCAGGTGCGCTAAAAGGCATCGCTCCTGATAGCGTCAGCAACAGGCTGGAGTGGTCGCGTGCTGAAAATAGCCTGACGGTATTTAACCCCACACCTTACTACATTAATTTTAACTCCCTGTACGCTGGTGGCAACCCGGTTGAAAAAGTGACCTATGTTGCTCCCCTTGCATCCGCCCACTTTACATTGCCGCAGGGGGCGCGAAGCAATCTGATTGAATGGAAGGTCATTTCCGACTACGGCGCCATTGGTGCAGTTCATAAGGCCTCCTTTTAAATAAGGAACAAAACCTGGTAGAAAAAATGCGCCTGACGACTCATGCTGACAATAAACATTTTTACTGGCGATTATCGCATATTACAGCAGCAATGGTTTGTATAAATCCTTTGCTATTCGCAGAGGCTAAAGATTATTTCAACCCTGCACTAATTGAGCAGTTCAGAGAAGGCGACAGGGTTACCGATCTGAGCGCATTCGAGAATGGCGGGCAGCTGCCCGGCAGCTATCTCGTGGATATTTATCTTAATGACGAGCGCGTGGATAGTCGGGAAATCCGTTTTTTAACGTCGGCAGATAAAGGGTTACAGCCCTGTCTGGGACCGGATGAGCTGGCAAAGTACGGCATCAGGATAGCACACTTTGCCAATATGTCGTCTGAAGGCGATAGCTGCTCTGCCCTCTCTGCCATTCCTGACGCCTCTGCACAGTATATCTTTAATGCACAAAGGCTAAATCTGTCCGTTCCGCAGGCAGCAGTCATCCCGCGAGTACGGGGGTATGTTCCGCCCGATCAGTGGGATGAAGGTATTAACGCCGCACTGCTCAACTACAGCTTTAGTGGGATAGCAGACCTGGCTAATCATCATGGTGATAGCAGTGACAGCCAATACCTCAATCTGCGCCCCGGGCTGAATATGGGTGCCTGGCGTATACGCAATTACACTACGTTATCGCGGCGCAGCGGGGCTGATGATAAGTGGAATACGATTTATAACTATGCCCAGCGCAGTATCATTCCCCTGAAGAGCCAGCTCACGCTGGGGGAGAGTCTTTCTCCATCAGACGTGTTTGACAGCGTCCCCTATCGTGGGGCGCAGGTATCTTCCGACGACGATATGCTGCCCGAAAGCCTTCGGGGCTATGCCCCCGTTGTACGCGGAATCGCGCGCAGCACCAACGCCCAGATAACTATTCGCCAGAATGGCTACATTATTTACCAGGCAACCCTGCCCGCTGGCCCTTTTGAAATTACCGACCTGTTTCCTGGTGGTGGCAGTGGCGACTTGTATGTCACGGTAAAGGAATCTGACGGCAGTGAACAACACAGTCTGGTGCCTTTTGCCTCCTTACCGGTATTACTGCGCGAGGGGCGGTTACGTTTCAGCCTGACCGGTGGGCAATACAGGCCCTCTCAAAACAGCGTGGAAAAGAGCACTTTTGGCCAGGGTTCCGCTATCTTTGGGCTAGGTAACGGCATGACGCTTTATGGTGGGGTACAATCTGCCACGCATTATCGCTCGCTGGCGGCAGGGCTGGGTCAGAACTTAGGACCCCTGGGTGCATTTTCGTTCGACCTGACCCAGTCCTGGGGTCAGCCTAAATACGCCGACTTCGCGCAGGGGCAGTCCTTACGCATTCGGTACAGTAAGAGCATGGTGGAAACGGGCACCCATCTGGCTATTGCTGGCTATCGCTACTCCACCGCGGGGTTTTATCACCTTGTCGATGTCCTGCAGACCTATCGTGATAACCCCAATGCCGCGCCTGACAGCAGAAAGCGTCATCGTGCAGAACTGACGCTGAGTCAGAATATTGGCACAGAACGCGGCTATCTTACCGCGGGTGCGATAAACGAGAGCTACTGGGGCGGTGGGCGTAAGACCGCCTCCTGGAATCTTGGCTACAGCAATAGCTGGGACAGTATCAGCTACAGCTTCAATTACACGTCAAGCCGCATCACGGCGTTAGATGGAACCCAGGGTGTTTATTATCGCAACAGCAACGAATATAACCGGGTTCTTTCAATGAATATCAGCATTTCGCTACACCGCTGGTTGAATAATACCTATGCCAGCTACAGCCTGAGCAGCAGTAAATCACGGGACAGTGTGAATACCATTGGGCTGAGTGGGGCTGCATTACAGGACAATAGCCTCAACTGGAATGTCAGTCAGGGGCATGCTGCAGGGGGCCAGGGCAGCTCGGGCTCGGCCAGCGTCAATTACCGGGATACCTATGCTGAAGTTAACGGAGGATACAGCTATGGCACGGGTCAACGCAGTATAAACTACGGCATTCAGGGAACGGTCGTTGCTCATGCCAATGGCGTTACTGCCGGATTGCCAGTGGGGGAGACAGCTGGACTGGTAAAAGCGCCGGGTGCGGCGGGCGTAGGCGTAAATAATCAGAATGGCGTTAAAACAGACTATCGGGGCTATACGCTGGTGCCTAACCTGATGCCCTATCGGCCAAACGATCTCACGCTGAACACAGAAACGCTGAAAGATAACGTTGAACTTCAGCAGTCCAGCCGCACGGTAATACCGACGCGCGGTGCCCTGGTCAGAGCAGATTATCGCGTACAGATAGGACAACGCGTATTTATGACGTTGACCCGCGCAGATGGCAGAGCGGTTCCTTTTGGTGCCACGGTAGTGAGCGAAACCGATCCCGATGCCGGCGGCAGTATCGTCGGAGAGGCGGGTCAGGTCTATCTGGCCGGTTTGCAGAATAAAGGGGTACTACGGGTTCAGTGGGGAAAAGGGGCGGCACATCAATGTCGGG
The DNA here is from genome assembly GCF_047918655.1 of Erwinia sp. PPS120. Lineage (GTDB taxonomy): Bacteria > Pseudomonadota > Gammaproteobacteria > Enterobacterales > Enterobacteriaceae > Erwinia > Erwinia tasmaniensis_A. The sequence continues at coordinate 3,378 of NZ_JBLREF010000027.1, read as the reverse complement.
TTCATTATCGCCTGAAGGATGAAAAAAATAATGCTGATATTCAATCTATCAATAGTTCCTGCCGTTAATCGGCGGGAGTGCAAAAGGCATCGTTATGATTAAGCTCATCAGCAAATGTGTAAAGTATCCAGTTCTGGCCCTGGTATTGTTAATGCTCTTATCAGAAGGAGCCAGGGCGACCTGTAAGTTTATGAGTGACAGTCAATATAATGCTAATGATTCCGTCTCACTAAATTTTGGGAAAATAATTGTGCAAAGAGATGCTCCCATTGGGAGTACCGTCGCCGAAATTACGGAGCCGACACTGGCCAGCCGGCACGACTTTATTGTGTGTGACAATTTACAGTTTACGACGCAATGGGCGGCCGGGAGCCATTCACCCGTCGATTATGGAGGTGAAACGCTTTATCAGTCCGGCATCACAGGCCTGGCCTGGCGTATTATCACACCAGGCGCGGGCTCCACTACGGGGCGTTACGGCACGGGCCCTTTACCCAGGCAACTCTCCGGTGTTGCCTGTGTGAGTGGATCTGTGCAATATCTTTGTGGCGGCACCTGGGGTCGTTTCAGAATACAGCTGGTCAAAATCGCCTCGACTACCGGATCAGGCCCTTTATCAACGGGCACGATCGGCAAAGCGCTTATTGTGGGTGACACGAATATATTTAACTACATTATTGGAAGTGGTAGTGTTCAGACTGTCGCCTGTTCGGTCACCAACCGTAATATCCTGGTCAATATGCCGCAAGCGAAAAAGAAAGATTTTTCCGGCACAGGAAGTACCAGCGGAGAAACGGACTTTGCTATTCATTTAAACTGCGATAACGAAACAAATATAAACCTGACGATTAACGTGGGAAGTAGCGGAGCCGCGGATGCCAGTAATGGCATTCTTAATCTGGATAATGCCAGTACGGATACCTCAGCCAGCGGGATTGGCATTCAAATTCTGTATGGCAGTGCACCTTTTCAGTTAGGAAAAATGCTAAAGATTGCGACGACAAATGCAGACGGCACCTATGCCTTACCGCTTCAGGCGCGTTATTACCAGACGGAACCTTCGGTCACCCCAGGAAAGACGGAGGCCGGTGCAACCTTTACAATGACCTATCAATAAAGTTATCGCTGGGGCTTAAAGATAAGTCCCGGCGTGTAGAGTTTATTTATCCTGAAGGCCAGGCTATTGAGTGTTAATTTGCTGAATCGCCACGGATAATCCAGACACTTTCGAGTCGTTGGTGGACTGACCCCGCCCCGGTAGACGATCCTGCCCTATAGGGCAGGATCGTCTACCGGGGCGGGGTCAGTCCAGTTTCATCTGCAGGGTCTGCGATTTCATCGCGGCCCCGTTATCTGCGTGTAGGACCAGCGGCTCACGCCAGCAGCCTTCGCGTATCACACTGCGCTGCATCAGGGCCGCGGCCTGTTCACCACTTTCCGTCTCATGGACTTCGTAACCGGTGATTTTCCGGCTGTACAGGTCGACTATCATGTACAGATAAAACCAGCGACCACGCACTACCGAAGGTAACCAGGTGATGTCCCAGGACCACACCTCGCAGGGCACGGTTGCCGTGAATGTTGTCGGAGCTGACACCTTCTGCCGCCGCGCCTGACGTCCCCGACGGTGGACTTCACCTGACCGGCGAAGTATCCGGTAAAATGTTGACTCACTGGCAGGATAAAGACCTTTATCAGCCAGCCGGGGCACGATTTGTGACGGTGGCAAGCTGGCATATTCCGGTTCATGACAGACATCCCTGATCCGGTTCTCTTCCTCAGGGCTCAGCCGGTTAAACGGCACCGGCCTTACCACTTCGGGCCGCCGGTCGCGGGGCGGATCCTGCCAGCGATGCCAGGTGCAAAGACTCAGGTTCACTTCACGACAGGCGACGACAAGCCGTGCGCCGGATGCGACCGCTTCATTTATCCAGATGATGAACTGCTTTCGTTCATCTTCCGGCGTCAGTCGTCCCCGTCGGTTTCCCCGTAGTAGTACGTGAGCTTTTTTCGCAGCACCAGTATGGCTGCCGCCTCCGCAAGGGCTTTTTCTTTACGGAGCAGTTCTTTCTTCAGCTGTTTTATTTCTTTCTGGCTCTGCTTCAGGGCCGCTTTATCATTGGGATTTTCAGTCTGCATAAAGCCCTGTTTCCACTGAATAAGCTGTTCCGGGTAAATTCCTTTTTTACGGCAGTATTCCGCGACTTCTGCCTCACTGAGCGTGGCGGTTTCAACTATCACGGCAAAGCGTGCTTCTGCTGACCACTGGTCTGTTGTTTTCTCTGCACCGGGCACCGGTTTTCCCTCTGATTTAGCCTGATTACGCCAGTTACAGAGGGTAGCTTCGGATATTCGTTCCATCTGTGCAACCGCCGCGACGGTCATATTGTAGGGCGGTAGCAGTTTTGCCAGGATGCTGTTTTTTCGTTCCGGGGAAATACGTTTCATTTGTCATTCCATCACCCTCATTTTCTTTTTCAGAGAGGATGACAACTATGCTGACACTGAGGGTCCCCTGACGAGCATCACAAAAAAATGGACGCTGCAAGTCAGAGGAGGGCGAAACCCGACAGGACTTAAAGATGCCGGTGATTTCTCTCCGGCGGCTCCCTCTTGCGCTCTCCTGTTCTTGTGAAGACATGCTGTTATCCCGCCACCCGGATGATGGCGGCTTGCTGATGAAGGAATAAAGTGCGCACCCCAACTAAGCACAGGAGTGAGGGGTTTATGATTCGGGAGCGCAAAGACGAAAAAAAGGCCGCTCATTGGCGACCTTAAAATTTGGGGATTGCAGAAACGCAAAAGGCCCAACGAAGTGAGCCCTGTCTATAATAACATGAGGTTCGCTATGGATTTTTGCTTAGGTTATGCAAAACATTCTTGATGCACGGTGGCATCATTCTTTCCCTAAAAAAATCTCTTGCTTCTGAGTATGGTGTGGTCATTTTTCCTACCATCCTCCTGAACCCTATACCACCCTCGATAGAAACCTTTATAAAATCTTTTTCGTCGATTGAGTAATCGGATAGTAGACGCCCATCTGATTTGAATGTCTTAACTTCTTCGTTAACTATCTGCTGGACATTTTTTTTTGTAGAGGCTGACCTGTCAGTAATTCTCCACTCCATTTCGCATAACTCACCCGCTGATTTTTCAGGGTTAGATAGAGCAGCCAAAGATGAAGTAGATACAAGCAAGATGAGGATACCTATAAATTTCATAATTCCTCCGTAAAAAGAGAAATTATAACTTTCAGGTTGGGAAAAAACAGATTTTCTGAATGCCAAAGCTCTGGAGCTTTAATGCAAAAAGCCCTAACCATTTAAGACAGGGGCTTTCCTTTGCGACACTTCATATGGTAATCCCCCCGAAAAACCG
>NZ_JBLREF010000026.1:37632-69240 GCF_047918655.1 Erwinia sp. PPS120 | reverse complement strand
AGATGTGTATAAGAGACAGGCTTCAAACATAACAACATTCCTTAATTGTCAGGTGTTAAAACAAAAGCTGGCAAGCAGCGCCTGAAATTGTTGACTGTGCCCGTCTGTCAGTATCGCGGTGCAGGTCATGGTGAACACCAGAATCTTGTTTTCAGAGGTGTTAAATACCGCCTGCTGCTGGAAGACCCGTTTACCGTCACGCAGGTAGCTGGCATGCACACATTCACCCTGTAACAGGTTATTGCCGAGCACCACAGGCACCCGTTCCGTCTGCTTCCAGTCTTTAAGATGCTTCTGTATCAGGGTTAACTGCCGGTCAATATAAGCTGACAGCGTTTCGCAATCATCTTCGTAAAACACCGGATTTTCCTGGCTGCACTGTGAAATCGCGGTATGGATAGCAGCCATTTTTTCTTCCTTGTGCGGGTCACGGATCCTGAGCGTTGGAGCAGCTCTTCGCCAGACAAGGCCGGCCTGAGGAAGCCACCGACGGACAGTGGATGCATGTAGATGCTCTCTGATTTTTATTGCCATAAGTTCAGTGCTCCAGCGTGAACGCTAATAACCAAAATCACCCGGTGAGTGTTTTATCAGCTGGAGCATGAGCGAACAGATATGCTCAAATGGCCAGCGTCACCCACGTCCAGGTGGCAGCGATTTCAGGCCATCAGTGCCATAAAAGGTAAACCAGTTTATCCAGCGACCAACGGATGAACGGGCACAGCAGAGCGTTCTGGCAACATCACTGACGGAGTCGCCCCGGTGCAGCATCAGCATCGCCGTCAGTCGGCGGGCATGGTTTTTATCCTGGGTTTTGTGGATAGTTTTCTGTATCAGGCGTCGTTCACTACGGGGTATTGGTGCTATGATCGGCATCGCTCAGTCCGGTTGGTGATTTGTGAGATTTGGCGATTGATCAGATCGCACAATCCGGGCTGAGTTCCTTCAAAGTGATCTACTATTCCGAACAGCTATTCTCCGACCATAGGCCGGACTCTATCAGGGCGCTACAGGCCATTGCCCGGAATCCGTGGCCGCAGACATCCTCTTTAGTATCATAATCCATTAGCTGCTTAAGTATTGTCGGGTACGAGAAGCTATTTCCAGCAAGCCTTTATTCTCAATGCCTTTCAGCAGATTGATGAAGTGCTGAACTTTCAGTTCTGTTACCGGCAGACGACCAATTACCGGGAAAATGTGGTTGTTCATGCGGCCAGGCACGCGATTAGCGTGATCTTCCGACCAGGTTTTATTGCTTTTATGCCAGCTCAGAGCTATGGCTTTGAAGGCTTTTTCCGGTGGCCGGGCTGCCTTTTCAGTGAGACGCTGTTGTGCCGGGTTTACCTTCTGTGCAGGTAGCTTACGGATGTCGTCACGCTGTTGCCGGGCGTCGGCCAGAGAGACATCAGGATAAGCACCTAAACCGAGCCGTGATTCTTTACCATTGATACGATATTTGAGATACCAGAGACGTGAACCGCCTGGATTGACTAAAAGGTACAGGCCATGAGAATCGGAAACTTTGAAAGGTTTAGCGGATGGTTTTAAGCTGCGGATTTTAGTGTCGTTCAGAGACATATGGTGGTCACTCCATAATCGAACTGAAATGACCCCAAATCAGACCACCAATTTTTCCCGATGCGGAGGGGGAAATGAAAATGCATCGGGAAGAATTTTCATACTAACTCGTTGAATCTAATTCATATAAAGATTCGCGAAGATGCATGAAAACATAAATATGGCTCCTCTGACTGGACTCGAACCAGTGACATACGGATTAACAGTCCGCCGTTCTACCGACTGAACTACAGAGGAATCGGTTTCGATGGGGCGCATATTAGCGAGGGCGTCCGGGGCTGTCAACAGCAAAAAACACTCGGGCTTTCAACTGGCTGCGTTTAAAGCAACCCGGTGGCTTAATAGCCAACTTTGTCCGCATGTACCGTCGCGTCGAGCCCGAAGCGCGCCGCGGGATCCTGGCGGTAAAACCCGCTAAAGCGTCGGTAGAGTGACGGAAACCGAGTATTCAGCAGATGCGGCGCGCTAAAAAAATATTCCGACAGCACCGCAAAGCACTCCGCTGGCTCGCTGGCGGCCTGGGCGTCCATACTGGCCGCCGCTTCCCCCACCAGCTCGATCTCGTCCCGTATCGCATTCATGGCCGCGTTAAGATCCTGCTCCCAGGCGGCCACTTCACTTAATGCAATAGCGGGAACGCCGTTGGTATACCCGCTTCCGCGTGAATCGAGCTTGTGGGCCACTTCATGAATCACCAGGTTAAACCCGGAAAGATCGAAAGAATCCTGCACATCCATCCAGTTTAAAACGATCGGGCCCTGCAGCCAGCTCTGGCCGGCATGGACTGATTGCTCCCGGTGTACCAGACCAAACTCATCCTGCCACTCGTCGTCGACCCGGAAAGGCGCGGGATAGATCAGCACTTCATGAAAACCGTCGAGCCAGTGATTACCCAGGTTTAACACCGGCAGGCTAAAAAGGAGTGCCAGCCGGGCGCATTGAAGTTCGTCCAGGTTTACATCCTGCAGCGGCAACAGACGCTTTTGCTGCAAAAACCTGCCAGCCAGTGCCGTCAGACGCCGCTGCTCGGATTGATCGAAGCCGCGCAAAATGGGAATAGCTAGCGCCGCCTGCCAGGGCAGGGAGGCGGTAGCGGCATCCGGTTTTTTCCACGGCCATTTGATCATTAACCCACACCCGTTAGTTATGGTTAATTTGGTTCACGCGTAAAATCAATAACCCAAACCCAGGGATTTACTTCCCAGCTGGTGCCGCCGTACTGCAATGCCCACTGTTTACGATAGGCATCTTTTGTAGAAACGGCCTCATGGTGCATGGTGAAAAAATTATTCAGAAAATGAGAGTCAGTCTGTACGCCCTCAGCAATAACGTCGTCGTCGCTGATATCCTGGATTTTTTCAACGCGTATCCCGGTAATCAGCAGATTGATGCGGCTTGCCCAACGTGGCATATGAATGCCGGCCTGCCAGCCAAAATGCTGATCGTCATCTTCTGCATTGGAAAACTGGCTGGTATCTGCACGATACTGACAGTAGCGCGGGTTTTTAAACTGCGTGGGCGCACGTTCGTATTCGGCTATTTCGCTTTGATCGATAAGTGGGCCACGCCAGGTTTCCCTCACCCAAAGCTTGTCGCCAGGCTGCCCGTAAGGGCAGTGATAACTTAAGTTTTCCATACCCATCACCCGATTTCCCTGCAGATTATTACTCAGTACGTCAATCCCATAACAGCCTTCATGGTTATCCTGGCCCGGCCCCAAAAACTGTGACTTCATAATGCGTCGGGTTTGTCGTTGTTGGTCAGAGAGCAGCGCTCGCACCCGTTGATCATTAAATAAAATCGGGCGTTCTTTCATGGTTTTACCCCTGTAACTTTCTGGTTGAAACGCTGATCACAGCCAAAATAAAAATACAATACAGATAAATCTGAACCTAAACCTGGCACTTAACGCTTTTGTGATGAGCGCAAATATACATTAATTATACTTCTTAATTAGCGTCTAACCAGGTCTGCACGTAAACGTTTACAATCTCCTGAGACGCCCTGTCTAATTCTTCTGATAATACCCCTTGCTTTTGCAAGGGTTTGCCCGGTCAACATTTGCTTCTTTACAGTCCCTTACAGACGGTAAGGGCGTAACATTACTCTGCAAGAGATATGGTGCGTCGGGATGCTATATCAAGTGCTTTGGGAGAATTCTAAAGCATTTTATTAAAGGTGCGGGAAACTTATTTCGCATCGTACATTATATCCGTTTAAGCATCTGCCTGAAAAACAATCAAATAATTTTTTTAGCAATAAAAAACGCAGCAACGAAAAAAGTGTGAAATGGTTTAATTTAGCGTTATAAACATGATGCAGGTCTCATTTTGGCCGCCCCTTACCGCTATACCACGCAGTCGCCTGCCCTGGTCCAATGGCATCTCAAAAAGTCCAAATAATAAGGAGAAGTCCATGTCCCTGATACTCTGGCAAAACCGTTTTGAATGCTGGCTGCATGAAACCTGGCCTCAGGACGACAAGGCGCACGATGTGGCCCATCTGCGGCGCGTGTGGCAGACGGCGCAGCGTATAATGAAGGGAAGCGAAGCGGATGAGCTGGTGGTGCTCACCGGCTGTTACTTTCACGATATTGTTAACCTGCCTAAAAATCACCCGGAACGCCATCTCGCTTCCGCTCAGGCTGCCGTGGAGGCGCGACGTATTTTACAGGAGGTTTTCCCTGACTTCCCGCCGCAGAAAATCGATGCGGTTAGCCATGCCGTTCATGCGCACAGTTTCAGCGCGGGCATAAAGGCCGAAACGCTGGAGGCAAAAATCGTTCAGGATGCGGATCGGCTGGAATCACTGGGCGCGATAGGGCTGGCCAGGGTATTTTATGTCTCTGGTGCGCTGGGACGTTCGCTGTTTGACAGCACCGATCCGCTGGGGCGTGGCAGGCCGCTCAATGATGCAGAGTGGGCGCTGGACCATTTTCAGAAGAAGCTACTGAAATTGCCGGAGCAGATGCAAACCCCGGAAGGCCGTCGGCTGGCGGAATATAACACCCATTTTCTGGTGACCTATATGGCAAAGCTGTGCGCGGAGCTGAAAGGCGATTTCTGTGGGCTGGACGAGGATGTGCTGCAGGAATTTAGCCCCGGCGGGCCGCAGAAAATATGATGAGCGTTTGAGAACAAGCGTTATCTCTTCTCCCCCCTTGCATAAAGATCAGGGAGGAGAAAAGAGGCTGGACAGGGTTATTTTATCGGGTGATTACTGCTCTTCATCACCATAATACAGTACGCCCAGTTTTATCAGGGGGCGGCCCTGACTTTTACGATGAAGGTTGGTATCACGCAGTGAGTAGACGCAGCCACAGTACTCCTGCTGGTAAAAGCGCTCACGCTTGCTGATCTCTATCATACGGGCGGAGCCGCCCTTTTTGCGCCAGTTATACTCCCAGTACACCATCCCCGGGTAGGGCGCGGCAGCGCGTACGCCACAGCCGTTAATCTGCTCCATATTTTTCCAGCGGGAGATCCCCAGCGAGCTGGAGATAGCATCAAAGCCGTTCTCATGGGCATAAAGCGCGGTGCGCTCAAAGCGCATATCGAAGCACATGGTGCAGCGCGCGCCGCGCTCCGGCTCCCACTCCATGCCTTTGGCTCTTTCAAACCAGTTATCGGTATCGTAGTCCGCATCCACAAAGGGAACGCCGTGCTGTTCAGCAAAGCGGATATTTTCTTCTTTCCGCAGCAGATACTCTTTCTGCGGATGAATGTTCGGATTGTAGAAGAAAATGGTGTACTCAATCCCGGCTGCCTGGATGGCTTCCATGACCTCGCCCGAGCAGGGCGCGCAGCAGGAGTGCAGCAGCAGCTTTTTTGCTCCATTAGGGAGAGTCAGAAGGGGACGTGAGATTTCGCTCATGGCGGCAGGCTCCAATGGTTTCTTAAAACAGCGCTAGTGTAGGGGCGCAGAGGGAAGATGTCACGGTCGCAGGTGCAGGTAAAGGCAAAAAGGCGTTTTTGCGGGCAGGGATCTCCGGTTGCAGGAGGCTAACCCCAGAATGAGACACCACTGAGTCGCAGTGAAAGGAAGCAGACGCATTCAGGCAGCCCGTATCAGCTAACGGATGCTTACCCCTGGCTCCGGGTCAGTTAAGTGGTAGACTGTCACGCGTTTAACACTTAACTGAGTCATTATGAACGAGATTGATAGCGCAGCGCTGCTGCTGGCCAGGCAGGCTCGCGAGCAGGATTGGAAGCAATTTGAGCAGGATTGTCTGCTGCTCCAGCGGGTGCTGGAGATCTACGACCAGAAAACCGTCGTGCAGGCCCTGCGTGAACTGGGGCAGTATGAGTGGACGCGCGAAGCGCTCAACCGCTGGACTAACGGTAAAAGCCCTGCCAACCCGCTTACCGAAGCCGAAGTCAGCCTGCTGAGGCAGATGCTGCCGGCCCCCCCGGCTCACCATCCTGATTACGCGTTCCGTTTTATCGATTTGTTTGCCGGTATTGGCGGCATTCGCAGCGGTTTTGAAGCGGCGGGCGGACAGTGCGTGTTCACCAGTGAGTGGAATAAATTCTCGGTGCGTACCTATAAAGCCAACTGGTACTGCTGCCCTGATGCACACACCTTTAATCAGGATATTCGCGATGTGACCCTCAGCAATGATGCCAGCGTCAGTGAACAGCAGGCATATCAGCATATCGACCAGCAGGTTCCCGATCATGATGTCCTGCTGGCCGGTTTTCCCTGCCAGCCGTTTTCGCTGGCGGGCGTGTCCAAGAAAAATGCCCTGGGGCGCGCGCATGGATTTGAGTGCGAGGCGCAGGGCACGTTATTTTTCGACGTTGCCCGCATTATTACCGCCAAGAAACCGGCCATTTTCGTGCTGGAAAACGTTAAAAACCTTAAGAGTCATGATAAGGGTAAAACCTTCCGCATCATCATGGATACCCTGGATGAGCTGGGCTATGACGTGGCTGACGCGAACATCAGCGGCCCGAAGGATCCTAAAATCGTCGACGGCCAGCATTTCCTGCCGCAGCATCGTGAACGTATCGTGCTGGTGGGCTTTCGTCGCGATCTTCATCTGCCGTCCTTCAGCCTGGACGCGCTTTCTTCACTCTATCCCGCGCACAGGACGCCGCTCAGGGCGCTGCTGGAACCTTCGGTCGATGAAAAATACATTCTCACGCCGACGCTGTGGAAGTATCTCTATCAGTATGCGAAAAAGCACCAGGCGAAGGGCAATGGCTTCGGGTATGGGCTGGTGGATCCACAGCGGGAAAACGGCGTGGTACGCACCCTCTCTGCGCGCTATTACAAAGACGGGTCGGAGATCCTGATTGACCGTGGCTGGGACAGGGCGCTGGGCGAACGTGATTTCAATAATGCTGAAAACCAGCAGCGTCGCCCGCGCCGCCTGACGCCGCGCGAGTGCGCCCGTCTGATGGGGTTTGAACAGCCTGACGGCTATCGCTTCCGCATCCCGGTTTCCGATACTCAGGCCTATCGTCAGTTTGGCAACTCGGTAGTGGTACCGGCCTTTGCGGCCATCGCCAGGCTTTTGCTGCCGTGGATAAAACAGGCGGTTGCGCAGCGTCAGGCTCGCCCGTAAGTCTGCGTCTATACTTAGCCTGGGCATAAGGAGATTGTGATGGCTGATGTACACTCCGCTGAAATTCGCACTAAAAATATGCGCGCCATCGGTACGCGTGATACGGCAATTGAAAACCGGCTTGCCGAACTGCTGGCGGACCAGGGTTTTAGCTTTGCCGTTCAGGATAAAACCCTGGCGGGACGCCCAGATTTTGTGCTGAGCCAGTATCAGGCCATTATCTTCGCACACGGCTGCTTCTGGCATCATCATCACTGCCATCTTTTTAAGGTGCCTGCGACGCGCACCCAATTCTGGATGGAGAAAATAGGCAGAAACGTCGAGCGCGACCGGCGCGACATTCAACAGCTTACTGACGAAGGCTGGAAGGTGATGGTAGTGTGGGAGTGCGCCCTGCGTGGGAAAACCCGCCTGGAGCAGGGCGCGCTACAATCCCGACTGGAAGAGTGGCTCTGTGCCGGGAGCGGCAATGCGGAAATCGACGCACTGGGCATCCATCAGATGTAACTCTGCCGCCTGGCGGCAGGTGATTCATCTACAGCGACGGACTTTGGACGCGGCCGGGGAACAGGTATTTACCCAGTGTGACCAGGATAACCGCCAGGACAATTGTCGCCAGTGCCAGCCATTCGCGCGAGCTCAGGCTTTCACCGCCGAAGCCAATGCCAAGCAGCACGGCAACCACCGGATTAACATAGGCATAGCTGGTGGCAACAGCGGGTGTTACGTTGCGGATCAGAAACATATAGGCGTTAATCGCAATAACGGAACCAAAGAGGCTCAGGTAGCCAAGCGCCAGCATCCCCTGTAGCGAAGGCGGGGCGCTAAGTTTTTCACCATACAGCTGGCTGGCTATCAGCAGCACAACCCCCGCCGTAAGCATTTCTATTGCCCCCGCCATCATCCCCTGCGGCAGGGTGATCCGTGAGCCCCATACCGAACCAAACGCCCAGCTGACTGAACCCAGCATAATTATCGCGCCCCACGGTGAGCTGCCCGGATGACCGCCGCTGTTCAGCAGAATTATCCCCACCAGCCCGACGGCAATGCCCAGCCATTCGATCCAGCGGGTCTGGATGCCGAAAAGGCGGCTGAAGCACAGGGCGAACAGAGGGACGGTTGCCACCATGACGGCGGCAATGCCGGATGGCACGTTCTGATGCTCCGCGACCGTTACGGTCCCGTTGCCAATGGCCAGCAGCATTATGCCCACCAGCGCAGCGTTCCCCGCTGCCCGCCATGAGGGGAGTTTCTCACCGCGCAGTAACAGATAAAGCGACAGCACCACCCCTGCCAGCAGAAAGCGCAGGCCAGCCATCATCATCGGTGGCCAGCTCTGTACGCCGATGCGGATCACGAAGTAGGTCGATCCCCAGATAAAGTAAAGCGCGAACAGGGCGATAAGTAGCGGGAGAAGAGTAGGGGAGCGGCGTAGCATGATTTTCTTCATAATTGTTAATGGTAGGTTAACTTAACGCTAATTTCTCCGTTCAACCAGATGAATTGCCGCTTTTTTTTCCTCTTCAACAGATTCGGAGAAGACAATTTGCATCTCTCGTTCATAATTGCTTAGATCACACTCTTTAACATTCTCTTACGGTGGATGATGGGCAGTATCAAACTTACGGTGCGTCGGCTGTACAAAATCGACGGCGAGCGCATGGTCGGGACGCAGGCCACGGCGCGTATTTTTGTCGGCGACAGGCTGGTGGCGACGGAAGACGTGAGCGGCATGACGGAAAGCCCGGTCAGTAAATATCTGCATCATCAGGAAGCCGACGGGCAACCGGTACGGGTCGAGTGGGAGTGTGACGGCATCGCCGATATGGCGGTGGTCGAGATGCAGGTATGTCCCTGCTGTCAACATGATGGACATGAATAAGGAAGGGTATTTTGGCAGGAAGTAGCTTACTGACGCTATTGGATGATATTTCCACGCTGCTGGACGATATTTCCGTAATGGGAAAAGTCGCAGCAAAGAAAACGGCTGGCGTACTCGGCGACGATCTCTCGCTTAATGCGCAGCAGGTGAGCGGCGTTAAGGCTAACCGTGAAATTCCCGTAGTCTGGGGGGTGGCAAAAGGGTCGTTTCTTAACAAGCTGATACTGGTGCCGCTGGCGCTGATTATCAGCACCTGGGCGCCCTGGGCGATAACCCCTCTGCTGATGCTGGGCGGGGCCTACCTCAGCTATGAAGGGATGGAGAAAGTGGTTCACAGCCTCCGTAAAGACAAATCAGAGCACTCGCCTGAGGCGCGCGAGAAACGGCTACAAAATCTCAGTCAGCAAAACGCGGCTGAGTTTGAGAAGAAAAAGATCAAAGGGGCCGTGCGTACTGACTTTATCCTCTCCGCAGAAATTGTGGCCATTACGCTGGGTATCGTTTCTGAAGCGCCCCTCTTAAATCAGGTCCTGATCCTTTCTGGTATTGCGATCCTGGTGACTATCGGCGTTTACGGTATCGTGGCCGGCATTGTCAAAATAGATGACCTGGGGCTGTGGCTGAAAGAGAAATCCTCGTCGCTCGCGCAGGGGGTGGGGGGAGCGCTGCTGGCAATGGCCCCGTGGATGATGAAGATCCTCACCGTGGTCGGTACGCTGGCAATGTTTCTGGTAGGCGGTGGAATTATCGTGCACGGCATTCATGCGCTGGCACAGCTTATTGAAGGCTACACCAGCGGCTTTAGCGGCTTATCCGCCTCTTTGCTGACCAATCTGGCCAGTCTGCTTGTCGGGATGGTGGTGGGGTCGATTGTGCTGCTGGCGGTAAATCTGATTGCCAGAGTACGTCGTTAATCAGTATAAAGTGCAGCTGAGCCGCTACCCTTTACGGAGAACCCATGAAAGACGATATTTTTGAATTTGATATAGATGCGCAGCTGGAGCAGGCTGAAGCCAATGCCCGTAAAAAGGCCGCCGAAGTGCCTGAAGATCTGAGTGATGAAGCGGACTGCGAAGGCTGCAAAATCTGAGTGTCAGTGCTCCTGAGCGGGTAAAAAAAGCGAGTAAGATGACTTACTCGCTTTTTTATCGCTGCGATTGATTGCAGCCTGTATTCGCTATTCGCTATTCGCTATTCGCTATTTGCTATTTGCTATTTGCTATTTGCTATTTGCTATTTGCTATTTGCTATTCGCTATTCGCTATTCGCTATTTGCGCTTGCCGCAGCACCCTACACCTTGCCCGCGTTGTCCTCTTCTACGGCCTGATAGATACGATGCAAAATATCGGGAAAAGCAGACTGTACCCGGCTCCAGCTGGGGATAAACGGCTTCTCATTGGGTCGCTCGATAAACGACTGTCCCGCTTCAAGAATCGACTGGGTAAACATCTCCACCGCCGCCTCTTCCGCATGCTGGTCGAACTTCAGGCCGTTCATGGTGGCTTCATGATGGTAAATCTCCATCATATCCAGCGCGTTGCGGTAATAGGTCGCTTTCAGTACCCGGAACGAATCGCTGGTCAGATTCACCCCCATCGTCGCCATCTTCCGCAGCAGTGACTGGACAATATCGTTACTCATTCTGCGCAGTCCACCGGTTCCGTTCTCTTCTGATAGCGGCTGGTGCTTGTGGTCATAGTTATCGGCAATCTCGACCTGGCAGCTCTGACGGGTGGTGTAATTACGGTAAATTTCAGAGAGCACGCCGATTTCAAGTCCCCAGTCGCCAGGAATTTTAATGCCATTCAGCACGTGGGTACGCATAGCAAATTCGCCCGAAAGCGGATAGCGAAAGCTGGTGAGATAATCCAGATACTCAGAATGACCGTACACTTTTTGCAGTGACCGGAGAAGCGGACCCACCAGCAGGCGACCAACCCGTCCGTTAAGCCTGTTATCAGCCACCCGGGCGTAAAAGCCTTTGCAGAATTCATACTGGAACGCGGGGTTGGCCAGTGGGTAGAGCAGGCGGGCCAGCATACCGCGCTCATAGGTGACAATGTCACAATCATGCAGCGCCACGCAGGATGAGCGATCGGAGGCCAGCGTATAGCCCGTACAGAACCAGACGTTACGACCTTTTCCCGGCTGAGCGGGTGAAAGTCCCTCTTTATCCAGTTCGGCATCCAGCGCTTTAAGACGGGGGCCATCATTCCACAGAATACGATGACGCTGGGGCAGGCGGGAAAAGAATTCGCGCGCGTGGAGAAACTGCTCCCTGTCGGCCTGATCAAGACCAATTACGATCTCCTCAAGGTAGGGAACTTTCGCCAGCTCATCGACGATATGACTCAGCGCCGGCCCTTCCAGCTCTGAAAACAGGGAGGGCAAGATGAGCGCCATCTTCCTTTTTTGCGAAAAACGAACCAGATCCTTTTCAAGCTCGTTAACAGGCCTGGCGGTCAGATTATGAAAATTGGTTATAACGCCATTCTGGAAAAAATCACTCATTACACTCCCCTTTAAACGGTGCGAGCACGCAGCCTTAATCCCCGGTGATAAAATGTGTCAGCCCTTCGCTCCAGCCTTGTGGACCATAGTGCGTACTGTGGAATATATTCTCGTTATCGTTTCGTAACAGTCCGATTGGTGTTTTACTGTAGCCTTTGATAATAACGGCGTAATCGGTGCTCTCAAGCATTGGGGCGTCATTAGGGCCGTCTCCCAGCCCGACGGTAAGGTAGCGCGATGAGGAGGGCGGAGAGAGATGTTCAAGTAACCAGGCCAGCGCGGCACCTTTTCCGCCGCCCTGGTTCATCACATGCCAGAACCGTCCGCCCTGTACCAGTTCCAGCCCTTCATCGGCCAGCCAGTGCTGAAAGAGGGTGAATTTTTCCGGCGAATCGCGCCAGATAATACTCTCGGAGCCCTGGCGCTGTTTCGCCAGTAAGGCATCGTGAAGGCTGAGTCCCGTCCAGTCAGCAACCTCCTTTTGCGTGACATCGGCAAAGCCAGTGAATTTAGCATCATACTGGCTTCTGAGTCGTTGCAGCGTGTCGCACAGTCCAGCGTAATCCTTACCCTGCTGTACCACGGGCGGTACGCTTCCAGCGCTGCCCCCGTCGACAATCGCGCCATTTTCACTGATAAATGGCATGCCGGAAATGCCTAATGCGCGCTGCAGCGGGATAATTTCCGCCGCCGTTTTACTGGAACAAATCACCACCGGAATATCCGCAGCAGTAAGGCGATCGAGCCACGACTGCGCGGGTTGCCAGCTGTAGGTATGGTGGTCGAGCAGGGACCCATCTAAATCGGTCACTATCATCAGCGGGTCTGAAAGTCTGGGCATGGCCATTACCTCCTCAAGCAGTCTGATGTCACGCAGTCTGGTGTAAAAATGCTGCATTTTCATTACAGTATAGCGCCGACTGGCGATCGGGAAAGCGGACGTTATTCGATCGCCGATCGGAAGAGGTCAGGCGTTTAGGAATACTCTTAAAAAAATACGCCCGAAAGGTTGATACCCCTGCATTGAGAAAGTGTTTTCGGCTCGCGCCTGACAAGGGTGAGACAGGAAAAAGCTTTACAGAAAAGTATGTACTGTACAGTTACGGGCAGGTTATTCAGATTTATCTTAAGCGTGAAGTTCGTTATCATTCTCAGGTCAGAGAATTTCTCTGTACCGAATTTCATTATTATGAATTTTCATTCCCGGCCACTGGCCGGGATTTTTTTGCCCGCTGTCCAGGGATCGAAACACGCATAAATTAAGACCATCCCTGCCAGACGTTTTGCAAAACAGACCGGGTTCGCGAGACGAAAAAAAGCCCGCGCTGCGCGGGCAAAAATCCTTGTTACTTTTTAGGTTGACTGCGCCTTTGGGGGTTGGTGCAGTGAATACAGTGTAAGCGCCCGTCCTGTCAAAAGTCTGCCTGTGAAACGTTAAGGAAGCGAAAATGTCCGGACCCTTGCCGTGACCGCGCCAACAGGCTGGTTTGCGGCTGTGGCGTAAAGGACTATAATTATCAGTGTATTATAAATTTCATCCAACGCTTTGGAGGTAAAATGGATTTTTTGCGTATCGTAGTGGCTATTCTTCTTCCTCCGCTGGGCGTGTTTATGCAGGTCGGATTTGGCGGGGCTTTCTGGTTAAATATCCTTTTGACGCTTTGTGGTTATATCCCTGGTATCGTCCATGCAGTATGGATTATTGCCCGGCGCTAGCGGTGCCAGGTGCGGGCAGCCTGCGCTGTGTAAGGCACGTTTTTGGGGTAAACTTCGGGCATTAACCACGGGAGAGCCTAATGAATGTTAACGATCGGGTTACGGTGAAAACTGACGGCGGGCCACGGCGGCCGGGAAGGGTGCTGGCAGTGGAGGATTTCAGTGAGGGAACCATGTACCTGGTGTCACTGGATGATTATCCCATGGGCATCTGGTTTTTTAATGAGACTGGCCATCAGGACGGTATTTTTGTTGAACCGCACCCTGACAGCCAGAATTGACGCGTCTGCACGATCGAATCCTCCCGTCAACGAACGGGAATGTCGTGTTAACTGCAGAAAAGGGTTGGGATACGCAATATACAGATATCAGGCTGTTTCGAGAGGATCATCTGACAGGCCATATTCCCGTTATTGCAGAGAAGGCAGGTAGAGACGTTAACGTTACTCTGGAACGACTAAAGGAATGTATGTATAGAGTTTCAACCCTACACGCCCCTGACGGCCAGTAACATCCGTCGGGGGAGTAGGCGGCGGTGGGTAAATAGCTGTAACCGCCG
This sequence comes from Erwinia sp. PPS120, assembly GCF_047918655.1. Classification (GTDB taxonomy): domain Bacteria; phylum Pseudomonadota; class Gammaproteobacteria; order Enterobacterales; family Enterobacteriaceae; genus Erwinia; species Erwinia tasmaniensis_A. The sequence continues at coordinate 55,424 of NZ_JBLREF010000026.1, read as the reverse complement.
GATTTTTCGTTATGCTCTAAAATTTCTCCCAGTTGCCTGTTTCAGCCAGCGCAGGACGCGCAGGGGCCGGTAGCAAAGGCCTGTCGGCTTTCTTTACGGCCGGTACGCTGTTGTGCGTCGCGCTGTCGCTCAGATGAAAGGCCGCCACGGCCTGCGTCAGCCGCGAAGCCTGATCTTCCAGGGAGGCCGCGGCGGCAGAGGCTTCCTCCACCAGTGAGGCATTCTGCTGCGTCACGTTGTCCATCTCGGTTACCGCCAGGCTCACCTGCTGAATACCCCGACTTTGTTCATCGGAGGCCGCTGCGATCTCCGCCATGATGTCCGTCACCCGCCGGACCGCACCGACGATGCCGGTCATCGTCTCGCCTGCATGACCAACCTGAGTAGAGCCTTTATCAATCAGTCCGACCGACTCTGCAATTAACGCTTCAATCTCTTTCGCCGCACTCGCGCTGCGCTGGGCAAGGTTGCGGACTTCACTGGCCACCACTGCAAAGCCGCGGCCCTGCTCACCTGCTCTTGCCGCTTCGACGGCGGCATTAAGAGCCAGAATATTAGTCTGAAAGGCGATGCTGTTAATGACGGTGGTGATTTCCGCTATCTTCTTAGAGCTGCCGGATATGCTGTTCATCGTCCCTATGACGCCAGAAACGATATCTCCCCCTTCGCGTGCCTTAGTGGAGGCATCCGCTGCCAGCTGGCTGGCGTGATGAGCGTTATCGGCGTTCTGCTTAACGGTTGCCGTCAACTGTTCCATACTTGCTGCGGTCTCTTCCAGGGCCGCGGCCTGCTGTTCGGTACGGGATGAGAGATCGGTATTCCCGGCAGAGATTTCACCAGACCCCTGATAAATCGCGAGGGCACCTTCCCTGACGCTGCCTACCGTTTTTACCAGCGACTGCTGCATAGTTTGCAGGTTAATGCTGAGCGTTCCAATTTCGCTTTTACCCCACTGCTGCAACGGCACGGTCAGGTCACCATGGGAGATGCGTTCAATACGATCCACGGCCTGCCGGAGTGGCGTAATGACAATACGCCGCAGGAAAATAAACGTCGCCAGCGTTAGCAGTAGTGCCGCAGCAAAGGCACAGGCCATCATAATAAAGCTCAGGTGGGTCTTTGCCTGTGCGACCTGATTAATGTGCTCTGAACGCAGCGTACGGATTTTAATTGCCCTGAGCAATATCTCGTTATAGGCGTCATCCAGTTTGCGTGTGTTATCAGTTTCCTGAGCAATAACGCCTTCGAAGCTGCCGTCCTTTGCACTTTTGACCATAGGCAGCAGGCCCTGATTAAGATAAGCATCAAAGCGATGCGTAAGCTCCTCATCGAGCGCTAAATCCTCTGCTGTTTTTACCCGGCGTTGCAGATAGTTTTTAAAACTCTCTGACGCGAGCCGGATACGGTTCTCGCTCTGCGCAAGAGAAGCATTAAATGTGTCCATCTCGCCAATTCTTGCGGCAGCAGCAGCGTGAATTATATTAAGGCGCGCGGTGCGCAGGTGGCTTGAACTGTTGGAGATGGCCATACGGACCTGAATCTCTTCGGTCACGTCTTTTAGCGACTGATTACTCTGGATCAGAAAGTAGCTGGCGAGGGCAATACAGAGAGCAAATAACAGTAAAATTCCACCCAGAATAGCAGAAAAGAGGGGAACAAGACGGATGTGCTGCCAGAAACTGACCCGGTTTGATTCAACACTGAGGTTAATTGGTTTCATGTCCTTTGGCTCTTGGTTTGTAGTAAGCGAAGCGAAGCGTCGATCTGTCTACAAAACATCGGCAGCGGAATGAAAAGGATTAAGGCAAAAATGAGACGCAGTTAACAAAATGAGGGGATAGTACAAAAGAGACTGCCGACGAAAGTCGGCAGTTTCTCTGCGGGGCTATCTCACATTGACATAGATACCGCTGGTAACATTATCCGTCAGGCGGACAACGTGGTAAATAACCTGTTTATTGTGTGTTTTGATTTTGCGTTTAATATTTCCCTTATGAGAGGAAACGGTTTTGGCCTTAATTTGCATTTTATCCGATATTTGAATCGTATCGTGGCCAGACATCCACATCTTAAGCATATTTGACTCGGTCTGACTCAGCGTCAGGGGATGCACCTCGAAAGCGGATGAGTAGCGAGGTGAAACGTTGACGCGTTTTTGAAAATAAGAATGCAATAATGTATCCAGCGTTGCAGGCTTAACTGATTTCGAAGTAATGATCAGGTTCTTACGTACGTAAAGGTACTCTTCAAAATGAATATTCGAAATAGCCATGAAAATGAAAAATAGCGTATCAGGATTCTGAAGGATAATATTTCTTATACGCTGACTGGCGTCTGCTTCATGAATGAAACAGTCCTCATTGATAAATACCACACCCGGCTGACTCTGTTCACATTTATCCAAAAGCTGGTCAATGTCATTTACAGTGGATATATTTTTCTTTTTTACACCTTTCGCTGACATGTAATCCGTTAGCCCTAGCCGTGTATAGCTGCATGAATCCATTATAATTGTTGGCATTATTGCAACCCTCACCAAATTGTTATCCGTTTAAATCAACGATGAATTACGCGTTTGTGTAGTTTCGAGAGTAAATTATTCAAATTACGATCTTGTTATTATCACTCATTCAGTCTGGTTCGCGCTCTGCGTCGTGCTACCAAATCTGACTATATTCGTTTGCTGCTTTCGCAGAACAGACGACAAAAATCCTGGCAGGACGGTGAAAAACGGGGTTTTTCACTGTAACTGATGGATAATTTGTTTTAGTACAGCATACGGTCAAATTCCTGAGACGCTGGTCACTATCGCCCAGAACGCAAGAAATACTGATAGGATTAATCCTAAAAAACATTCAGCCTGCGAATGAGTGCCGCTGAAAAGCGCGTTGACAATGCCGTAAAACGCAGTTTGATACAAGAAAAAAAGCATCAAATAAAATTTCCAGTAAAAACATACGGTTGTTTATCGTGCCCTTACTACTGATTAGGTCGCGATCCACCCGTTTCGTTAATCAAAATACGCTAATTGCGTTTTAATAAGAATAATTTTCATTGCTGAGGGGAATTTATCAGAATTTCCTTAAGTAAATTCTGATAAAGAAAGTCTGAAAAGCGGCATAACACATCTTTCTGGCTTAACTATGAAGCCCTGTTATAGAAGTGATAGTTAAGGTCGGGCTTGTGGTATTTCACTTAATATGCTGGAGAGTAAATCGAATACTTCACTGAACAGATGCTCGCAGAATGGGGCCAGCAGGGGCATCATCAGGCTGAGGAACACTAAACCCAAGGATAAGGTCACCGGAAAACCAATAGCAAATACCGACAGCTGTGGTGAAACACGGTTTAACAAACCCAGGGCCAGATTTAGGGTGAGGAGGAGGGTTATCAGCGGTAGCGCTAATCGTAGACCGTTAAGGAAAATCAGACTGGCCGCTTTGGTCAGCGCAAGGAAAGCATTGCCGTTAACCGGTTCGCCGCCGATGGGCAGAGTATGAAAACTGTCTGCCAGCATGGATATCAGCCAGAGATGACCGTTAAAGGTTAAGAACAGCAGCATAACCAGAAGATCGAGAAAGCGCGCAAGTACCGGCATGTTCAATCGGCTGGCCGGGTCAAAAAAGGTCGCGAACGACAGGCCCATTTGCAGACCGATCACTTCGCCCGCCGTCCTGACTGCGGCAAACGCGAACTGCATAGTAAATCCAATGGCGATGCCGATCAGGATTTGCTGGATCAGCAGCCAGAATCCGCCTGCGGAAAACAGGGTTACCGTGGTCGGCGGTAAAGAGGGGATAAGGGTCCAGGTGATCATCAGGCCCAGACCGATTTTGACCTTTTTACTGATTGATTTTTCACTCAGCAGCGGCGCCGTCATGATCAAAGCCATTACCCTGGCTAATGGCCAAAAGAGCTGGCCCATCCATATCATCAGCTGACTGCTGTCAAAAGTTATCATTAGCCGATCATATTCGGCAGGTTAGTAAACAGGGTGCGCATATAGTCCAGCACCAGGTTCAACATCCACGGACCGGCGACAACCATAGTGGCGACCACGGCCAGGATTTTGGGAATAAATGACAGCGTTTGCTCATTTATCTGCGTCGCCGCCTGTAGCAGACTGATAATCAGCCCGCTGACCAGTGCGGCAAGCAGCAGCGGGGCGGCCAGCGCCAGCGCAACCTGCATCGCATCGTGACCAATAACCATTACCGATTCAGGTGTCATCGCGACTCCACATTAAAAGAAAACCACCGGAATAAACGGCCAGACGTTTATTTCGTACCCGACGCTGAGTATTGAACCTCATATCAGGTATAGAAACTTTGTGCCAGGGAGCTCACCAGCAGCTGCCAGCCATCGACCAGTACAAACAGCATCAGTTTAAACGGCAGTGAGATGGTCGCTGGGGGAACCATCATCATCCCCAGCGCCATCAGTACGCTGGCGACGACCAAATCGATAATCAAAAAGGGAATAAAAACGGTGAAGCCAATCTGAAACGCGGTTTTTAGCTCGCTGGTGACGTAGGCAGGCAGCAGAATACGCATAGGCACAGATTCCGGGCCCTGTAACGGCGGCGTGTTGGCAAGGCGGGCGAACAGCGCCAGGTCGGCTTCGCGCGTCTGACGCAGCATAAATTCTCTTAGCGGCTGCGCACCTTTATCTATCGCTACCTCCATGCTGATTTTGTCCTGACTGAACGGCAGGTAAGCATCCTGATAAATTTTGTCGAACACCGGCCCCATAATAAAGAAGGTGAGAAACAGTGCCAGGCCGAGCAGCACCTGGTTCGGCGGCGCGGATGGCGTACCCAGCGCATTTCGCAACAGGCCAAAGACAATAATGATGCGCGTAAAGCTGGTCATCATCAGCAGAATAGCGGGCAGGAAAGTGAGTGAGGTAATAAAAACCAGCGTCTGGACCGGCAGCGACCAGCTCTGACCGCCGTTAGCCAGCGGATGGCTCATCAGCCCCGGCAGCTGGGCATGGACCTCAGGCGCCAGCAGTAAAAGCAGAGCGGGCAGGATAAAAGAACGTTTCATTATGGCTTTCCGGGGCGTTTGATCAACGTCTGTAGAACCTGACGAAAATCTGCCGTCATGGCCGACGGCGCCGGAGGTTCCTGCGGCGGTTTCGGCGGTAGTGTATGTAAGTGGGTGATCTGCTGCGCCGTCACGCCCAGCACCAGGCGGGCATCTTCCACATCAACGATCACCACGCGTTCGCGCTGACCCAACTTGCAGCTTGCGCTGATAGTCAGATCGTTCAGCCCGCGAACCTGCCCTTTTTGGACAAAACCAAGGCGCTTAGCCAGCCAGGCACAGGCCAGAATCAACAGGATAATGCCCGCCAGAACGCTGCTTACCTGCGTCAGCACTGAGCCGGTTGAAATCGCAGGCTGCCCCACCGGCTGATGCTGAACCTGGCCCGCTGTAGGACGCAGTTCCTGACTCACTGCCGGAGATACCACCTGACTGTTCTGCTGGATCTTCGATGGATGCTGTTCCTGATCGGCTGACGGAGACAGCGTCTGCCCGGTCTGCTGAACGGCTGACTGCGGCAGCGTCTGGTCAGATTGCTGACCGGTAGCCGGTGTCGGATCCTGGCGGGTAGGCTGGTTCATTTAGCGACTCAGACGACGCATACGTTCGTTAGGGGTAATGATGTCGGTGATGCGAACGCCATACTTATCGGCCACGACCACCACTTCACCCTGAGCAATCAGGTAACCGTTAATCAGAATATCCAGTGGCTCACCGGCCAGTCCCTCCAGTGCCACCACGGAACCCTGCGTCAGGCGCAGCAGCTCTTTAATGGTCATTTTGGTACGACCCAGCTCAACGGTCAGCTTGACGGGGATATCCATAATTAGCTCGATATCCTGCAGGGACCCGGCCACGTCATTACCTTCCAGCGATTTAAAGACCCCTTCGGTAGTGGCAGCGGCGGTGGTGGCCTGCTCGTTCATGGCGTCAGCCCACAGGTCGTCCGCAGAGATGTCGTCTTCGGACGGCTTATTCGTGTCACTCATCGGGCTGTTCCTCGTTCATCGAATTCAAAATCGGGTTAATCAGATGTTCCACGCGCAGTGCGTACTGCCCGTTAAGGGTCCCGTACTGGCTGGTCAGCACCGGCACGCCATCCACATGGGCGATAATGCGATCCGGTTTATCAATCGGTAAAACATCACCGGGCTTCAGGGCCAGCAGGCGTGAAATGCGCATCGACACGTCGGCAAAGCTGGCTACCAGCTCCAGCTCAGAGTGCTGGACCTGTTTCACCAGCGTTTCCCGCCAGTTATGATCTTCCTGCCGCGAGTTTTCCAGCGGCGGATTGACCAGCGTTTCGCGCAGCGGCTCCAGCATGCTGAACGGAATGCAGATGGTGAACTCACCCACCAGATTGCCAATCTCCACCTGGAATGGCGTGGTGATAACGATGTCGTTGGGTGAGGTGGTGATGTTGGTAAACTTCACCTGCATTTCTGAGCGGACGTACTCGACGTCCAGCGGGTAAATCGGTTTCCAGGCGTCGCTATAACCTTCCAGCGCCAGCTTCAGCATGCGGCGGATCACCCGCTGTTCGGTGGCGGTAAACTCACGTCCCTCAACCTTGGTCGGAAAGCGACCATCGCCGCCAAACAGGTTATCCACGGCGATAAACACCAGGCTTGGCGAAAAGACCACCAGGGCCGTGCCGCGTAGCGGCTTAAGGTGGATCAGGTTCAGGTTCGTCGGTACCGGCAGGTTGCGCGCAAATTCATGGTAGGGCTGAATTTTTATCGCACCAACGGTAATGTCCGGACTGCGCCTGAGCAGGTTAAACAGCGCCATACGATAAGATCGTGCGAATCGCTCATTAATAATCTCCAGTGCCTGAAGACGTTCACGCACCATGCGACGCTGGGTATTCGGATCGTAGGGGCGAATATCACCTTCGCCCACGCTGCTGACGTTCTCGACTGCCGCACTATCGCTGTCACCATTGAGTAGTGCGTCAATTTCTGCCTGTGAAAGAATGCTGTCGGCCATACCTCTACCTCAGGATAAAGGCGGTAAACAGAACATCATTCACCACCTGCTGAGGTTGTCCAGGTACCAGCGGAGGCGCCAGTACGGTTTTAATCTGCGAGACCAGTGCCTGTTTACCCTGTTCACTGCCCAGCGCGGCCGCACTCTGGTTGGAAAGCAGCATCAGCAAACGACTGCGTACTTCCGGCAGATAATCATTCATACGACGGCGCGTCTCTTCGTCGGGCAGGCGCAGGGTAAAGCCGATATACAGTACGCGATCGGGATCGTTATCCGGGTTAATCAGGTTAACCGTAAAGGTGTCCATGGCAAAAAAGACCGGCGCGGGTGGCGGCTCGGGTTTGGCGGCCTGTGTCGCATCAGCGGGGGACTTCATCATGCGCCAGACCGTATAGCCCGCCGCGCTGCAAGCAATCAGCACTGCGACCACAATGATCGGTAGCAGCAGCTTACGTTTTCCGCTTTTGGCTTTTTTATCAGTCATAAGAGCTATAACTTCCTGTGATTATTTTCGGGTTGCGGTAACGCTCTGTTCGCTGCCCCATGGTGTTATGAGCAGATTATCCCGCGTCTTGCGTCAAACAATAGGGTGATAAGACGCGGGTTTTGCCTCTAGCTTATGCGTTTGTTCCCATCAGGCGAAGATATCGACCGCGCTGGAACCGGCTGCACGGGCCTGTAGCGCGGCAGGAACGGCAATCGGCGTGATGTCACCGTCGCTGTCGCCCGACAGGCTAAAGGTGCTGCCGCCGCTATTATTTCTCTGCTGCTGTTGCTGGCTGCCGGAGCTTTGGCTCTGCTGGAACGCATCGCTGCTCACATTGCTTTGTCCCAGGCTGATGCCGCTTTCTGCCAGCGCGGTGCGCAGTTGCGGCATGGCCGCTTCCAGCGCCGCGCGAACCTGGCTATGGCCGGACACCATATTCAACTGCGCCTGGTCGTTATCCAGCTTCAGGCTTATCTGAATACTGCCCAGATCCTGTGGATGCAGATGCAGCTCGGCGGTCTGCTGTCCGTTGCGGCTGAACATAATAATTTGCTGTCCCAGTGCCTGCTGCCACTCCTGGCTGCCCAGCTGCGCATTCAGCGCAGGGGTTGCCGGTGCCGTCACCAGCGACGTGGTGGTTGGCGTGGCGGCGGAAGAGAGGGCGGCAATGGCATTACTGTTTATCGTCGTGCTGCTGGCAGAACTTGAATTATCTTTTTCCCCCTCCTTACCGGTGTGGCTCATAACCTGCTGGAAAGCAGCATTGAGGCTGGTATCGGCGGGACTGTTCTGGGTAGCTGTAACTGCGCTCGCCGTGGATGCAGCGACCGTTTTACCTGATTTATCCACGCCCTTATCGGCGTCACCGGTGGTTGTGCCGCTGGCTGCCAGCAGGGAACCGAGCGTGGTCTGCACACCTTTGCCGCTGGCGTCAGCCGACAGCGCCTCGCTACCTTTGGCCGCTGCCGCTGTGGCGGGTTGATTAACGGCAGGCGGCAGCATGGCAAACAGCGCCTGTAGCGTTTGCATATCGCTGGCATTAAGCGCGGTGGCCGGGTTTTGCGTCTCTTCTTTATCCGTGTCCGTGCTGGTGGTCCCGGTTTTGGCGGTTTGCGGCTGGAGCAGCGCGTTCAGCGTTTCGGGCTTATCCAGCGCCGCCAGCAGGGCATTAAGCTTCGCCTTTGCCGGCGTGGTTGAGTCAGTGGCATCCGTGGCAGCCGTCGTCTGAGCAGACGTCTCGTTCTGTTTAACCAGCGATTGCAGTTTGCTCCCCAGTACGGCCAGGAAACCCTGCGTGCCTTTCGCCTGGCCACTCTCTTTTATATCAGTACCGGCAGCCGTGAAGTCGCTGTCGGTGTCGGTCGCCTGCGTGCCGGAGGCCGTGGCGGTGCTACTGACTTTGGTCCCTGACGTTACAACTGGCAACGTAATCATTCGCCTTTCCTCAATGATGCCCGCTGGGCAAATTCATCCATCCGTTTCTGATCGAGACGGTTTTCTTGTAAGAGTTCTGTCGCCAGCGCGCGCGCATGCAGCGTTTCATAGGCGTGCAGCCGCTGCTGTTTGTCACGCCAGAACCGCAGGGCGTTTTCCACGCGGCTGTTCCAGTGATTAAGCTGCTGGCGATGCTGGTCAATGGCCTTTTCAAGCGTTTCAATAAACTGGTGATAGTTCCGCCAGCGCAGGCTGGTGATGCCTTCTGACAGGGTGTTATTCAGCGAACGGCGGTACTCATCCTGATAGTCCATGAGCATTGTCAGCTGCTCATCGGCCTGCTTCTGCGCACGACGCATATCACCCAGCTGGATGGCGGCCTTTTCCAGCTCCTTCTGTGCCAGCGAGCAGAGCGTCTCTATGGGTGATGCTTGTTTTGCCATACTTCCCCCGTCAGGAACCGACCCGTGTGCGCATGCCGGTTAGCCAAAGATGGCCTGCAGGTGCAGGCAGGCGTCGTCAAAAGTGCTGCGTTCGAACATGCCCTGTTGCAGGAACAGCTCAAGCTCCGGATAGAGCTTGATGGCTTTATCCAGCGTCGGATCGCTGCCGGCAGCATAGGCGCCCACGCTGACCAGATCGCGGTTACGCTGGTAGCTGGAGAGCAGCTGTTTAAACTGGCGCACGCGGGCATAGTGCGTCTCATCAATAAGATGCGCCATCACGCGGCTGATCGAGGCTTCAATATCTATGGCCGGGTAGTGGCCCGCTTCGGCCAGGCGGCGCGACAGAACAATGTGTCCGTCGAGAATGGCGCGCGCCGAATCGGCAATAGGATCCTGCTGATCGTCACCCTCGGTCAGGACGGTATAAAATGCAGTAATGGAGCCGCCGCCGTCGATGCCGTTACCGGCACGTTCGACCAGCGCGGGCAGTTTGGCAAACACCGAAGGCGGATAGCCTTTGGTCGCGGGTGGCTCGCCAATGGCCAGGGCAATTTCACGCTGGGCCATGGCGTAGCGGGTCAGGGAGTCCATAATCAGCAGCACATGTTTGCCGCGATCGCGAAAATCTTCGGCGATGCGGGTGGCATAGGAGGCTCCCTGCATGCGCAGCAGCGGAGAAACGTCGGCCGGTGCGGCGATGACCACCGAGCGGGCGCGGCCTTCGGTGCCGAGAATATTTTCGATAAAGTCTTTTACTTCGCGACCGCGTTCGCCAATCAGGCCAACCACGATCACATCCGCTTTGGTATAGCGCGCCATCATGCCCAGCAGCACGCTTTTACCCACGCCGGAGCCAGCAAACAGCCCCATGCGCTGGCCGCGTCCGACGGTGAGCAGGGCGTTAATCGCGCGTACGCCGGTATCCAGCACCTCGGTTATCGGCGTACGCTGGAGCGGGTTAAAGGGGGGCGTGATCAGCGGGGCGCGGTAGCCCGTTTCCGGGGCGGGCAGGCCGTCCAGCGGTCGCCCACTGCCGTCCAGCACGCGGCCTAACAGCTCGGGGCCAAGCATCAGCTGCTTGCCGCTATGCTGGGAATCTCCGGCCACGCGGGCATAAACCCGTGCGCCAGGCAAAATACCCTCCACCTCTTCCAGCGGCATCAGGAACAGTCGCTGGCCGTTAAAGCCAACCACTTCGCTCTCGACTTCCGCGAGGTGCTGTCCGTCGGTGCGTTCAATCACGCAGGTTGCGCCCAGCGGTAGCTGAAGGCCGGTCGCTTCCAGCACCAGCCCGGTGGCGCGCACCAGACGCCCATAGCGACGGACTTCAGGCAGTTTAGTCAGACGCTCTTCAAAAGCGTCAAGGGCACCCAGCCAGCGTGAAAGACGGGTCGACATCACAACTCTCCCGGCGCGGCAAGGCGGCACAGTTCATGCCAGCGGGTAGCGATGCTGGCATCAAGATCGCCATCGTCGGCGCTGAGCTTACAGCCGCCGGGATGAATGCTGGTGTCGGCCATCAGCCGCCAGCCGTGCAGGCTGAGCGTCGCGCCCAGCGTCTGCTCGACGCGCTGCAGATCATCGGGGTGCACGCGCAGGGTAGGCTTGCCGCTAAACAGCGGCTCCTGCTGGATCATGCTCTGGATCTGACGCAGCAGGGCGGTACCGTCAACGTGCGGTGCCTGACCGATAACCTGTCGTGCGGCTTCCAGCGCCAGCTGCATCAGCCTTGCTGCGATCACGCTGTCCAGCGCTTCGAGCGTGTGGTGAAATTCGGAGACCAGCTGCTGCATCCGCGCCTGAAGAGGCGCCTGCTGCTGCTGGGCCTCCGCCAGACCCTGCTGGAAACCGGCGTCATAGCCCGTTTTCTGGCCTTCATTAAAGCCTTTCTGATGCCCTTCGGCATAGCCGACGCCCTGTGCCTCACTGCGCACCTGCGTCTGCAGCTGCTCCAGCGCAAACTGCTGCTGGTCCTGCGGATCTTCCATCTGTGGAGCAGGCTCGGGCGGGGGGGCGACCACCGGCTTATTCAGATCCGCCAGGTCGTTAGGCTGCCAGCGCTGCCAGGCGAGGGACGCGTTATCAGACATACTGTTCCTCGCCACCGCCAATCACCATCTCGCCGCTTTCGGCCAGGCGTCGAACGATAAGCAGGATCGCTTTCTGCTCGTTTTCTACCGCCGACATACGCATTGGGCCGCGGTTGGACAGGTCGTCGCGCAGGATATCGGCCGCACGCTGGGACATATTGCGCAGGAACTTCTCGCGCAGCGGCTGTTCGGAGCCTTTCAGTGCCACCAGCAGAGACTCGGATTCCACCTCCTGCAACAGGCGCTGGATGCTGCGATCGTCCACTTCCACCAGATTTTCGAACAGGAACATCTCGTCGATAATTTTCTGCGCCAGCTCGCCGTCGAACTCGCGAACCGCTTCGATAACCGCTTCTTCCTGCTGTGTTTTCATCAGGTTGATGATTTCCGCAGCGGTTCTCACGCCGCCCATCTTCGCACGCTTGAGGTTCTGACCATCCAGCAGGCCGTTAAGCACTTCGGTAAGCTCGGCCAGCGCGGCAGGCTGAACGCCGCCGAAGGTGGCAATACGCAGCATGACATCGTGACGCAGGCGTTCGTCGAACTGAGCAACGATATCGGCTGCCTGTCCGCGCTTCAGATGCACCAGAATAGTGGCGATGATCTGCGGGTGTTCGTCGCGGATCAGATCGGCTGCGGCCTGCGGCTCCATAAAGTTGAGCGTATCCATGCCGCTGGTGGTATCCCGCGTTTCGAGGATATCTTCCAGCAGGCTTGACGCACGCTCTTCACCCAGCGCCTTAACCAGTACCGAGCGCAGATAATCATTGGAGTTCAGGCTCAGCGCGGCAAACTGCTCCGCGTCGGTCTCAAACTCGCGCAGGACTTCAATAAGCTGCTTGTGTGAAACCTGGCGCATATTGGAAATCGCCATACTCAGATGCTGTACCTCGCGGGTATCGAGATGTTTAAACACCTCTGCCGCGCGGTCTTCGCCAATCGTCATCATCATGATGGCGCTTTTTTCAGTACCGGTAAGACTCATAGTTCGTCCTTCATCCACTGGCGAATGACCAGAGCCACTACGCGAGGATCGTTTTCTGACATTTCGCGAATACGCTGGCTCATGACCTCAGCACTCACGCGGTGCTGAGATTTACGTTCCTGATCCATTTCATCTTTAGACAGCTTGACCGAGACGGCTTCGTCTTCTCCTTCGTCACGCTTCTGGCTATTAAAGGCCACGGCGTCGGCTGCGGCCTTATCCTGCTCGGCCCGGCGGCGCAGCTGTGGACGAACCAGCTTGCGGTAGAGGATCCAGGCGACAATCAGTACCAGCAGCCAGCGTCCGGCTTCCATCATCTGGTCAATAAAGGACTGCTGCTGCCAGAATGGCAGGTCGCCACCGGTTTCTGCGCTTTCGGTAAACGGTGAGTTCACCACGTTCAGGCTGTCGCCACGCTTGTCCGAGTAGCCCATCGCTTCACGCGTCAGGTTTTCTATCTGTTTCAGCTGCGCGTCGGTCAGTGCAATCGGTTTGCCTGCCGCATCGGCCCGGTAGTTCACCACCACCGCAACCGACAGACGCTGTACTTCACCTACGTTCATTTTGGTGTGAAGAATCGTGCGGTCGACTTCATAGTTGGTGGTGTCGTCACGACGGGTATTTGACGGCGTGCTGCTGGCCGTGCTGGCTGATGTGCCCTGTTTTGCCGCGCCGTTATTGGCGGCATTGGCGGCATTTTGACCGTTCGCACTGTTATTCGGCGTGGTAATGGGGGCCGTATTGGCCGGGGCAGGCTGGTTGGAGAGTGCACCCGGTACGCCGCCAGGATACTGGCCGCCAATCTGTTCGCTGTCGCTTGACTGCCGTGAGCGAATCGCCTGATTTTTGGCATCGCTGTTGGGTTTAAACTGCTCGTCGGTCTGCTCACGCGAGTTAAAATCAATCTGCGCGGTGACCTGAGCATGGACGTTGCCGTTGCCCACGATCGGGTTCAGGATCGCTTCGATACGCTGCTGGAAGCGGTTTTCCACGTCGGTGGCGTACTTAAGCTGCGCATCGTTAAGATCGCGGCCAGCATTATCAGACTGGCTCAGCAGATGACCGGCCTGGTCAACCACGGTCACGTTACCCGGCGGCAGGCCAGCAACGCTGCTGGAGACCATATGGGTAATGGCGTTAATCTGCCCCTGGTCCAGCGCGCGGCCTGGCTGAAGCATCAGGGTTACGGAAGCGGTAGGAGATTTCTGCTCGCGCACAAACAGAGAAGGTTTTGGCATCGCCAGATGTACGCGCACATTCTTCACCGGACCCAGCGTTTCGATAGTCCGGGAAAGCTCACCCTCCAGCGCACGCTGATAGTTCACCTGCTCGCTGAACTGACTGATGCCGAACTTCTCTTTATCCAGCAGCTCAAAACCGACGGCACCGCCTTTCGGCAGGCCCTGCTCGGCCAGGCGCAGGCGTAGCTCATAAACTTTATCGGCGGGAACCATCAGTGCGCCGCCCTTATCATCGAACTGATAGGGGACGTTCATCTGAGTCAGCTGCGTAATGATGGCGCCGCCATCTTCGTCGCTCAGGTTGTTGAACAGCACGCGGTAATCAGGCTGTTTGGCCCACAGCACCATGGCGATAACAATGGCGATAGCCGCCGCAGCCGCAATGGCTAAAGGGATACGAGGATTAGCCCGCAGGCGAGCGAAAAGGTCACTCAGCCCCTTCTTCTCTGATTGATCCTGCGTAACAGTGGCATTCATGACTCGTTCCTGCGTGACAGTTGAACAGACTGTATCGTGTAGTGTCGTAACAAAACTGACTCCCGGATGCGCTGGCAAAAATTTTTCTACCTTTAATAGCTGTCATTATTTTCTCTTACGCGAAATTCGATGGCTGGATAAGCTGCGTTTTATGCGCTTATTTAGGGGCTTTGTCTTATTGACACTGTGGTAAGTTTTCTCACAGCAAAATCACCGTTGAACATTTACCGGGGCATGAGATGGCAATTCAGGGTATTGAAAGCGTAATGCAGCAGCTGCAAACCGCAGCAATTCAGGCCAGTGGCAAGAGTACCGACGCATCCAGCCATGCGGATTTCGCCGGTGAGCTTAAGGCTGCCCTCAACAAAATCAGCGATACGCAGAATGACGCACGCACCCAGGCGCAGGATTTCGAAATGGGTAAGCCGGGGATCAATCTGAATGATGTGATGGTCGATCTACAGAAATCGTCGGTTTCCATGCAGATGGGGATTCAGGTGCGCAACAAACTGGTCAGCGCCTACACCGACATTATGAATATGCAGGTGTAGTGAGCTGACTCAGCTCATTGAGTACTAATGCGATCCCTGCCGCAGCACCGCGTCAGGGGAGCTTGCAATAGCGCTGGAAAGGGGCATGCGGAACAGGTTAAGTTCGCCAGAGAGGCAAACCGTACGCAGATGACGATTGCAGATAAACCAGATCTCATCGCGGTCATTGGAAAGGATATAGTAGGCGTCTGACGTCTCGGAAGGGTTAAAGCAACCCAGTGCCCGATAGGCCGTATCAGTTGAGAAACCACTCTGTAGCGGCAACGGTCGTGGACCGTTTTCCATCTCTTTCACTCGCAGGTAAAGCCCGGATTCTAACCACAGCATAAATCACCTTTTCCATCACATTGTTTCAGTGAGTATAACCAGCGCAAGGCAGCGCCTGATCCTACATCGCGATTTTGCAATGGCGATCACAGAGCCGGGTCATTAATGCCCATAAGCAGAAGGGTTTTTGGGCAAAATTTAGCAGTAGTGGTATGGTTAGCATCATTCACCGAAAAGGTCGCTCACCATGTCTTACTTCAACCGCGTAATGGTGCAACCAGGCAAAATAAACTCTGATACCACCTGTCCTGTCTGTGGGAAAAAATCCAAACATTCGTTATCTAAAGTCTCCAGAGACCAGACGCTTCTTTGCCCACACTGCAAATCATTGTTTATCGCCCACCACTAAGCCACGGTGAGAATTCTCCACTACACTTACGTTTTATCAAACAGATGGAGAGCATGATGTCTGACAAAAATCGCAAAGATGAAGGGGACGTGCATAAAGGTTTGCCGGAAGCGGCGCCGAATGCAGGCAATGCTTATGAGGAAGACGATCATCCGGCCAAAGATAATCCGAATGAGCATGGCGAAGTGCCCCGTACGCGGGATGACAGTGAAGATCACAAAAAAGATCCTTATAAGCAGAGCTAAACCTTCTTCCTTCCTTTTTCAGGCCATTAAAGCGTTGCGACCCCGTAAATCTTCGTCCGATACGTAATAATGGCCTCTATTTTTTCCTGTTCCTGCCGATAACTCTTATGAGTGATTTCAACCGAGCTAATAGCCGGGATGCGCGCCGTGCGAAACCCCGGGCTTTGGGCTCTGTACTGAACTCGTCACCAACGTACGCCAATGAAAATAATATTGAGGGTTTCACGTGGATAATTTTCAGAAAGACATTGATGAGCGCGCCAATCTCGCATTATCCAACAAGTTCGAACTGCTGCTGTTCCGGCTGGGTTCCGATACGGTGGAGAACAAGTCCGAACTCTATGGCATCAATGTGTTCAAGCTACGTGAAATCGTACCTATGCCAACCATTACCAAAGCGGCTGGCATGAAGTCACCGCTTCTGGGCATGGCTAATATTCGTGGGCAGCTCATTCCCGTAATCGACCTGCCCGCAGTGGCTGGCTGCACCCCCACTACCGGGCTTAATCTGCTGCTGGTCACCGAGTATGCCCGGAGCACCCAGGCCTTTGCCGTCGAATCCGTTGAGGATATCGTCCGTCTGAACTGGAGCCAGGTGCATACCGCAGAATCGGGCGTGGCCAGCCGTAACATCACCAGTATCGCGATGCTGGATGGCACCCAGCATGAAAAATCCATGGCGCTGGTGCTGGACGTTGAGCAGATCCTCCACGACATCATTCCTTCGGTGCGGGAAGTGAAAGAGGGGGATATCAACCTGACCAACTTCAAAATAAAGCCGGGCGCGGTCGCAATTGTCGCCGAAGACTCGAAGGTAGCCCGGCTGATGCTGGAACAGGGGCTAAAAGCGATGGGGATCCCGGCATTAATGTATATCACCGGTAAGGAAGCCTGGGATCAGATAAAGATCATGGCACGACAGGCGGCGGAAGAGGGGCTGCCGATTAGCGATAAAATTGGCCTGGTGCTGACCGATCTGGAAATGCCCGAGATGGATGGTTTTACCCTGACGCGCAATATTAAAACCGATCAGAATCTTAAGGCTATTCCGGTGGTGATCCACTCATCGCTTTCCGGGAACGCCAACGAAGACCACGTGCATAAGGTAGGGGCAAATGGCTATGTGGCGAAGTTTGAAATTAATCAGCTCTCGGCGGTGATCCACAAAGTGCTGGAGGATGCAGCAGTCTGATGCAGGCGACGCGGTGAAGGGGCAGGTGAGGGGCCACACTTCGGTGGCCCGCTCACTGTCGATCAGACTAAATCGTCGGGCGTTTGCTGAACAATGTATTCCAGGGCGTGACGATAAATATCGAGTTGAATAATATCGGTTTCCTGCTCCAGCTTCTCCAGCAGCCTGAGGATGATGGCTTTGTTTGAAACAAAACCGTCCCTGGCTGAAAGTTCGGCAATGACAGAACCGATAACCTCAGATTCACTGCTTAACAAACCGCCAGCAGACTGGAAAATATGCGCCAGCGCTGGCTCGGTAGATGAATTTTGCTGCAAGTGTAAATCTCCAAAAATGGCAGATGCCAGTAAACGCGGCTTGTAGGCACGCGATTGACTGAAGGGCCGAATAATTTTTTTCTAAAGTTATACAACATAAACGCGGCAACAAAGGGATCTCTCCTGTTCATCAGACGCCATACAAGGCGCCATTGCTGGTCTGGATGGGATCCCGCGGCAGTAAACTTATATACAATATCGAAACTTGTACAATCGCACGCTGATCAATTCGTGCTATCGCGTAGGAAGTTACTGACTTTTCAGCGTGATAGTGCGACAGTTGAGTCTCTTAAAACAGATAATGAAGGTTCTTATTCCAAATATAAAGTTCAAGTGTCCCACATGCCAGGGATGCCAGTTCCGCTTTTCGACCCACAACGTTTCGCCAAAAAATCCCCACGGCGCTAACTGTATTTTTTGCAAATCCTCCATGTCAGTCAGCTACAGAGTTTACGCTGGCTAAACCATGGCATAACGACGCCATTTTGAACATCCAGTAGCGTCTAATAGCGATTCCCGGTACATATCGAAGATAAATCGGGTCGCTAACCCTCTTAATTTCTTCTGCGATCGCTGCACCTCGTGCAACTATCCTCCTGACTCCTGACTCCTGA
>NZ_JBLREF010000026.1:0-37580 GCF_047918655.1 Erwinia sp. PPS120 | reverse complement strand
TCCTGACTCCTGACTCCTGACCGCGTGCGGCGACAAAGGGTACTCCGGCCAAAAAAACATCCTGTCAATACAAACACCTGATCGTCTCATTGCTGATAACTCTTGCCTGATGCCGCTAAAATAAATACTGTATATAAAACCAGTTATATTTAAAGGATCCTCCGTCATGGTTACTCTTTTACCGCTCTTAACACCCGCAGGCTACATCCGGCGAGAGAGCATACAATCTTTCGTTCCAGCCGCGCTTCCTCACTCTTTATGCCCATTCTTGCCGCACGACGGGCTTTATACCGACTCAGGCATGTGCCTGCAGGCTGGCTGGGTTTCCAGATAATGTTGGTCATAAATCCTCCAGAAGATGATTAGCGAGGCATATCGGGCGTACCTGACAGGTAATGTCAGCAACGCTTAAACATCAGGACGAGCTCCTTTTAAAAACAATAGCTATTGTTATTATTAATATCAACGGCTATTATTAAAATAACTTCAGCTATTAAGTCAGGTGTATGATTTGTATAGATAAAATACTTTTTTTGCGGTTTTTTTTCGTTTTTTGATAGCGAAATTATGGAAAGGTTTACTAATCTATTCAAATGTGTCGTTACGCCAAAGTGCCTGTGTAGCTTATAAGTCACACAGGGCAGGTCTTTAGGAGGTTAACTTGATGATATCTGTGTTGCACAGAGTGGCCGGGGGCCGTTATAAGGAAACTATCCTGCAGGGGCAGGATATCAGTACTTACCGCCTTAAATCACGGATGAGAAAGATAGCGACGCCAATCAATTCTGACTCGTCTGATAGCTCGACGGCGGGTAGTCTGGGGTCATCAACGGTTAAAAAACCATTGGAGGGGCCTTCAAGATAACGGTATACGGACACCCGGGAATTGACCCTGGCGATCACCAGATCTCCAGATTCAGGTGGTACGTCAGTGTCCACGATGACAATACTGCCTGCGGTTGCTTCTGAGCAGCCACTGTTTCTGTCAAGAACATAGGCACGCCAGGTTTTCTTCGCCCTCGCACCATTGGGGGTGGAGACGACTTCTGACGTCTTACCTTCCGGCCCCCACACCGCCACCGTTGTACCACTCTTAACTTTATCGGCAGCGCTTAGTCCGTTGGTACCACGCATCTCGCCCTGACCGCTCGCCAGCCACTCAACGTTAATATCCAGTGCACGTGCAATGTCGACCAGTTTGCGGGAGCCCTCCGCCTCGCCTTTGGTCAGTCGCCAGATTGTAGGTTGTGACACGCCCGATGCTTTAGCTAACGCACCCTGTGTAATTCCCATCATGGTCATAGCCATGTTAAGCCGATAGGCAAGTGTATTCGGTTTCATATACCAGAATTTATAGCGATGCGTATTTTTCGTCAAACACGCTTTGCTATTGCGTGTTTTGATACTATATGCTATAAATAATCTTAATTGATACTTAAACGGTTTAAGGCGGCAGTGATTCACTGCCCTCCAATAACCTGCTCTTTGACAATCAGGCCGCCCAGCCTAATCGCTGGCATACCTTAACAGGTCTTTTTTGACCTGCCTGCTCATCTGCGTCTGAAAAATGCAAATCAGATCCATTCTAAATTAGCATTTCCAGGCCAGGAGCACAGGATAATTGTTTGCAAACAGTGCCAAACCCATTGAGCTGGAGGTAACGATGCGAAACATAAAACGGTTACTTGATATGTGGGGAGGCTGGGCGGCCACCGAAAGCAGCGGCGTGAGTTATCCTCATGTTGCCGCTGGCTTCCGGGGACTGCTGACTTCCGTGCCGTCGGGTCGATTACGCTGTGGCGATCGTGATGGTATGATCCTCGACAGCTGTATCAGCCGCCTTAGGACAGATCACTCCGATGAACATACGCTGCTGGTTGCGCACTATCTTTATCGTATTTCACTTCGCTCAATCGCCCGAAGGCGCCGCTGTGCAGATGGCACCATCCGCAAAAATGTCCAGACGGCCGAAGGGTTTGTTGAAGGCGCACTGAGTGCCATGGATGTTGTACTGGATTGTGAAAAAAAATAAATTTTTATGCGTACGCATTTTGCATTCTACAGTTCTAAAAAAGGTCTTCGGCTGGAGAATTGATTCCTGCATAACGTAAGGCCGTCAATCGCCGCCACATTAACCTTAATCAGGTTTCTTCCTCATGCCCAGAAATGAAAAGGGTAGGGGAGTTTATTAAAAAGGTAGTGACCCTGGCTATTAACCAACGCGCCAAATTTTATCGCGCCCTCGTCTTATCATTCTATTCTGCTATTTCGGTACCGTTTTTCTTTATCAGCAAGCTGTCCATATAACAATGCCGCAGCAGCGGTTATTTAGTTTGGGAGATAAAAGATGAGTAAAATAGTGCAAATTCTGGCTTTTGAGGAAGGCTATAAGGAAAAGCCCTATATTGACACGGAAGGTTATCCATCGGTGGCCAGCGGTATAGTTATTGGGCCAAAAAATGCACCGCTGGCGCATTATCAGTTTACCGTTCCACACAGCGTGGGGGATGTCTGGATGCAGAAACTACTGGATGACAAAATAAGCGATATGAATGCAAGGCCCTCACTGGCTGTAGCATTGCGACAGTGTGATCCAGCCCGGGCGGATGTGCTTTATTGCATGGCCTATCAGATGGGGGTGGATGGATTAAGCGCCTTTAAAAACACCCTGGTGTTAATTTCAAACGGAAATTTTGAGGCGGCCGCAGATGGCATGCTGGCCAGCCTGTGGGCCAGGCAAACGCCCGCCCGCGCGAAACGGCTCGCACAGGTGATGCGCAGCGGAGTCTATGACGCATATCAGGGGGTTATATGAAATTTATCGTCTTTTTGATGGCTGTACTCATCGTTGTAGCCCTACTTCACTGGGTGGTGAAACATGGCAAGGTTGAGTTTGTGCTGCATGCCAAACTGCTTTTTAAAACCTGGTCGGTCTGGCTGGCCTCTATCGGATCGGTCGCGGGTGCCTGGGTGCAATCCTTTCCAGACTCGGCGATCAGTGCCTGGAACGGCCTGCCGGAAGACGTGAAGTCCATTCTTCCGCAGCACTATCTGGGTTTTATTGCCTCTTTTATGGTGGCAATGGCGGTGGTATCACAATTTATTCGGCAAAAACCCCTGCTGGTAATGAAAAATGTAATAACAGGAGGTAAATCATGAGCAGTTTCCTCGCGCTGTTTAACAGCGGTAGCCATCTTTTGACCGGGGCAGGCGTGGTTATCGTTGCGCTTATTGTCAGCTGGTTTGGTGGAAAAAAAATTGGCAAGGTGCAGGAAAAAGGGCGGGCTGATGTTGCCGCCGCAAAAGTAGAAGCCGATCGCGTGGCAGTGATCGCGAATAAACAGGCAAAAACAATAGAGGAGGTGAAAGATGTACAGGCAGCTAATAATACTCTCGCTGATGATGATGCTCGTCGCAAGCTGCACGAGTCGTCCATCAACGGTGACAGCTAGTCCACAAATTATTATCGACTCTTCTTGTACCTATTTTTCTCCCTTACGTACCTATGGAAATGACTGGCAGGTCATGGATATTCGGACGGTAAAAGAAATTAACTTGCATAATGATATATGGGCGAAGTTATGCAAAGTTAAAAAGTAAAATAAATGACTGCGGCAGGGAAGTAGTAGCAAATCATAAAGTCTGGCGTAATTGATTATCCCCCTATTCATTCCCTCAATAAACATATCATTTAAGGCGATTCGCAATGGCTTATCGCCCCGGAGGTTATTATGATCGAAGTCAATTCATTTGCCGAACTGCGTACGACTGCGCCAGCTAAATCAGGCGATCTGGCCGTGTTACGCCGCTATACGGATAAAGACTCATCCTATCGCGGCGGCGGTGATTTTGTCGGGTTTACCGGCACCTCACCACAAGCGGATGATTCAGGTACCTATGCCGTCGGCAGTGGCTTTTACTGGAAACGCATTATCAACAACCCGGAGGAAATGAATATCTACCATTTCGGCGGGAAGGGTGATGGCGTAACGGATGACAGCGGGCCGTTTAAGTTGATGATGAACTGGGCGCAAAATTACAACAGCGTAGCGAAAGACCTGGGCGTCCGGTTCCCGTCAGGCAAGTTCCTGATCAACCCCATCGACTATTCTGCAACTACGATGGCTTTTTTCTATGTGACGGGGGATGATAATCCACACGGCGGATTGCCCAGAACGACCATCATTTCCAATAAATCCACGTCGCCCGTTTTCAAAGTTCAGGCCAGGCGCGTCGCGATTGAAGGGATCTCCTGGGATGGGCAGGCGTCAGCGGATACGACCACCAATAAAGTGGCGATTACGGCAGCAATGTGCAGTAACCAGCAGCCGTTCTTTCAAAACACTATTGTGGCCGGTCAGTCAGTCATTATCTCACGCTTTCGCGCGCAGAATAACGGCGGTACGGTGATCAAGCTGCTGGATACGCTGGATACCAAGTTTGACCAGATTTATACCCTTAATACTTACGGAAGGGTATTTGATGTGACCTGGTCAGATACGGCGGCAGGCGCCTGGGACCACTCAACGGCTATCGAACTGACCAATGCTAATTTCCAGACCGGCTACGGCGATGCGACCTTGTATATGCCACGCGTCACCCAGGGTTTGCTTCATAACGTCTGGATTGAGCATACGCGCTTTCCCGGCAACCTCAGCGACGGTAACTGGATTGTGGATGCGCTGAGCATCGAGTCCTGTGACAATGCGCTGAATATGAACAACACCCGTCTGCAGCTCAAGCAGCTTAATCTCCAGTCTGGCGGTAACATTACGACCAATACCGACTCTACCCGCTGGCTGTCAGGCTATGAATACGGCTGGCGTCGCGACGAGCACTTCGGCACGATAATGACCGGTTCGCTGAAGGCAGGCTGGTACAGCGGCTTTAAAGTCACTAACACCACCGCAACCGATAACTGGTACAAGCTGGGTAAAGTTAACCTGCCGAAAGATAACCAGCAGTGGCTTATCGAGATGATCAGTAAAGTGACGAATGATGTGCTGGTTGCAACGGCCACCAGTCCGGTAACCTCGGTATCGTCCGGCTACACATGGCTGAGTATCTCCCGCTGCTCAACGGCGATTTATGCCGATATCCAGCATAAAGGTTCGCCGGCGGTGCTGGATGTTAAGCTTAACCGAATCGGCCTGACCTATGCCGAAATCTGGGTGAAGCTGAAAGCCGCCAGTGGTGACATGGTGTTTAACCTGACCTCAACCGGGCCTACCCGTTTTGAATCAGGGGAGTGTAACCTGTTCGCGCCTGATCTGACGCAGGTCACGGACACCAGTACCATCGGGACTACGTCGCCAAATGCCCGTATGAGCATGCATAACGGTCTGGCGGGCGTCGGGGCTAACGAGAAGGGGGTGCTCACGCTGGCTACCCTCAGCGCAACGGCTCCAACCACCACCACGGCGGCAGGCTATGTCACGATTAACATTAATGGCACGGATCGCAAAATTGCCTATTTCTGAGTCTTTTTCTCTTCAGGCCGCCTGCACTGGCGGCCTTTTTTGCCGGATGGTTTGGTTAAAAAAGTGTTAATGAACTTCTCACTGTCATAAGAGTCAGAATTTATGAACGCTTTTTTAACCAGATAAGGATAAATGCATGAGCGATAATCAGGAACGCAAATCACCGACCGAACATTTACGTGACGTGACCTCGCAGCTGAAAGAGATGCGCCACTATGCACAAACCAATACGGAAACGCTTTCAACCCACTGGCTGGCCTTTGATCAGGGCGAATTTAAGCACCCGGAGTTTGCATCCAGAGTGAACGAACTGCTGACGAAGCAGGGGAAGTTACTTGATGAGCTGGATAGCGCTATCCAGGATATTGAAATCGAAGCTAACCGTATCGATAACGAAGTCTGAAATTGAAAACGACGCTAGCCGCATTGATGACAAAGCCTGATATTCAAATCGAAGCTGGCCCTGTCGAAAAGATCTCTGATGGTGATGGCTTCGTTATCGCGGGCCTGCCTTCATTAATTTCGCAGCCTTAATGGCTTTGGATACGACCCGCCACGGCGGGTTGTATCATTTCAGAGAGGAAACGACGGACTCACGCGATTGCGGCCGCTACTTTTCGCAATATAGAGCTGTTCGTCGGCCGTTCTGATTGACGCCTCCAGGCTGTCAGCGTCGATAATATCCAGCGCACTTACACCAATGCTCACCGTAATATTGAGGGTTTGCCCGTCGTGAATAATGGTATGATGCTCAATACTGCGCCGCAGCCGATCGGCCAGGATACTGGCGCGCGGGGGTGAAACGCCTTCAATCAGTGCCAGAAATTCCTCACCGCCCATGCGGCTGACAATAGCCGTTGGCGGCAGCGACTGACGGATACACTCAACCGTTTTAACCAGCACATGATCTCCGGCCGCATGGCCCCAGGTATCGTTGATACTTTTAAAGCGATCAATGTCGATGATGAACGCTGCACCATAAAAATAGCCCTGCTTATTTTTTCCAGCGGCCAGGGTATTCAACCGTGACGACAGCCCGCTGCGCGTGAGTGCGCCGGTAAGGAAATCGTAGTCAGCCCGTTTAGTCATGCACGCAACCAGCTTTTTCTGCGTGGTGGTGCTGAGCGCAACAATCAGTGGGCTAATGGTCATCGCCGCGACGCCAAGTCGCGCCGAAGCCAGGCTGTCGATAAGGAAAAAGTCGTCTGCACCCTGAATATTCAGTACATGGCCTGCCACCAGGATGATTTCAGCAATACCGGTCACCCCCGTCAGCACACAGGTAAAGAAGACAGGGTAGCTAATAGCGCACCACATCAGCGCGGGCAGGGGAAACATCAGGCTGCCGCCGCCCCCGACATAAATCCCCGCGACGGTAGTGATAACCAGGGACAATAGCGGCAACAGAGTACTTTGCTTTATCTCACTTAGCAGGGTGCCAGGCTCCCCGCGACGGGGCAGGGTAATGGCCAGCGGCAACAGCAAAATTGAGGTTGATACCTGTTCACAAAACCAGGAAATCCAGCCTTTAAGCAGGTCATCATGAAAATAGTGTTGGCTGGCTAACGACCCCACTGCCGCACAGACGCCCGCCCCAAACACCGACGCGGGAAATACCCTCATCAACGCCTGCAGCCGTCGTGGCCGGGGATGCTGCAGGGAATCTGCAAGCAGCACCGCCTTACCCACAGTGATAAAGGCAAGGTTGGCCATATTTAAAGTTAGCGACATGATAAAAGGCGTACCGGAAAATAGATCGGCCAGTACCATGCCACTATAAATAGCGGGTAAGCTTAGCGACGTTTCAATCTTTGGAAAACGTACCATTATGCCCAAAAGAAGGGCATTACACGGCCAGAATAGAGAAAGCGCCTGGACGGTGCGGCAATTTATACCCAGCGAGGCTAAACAGAAGGAGAAAAAAAATAAGAATATGGCTGAATCGAGTTTATATTTAATTATTGGCATTGTTCTGACTCAAAGTTCTTACAGGCTCTGGCACTGCGGATGTCGCTATATGACAAGGTTACAGAGCCTGTGTACAGACCTCACAACAGGCTTAACGCCGCAATTTTAACGGTAAAACTCTGCCCGGCTAACATACGCGACCCCGTTCTTTAACGCAATAACACTGGACCTTTTGCATTGATTATACTTATAGGGATGAATATGCTGGTGGGGTTTTTATTCCGTCCCCGTGCGATTATTAATTGCCCTAAAAAGTTTATTATCTTCAGGTCACTGGCTGTAAGCATATATAGCGCAAACAGTTGCCGTTATCGAACGATAATCTGCTGTAACATCTGCTTTGAGAGCATTCTTAGCAGGTATTCATGCAGCAAAAAACCTTTTACGGGGTAAATTAAAAAAAGGATGGCACTTTTAAGGAGAGATAGCACATAAAAAAGTTGAAGGGGCCGCGGAAGCGGGCCCCGTGCGATTATAGTTCGTTCTTAATACAAAATTCTTCCCAGCTCATCCCTAGCGCTTCAGCATGCTGGCGCAGATAGGTTTCGATAGCGGCAGCCGCCACCTCTTTGTCTGGCTCTGCCAGCTGAATGGCAAAGAGCATACCATCGAGTTTTTTCTCGCGGGTAAAGGCGGCCCAGGCACGGTCAGTTTGCATTGACTGCAGCTGTTCGAGCGACATGCCGAGCGCCTGCGCATCCTCTTCTTTGAGGTTGTCGATTCCCTGCTGTATTTCGGGGTAGGCCGCAAGGAACAGGCTCCTTGCGATGGTGTAATACTCTTCAATTGTTTTCATCATTTGTCCTGCGCGTAATAATGCGCGTCAGTTTACACCGGGGCGTGGTTTGGTGAAACGCCAGTGAGGACAGATGTTGCAGCCGAAGGCTTAAATGGATGCCCGAAGCGGATATTGTTACGGCTACAGAGGGCAACTGCATGAAGCTGCTTGCGGTGGTTAATCAGAAATTATAACGTAGCGCCTGGTCGAGGAGTCAGGAACTGAAAATGAAAAAGTGGATTGTAATGACCGCAGCAGCCGTCGCGCTGTCAGGCTGCGCACAGATACCTAATTACCATAATGTGGTTAAAACGCCTCCGCCTGCCGATCTGGTGGGGAACTGGCAGACGATGGAGCCACAAAAAGGGCTGGTCAGTAAAGAGGCGGTGGCAAGCCTGATCGTGACCGCCTCGGGCGATACGCTTGACTGCCGTCAGTGGCAGCGTGTTATTGCCAAACCGGGGAAGGTGACTCGCCTCGATGATCGTTGGGTTAACGTGAATAATGAAGCCCGCGTGATGCCGCTGGAGCCGGAAGGGATGACGCTCCATTATGACAAGCTGGTACTGCAAAAAGTGCAGCAGCCGACGGCAGAGTGTCAGAATGCGCTGGCACACGTGAATGATGCCCCACCGCCGAAGCCGAAAGCGACTGTTTCCAGCAGCAGTAAGGCGCACCATAAGCCTATGCTGAGAAATCAGAAGTCCTGACGGGCGGGTGAGGGTCATTCCGGCGGACAATCCCTGCATTCCCCGGAACTGCGTATATTCGCCGCCCGCATAATGCAAAAGGCGCAGACGGGTTGGGTCCGGTGACAGGCATTACGACACCCTGCCTGTTGGCAGGCCGGTCATGCAGGTGTAATACCTGCGATGCCGGTGGATAATCCCAGCATTTGCCGGGCGTCCTCACGCCACGCTCCGCGTGGTGCCTTTGGCTCCGGCTCCAGGCCGGACGGCCTGGTCGCGAGCGGGCGTCCCTGCCCGCCGCTCCCTGAGAGCAGCATTCCTGCTGCCCTCGCCTGGCCTTCCGTCTTCGCCGCAGCGCTGCGGGTTGCCCGTCAACCGCTGGGATTGTCCACCTCTCAGGCTTTTGAGTGGCTTTTACCCGCAGTCAGCACAATGCAAAAGGAGCAGACGGGCCCCACCCGTAGGCGATACCCCGAACTCCGCAGCACCGGACCCCACTTCGGAACTTACTCCTGAATCACCCAGACGCTCAGACTACCCGCATTACAGCGGAAAACTGCGCTTCCCCCCTCATCCGCGGTGACCCCCTCCTCGCGGTGCCCCAGAAAATCGTACCAGTGCGTGCCCGCAAAGCCCTCACCCAGTGACAGCGTCTTCTCCCCCTCATCACCGTTGGACATCACCACCACGCAGCCGGGATGATCCTCCGTACCGCTGCGGGCAAAGGCCACGCAGTTAGGATGATCGAACCACTCGGTCTGCACACCGTGCGCGTAAAGCTGACGGGCACGAATCAGCGCTTCTAACTCCGGGATAACTGGCATCTCAATCTTGTAAATCTCACCGTCGGACCCTTCATCTTCATACTGCGCACCAAAAAGGTCGGGATAGAAAACGGCAGGTACGCCTTCCTCGCGCAGCAAAATCAGCGCATAGGCGAGCGGTTTAAACCAGGGCTCAACGGGGGCTTCCAGCGACTGAAGCGGCTGGGTATCATGGTTAGCAACGAGAGTCACCGCGTGCCACGGGTCATGCGCGACCAGCGTGTCGCTGAAAATCTGGCTGAGATCGAAACCAGCACCCTCGCGCGAGGCGTTGTGAAACTTCATCTGCAGCGGGGCGTCGAACAGCATGGTCTTGCCTTCGACCTGGTGAATATAGTGCTGAAGCTTATCCACCTCATGCGACCAGTACTCGGCAACGATAAACATCGGCCGATCCGCCACTGCCTGAATATGGTCGATCCACTCCCTGTAAAACCAGGCGGGAATATGTTTTACCGCGTCGAGGCGAAACCCGCTGCACGGCAGTGTTTCCATCATCCAGCGCGCCCAGTATTTTAACTCCTCGGTCACCGCCCGGTTGCGGAAATCGATATTCGCACCCATCAGATAATCAAAATTACCCAGCTCATCATCAACCTGGCTGTTCCAGCCTTCACCGGTATAGTCGTTAACGATTTTAAACACGCCGTTCTCATCGGGGTTTTCAATGTGGTCGACGCCGTTAAAGCACTTATAATCCCAGACAAACTTTGAATATTGCCCCGCGCGCGGCGGGAAGGTGAAACGCGTCCAGGCTTCGGCCTCAATGACCTCACTGTCGATTTCATCCCGGTTATCCGGATTTACCCGGTTAACCTGTACCTGCTCCTTTTCATCCGCGCCCATCTTATGGTTCAGCACGACGTCCATAATCACGCCGATCTGATGGTCACGAAGCGCGGTGACCGCTGCAATAAGCTGATCTTTATCGCCATATTTGGTGGCGCGGGAACCCTTTTGCTCAAACTCACCCAGGTCAAACAGATCGTAGGTGTCATAGCCTACCGAAAAGCCACCGGACTCGCCTTTTGACGCGGGGGGTAGCCAGACGTCGGTAATGCCAACTTCCGCCAGCCATGGCGCCCGGTCGGCGGCCTCTGGCCAGAGCTTACTGCCTGTGGGGTAATACCAGTGAAAGAATTGCAACAGCGTGGGATTGCGCATGTCCTTGCTCCAGTTTCAACAGCGATGAGTCTGAAGTATGGAGCAGGTGGCGAAAAAAGCGCGGGTCACGGCGTAATATTCTGGTGCACGCTGACCCGCTGGCGAGTGTTGGGGAAAGTCATAGGCAATTATTATTTCAGGTGGATTGATGCGGGAAAAGCACGACTCCAGACAGTTTTCCGTACGCTGAATTAACCGACTTCTGACGGGTGTTTTGCCCAATCAGATCGGCGAGTTCGCCCATCCGATGCTGAAGCATACGTTTCACTTCGGCTTCGTTGTCCAGAATATGACGCAATACGGGACGCAGCTGATCCAGGGTCTGCGCAGGGATAGTGACATCACGGGTCGTTTCCGCCAGCTTTTCAACGGTGCTGACGTAATTGACCTCCGTATCGATCAGCTCATCCCATTTACCTTCTGAAGCCAGACGCAGCATAGACTGGCTGATCACTAACAGTTGCTGATAAATTCCGAACATGTGCGGGGCGATATTCATTTAGACAGCGTCCTGAACCAGAGCAGGTGAACCTGAAACTTCTTTCCAGGCGTCGGCGATATTGCGCAGCAGCGCTTCAACTTCTTCAATCACACTCACATCATTATCAAGATTCGCCCGCAGCAGGCGGTGTACCATATAACGATACAGGCCAATCAGATTCTGCGTCAGCTCGTCCGTACTGCTTTCATCCAGCCCTACCTTCAAGCCGTTATCAATGATGTTAATGGCTTTAGACAGGGACTCTCCCTTTTTAACAATGTTGCCATCCTGCAAAAATAGCCGTGCGCGAACCAGGGCGCTCAGCGCCCCGTCGAACAGCAGGGTGATCAGCTGGTCTGAGCTGGCGCTCATGACCGCGCTTTCCACACCAATTTTTGCATAGGCTTTGGTACCGCTTGCGCTATACATTACGACTCCTTACGTCTTAAGAACTGCTTGAAGAACTGCTGGTAGTGAACTGAGAAGTCAGGTATGAGCTGGTGCTGTTTAGCTTGCTCATCATTACGTCCAGCGCGGTAAACTGTGTTTTATAGCGCGCAATCGTATTATCAATGCGGGTGCTTTCAGCATTGTACTGAGTGGTCAGATTGTTCAGCGTTTTACTCACGCCATCCGTTGCCGCCTGTAAAATACCGGTGCTGGATAACCAGCTGGTGATATTGGTAGCAATAGTGGTCGTGATGCCGGTGGTTTTACCATCGCCGACGATCATCTGCTTTACACCATCCGGGTCTTTCGTCAGCGCGGCGGTCAGTGCGGTGCTGTCCAGCTTCAGATCGCCGCTGGTCGGGTCGGTCGTCACGCCAATCTGTGCCAGCGTTTTATAGGTTGATGAGCTGGCGGCGTTCGTCAGCATGCTTTTCAACTGCGACTGGATGGTGCGCAGGGTGCTATCGCCCAGCAGGGCGCCATTACTGCTGTCCTGAGAGGCAGACTGCGTCGTGACGGCGGTATATTTAGTCAGGCTGGCAAAGCTATCCTGCAGGCTGTTATAGGCGTTAACCCAGTCGCTGACAGCGCTGGAGGCGCTGGTGGTATCCTGAGTCACCGTCAGCGTCTGATTACCGCTGGTGGTATCGGTCAGGTTGAGGGTAATGCCTTCCAGTGCATCGCTGATGCTGTTGCTGCTGTTTTCAATCGCAACGTTGTTCACCGTCAGCTTGGCATTTTGTGCCGCCACGCTCTGGGTCATATTGCTGCTGGAGGTGCCGTCGTAGTTGAGGATCCCCTGTAGCGTACTGTCGCCGCTGACGCTTATCGTCGCAGCATTATCGGTGCCGGTATCGTTCGACGTCATCGACAGGCGATAGCTGCCATCGCCCACTTTGATAATACTGGCGGTAACGCCCGCATCCGCTTTATTAATGGCATCGCGAATGCCGGTCAGCGAGGAGTTCGCTGCGCTGACGCTGACCGCGACGGCTTTATTGCCGTTCGCCTGCTGGATGGTAATGGTGCTGTCCGAGGTACCCAGCGCGGTGGTGTTGCTGCTCTGCACCGCCGAGGTCAGCGTCTGCGCCGTCGCCAGCTGAGATACGCTGACGGTATATTTACCGGCGACCGCACCCGTGGTGGTGGTGGCGCTGAATGCGCTGGAGGTGCTGGTCGCCTTAGTAGAGGCAAACAGGGCGGCGCTGTTCAGTGCGGTATTCGCGGTCTGAAAAGAGGTCAGTGAACTCTTTAGCGTACCGTAGGCGCTCAGCTTTGCCGTATAGGATGACTGCTGCGTTGAAATAGGCGTCAGTGAGGCCTTCTCAGCAGTTTGAAGATTATCCAGAATGGTGCTCAAATCAAGGCCGGAACCGATACCCAGTGTAGAGATGGTAGCCATAATAAATCCTTTATGTCGTCAACACGGAGAGTGAATAGCGTAGTTATCGGCCAGCTATGGGTAAAGTTTACGACTATTTGCATCGGGTTAATAAAGCGAATAGCGCTAATAGAGAAGGGTATTTCGGAGAGTAGACCGGCCGGGAAAAATAATTCGCCCGGGGTAAAAAAAATTCTAAAGGTTAGGGGAGGGCAGACGATAACAACCTTGACGGCGATGAAGCCGGGGGGCAAACAGCCCAACCAACTTAACCCGAAATGATTTAACAGGAAACTTTATCATGGCACAAGTAATCAATACTAACAGCCTCTCGCTGATCACCCAGAACAACATCAACAAGAACCAGTCTGCTCTGTCTACTTCCATCGAGCGTCTGTCTTCTGGTCTGCGTATCAACAGCGCGAAAGATGACGCCGCTGGCCAGGCAATTGCTAACCGTTTTACCTCTAACATTAACGGCCTGACTCAGGCATCACGTAATGCTAACGACGGTATCTCTGCCGCACAGACCACTGAAGGCGCACTGTCAGAAATAAACAACAACTTACAGCGCGTTCGTGAACTGACCGTACAGTCTCAGAACGGCACCAACTCCGATTCCGACCTGTCTTCAATCCAGGACGAAATCAAATCACGTCTGGACGAAATCGACCGCGTATCCGGTCAGACTTCATTCAACGGCGTGAACGTACTGGCGAAAGACGGTACCATGAAAATTCAGGTTGGTTCAAACGATGGCGAAACCATCTCTATTGACCTGCAGAAAATCGACTCCTCTACTCTGGGCCTGAAAGGCTTCGCAGTAGACAAAAATGCCCTGAGCCTGAGCGACGATGTAACTACCGTTGGCGACGCGTCTACCGGTGCGGTTTCTACCGTTGACCTGAGTGCAGTAGCCTCTGGCCTGGGCGTTGCAGCAAGCGGCCTGTCTCTGCACAGCGTGCTGGATGCGTCTGGTAAAGCGACCAACAACTACGTGGTGTCTTCCGGTAGCGACAACTACTCTGTTTCTGTAGGTACTGGCGGCGCGGTTAAACTGAACACCACCACCGTTAACTATACCGACTCCACCAACGGCGTGACCGGCGGCGTGATGACCGGTCAGGCAATCAAAGTTGGCGCAGACGCCAGCGGCAATGCGGTTGGCTTCGTTAGCGTGCAGGGCAAAAACTACAGCGTGGCAGCGGCTGATATCGTCAACGGCGGCGACACGGCTACTACTGCCACCACCAGCGACGTGGGCGACATCTCTTCAAGCGCTAACACCAACGTTTACTCTGGTTCTGCGACTAAAGATCCTCTGGCACTGCTGGACAAAGCTATCGCGTCAGTGGATAAATTCCGTTCAAGCCTGGGTGCGGTACAGAACCGTCTGGATTCTGCCATCACCAACCTGAACAACACCACCACTAACCTGTCAGAAGCACAGTCTCGTATTCAGGATGCTGACTACGCAACAGAAGTTTCTAACATGTCTAAAGCGCAGATCATCCAGCAGGCAGGTAACTCTGTGTTGGCAAAAGCTAACCAGGTTCCACAGCAGGTTCTGTCTCTGCTGCAGGGCTAATCGCTCTACAAAAATGTCTGATAAGGCCCCGCGACTGCGGGGCTTTTTTTTGCCTGAAAAAAGGCGGGGTTGATATCCGGGAATAGCCCCACTTTGCCTGCCTTCTTGAGCGATTGATTTCTCATCAGCTGACTATGATGGGACAAATCATTTTCCCCCGCGCCCCGAGTGATCCGGGCAGCCGGGGATCCCGGGAGAATCGCCACTCATGACCCAGCCTTTAGTCAGTATTATACTCAGTGCCCAGATCCCTACCTGGTTTGAAGAGGCGCTCATAAGCGCCCTTGGACAGGACTATCCGCACTGTGAAATTTTGATTGCCGACAGCAGCGGAGATAAATTTATTCCCGCGCTGTTGCAGCCCTGGCTCGAACAGCCGGCTCATCCGATTCGCCACCTGATTTACGACAAAAACCACCCTGGCATTTACGAGGCGGCCATAAAGGAAGCAAAGGGCGACTACCTGAAGTTTCTCACCGATGCCGAACTGCTGGCAACCGACTGCGTGAGCACGCTGGTGTCGGCGATGGAGCAGTTTCCTGACTGTCAGGTGGCGGCCTCTAAGCGCAGGCGTATTGGGCCAGAGTATGAAGAACTCCCCGACCTGATTGCCACCGCGGCGTTTCTCAGCGAGAACAGCCTGCTTAACGGCCAGGATTTTTTACGCTACCAGACCACCCTGCACTTTAGCCTGATTGGCGAGCTGACCGCCGCGCTGGTGCGCCGTGAGGATATTCTGGCGATGATGCCGGATGATACGCCGCTGTTTCAGGTGGGGGAGGAAAAACTCGAGCACGTCGAAGGACTGCTGATTTTTTGCCGCCTGCTGGTGAAGGGAACGCTGGCCTACTTCCCGGCCCCGCTCTGCTCCATTCGCGTCTCAGACATCTATTCGCAGCCGCAGCAGCATGAAGGCTGGCCGATCGTGCAAAAAAACCGCGAAATCGTGTTTGATACCCTGCGCTTTGAGCCATGGTATGTTGCCGACACCGGCGCGATCAATATGGTACGGGTGGCGCCGATGTCACAGCCTGACGCCTTTACCCGCATCAATCTCAGCGGCCTGCAATACCAAAACCTCAATCTGAATGCGTTAGGCGGCTGGCTCAGCGAGCGCAGGCTTAAGCCTTTCCAGCAGGCGCTTCTCACCGCTCGTGCGGTGGCACATCCTGAACCTGTCCGCGTGGCGGTGGTGATCACCGTTACTGACGAAAATCGTCAGCACTTGCCGCAGACGCTGAACTCACTGGCGCATCAGAACAGCGCGATTCTTCAGCTTATGCCGATTGTGGTGGGGGGCACGGATGACGATATCGCCGGGGTACTCAGCTACCCCGCGACGGCAGAGACCCGGCTGGCCACCATTAATGCTCTGATAGCAGAACATCAGTGCGGCTGGTTTCTCTTTGTTGACGCGGGGAGTGAATTTCACTCTTCAGGCCTGATAGCTCTCTCCACCAGCCTGCCGGAGGTGGACAGCGTGCTGGCGCTCTACGCCGACGAATTCTTCTATATCGCCGATATGCCAACCGGTATGGCGTTTCGCCCGGACTTCTCGCTGGATCTGCTGCTCAGTTCGCCGAAGATTATGGCGCAGCACTGGCTGTTCCGGCGCGAACTGCTGGAGGCGGCGGAAGGGTTTGATCTCAGCTATCCGGCCTCCGCAGAATTCGATCTGATTATCAAACTGATCGAGTCGCAGGGCCTGAACGTGGTGGGGCATCTCGCCGAACCGCTGTTAACCGCACGGCTAAAAAATCGCGTCATTACCGAAGATGCGGCCATTGTTGCGCGCCATCTGCGCAATCGTGGCTATCCTGACGCGCAGATCGCGCTGGACAGCTACTACAACTATCGGCTGCGCTATCAGCATGGCACGCAGCCGAAGGTATCCATCGTTATTCTGGCCAGCTGGCACCTGCCGTCCCTGATTAGCTGCGTCACTACGCTGCTGGAAAAAACCCGCTATCTGAATTATGAAGTGCTGATCGTGGCAGACAACCAGAGCAGCCCGGAGCGCGATGTATGGCTGACGCGCATCGGTGAGGTGGATCCACACCGGATACGGGTGGTGAACTATGCCAACCGTTATCATCGCGCCGCGATGGTGAATCTGGCGGCGCAGCGCGCGCAGGGGGAATACCTGCTGTTGATGCACAGCGAGCTGGCGGTCACCGATGGCGAATGGCTGGATAATTTGCTTAACCACGGGCAGCGCCCGGAAGTGGCGGTGGTGGGCGGTAAACAGCTGACTTCGCAGAACAAAATCCGCCACGCTGGCTATATTCTTGGCGTCAATGGCGCGGCGGGCGAGGCCTTTCGCGGTCAGGATGATACCCAGCCCAGCTACCTTGGGCGTCTGCATCTCGACCAAAACTACAGTGCGGTGTCCGGCGACTTTATGCTGGTGCGCAAAGAGGTCTTTATCGCGCTCGGCGGCTTTGACGACACGCATCTGCTGTATGATGACGTCGATTTCTGCCTGCGGGCGCGCAGCCAGGGCTATATGACCGTCTGGACGCCTTACGCGCGTATCCTGCGTCCTGCTGCCCGTCAGAACCCGTTCCCGGGCGAAACGGTGCATACCTCAGGCAAACTGAAACAGCAGGAAGAGGACAAACTCTTCAGCGGCTGGATGCCGATCATCGCCAACGATCCGGCCTTTAACGCCAACCTGTCGCTGAAAAGCCGCCATTTTGATGTTAACAGCGACAGTTCGCTTAGCTGGAACCCGGTTCAGCGGGAAAAGCTGCCGGTATTTATGGCGCATAATGCCGACTTGTCCGGCTGTGGCTATTACCGCATCACCACGCCGTTTGAAGCGATGCAAAGCGAGGGCTATGCCGAGGGTAAAGCCAGTTATACCCTGCTGAGCATCAGTGAAATGGGCAGGATCAAGCCGGACAGTCTTATCATTCAACGCCGCTATGCGCCTGCTTTCCACCAGTGGATCGCGCGTACCAGCAAGCTGTCGGATGTCTTTAAGGTGTTCGAGCTGGATGATTACATTCTTAACGTGCCGATGAAGCATTATCAGCGCAGCCACTTTAAGCAGGAAATCGCCGCGCAGCTGCGTAAAAGCCTCACCTACTTTGACCGCTTTATCGTTTCCACACCGCCGCTTGCCGAGGCGCTGAGCGATATGCACAGCGATATTCAGGTGGTGTTAAACCGCCTGCCGGTTAACCGCTGGGGTGGGCTGCAGAGCCTGCGTCAGCAGGGGCGCAAGCCGCGTATCGGCTGGGCGGGTGGGGCGAGCCATACCGGCGATCTGGAGATGATCGTTGACGTGGTGAAAGAGTTTGCCGGTGAGGTGGAGTGGGTGTTCTTCGGTATGTGCCCGCCGAAGCTGCGTCCCTGGATTTATGAGTTCCATCACGGGGTCGACCTTAGCCTCTATCCGGCGAAGCTGGCCTCGTTAAATCTGGATCTGGCGCTGGCGCCGGTGGAAGATAACCTGTTTAACAGCTGTAAAAGCAACCTTCGCCTGTTGGAATATGGTGCCTGCGGCATTCCGGTGATTTGCAGCGACGTAGAGTGCTATCGCGGGCATAACCTCCCGGTTACCCGCGTACGTAACCGCTTTCTTGACTGGCGGGATGCGATTCGGATGCATCTGGACGATGAACAGGCCAGCGCGCGGATGGGTGAGCAGCTGCAAACCCTCGTCCGGCGTGACTGGATGCTGACCGGTGACAACGTCAGGCTCTGGTCCCAGGCCTGGCAGGGAAACTGATAGCGTCAGAGGGGCGGCACTGGCCGCCCTTTTTTTCGCCCGATGGCTCCTCCTGCACCTGAACCCTACAGAAACGCCCGCCGCTGCCGATAACAGAGCATTGATATCCCCTTTTACGCTTCAGACATGTTCAAAAGGCATGGTGAAGCCTTTTCTCTGGAGTGACCTATGCGCTTCAACGTCGATCTGAACCCTGGGGATCTGCTGAGCTTCGAGGAGATCGCCCGACGCTATGCGATCAGGTTTCCCGAGGAGAAGGAGCTGACGGCGCGGGCGCTGCTCAGCCCGTCAACCAGCTACCGCAACTTAGTGATCCGCGCCGTCTTTGCCAATGATGAAACCAACAGCCCGCTGGAAGATTTGCTGTTTATCTCTAACGATAACGAACGCAAAAATTACCTGCGCCGGCTGGAGTACTACCTCAAACAGCAGCTGCCCTTTTTCTATTTTCGGCGTACCGAACCGGCGAAACAGGCCCACTGCTGGAAAGTCATGGGGGAAAGCCGCGTGTATGCCATGCTCGATCCCGCTTCGGCTGCGGCACAGAACCTGATTGGCAGCCGGGGATACAAGCTCTCATTGATGCGTCAGGAGGGGGAGGATGACTACTGGCAGCTGTATGACACCCAGGCGCATCCCTGTTTTAGTGTCTCCCGGCGCATTCAGTTTATTGCGGTACTGACCAGTGCGCTGATCGGGCCGCCTGCAGGCGTTATTGCCGGTACGCAGGTGGGCCGCAAGGTGCGGATGAAAGTGTGGCAGCGCGCCAGCCAGGCTGAATT
Organism: Erwinia sp. PPS120; assembly: GCF_047918655.1. Classification (GTDB taxonomy): domain Bacteria; phylum Pseudomonadota; class Gammaproteobacteria; order Enterobacterales; family Enterobacteriaceae; genus Erwinia; species Erwinia tasmaniensis_A. Next base: position 18,259 of record NZ_JBLREF010000026.1, on the reverse strand, counting down.
CAGCGCCGCCGTGCAGGCACGCTACGGCGCCTGCGTGATAACCGGCACGCGGCTGCTCAGCAGCGCCAGCTACCCCTGGGTAGAGCCGTGTCATATCATCGTACGCGATAACGAAGACGGCCTGCTTCAGGACAATGGCGTCGATAATGGTCTCTATCTGCGTAGCGATCTCCAGCGGCTTTTCACCAGTCGTCTGCTGACCATTGATGCCGGAAGCGGCATCGTTCATCTGCGGCGAGCCGCCATGGGCGAAACCGACCTGGGCGCGTCCTACCATGACATTGACGGCAGAGTGTGCGCACTGTGGCACCTGGTGCCAGAGGCCACGCGCGACAAACTTCGCCAGCCTGTCAGGTCTCTCTGAATAGCGGTTGCGCAACGCGCCGCTTTGTTAAACAAAATTGAAATAAACCGCCTTTATTAGCGCTATTCCACCAATCAATCTTCCCTACAGAAACAGATAATCGTGCCGATAACTTAACTAACGCAGGGTAGTCAGAGTGAACGATCTCTATACCGCCGATGGGGTGATGGACAAAAACTCGCTGTGGCAGCGTTACGTACCGCTGGTACGTCACGAAGCGCTGCGCCTGCAGGTCAGATTACCTGCCAGCGTTGAACTGGATGACCTGCTACAGGCAGGGGGGATAGGGCTGCTTAATGCCGTGGAGCGCTATGACGCGCTACAGGGTACAGCCTTTACCACCTATGCCGTACAGCGCATCCGTGGAGCCATGCTTGACGAACTGCGCAGCCGCGACTGGGCGCCGCGCAGCGTGCGACGTAACGCACGTGACGTTGCGGGCGCTATGCACCGCGTTGAACAGTCACTTGGCCGCTCGGCAACCGAGCAGGAAGTCGCGGCACAGCTGGATGTGTCGTTAGAGGATTACCGGCAGATCCTGCTGGATACCAATAACAGCCAGCTGTTCTCCTACGACGAATTTCGGGAGGAACACGGCGACAGCGCCGAGCTGGTGACGGAAGGCCATGAAGAGGCTAATCCGCTACATCAGCTGCTGGAAGGGAATCTTCGCGAACGCGTCATTGAAGCGATCGAGGCGTTGCCCGACCGCGAAAAAATGGTGCTGACGCTTTACTACCAGGAAGAGCTGAATCTGAAAGAGATTGGCGCAGTGCTTGAGGTCGGGGAGTCCCGGGTCAGTCAGCTGCACAGTCAGGCGATAAAACGCCTGCGCGCCCGGTTAGCGGGAGCGCGCTGACGGAGTCAGCTTTGCACTCTCAACACCAACCGGGGACTCAAAATGAGATCCAGTACAAAAATGAGGCCGCTGAGCCGTTATTTGAAAGACTACAAACACAGCCAGAGTAACTGTTCGCACTGTGGCAAGGTGCTGGACCGTATGGCGCTGGTGTTTCGCGGTCAGATAATAAACAAGGAGGCTATTGCCCGGATGGATCAGCTGATCGACGATCAGGTGTGGCTGAAACTGCAAAATGAACTGACGGCGCTGTGCCGCTTTTGCAGTGATATTTTTTGCAATACGCATCCAAATTATTTCGACATCATGGCGTTCAAACAGTATCTGTTTGAGCAGACCGAGATGAGTCATAGCACGATACGTGAATACGTTGTGCGCCTGCGTCGCCTTGACGATATGCTGTCGGCGCGCAATTTTCCTGCTGAAAAGCTCAGCGGGAACAGCTGGCACGAATGCCTGGAAAATGACCTCCCGGACGCCGGGAATAATAATTACCGCATCGCCCTGCGCAAATATGACCAGTTTTTAGGCTGGCAGCGTAATTAGGTTCGCGCTGAACGCCTCTTTTACGTTACCTTTTGGCTCTCTTCTGTAAAACTGTAAGGATAACCGTTTGCGCTTTTCACGGAGGCTGCGTTGTCCTTACATCTTTTATCTTCATTTCCTAAATTAGAGCTGCTGGGCGCGCCTACGCCGCTTGAGTATCTGCCCCGTTTCTCCGACCACCTGGGACGCGATATCTTCATTAAACGTGACGACGTCACGCCTGTTGCAATGGGCGGCAATAAGCTGAGAAAGCTGGAATATCTGGCCGCTGACGCGCTGCGTCAGGGCGCGGATGTACTGCTGACCGCCGGGGCCATTCAGTCTAACCACGTCCGACAGACGGCCGCCGTTGCCGCGAAGCTGGGGCTGAAATGCGTCGCGCTGCTGGAAAATCCGATCCCTGGCGCGTCAGAGAATTATCTGAGCAACGGCAACCGACTGCTGCTGGATCTGATGGAGACCGAGGTGATCGGGGTCGATGCGCTGCATGACCCGGATGCCCAGCTTGCGGAGCAGGCTACCCGGCTGGAGGCACAGGGCTTTCGTCCCTATGTGGTACCGGTTGGCGGCTCGAACGCGCTGGGCGCGCTGGGCTACGTTGAATGCGCGCAGGAGCTGGCGCACCAGTCGGAAGGCGTGGTTGATTTTGCCGCAGTGGTGGTGGCCTCCGGCAGCGCGGGCACCCATGCGGGCCTGGCGGTAGGGCTGGAACTGCTGCTGCCGGAAACTGAACTGATTGGGGTCACCGTCTCCCGCCTGGCAGCGGAGCAGCGGCTAAAAGTTGAGGCCATCCGCCAGCAGCTGTCCGCTTCGCTGGCGCTGACCTCTTCCGCGCCCATTACCCTGTGGGATGACTATTTCGCGCCGCAGTACGGCATGCCAAACGAGGAGGGGCTGGAGGCCATCAGGCTGCTGGCGCGGCTTGAGGGCATCTTCCTGGACCCGGTTTATACCGGTAAAGCGATGGCCGGTCTGATTGCTGGTATCAGTCAGCAACGCTTTACGCGTGAAGGCCCCATCGCCTTTATTCATACCGGCGGCGCGCCTGCGTTATTTGCTTATCACCATATGGTCTAAGCTGTATCGGTTAATTCATCGCTGCCATCTGGTATAAACGCGCCGGGCCGGATAAATTCTGCCGGGTTGCAGGCAGCGATATCGACAAAAAAGCGGGAAGCCGGCGGCTTCCCTGAACAGATAATAGCGTGGAGTGACTATGAATTTTTCTCTGGTGCGTCGCCGGGTAGTAATGGGTGTGATGTCTCTGGCGCTGGTGGCGGGTTTCTCGACCGCCAGCTGTGCGGCACAAGAAAATCTGCTTGCTAAAGTGAAGGAGCGTGGATCCCTGCTGGTGGGCCTGGAAGGGACCTATCCCCCGTTCAGCTTCCAGGATGATAATGGCAAGCTGGCGGGCTTCGAAGTCGATTTCGCTACTGCCCTTGCGCAGCACCTGGGCGTGAAGGCCAGCCTGAAGCCGACCAAATGGGATGGAATGCTTGCCGCGCTCGACTCAAAACGTATTGACGTGGTAATCAATCAGGTGACGCTCTCACCCGATCGTGAGAAAAAGTATGACTTTTCCACCCCCTATACCATTTCAGGTATTCAGGCGCTGACCAAAAAAGCCAACGCGGACAGCATTAAGCGTCCTGAAGATCTGAGCGGCAAAAAAGTTGGCGTGGGCCTGGGTTCAAACTATGAGCAGTGGCTGCGTCAGAACGTGAAGGGCGTGGACGTTCGCACCTATGATGATGACCCAACCAAATATCAGGATCTGCGCGTTGGCCGTATTGATGCTATCCTGGTTGACCGCCTTGCCGCGCTGGATCTGGTGAAGAAAACCGGTAACACGCTGGCCGCAGCGGGTCCGGCGTTCTCCCGTCAGGAGTCGGGTGTGGCGCTGCGCAAAGGCAACACCGATCTGCGTGACGCCATCAATAAAGCCATTGCGGACATGCAGAAGGACGGCACTATGGGTAAACTCTCTGATAAATGGTTTGGCGTGGACGTAACTAAATAATGCAGGAAAGTATTCAACTGGTGCTGGATTCAGCACCTTTTTTATTGAAGGGGGCGGTATTCACCCTTCAGCTCAGCATCGGGGGCATGTTCTTTGGGCTGGTGCTGGGTTTCGTGCTGGCGATGATGCGCCTGTCGCATTTTTGGCCGCTGTCATGGTTGTCGCGTATTTACGTGTCGATTTTTCGCGGTACGCCGCTGATCGCTCAGCTGTTTCTTATTTACTACGGCCTGCCGCAGTTTGGTATTGAGCTGGATCCCATTCCCTCGGCGATGATTGGCCTGTCGCTGAACACCGCCGCCTACGCGTCGGAATCCCTGCGGGGGGCCATTGCAGCGATTGAGCGCGGGCAGTGGGAAGCCGCTGCCAGTATTGGTATGACCCGCTGGCAGACCATGCGTCGGGTGATCCTGCCGCAGGCAGCCAGAACCGCTCTGCCGCCGCTGGGCAACAGCTTTATCAGCCTGGTCAAAGATACCTCGCTGGCCGCAACCATTCAGGTCCCTGAGCTGTTCCGTCAGGCACAGCTGATTACCTCACGCACGCTGGAGGTATTCACGATGTACCTGGCCGCCTCGCTGATCTACTGGGTGATGGCAACGCTGCTCTCTCTGCTGCAGAGTAAGCTGGAAGACCACGTTAATCGTCAGGATCGGGAGTCAAAATGAGCGCCATTGAAGTAAGCAAACTGGTTAAACAGTTTAATGGTCAGACCGTGCTACACGGCATCGATCTTGAGGTTAAATCTGGCGAAGTCGTCGCGATTATTGGTCCAAGCGGATCGGGAAAAACGACGCTGCTGCGCAGCATCAACCTGCTTGAAGAGCCGGATAGCGGCACCATTAAGGTCGGCAATATTCAGATCGACTCGTCTCAGGGAATGCACCGCCAGAAAGAGCCGATCCGCCGCCTGCGTCAGCAGGTCGGCTTTGTTTTCCAGAGCTTCAATCTGTTTCCCCACCGTTCGGTGCTGGAGAATATTATCGAAGGGCCGGTCATCGTTAAGCGGGAAGCCAAAGCACAGGCGGTAGTACGCGCCCGGCAGCTGCTGGAAAAAGTGGGACTACAGGGTAAAGAGAGCAGCTATCCGCGTAGCCTGTCTGGCGGTCAGCAGCAGCGCGTGGCAATTGCACGTGCGCTGGCAATGCAGCCAGAAGTCATACTGTTCGATGAGCCAACCTCCGCACTCGACCCTGAGCTGGTGGGGGAGGTACTCAGTACCATACGTGCGCTGGCGCAGGAAAAACGCACTCTGGTCATCGTGACTCATGAGATGAGCTTTGCCCGCGACGTGGCGGACCGGGCAATATTTATGGATCAGGGGCGCATTGTCGAACAGGGCCCGGCCCGTGACCTGTTCACCTCTCCGCAGCAGCCGCGTACCCGCCAGTTTCTTGAAAAGTTTCTTAATGCCTGAAAGGGCGGCATGTTGAACCAGGCCATCGCTCTACCTGATATACTGATATACAGGTTAACAGGGGCGTCAATGTATGACGCCCCTGTTACTGGGCTAAGAGGATGCAAAGCCTGTGCCCTGATGCGTACCAGATCATCGCTATCTTTTAAATAGCACTCCTCCCAGGTCTGCATGACTGCCCGCAAGGATGGTCATTTCCATTACTACTGGCCAAAGGGCAGGTTTGTTCGGAGACGACATCATTATCTTCGGATTCTATCTCCCCTGACCCTCTGTAATCTGAACCAATATGGATTATACCCTTAAGGGGACGTAGACTCATAACGGCCCCCCGTGGGGAAACCGCTCCGCCATTATTTTGTACTCGCTTTTAAATGATGGCGTTGTCGCACTGGCTACGTCTGTTGCCAGGAAAACAGACATCATAATAATTATCCTTTTCATATAAACTCTTGTCCATTTAATCGCAATGATCCCCTATGATCTGGTTTTGTCATTTCGTAAAAAAACATGACGGACTCGTTGCGGGAGAAAGTATTCTTAATCAGATTAAAAAAATCTCACGGTATCGATCTCTTATTGTGGCTTAACGCTATTTTTGGTTCGACATTGAAAGCCGTCTTTATACACCTTATTACTTTCTCCTCTCGTTATAATGAAAGTTAATCCGTGAAATTTACCCTGATCATTAAATCAGCAGGAAATAATCGTTCACTCTGATTTTCATATCATCAAACCCGACTCGAATAGCGCGACCTTTACTTGTAGCACGGCGACAGGCCTTCAACAGCGTAAATCGCAAAGAACGGTCACAGATGTTAGTAAGCATCGCATTTGCTACAGCAAACTGACGCACCCCTGGTCAATTTAAACCGTTTATGCCAGCATTGGGTCAAGTGATATATCCAACCGTCTTAATATAATGCAGTAAATTTATTAGTATGACTAAATGGTCTTAGCCAGACCTGGTGTGGAAGCTTTTAACTACACTTCCTTAAAAAAACGGGTGATAATTTTCGCTAAAAATCTGTTTCTCATAGTCAGGATAATTACCTTCTTATTATTAACAATTCTGTTTTCTTTGTTGCGCTTCATTTCTAAAGTCAGGAAGTCATCAAGTTTGGATATTTTCTTCCTTACTTTATAGCTTAACTGATTTAGATTGTTATTAATAATGACCTGGCTGCGGTCTTTCCAGATATACTCAATAATTTCTTCCGTTTGAAATGCGCTGCATTTACGCCTGTTGATAAGAAATAACATAAATGAAAATTCCATCCTTGTAAATTTTACTAGCTTTCCCTTATAAAGTATTGAGTAATTAAACACGTCCAAAATCATCAACACACCATGCCTCCTTTTTATCCTGCAGCAGATAATACTTAAATAAAATTAAACAGACAATGCGAATTATTTTTTATGTGATTTGAATAGTAATATTGAAATGTTTGCATATTATTTATTGTTGTTTAATGTACCAAATGGGTAGGTTCATTTAAAAGTCAGGTGGCATTATTTATTTTTAATTAGTCCTTTTTCAACATATCTGGCGAATAAATGTTGGGTTTTTAAAACTGTTACATTAATATACCATCAAAATAAATAATCCATACCTGGCGGTTACCAACGGCAGGATACCCATATCCATATCATTTTTTGCTGGAAATATAATCGAACGTGGCAGGCAGGATAATTGCGTACAGGCAGTCAGGCGGATTTAAGGCATATATGTAAAGGAAGGGGTACCTGACATCGGCAGATCTGACTATTGTGGCGGTGTCGGAGAGATGCCGACACCGCCGTAACGCTGTTAGCCGATGGTCATCAGGCTGGCGTTGCCCCCCGCTGCGGCCGTATTGACGCTGAGTGAACGCTCCAGCAGCAGGCGTTCCAGCAGGAGGTTGGTTTCGCCGCGTGCGAAGCCCTGTACCGACACGATCGCACCTTCCCGCTCCGCCACCGTTTTACACACTTCGCGCAGCCTGTCGGCATCGCCGTGGAAGATAACCGCGTCAAAGTTACTGTGCTTTTCTAACGGCTGCGTGGCGAAACTTATGCGCGCCTGCACGGCCTCCGGGAGCGTGGTAAACAGGCTACGGAACAGCTCCTCTTCCGGCCACAGTGCCCGGCAGCCCGTCGCCGTGACGGCCGCCAGCTGCGTCAGCGCATCCTCCTGAGTATCCGCCAGGCACAGCACATGCTCACGCGGCAGCAGGGCAAAGGTGTTGCGCTCTCCCGTTGGACCCGGCAGCAGACGAACCGTTCCTCCCTGGCTCAGTTCGGCATAGCGGGCACAGAGACTTGCCAGCTCAGGTTTATCCTGCGCCCAGCCGGTCAGCGCCTGATGGGCAGCCAGCAGGGAGGGGCGCAGCGCCGCATCGACCGGACGCTCACCGTCCTGCCGATCCAGCGTGACGCGCAGTGCACCGTCAGGGCGGTGCGACAGCAGCCGATAGAGATAAAGCGGACCCCCGGCTTTCGGCCCGGTGCCTGAAAGGCCTTCGCCGCCAAAAGGCTGTACGCCGACGACCGCGCCAACCATATTGCGGTTGACGTAGAGATTGCCGACGCGGGCGCTGTTGGTCACCTGATGAATGGTTTCGTCTATACGGGTATGCACGCCCAGGGTCAGGCCGTAGCCTGACTGATTAATCTGCGCGATGATCTGCGGAAGCTGGCTACGGGTATAGCGCACCACATGCAATACCGGACCAAAGATTTCTTTGTCCAGGTCAGCGACGCTATCCAGTTCGATCAGCGTTGGCTGAATAAAGGTGCCACTCTGCCACTCTTTAACATCCTGCTGATTTTGCACTGCCGCCTGGTAAACCTTCATGCCCTTGCTGCGCATTGCCTGAATATGACGCTCGATATTCTCTTTGGCTTCGGCATCAATGACCGGGCCAATATCGGTAGAGAGTCGCTCCGGGTTGCCCATGCGGCATTCGGCCATCGCCCCGCGCAGCATTTGCAGCTGATGTTCGGCCACGTCTTCCTGAACGCACAGCAGACGCAGGGCCGAACAGCGCTGTCCTGCGCTATCAAAGGCGGAGGCCACGATATCAACCACCACCTGTTCGGTCAGCGCTGAGGAGTCGACTATCATCGCGTTCATGCCGCCCGTTTCGGCAATCAGCGGCGTCGGACGACCCTGCGGGTCGAGGCGGCCTGCCAGATTACGCTGTAGCAGGGTCGCTACCGCCGTCGAGCCAGTGAACATCACGCCGCGTACGCGATCATCTCCGGTAAGCTGGGCTCCGACGGTCTCGCCCCTGCCCGGCAGCAGCTGGAGCGCGCCAATCGGTACGCCGGCCTCGTGCAGCAGGGCTACCGCCTCAGCGGCAATCAGAGGCGTCTGTTCGGCTGGCTTTGCCAGAACGCTGTTGCCTGCCGCCAGCGCGGCAGCGATCTGTCCGGTGAAGATGGCCAGCGGGAAATTCCACGGGCTGATGCAGACGACCGGACCGAGGGGGCGGTGCGTTTCATTATCGAAATCATCCCGCACCTGTCCGGCATAGTAATAGAGGAAATCGACGGCTTCGCGAACCTCAGCAATGGCGTTGGTGAAGGTTTTACCCGCTTCACGTACCAGTATGCCAATCAGCCGCTGGAGTTGCCCGTCCATCAGCATGGCCGCCCGCGACAGGATGGCCGCACGCTCCTGCGGTGGGGTGGCGAACCAGATCGGACCCGCACTGACGGCGGCGTCCAGTGCGGCAGAGACATCGGCTTCACTGGCGTATTGCACATAGCCGACGATATCGCCCGGCTCGGCCGGATTAATGACCGGCAGGGGTTCACCTGACTGTCGCTCACCGTCAATCAGCGGAACCGCGTGCCAGGGCTCCATGGCGCTGTTAAGCAGCGCGCTGGACAGCGAGGCCAGACGATGTTCGTTGGCCAGATCCAGCCCGGAAGAGTTTACGCGCGACTGGCCGTAGAGATCGCGCGGCAAAGGAATTTTAGGATGGGGCAGGCCCACGCCGCCTTCGCTGCGCGCCAGTTTTTCCACCTCTTCGACCGGATCGGCTACCAGATCGTCAATCGGCAGCGTCTTGTCGGCGATGCGGTTGACAAAAGAGGTATTCGCGCCGTTTTCCAGCAGTCGGCGCACCAGGTAGGCCAGCAGGGTTTCATGGGTGCCTACCGGCGCATAGATGCGGCAGGGGCGATTAAGCTTACCCTCAGACACTTTGCCCACCACCTGTTCGTACAGCGGTTCCCCCATGCCGTGCAGGCACTGGAACTCATACTGGCCGGGATAGTAGTTGTTACCCGCCAGCTGATAGATAGCGGCCAGCGTATGGGCGTTATGGGTGGCAAACTGCGGATAGATCAGGTTCGGAACGGCCAGCAGCTTGCGTGCACAGGCCAGATAGGAGATGTCGGTGTAAATTTTGCGGGTGTAGACCGGATAACCCTCCAGGCCCTCCATCTGCGCGCGCTTAATTTCGCTATCCCAGTAGGCACCTTTCACCAGGCGAACCATCAGGCGGCGGCGGCTGCGCTGGGCCAGATCGCAAAGTGCGTCAATCACGAACGGACAGCGCTTTTGATAGGCCTGAATCACAAAGCCGATGCCATTCCATCCCTCCAGCTCGGGTTCAAAGCAGAGTTTTTCCAGCAGATCCAGCGACAGCTCCAGGCGGTCCGCTTCTTCAGCGTCGATATTGATGCCAATGTCGTAAGAGCGTGCAAGCAGCGTCAGGGATTTCAGGATCGGGTAGAGTTCGCTCATCACGCGCTCATACTGGGCACGACTGTAGCGTGGGTGCAGGGCGGAAAGCTTAATCGAAATCCCAGGTCCTTCATAAATGCCACGACCATTAGAGGCTTTGCCAATCGCCTGAATCGCCTGCTGATAGGAGAGCAGATAGGCTTTTGCATCCTGCGCCGTCAGGGCGGCTTCGCCCAGCATGTCGTATGAGTAGCGGAAACCTTTCTCCTCCAGCTTGCGGGCATTTGCCAGCGCTTCAGCGATGGTTTCCCCGGTCACAAACTGTTCGCCCATCAGCCGCATCGCCATATCCACGCCTTTGCGGATTAGCGGTTCGCCGCTCTTACCGATAATACGATTGAGCGAGCGCGAGAGACTGGCTTCATTATGGGTGGACACCAGGCGCCCGGTAAACAGCAGACCCCAGGTGGCCGCATTGACGAACAGCGAAGGGCTTCGACCCAGATGCGAGTGCCAGTTACCGTTGCTGATTTTGTCGCGAATAAGGGCATCGCGGGTCGGCTTGTCCGGTATGCGCAGCAGCGCTTCAGCCAGACACATCAGCGCAACCCCTTCCTGAGAGGAGAGAGAGAACTCCTGAAGCAGGCTTTGCACCATCCCGGCGCGCCCGGTTGCACCTTTCTGGTGCCGAAGCTTATCTGCAAGCTGGTAAGCGAGCTGGTGGGTTTGCTGCGCCAGGGGAGCAGGCAGGCGCGCCTGTTCCAGCATCATCGCCACGGATTCATTTTCAGGACGGCGCCAGGCGGCGGTTATCGCTGCACGGGTCACGGACTGCGGAAGAATATGCTCGGCAAACTCAAGGAAGGGTTGATGCTGCTCATCTTCCGTGCGCTCATCCCCCTCCTGCGTCAGCAGCTGAGAAGGGATTTCAGGCAGGGCTGCGCCATTTTCCAACTGCTCAAGATAATTAAAAATCGCCTGCTTAATAAGCCAGTGTGGCGTGCGATCAATCTGACCCGCAGCCAGCCTGATGCGCTCGCGCGTGGCTTCATCCAACTTCACGCCCATGGTAGTTGTGCCCATGCCTCTAGCTCCTTGAAATGATAAATGACGACGATATTGAGCAATATCACTTAAGTTGCAACTTTGTGCAACCTTGTTAATTACGCCTCTAATTGAGCAATGAAAGCGCCGTTTTGAAAAGCGGCATGGATATTGCTGCAAGGATCGCGCCAGAATGGTGACTACAGGTATTATCTGGATAGTAAAGGTATTTTTTAAGGTGCAACTTCTCGGGTTGTGATCCGGTGCAACCTTTCATTGTTGAGTCTGTGACATGGGGTGAAGTTACTGTAACTGCTGTGTTAAATCGTTTGTGCGCTTACACCCTTTACGGCAGGATATCTGCGCTGGGTTGAAAGGAGGGGGGCTGCTACGTTCCGGTGGTTCCGCCAGTGCAACCTTGCGCACTGCGCATGTAAAACTATAAATGGAGAATTTCAATGACGGCAAGTACACCAATGATGGTGACCTTTTGCGTATATATCTTTGGCATGGTGCTAATTGGTTTTATCGCCTGGCGATCAACAAAAGACTTTGACGACTACATCCTGGGTGGCCGAAGTTTGGGCAGCGTGGTCACCGCACTCTCTGCCGGGGCATCAGATATGAGCGGCTGGCTGCTGATGGGATTACCGGGCGCCATTTTCCTGTCTGGCATATCCGAAAGCTGGATTGCCATCGGTCTGACGCTGGGTGCCTGGCTGAACTGGAAAATTGTTGCAGGTCGTCTGCGGGTCCAGACGGAGCATCACGATAACGCGCTGACGTTGCCTGACTACTTCACCAGCCGGTTTGAAGATAAGAGTAAGCTGTTGCGGGTGATCTCAGCGGTGATTATTTTGGTTTTCTTCACCATTTATTGCGCGTCGGGCATTGTGGCCGGGGCGCGCCTGTTTGAAAGCACTTTTGGTATGAGTTATGAAACCGCGCTATGGGCGGGGGCGGCGGCTACCATTCTCTATACCTTCGTGGGTGGATTCCTGGCAGTAAGCTGGACCGATACGGTGCAGGCCAGCCTGATGATTTTTGCGCTGATCCTGACGCCGGTGATCGTCATTTCCGCCGTTGGTGGCCTGGATGATGCGCTGACGGTTATCCGGGCTCAGAGCGCTGAGAATATGGATATGCTGAAAAATCTCAACTTCGTGGCGGTTATTTCGCTGCTGGGCTGGGGGCTGGGCTATTTCGGTCAGCCACATATTCTGGCGCGTTTTATGGCGGCGGATTCTCACCGCTCCATTCGCAGCGCCCGTCGTATCGGTATGGCGTGGATGGTGCTCTGTCTTGCCGGCGCGGTAGCGGTAGGATTCTTTGGCATTGCCTACTTCCATAATCATCCTGAGCAGGCGGCGGGCGTATCGGATAACGGCGAGCGAATTTTCATCGAGCTGGCGAGGATCCTGTTTAACCCCTGGATCGCCGGTGTTTTGCTTTCCGCTATTCTGGCGGCGGTGATGTCCACGCTTAGCTGTCAGCTGCTGGTGTGTTCCAGTGCGTTAACCGAAGATTTATACAAGAGCTTTTTGCGCAAGGGCGCGACCCAACGTGAGCTGGTATGGATAGGGCGGATAATGGTGTTGCTGGTGGCGGTGGTCGCAATTGCGCTGGCATCAAACCCACAGAACCGCGTGCTGGGGCTGGTAAGCTACGCCTGGGCGGGATTCGGTGCGGCGTTTGGGCCGGTGGTGGTGTTTTCGCTGGTCTGGAAGCGGATGAACCGTAACGGCGCGCTGGCGGGAATGATTGTCGGTGCGGCCACGGTTCTTATCTGGAAGCAGTATGCGTGGCTGGGTCTGTATGAGATCATCCCGGGCTTCCTGTTTAGCGCTATTGCTATCGTACTGTTTAGCCTGCTGGGGCCAGAACCTTCAGCCGCAGCACAGCAGCGTTTCGAGCAGGCCGAGGCGGAGTTTAGCGCCGACTAAGTGAGAGGGCGTAGTATGCTAAGTGCCTGGTGCCGTCGCTAACGGATGGTGCCCGGCTGGCTAAAGGTCTGGTGCCGTCGCCAACGGGTGGGGCCCGGTGCCTGGCGGTCCTCGCGCCGCGCGTGGCGCTGTCCCTTCGCTCCGCTCGTCGACCTTTCGGATCGGGCATGACGGGACATCCCTGTCCCGTCATGCCCTTGTGCCAGCATCCCTGCTGGCCCATCCGGATCTTCCTCTCTCCACTCAGCGCTGCGGATTGCCTGTCACCTGGCCCCACCCGTCTGCTCTTTTTGCAATGTGCTGGCTGTGGTTAAGGGTAGTTTTCCTAAAAGCGCCTCAGAAGCCTGAGAGGTGGATAAGCCCTGCGGGTGACGGGCCGTCCGGCCTGGCGTCGGAGCCAAAGGCACCAGGCAAAGCCTGGCGTGAGGACACCCGTCACCCGCAGGGCTTATCCACCGTGGCAGCAGGTATCGCAGCCCGGCAACAACTCTCCGAAAAATTCACGGACTGCCATAAGAGATATCACCCACTGGCACTCAATGCTTCCAGGCAAAACGTGAAAATAGCCGGACGGCCTCTTGTTTTTTCTTGCACGATAATGATAATCGGTATCGTTTCGATTTACGTTTCTTTACTGGAACTGAATTTATTTTTCGCACCTGAGGGCGTTCGCATGTTTGTACCCTTTCTGATCATGTTACGTGAAGGACTTGAAGCGGCGCTGATCGTCAGCCTTATCGCCAGCTACCTGAAACGTACTCAGAGAAGTCAATGGTTTGGTGCCATGTGGGCCGGGGTGTTTGTTGCCGCTGCGCTCTGCCTGGGCGTAGGCTACTTTATCAACGAAACCACCGGTGAATTCCCGCAAAAACAGCAGGAAATGTTTGAAGGCATCGTGGCGGTCATCGCCGTCTTCGTCCTCACCTGGATGGTATTCTGGATGCGCAAAGTGTCCCGCAATGTCAAAGCCGAACTGGAAGAGGCGGTGGATAACGCCCTGCAAAAAGGAAACAGCAGCGGCTGGGCACTGATATTTATGGTCTTCCTCGCGGTCGCCCGTGAAGGCCTGGAATCGGTGTTTTTCCTGCTGGCGGCTTTTCAGCAGGATGTCGGCATCGCACCGCCGCTGGGTGCAATGCTGGGCCTGGCCACCGCCGTCGTGCTGGGAATGCTCATCTATTGGGGCGGGATACGCCTTAACCTTGGGGCTTTCTTCAAATGGACCAGCCTGTTTATTCTGTTCGTGGCGGCTGGCCTGGCGGCAGGGGCTATTCGCGCTTTCCACGAAGCGGGCCTGTGGGATCATTTTCAGGATATCGCGTTCAATATGAGTAACCAGCTTTCTACCAGCAGCCTGCCCGGTACACTGCTTGAAGGCATCTTTGGCTATCAGGAATCTCCCAGCGTCAGTGAAGTGGCTGTCTGGTGGATGTATCTGCTGCCTGCGCTGCTGCTGTTCTTTATGCCGGTGCGTACGCAATCCAAAACCTTGCGCACAGCCCGATAGGCTTTTGTTCTTGCCCGTATAACGGGCACCTTCACTTTTTACAGGGATTGACTATGACACTCCGTATTCGCCAACATGCGCTGAGCGCTGCGCTTCTGACCCTTATTTCCGCCTCCAGCGCGACGATGGCCGCAGATATTCCCCAGGTTAAGATCACCGTTAACGATAAACAGTGCGATCCAATGACCGTAACCGTTAACGCAGGCAAGACCCAGTTCATTATTCAAAACCACAGCCAGAAAGGGCTGGAGTGGGAGATCCTTAAAGGGGTGATGGTCGTCGAGGAGCGTGAGAATATCGCACCGGGCTTCACGCAGAAGCTGACCGCCAATCTTGAAGCCGGTGAATACGATATGACCTGCGGCCTGCTAAGCAATGCTAAAGGTAAGCTGATTGTGAAGGGCAATAAGCCCTCCGACGGTAAGCCGGATGTGATGCAGCTGGTGGGACCGATTGCCTCTTATAAAGCCTATGTTACCCGCGAGATCGCCGAGCTGGTTACCGGCACAAAAGCGTTTACCGATGCGGTAAAAGCCGGAGACGTGGCGAAAGCGAAGGCGCTCTATGCGCCGACCCGACGCCACTATGAGCGCATCGAACCTATTGCTGAACTGTTCTCCGATCTGGACGGCAGAATTGACGCCCGCGAAGACGATTACGAGAAAAAAGCAGAAGACCCTAAATTTACCGGTTTCCACCGCCTGGAGAAGGCGCTGTTCGGCGATAACAGCACCAAAGGCATGGATACCTATGCGGACCAGCTCTATACCGATACGCTTGACCTTCAGAAACGCGTGGACGAACTGGCTTTCCCACCGAGCAAAGTCGTGGGCGGCGCGGCGGGTCTGATTGAAGAGGTAGCATCCAGCAAAATCTCTGGTGAAGAAGACCGCTACAGCCGTACCGACCTCTGGGACTTCCAGGCGAATGTCGATGGCGCACAGAAAATCGTTAACCTGCTGCGCCCCATGCTGGAAAAAGCCGATCCGGCTCTGCTGGCTAAGGTTGATGCTAATTTCAGCAAAGTGGATGCGACACTCGCGAAGTACCGCACCAAAGATGGCTATGAGACTTACGATAAGCTCACTACCGCTGACCGTAACGCCATGAAAGGCCCTGTCACCACGCTTGCCGAAGATCTGTCGAAGCTGCGTGGTACGCTGGGTCTGGATTAACCCGCAATGGCAAGCAAACCTGTTGACGACGCGGCGCTGCCGTCGCGCCGTCGTTTACTGAAGGGAATGGGACTGCTCGGCGGCGCGCTGGCGGTAGGAGGCGGCTGCCCGGTTCAGGCCGCTGCCGGGGAAAAATCATTTTCGCCAGGGGCGCTGTCACCTGACGCCCGACGGGAAGCGCAGCCGTTTTATGGTCCGCACCAGGCGGGCGTGGTTACCCCCCAGCAGGCGTCGATGATGCTGGTCGCATTTGACGTACTGGCCGGCGACAGGAACGACCTGACTCGCCTGTTCAGGCTGCTGACGGACCGCATCGCCTTCTTAACGCAGGGAGGTGAGGCACCGCAGGTAACGAATCCACGTCTGCCGCCGCTGGATTCCGGTATTCTTGGCGATCGTATCTACCCGGATAACCTGACTATCACCGTATCGGTTGGGCATTCGCTCTTTGATGACCGCTACGGCCTGCAGGCGCTTAAGCCGCTCAGGCTCCAGCCAATGACGCGTTTTCCAAATGACGCGCTTGATGCCAGTTTGTGTCATGGTGATCTGCTGCTGCAAATCTGTGCGAATACCAATGACACGGTTATTCATGCGCTGCGGGATATTATCAAACACTCCCCGGATCTGCTCAGCGTTCGCTGGCGTCGGGAAGGTTTTATCTCTGACCATGCGGCGCGCAGCAGGGGGAAAGAGACACCAATCAACCTGCTCGGCTTCAAAGATGGCACCGCTAACCCCGATACGGCAGATTCAGGTCTGATGGATTCGGTTGTGTGGGTGACAAAAGAGCAGGGCGAGCCCGCGTGGGCGGTGGGCGGCAGCTATCAGGTCGCCCGCATTATTCCGTTTCACGTTGAGTTCTGGGACCGTACGCCGCTGCGCGAGCAGGAGACGATCTTTGGTCGTGTCAAACACAGCGGCGCGCCGCTGGGAATGCAGCATGAACGCGACGTGCCGGATTATGCCAGCGACCCGGAGGGGAATATTACCCCGCTGGATGCGCATATTCGTCTTGCCAACCCGCGCACGGCTGAAACGCAAAGCAGCCTGATGCTGCGCCGGGGTTACAGCTATTCGCTGGGCGTTTCCCTGGCCGGTCAGCTGGAGATGGGGCTGCTGTTCGTCTGCTATCAGCACGATCTGGAGAAAGGCTTCCTCACCGTGCAGAACCGACTCAATGGCGAAGCGCTGGAGGAATATATTAAGCCTGCGGGCGGGGGATACTTCTTTGTCCTGCCGGGCGTGGAGGACCGCCAGCACTATCTGGGACAGGCATTACTCAGCACCTGACTCCTTTGCCACCTGTCGGCCAATCCGGCGGGTGGTCTCTTTTCCACACTATAGTAGTGATTGTTGCATTCGTTGTTAAAAAAGATGTTGAATCCGTCCGTGATCTGTTGCACCTTAATTAAGCGGTACACAAGGGTGTTGTCTGAATCATCACGGAGATCGCGAATGGTAAAATCCTGTCACCGATACCAGCGTCACAGCCATACCGTTATCGCTTTCTCATGCGAAGGTGGTTCAACCTCAACGATCTATCCTCTTCTCATTCACGCATCAAAGGCCAGCGTGCCGTCTCTGCTCCACAACGATGCCCGGCTTAGCGCATGCTCTGCTTCGCATCATATCCAGCGGCCTTTCAAGGCTTACAAGGAAGCCACTAAAAACCTCTAAAGCGTTCACGTAATCGCATCGACACTCTGATGCGGGAGATGAAACCAACTGTAAGGTGCCACTATGGGAAGACAGAAAGCAGTGATCAAAGCGCGCCGTGAAGCTAAACGCGTACTACGTAGCGATTCGCGCAGTCACCGTCAGCGCGAGGAAGAGTCGGTCACCTCGCTGGTGCAAATGGGTGGGCTGGATTCAATTGGCATGGCGCGAGATACGCGCGACCATTCGCCCATTGAAGCCCGAAATGAGGCTCAGGCGCACTATCTTAAAGCCATAGAAAGCAAGCAGCTCATCTTCGCCACCGGCGAAGCGGGCTGCGGCAAAACCTGGATAAGCGCCGCTAAAGCGGCAGAAGCCCTGATCCACAAGGATGTTGACAGGATTATCGTTACGCGACCGGTGTTGCAGGCTGATGAAGATTTAGGTTTCCTGCCCGGTGATATTGCTGAGAAATTCGCCCCTTACTTCCGGCCCGTCTATGACGTTCTGGTTAAACGTCTCGGCTCTTCCTTTATGCAGTATTGCCTGCGACCCGAAATCGGCAAGGTGGAGATAGCTCCCTTTGCCTATATGCGCGGACGCACCTTTGAAAATGCCGTGGTGATCCTCGATGAGGCGCAGAACGTCACCGCCGCTCAAATGAAAATGTTTCTGACGCGCCTCGGGGAAAACGTAACCGTCATCGTCAACGGCGATATTACCCAGTGTGATTTGCCGTCCCATGTGCAGTCCGGCCTGAGCGATGCGCTGTCCCGCTTTGTGGAGGATGACATGATTGGCGTGGTACGTTTTGGTAAAGAGGATTGCGTGCGCTCGCAGCTGTGTCAGCGTACGCTGGTGGCCTACGGCTAAAAGGCTATTAGCAGACAACAAAAAAGCCTGAGCTTTCGCTCAGGCTTTCTCATTTAATGTGGCGGTGAGAGAGGGGTTCGAACCCTCGATACGTTGCCGTATACACACTTTCCAGGCGTGCTCCTTCAGCCCTGTCTCTTATACACATCTGACGCTGCCGACGACGGCCTTGCG
>NZ_JBLREF010000025.1:0-2784 GCF_047918655.1 Erwinia sp. PPS120 | reverse complement strand
GACGGCTTCTTGCGCCATCTGCTTTCGACGCGATGGCTTCACCACTTTTTTGCCATGGCTTCCTGAATAATTTCGGCCTTGAGACGCTCTTCAGCATACATTTTTTTGAGGCGACGGTTTTCCTCTTCCAGTTCTTTGAAGCGGGTCATCATGGAAGCATCCATCCCGCCAAAGCGTGAACGCCACTTATAGAAACTGGCGTTGCTCATGCCATGCTCGCGGCACAGTTCGGCCACCGGCGTTCCTGCCTCGGCTTGCTTCAGAATGGACATGACCTGGCTGTCAGTGAAACGTGATTTTTTCATAGAGATCTCCCCGGTTCAGACTACGAGAAAACTCTACTTATGAACACACCGGTTTTTGGGGGGATTACCGTTCATAATGTTTGTAGATTATTTGCCATATCATAAGTTAATACATTGTTTAAATTAATCATGATTTCTTTACCTTGTTATGCCGAATCTTAGGGTTGAAAAAGCGATGACTCTCTCTAACATTGTCAAAGAGAAGTGATGTATCTTTCACCCCTTCCTCGCTTTTCTGCTGAGGAATATAAATGCCAAACTTGCTGTAATGGCTTCTGGAATTACGTGCACCAAATGAAATATTTGTCTCAAAAACATTTTTTCCATTGACTGCTACCTGAATGCGCGGGTGATTTCTGTTTCAGACAATTCTGACTTTGAATTTATACCATTCTTGAGGGCAGCTAAGCGTCGCTATTTTTTTTCTTAATTCATTTCCATTCTCCGAGTTGATTGCAATATGTATATCTTTCTCATTCTTTAAGTGAAGAGATACTGGAGGCCGTCCTCGACCTCTGGTCTTCATATCACCACCGCTCTCTTTTACCTGAAAAAAAATCACATTATGTGCAGCATAACCTGCTTTCATTTGGAACTCATACATAGAGTCGGTGTTCATATTCAAATTATTTCTATGAGCAAGCTCAACTCTAAAATCACCTATGTCTTTTGAAAGTTTAAAATTTAAAACGTGCTCATTTTTTTTCCAACCCAGGAGCCGTTCTCAAAAGAGATGGATCTTTCATCTATTGCTTTTTCTATTTCTTTTTTACCGGATGGGCCTAGTTGCGTATAAGCTTCCGTATTGATGCTTATAGTGTAATTTTTTAAAGATTTTATATTTTTTTAAAGGAGGTTTTTATACTTTCTAGTTTCCGTCCACGACCATGAGAGATAGGGTCATATGACTTGTCCATGTGAGAAACTGTTACACAAAGAGCGTCAGTATTTCGAATGCTTCTTATCTCTCGAGAGAGGGTGTTAAGATGCGGAGAGGCAGTATCTACAGTATGTATTGGCTGATTTAAAGTTTGGGATAAAGAATAATTACTCAAGACTGATAACATCATTTCCTCCTTGTCATGATAGCTGGTGATTTGTTTGACTTTTTATGGTTAAATATTTTTTCTCAAGCTGTTTTAATAATACCAAATTATTCTAAAATACATTAAATAATAACTAATTAAAATAGAGAATACTCTAAATTTTTCATTTTGCAATGTTAGGGTATACCCAAAACAGTCAATCCGGCGAGACAGGTTTTCTGTCTCATTTGGGCTGTTTTTATCTCATTCTGGTGTTACGTTTTCATCATCATCCAGAATTAAACGAGACAGTTTTCATCATTATGGCTATGCCCGTGTTTCAACCAGTGATTGGGATCTTATCCTGCAGACACAAATTCTCCGCGCTGCCGGTTTTGAAATCATCCGTGCAGAAAAAGACAGTGGAAGCAGCCGGGCCGGAAGGAGCAAGTTGCAGCTGCTGCTGGAGTTGCTGCGCCCTGGTGATACGTTGATGGTGACCCGCGTGGACCGCCAGGCCTGCAGCATTAAGGACCTGCAGGACACAGTGTATGCACTGAATCAGCAGGGCGTAACGCTCAGGGCAACAGAACAGCCAGTGGACACGCGCTCAGCAGCAGGCAAAGCCTTCCTTGATATGCTGGGTGTTTTCGCTGAGTTTGACATCAACCTTCGCCGGGAGCCCCAGATGGAAGGCATTGCCGCGGCGAAAGCACGGGGCGTATACCGGGGAAGGGAACCTTCCATAGATCTTTACGCTGGGTAAATATCGGGGAAAACAGGCCGCTCAGGAACGGCATCAGAAAGTCCTGTACTACCGGCGGGTTAAGAAACTGCGTATCCGCGAAACCGCGGAGGCCACCGGGTACAACTGCTCTCAGATATGCCGTATCCAGGCACTTTACAGAAATAAAAATTTTTCCTGAAAGAAAAGAAAATCTAATGATGATAGATAAGGGGGACTTAACAGCCAATTACCGATACGGACGTAAGACTATGCTACCTTTAAACCCACCTTTCTCCACCTCACCAACCAGTATATCCCAGCTATCCCGGGATAGTTCAAACCCGGAAGACCAGGATATCTGGTTTGACGCTATCGACCACGTTGAAATGGAAGAGACCTGGTTTGAGGGGGCTGAAGCCTTTGCCCCCCATGAAGAGCATCATACTGACCCGTCGTCTTCTGCCGGAGAAGCGGCGGATTCCCGGGTTCCGTTCACGGACGACTGCCGCCGGGGGGGTCAGCAGTTTGTCCGTACCCTGGGAGAATACGGGGAGAGCAGAATGCTTTCTCCCTGCCTTTCTAAAGTGCTTCCCGGTGTAAGTATCCCAGCTTTAGTTCCACGCACTTTTTGAGATTTCCAGTTTCTCAGCCATCAGCCCATATTCTTCCGGCGTCAGGTTTTTCAGGGATTCATGAGGCCGCTCTCTGTTGTATTCATTCAGCCAGC
>NZ_JBLREF010000024.1:0-4169 GCF_047918655.1 Erwinia sp. PPS120 | reverse complement strand
TCGGACACCTCACCGTATTTTTGCTGGCACACTGTGCCTGGGCGCTAATGTAGGTAAAAGCCGGGGCAGGGTCAACTCCCTTTATGAAAATTCCCGTTCGTTTAGTCAGTTTTACAGCATGTTGCTGCTTAAACAGGCGAATGGCCGGATAAATTACGAAAAGCCCGCGTCCATAAAGGTAATCATGCGGCACTCTGTGCATAATGATGCACTTTTCTGCACCAGATAATCATGAGGGCTGTTGTGAATACCGCTGCTAAATATACTGATACCGCCGCCATTCGTGGCACCGGTGCGCTGTTCTTTATTCAGATCTTCGCTACCCTCGGCTTTGCCGTGCTCTATTCGACCCTGGTGCTCTACGCCACCAAACGGCTGGGATTTAGTGAAGGCAAGGCCAACGCCATGATGGGCGTTTTTGGCGCGTTCAATTACGGGCTGCACCTGTTCGGGGGCTATCTTGGCGGACGCTTCCTCAGCAACCGTATTCTCTTTGTGCTGGGTATGCTTCTCCAGGTTATCGGCTGTTGGGTGCTTGCCGGGCAAAGCGTAGAAGGGCTGTACTGGGGGCTGGCGATGTTCCTTACCGGCAGCGGGCTGAATGTCACCTGCATTAATATGATGCTAACCCAGCGTTTTAAACCTGAGGATAACCGCCGTGAGACTGCGTTTCTCTGGAACTATGCCGGGATGAATCTCGGCTTCTTTCTGGGCTTTACCGGTGCGGGTTACTTCCAGCTGAGCGAGCACTATCATTCGCTGTTCCTGTTTGCCACCCTGGGCAACATGGTCGCCATCGTCATCTCGCTGCTGTGCTGGAAAATATTGGCGGATATTGACACGCCGCTGCTGCACGTCAGTAAAAAGCAGTTCAGGCTGCGGATGGTGGGAGGAGCGATCATTCTGGCGGTGCTGGTGCCACTTGTGCGGCTGATGCTGACCCACGCCAGCTTTACCGGCTCTTTTGTCATCGGGCTGGGAGTGATTATTTTCCTGCTGCTGGCACTGACTACGCTGCGCCACAGGCCGCGCGAAGAGCAGCGTAAAATGACGGCCTGGCTGATTCTGGCGCTGGGTTCGCTGGTATTCTGGACGCTATATCAGCTTGCCCCCATGGGACTGATGCTGTTTACCGAGCACAATATCAACCTGAACGTTTACGGCATCCAGATTGCTCCTCAGTGGGTACAAAACATCAATACGCTGGTGATTGTTATCGGCGGGCCGCTGCTGGCGCTGGGTTTCCGCAATCTGCGCGAGCGCGGCTGGCGTATTGACATCCCTCTGCAGTTTGCCTCATCACTGTTCTTTATGGGGTTGGGAATGCTGGTCCTGCCGCTGGGCATCCTGCTGGCGGGCGGTGATGGCCAGGTGGCGTTTAAATGGATTGTTATTAGCTACGTGCTGCAAAGCCTCGGTGAACTGCTGCTCTCACCGATCGGCTACGCGATGATCGGCAAGCTGGCACCGGCCCGCTACCAGGGCATTATGATGGGCTGCTGGATGATGGTTACCGGCGTGGCATCGGTGCTGGCGGGATATGTGTCAGGTCTGATGCCCGAAAACAGCGGCAGCACGCCGCTCCTGACTAATCCGGGCTACAGCCATATTTTCAGCCTGCTCGGCTGGGGAAGTGCGGTGGTCGCGCTGATCCTGCTGATGCTTATGCCGCTGTTGCGCAGGCTGATTGAGCCTGCTGCCGCACGCTGATATAACCTGGGATGCCTGGCGTATCCCGGGATTGTTGCTTGCCATCCGCGCGTTTTTACCCGAGCCTGTTAAAAAAGAGGAGATCATACGTGGACGTCATTTTTTATCACCCATCCTTTCGCGCCGATAAATGGATTGCGGGCCTGCAGCAGCGTCTGCCGCAGGCGCGTATTCGCCAGTGGACGCCCGGCGACGATGCGCCCGCCGACTATGCGCTGGTACGACAGCCGCCGGTAGAGATGCTAACGGGGCGCACGACGTTAAAAGGCGTATTTGCGCTGGGGGCAGGCGTGGATGATATTCTCGCGCAGCTGCGGCAGTATCCCGCTATGCTGCCCGCCGGGGTGCCGCTGTTCCGGCTTGAAGATACCGGCATGGCCCGTCAGATGCAGGAATACGCGGTATATCACGTGCTCGGCTGGTTCCGTCGCTTTACGGAGTATCAGCAGCAAAAAGCGCAAAGCCTGTGGCAGCCGCTGCCGAATTATTCCCGCAGCGACTTCAGCGTTGGCATTCTCGGCGCGGGCGTACTGGGCGGCAGCGTGGCGGAGAGCCTCCGGGCCTGGGGCTTCCCGGTGCGCTGCTGGAGCCGTTCACCGAAAGATCTGCCAGGGGTCAGCAGTTTTTACGGTGACGATCGGCTGAGTACGTTTCTGAACGGCTGTCAGGTGCTAATCAATCTGTTGCCCAATACGCCGCAGACTACGGGTATACTCAACCGCAAGCTGATGCAGCAGTTAAAACCTCAGGCATTTATTTTCAATCTGGCGCGGGGCGCGCATCTGGTTGAGGATGATTTGCTGGCCGCTATCGGGGCGGGTGAGGTAAAGGCCGCCGCACTGGATGTCTTTGCGCGTGAACCGCTGGATAAACAACACCCGTTCTGGACGCATCCGGCCATTGCCATTACGCCCCATAATGCCGCGGTCACGTTACCTGACGATGCGATGGACTATATTGCACAGGCCATCCGCCTGTGCGAGGCGGGGCAGATGCCGTCAGGCCGCGTTGACCTTTCGCGCGGCTACTGAATGCATCCGTACGTGACCCTGTCACATTTTACTTATGATGAGACATACCATGAATGAATTTTCAATTCTCTGTCGCCTGCTGGGTTCACTGTATAACCGTCAGCCTCAGGATCCCCTGCTGGTACCGCTGTTCACGCTGCTGCGTGAAGGCAAGCTGCAACAGCACTGGCCGCTGGAGCAGGACGAGTTGCTGCTGCGTCTGCAACAGAACAGCGATCCCCAGGCGCTGGCAACGGACTACAATGCGCTGTTTGTGGGCAGTGATTGCCGCGTATCGCCCTATGGTTCGCATTGGGAAAACGGCCCGGTTGAGTCTGAAGTGCGGCGCTTTCTGCAAAGCCGCGGGATGCCGCTAAGCGATGCGCCTGCCGACCATATTGGCGCGCTGCTGCTGGCTTCCTCCTGGCTGGAGGATCAGTCCGAAGCGGATGAGTTTGCGGCACAGCTCACCCTGTTTGATGACTACCTGCTGCCGTGGTGCGGTCAGTTCCTCGGCAAAATTGAAGCCCATGCCACAACGGCATTTTACCGCACCCTGGCGGCGATCACCCGCGAAGCGCTACAGGCAATGCGCGACGAGCTGGAAGAAGATAACGAAAGCTGAGGTGGGGGGACAGGCTGAAAACGGACGAGGGTCCGGGCATATGCATCAGCCCTTATAAAGGACAGGCTGAGTCGCCGTCAGCGGCGATACAGGGGATTGAACGGGCGCATACGTTGGGTAAATAGCGGGGAAAACAGGCCGATCAGGGACGGCATCAGAAAGTCCTGTACTACCGAGTGGGTAAGAAACTGAATATCCGCTAAACCGCAGAGGCCACCACGTACAGTTGTTCTCAGATATGCCGTATTCAGGCACTCAACATAAATAAAGTTTTTACTAACAGAAAATTTTTTTGATGATGATAAATAAGGAGGTCTTAACAGCCAGTTACGGATCAAGGATGGAACTCTATGCCACCTGTAAACCCACCGACCCCCATCTCATTAACCAATATATCCTGGGTATCCCGGGATAGTTCAAAGCCGGAAGACCAGGATATCTGGTTTGACGCCATTGACCACGTTGAAATGGAAGAGAGCTGGTTTGAGGGGGCTGAAGCCTTTGACAGCCATGAAGAACATCAGGCTGACCCGTCATCTTCTGCCGGAGAAGCGGCTGATTCCCGGGTTCCGTTCACGGAAGACTGCCGCCGGGGGGGTCAGCAGTTTGTCCGTACCCTGGGATAATACGGGGAGAGCAGAATGCTCTCAGCCTGCCTTTCTAAAATACTTCCCGGCACCCCGGTCAGTCTCGTGATCGCAGCAAACAGCCTGTATACCGCAGTAACTGAACGACGGAATATCGATACCGCAGCAGTGCATGCCCTCGGGCTGGCATCAGGGTACCTTCCTGAGAATATTAATTTTATTAGTCGCGACTTGATC
>NZ_JBLREF010000023.1:0-90073 GCF_047918655.1 Erwinia sp. PPS120 | reverse complement strand
TTATAATCACGAGCGTCCGAATATGGCATTAAATGGCTACACGCCGATGCAGCATATTCAACGCATGACTTGATTCTACTTATCGCCTCCGTTAAAAAGGGGAGGATTACCCCACCACGTACAGTTGTTCTCAGATATGCCGTATTCAGGCACTCAACATAAATAAAGTTTTTACTAACAGAAAAATTTTTCTGATGATGATAAATAAGGAGGTCTTAACAGCCAGTTACGGATCAAGGATGGAACTCTATGCCACCTGTAAACCCACTAACCCCCACCTCATCAACCTATATATCCCGGGATAATTTAAATCCGGAAGACCAGGATATCTGGTTTGATGCCATTGATTACGTTGAAATGGAAGAGACCTGGTTTGAGGGGGCTGAAGCCTTTGACATTCATGAAGAACATCAGACTGCCCCGACATCTTCTGCCGGAGAAGCCGCAGATTCCCGGGTTCCGTTCACGGAAGACTGTCGCCGCGGCGTTCAGCAGCTTGTCCGTACCCTGGGAGAATACGGGGAGAGCAGAATGCTTTCTGCCTGCCTTTCGAAAATACTTCCCGGCACCCCGACGAGTCTCGCTATCGCAGCAAACAGTCTGTATACCGCAGTGACTGAACGACGGAATATTGATACTGCAGTACTGCATACTCTCGGTCTGGCATCCTGTTACCTTCCTGAGAATATTAATATTGTATCCCGGCTGGCATCCTTTCTCAGGGATACCGTTACCGGGTGGACAGATGAGACTTTTCTGCAGCAGTTTCTGGGAAACAAAGAAAATTACACTTCCACCCACCTGTTTACAGCCCTGGCGGTAACGGCCATTGTGGCGGGACGCTGGATGAAAGACGAAGGGCCCGCGCAGCGCGGTGTTCTGAAGGTCCCGGCCTTTATGGCTAATATTTTTATCCGCGCCAGTCATTACTGGACAGCGCTGGGAAATATGGCGGGCAGTCTCCCATCCGGCACAGCAATCCCGGAAAATACCGGCACATCACAACCCGCTCCCGCTTTTGAGGTCGATACGCAGATGGAAATGACCGGAGATATATATTATGTCACAGCTTCCGGCACCCAAGCACCACGGTTCACCGCATTAGTGTCAAATTCAACTGTCTGTCCTGAGACTTACACCCGGGCGACGGTAGAGAACAGGCCCGCCCCTGCGCCCGGGAAAATTACCCCTCTCTCTGTGCCTGAAAAGGCGCATTATCTGGTTGTGGAGTACCTCCGGCAGAAAAGTGAGCTTGCGGACCTGCTTTACTGTACCAGCCTTAAGACTGAGTCCCGCCAGCAAACAAACGACGAGGTCATTACCAACACGTATTTCAATACAAAATGTGATGCCACCGTTTATCCTGAACCATTCAGGAAGGCGGCAGAGAGCATACCTGTACACACCGACAGACCGGAAACACAGGTATTCTCAGCAGCACCAACCCGGAGTGTCGGGGAGCCTTTACTTCCCATAGTGATGACGGCTGCGACAGTGGCCACGGCCTCGCCATATTTGCAGGCCCTGAAAAGTAAAAAGATGATTGGTGCAGTCTCTGCTTTCGGTCTGGCCGGAGCTATCGTGGGCGGAAAACAGCTGTGGGATCAGTTCGCACCAGAGAGCTCTGGGAAAGGCAGCGGCGGCAATATAAAGAAATGTGAAGAAGCAAGACTGGAGGCGTTAATTCAACTTGATGGGTTAAATACAGAGGGAAAAATTCACAAGAAACAAACTAAATGCCTTTCTGTATTGTTTAAAAATAACAAAATGGATACTGGTAATCCTCATGATGTAATAAATAACCTTGTTACTTACCTTTCTAAGGGAAAGAAAAAATCAAGAACGAATAAGGTTATTAACTGCTTATTAGAACCAATTAACATATATATCCCACAAGATGAAAATATCACTACGGATAATTTAAAACGTTTGTTTTTATTAGATTACCTGAGTGCGTATATACTTGGTTCTGATTTAGGGGAGTGGTTTTCAAATCAAATAGCAGACATTAAATCAAGTAAAACGGTATCGCCCAGCAGCAAAATATTATCAGATAAGTTTGAAAGTGTGATTAAAAAACATCTGTCAGAAGGGTTGCTGACTAAAAAAACAATAGCTTTTTATAAAAAAATAGTATCTTATGAAATCCCAGCTTTACTTCCTGAATACATGGGACGGGCAGGTAAGGATATAACACATATTGGTATAGCTGAAGCACAATGGGGACTTGTGCATGCTGGCGCTCTTTTGCTCCGTGATAATAACATCAATATCAGCGATCTCAGCATGAAAGAAATTGAAGAAGTAGGAAATACCTTGAGTGCGATATTGAAAGAAGGTGCTATACCTAAAGAGTATAATCGATACTTCAACACCCCAGTAGCTGCCTATTCATCGTGGAATAAAGATGGTGCTTCCGTGTCATCTAACGCAACTGAGGACGATGTAATTAAAGCTCACAAAAATTATTTTTCATACATTAATAGCTGGGTGGTAGAGAACAACCCATATTTAAAGCTTAATGATTTGATTGAGAAATGGAAAAATAGAACAGATATCGCCACTACTATTCTTCGTGAGAGCAATATCAATGTTGAAGAAAATTTAACGTATTATTTGAATGCACATGACAAATGGGTGTTCAGTAAAGGTCGAATATTAGATAAGATGGAAGGTGGTGAGCAATTAGTGGCAGCTAATGATATTACCCTCCCAAATATTGATGAAATATTTCAAAAACAAAACCAAGCGATAGCTGATGTTATATACGATTTGGATAAATTATTGCTTACGTTGGTATTTGATTCATCATTGAATGATGATGATAGAAATTTCATACAAAGTTCAAGAGTGGAATTAATAAACGCTAACTTAGTCGATTTGTTTCCTGAACAAAAAACATCAACTTTGAAAGGTACAAAATATAGCATTCCTAAAGAGGCTGGTTTTATTTACTGTACCTCGGGAGAAAATGTTCGTTTCTACTCTATCTTTATGGACGAAAACAGCAAAAGTTACACAATGAATCGAGTAGACCCGGACAGAACAGCAGAAGATGATGAGAAGATGAGGAATTTAGGTGAAAATCTCATTGAGGCACATAAGGATGGTAAACAGTATTATGTAGAATATTATAAGACGGTAAAAAAAGAAGGTGAGAGCGTTTATTTATTAATAGAAAATCTGTCTCTGGAACATAGAACCAGGATGAAGGATCGGCTTCATGCTAAAGGTTATGACAAAACCACAGCAGAAAAAATAAAAGAAACTCTTCTTAGCTTTATTCCTTTTTATACTTGTATTACAGAATCCATAAAAGGCAATACAGGACATGCATTAGCGTCCTGCTCAGTGGATATACTTACAATGTTACCAGCCGCAGTCAATGCTGCAAAGGTAGCGGGAAGATTTGGTCAGGCTCTGACATCCACGGGAGTTACAGCGATAAAGTATGGTGCCAGGCAGGCTACAGTTTCTCAAATGATAAAACAGGCAGGGATAAAATTTATCGAGTTATCGCCAAATATCGCGAGAGAAATTTCGCCCGCGACACTTAAAGGTCTGGGTGTCACATTGTTACGCGCTCTGGATCCTGGAGGAGAGATAATCGTCCTGGGTAGCTATAAGGGGGGCAGTGCATTGAGCCGTCTTATCCAGAAAATTCCTGATGCAGGTGCTGGAATTAAGAAGCTTTCCGCAGCTATGCGTAATCGTGCTTACATGCATACTGATGCTTCAAAAATAAAAACAAAGTATTATCCTGGCGATGGTCCCGGACTGGGCAGGGAAATGAATGTCGTCAGGGTAGGTAGTTATCAGGATCGTGGGATATGGGCTGAGCTCAATTCAGAGTTAGGTGCCCCTTTTGGAAAGAAATATATAATTGATAGCAATGATATTATCAGGTTAGCTCCCAAAGCTCATCGAAGTAAAATGCCAAAAAACCAAGGTTCAGGTACAGTAGTTAAGGGGGAGGAAAGATTTACTTTGTTGGCCGGACTTCCTGGTGTGTCTGATGTTATATTATACAGCAAAGCGATACAACGCACTGCCCAAAAATATGGTGTTATAATTGGCGTCAGATTTCCAAACCCGCGGGGTGCGACTTTATTAAAAGAAGGTTACCCCTCTAAAAACTTTCATTTAAAAGCAAAATCCAGTGGAACTGGACCCACTTCGGGATTTATTGCTGAAAACCCTCAATACTCTAAGGTTTCCCCTGATAATTATGAGAAGCAGAGTAAAGCGATAGAGGACGCCATGAAAAAAGGGGGTGAAAGTGTTCAGTTAATACTGAGTAAGGCCAGAATAAAGGAATTAACCACAGCAGGAGAAATGTCTCATCTGCAGTCGGATATTTACTCAGCAACCTATCCGGGAGGAAAAAAAACTTTTCATATCGGTGACGATGGGGCGGTTTTTGACGATAATCATCTGCCTGTAAAAGTACTGACAAACCCACCGGAAGCAGGAACGAGTTCAGGAACGAGCAATATAAACTCCAGACCTGTCACGGCAGATTATGATTTATTCTGCATTATCCCCAGAAAACAGCAAGACTATAATATTAACCCGATTGAATTAAGACCTGTTCTTATAAACGGAAGGTTTGAGCTTGCATCTTTAAAAAATAAAAATATAGGAAGTAAGGGGGAGGATAAAAATAAAGGAAATGTTAATTATTTCACAGAAACAATAATTAATGATTTAAATAAAGAAGTTAATAGTGAAGGTTATCAGGGGGGTAAACTATTCTGGCATGGTGATGAATCAATGAATCCTTTTAGCCCTGGCCTGGATATGAGTGATAAGCCTATTTTCTTTCTTCCGTCAGGACAGATGACTCAGGTCCATACAGTTGATCAGTTAAGAGATCTATACTCAATATTTAAAGCAAATGGTTTCCCTGCAAAATTCAGTCCCAGATTCAATGTTTATTCCCCTGCCATAAGTGAAGTCTCGATGGAGGAGAAAATCATCAATAAACTATCCGTGTCAACAAAAAGTTACACAGTTAGTTCTCTCGAAAACAAAATGGTTATCGTTAATGGAAAAAATAATGAACAAATAGAGTGTATTGAAATGAAAGGTCGGTATCTTCCTTACAAAATTAATTATAATGTAATAGGAGGAGGAATTGAGGTTTACGACTTTAACGATAAAGATAAGTGGGGGTATCCAGTTCATATGAATGCTAATAATGAATGGACATTTGGTGTCTTCAGGAGTAGGTTTAATTTTGACACCCCCAAAGTTTTCTCTGATGAGAATATAATTGGGAGTGCGCTGTACAATAAAATTATGAATGAATTACCAGGTATCCCTTTTGTGCAAAAAGATTTCTCACCGGTAAATTCAAGAAATATTGTTGAGAATGCCAAAGGTGAGCGTTTTATTAAAATAGATAACAAGTTGTTCAGAATGGTTCCGAATCCATATTATGAAGGGCATTATATTTTAGGGGGGGCTGGAGGGGATCATTTATATTGTAAGTATGACAGTGTAACTGACAGGTATGTGAATGTAGAAAACTATGGACCAAAAAGTGGCTTCGTTGAGCGTAAATATCAAAATCCTGACTCTCCCGGTTCAGATGAATTTGATTCTGAATTATCTATTAATTCAGATATAGAGGAAGAGTCATATTCAGATATTCTGGAAGCAGAGCAACAATTGCCATATCCGGATTTCAGTTTAACATGGCGCTCCTCTCTGAGGAATGTCTTTCCGGAAATCCCGAACGGTGCTTATGCTGAGTTGATTGGTAGAGATGGGGCTATCTATCATTTCCCTAACGGCCCCCTGAAGGCTTTTGATGCTACATTTCCACCTAAATTAATGACAGAACAGGTATATCAATTTAATTTACAGCAATACCTTAGCCAGACGTTTGGCGATGACAATTTTGTAATTTCAACATGTCAGAACATCATTAACTCTGAAAGCGAAAACATGAGGGGGCTTGGAGGGAAAATAATAAATTCTGCCAGAACTGCGCTGGAGCAATCTGAGCGGCTCGTAACGTTATTTGGTGAGTCATCAACACGTCATAGAGTGGCTGATCATTTGAAAAAATTGTTAGGTATTGATGAAGATGCTGTGATTAATGAGGCTATTAACTTTATTGAAGTGGCAGTAAATAAAAATCTTGAAATTCTCCAAAAAACTTCCTCTAATAATTTTAAAAACATTTACATTTATGAATTTAAGCAATATGAAAAAATTTTGGAAAAAGGTGAGACAGCAACTACAAATGCTTTTACCTATTCTGAAGATCCTGAGAGCAGAATACATTTTAACGCAGGAGCCATGATTGACAATACAGCTAAAGTAAATGGAAGGAAAGTTTATTTAACAAAAAAAGACATTGCAAGCATAAGTCAAGAGTATCATAATATGATATTTTTGCATGAGACAACACATTCATCCTCTAATACTGAGGATTACTTGTATACATATAGTGAGGGAGGAACATGGGATTATGCTTCAGCACAGGAATCAATAAATCAGTTCAAGGAACGCGCGTTTGGTGGCAGAATGAATGACAACTTCTATTATGATGTAATTGGAAAGAAAACAATGCGTGAAACCCCGGTTACGGATTTAGAGAAAAAAATGGCCATTGATATTCTTAATATAGATCATGTGCTGGAAGCTAAGCTTATTCTTAATAATGCGGATAACCTTGCAACCATTATTAATGATATCGATAAAGTATTTCTTCCTGCCTTAAGGAGAAAAAGATACGCGGGCTATATCACATTATCAGAATATCGCAATTTCATGAGGGTTTTATATGCCATGGCGGGGTATCCTGTATTAAAAGGGAACTGAAATAAAAAAATAGAGCATAAAAAGTGTGGGATATTTCTATGTTTCAGGCGGCAATGACTGATATGTATTATCTCAGACTTGATCAGATAGTTACCAGTTATTTATGGGTCTTCCCCAATCATGGAGGGAGACTCAGAATGTAGTGGTACACTGAATTTGGTGTAAGTGTTAAGTGAGCGCCGTATTGACGATTATTTATTGGTGAGATCTACGTTCCATGGCAGCAGTTCCGCCACTTTGTTGCCGGGCCACTCCGGCAGTACGCTCAGGATATGACGAAGGCAGGCTTCCGCTTCACGCCCATCCCACAGCCTGGGAGTACAAAAAACAACCTTAACGTACAATAATTTTCGATATCCAAACTGACCCCTATTAAAATAACAGAATAATTGAAGGAGGCCGCAATGAAATGGTGTTTAATATGTTTACCTGGCATTATGTGGCTAACAACAGCCACAGCCCAGTCCAGCCAGGAAATGGAAAAAGAACTATCATCTGTTAGTTCTTTTCTATTGGTTTTAATGGTTTTGTGTCGAAAAAAATGCCACAGCAAATAATCTATGAAAAAAAATTAAAAATTCTCTGTCTATATTAAAAATCTGTTTGAGAGTGATAAATCCACGCCTGAAAGCAAGACCCAGGCTGTATGTGGCTATGGGGAAATCCAGAGGCTGCTGCTACGATAACGCCTGTGCGGGAAGCTTCTTTCACTCACTGAAGGTGGAGTGTATCCACGCCAAACAAAGGAGACGCACCTGATCGGTAAGATTTTTATGCAACGCCTCGAGCATAACAACCTGACCCTCCGTACCCACATTAAGCGGTAAACACATAAAACGATTTGATTCTCACGCTCGTTCGAAATCCAGGAAAATTCATCGGGGTCTTCATTGAACTGAAAAGCACATGTTCTACTAATTGGAGGCATTACCACCTATTTTACCGGTAGCGGTAAACACGGCGACAACGCCATGCTGCTGGATGGTGACTTTAGCAAAATAGCGCTCCAGAATGGTCTCCAGCTCTTCATAAGAATCTGCAAGGTTACAAAAAATTCCTTTCTTGTTATATATTTTCATTAAGTATCGCCCCAGTCTATTGTGTTCAACACCCTTGCCTAAAATAGTCGCCCCATGGAGTGTGCCGTCAGGCGTCAGGGCTTGTGAGGCATGTTCAATAGCCACTGCTTTTTTATGCATATCTCCACGCAAACAATGCAGTAGATAATACATTGAAACAGAATCATATTGTCCTTTTTCACCGTCGGGTAATTGCCTTAATATGTCATGCTTCAAGGCGTGGTGTATGCGATGTGAACCGATCCGTTCGGTGGCGGACGAAAGGCTGTTTTGGTTTAGATCCATCAGGGTGATATTATTAGAATTATCCCGGGTATGGGCAATGTAATAGCCCGTACCGACGCCAATGTCCAAATGCTTTTCTGCCATGTTTTGGCGGAAGTGATTAAGAAGAATATCTTCAGTGCTGCAACGCCAGGCGTGACTATTTGAAATGCCGAGCACCCAGAAATCATAAATTTTCAAAATGAGCGGGGTGTATATCCTGGCCCCCTTGTCGTTGCCATAATCCATTTTTCTGCTCTCTTTTTTTTATTTAAGTTCGGTGGTTACTATAAACGATAAATGAGTAGTACTACAGTCTCTATTTGCATTTCTCGTTACTCGATCTACGTATACCATTACCGGCCACCAGACGGCGTGTTTAAGGCACAGCCGGCCCCGGGTGCCGGAACAAATGAATATGGGGGCGGTAAACTGACGACCGTGAGTGTGCAGGGCACAGAATATACCGACTTCGGCCCCCTGCTGACCTGCCCGCGGGCGTACTACTTTTCATTTTTGGTACGACAGGGCTTCAGCCCCTGAGATAAGGCATTTTTTTTAAAAAAAATTGAATCTATGCTCTAATACGTAATTGCAATATGGGGGGTAAACAGGATTTCTTATTGTTCAGAGATCGGCATCTTCTTTGATGAAAAACATATGTAAGAGTAATGTCGTTAATCTGGCGGTGTTTTTGAGAATAAATTGGGCGTTATTGGGCGTTTTTCAAGTGTAAAAAATGTACTTATTTTTTTAATGCGAGAAAGGAAGGTTTGAAAGTATAAAACTATTTTTCGTAAAATATCTTCGGGGCCTGGTGTGTTGAAATTAGATCCGAATTGCGTGCAAAGTACCCTCTCACAAACACTGTTAAACAATAAGCCTTTATCAAAAAGGGTTGATGGATTAGCTGTTTTTTTGCAATTGTGTGAAAAAAAATGAATTAAGATATATCGTATATTCAAGTCTAACGAATCTGGTTCTCATGAACAGGTTAGGTGATATTGATCTGAATCTGTTAAGAAAAAAAGCCCCGGAAAACCCCTCGTCAGCACTGTGAATCCCGGCTTCTCCGGCTTTCTCCTCGCCGACTTCTGAAGGGCCTCATATACACCCGGGGGAGCAGCGGCCCCGCCTGTGGTTGGCCAGAAAGCCGAAGTAGCGCACCATTTTAAAATGCCGCGCCGGAACGTGACTGATATAGCGTCAGATTATCTCTTCCTGACCTACAGTCGGAAGAAGCGCGTCGTCATCCTCAGACGCTGTCCCCCGCATATCCCTCCGGCGGTAGCGGCTTGCCGTCCAGCCAGGCGGCCTCATCCTTCATCGCCAGGCGTCCTGCAGAAAACCAGCTCACCACTAGCGGATAGATGGCGTGCTCCTGATGCTGTACGCGGGCGCGCACATCCTCTTCGCTGTCGTCGGGGAATACCGGCACCTTCGCCTGAAGAATAACCGGGCCGCCATCCAGCTCTCGGGTCACAAAATGCACCGAGGTGCCGTGTTCGCTATCGCCGTTCTCAAGCGCCTGACGATGAGTATGCAGACCGGGGTATTTCGGCAGCAGGGAGGGGTGGATATTTAGCATACGACCGACATAACGATCGACAAAGGCCGGCGTGAGGATGCGCATATAGCCGGCCAGAATCACCAGGTCGGGCGCATATGCATCCACTTCCTGCATAAGCTGCGCATCAAACGCCTCGCGATCGCTAAACTGAGACGCCGCAAGCGCATGGGCCGGAATGCCCGCCGCGCGGGCGCGCGACAGGCCGTAAGCCTCTGACTTATTGCTGAACACGGCGGCCACGCTGCCGTTGATTCGCCCCTGCTGGCAGGCATCAATAATGGCCTGCAGGTTGCTTCCCTCACCGGAAACCAGCACCACCAGCCGCATCATGCGTTGATGACCACACGCTCGTCGGAATCAGACGCCTTAATCACGCCAATTTTCCACGCTTTCTCGCCCGCATCGGTCATCAGCTCTACCGCTTTATCCGCCTCTTCAGCACTCAGCGCGATCAGCATGCCGACGCCGCAGTTAAAGGTGCGATACATCTCAAAGCGGCTGACGTTGCCTGCTTTCTGCATCCAGCCGAACACCGCAGGCCATTCCCAGCTTGACTCGGCGAGCACCGCCTGGGTGTTGTCCGGCAGCACGCGGGGAATATTTTCCCAGAAGCCACCGCCGGTCAGGTGGGCGATAGCATGAACGTCAACCTGCTCGATCAGGCTAAGGATATTTTTGACATAGATGCGGGTAGGGGCCAACAGGTGATCCGCCAGCGATTTACCCTCAAGCTGGGTCTGTTCCGCATCGGTATTGCTGACCTCAAGGATTTTACGTACCAGCGAATAGCCGTTGGAGTGCGGGCCGCTGGAGCCGAGTGCAATCAGCACGTCGCCATCGCTGACTTTGCTGCCGTCAATAATTTCTGACTTTTCCACCACGCCGACGCAAAACCCGGCGACGTCATAATCTTCACCGTGATACATCCCCGGCATTTCCGCCGTTTCGCCGCCAACCAACGCACAGCCGGATTGTGAGCAGCCTTCGGCAATGCCGGTAATCACGCTGGCTGCGGTATCCACATCCAGCTTACCGGTGGCGTAGTAGTCCAGGAAGAACAGCGGCTCGGCGCCCTGTACCACCAGATCGTTGACGCACATCGCCACCAGATCGATACCGATGGTATCGTGACGCTTCAGATCCATCGCCAGGCGCAATTTGGTGCCCACGCCGTCAGTGCCGGAAACCAGAACCGGTTCGCGGTATTTTTGCGGCAGCGCACAGAGGGCACCAAAGCCGCCCAGCCCACCCATAACTTCCGGGCGACGCGTCTTTTTCACAACGCCTTTGATACGATCGACTAAAGCATTGCCGGCGTCGATATCTACGCCGGCGTCTTTATAGCTGAGAGAGGTTTTGTCGGTCACTGCGAAGTCCCCACGCGGTTTGCGGTTGGTGGTATTGAAAATAGAGCGCGGCAATTCTAACAGCGCAGGCAAACGTTTGCGAGCGCCTTCTTACAACACGTTATGACGAGCCAGGGGTCAGATTATGATGACGGAAGTGCGCGGATACGGCAGAAGTTGCATTAAGTCATAGAGCATGGTGAGAAAATAGCGCTATAATCTCGCGATTTTTTTTGCAGCTTAACACTCCGGGAGTAGAACAATGAAAATCGTGGAAGTCACACACCCGCTGGTCAAACATAAACTGGGTCTGATGCGTGAACATGACGTAAGCACCAAGCGTTTTCGTGAGCTCGCGTCGGAAGTGGGAAGCCTGCTGACCTATGAAGCCACCGCCGATTTAGAAACCGAAAAGGTCACCATCGAAGGCTGGAATGGCCCGGTAGAAGTTGACCAGATCAAAGGTAAAAAAATCACCGTAGTGCCCATCCTGCGTGCCGGTCTGGGCATGATGGAAGGTGTACTGGAGCACGTACCGAGCGCGCGCATCAGCGTGGTCGGCGTTTATCGCGATGAGACGACGCTGGAACCGGTGCCTTACTTCCAGAAGCTGGTCTCTAATATTGAAGAGCGCATGGCGCTGGTCGTTGATCCGATGCTGGCCACCGGCGGATCGATGATCGCCACCATCGACCTGCTGAAAAACGCAGGCTGCACCAGCATTAAGGTGCTGGTACTGGTTGCCGCCCCGGAGGGCATTGCCGCGCTGGAGAAGGCGCATCCGGATGTTGAACTTT
Source organism: Erwinia sp. PPS120 (assembly GCF_047918655.1). GTDB lineage: Bacteria > Pseudomonadota > Gammaproteobacteria > Enterobacterales > Enterobacteriaceae > Erwinia > Erwinia tasmaniensis_A. The sequence goes on along the minus strand of NZ_JBLREF010000023.1, from coordinate 78,183 downwards.
ATACCGCGTCGGTGGATCAGGGGCTGAATGATAAGGGGTATATCATTCCCGGCCTCGGTGACGCCGGTGACAAGATCTTCGGTACTAAATAAGTACGCCGCTATTGAACGCTAAGCCGACCGCAGAGTCGGCTTTTTATTGGGTATAAATAAAGGGTAAAGATATGACGCGTCGCGCAATTGGCGTAAGCGAGCGGCCACCGCTGCTGCAAACTATTCCTCTCAGCTTCCAGCACCTTTTTGCCATGTTCGGCGCAACGGTACTGGTACCGATCCTGTTTCATATTAATCCGGCCACCGTGCTGCTGTTTAACGGCATCGGTACGCTGCTGTATCTGTTTATCTGTAAAGGAAAAATCCCCGCTTACCTCGGTTCCAGCTTCGCTTTTATCTCGCCAGTGCTGCTGCTGCTGCCGTTAGGGTATGAGGTCGCGCTGGGCGGATTTATTCTCTGCGGCGTGCTGTTCTGCCTGGTGGCGCTGGTGGTGAAAAAGGCCGGAACGGGCTGGCTGGACGTGATGTTTCCCCCGGCGGCGATGGGGGCCATTGTGGCGGTAATTGGTCTGGAGCTGGCGGGCGTGGCGGCTAACATGGCGGGGCTGTTACCGGCCAGCGGCGCAGCGGTTGACGCTAAAAGCATCATCATTTCGCTGGTTACGCTGGCGGTGACGGTGTTGGGCTCGGTGCTGTTTCGCGGCTTCCTGGCGATTATCCCGATCCTTATTGGGGTGCTGGTAGGCTACGGGCTTGCTGGGGTAATGGGTATCGTTAACTGGGCACCGGTTGAGGCGGCACCCTGGTTTGCGCGACCGACCTTTTATACCCCGCGTTTTGAATGGTTTGCCATGCTGACGATTTTGCCCGCCGCGCTGGTGGTCATCGCCGAGCATATTGGTCATCTGGTGGTGACTGCGAATGTCGTTAAAAAAGATCTGCTGAAAGACCCTGGGCTGCATCGTTCCCTGTTTGCTAACGGCATATCCACGGTGTTTTCCGGCTTCTTCGGCTCCACACCCAATACCACCTATGGAGAAAATATTGGCGTCATGGCGATAACCCGCGTCTACAGTACCTGGGTGATTGGCGGGGCGGCGATTCTGGCGATATTGCTCTCCTGCGTGGGTAAGCTGGCGGCGGCGATTCAGGCGGTGCCGGTGCCGGTGATGGGCGGCGTCTCACTGCTGCTGTACGGCGTGATTGCTACCTCCGGGATCCGCGTACTGATTGAGTCGAAGGTGGACTATAACAAAGCACAGAATCTGATCCTCACGTCCGTTATTTTGATCATCGGCGTTAGCGGGGCCACCGTGCATATTGGAGCGGCAGAGCTAAAGGGAATGGCGCTGGCCACGCTGGTCGGTATTCTGCTGAGCCTCATCTTTAAAGCGATCGACCTGGTACGTCCACAGGAGATCATTCTCGATCCCGAGGACAGCGACGATCGCTGATCCTGGCGCAACGGCGGCCTGCGTTTATTATCCCTGCGAAGGTGTGATAAACTTCCGCCGGATTTTGCCCGATCAATACTGAGGTGCTTCTGAACACTCCGGCACAGCTCTCTCTGCCACTTTATCTGCCCGATGACGAAACGTTCGCCAGCTTCTGGCCGGGTGAAAATCCGTCGCTGATCGCGGCGCTGCAAAGCGCGCTACATCAGCAGCATGGCAGCTATTTCTATTTCTGGTCGCGCGAAGGAGGAGGGCGCAGTCATCTGCTGCACGCCGCCTGCGCTGAGCTTTCCGCGCGTGGTGAGGCTGTCGGCTATGTGCCGCTGGATAAGCGTACCTGGTTTGTTCCGGAAGTGCTCGATGGGATGGAGCAGCTGTCGCTGATTTGCATTGATAATATTGAATGCATTGCCGGTGATGAACTCTGGGAGATGGCGATATTCGATCTCTATAATCGCATCCTTGAAACCGGGCGAACCCGCCTGCTGATCACGGGCGATCGTCCGCCGCGTCAGCTGAATTTAAAGCTGGCCGATCTCGCCTCCAGGCTGGACTGGGGGCAGATCTATCGGCTTCAGCCACTCTGTGACGAAGACAAACTTCAGGCGCTCCAGCTCCGCGCCAGACTTCGTGGGTTTGAGCTGCCCGAGGATGTCGGGCGGTTTTTATTGAAAAGGCTCGACAGAGAGATGCGTACGCTGTTTGTCACGCTCGATAAGCTTGATCGTGCCTCAATCAGCGCCCAGCGCAAGCTCACCATTCCCTTCGTTAAGGAAGCGCTGGATCTCTGAGAGCCCGTGATACTGACGACTCAGAATGACCAGCGGAGGCCCGCATTGTAACGCCAGCCTTTCGCGCCGCTGCCGTCGATCTCCTTACGGTAATCGGCTTCGGCATAGAGCGACACATCGTTTTTAAAGGTGGTGGTGCCACCGATGCCTGCGTCCCACATCTGACCAAACTTGCCGCTGTTAAAGTTCTGGCTGACATCACTCTCCGTCGAACCGACCTTCACCTTCGCCGTGCCGCCCCAGCCACGATAGTAGTCGGTGCGCAGGTAAGGCGTATACTGCCGCTGACTGTCATCTTCCCAGGTACGATCCAGCCTGGCCCCCACGCGACCGATGGTTTGATCGTAAGTATCCCAGGAGACGCGGGTACGATCGCTGTCGGTGAGGCTGTCCATTTTAAGACGCAGATAAGTCAGCTGTGCCTGCGGTTCAAGCCGTACGCCGTTGGCAAATTCAAATGGATAGCCTGACTCCAGCGAGGCCGTCCAGCCGTTACCCTTCGGTGAGGCGACCTTTTTCTCACGGGCGATATCCGTCTCCCCGCGATGCCAGTTCCACGCCAGCGAACCGTCCAGATAGAGGCCGTTATCACGCTGCCAGGTGCCGTACAGCGCCACGCTGTCGCTGTCGAAGGTGGTTGAGCTGTAGCCATCTGCCGCATGAGGCCGGATACGCGTGTTGCCGCGCGTGTAGGCCACGCCGCCGCGCAGGCTGTCATGCGCGCCATCCATTTTCAGCAGGTTGCCGCCCAGCTGTACGCCGCTGTAGTCGAGGTCGACGTCGTAACCATACTGCCTTAGCCCGCGATTGCTCTGGTAGGTGAGGTTTGAACCGAGATAGCGGATAAACATCTCGCCGCCGAATGCATCCGGGTTATGCTGCTGCTGACGGAGCTCGCCGAGGCGCTTATGCAGATCGTCGGTCATCGCCAGCTGGTAATAGGCCAGGCCAACGGGTGCGGAAATATAAGCGGGCACCTGTGGGGTGACTGCCGGACGCGCCGCCACTTTGCCGTTACCGGGCTGAGGCTGGCACAGTGAACCATCTTCACAGACATAGGTGTTGGCGAGGCGGTAATCCCAGAAGGCATTACCGTCGCCATTCACCTGACGCTGGCTGGCATCACTGCTGCCCGGCGCGAAGCTGTAGAGGCTGTACTGCCAGGGCCCCGACGCCACGTAGCCGCGCTGCAGTGCAAAACTTCCCGCGCTGGCGTTACCGGAAACCTGTGCCAGCGACACGCCCTCAGCAGGGTCAGTGACCGCGTTGCGGTTGGTGTCAGCCAGCGCGCTGCCCCTCAGGGCATCGTCAATAAACGTCGTCCCGCTGACGTTACCGTTGACGCGGAGCGTGTCACTGTGCGTAGCATTTGAGTTGAGCCGCAGGCTGCCGCCTGCCGAGGCCAGGTCACCGTCGATGGTGAGGGTATCGCCCACCGCCGTACCGCCACTGGTCAGATCCAGCGTACCGGCGTTATTGACGATCAGCGAATCCCCCGTCGCCCCCTGGAGGACGGGGTTGACGTTATCGCCGGCGAACAGCGTCGAACCGCTGTCAATATTGATGGTACTGTGCGCCAGTTTGATATTGTCCGTTAAGTGCCACAGGGAGCGGAAGAAGTTAAGGGTGCTCCATCCCGCGCCGATGTTGGTACCTTTGCTGAGATTGTCCGCCGCGAAGGAGCCGCCGCGCGCCGCAATGTCACTCAGGGTCAGGGTACTGCCCGCCCCGCCAGCCGTGGTGATGTGTGCGGTGTTCGCCAGGCTGACCTTCTGCAGAACGGCCTGGTTATCGGTGCCGGTGCCCATGGTCAGGCTGCCGTTTAGCGTGCCGCCGGTCATGATCAGGGAGTCAGTGCCGTTACCGGTATCGACATCCCCTACCACCTTACCGTCCAGCAGGGCAATCACATCATTGGTTGCCCCGCCTGCCACCACCACGGTGTCGGGGTTCGGTGCGGTAATCGTGCCTTCGTTGATAAACACCGTCTGGCCACCGCGCAGGTCAACGATCGGTGACGCCACGCTCTGGGAAGTGATAGATCCCTGATTAAGCACCTCGCTGGCGGTGCTGGTGACAATCGCTGAGCCGCCGTTGCTGTCCGCAATATTAATTGAGCCCTGAGATACCACCCGCCCGCTGGTATTGGCGCGCACGCCGGTACCGGTGCCGGTGACATCAATGGCGTAGCCGGGGCCGATCAGCAGATCGTTACTGGTGGTGGAACCATCTTCACTGGCAAACAGATAGCCGGTACCGCTGCCGTTAACCGTCACTGACGCGCTGCCATCCGCATCAAATGACCGTGAGGAGCGAATGCCGGTACCGCCCTGAACGTCGAGCCTGACGTTTTGCAGGGAGATATTCTCCGTTCCCGCGCGGTTGTGAAGGGCGCTACCGCTTCCCGAGGCCGTCAGGATAATATCGTTAGCCTCAAGCCACTGCGCGCCGCTGTCCAGCAACAGCGCATCCGCCGCCCCTCCGGCCCCGATAAAGCTGGCGCCCTGGCCATCTCCGTAGATCTTCAGGGCGGCGCCGTCGCCAACGCGCAGCGCGGCGATGCCGTCATCCACCCGCAGCTCGCTATCCGTTGGCACAAAATAGCCATCCCCGGCGCTGATATCGACGCCGGTCCCCGAGGCCACATGGACATAGCCTCGGTTGATAAACGTACCGCTATCATGCACGCGTACGCCGGTGCTGTTGGGACCGTTCAGATCCACCCGGCCCTGGTACTGGTTGAAAAGACTTGAGTAACCGCTCACGTCTAAGGCAGTAATATTTGCGCCGCTACCACTGATCGATGAAGCGGCATAGACCTGCGCATAATCGCCGCCGCTGCTTGCGCCCAGCGTATTGTTACCGTTCAGCGTGATGGGGTTAGAGATGATTGCCTGGGCGCCCCAGCTGGCGCGTACTGCCGTCGCGCCCTCACCGTTAACGGCATAATTATCGGTGCGATAGGCATAGGTATTCGCACCCGACACATCCACACCGCTGCTGTTTGCGCCATTCAGCGCAACGTTAGCGGAGACCAGCGGATAGAGGTAAGCCCCATTCGTCGCGCGGTAGAGCGTTGACCCGTCGGTGCTGACGTTGATGCTGCCGCCGTTGCTGCTGTAAAGGCTGCTGTCTGCGTCCTGCACCTGATAGGCGGTCTGGTTGGCGTCGTGAAACACCACATTACTTTCTGACCCAAGATTTATTCTGGCGCCGTTAAAAGCGTTTGCGCCAACGACATTGTTGCCATACAGATTGATGGTGCCGTTCTGGTCAATACGGCCCAGCGAGTTATAGGCGATGGCACCGTAGGTGGGTGACATCACCTGGCTTGTCCCGCCGATGACGTTTAGCGTTCCGGTGTTGGTGATGATCGTTGGCGTGGTGCCGTCGCCAACGTAGGGGTAACCGTCGGCATAAAGCCCGATACCGCTGCGGGTCACGCTGATGTCGCCGCTGTTCGTTACGTTAGCGCCATAGCGCGCAATAATCCCATTGCTGGATTCACCCTCTAAATTAATATTGCCCGTGTTAACCAGCTGCGCCTGATTCAGCGCCAGCAGGCCAGTCGTGCCGCTATAAATACTGTTTATCTCAGCATGGTTGGTCAGCGAGGTAGTGGCGTAAGGCTGGGCTGGCGGATTAGTGGCCTTCATTGACAGATCGTGTTTATCGCCGTCGGCCGTAGCGGCAATGGCATTCACTCCCGTCAGGTTGAACCGGGTTGCGGCATCAATCGTACCCTGCGCGCCTCCTTCAACCAGCACGCCAGTACCGTATGGGCTGATATTGACAATCGCGTTATGGGTGGCAATATCCGTCCCTCCACCGCTGCCGACAATGGCGGTTGAGCCCTCCCCGCTGGCGGTTAGCGTCAGGCCGGTGCCATCGAAATCTGCGCCGTCCTGATTACGGAACAGGGTAGAATACCTGCCGCTGCTGGAGTAACTAAGGTTAGCGGGCAGGTTAATTTTTGCATCCGGACCGATAGCGAGGAAGGCAATCTGATACTCTCCGCCGGACAGTTCAGGCACCGCCACAGGCGAGACGTTAACGGTGGCGTGGCCCTCAGCACGAATACCGATGGCCGCGTCGCCGTTCAGGTTAATGGGCCCGGTGAGATCCGCACTGGCTCTGCCGGCCGGTATACCATACTGCCCCGCCAGCCCTGTCACCCAGACGGCGGTGTTACGCGTCCCGTTGTAGGCATCGGCATCGCCGTTAACGTTTATCGTGCCGGAGGAGTAGACGCTGGCCGTCCTTCCAGTTCGGGCAGTGACCTTAATGCCGGTACTGTTATCACCGTTCAGGTTGAGGGTGCCGGTATTACCAATTCGTCCGCCGCTGCCGGCGTCAATGGCCTGCATGGCGATATTTTCTGCGGGTCCGGACTGCGCACGCCCGTTCACATCGATCACGCCAGCATTAAGCGCCAGGGTATCGTCTCCCCCATCAATGCGTATACCGACGGCATTCTGCACTTTGGATCCAATAACAATACGACCCTCGTTAATCGCTTCCCCGCTGTTAAAAGGGTCAATTGCCGCCACGGTACCGGCCAGATTAACGGCGACATCGCTGGTGGCATCCGTTATCGCATTCTGCGGCGTACGGCCAATATAAATGGTGCCGCCCGCAGCGTTGATAAAGGAGCCGCCGAAGCCGTAGTTCACCCCAGTACCCCGGGTAGTGCCGCTGTTATACACATCCGCTATGCCGACGTTAATATTGCCATTATTGACCGCGCTCCCCTTGTCGAGGCCAATGGCCTTACTGCCCCAGCTGTTACCAAGGGCGAGGTTAATCACGCCATTATTAGTAAACTGGCTGCCTTCATTTACGGCCACTGCCTTATCGGTATAGCCCAGCGTACTGGTATCCACCCCCATGCCGTCGGTGTTATTGAAGAACCCGCCATTAATCACACCGTTATTGATCCCGGTGGCGCCGGTGTTCAGCTCCAGGCCACTGCTTTCCGCGAGTATCGGTCCGGTAGTGGCGAGTTTGCCATCAATAATGGCAGTCGCACCATTGCTGGCGCGTACGGCTGCGGTATGGCTGTCCTGCACCTCAAGGGTTTTACCGGCATTGATTTTTACACTGGCGTTGGGGCCATCGGTACGCATTATGACCTGATCGCCCAGCGGCTGTGTGATTTCATCCTTATAGTTTTTAATTCCCATGGCGTAGGTGACGGCAGAATAGCCCTGCGAGAAGGCTTTATTAAATTCGGTGTCATAGCTATTCGCCCGCAGGTTGCCGTTCGAGAGCTGATCGATTAGCCAGTTATTGTAATTTTTCAGATCGTCCAGGCTGTTGACGTTAAAAGTGCTGGTTCCGCCATCCAGCGCGGTGACGGTAAAAGTGCCAGCCCAGTTGACGACTTTATCATCCTCCAACGCCAGCGAATGATCGTCGTAGGGCGTAGTGGCAGCGATAAAGGTGATGCGGTTATTGGAATTCCAGTTGAGATGCCCCTGTCGGGTGGCGGAAAATAACTGGCTCTGTTTCGCCGCCATGTACCAGCTATTGCTACTGGCGCTGGCTGCGGCACCCTGCTCGCCGATGTCAATGTTAAGCGTGCCGTTGCCAACTGACGCCACGCGCGCGTCGATATACTGCGCATCATTTACGTCCACAAAGTCTTGCACGGACGTATTAAGACCGACAGGCGTCAAATCCCTGATGCCGTCACTGTCATAAACTGACACGGACGTCCATTCGGCATCTGGATTATCGCGATCGGGAACGCCAACACTGTAATTTTTTTCTCCCACGTCGAGGCGTTCTCTGCCAATTAAATTATCACTTTGAATGCGACCGGTGCGTTGTAATTCATCCAGCGTGACGCTGACTTCGCCGCTGACCCCGGACGTAAAGCGGGGCAAACCGCTTAGCGTTTGCGTGCTGCCGTCGCAGAGACAGTAAGCGCCAACCTTATTGTCATTAAATTCAGGCGTGAAAGGTTTAAGTTCCACCGCGGAGGCATTTGATAAAGGGAATAACATACCTTGCGCAGCGATAAGGCTCAGAAGTACAGGATTTAATTTAAACAAAATGTTTTCCTCCAGAGAGAAAAGACAAAGCCCACATGACGTTAACCGACATGTTTAAGGCGTTTTTTGTGGTAATAACTATTTTCGGACGCGCAAAATTGCTTTTTGCTGGATGAAATAACATCATTTAGCCGCTGGAATGTCTATCGGCAGTTAATGCTCGCTATCGATAAAAATACTATTTAGGAATAGCCTTATGAAAAGAAAACAGAGACTGTAATATTTTTAAATAACTTTAAATATAATTTTCAGTAATTTGGGTGGCTCAGGTTGCAAGAGGGTTTTACATTAATTTCTCTATTAAGGGTAACGGCGCTATAAGGTGATTATGGGGAGGGGGGTAAAATGAATCGGCACTATTAATTACAAGGTTTATCTTTAAAGTTAACAGGTTGTGATGAGGAAAACGATAAGCTTAGTGCCGGTATATTATAACCGAAACGGTAGAGATGAGTAGATGAGTAAAAGCGAGTTTATTGCTAAAAATAGCGAACCACAAATATGGGATAATCCCCCGGGGGGACTCCCCTCATACCTGCCCGTTATCACCTGCAATAAAACCAGTTATCCCGTTATTCCCTGAGGGGCATCCTTGTCAGAATCGGTAGCCAATTCCGATGTTTACACCATTAACTGAACGTTTTTGCACTTCAACACGGGAGCGTGAACCTTCATACCCTGCATTAAAAGTAACATGCTCCGTTACGTTAAAAATAACGCCGGCACCGTAGGCGAAGGCATTAGACCCGTCGGAAAAGTTAATGCGTTCCGGATTGCCATGATAGTCATAATCACGGGCGTTGCGCTCCATCGTACTGTGCGACATACCGGCCAGTGCATACAGGCTGATATAATCATTAAGACGCCAGGCCGGGCCGACCATCAAAGAATAATATTCCGCTTTAACATGATCGTGGGTTTTGATACCCATCAAGTTGCCTGATTCATCCTCGTCATTTTGCAATGCGGTAAACGATGTGAGTAAACTCACCGGCGAGTCCCACTCATAGCGGTATTGTAGGTTAACGCCGGGCATATTCTTGAAATTCTGCACTTTACTCTGAGCGTAACCGATCGAAATGCTGTGGCTATCCGCCAGAGCCGTTGCACTCATAATTAGCCCGGCAATAAGGACGGTCAGACCTGTCTTTTTTTTCATGCTTACCACCATAATTTATAAATAGAGGGGCATTAATCATGGCTACGTATCTTACCATCCGCAGTTAAACGACATATATATCACCGGCGTAAACACCATGTTAAATTATGATATTATCACCGGATTGATTATTTAATAATGTGGGTAATTTTACCCTGACCGTCGGCGCAATTCATCAGCCGTTAAATGTCTGATGCAAAAACCGGGATGGCTATCCGCGTGGCGCTCAATGCTTATGAGCGCTGATACTGGCGGAAACGCTGCTGGAGCATTCGCAGCTGATCGATACGCGCGTCATAGCGCGCCTGTTTAAGACTCCCCAGGGGGACGGCGGCGCTGGCGCTGCTGAGGCTGCGAATAGCCTGGTCCAGCTGGCCGTTCAGCGCCATGCTTTCAGCGCGGGCGGCCTGCTCCTCATCCGTTAGCCCCTGGTCGGCACAGGCCTGGGCCAGCAGATCCCAGCCGTTCGGATCGTCCTTATGCGCCCAGGTATAGCGATAAAGGATCCTGCTGGCTGCGGCGGGCTGTTTTGCTTCCACATAGGCGTTGGCGAGGTTGAGCTGAACCACCGGGTTGCTGCTGGCTGCATGCGCCGCCTGGAGCATCGCGATGGCCCGCTGGGGCTGCTTCAGGCCGATATCAATGTCGGTCATAATATCCAGATACCAGACATTATCCGGCTGTTTTGCCAGCAGCGGGGCAATGATTTTCTGTGCGTTATCAAAGCTTTTTGCCTGTAAAAATTGCACCGCCTTGCCATAGCGTGCCGCAGTCTGCTCCCGGCTGTTGCCCCTGTTCAGCGTATCCAGCAGGTCGTCGCTGAGCTGATTATCGCCCCGTGAGTACATGCCCAGCGTTCGTACTTTAGCCATGTAAAAATCCTGAGAAGACTGTACCACTACCGGTTTCATCTGATCCGCCCGGTTGCGCGTATCGGTAAGCCGACTGTCGGGTAGCGGGTGGGTCAGCAGGATTTCCGGGGGTTTGGACGAAAAACGTGAGCGATCGGCCAGCTTTTGTAAAAAGTCCGGCATCGCTTCTGGATCGAATCCTGCGCGCTGCAGCACCTGGATGCCGATCCGATCGGCCTCCTGCTCATTCTGCTGGGTGAAGCTGATCATGCCCTGCTGCGATCCCGCCAGCGTGCCGCTGAGCGCCGCCATGCCTGCCTGCGGGCTGGCCATCGCCAGCAGGATAGAACCCAATGCGCCCACCCAGGTCAGGGGCGCGTCACGCCGCTGCTGCTCCATTGCCCGCGCCAGATGGCGCTGGGTAACGTGAGAAATTTCATGCGCCATCACCGAGGCCAGCTGGCTCTCGTTGTCGGTGTAGCGAAAGAGGGCAGAGTGCAGCACCACGTTGCCGCCAAAAAAGGCGAAGGCGTTTATTTCATCGTTATCGACCAGAAAGAAGTGAAACGGTGTTTTCACCGACCAGGCGTGGGCAACCAGCCGCTGTCCCAGCTGATTAATGTAGTCATTCAGCAGCGGGTCATTAATCAGTGGCGTACTGCCGCGAAGCTGGCGAACGTAGAAATCGCCCATTGCCAGCTCCTGATTAATCGACAGCGTGCCGCCCGCCGTGGTCCCGATTTCCGGCAGGTTATCGCTGATGTCGGCTGACACAGGAACAGCGGTGGCCGAGAGTGATAACAGTAACGACGCAATCGCGCATTGTTTAAAACGGTTTAGCATCCTGAATCTCATCGCAATGAAGATCGGTGTGGTCGGAAACGGATAGCACGCTTTGCGGCAACCCTCCGGCTATCGTGACATCAATCTATAGTAAATGAAGGTGAAACGTGAAGGAAACGGCCAGTGGGAACAATTCAGTAAGCAAAATGTTCAGAAAGGCCTTTTTTGTATGGAAAATTTGAACAGGTAGCGGTGGGCAGATGTCAGGGGTCGCCTGTGCCACTGACCCAGGCTTCTCACCCTCGCTGGGGAGGGGGTATCATAATCCCGGCAGCGTGGTTTACGGGGTGAAATGGGGGGATAAATAGCGGAGTTCGAGTGGGTCAAAATTAAAGTTAGGTAAATTTATTCAATTAATTTGATGATGGCATGAAAATTGACTAGGTATAGTCTGAAAAACTTTCACCCGTCAGATTGTTGCCTTAATGAAAATAATAAGAAAATCTATTGATTATTTTGCTGAGTCTTAAATTTACCGATCCAGTGATTTGTCAGAAAAAAAGGAAACAGGTCCAGTTATTTCCGTTTTACCCTTCTTTATCCGCTGATATCCGCGAAGCCATTAGTAGAGTCCAATATTAATGCTCCTTTTACGGGTGGAGCGGCAATTTTTAATGTGTCAGCTGAAACTATTCATTTTATACGTGATAAGGGTACAGCAGGTGTTTCATCCTGTAACCAGCCGCAAATTCGCAGAATAAACCACTGCAAACATTCCGTTATTGCTGTGGTATATCTCTTTTACGGCAGAGGTTTTGCGAATTCCTGCTTATTTTATTTATCAGCCGTTTGGCTCCTTGTCCTGAGTGGAGAGCATTTCATGCGTCCAGTAGTATCCTATGTTTTAATCGCCGTCGTTGCGGGTTTTGTTGGTGCCAGTTTTTCTCAGGCACCTGAAATAGCAACAAAAATTAGCGAGCGCTTTAGCAGTGAGCCAGCCGATCCCGCCGGATTCTGGACCACGCCGACGGTCGATGGGTATGGGAAAATTCATTACGAATCTGACGCGGCGTATAAACCAGCGGTGGGTGACAGTAATAAGGTCGTTTTTCAAATTACTAAAGCTGAGAATGGCCCTAACGATCCTAATCTGGGGCTGCAACGCGTTGCGCGCGTGGTCAATCTTTACGTCGCTTCCGGCGTGCCGGCGGACAAGCTGAAGTTTGTGGTCTCGGTCACCGGGGACGGCACCCCCGCGATGCTGAATAATGCCCACTACAAGAAAATGTTCGGTATTGATAATCCAAATCTCAAGTTGATTAGCGAGCTGCGGGCCAGCGGCGTTGATGTTTCGGTATGCGACCAGTCCGTCGCGTTCCACCACTTCCAGCGCGACTGGATTGATAAATCTGTGACCCATGCCCTCTCCAGCCCGACAACTGTTTCCACGCTGGAAAACCAGGGTTACGCTTTCCTCGCTATGTAATCTCGCGGTTTCACTCTCTCCGGCGGGTCACCGACCCGCCTCGTTCCCTCTGGCACACTTACCGGAATCTAAACGAACCTGCAAAGCGGGGGAGTTTATTGCGTGGTAAAGCGTTCAAATATTCCCAAAAAGCATGAAAGGTGTACAATCAGCGCCGTGCTTTACCAGGGCATAACACAAATTCCAGACAAACGCGCACAGATAAGAATAAGGCGCACTACATGAAACGTCTCGCTGAGGTGGGTCTATGTTGAGGCTGAGTCGGCCTAAAACGGACCTGCGCACGCTTATTACCTTGTTAGCCATCACCAGCATTGTCATTACGCTGGCTAATTCGCTGTATGCCACCTGGCGCGTACAGCGTGAAGTGCTGATCAATAATACGCTGGAGTCTAACCGCGTCTACGCCACCAAGCTGGCATCCACGACCGAAATGTTTTTTCAACTGGCCCAGTCGCAGCTTGCTTATAGTGCGAAAATACTGGGATCCGAGCAGGATAGCGACAGGGCGCTTCAGCGCGAAGTTGAGCGCCTCAGGCAGCAGACTAACAGCTTTAACTCCGTCGCCATTGTCGATGCCAGCGGCTGGGTCAGGGCCATCTCACCAGAGTCGCTGATGTTGAAAGGTATGCACCTGAAAACGGCGGCTACTGCGCAGGCGCTTTCAGAGCGTAAGCCATTGATATCACGCCCGAGCATTTCGGCGGCTAATAATCTGATGGTCTTCGTCTCCTGGCCTGTCCGGGCGAAAAATGGACGCTACCTCGGCTTTGTCGGCGGCACGATCTACCTGAAGAAAAAGAGCATTCTCAATGCGCTACTGGGTGAACAATTTTATCGTGACGGATCGTCACTGTATGTGGTCGATGATGATAACCGCGTGCTTTATCACCAAAACGGCAGGCTAATCGGGCAGAAAATTCCGCCCCTAATCAGGCAGCCGCAAGCGAACGGCAACGGTTCCGAACAGCTCGTTCCGGCAGGCAGTCAGCCAATGCTGGCGGGTTATGCGACCGTGCCGACAGCAGGATGGACCATCGTTGCGATGAAGCCGACGCAGGCCACGCTCGCGCCACTCAGCAGCCTGCTGCTGAAGGTGTTGCAGCATTCGGTGCCGTTTGCCTTACTGACGCTGGTGTGTGCCTGGATTCTGGCGCGGCTGATCGCCCTGCCTTTATGGCAGCTTGCCCGCAAAGCCAGCCAGATGGACGTACAGGGCGTATCCGGCGAGATCAAAGACATTCGATCCTGGTACTATGAAGCCTCGCAGATTAAGCGTGCCTTACTTGCCGGTATCGGCATGCTGCAGGAAAAAATAGGCCGCCTGAAATTTGAGGTGCAGACCGATCCGCTGACGTCACTGCTTAATCGCCGCGGACTGAATGCGGTGCTGGAGTACTTTCTTGCTACGCGCCAGCCTTTTGCGGTACTGGCGTTAGATATTGATAATTTCAAGCGGGTGAATGATACCTGGGGCCACGACGTGGGTGATGAGGTGATAAGAACAGTGGCCCGGCAGCTGGTTAGCAGCTCAAGGCAGACCGATGTCGTTTGTCGCAGCGGCGGCGAGGAGTTCCTGATGATCCTGCCCGGGACCGATCGCGAAATGGCGGCGGCCATTGCTGAACGGGTGCGGCAGAAAAATGAGCAGCAGAAGCTGGACATCGTTGGCAGCATCTCCATTTCGATTGGGGTGGCGCTATGGTCTGCGGATGACATGCCGATGGAACGGACGTTTAAGCAGGCGGACGATGCGCTCTATCAGGCGAAAAATGCCGGACGTAACTGTGTGAAAATGAGTCAATCCTGCTGGATGACTGCGCCCTAAGCGCCGGTCTTCTGCCACGCGACAGCGGCAGCCCGTTTCAGGTACACTCCCGCCACTTTTAGTACGCAAGGATTTACGCCATGCTCGACCTGTTAATACAGTGGTATCGCCGCCGTTTCAGCGATCCCCAGGCTATCGCGCTACTGGCGATTTTGATTGCCGCCTTCTGCATCCTGTTTTTCTTTAATGGCCTGCTGGCACCGCTGCTGGTGGCGCTGGTGGTGGCCTATCTGCTTGAGTGGCCGACCGTGCGTCTGGAACGTATGGGCTGTTCGCGTACCTGGGCGGCCAGCATCGTTCTGGTGATATTTGCCTCGATCCTGCTGGTGCTGGTACTGATCGTAGCCCCGGTCGCCTGGCAGCAGGGTATCAACCTTGCCCATGAGCTGCCAACGATGCTGACCGGGTTGTACCATTTTGCCACCCGCCTGCCGGAACGTTTCCCCACGCTGATGGACGTCGGCCTTATTGATATCGTGGTGGAGAACCTGCGCAGTCGGCTTAGCGGTATGGGCGATCAGCTGGTGAAATATTCACTCGCCTCGCTGGTCGGGTTGATGACCCTGGCCATCTATCTGGTGCTGGTGCCGCTGATGGTTTTCTTTCTGCTAAAGGATAAAGAGCAGATGCTGGCCGCCATTGGTCGTGTTCTGCCGCGCAATCGTGGGCTGGCGGGGCAGGTATGGGTAGAGATGAATCAGCAGGTTTCAAACTATATTCGTGGCAAAGTCCTGGAGATGGTCGTCGTCGGGATCGCTACCTGGATTGGTTTCCTGGCTATTGGCATGAACTATGCCCTGCTGTTGGCGGTGCTGGTGGGGCTCTCCGTATTAATCCCCTATGTGGGAGCGCTTGCGGTCACTCTTCCGGTGATTGGCGTGGGCCTGGCGCAGTGGGGGCTGAGCGGAGATTTCTGGACGATGATCATCGTCTACCTGATCATTCAGGCGCTGGACGGCAATATTCTGGTCCCCGTGCTGTTTTCGGAAGCGGTCAACCTTCACCCGCTGGTGATTATCCTCTCCGTGGTGATTTTTGGCGGGCTGTGGGGATTCTGGGGCGTCTTCTTCGCCATCCCGCTGGCTACGCTGGTTAAGGCGGTCGTTCACGCCTGGCCTGAAGAGCATCCACATGAGAGGCGGCGGTTGCCGTAGCGGTGATGGATCGTGACAGAAGGGCGAAGCGTTTCGCCCTTCTGTTTTACTTCCCACACCCGGCGATGGGTTCATCCTTCACCCGGTCAGAGGGCTTTCAGGTAGTCCATTACGATATCGTGATGATTAGCGGTCTTAAAATCATCAAACACTTTCTCAACCCTGCCGTCGGTACCGATCAGAAAGCTGATGCGGTGGATCCCGTCGTAGGTTTTCCCCATAAAGGTTTTTTCGCCCCAGATGCCAAACTGCTCGCAAACCTCATGATGCTCATCGGAAAGCAGGGTGAAATTCAACAGCTCTTTTTCAACAAAACGCGACAGCTTTTCAGGTTTATCGGTACTGATCCCTAACACGTCGACGCCCGCTTTTTTCAGCTCGTCCATACTGTCACGCAGGCCACACGCCTGGACGGTACAGCCCGGCGTCATCGCTTTGGGATAGAAGTAGACCAAAACGCGCTGCCCCTGGAAGTCGGTCAAATTTACCTGTTCGCCATCCTGATCGGGCAAGCTAAATTTCGGCGCAAGGTCACCGGCTTTCAGTGGATTCATCGTTATTCTCCATTTTCTCTTCGTGCTGTGGATATTTGACCAGGTTAATAGTGCCCTGCGCATTCAGTTCTGTACATAGCTTGTTGAAAGCCTGCTCAATGAATGTGGCATCCTGATGAGCCGGACTCTGTGCCGTCAGCTGAATGTAGAGCAGGGGAGGTTGATTCTCCGCCGCTGGCTGCGTACGCGAGACCAGCTCAGCAATGTTCATCTGATGGGAATAGAACAGGTCGGTGAAGCGTTCGATAATGTGGGCGGAATCAATAACCTCAACCTGCACCCAAACCGTGGTAGGCATCGGTGGTCGTGCGCGAAACGTCGTGCGCTTCATCACGATCAGCAGCTCGAGCTCAGCCCCTTTCAGCGGCAGCGTTGACTCTATCAGCGTGATCGCGTTCCAGCTGCCGGAGAGCAGCATAATAAAGGTAAACTCCTCACCCAGCATAGCCAGCCGGCTATCTTCGATATTGCAGCCGCAGCTGCTAACATGGCGGGTAATAGTGTTTACTATTCCCGGTCGGTCAACGCCAACGGCGGTAATAGCCAGATGATGAAGCTGAGACTGCGGCAAAATGATGCTTCCTGTCCGTGTTGATAATTAGCAATTGTGATAACAGTAAGGTAAACATAAAAAATACCCTCTGCCAAGGGGCCTGGCGGCTTGTCTGCTTGCTTTTCAATAGCGGTCAAACGTACCATGAAGCACTTGTTTATGGAGGGGATGGCTAATGTTTACGGGAAGTATTGTTGCACTCGTTACGCCGATGGATGATAAAGGGCATGTCTGCCGCGCGAGTCTGAAAAAACTGATTGATTATCACGTCGCCAGCGGAACCTCGGCAATTGTTTCGGTAGGTACCACCGGTGAATCCGCCACGCTCAGCCATGATGAACATGGCGATGTGGTGATGATGACCCTGGAACTGGCCGATGGCCGCATTCCGGTGATCGCCGGAACCGGTGCTAATGCCACAGCAGAAGGCATATCACTGACGAAACGATTCGAGAACAGCGGCGTGGTTGGCTGTCTGACCGTTACCCCCTACTATAATCGTCCCACTCAGGAAGGGCTTTATCAGCATTTCAAAGCCATTGCTGAAAGCACCGATCTGCCGCAGATGCTCTATAACGTTCCTTCCCGTACCGGCTGTGACATGCTGCCCGAAACCGTGGGCCGACTGGCGAAAATCAAAAATATTATCGGAATCAAGGAAGCCACCGGGAACTTATCGCGGGTTAGTCAGATCCAAGAGCGGGTTGAAGATGATTTCGTGCTTGTCAGCGGCGATGATGTTACCGCCCTCGATTTCATGCAGTTAGGCGGGCAGGGCGTTATTTCCGTTACGGCAAATATCGCCGCACGTGAAATGGCTGCACTGTGCGAACTCGCAAAAGCGGGTAACTTTAAAGAAGCGCGACGCCTTAATCAGCGGCTGATGCATCTGCATCAGAAGCTATTTATTGAGCCTAATCCTGTTCCGGTCAAATGGGCAGCGAAAAAGTTAGGATTAATTGCAACCGACACGTTGCGTCTACCAATGACGCCGATGACTGATGCCGGTCGTCCGGTTGTTGAGCAGGCGCTGAAAAACGCGGGTCTGCTTTAAATTTATGGAGAAGTAATGGCTTACTCAGTACAAAAAACTTTGGTCGCAAAAGTCGTTGGCCTGTCACTGGTCATGCTGCTGGCAGCCTGCTCAAGCGATCAGCGTTATAAGCGTCAGGTCAGCGGAGATGAATCCTATCTGAAAGCGGCGGATATCAGCGATCTGCATGCCCCTGCCGGAATGATCCTTCCGTTGCAGAACGGTGACTACGACATCCCTTCGGTCAGCAGTAAAGGCGCGGTCGGTAAGGCCCTGGACATTCGCCCACCGGCGCAGCCTCTGGCGCTGATTAACGGTGCGCGTACCCAGTTTGCCGGCAACTCAGGCGTGCTGATGCTGGATAACACCCGTAGCGGCGCACTGTGGCCGCAGGTAATTGACGTGGTACAGGCCCGGAACTATCCAATCGCCAGCCGCACCGACGCCAGCCAGACGCTGACGACCGACTGGGTTCAGTGGAACCGTGCGGATGAAGACCATCAGTATCGTGGCCGCTACCAGATAAGCGTCCAGCAGCAGGGCTACCAGCAGGCGTTAACCGTCAGGCTGCTTGAACTACAGCAGGAAAATAAAGGCGTTAACTCGCCGGTTCAGCAGCAGCGCTACACCGCGCAGATGCTGAATGAACTGAGCATGGGACTGGATAAAATCGAAACCCTCCGTGATGATGCTGCCGCAAAACGCAGTACCACGCAGATCGACGTTCAGAGCGGGGCTGACGATACCGGCCTGCCTGACCTTATCATTCGTGCGCCGTTTAATACCGTCTGGGAACGTCTGCCCGCCGCGCTGGAGCGCGTTGGCATGAAGGTAACCGACAAAAATCACTCCCAGGGCAGCCTGAAAGTAACCTACAAAACGCCTGACAGCGAGACCTGGGACCAGCTGGGTGCGAAAGATCCGGGGCTGACCAGTGGCGACTATAAGCTACAGGTTGGCGATTTGGATAACCGCAGCAGCCTGCAGTTCCTCGATCCGAAAGGGCACACGCTGACCCAGTCGCAAAACGATGCGCTGGTGCCGGTCTTCCAGGCCGCGTTTAGCAAGTAATATCATCAGGCCGGATACGTCCGGCCTTTTTTATTTGCCGCTGCGTAAACGATTGCTTCGATTTTTTCGCCGCAGATAATAGAATAGTGACCGGTAATTTCTGTTCAATCCCGAATTAACGCCTGGAGTTATACAAGATGAAAAAACTGGCTGAGTTGTATCGCGGCAAAGCGAAGACCGTCTACAGCACCGAAAATCCGGATCTGTTGGTTCTCGAGTTCCGCAATGATACGTCAGCACTGGACGGTGAACGCATTGAGCAGTTTGATCGTAAGGGAATGATTAACAATAAATTTAATTATTTCATTATGAGCAAATTGCAGGAAGCCGGGATCCCAACCCAGATGGAAGCGCTGCTTTCAGACAATGAAGCGCTGGTAAAAAAGCTGGATATGGTGCCGGTAGAGTGCGTAATGCGCAACCGTGCCGCAGGCTCGCTGGTTAAACGTCTCGGCGTGGAGGAAGGGCTGGTCCTCAACCCTCCGCTATTCGATCTGTTCCTGAAAGACGATGCGAAGCACGATCCGATGGTGAATGAGTCCTACTGTGAAACCTTTGGCTGGGTGAATAAAGAGAACCTTGCGCGCATGCGTGAACTGACCTATCGCGCCAATGAAGTGCTGAGCAAACTCTTTGCTGATGCCGGTCTGATCCTGGTGGACTTCAAGCTGGAGTTTGGCCTGTTCAACGGTGAAGTCGTTCTGGGTGACGAGTTCTCACCGGACGGCGCGCGGCTGTGGGACAAAGAGACGCTGAATAAAATGGACAAAGATCGCTACCGTCAAAGCCTGGGGGGGTTGATTGAGGCGTATGAAGAGGTTGCCAGTCGTCTCGGCGTGAAGCTGGACTGACCGCAGTCGCCAGAAGTCCGGGCTGAAGCTGGAGTGACCGCAGTCGCCAGAAGTCCGGGCTAAAGCAGGACTGACAGCAGCCGTCGGTCATCCGCATAACGCCATCATTCGCACTGTGCGGCAGTGATTAGCCTTCGGACTGGTTTTCGCCCGCTCTCCCGACTAAAATCACTGCACCCGCCGCTGGGCGATAATAACAAGGGGTAGTGTATGCGTTGGCAAGGGCGTCGTGAGAGCGATAATGTAGAAGATCGCCGTGATGATCAACCCGCCTCAATGGGCGGAGGCCGTATGCGCATCCCTCGCGGCAAAGGGGGCATTATTCTGCTGATCGTCGTGATGATCGCGGGCTATTACGGTTATGATTTAACGCCGCTGCTGAGTGGCGGTTCAACCAGCGTTTCTCAACCGGCGCAGCAGCAGCGGTCTGCGCCACAACAGGATGAAGCGGCTAAGTTTACCTCGGTTATCCTTGCGACGACCGAAGATACCTGGCAGAAAATCTTCCAGCAGATGGGAAAAACCTATACGCCTCCGAAGCTGGTAATGTACCGGGGTGCCACGCGAACCGGCTGCGGCACCGGACAGTCGGTCATGGGGCCGTTTTACTGCCCTAACGACGGCACGGTTTATATCGATCTCTCCTTTTATGACGAGATGAAAAACAAACTCGGCGCCGATGGTGATTTTGCTCAGGGCTACGTGATTGCGCATGAGGTCGGACATCATGTGCAGCGGCTGCTTGGCATTGAGCCGAAGGTTCGCCAGATGCAGCAGGGTGCCAGTCAGAAGCAGGTAAATCAGCTGTCGGTAAAAATGGAGCTTCAGGCCGACTGCTTTGCGGGCGTATGGGGGCACTATATGCAGCAGGAAAAGGTGCTGGAGCCGGGCGACCTGCAGGAGGCGCTTAACGCGGCCGAAGCGATTGGTGACGATCGTCTGCAACAGCAGAGTCAGGGGCGCGTGGTGCCGGACAGCTTTACCCACGGCACCTCACAGCAGCGCTACAGCTGGTTTAAAAAAGGTTATGACAGCGGCGACCAGGGGCAATGCGATACCTTTGCGCAGTAATCCATGACGGGACGCCGAACGCCGGAACAGCACAGCCAGATGCCGCCTGAGAAATCTGGCGCGCCTGGCCACACGGATAGCGCATTACGGCCAGCGAAAGCGTTCGCGCAGCAGGATGAAGCCTTACAGCTTACAACTGAAGTATTAACGCAGCAGGATGAAGCCTTACAGCAGCACACAGCACAGCTTAAGCGGCAGGGTAAGCGCCGCCTGCTGGTATTAAGCGGTGCGCCAGACTGGGCAGAAGCGCAGGCACGGCAGTGGATCAAGGCGCTTCCAGGCGACTGGCTGTGGCTGGGCGATAAACCGCAAAGCCCACAGCACTGCGCCTTTTCTGCGCTGCGCACGCTACTGGGGCGCGAGTTTCGTCACGCGGTTTTCGATGCGCGGCAGGGCTTTCACGCCGAGGCGCTGGCGGTACTCGCCGGGACGCTGGAAGCCGGGAGCTGGCTGCTGATGCTGGTGCCCGCCTGGCAGAGCTGGCCGACGCTACCGGATAACGATTCGCTGCGCTGGAGTGAATGTGATTCACCTGTCGCCGCGCCAAACTTTATCCGGCGGCTACAGCGGCTGATTCAGCAGGATAATGACGTTGCGCTGCTCTGTCAGCCGGATCAGCCTTCACCGATGCCGATGCCGATGCCGATGCCCGCCTTACCCGACGGGGCTGTCTGTCCGCAGGCTACAAGGCCTTCTCACTTCTCATCCGGTTCTCCCCTTCCTACAGAATCTGACTGGCAGCCGACGCATACGCTACAGCAGCAGAGGCTGTTGAACGGGCTGCTGACCAGCGAACCGGGGATTTTCGTACTGATTGCCTCTCGGGGCAGGGGGAAATCGGCGCTGGCGGGCCAGCTGGCCGCGCGCTGGCCTGGACGCTGCCTGGTTACGGCACCGGGAAAAGTCTCAACCGCCGTGCTGGAGCAGTTCGCGGGCGAACAGTTTGCGTTTATCGCACCGGACCGCCTGCTGGAAATGCCTCCAGATGACCTTCCGGCAGGCATCGACTGGCTGCTGATCGATGAGGCGGCCGCCATCCCCACGCCGCTTCTTACCCGGCTGGTCAGGCTTTATCCGCGCGTGTTGCTGACCACTACGCTTCAGGGGTATGAGGGAACGGGGCGCGGTTTTTTACTGAAGTTTTGTGCCACCCTTCCGGATGCAACGCTGCTGACGCTGGACGAGCCGCTGCGCTGGGCCGCCGACGATCCGCTCGAGCGTTTTACTGCAGATGCGCTGCTGTTCGCAGACAGCGTACCCGAACCTGGAGCAGGCGACGTTTGCTATATTTTTCCTGAGCAGGCTGACTGGCAGCTTAATCCTTCTCCGCTTCCGGAAATGTACCAGCTGCTGGCGAGCGCGCACTATCGTACGTCGCCGCTGGATCTGCGGCGGATGATGGATGCCCCGGGGATGCACTTCAGCGCCGCGTTACAGGGCGGGCAGGTCCAGGGGGCACTGTGGCTGACGGATGAAGGCGGGCTGTCGGATACGCTATCCAACGCCGTCTGGGCTGGCTTTCGTCGGCCGCGCGGTAATCTGGTTGCGCAGTCGCTTGCGGCCCATGCGGGTTTTGCAGAGGCCGCGCAGATGCGCTCGCGTCGCATCAGCCGCATTGCCATCGCCCCCGCGCTGCGTCGTCAGGGCGTAGGGCGGGAGATGGTGCTGCGCACCCTGCACAACGCCGGGCAGCTCGATTTTCTCTCGGTCAGTTTTGGCTTTACGGCGTCGCTGTGGGCGTTCTGGCAGGCATGTGGCTTCTCTCTGATACGGCTGGGCAGTCAGAAAGAGGCCAGCAGCGGCTGCTATACCGCCATGGCGATGCTGCCGGTGAGCGATCGGGGTAGAGCGCTTTGCACCCGCGCAGCAGAGCGGCTGGCGCGCGACTGGCCGTGGCTGAAAACAAGGATGGATCTGCCCGGCCTCGACTTTCCGGTTGTAGCCGATCGGCGACTTAGTGACGATGACTGGTATGAGCTGGCCGGCTTTGCGTGGGCACAGCGTCCGCTTGAGGCCTGCGTAGGATCGCTGGGGCGTCTGCTGGACCACCGCGTGGTCGATTTGGCATTACTGCACGGGGCGGTAGAGGAGGGTGTGGAAGCCGCCATACTTTGCGAACGGCACGGGCTGAGTGGGCGTAAAGCGCTGCTGGCCGGCTGGCGTCGGGAGACCCAGCAGGCCCTGGAAGCGCTGGATGCGTTGCGCAGTCAGCGTTTGAAAGCGGAAATGGCGATGATACGCGACTGCAGCAGCGTTGTGCCCACTGCGTAATGAGTAAAGCCGCTTAATTTTTCAATCCGGACCCTATTTTTTCTTCGGCCAGTCATCGCCATCGTCCCACTTATCATTAAAATCACGATGCGGAGGAAGATCGGGCTTATTATCCAGATATTTTTTGGGATCGATGCGCTTAAGGTCTTTGTAGACGTTCATCAGTATGCCTACCATGACCACGATGACCAGTACCCACCAGTACTCTTTCAATAATTCCATATCTACTCCTTTAAGCGATTAACTGTTCCATAATACGCTGATACATCCTGCTCAGCAGTTGCAGGTCCGACGCCTTAACGCACTCATTGATTTTATGAATGGTGGCATTTACCGGACCAAGCTCGACCACCTGTGCGCCCATTCGGGCAATGAAGCGGCCGTCCGAGGTGCCGCCAGTGGTCAGCAGCTGCGGCTTAATTTCATTATAGTGCGCAACGGCGTTCACCACCGCATTCACCAGATCCCCGGTTGGCGTCAGGAACGGCTGCCCGGAGACTTTCCACTTCAGGCTATAGCGTAGCTGGTGGCCTTCCAGCAGCGCCTCTACGCGCTGTTTAATCTGCTCATCGGTTAGCTCCGTGCTGAAGCGAAAGTTGAACTGCACGAAACATTCGCCGGGAATAACGTTATTGCTGCCGGTCCCGGCCTGCACGTTAGCAATTTGCATGCTGGTGGGCGGGAAAAATTCATTGCCCCGATCCCACTCAATCGCCACCAGCTCATTTAGCGCGGGCAGCACGCGGTGAACAGGATTATCGGCCAGATGAGGATAAGCAACGTGTCCCTGAACGCCGTGGATAGTCAGATTGGCGGTCATGGAGCCGCGGCGACCATTTTTCACGATGTCTCCGACAACTTCGGTACTGGATGGCTCACCGACCAGACAGTAGTCCAGCCGTTCCTGACGGGCCATCAGCGCCTCGACCACTTTTACCGTACCGTACGTGGCGCTGGCTTCTTCATCTGAAGTGATCAGAAAGGCCAGCCTGCCTTTGTGGTCAGGGAAAGCCCTGACGAAGCGCTCCGCTGCGACAATCATCGCCGCCAGCGAACCTTTCATATCTGCTGCGCCACGACCGTAGAGCATGCCGTCACGAATCGTCGGCTCAAAGGGGGGGTTAATCCAGCGGTTGCCGTCTCCGGGAGGGACGACATCGGTATGGCCGGCAAACGCCAGCGTCTCGCCTTGCCCACGCCAGGCCCAGAAATTTAGCGTATCGCCAAAGGGCATCAGCTCTATGGTGAAGCCCATCGCCCGCAGGCGTTCGATCATAATGGCCTGGCAGCCAGCATCATCCGGGCTGAGGGAGGGGCGTCGAATAAGCTGCTGCGTCAGCGCAATGACCGGACAAAACATAATTACGGCTTCTCCTGGATAAACGGCGTATAGGTGCTTTCACTGAAACCCAGCAGCATAGAGCCGTCTGCGCCGCAGAGCAACGGGCGTTTGATCGTGGCAGGCTGTTCGACCATCAGTGCCAGGGCGCTGTCGGCATTATTCACCGCGTTGCGCTGCTCGTCGCTCAGTTTACGCCAGGTGGTGCCGCGCGTATTTAACAGCACCTCCCAGCCCAGCGCAGCAATAAATTTTTGCACCAGGGCCGCATCCACACCCTCTGCGCGATAGTCATGAAACTGATACGCCACGCCGTGTGCCTCAAGGTATTTACGCGCTTTTCGGATTGTGTCGCAGTTTTTAATGCCATACATTGTAAGCATAACGGTTCCCTTCTTTTTTCTGTGGTTTTCTATACTATTCAAGACGGTTCAGGCGGTTAGTCTACATCGGATGCGCCTGCATGGCAGCAGGGAAGGCGGGGATATCATTAAAGCAGCAGACTCAGCAACGGAGGGACAATATGAACTACATGAAAGCGTCTTCTGCCCATACGGTAGAAGAGACCCAGTCTACGATCGTGATTATTCGTAAGCAGCCGAGCCGCTGCGAAGAGTTTAACCACATTGTTGAGGCCGTGCTGGCCGATCATCCTGATGCAAAGACTCATATCGACAGCGAAAGCGGGGGTTACGATAAGGTCATTGTGCTGAAATAGTGTCCTGCATAGCCAGGTAAACGATAAGGGAGCGCTTCAGGCTCCCCGATCCAAAGATGTAATAAACCCCTCTTCCTCCAGTCTCAGTTGCGCCTCACCCTCACCCTTCGCATAGGTCATGCCAGTTGTCCGTTGGCCGAAACCCAGGTCATACCGCTTATCGCGGGTGCCGTCGCCATTACAGTTTTGATAAGCGTTGCCGATAGCAGTAAGTGAGTAAAAGTGCATTTATAAAATTAGGAATATTCTTATAATAAAGCCATCTTAACGCGGGGGTGTAGCATGATTGATGTCGAACTGGGGAACTGGAAAGAATTTATAGAAGCGATGCTGGCGCGCTAATATCGCGCTATCTTCATCCGGGATAAGGAAGTAGCGGTGGCACTTTTCTGCGTACCTGAACCCAATGCAAGGCAGCGGCAGGCTAATCCTCGCCTCGTAGTTGGCGAAGATTAGCCCCGTTGCTGCCTTTTCTATTGGATCCCGTTATCTGTTCTGCTCGCCTGCGGGTTTCGCGCTGGCCGGAAAGCGCTGGCGAACCAGTACAAAAAACAGCGGCACAAAGAATATTGCCAGTATCGTCGCCGAGATCATCCCGCCAATTACGCCGGTGCCCACTGCATGCTGACTACCTGAACCTGCGCCATTACTGATAGCCATGGGCAGTACGCCGAAAATGAAGGCCAGCGAGGTCATCAGTATTGGGCGTAAACGCTGCCGGGCTGCTTCCAGGGTCGATTTCAGCAGAGCGCGGCCCTGACTGTTCATATCGTTAGCAAATTCAACAATCAGAATGGCGTTCTTCGCTGACAGGCCGATAACCGTTAACAGTCCGACCTGGAAATAGACGTCGTTTTCCAACCCACGTAGCCAGGTGGCTACCAGCGCACCGATTACGCCCAGCGGCACCACCAGCATCACGGAAAATGGGATAGACCAGCTTTCATAAAGCGCAGCCAGGCTAAGGAATACGACCAGCAGCGAAATAGCATAGAGCGCCGGGGCCTGGGAACCGGTCATTCGCTCCTGCAGTGAGGCACCGGTCCATTGCAGGCCAATGCCGCCGGGCAGCTGGCTGACCAGCTTTTGCATGATGTCCATTGCGGTACCGGTGCTCACGCCGGGGACTGATTCTCCCACAATCTCCAGCGACGCGTAGCCATTATAGCGTTCCAGCCGGGGCGAGCCCGTTTCCCAGGCGGTGGTGGCGAAAGCGCTAAACGGCACCATGCTGCCACTGCTGTTGCGCACGTACCATTTCCCGATATCGTCCGGCAGCATGCGATAGGGGGCGGCAGCCTGAACATAAACTTTTTTCACCCGGCCCCGGTCCAGGAAGTCATTAACATAGGTGGACCCCCAGCCGGTCTGTAGCGTGTTGTTAATATCGTCCAGTGAGACGCCAAGCGCCTGTGCCTTATGCTTGTCGATATCTATCCGCAGCTGCGGCGTGTCATCCAGACCATTATGGCGCACACGCGTCAGCAAAGGATTGGCGTCCGCCTTTGCCAGCAGCAGATCGCGTGCCTTCATCAGCGCAGCGTGGCCCGCTCCAGCATGATCCTGTAGCTCCATATCAAAACCCGCGGCGCTGCCCATACCCGTTATGGCTGGCGGGCTGCTGGCAATAACCCGGCCCTCTTTGATATTGCGGAAGGCGTTTGTCGCCCGCTCAATAATGGCAAATGAGGAATTGCTGGCGCCGGTACGTTCCTGCCAGTCCTTCAGCCGCACGAACATGCGCGCAACGTTTTGTCCGTTACCGCCCGGGCCAGCGCCGATGGTGGAAAAAACCGACACAACATTGTTTTTTTCCTGCGTCAGATAGTACTTTTCAACCTTATCAACCACCCGGTTAGTCTCCTGCAGAGTCGATCCTGGCGGCAGCTGTATCTGGGTGGTAAAGATGCCCCTGTCCTCCAGCGGCAGAAACGAGGTGGGCAGATGCAGAAAAAGCAGTACCATAATGGCGATAATCGCCATGTA
Source organism: Erwinia sp. PPS120 (assembly GCF_047918655.1). Taxonomy (GTDB): domain Bacteria; phylum Pseudomonadota; class Gammaproteobacteria; order Enterobacterales; family Enterobacteriaceae; genus Erwinia; species Erwinia tasmaniensis_A. The sequence goes on along the minus strand of NZ_JBLREF010000023.1, from coordinate 51,181 downwards.
CAGCAGTAGCCAGCGACCAGCCCTGGCGAGAATTTTCCCCACCCCGCGCTCATAGCGTTCAGCGTTGCGATTGAACAACCGGTTAAACCAGCCGAAGAAACCGCGCCGGCCATGATGATGACCTTTTTCGAGCGGTTTCAGCAGAGTAGCGCACAGGGCCGGGGTCAGGATCATTGCCACCAGCACCGACAGCACCATTGCAGAAACGATTGTGACCGAAAACTGGCGGTAGATAGCACCCGTTGTACCGCTAAAAAACGCCATGGGAATAAATACCGCCGACAGCACCAGCGCGATGCCCACCAGCGCCCCCTGGATCTGCCCCATGGATTTACGCGTCGCGTCGCGGGGCGTAAGTCCCTCCTCGCTCATTATTCGCTCAACGTTTTCAACCACCACAATTGCATCATCTACCAGCAGTCCAATCGCCAGCACCATGGCAAACATAGTCAGCGTATTGATACTGAATCCACAGGCGGAGAGGATGGCAAAGGTGCCAAGCAGCACAACCGGTACCGCGAGGGTGGGGATTAAGGTTGCACGAAGATTTTGCAGAAACAGATACATCACCACGAAGACCAGCAGTATCGCTTCGATCAGGGTTTTCACCACGTCTTCAATGGATGCGGTAACAAATGGCGTGGTTTCATAAGCGACCTTCGCCTCAAGGCCCGGGGGGAAATAGTGGGACAACTCGTCGATACGCGCCCGCACCCGCTTATCCGTATCTAACTCATTGGCCCCGGAGGCCAGTTTGATCCCCAGCCCTGAGGCCTGCTGGCCATTATACTGGCTGAGAAGATCATACTTTTCAGCTCCCAGCCCGACCTCGGCCACATCGCCCAGCCTGACCTCCGAACCATCCGGATTGACGCGCAGGGTGATATTTCTGAACTGTTCGGGGGTGGTTAGCAGCGACTGCGAGTTAATGGTGGCATTAAGCGCCTGTCGGTCAACCGAGGGCAGCCCACCCAGCTGGCCCACCGCCACCTGACTGTTCTGCGACTTTATAGCGTTGACGATATCGGAGGTGGTCAGCGCGTAGCTGATCATCTTATTGGGGTCGAGCCAGATGCGCATAGCATACTGCGATCCGTAGGTATCCACTTCACCCACGCCGTCAATGCGGCTCAGCGGCTCCTGGATGTTACTGGCTACGTAGTCGGCAATATCCTGTTTCTTCATGCTGCCGTCCGTTGAGACAAATGCCACCATCAGGATATTGGTGTCACCCGTTTTAGTCACCGTTACGCCCTGCGACTGTACCGCCTGTGGCAGCTTGCGCACGGCGCTCTGCAACTGGTTCTGCACCTGCTGGCGCGCCTCGTCGGGGTTGGTGCCGGCGGTAAACGTCAGCGTAACGGTCGCCTGACCGGTATTGCTACTCTGGGAAGACATATACATCAGGTTGTCTATCCCGGTCATGTTCTGCTCAATCACCTGGGTAACGGTGTTTTCCAGCGTTTTCGCTGAGGCGCCAGGATAGTTCGCCGTGATGCGTACATTAGGCGGAGCCAGCTGCGGGTATTGCTCTACGGGAAGGGAAAATATCGCCAGTGTGCCGGTCAGGCAAAGCAAAATCGCTATCACCCAGGCAAAAATTGGGCGATCGATAAAAAAATTCGCCATTAAAGGGCGCTCCGGGCTAATTAATTGGGATGGGTATTGCGTCCGTCCTGTCTGCTGGCAGGCATCGCCGAAGTCCATTTATCGCGTTTTTATTTGTTCGATGTCGCCTTACCGATTTCACTTTACCCGTCAGGCGGTGAAGAATCGTGGAGAAATTTAGGAGAAAATGTAAATTAGCGTACCGCCTTTTATCCGCCGCTGGCTCACTCCCAGGCCGCCGGAAACTGTAGCAGTATGCTTGTGCCGCCACCCGGCGAGGGCGTGATATCCAGCCGTCCGTTAAGACCTCTGGCCCGCTGCTGCATAATGGACAGCCCATAGTGTCCTTCCGGGCTGTGCAGGGGGGGGATCCCGCAGCCATTATCACTAATTTCAATCCGGTTATCGCCGCCTTTACCCATACCACATCGCACAATAATTTCCGAAGCCTCAGCGTGGCGGATAGCATTCAGTAAGGCTTCCCGAACGATTTGCAGCACGTGGATCTGCTTTTGCGGTTCCAGCTGGCGGCTGGCGGGTTCCCCGGTGAGCGTAATGACCGCGCGCGTTTGCTCACGCAGCGGGTTAATCACCTGGTGAAGGGCAGCCACTAATTCACCCGGTTCTACGGAGAGGCGAAAGGTGGTGAGCAGTTCACGGAGCTGACGATTGGCTTCGTTTAGCGCCTGATCCATTTCACTCACGATCGCCCTGGCGGGGGCGTTATCCTCCCTGACCACGCGTTTCAGACGGGCGATTTGGATGCGAAGCCAGGCAAGTGACTGCGCGAGGGAATCGTGTAACTCCCGGGCGATGGTGGCGCGCTCCTCCATCAGCATAAGATGCTGAACTTTTTGCTGGGCCTGAGCCAGCTGAAGCGAGCGCGACAGCAGGGGGGCTAATCCCTGCATCAGCCGTGATTTGCTCTTTTTTGCCTGCCAGCGCAGTTCGATTGCATTTCCTGTGGCAGGCGATAGAGGCTGGCTGTGCCACGGCATCGCCCGATCCGGCATGCCCGCGGTTATCTCACCAAGGGGCGGTGCGTTCAGAGAGATACAGCTAAGATCCTCATACTGGAGGATCTGCTGGAGCACCAGCGGCAGGCTGTGGGTGATATCAGGATGGCTTCCCAGAGTTTCGGAACAGCGATAAAGCAGGGAGAGACGACGGTTAGCCTGCCGCAAATCACGGGTTTTCTCCCTCACCGTCTCCTCCAGCAGGTGGTAGTGTTTTTCCAGCTCACCGGACATGCGGGTAAACGTCCGCGCCAGTACCCCCAGCTCGTTCTGCAGCGCGGTATCCAGCGGCACGTGTCGAAAATGGGCGCGCTCGATCTGCTCGCTGGCCGTGACCAGCGTCTGCAGCGGTACTACCACCTGGCGGCGCACCGAACGCAGCGTCCAGAATACCAGCAGAGTAATGGTTACAAAGCCTAACAGGCTGGTTGCGGCAACCAGTTTCATTTTGAGTTCTGCCCAGCGCTGTAGCGCCAGCACAAAACGATCGATCTGGTCGACATAAAGGGCAACGTTTTGCCGATAGGGTAGCGTGTTCCCCGTCTGCAACGCAGGCTGAAGGGATTGCCAGCTATGCAGTAATTCATGATAGCGTTCACGGACGCTAAAGGGCACATAGCCTTTATCGATCGCCCGCAGCGCCGGTGCCTCAAGGGTTTCCCGATAGCGCAGGATATCTTCATTAATCCCCGACGTTTCGGTCGAGGCGTTCAGCGCGATGCGGTAGCTTTGCATTCGTAGCGAACCCGCAATATTTATCGCCTCTGCATCATTCAGGCTGGCTGACAGCGTAAGCAGGGCCAGACTGCCAGACAGAACCGAAAGCAGCACAATGGCAAACAGTACGCGAGCCAGACTGCCCGTCACTGAGCGTTTTAACATGATTGACCTCCCCTGAAGGCGAGTGAGTATATCGCGTTCCGTCCGCCTCGCCACGCTGAAAACAAGGGGTGCTAAAAGCCGCGGGTGAAAGTCAGTCGTACATGCGCGGTCTCAGGGTTTTTTGCGTTGAAGAGCAAAAATTACAAAAGCACACGATTTCCGCTGCAGATTTTTTGCGTCATCTTTGTAGAACGGTTAGGATGCATCGCCGCAATTTTCCCACTTTCAACAGGCCTATAATTACAGAAAGTGGGCTGGTGCCGGGGCGTTCGTGCTGCCGCGCAATCGTTTGGTCGGTCAGCAACAGATCAGATCACCGGGTTGATTGCGCCTATCACTGTGGACAGGTTAATAGGACAGATAATGAAAGCTGATAAAAAAGCAGGGGCGGATAAACGCGCCGCCAGAAGACGTTGGTTAAACTCTCATGACTCCGGCTATCACAAAGCAATGGATAATCGTCACGTTCAGATGATTGCCATTGGTGGTGCGATCGGTACGGGTCTGTTTCTCGGGGCAGGCGCACGTCTGCAAATAGCCGGCCCTGCGCTGGCGATAGTCTATTTAGTGTGTGGCATCTTCTCGTTTTTTATTCTGCGTGCGCTGGGCGAACTGGTGTTACACCGGCCCTCCAGCGGCAACTTTGTCTCTTATGCGCGTGAGTTCCTTGGCGAAAAAGCCTCTTACGTTGCGGGCTGGATGTATTTTGTCAACTGGGCCATGACCGGTATTGTGGATATCACCGCTGTCGCGCTGTATATGCACTACTGGGGAGCGTTTGGCGACGTGCCACAGTGGGTATTTGCCCTGGGCGCGCTGGCGATCGTCGGCACCATGAATATGATCGGCGTGAAGTGGTTTGCCGAAATGGAGTTCTGGTTTGCCCTGATCAAAGTCCTGGCTATTGCTGTCTTCCTGATTGTCGGCGTGGTGTTCCTCGGCAGCGGTAAGCCGCTGGATGGCAATGCCACCGGCTTTCATTTAATCAGTGACAACGGCGGCTTCTTCCCTCATGGGCTGCTGCCTGCGCTGGTGCTGGTGCAGGGTGTGGTCTTTGCCTTTGCCTCCATTGAGCTGGTCGGCACTGCAGCCGGGGAATGCAAAGATCCGAAAACCATGCTGCCGAAAGCGATTAATAGCGTTATCTGGCGTATCGGTCTGTTCTATGTTGGCTCGGTGGTCCTGCTAGTGCTGCTGCTGCCTTGGAACGCTTACCAGGCGGGTCAAAGCCCGTTCGTGACCTTCTTCAGCAAGCTGGGCGTGCCCTACGTCGGTAGCATTATGAATATCGTGGTGCTGAGCGCCGCGCTCTCCAGCCTTAACTCTGGACTTTATTCGACCGGACGCATTCTGCGATCGATGTCGATGGGCGGCTCAGCACCAAAGTTTATGTCGAAGATGAGCGGTCAGCAGGTTCCCTATATGGGCATTCTGGTCACTATCGGCGTCTATGTCGTTGGTGTCTGGCTGAACTACATCGTTCCGTCGCGGGTGTTTGAAATTGTCCTGAACATTGCCTCGCTGGGCATTATCTCCTCATGGGCGTTTATCGTGGTCTGTCAGATGCGCCTGCGTAAAGCGATCAAAGAGGGCAAGGCTGAGGACGTTAGCTTTAAGCTCCCCTGGGCACCCTTTACCTCGTGGCTGACGCTGCTGTTCCTGGCCAGCGTACTGGTGCTGATGGCATTTGACTACCCGAACGGGACCTGGACTATTGCGTCGATTCCGCTGATTGCGCTCCTGCTGATCCTGGGGTGGTTTGGTGTTCGCAAACGGGTTCATGCCGTGGCCGCAACTGAGCACCAGCAGCCTAAGGCTGAGTAAAGGGATCCACTGCTTTTACGGCATAAAAAGGCGGCTCTCTGGAGCCGCCTTTTTTTAAGCTCCCGGCCTGATAAGCATCAGTGTGAGCAATCCAGCCAGGCCGCACCTTCAGAATTGAGATAGTTTTCCCTGCCTTGCAGACTTAAGATGACAGACTCCCGGCAACGCAATGGAGTCCAGATGTCCGCCAAAATCGAAGTCATTAAGAACAAAGTCCTGTCAGAAAACTGGTTTGTACTGCGTAACTACACCTACGATCTCACCGCCCGCAATGGCTCAACGATTCGGCATAAGCGCGAAGTCTACGATCGCGGAAATGGCGCAACCATCCTTCTCTATAACCGCGACAAGAACAGCGTCATCCTCACCCGGCAGTTTCGTATTGCCACCTGGCTTAACGGCAATGAGAGCGGGATGCTGGTGGAAGCCTGTGCAGGCCTGCTGGATGACGATTCCCCGGAAGACTGTATTCGTAAAGAAGCAATTGAGGAAACGGGCTTCGCCGTGGGCGAGGTCAGGAAGCTCTATGATATGTATATGTCACCGGGCGGGGTCACCGAACTGCTGCATTTCTTCGCCGCCGAATATGACGACTCGCTGCGTGAAAACGCAGGCGGTGGCGTAGAGGATGAGGACATTGACGTCATGGAAGTCTCTTTTCCAGAGGCGTGGACGATGATTGGCGAAGGACAGATTAAAGATGGAAAAACAGTGATGCTGCTACAGCATGCCCTGATTGAAGGGTGGCTGCGTCTCGCCTGATCAACCCGTGCTGACTGGTGTCAAGCGATCGGTCAGCACCTTTATAGACTTAAAAACCGAACAAAAATTTATACCTGCGGAAAATAAATATATTTTCTGTTGTCTGGCCATGTAATTTTAAAATATAGCAGGTGTTAAAGCAGGATTAAATGAAAGTGCTGTTTTTCCAGGGTAACGAGTTGATTGGTATGCTTATTATGGAAGTTAAAAATTTAACAGCCTTAAACAACAAATAATAAAACTAACGCCTGTTTAATTTAGCTGAGAAAATGCTAGCTTTAAAGAGCTAACGGAATGCGAATTTTCTCTATTAATGTTTACAGATGGATTTAGTGTGTAACAAGGAAGTCAGATTGTTCAAGTATTTACGGGTGAGGTTATATATAGGCTGGTATTTGGAGTCATCGACTTTGGATATTCATATTATTGTAGCTGTAGACTGTTTAAAACAATCCTTAGAGGTGTTTAATGAATAGAATTCATTTGAGATCAGAGAGCGGCTTTCACCTGGTCGCCAAAATAATTGAAAACGATGCTAAAGCTGACGGGACAGCAGAAAATATTGTTGAAGTGTACTGTATGGATGATGATTACTATTCTGCAAGAAACGTAGATATTTTAGTAAGAGTGAGTGGTAATGCCCTTTTGAAACGTAATGGCCAAATGGTTGACCATTATTATACCGATCCTGCAGGCCTGGTGCGCTTTTCTGTGATTAACAAAGTGGCAGAACAGGTGAATGTAACTTCAGAGGTATTCAGAGAAGAATCTACGCAACAGGTTTTACCAGTTAATTTTATTGCAAACAGCAATGTCATGAAAATAAGTCAGGTAGTCAATACTAACCGGCTATTCAGATTAACGGGTGAGCCAACGACTGCCTGGCCGGGAGCAAGCTTTCGGATAGATACCACCGGTGGGAGTGGCAATGTAGAATGGAACGTCGTCCAGTCGTCTGCTGAAGTCACCATCGAAAGTGACAGCCAAGGGAGTGGGATAGTGACGATACACAATCGACCCCGACAGATTTGTCTGATTGAAGGGACAGATCGCGTAACAAAAGAGAAAGTCGCCTACAACTTCCAGATTACTAGTTTTGTCAATATGGATGCAACCCGGCGGTCTATCTACCAGACAGAAAGTATCTATGGCAGTAATATTCTGAGTCCTGGAGCATACAAAACATTGTTGAACCAATGGGGCAACTTAAGGGCATACGCTCCCTGGAATAGGATTACCCGGGCCAGGTTCTGGACGAATGATACCGGCTTAATTACTACTACATCTTTTAATATCACAGACGGCACGCAGGAATGGGAAGTAAATGCAACTGTTTTGAATGTGGCCTACAGAGTAGGTTCATATTGACGCCCTGCTTGTTAATAGTCCTGGGGGATATAAAAAAGTAATAACGTAGAGAGTGCAGTATTCTTTTATTTTAAACTAACCTGGCAGGATGTAAATTATGAAAGATACCCAGATAGCCGAAATGACGTTACGTCTTGAAAAAGTTAAAAATAATGCAGTATCTGACGGCAGGGATATCAATACCGTTGGTCTTTATATAGAAAGTAAAGATGCACCTGTGGCTAATATTCGTGTGGTATTTGAAGTTGATGGTGCAGCCATTTTTGTCACTAGCAGGGCTGGCGTCTATGCCACTAGCAGTAACCAGGATGGTTTTGTAGAAGTTAGTTTCACCAGTACTAAAATTGAACATGTTGAATTGAGCTGCTTTATTGTTGAAGACAAACAAAACGTTGTCTTTACGGGTTTTGATTTTATCAAAATACGAGATATATTTAAAATTGATCGAGTGCAGAGCCGGAACCAAACGCTTTATTATGGTGAGCCGAACTTTATTTGGGAGGGTGCCAGTATCCTGCTGCACACCAGTGGTGGCTCAGGAGAGGTTGAATGGAGTGTTGGAGATGAGAAAAAAAATAATATTAGCCTTGTAAGTGATGATTATGGTTCCGCTGAGGCCACGGCTATTTCCTACTTCACAGGAAGCTGTGAAGTAATTGCTAAAGATAAAGTAACAGGGGAAACGTCAAATCATATATTTTATGTTCATAATTACCTCTACCCGACTAAAAATAAAATAGGCTTACAGGAAGTTATTCAGGATAAAGATAAAAGGCTACTCTCAAAATCAGCGCTGAAAACAATATACGACCAGTGGGGTGACCTTTCGGTTTACAGTGAATGGCTACCGAATACACCCTACTGGACCAGTCAGTATAATTTAATAGCTAATAAGGTTACAGTAATGAATAGCTCAACCGGGATCTTCGTTGAGGAGCCTTTTATTAACTACGGTGAAATCATCATGCAGGGCCTGGTTTACAGAAAAAGTGAAGATGATGAATAAATTGAAGTTAAATTAAAGTTAAATCAAGAGGAGAAGGGTATGTCAGCAATTAATGATTTCCATGAGAATGATATATCTAAACGATTGGAAGAAAGAAAAAGAAAGCTACAGTCGTTTAAGGGTTTAATAAGAAGACCTACAGTGCCGGTTTTGGAAGCACCAGTGATTGAAGGGCTGCTGGCTGATGGTACTGTCCCGGTAGATCTATTTAATCAGGGGTTGGAACTGCAGGTCCCTGCCTGGAGAAGGATGGATGAAGGCGATGCGGTTTTTGTCTACTTAGATGATAATGATTCGACATTTATAGCAAGCTATGTTATGGGCGATCCAGATGAGACAGATTTTCCTATTAAATTAAGATTATCAGAGCGATACTTAACCTTTGGACCCTATAAGATCCAGTATGTTGTTGAAGCTGCGTCGGGTGCCTCGAGCTTAAGTTTTCCTCTGAATGTGATAGTCGATCGTGATGCTCCCAGCCCCTCTGGTCCTGCTTTCATCGCGGACGAATATGAAAACACGATCACAAGGGAAGACATTATCTCTCTAGGTAATAAATTTCCCGTGTTTATACCTTCGTACACTCGTATTGATGCCGGTGATACGATAAGAGTAATCTGGATTGGCGGTAATAGCACGGCGAAACGCTTACCAAATTATATAGTTACTAAAGAGGATGTTAACAAAGACTATATTACTATAGATGTGCCGGAACAGGATATTATAGATGGTGGGGAAGGGAGTGCAATTATATACTATAACCTGATCGACAGGGCGGGAAATGTCAGCGTTAGATCCCCTGATTATTCGATATCGGTTATAATCCACCCTGCGGCTAAATTCCTTACGCAAGCACGAGTGCCGCTGGCAGAAAACGGTCCCATTACTGATGCTGCAACACGCACGCCAGTGACTGCACTTATACCAAAATACACTAATATTTTGCCCGGCGATCTTATTACTTTGAGATGGCGTAGCACACCGATTTTGCCTTCACTTCTTGTACCTTTTCCATTGCCTCTTGATGCTTACGTACTTGAGTTTGTCATTCCCAGGGAAAAAATATGGGAAACCAAGAGCGGAACATGGGAAGTAGATTATCAGGTTACGCGCGGTAAGATAGTAACAACGTCCGATGTCAATCCTGTGATAGTCGATCTGAATATACCTGGACCTGAGGATCCTGATAAAACGACGGACGTTAATGAAAATTTAGCCGAACCTATAGTTGTAGGTAATGGCGTAAAAGAAACTAATAAATTACGACCCGGCGACCTTCGCAGAGGGGCTGTGGTGACTGTTCCATACTATGAAACACCAGTAGTAGACGATACTATACGTGTTTATTGGGGGGGGCGGTCATCGGGTGTATATATAGACTTTAAAGTAAAAATAGAAGATATCAATGCAAGTAAAGCAGCATTTGATATTGAAATTGATTCTGACATTGTTGATAGCACGCCAGAAAATTCAGCGTGGGAAGTAACCTATGATCTCATCAATGCCACCAACGATAATTTGGGTCAGACGACATATGTTGATGTTCATTTAGCCGGACCAGGCGGTCCAGATGGTCTTTTAGCTCCCGATTTACTGGGAAGGAACGCCCGTGGATGGTTTATCGAAGGCGACCTGATTAATCCATCAACATCAGTCCTGATCAATGCCTATGAAAATATGGCAGAAGGGGACGTGGTTACCTTACACTGGATTGGAAACTCTAAAACGAACGGCAAAGGTGAGGATATTAGCAGTACCAAATTCTCTACGACAACGACTATCACTAAAGCGAATTTGAATAAATCTTTGGCAATGGTCATTCCTTATGAACCTTTTATTCGGGATGTCGTTTATGGATCTGCCAGATGTTATTATTCTATAGGGCAGCTAGGTTATGTCTTTGACTCCGAAGTTAGCTCTGTAAAAATTGATCTTGAAGGCCCTGCGGGTGAGTAATATCTAAATTATTCGTTTAAAAAACCAACCCTTACATCCTGGAAAAGGGAGTAAATATGAGTAACAATAACCTTAATGGAATTTTTTCCGAAAATAAATTGAGTGATATTATAATTCCTCTTAGTCATCCGGTTGTCGGTGGGGTCGGGGTTGGTTTTACTACATCAATAGATGGCCTTCTGCTAATTTGCGAGGCTTATTCTATTATGAGGAAAGGGGACCTTATTGATGTCTATATTTATCAGTCAGATGATGATTCAGCATTATATCCCGTTAAAAGTTATATCTTGTCTGAAGAGGAGGTGAATGATTCCATTCACATTATTGTCCCCCCAGTAAATATTAAGGCTGGATGGTTTAAAATATACTATACGGTGACACATACTGACAGTGGGATAAGCGACAGATCAAACACCTCCGCACTTTGGATTAAATTGGATAAACCAGGGGGGATCGACCCTAATCCTCAAACTCAAAATGTGAATGAGAATTTTTCACCACCCGGCATTCCACCATCAATTATTTATAACGGCGTTGGGGCTAATGAGGCAAAAAAAGGGGTTCCGATCAGTATTGAACCCTATATTAATATGCGCGTCAGGGATAAAATAAACCTCAGCTGGGGAGGGGAAATCATCAGCCACGTTGTAAGTGAAAATGATTTTATTAAACCAATTACGATAACGGTTGGCGAAAATACTATTAATAAGGCTGGGGACAGTGATAACTTACTGGTTACTTATGAAGTGCGGGACGAGGTGAATAACTACTCCAAATGGTCACCTTCCAAAGCAGTTTCCGTCAGTGCCAGTGGCTACTATCTTAAAGCCCCGATTGTTAAGGATTCGGTTGATTATATTATAAATATCGACAGTCTCGGGCAACGCGCCGCAATCATCCAGGTTACGATTGATACGGATAGTTTTAACATTAATGACTCAGTTCAGCTCGTTGTCATTGGGCGAACCGCTTCGGGTAGCCCCACTTATTTTGAGGATTACCTCACTATAAGTCGGTTTCCTTCTATACTTGAATTCGCTATTCCATACTCGCAGTTACTGGCCCTGGTCCAGGGGGAGTTTATTGTCTCTTATACATTGATAAGCGCCTCTGACAGCAGCAAAATAAACTCAAGAAAAGTGACTATTTCAGTTTCGGGTGCGCAGAGTGCTCTTCTACCCATACCAGAGGTTGCGGAAGCGGTGTCGGGTACACTTGACGGCAATCTCAGTGCCGTCACAGTCACTGTTCCCCTCTTCACCGCAATGGTACCAGGCGCGGAAATTATTCTTAACTGGTCTGGGGTGACCCATAACGGAGATAACTTTAATCGTTTCTTATCCGAAAAAATAACGTCAATAAGTTCTCCTGTTTCATTTATTATTGATGAGGCAGCGATTAAAATCCTGGCTGGCGGGGTTGTTACCCTCTATTATCAGTATAACACGAGCGCTAGCAGTATTCTGACATCTGAAAAATTGCAGCTAAAAGTTATCAAACGTTTAGCTGCACCTTTAATTCCTGACATTAGTGGCGATCTGATCGACCCCGATACGATTAAAACTGCTCTTACCGTAAGGATCCTCCCCTGGAATGGTATGACGTTGAATGACCGCATAGATCTTAAATGGGCATCAGCTGTTCCTGAAGGTAACTTTGCTGACTGGCTACGCGTCTCATCTTCGATTCTCAATAAGCCAGTTAATTTTCGCGTTCCCAAAAAGTATATCGACCTCAATATTAATAATAGTGTCAGAGTTAGCTACCAGGTTACGGATGAGAATGGTAACAGTCTGTCATCAGAAATGCTGTCACTGCGCATCAGGTCATGGCTCAATGAAGCACTTCCTGCTCCAACCGTTGAAAAAGTGTCTGATGGTATTCTCCTGCTGGAGAGCACAACGACAGGTGTTTTGGCAAAAATCCCCGCCTATGATGAAATGCAGGCAGGTGATACGGTATACCTCTACCTGGAAGGCGTGGCAAGCTGGCATGACTTTCTGACTATCACTGCGGGAATGTTGAATGAAGAGATCACCTTTGAGTTACCCTATGCTGTTCTTTTGCTCAATAACAACAGTGATATCTCATTACACTACGAAATAGATAGATTCGACGGCACCAAAGCATCCTCTGTTGACCTAATAATTACCGTAATGTCTACTGCTCAAATACTTCCTGCGCCGAAAGTTGACGAAAATGTTAATGGCGTCATCATTCCTGAAAACCTTTTACGTTTTGCTACATTCCGGGTTCCTCCTTATAGCAATATGGCTGCTGGTGACATGTTATCAGCCTATCTTAATGGCGTTGAATCCTGGGAAGATTACCTTCCGGTGTCAGGTAATGCAGTATCCAGGGATATTGTCTTTAATATCCCTAAGAAATACTTTGAATCTTCATTAAATAATGCGGTTAATTTAAACTATCAGGTAAATTACATTTCTGGTCAGATAGCCTCGTCAGAAAAACTGACGTTACAGGTCAGAGCGGCCGGTATCAGTTTACCTGAGCCAGTGGTGGAGCATGTTATTGAGGGCATGCTGGATTTCACCGTGATAAATGTCACTGGGGTTGAGGTGAGGATCCCCGCATGGGATAGCATGGCATCCGGTGACGGCGTAAAACTTTTCTGGGGAACCCATTTTAGTCTTTACACGGCCATTAGCAGCAATATGTTGGGCAATCCTGTGACTTTCCAGGTACCCTACAATGAAGTTAAAGTTCACAATGGTAAGACGATTAATGTTAGCTATCGGGTTGACTCATTTGATGGAAAAGAGAACCTGTCGAAAGTATTAACCCTCGCCATTATCAGTTCCGCGCTACCTTCGCCTTATATTAAAGAAGCACAGGAAGATATCATTAATACAGGGAGCGTTAAATCTGGCGCGACCGTCATCATCCCTCTCTCCGCGCGTTTTCAATTGGGCGATACAGTTGAAATATTTTGGCTGGGTGCGACAGATGAAAATAGCTGGAATAAGCTAATTACGATAACTGACAGCGACTCAAAGGCCGCTTTACAGTTCGTCGTCCCTTACGACGTCGTGCTCTCGTCCGAGGGCAACACTGTACGGATTAACTATATCCTGACACGAGCAGGGGAAAGCACAACGTCACCATCAAAGCGTTATAGCATCACCAGTGAGCTGGTAAACAGCAAAATCCTTGTTTTCGGTGCTCGCGCTCCCAGCCACTCCTATCACTATTCAGGAAAATCACAGTATTTGATTGGGTATGATAAAAGCACCGGTAAAAAGACCATACTGGATTGGCGTTATGAAGATGATACGGAAACCATAACGACAGAATGGTTCAGGGATACTCAGCCCTGGCTGAAGTTAACCGTCTCGTCAGCCACAGATGAAACTGAACTTTCACCCGGGAATATATTTGGAAATGGTGATGACCCCACAAACAGCGGTAAAGCTGCAATGGTCGCCATTCTTGATTCTGGCAGGGTAGTGGGTTGGGGAAATTCTGCCGTTGGAGGGGAGCTGCCTTTAGGGTTATCTACAAATGATGACTATAAAGAGATTTATACGTCTGGTGTTGCTGTCGCTGCGCGTCGTTCTGATAACAGCGTAGTCGCCTGGGGAGACGCTGAAGGCGGGGGTACCGTGCCAACAGCCATCGCTAAACTTAAAAATATCGTCTCTCTGAGTGGTACAGCGCAAGCATTTTGCGCGTTATTGTCTACCGGTAAGGTGGTAGCCTGGGGGAACCGGAGAAACGGGGGTAACGTGGTATCTCCTGTTAGTTCTTACGATAATATCCTTAAAGTTGTAGGCTCTGGCGGCGCCTTTGCTGCACTCCGTGCAGATAAGCGAATCTGTGCGTGGGGGAATTCCAGTTATGGCGGCCTTCTTCCTACCGCTGTGATCAATCACCGTAATGCCCGGGACATTGCTTCAACCCTGTCAGCTTTTGTTGCACTTAATTATGATAATAGTCTGTTATGTTGGGGTAACAGTGAATTTGGTGGAGTATTACCCACCACTTTACGTCAGATGAAAGATTTCAGCGATATCATGGCGTCCAATAATGGGGCGTTTGTGGTCAGGCGGACGAATGGTCTACTGGTAGCATGGGGAGCAGACACACATGGAGGCCAACTGCCCGTAAGTCTTTCTGTCATGAATAGTGTTATTGAAGTTGTATCAACATGGAGCGCCTTTGCTGCTCTGATGAGTAACGGGAGTATTGTTGCCTGGGGTGATGAAGCTGCTGGAGGAGTATTGACTCGCGAGATTGCTTCACTGGAGGATGTTGTACAAATTTCCGCTACGGCCACCGCCTTTGCTGCGCTTCGGGCTAATGGCACGGTAGTGGCCTGGGGCGACCCCCTTTCTGGCGGAAACACCCAACCCGTTAGCACTCAGCTGAACAGGTGCCGGGCAATCTATAGCAGTAGCGGGGCTTTTTCCGCGATCACAGAAGATCAACGGGTTGTTTCATGGGGAAGCACTGATGCAGGTGGAGATAACGAAGAGGTCGCCGCACGGCTCAATGGTTTAATTTCCTACTCGCGATGAAACAAAGGTAGCAGGAATAAAGGTGGGATGTCTTAATTCAGGCATCCCACGCCTTTATATTGACCCATTAAGCGGTGTTATCTCTGCGTGCCCGGGCAGATGCATTTTACCAGTTTATACGAACGCCAATATGTGTCGCCCACGGTGATTCGACTTTGTTACCTTTGCTGTAACTGGCATCGGTGTAAATATAAGCCTTTTCTGATACCTGTGCATTCAGGCCAACTTCATACATTCCATTGCCGCCGGACATATCGTTGCTAAAAGCGATATCATTGACGGAAACATCATTATCTTTCGCAAATTCATGCTGATAAGAGACGCGCACATAGGGTGATAATGACATTCCGTTATTCAATGTAAGATTTTTACCAAGGGCCATATTCAGAGCGGCCTGTTTGGATCTGGCGCTGTCATTACGGACATTCAGGCCATTATCAAGCCTGAACTCTTTGCCAGACATCCACAATGATGAAAGTTGTAAGGAAGGTTCAATAAACCAGCCCTGAGACAGAAGAATGTTTTTCCCAAACTCACCTGAAAACCCTATACCGTAATTATTATAATTACCCTTTGATACAACGCCATTGCTCATCGTGGCTTCGACATTATTATGAAATTTATTGCCTTTCAGCATCAAATCCACAAACCAACCTGAGTCTGCCATCCATGTGGTGTATCCACCGATAAAGTAGCTGTCAATATTGCTGTTGCCATAATGAGCAGTAATGTCATTATCGCTGTAACCGGTAAACAGACCTGTCAGGAGTTTGCCTTCTCTCACATCGAAAGCTTTATCTCCCCCTATTGCCAGGCCAGACTGTTTTTGTTGGTAGCTGATTCCGCCACCGGGACTCACGTGGGTCTCCTGTCCCATGTATTGAGCCCACAGGCCTCCATCATGTTTTGCTGTCGTCCGCAGGTCGCCCAGTCGTCCCCGGACGGTATTAAGTTCCCCTGTCCATACGGCAGGCGATGCGTTAACCACACTCAGCACTGTTTCAGTTGAGGGCGTCAATTCCTCTGTTTTTAACAGATCCCAGTCGTTACCCTGATGCTGAAGTCTGTATTGATAGACACCGGCATCAACCCGGCCATTTTGCAGACTGAAATCTCCTCCTCCATCTGCTGTTCTCACCACCGTCAGCGGCAGCGAATGGTCTGGCTCGTCTCCCGTATTCGTTATCGACAGAAGATGAGATCCCCGCGTCTGACCATTGATAATCAGCTGATCCCCCTTGCTGGCAGCAATATCTGTGCGAAGTAAGAAAAGCCCCTCTCCGTCGAGGTTATTTACCGTCAGAGTGCGGTAATTGTTACCCTGACTATTCAGGTTAACGCTACCCGAATTTAGCGCTAAGCTACGAATGTTTGCTGACTGAATCAGCGACCACCTGGCATTATCCCTGACCGAGATACTGTCATAGTTTTCCAGATTCCCCAGCAGCGATGTTTTGCCACTCAGGCTGACTGAAGACCCGGTTGTACCATCTGCAGTCACGTTACCCGTAAGCTGGCTGTCCTGTAACGCCAGGGTATGGATAGCATTGAGGTTACCGTCAATGAGGGATCCGTTTGTCAGAGATACCGTTGTGGGGTGGGTTTCGCTGCCAGTGATATCGCCTGTTACTCGGCTGTTATCAAGCGTGACGGAGGCTGGCAGAATGAGGTTACCTTCAATAGCAGATTTATTGGCTAATGACACCGCTGTGGCGTTGTCCTCGCTGCCAATAATATCGCCTGTTATACGGCTGGCGTTAAGGCTCAGAGATGAAATCTGGCTCAGGTTACCTTCAATCAGGGAGTCGTCAGAAAGTTCAGCCGCAGTAAAACCAGGTGAATCTGCCCATACCCGTCCGATGACAGTACTGTGAGCCAGTGTCAGTTTGTTAATATTTTTTAAGTCGCCGTTAATCGTGCTGTTATCTTGCAGGGTGACTTCGGCAGCCTGGGCGTCTTCTGGATTGATGTTCCCCGTTATGCGGCTGTTACGGGCTTCAAGTATCTTTACGCCGGTGATATCCCCCTGAATAGTGGTATTGTTATTTAACTGAACCCGTCCCTCCGAACCCATTTTGAAACCGATATTACCCTCGATTTCGCTTTTATCGGCGGCCAGCGTATTAAGGTTTTCGATATTTCCATGTAAAGCAGCATTATTATTCAGTACGGCATTGAGAACCGATGTCTGGTCGGCGATGAGATTACCGCGAAGGTCACTGTTATCAATGGAAAGATTAAGCGTATTTCCATTAATCACTTCTA
The DNA here is from genome assembly GCF_047918655.1 of Erwinia sp. PPS120. GTDB lineage: Bacteria > Pseudomonadota > Gammaproteobacteria > Enterobacterales > Enterobacteriaceae > Erwinia > Erwinia tasmaniensis_A. The sequence goes on along the minus strand of NZ_JBLREF010000023.1, from coordinate 33,956 downwards.
CAAGTGTGCCATTGCCTGCCGTTAAAACGCTGCCAGCATTGATTTGTAAGCCTATCACTCCTGTACTATAAGCGCTCCTTGCCCCCGCCAGAATAGCGCTGCCGTTACTGCTTGTTATATGTGTATTATTAAGTATCGCGACCGGTTGAGAATCGTCGTCATCGAGCAAAAGCATCAGCCCGAGCTTGTCGCCGGTTATCGCACTGTTTGATGCCTGCAGAGTTCCACCGAAAATCGTGCCGCCAATCCCGCCTCCAAACTGACTGGTTAAACCATCGTCCTTACCATTGACTACAGCGTCATTTAAGATCAGGAGGGAGTTTAATCCACTGGTAGTAAAACCCCGACCATTAGCATTCAGCACAGATGAGGTTACTGTTGCTTTAGAGCCGCCATTGACGCCAATGGCCACACCACGTTCTGGCATTTCGTTTGTAATAGTCGAGTTGTTAATGGTTGCCTGACTGTTATCCTGTAACGATATAGCCTGAGAGATTTGTCTTGCGTCGGGCTCGATATAAGTATCCCCACCCTCCATGTTGAGCACTCCCCCCCGTAAAGTTATACCCTGCGTTTTACCTCCCTGATTGACCTTGAGCGTAGCATCCCGCACATCCCAGAAATTTCGTGTACTGTTTTCAGTAACATATCCTGTTTTACCATCGGTTAATAAAATAGCATGCGCAGGGGATATCAGAAGACTGCTAATAATATTGAACGTTAATATTTTAATTATATCTTTTTGGTGCCTGTTAGTTTTGAGGGGCCGGGTTTTAATTTTTGAAGTTTGCACGGGCATTATCCTTAGCTATCTATTGGTACTGTCAGTGGATAGTATTCAGCCCAGGGATAAGGCGAAAGGCTGACATGCTACATATCTTTTTCATATTCAGTCTGGTGAATAAGGGGTTAATGTTTTTGGATTTTATGGCCAAATAATGGCTAATAATTTTCAAAAGTCATCAGCTGTAGCACAAAGCGCCGGGTGGACTATCTCACTGTGGAATGATTGGCAGTCATTTAGAATCAATTGTGTAGTGTCTTCACTCTGTTTATAAATGGTATTGTGAAAGCGGTAGAAAAGTATTTTCCACGCATTTTTATTTCTTATTCTATTTATTTTATTATTTCGAGTAAAGCCAATTTGGTTTTATTTGTCAAACAGGGGCAGTATCATGATCGTGAGTCTATCTTTAACTTATTGAAAATAGGTTATTTTTATTTTTATTATTGCGTATGCCAGTACGCGTGTATTTTAAGTGGGGGGTGAAAGGTGAGGTGGTCATTAGTTGGCAGATCTGAAAGAACTCATTCATTATATTTAATAAGTTCGTAAAGCGTAATTTATTAATGGTAGTGCCATGGTTTTTGTTGAAAAATAAACCTTACAGGCATGGTTAACCCGTTAACAGCGTGGGTGGATTTTAAACTGAACCAGTGTGACATCCCGCCCTTATTGACTGTGAGTATAGCGTAGAGCGTGATGTCTCATTTTCTACCATGTCCGATTAATCTGATTGAGGTCTTTTCAGTCAGCGGCGAAGATGACTCCAGTAATGACTGGTTCTTTTTTTACCGGTAATTCTAACTTTGCGTCATGATATGGGCGCTCAATTGATAAACTTCACCTAAAGGTGAACCATTAGGCTACGCTTATTGCTTCACGTAACTCTGGGATACCCGTGATCAATGCCTTACTGGATGATATTGCCTTTTGTTTCATTATTTCTGACGGCTTTGTCGCTGCACGCCGAGCCGCTGCATAAAATATTTTCTAACTGGCAGATTACCTGTAATAACCTTAATAGCTGTGTGGCCAGAAGTTTCCCTGGCGATAAAGGTCTGGTTATGACCGTCAGTCGTCACGCTGGCATCAACGACCGCCCCCTTATTTCAATAGATTATGGTAACCCCTACAGCGGTGAGCTTAATGGCGCGCCGCTGAAAGATAATCTGCTGCTTGACGGGCAGCGGCTCCGGCTCGATCTGAAACACTGGGAAGTCGAACCTCATCATCTGACGACGTCACACGCCATCTCAATTGACGAATTTTTACAGCAGGTGATGGATGCGGGCGCTATTCAGCTACTGTACCGGCCCGATGCGGGCATTTCCTTACATGGCCTTAAGGCTGCGCTACTACTGATGGATGATATCCAGGGAAGAGTTAATGGAATGAGCGCCTGGGTAAAACGGGGCAGCCGCGCCGCCGAGGATGTCACCCCCGTACCTGACGTGCCCGTCATTATGCCTCTCAGCCATCCGCCGCTGGCCCTGACGCGCGATGAGACAACGGGGCTGATTGATTTTGGTACCTGGCGTATCAACACGGACGAATGCTCGCTTGATCCGCAGCGGCGCGAGGTGAGTGTGGCACCGCTAAGCGACCAGAAAGCGCTCCTGCTTATCAGCTGCGAAATGGGCGCTTACAACGTCATTGATTTAGCATTTGAGGTGACGCGTTCGCTGCCCTATGTGGCGAAAGGGGTGACGCTGACGCTACCCTTTATTCCCCCGTCGCATACCGAAAAGCAGTTAGAGCTGGTCAACGCCGAATATGATGCCAGCAGTGGCGCGCTGTTAACCTATAACAAGGGCAGGGGACTGGGAGACTGCGGTTTGGCGACGCGCTGGCAGTATGATGGCAGGGAGTTTGAGCTGGCTGACTATGCAGAAGAGAGTACCTGCGATGCCTGGCACGGTAGTGATGACTGGCCATCGCTATGGACTACGCAACAGCCACCCATCGCCAGCGTCGAGATGACACCACAGTAAGGGGCAGGCGGGTGGAGGGCAAAAAAAGCCCGGCTAAGAAGCCGGGCTTTTATCATACAGAAAACAATCAGTGGGGCTTCAGCAGCGCCTCAGCATGACTGACAATGTTTTCAACGGTAAAGCCAAATTCATTAAACAGCTGCGGCGCAGGGGCAGACTCACCGAAGGTGGTCATACCGACGATAGCGCCATTCAGACCGACATATTTATACCAGTAGTCGGCAATTCCGGCCTCTACGGCCACGCGAGCGCTTACCGTGGAAGGTAATACGGATTCGCGGTAGCCCACATCCTGCTTATCGAACAGGTCGGTTGAAGGCATAGAGACGACGCGGACCTTGTGGCCTTCCGCCGTCAGTTTTTCAGCTGCGCCCAGCGTAATTTCAACTTCCGAGCCGGTCGCTATCAGAATCACATCTGGCGTACCCTCGCTATCTTTCAGCACGTACGCGCCGCGGGAGATATTCTCCAGCTGCTCTTTGGTACGTTCTGGCTGTGCCAGATTCTGACGTGACAGGATCAGCGCCGTGGGGCCATGATGACGCTCAACCGCATGTTTCCACGCGACCGCCGTCTCAACCTGGTCACAGGGGCGCCAGACGCTCATATTTGGCGTCACGCGCAGGCTGGCGATCTGCTCAACCGGCTGGTGGGTCGGACCATCTTCGCCCAGGCCAATAGAGTCATGGGTGTAGACCATAATCTGTCGGGCTTTCATCAGTGCGGCCATACGCACAGCGTTACGGGCATATTCTACAAACATCAGGAAGGTAGCGGTATAAGGAACAAACCCGCCGTGATGCGCAATGCCGTTGCCGATGGCGGTCATACCAAATTCACGCACGCCATAGTGAATATAGTTACCGGCATGATCTTCTTTGATGGACTTAGAGCCAGACCACATCGTCAGGTTGCTCGGTGCCAGGTCAGCGGAGCCGCCAAGGAATTCAGGCAGAATTTTACCCCAGGCTTCCAGCGTATTCTGAGACGCTTTACGGCTGGCGATTTTCTGCGGGTTAGCCTGCAATTCTTCGATGAACTTCTGCGTTTCCTGCTGCCAGTTTTCCGGCATTCCCCCGTCCATACGGCGGGCGTACTCTTTTGCCAGTTCAGGATGCGCGGCTTTATAAGCGGCGAACTTCTCATTCCAGGCTTTCTCAGCCTTAGCGCCGGCCTCTTTGGCATCCCACTGAGCGTAAATCTCCTGTGGGATTTCAAACGGTGGATAGTTCCAGCCCAGCTGCTTACGGGTCAGCGCAATCTCTTCATCGCCCAGCGCGGCACCGTGGGCCTCTTCTTTGCCTGCTTTATTCGGCGAGCCGAAGCCGATAATCGTTTTACAGATAATCAGGGATGGCTTGTCAGTAACGCTTTGCGCCTCTTTAATAGCATTGGCGACGGCGTCAGCATCATGACCGTCAATTTCATGCACGACGTGCCAGTTATAGGCTTCAAAACGCTTAGCGGTATCGTCGGTGAACCAGCCTTCAGTTTCACCATCAATTGAGATGCCGTTGTGATCGTAGAAGCCAATCAGCTTGCCCAGGCCCAGGGTACCAGCCAGCGAGCACACTTCATGAGAAATGCCTTCCATCAGACAGCCGTCGCCCATAAAGACATAGGTGTGATGGTCAACGACGTCATGGCCCGGACGGTTAAACTGCGCGCCCAGGGTGCGCTCGGCAATCGCCAGTCCAACGGCATTAGCCAGACCCTGACCCAGCGGGCCAGTGGTGGTTTCAACGCCTGGGGTGTACCCAAGTTCCGGGTGGCCCGGCGTTTTTGAGTGCAGCTGACGGAAGTTTTTCAGTTCTTCCATCGGCAGGTCATAGCCGGTCAGGTGCAGCAGGCTGTACAGCAGCATGGAGCCATGGCCATTGGACAGGATAAAGCGGTCACGATCGGCCCAGGCCGGATTGGTCGGGTTGTGATGCATAAAATCGCGCCACAGCACTTCGGCGATATCGGCCATGCCCATTGGGGCGCCCGGATGACCACTTTTGGCTTTCTGCACGGCATCCATGCTCAGCGCACGAATAGCATTAGCCAGCTCTCTACGTGAAGACATATTGTTCTCCCTGGTTTTTTTGTGGGATAAAATGGGCGGTATAACGCATTAAGGGCGAATATCATCGCCCGGTTTACCTACGGCCTGATTGGCTACAAGGCTAATGCCGCCCATTCTGGAATGATTTACAGTCTGGCGGACAGCACGTTTTCCAGGTTCTGCTGGTCAACGGCAAACTGACGGATACCGTCAGCCAGCTTATCCACTGCCATCGGATCCTGATTATGTTCCCAACGGAACTCGGCTTCGGAAAGCTGTGCGGGCTGGTGGAAACACTCGGTTGATGGCGTCAGTTTGCGTTCAACCGGGGCATCGCTGGCCTGCAGTTCTTTAAGCAGGTTAGGTGAAATGGTCAGACGGTCGCAGCCAGCCAGCGCCAGGATCTGCTCCACGTTACGGAAGCTGGCACCCATAATGACCGTGTTATAACGATGCTGCTTGTAGTATTCGTAAATTTTACGTACGGAAACCACGCCCGGATCTTCGTCCACCACGTAGGGGTCCAGTGGTTTACGGCTGTTGTACCAGTCATAAATACGGCCAACGAAGGGAGAAATCAGGAATACGCCGGCTTCAGCGCAGGCGCGCGCCTGAGCGAAGGAAAACAGCAGCGTCAGGTTACAGTTGATACCGTTTTTTTCCAGCTCTTCAGCCGCACGGATGCCTTCCCAGGTGGAGGCCAGCTTAATCAGAATGCGTGAACGGTCAATACCGTTGTCTTCATACATTCTCACCAGCTTCTCTGCTTTCGTGACACACATACCGCGGTCAAATGAGAGGCGTGCATCCACTTCGGTAGAGACGCGTCCTGGGACGCTCTTAAGTATTTCCATACCGAGGTTGATGGCGACTTTATCGCTGGCGTTGATTATCTGCGTTTCTTTGCTGCCGCCCTGCTTTTTAGCGTAGTCAATGGCGTCAGTCATCAGATGCTTGTAGGAATCGAGGCCGGAGGCTTTCAGGATCAGAGACGGGTTGGTGGTGGCATCTTCCGGATGGTAGTTACGAATCGATTCGATATCGCCACTGTCAGCCACTACGGTGGTGTATTGTTTCAGTGCGTCTAGCTGGTTCATCTCTTGGCTCCTTGATGGGCAATCTGCAAAGCAAATCACCGCGACGGTACGCCTGATAACAGCGCGTCTCACCACCACGGTATTATATTCTTGGGCCAAACATTGCATCAGACGTGCGGTAATGGAAATGCGTTTTCTCTGATTGTTGCAATGGGTTGACCCAATGACTGGAAATCTGACGGGTAAAAATCGTCGCATCCATAAGTGTAGCACTCGCAGAGATTTTCGCCGGGGCGTCCCTTCCTGCGCAGGGGGAACAGACGGGGCATTCGGGGATGACGGGGGGCAAATCTGGCGTGGCGCGTTTGAATGCGCTTAAGCCCGAAGCCGCGCAGGACGTGTGCCAGGATATTTTGCCTGGAGCAGCAGGGGGGACTGTCTCAGCGGCCGACGCATAAGCGGGCCGCTGCGGATAACGTTTAAACCCACGCTTTCACGGGCAGGAAGTCAGTATAGAGCGCAGCCTCTGGCGACCCAGACTGCGGCTGAAAGTCATATTCCCAGCGTACCAGCGGTGGCATGGACATCAGAATGGATTCGGTACGGCCACCTGTTTGCAGGCCAAAGAGCGTACCCCGGTCCCAGACCAGATTAAACTCTACGTAGCGTCCGCGACGGTAAAGCTGGAAGTCGCGCTCACGCTCTCCCCAGGTTAGCGCTTTACGCCGCTCAACCACCGGCAGATAGGCCTGTAAAAAGCCCTGGCCTACGGCCTGGATAAAACGGAAGCAGTATTCAAAATCCGGCGTATTCAGGTCGTCAAAGAACAGCCCGCCGATACCGCGCTGTTCGTTGCGGTGTTTGATAAAAAAGTAGTCGTCGCACCACTTTTTATAGCGCGGATAAACATCTTCCCCAAACGGCTGACAGAGGTCGAAGGCGGTCTGATGCCAGTGCACCGCATCTTCTACAAAACCATAGTAGGGCGTCATATCAAAGCCGCCGCCAAACCACCAAACCGGCTCGGTACCCGGCTTCTCGGCGATAAAAAAGCGCACGTTAGCATGACTGGTAGGCACGTAAGGGTTTTCCGGGTGGATAACCAGCGACACGCCCATCGCTTCAAAACTTCGGCCCGCCAGCTCGGGGCGGTGCGCCGTGGCAGAGGCCGGCATCATATCGCCATGAACGTGGGAGAAATTCACCCCGGCCTGCTCAAAAATAGCGCCTTTGCGCAAAACCCGACTGCGTCCGCCGCCGCCGCCTTCGCGCGTCCAGCTGTCTTCTTCAAACCGGGCGCCACCGTCAGCCTGTGCCAGCTGATGACAAATACGATCCTGTAAACTCAGTAAAAACTGTTTAACCTGGGCAATATCGGGTGCGTTCATGGCTTAGCCTGCATTAAAAAACAACGTGCGCAGTATACGTCAAATTTGTTTTTATGGGCGGCGGTTATTGGCATCGAACTCATTAAAGTAGCTGATAATGCCGCCAACAATGGCACTGGCAATTTTCTGGCGAAACGCCGTGCTGCCCAGCAGCCGTTCTTCCGAAGGGTTGGTGATAAAGGACGTTTCCACCAGTACCGACGGGATAGAGGGCGACTTCAACACGGCGAAGGCCGCCTGCTCGGTATGCTGGCTGTGCAGATGGTGAACCGGGCGGATTTGGTTCAGTACGTGCTTGCCCAGCGTCAGGCTGTTTTTGATGGTATCCGTTTGTACCAGGTCGAACAGCACCTGCTGCAGATAATGATCTTTTTGCGACGACTTAACGCCGCCCACCTCATCTGCGGCGTTTTCTCTTTTGGAGAGGTAGCGTGCCATGCTGCTGCTGGCACCGCGATTCGACAGCGCAAATACCGATGCACCGTTGGCATCCGGGCTGGTGAAACCATCCGCGTGGATGGACATAAACAGGTTCGCGCCGTGCTGATGGGCAATCTCTACCCGCTCGCCTAGCGGGATGAAATGGTCGCTTTCCCGGGTCAGTCGGGCTTCGATATGGGGATGGCTGCTCAGCATCTGACGGATATGATTAGCGATCTCCAGCACCACGTGCTTCTCTTCTGACCCCTCTTCACCGACGGCGCCTGAATCAATACCGCCGTGACCCGGATCAATCATGACAATTTTCTTACCCGCTGCCGCAGGCGGGGGCGAAGTATGCGCGCGGGGATTGCGCAAGGCTGCTTTGGGCAGCGGCTCTTCTTTTGCACTGGCCGGGTTCCGGGCCAGAAGGGCCAGCGCCAGGCCGGAAAGCAGCAGCTGGCGGCGGGTCGTTAAGGGGGTCATCAGGCCGAATTTAGTCATTACTGCGTCCTCGGGGCACAATTTGCCTGTTGTTATATCGTAACAATTGGGCCAGCGCGAGAAGGGAACTATTGCAACCTTTTACTTTTTATTTCAGCCAGCTACTTATGCAGCGGCGCTTTTTTGCCGTTTCCGGGGATTGCAGACTTGCGCCCGCAGAAGAAAGCGTGATAATCAGCAAATTATTATTAACATCAGGGGCAACGCCATGGAAATCCGCGTTTTCAGCCAGGACGATTTTGAAGAAGTTATTACGCTCTGGGAGCGGTGTGATTTGTTACGACCATGGAACGATCCTGAAATGGATATCGAAAGAAAGCTTAATCACGATCCCGACCTTTTTCTGGTGGCCGTCGTTGGCGGTGAAATTGTCGGTACGCTGATGGGAGGCTACGATGGTCATCGGGGATCGGCGTATTATTTGGGGGTTCACCCTGACTATCAGGGGCGTGGCTTTGCCAATGCGCTGATTAACCGACTGGAGAAGAAACTGATTGCGCGCGGCTGCCCGAAAATCAACGTGATGGTGCGCGAGGAGAATGATGCGGTGCTGGGCTTTTATGAAAAGCTCGATTACGAAATGCAGGACAGCGTTTTGCTCGGCAAACGTCTGATTGAAGATCGTGAGTACTAATATTTTGTTAAGCAAGAAGCTTACCCACGATCTGCCGGAGGGGTTGTTGAGGTGATCCACACGTACACTCCCGATGATTACGATGCTAAAGGTCAGCTGACGCTACCGCTGGGTTTCTGGGCCGTTTTGCTGTTGCAGGCGCGAACATGGGTTTTGTTTGCCGCGGCGGCGGCCTCGAAGCAGCAGAGCGCTTCTCTTCTTGAGCTGTTTTATCCTGACTCCCGGGTATTCTGGACCGGACTGGGACTGGGCGTTCCGGCCGCACTGGGACTGCTGCTGACCGGGTATCGCCAACGGTTTCCCCGCCTGTGGTGCGCCTGGCGCGGCGTGCTGTGCCTGACGCTGTTAACCACATTGCTGGTGCAGGGCATAGCCCTCTGGCTGGGCGAAGAAGATCTCTCCCCGCTGGCAATCCTTTTTAGCGGCTTCGATCTGCTCGCGCTGGGCTATCTGTGGCTGAATCAGCGTCTGCATGACTGTTTTGACCCGGCCCGGAACGCAGGTTAAAACCGCTTCATTCTGGACAATAAACCCGCCTGTCCGGCTTTATTGGTCATGCCGGATACGCGGTATAAAACTTTTTCGTCGATCGGCACTCATAGCACTAGTCGTTTTTGATTATCTCAGGAGTTGTAATGAAAACTGTTCGCCCGGCGCTTCTTGCCATTGCTCTGGTTCTGACGGGCTGCGCCAGCAGCGGCTCCTCTTCTGAGGCCAGCAGCGGAGCCACCTGGTGGAATCCGCTGACCTACTCCTGGTCGAGTCTGGCTCCATGGCACTGGTTCGGTTCTTCACCGGAAGTAACGGAGCAGGGAGTAGGCGGCCTGAATGGCGCTACCGCAATGAATGAAGCGGCTGTTAGCGATGGCCTGAGCGGAAACTATGAGGTGCGTAAAGGCATGCGCGGCGAAAATGGCGGCGTGGTCACCTTTTTCCAGGCGGTTAAAGAGAAGCAGGTCAAAGTTGAAGTGACCGGGAATACCACGGTTTCCCGTATTGACGTCATGGATAGTGATATTGCTACCACAGACGGCAAAAAAATCGGCACGCCGTTTAGTGACCTTTATAGCAAAGCCTTTAACGTCTGTCAGAAGGGCACCGGCAGTGACGCGGACGGCGTGGAGTGTAAGGCTCCCGGCAGTCAGCATATCAGCTATCTGTTTCGCGGAGAGTGGCACGGTCCTGAAGGCCTGATGCCAGCGGATGATACATTAAAAAAATGGACCATCAGCAAAATAATCTGGCGCAGCTAATCTTCCCCTTTTTTGAGTAGTATCAAAGGTAAGTACAATTTTTACCGTCAAAAAACGTACCGCCTTAAAATCCGGGTAAACTGTCTGCCACCACCTGTTGCAGACAATTTACCAGGGAGAATTACCGGATGTTCCAGTTTCAGAGCGGCATTTTGCCCGAACACTGCCGTTTTGCCATTTATCTTGAAGCGACCGTGCGGGGGGATCTGGCGCATATCCGCCATGCCTGCGGGGCGTTTTTGCGCCAGCTGGCGCAGCTTCAACAGCGGTTCCCCGATGCCGCACTCGGTGCGGTTATTGCTTTTGGCAGCGCACTGTGGCGCGATTTGAACCCCTCTCACTCCGTGGATGAACTTAAGGATTTCCTGCCGCTGGGCAAGGGTATCGCGCCAGCTACCCAGCGCGATATTCTGATCCACATCCAGTCCGCTCGTCACGATGTGAATTTCAATCTCGCCCAGGCGGCGATGGGCGCTTTTGGTGAAGCATGGCATGTAGAGGAAGAGACGCACGGCTTCCGCTGTCTCGAAGATCGCGATTTAAGCGGCTTTGTTGACGGAACGGAGAATCCAAAAGGGGAGCAGCGCCAGCGCGTAGCGATTATTGATGCAGGTGAGAATGCGGGGGGAAGTTATGTCTTCAGTCAGCGCTGGGCGCATAATCTGAACATGTTTAATCGCCTGCCGGTGAGTAAGCAGGAGCAGATTATTGGCCGCAGCAAGGTGACTGACGAGGAGCTGGACGGAGATGCCCGCCCCGCGACCTCCCACGTCTCCCGGGTGGATCTGAAGGAAGAGGGGAGAGGGTTGAAGATTTTACGTCAGAGTTTGCCCTGGGGCACAGCCAGCGGTGCCAGCGGGCTGTTCTTTCTGGCCTACTGCGCCACGCTTTATAATATCGAGCGTCAGTTGATGAGTATGTTTGGTGAGGCGGACGGCAAGTTCGATGCGCTGTTACGTTTCACTAAGCCGGTCAGCGGCAGCTATTTCTACGCACCATCGCTGGCACAGCTGGCTGCGCTGTAGTTCGAGGGGGCTCTGCCGCAGGGAGGCGGCGGTGAAGCCCCCAGGGAGGGGGTTACGGCGTACCGGCGTCTGGCCCGCATCAGCCATAACTCCGGAGCGGGTTTTGGCCTTCTGGCAAACGACATAGCACTGTCACCTGAGCGAACGCCTTTTCTGCCGCCTGCATAAATAATTCCATACCCTTATAGCGTTTTAAACTTGTAAATCACCAAACGGTATATAAAACCGTTACTGCTTTTCGTCTGGTTATAAATACACTGATCGCTCTGCAAAGGCGTACGGCCAGTTGGAATGACCAGGGTGGATAATGACGTTAGCGAACCAGAAAAAAAGCACAGGCGGTTTCGCTCTCTTGCTGCTGCTGGCCAGTTCAGCCCAGGCTACCGAACTGCTTAACAGCTCATATGACGTTTCACGTGAGCTGTTTGTCACCCTGAATGCGCCTTTTGAACAGCAGTGGAACGCGCAGCACAGCAACGACGAACTGACTATCAGACAGTCTCATGCAGGTTCCTCCAAACAGGCGCTCGCCATTCTGCAGGGCCTTAAGGCGGATGTGGTCACCTACAACCAGATAACCGACGTCCAGATCCTGCACGATCGCGGTAACCTTATTCCGGCAAACTGGCAGCAGCGTCTGCCCAATAACAGCTCACCCTTTTATTCGACGATGGCCTTCCTGGTTCGCAAGGGTAATCCAAAAAATATTCATGACTGGCGCGATTTAGTCAGAAACGACGTGAAATTGATTTTTCCTAACCCCAAAACCTCAGGTAATGGGCGCTACACCTGGCTTGCCGCCTGGGGGGCTGCCGACAGGGCTGATGGCAGGGATCGGGTAAAAACGGCAGCATTTATGACGCAGTTTGTTAAAAATGTTCAGGTTCTTGACACCGGCGGGCGCGGGGCGACCACCACCTTCGTTGAGCGCGGGCTGGGAGACGTGCTGATAAGCTTCGAATCTGAGGTCAACAATATTCGTAATCAGTACCCGAAAGGGGATTACGAAGTCATCGTACCGAAAAGCAACATCCTTGCTGAATTCCCGGTAACCTGGGTTGACGCGAATGTCGCGGCTAACCACACCGAAACGGCGGCGAAAGCCTACCTGAATTATCTCTATAGCCCACCTGCGCAAAAGATCATGACGCAATATTACTACCGTGTGAACAATCCAAAACTGATGGCGCAGCAGAAGGAGCGCTTTCCTCAGGTTGACCTGTTTCGGGTAGAAGAGGCCTTCGGCGGCTGGCAGCAGGTGATGAAAACCCAGTTTGCTAACGGTGGTGAGCTGGATAAATTATTAGCAGCAGGACATCAGTAATGTTTGCCTCCAAAAGTAAGCGCGTGCTGCCTGGCTTCGGACTCAGCCTCGGCAGCAGCCTGTTTTTTACCTGCCTGATTCTTTTGTTACCGATCAGCGCATTATTAATGCAGCTCTCGAAAATGACGCTGAATGAGTACTGGCAGGTGGTGACCAACCCACAAATGATCGCCGCCTATAAAGTCACGCTGCTTTCAGCAGGCGCTGCCTCTGTTTTTAATGCCTTTTTCGGCATGCTGATGGCCTGGATCCTGACGCGGTATCGTTTTCCGGGCCGCGCCCTGCTTGATGGCCTGATGGATCTGCCTTTCGCTTTGCCGACTGCGGTAGCCGGGCTGACCCTGGCGGGTCTGTTCTCGGTCAATGGCTGGTACGGCCAGTGGTTAGCCCAGTTTGATATAAAAGTGTCATACACCTGGCTGGGCATTGCCGTAGCGATGGCCTTCACCAGCATTCCCTTTGTGGTGCGAACCGTACAGCCCGTGCTGGAAGAGCTGGGGCCGGAATACGAAGAGGCCGCGGAAACCTTAGGGGCCACGCCGTGGCAGAGCTTCCGACGCGTGGTGCTGCCGGAAGTGGCTCCGGCGCTGCTGGCAGGTACCGCTCTCTCTTTTACCCGAAGCCTGGGAGAATTTGGCGCAGTCATCTTCATCGCCGGGAACATTGCGTGGAAAACCGAAGTGACCTCGCTAATGATATTCGTCAAGCTCCAGGAATTTGACTATCCCGCAGCCAGCGCAATTGCCTCAGTCATTCTTGCCGCCTCGCTGCTGCTGCTGTTTGCGATTAATACTTTACAGAGCCGATTTGGCCGTCGTATTGGAGGTCACTAATGGCGGATGTCACCGCACTTAACAGTATCCGGCAAAGCCGCGCCAGCTGGGGAAAATGGGTTCTCATTGCACTGGGGATGGTAATCTCACTTGGCCTGCTGGTGGTGCCGCTGATTGCTATTTTTGTCAGTGCGTTCTCCGGCGGCATTGGCGCCATCTTAAGCAATATCAAAGACGGCGATATGCTGCATTCGATTTGGCTAACGATACTGATGGCGCTGATTACTGTGCCGGTGAACCTGGTGTTCGGGACGCTGCTGGCGTGGCTGGTCACCAGATTTGACTTTCCTGGCCGCCAGCTTTTGCTGACGCTTTTTGATATTCCTTTCGCCGTGTCGCCCGTGGTGGCAGGCCTGATGTATTTGCTCTTCTGGGGCGTTAATGGCCCGGCGGGTGGCTGGCTGGATGCGCATAACATTCAGCTGATGTTTTCATGGCCGGGCATGGCGATGGTAACGATTTTCGTCACCTGTCCATTCGTGGTCCGCGAACTGGTGCCGGTCATGCTCAGTCAGGGCAGCAATGAAGATGAAGCGGCAATACTGCTGGGGGCATCCGGCTGGAAAATGTTCTGCCGGGTGACGCTGCCTAATATACGCTGGGCGCTGCTTTACGGGCTGGTGTTAACTAATGCCCGCGCGATTGGCGAATTTGGTGCAGTCTCAGTTGTGTCAGGCTCCATTCGCGGCGAAACCTATACGCTGCCGCTACAGGTGGAATTACTTCATCAGGACTACAACATTGTTGGCGCGTTTACGGCTGCTGGCCTGCTGACCCTGATGGCAATAGCGACGCTGTTTGTCAAAAGTGCTGTGCAGTGGCGGTTAGAGCATCAGCATAAGCGTCTGGAACAGGAGGGGAATCATGAGCATTGAAATCAGTAGCATTAACAAATCATTCGGTCGCACCCGGGTGCTGAACGATATTTCGCTGGATATCCCTTCCGGCCAGATGGTGGCATTACTGGGGCCTTCCGGCTCAGGAAAAACGACGCTGCTCCGCATTATTGCCGGTCTGGAAAATCAGAGCAGTGGGCGCCTCAGCTTTCATGGTAAGGATGTGAGCCATCTGCACGCGCGCGATCGTCAGGTCGGCTTTGTTTTTCAGCACTATGCGTTATTCCGCCATATGACGGTGTTCGATAATATCGCCTTCGGTCTGACGGTACTTCCGCGCCGTGAGCGGCCATCGTCTGCGGTGATTAAAGAGAAGGTTACCCGCCTGTTGGAGATGGTACAGCTGGGACATCTTGCATCCCGCTTTCCTGCGCAGCTTTCGGGCGGCCAAAAGCAACGGGTCGCTCTGGCACGTGCGCTTGCGGTCGAGCCACAGATACTTCTGCTGGACGAACCCTTTGGTGCACTGGATGCGCAGGTGCGCAAAGAGCTGCGTCGCTGGCTTCGGCAGCTGCATGAGGAACTCAAATTTACCAGCGTGTTTGTTACCCATGACCAGGAGGAGGCGATGGAAGTGGCCGACCGGGTGGTGGTGATGAGCCAGGGCAATATTGAGCAGGTTGGCACCCCGGACGATGTCTGGCGCGATCCGGCAACGCGCTTTGTGCTGGAGTTCCTCGGAGAGATAAACCGCTTTGATGGCGAGGTCCATGGCGCCCAATTCCAGGTAGGCGCACATCACTGGCCACTGGGTTATGCATCGGCACATCAGGGAGCCGTGGAGCTGTTTCTGCGTCCCTGGGAGATAGACGTCAGCCCGCAAAGCAGTCTTGAAACGCCACTGCCCGTGCAAATCCTGGAGGTCAGCCCGCGTGGTCATTTCTGGCAGGTAGTGGCACAGCCATCCGGCTGGGGACAGGAGCCTGTAACGCTGGTAGTCGAGGGTTCCCAGGCTGCGCCGGTTCGCGGCGAGCGCCTCTTTGTTGGCCTGCAGCAGGCTCGGTTATATAAAGGCGACACGCCACTGCGACAGGTTGCCTTTGCGCAAAGCGCCTGATATTTTCATCTGGAACCGGGTCAGGCTTGCCTGACTTTTTTTTTGCCGCTTTTCTGCCTGATTCGGGAATAACGTTGTGACCACCCTTGAAAATACCATCGGTAATACGCCGCTGATTAAGCTCCAGCGGCTGATGCCCGACAACGGCAGTGAAATCTGGCTAAAGATGGAGGGGAATAATCCTGCAGGTTCGGTGAAGGATCGCGCCGTACTTTCGATGGTCCAGCAGGCTGAAAGGCGGGGTGAGATTCAGCCGGGCGACAGGCTTATCGAAGCGACCAGCGGTAATACCGGCATTGCACTGGCGATGATTGCCGCCATGAAAGGTTATGGGCTTCGCCTGCTGATGCCGGAAAATATGAGTCTGGAGCGGCAGGCGGCAATGGGGGCTTACGGCGCAGAGCTGATCCTTGTCAGCCGCGAAGTGGGCATGGAGGGCGCTCGCGATTTGGCGGCAGGTATGGCGGCACGAGGCGAGGGTAAGCTTCTCGATCAGTTTAATAATCCGGATAATCCGCTAGGGCATTACACCACTACCGGGCCGGAAATCTGGCGGCAGACGCAGGGGCGACTCACCCATTTTGTCAGCAGTATGGGAACGACAGGCACAATTACCGGCGTGGGGGCTTTTCTCAAAGAGCAGAGTCGCGAAGTGCGGATTATTGGGCTTCAGCCCGCAGAGGGCAGCAGCATTCCGGGTATTCGCCGGTGGTCGAAGGATTATCAGCCGGGTATTTTTCGACCAGAGCTGGTAGACAGCATGATTAGTATGAGCCAGCAGGAGGCAGAAAATATGACGCGCCAGCTGGCCCGATGCGAAGGGATTTTTTGCGGGGTGAGTTCCGGCGGCGCGGTCGCCGGTGCAATACAGGTGGCGAAAAGCACGCCGGATAGTGTGGTTGTGGCAATAGTGTGCGATCGGGGGGACCGTTATTTATCTACGGGAGTCTACGACGCGGTATGAACGTGCTTAAAATAATAAAAATATTTGCCGTCCCACCTGTTATCTCTTTCTGTTCAGCATTATTAAGTGATGCGTCTGAATAACTCTCCCTTCGTTATTATAGTTAATCTCATCTGTTTTACTTAGACCGAGGGTTACCCGGTCGGTTAATCTGTCTGTTAACCTGTAAAGAACATCATCTCTTTCACCCCTTGAGTTAACATGTAAGGATTGGGTAAAACAAGCTGCTATTGTTCCGATAACAGGTGAAAATAGCGGCTGAATCTATTAGAGAGTGCGCATGAAAATTTTACTGGTTGACGATGATCTCGAACTGGGCACGATGCTCAGTCAGTATCTGATTACAGAAGGATTTGATGCTTCACTGGTGTTAAACGGCAAGGCCGGAATTGAAGGGGCTATGTCGGGTGAATACAGCGCGATGATCCTCGATATTATGCTGCCGGATATGAGTGGTATCGACGTGCTTCGCCAGGTTCGTCAAAACTGCCGTCTGCCGGTCATTATGCTGACGGCGAAGGGTGACAATATCGATCGGGTGATCGGACTGGAAATGGGGGCAGACGACTATGTGCCTAAACCCTGCTACCCACGCGAACTGGTTGCCAGGCTGCGCGCCGTGCTGCGCCGGGTTGATGAGCAGCCCGTCATCGTCGAGAGCAAAGAGATGGCGGTCTGGAGTGACCTGACCCTTAATCCTGCCACGCGTATCAGCGAGTGGAAGCAGCAGCCGTTCGATCTGACCGCTTCGGAATTTAATCTGCTGGATCTGCTTATCCGCGCACCGGATCGTGTGGTATCTAAGGATGAGCTATCCGAAAAAGGGCTTGGCCGTCCTCGGGAAGCCTACGATCGCAGCGTAGATGTGCATATCAGCAATATTCGCCAGAAGCTCGCGGCCCTGACCCAGGATACGGTCACCATCGAGACCGTCCGCAGCATAGGCTATCGCATACGATGACGGCTGGATTTCGCGGGCTGCTTTTCTGGAAGATCCTGCTGGGGTTCTGGCTGACGTTTCTGCTGATGAGCCAGCTGCTATGGCTAAGTTTTTCACTGTACGGCAAGCATCATGAGCCACCAGAAAACCTGACCGCCAGGCGCATCGTAAACCTGCAAATGACTTCTGCTGTATCCGTGCTGCAGCGTGGGGGTATAGAAGCGCTCAACGATATGATGGCAGACTGGCCAGCCAGCGACCGGCGCTTCTTTTCAATTCAGATGATGGATAAGCCTCCTCAGGAGAAGTCGCGCAGGGATCTCAATCCTGATGTACTGAACGGTGAGTTTCCAAAAGAGGTCATCGAATGGGTAAGCGGGGCAGATGGCCGTCAGTATCAGCTGCGCTATGACGTGGAGGGACTGCGTAATGACAGCAATATGGGCGGGCCACCCAGACATTTTCTTAACGTTCCGGAACCGCTGCTGTTTATGGCGGGCTTTGGCGGCCTGTTATTCAGTCTTTTTCTGGCCTGGAACCTGACTCGCCCCATGCGTCAGCTGCGGAAAGGTTTTGATCGGGTATCCAAGGGCGATCTTTCGGTACGCCTGTTTCCGGCGATGCGCCGTCGTCACGATGAACTGTCTGCCGTGGCGCAGGATTTCGATTCAATGGTTGAGCGGTTATCCGTGCTGGTCAGCGCGCGTGAGGAGCTGCTGCACGATGTCTCCCATGAGCTTCGTTCACCTCTGGCGCGGCTGCAACTGGCTACCGGACTGGCCCGGCAGACGCCGGAATCAGTCGGGCAGTCGCTGGACAGAATTGATGAAGAAGCGCGGCGCCTGGATAAAATGATTGGCGAACTGCTGACGCTTTCCAGAGCCGAACATGAAAGTCTGCCGGATGAGCAGTACTTTGATCTGTTCGGATTATTAGAGGCGGTGGTCAACGATGCGCGCTATGAGGCGCAGATACCCGGCGTAGATATTTTGCTCTTCGCTGACAGGTCTGCTGACTACACCGTTAAGGGTGATGCCAAGCTGATCCGCTCAGCGCTGGAGAATGTCATCCGCAACGCGCTACGTTTTTCTCTTCAGGGACAACAGGTCAGCGTGACCCTGCGGCAGGAAAACGACTGGCTGTCGGTGAACGTGAGCGACCAGGGGCCAGGCGTCGATGCCGATAAACTTTCAAGCATCTTTGATCCTTTTGTGCGGGTTAATACGCCCCTCTCCGGCAAGGGTTACGGGCTGGGACTTTCCATTGTACGCAAGGTGGTACTGGCTCATCAGGGGGAGGTAAGTGCGGTGAACGGCAGAAATGGCGGCCTGGAATTGACCATCAAACTGCCGCACTGGGTAGTGTAGCCTCTTGGTACGGTGGTATCATCGGCAGAGGCAATCGTTTGCACATCACTTCAAATGAGGTAGGGATGAGTAAAGCAGCTCCCAGTAAGCAGCAGGAAGTTCAGCGTATCGTTGAGGTATTGTCACAGGCCATTGCTCAGCACAGGCTAAAGCCGGGTACCCGGTTGGTAGAGACGCAAATCGTGGAGGCGCTGGACGCCAATCGCAATCACGTTCAGTCGGCGCTGCAGCGGATGGCGCTTCAGCATATTGTGACTATCGAGCCTAACCGCGGCGCGCGAGTCGCGCAGCCTGAAGTAAGGGAAGCACAGGAGGTCTTCATCGCACGACGCGCAATCGAAAGCGCCATTATCAGCTGCGTTACGCAGGAAAAAATTCACGCCTGGCGTCACAAACTCGAACAGCAGCATCAAATGGAGCGTGACGTAATCAATCGTCGCGATCGGCAGGGTATTATTCGCGAACTGAGTGAATTTCATCTGCTGCTGGCGGAGATTAGTGATAATCGGGTGCTACGAGAGATACTGGCCAATCTGATGGTACGCAGTTCGCTTATTGTGTCGCTCTATCACCGTCATGATATCTCTGATTGTAAGTGCAACGAGCACAGCGACATCATTGAGGCGTTGAAAACAGGCGATATCCGGCTTGCTCAGACACTGATGGAACAGCATCTGAATGTTATTGAGCGGCAGCTTGATCTCACGACTTCTCCTGAGGTATTTGATTTGCGGCAGGTATTGCGGATAAGCGCCTGATCGCGCTTGAGACGAAAAGAGGCAAAAAAAAGCCCCCTGATCGCTCAGAGGGCTTTGCTTTTAGGGGGCTAATTATTTTCTGATGCGGATAACCGGGGTTTCACCCACGACAACGTTGCCTGTCAGTTTAACCAGCTCTTTGATCTCATCCATATTAGATATGACCACCGGCGTTAGCGTTGATTTCGCTTTTTCTTCCAGAAGCGCCAGGTCAAACTCGATGACGACGTCACCTTTCTTAACCTTCTGCCCTTCTTCAGCGATACGCTTAAAGCCTTCACCCTTCAGTTCAACCGTATCAATTCCGAAATGAACGAACAGCTCGATGCCGTTGTCGGATTCAATGGAAAATGCATGATTGGTTTCGAAAATCTTGCCGATGGTACCATCAACCGGCGCAACCATTTTATTGCCAGTCGGTTTGATAGCGATGCCGTCGCCAACAATTTTTTCTGCGAACACCACGTCCGGTACGTCTTCGATATTGACGATCTCTCCTGACAGCGGTGCAACGATCTCAATGGCTCCAGTTGAGGTATCTGACTTATCGCCAAAAAGCTTTGAAAACAAACCCATGATTTTCTCCTAAGCAGTAATATTGGGCCAGCGTCACGAGGTCTCAGCAGAGTGTTTTTTCTTCAATGAACTTATTGACCAGGTTCATCAACTCGTCCGCTGTAGGTTGAGCCATTGCCTGCTCTGCTAATGCCTTCGCATCCTCATAATTCGTGTTACGAATAATTTTCTTGATGCGTGGGATAGAAATGGCACTCATGCTGAACTCGTCCAGCCCCATTCCCAATAACAGTAGTGTAGCACGTTCATCGCCTGCCAGCTCGCCACACATACCTGTCCATTTACCTTCAGCATGAGATGCATCAATAACTTGCTTAATAAGCGTCAGCACCGAAGGGGACATAGGGTTATACAGATGGGAGATTAATTCATTGCCACGATCGACCGCCAGTGTGTACTGAGTCAGGTCGTTAGTACCGATACTGAAGAAATCCACTTCTTTTGCCAGATGATGGGCAATCGCGGCGGAGGCCGGGGTCTCAACCATGATGCCCATCTCAATGCTTTCATCAAAAGCCTTGCCTTCTTCGCGCAGCTGGCTTTTCAGGGTCTCAAGTTCCCCCTTCAGGATGCGCACTTCCTCAACGGAGATCACCATCGGGAACATAATGCGCAGCTTACCGAAAGCAGAGGCGCGCAGAATGGCACGGAGCTGAGCATGCAGAATTTCCGGACGATCCATCGCGATGCGGATTGCACGCCAGCCGAGGAAGGGGTTATCCTCTTTTGGCAGGTTCATATAGGGCAGGTCTTTATCACCGCCGATGTCCATCGTACGAACAATCACCGCCTGTGAGCCCATCGCCTCTGCAACAGCTTTATAGGCCTGGAACTGCTCTTCTTCGGTGGGCAGTGATTCACGGTCCATAAACAGAAACTCGGTGCGATAAAGGCCAACGCCTTCTGCCCCGTTGCGTTCTGCACCCGCAACGTCGCGCACGGTACCGATGTTGGCACAGACTTCAACCTGATGCCCATCCAGCGTAATGGCTGGCAGATCTTTAAGCTTGGCGAGATCGTTCTTTTCGGTAACGTACTGAGTCTGGATCGCTTTCAGTTCGTCAATTTTTTCCGAAGTCGGGTTAATGTAAATACTGTTATTTACCCCGTCGAGGATCAGGAAGTCGCCATTTTTAACCTGGCTGGTCACGTTTCCGGTGCCCACGATAGCCGGCAGCTCAAGCGAGCGCGCCATGATCGAAGTATGGGAAGTGCGCCCTCCAAGATCGGTGATAAAGCCCAGGACTTTGTCCAGGTTGAGCTGAGCCGTTTCTGACGGCGTCAGATCTTTAGCGACCAGCAGAACCTCTTCCGCAATGGCGCTCAGGTCAACGATATGCAGCCCAAGGATGTTCTGTAACAGGCGCTTACCAATATCACGCACATCCGCCGCACGCTCTTTCAGGTATTCGTCGTCCAGCTCCTCCAGCGCTTTCGCCTGGCCTTCAATCACAGAGAACGCGGCCGCGTCAGCAGAAGCCAGATCGTCTTTAATCAGGGCTATGATTTCCTGCTCCAGCTCTTCATCTTCCAGCAGCATAATATGCCCTTCGAAGATGGCTTCCTTCTCTTCACCGAAGGTTTCTCCGGCTTTGATTTTGATCGCTTCCAGCTGCGTTGAAGCCTTTTTACGACCATCGAGAAAGCGCTGAACTTCCTGACCGACCTGGTCGGCAGAAATCTTTTTCCGGTTGATAACTATCTCATCTTCTTTCAGCAGAAGAGCCTTACCAAAAGCGATACCCGGTGATGCTAAAATTCCTGAAATCATAACCCTACCTTTTTTTATAACTGATAATCACCTGAGGCGATTAATCCTGGACTGTCGGCTGATCTACTCAGCGAGCCGGGCGCATCAGGCTTTCTGCAATTTGATCATTGCCTTCGGCTGGCCCGCAAAGGAGTTTACGAAAGCGACAACGCGGACAGGCTGTCCGCGATCAATATGTTTGCATTAATTTCACCTGATAAGGCGGTGAGCAGACAGTCAGGGAGTTTACTCGAGCTCGGCCATCAGCTTAACCAGATGCTCCACCGCTTTCTGCTCGTCTTCACCTTCCGCAGACAGCGTGACAACGGTGCCCTGAGTCAGACCCAGCGTTTGCAGCTTAAACAGGCTTTTTGCGCTGGCTGATTTGCCGTTAGACGTGACGGTAATTTCTGAGGTGAACGCTTTCGCTTCTTTCACAAACTGCGCAGCAGGGCGGGTATGCAGGCCGTTCGGTGCGGTAATAGTAACTTCTTGCTGAAACATTATTTTTCCCCAACTTATTTAGTTTGATGTTGTTGAACTAAAGTCTAGTCCGAGACCGGGACTTTAGCCTGGATGTGTCGCGCTGGCCTGCGTTCGATAACGCGCCAAAAACTGCGCGGATCAGGCCGGAAACGGCGGCGTGCAGTCAGTGATTCACGCCTCGCTTTCCTCTGACCCATTATGCCGCTATTTGCGCTGCCGCGCCAAACCAGTAAATCGATTCAGCTTGATCCAGTTCAAAGGGTGATTAATTTCACGGGCCGAATTAATTGGTTGCTTAGATAACAGACACTGGCAGGTAATTGCAATCTGCATCCAGGTAAAACTTTGACACAGCCCACAAAAAAGCACCCATTTGGGTGCTTTTTTACTCAATTCAGCGCAAATGGCATTACTGCTGCAATTCTTTCTCAGTAAAAAGGTCGGCAAAAAGTGCCGTACTCAGGTAGCGCTCACCGGAGGAGGGCAGGATCACGACAATATTTTTATTCGCAAATGCCTCCTCCTGCTGAAGCTTCAGCGCGGCCGCCACGGCAGCACCGGATGAGATACCGGCAAGAATACCTTCTTCTTCCATCAGACGACGGGCCGTTGAAATGGACTCTTCATTAGAAATAGCCACCACGCGATCAATCAAATTCAGATCGAGATTGCCCGGAATGAAACCGGCGCCAATCCCCTGGATTTTGTGAGGGCCGGGCTTAATCTCTTCACCCGCCAGCGCCTGGGCGATAACCGGAGAATCGACAGGCTCCACCGCGATCGTTATCAGATCTTTTTTACCCTTAGTGTTCTTAATATAGCGACTCACGCCGGTCAGCGTGCCGCCGGTGCCAACGCCGGCAATAAAGACGTCGACCTCACCATCGGTATCATCCCATATTTCAGGGCCGGTGGTTTTCTCATGAATTTCCGGATTAGCCGGGTTGCTGAACTGCTGAAGCAGGACAAATTTATCCGGCTCGTTGGCAACGATCTCCTCGGCTTTGGAGATTGCGCCTTTCATTCCTTTAGCGCCTTCGGTCAGGATCAGCCTCGCACCCAGCGCTTTCAGCAGTTTGCGGCGCTCCACGCTCATGGTTTCAGGCATGGTCAGCGTGAGCTTATAGCCACGCGCGGCAGCCACGTAGGCCAGCGCAATACCGGTGTTACCGCTGGTTGGCTCAACCAGTTCAATACCGGGTTTAAGAATACCGCGCTTTTCGGCGTCCCAAATCATACTGGCACCGATACGGCATTTAACGCTGAAGCTGGGGTTGCGCGACTCAACTTTTGCCAGAATGCGGCCGTTACCGATGCGGTTCAGTCGTACCAGCGGCGTATGACCGATTGTTAACGAGTTGTCTTCATAAATCTTACTCATAGCCCGTCCTTACTGTATGAAATTTTGGGAATGCTAAGAGCATACCCCGTTCAATTTCTCAAGGAAGTGAAGAAATCGTATATATATATGTTATGCAGCAATAAGGATTAATGAAATGGCATAAGCGGCGTCTACTGCCGGCTGTACTGTCCACGGTAGCGATCCACCCACATCGCCGTTGCCCCACAAACGGCTACTGGCATAATCGCCAAATTCAAAATGGGCACCAGCGTAAAGAGGCTGACCAGAGCACCAAACTGCATATTGTCGGTTTTGTGCTGTTTTAGCGCCTGACGCATTTGCTGGAAGCTGACCTTATGATTATCGAATGGGTAATCGCAGTATTGGATAGATAGCATCCAGGCGCTGAAGAGAAACCACAACAACGGTGCTACCGTCTGGCCAAATCCCGGAATAACGTGGAGCAGCAACAGCCCAAGGGCGCGCGGAAGATACCAGACGAACTTTTGCCATTCGCGCTTCATAATGCGCGGTAAATCCCGGACCAGCGCGGCCCAGCCGCTATCGGGCAGCGGTTTGCCGGTCAGCCTTGCCTCAAGCTGTTCAGCCAGCAGGCCGCAGAACGGGGCGGCTATCCAGTTGGCGACCGTTGAGAAAAAATAGCTGAACACCAGCACAATCGAAATCACGCATAGTGGCCATAGCAGATAGCTCAGCCACTGTAGCCAGCCAGGTATGAGCGTCATCAGCGCGGGAACCCATTTGCCGAGCTGCCAGAACAGCCAGATAAACGCGCCCCCCATCAGCACAATATTGAGCAGCAGTGGGACAATGACGAAGCGGCGAATACCGGGCAGACGAACCAGCCTCCACCCTTCGGAAAAATAGTGAATGCCCTGCGAGCGAGCGGGGGAGTGATGTGGGTTCATAGGCTGCTTTTCTCCTTTATGCGGCTATGCGGCGCTATCATAACGCGATCATTTATGCAGGCCGAGAGGCTTTTGCATGAAAAAGCAGCAAAAAACCGTGTCGATGCACGCTTATTTGTCAGAAAATACTGCATGGACTTGCACTTGTTACCCAGGGCAAATACAGTTAGAGGATAAAGTTTGCCGCGGTGGCAAGGTATTGGAACAACAGAGAATACAATGATGCAGGATTTGCGTCTGATATTAATCGTTGTTGGCGCGATCGCCATAATAGCGCTCTTACTTCATGGCCTCTGGACCAGCCGTAAAGAGCGCTCATCCGTTTTTCGCGATCGCCCGCACAAGCGTTTAAAACAGGATAAAGAAGAGTCTTTTGACAACGTTGATGATGGCGTGGGGGAAGTGCGGGTACAGCGCTCACGCTCGCGCGGAGATGACGAGGTTGAGCCACCATTCGATGCCCGCAGCGTTGATGAAGCGCCATCGCGGCCGTTAAAGACTCGCGCACCCGCAGAGCCTGTACGGCATCAGCCGCTGGCTGATACGCAGCCGGAGCTGGATCCCCTGTTTAGCGGTGAGCTTCCTCATGCGCCTGAACCGGAGGAACCTGAATTCGTGGCCGAACCCGTTCAGCGTCCTCAGCCTGTGCGCCCACAAACTCCGCCGGTTAAGACCGTGGCCGTGCCGCCAGAGCCCGTTGAACCGACTTTCGCTCCGGCCATTGAAGAAGAGAGTAAACCCAGTGCGCCGGTTGAAAAACCTGAGCCTCAACGTCAGGAGCGCGCAAAAGAGACCGTGCTGGTGCTGCACGTCGGTGCACATGCAGGCGGTGTGTTAAACGGAGAGGCGCTGCTGCAAGGGGTCCTGCAGGCGGGCTTCCAGTTTGGTGAAATGAACATATTCCATCGCCATCTCAGCCCGGCAGGCAGTGGGCCAGTGCTCTTTAGTCTGGCAAATATGGTTAAGCCCGGCTCCTTCAATCCGGATGAGATGTCTGACTTCTCCACGCCCGGCATTTCAATTTTTATGATGGTGCCCTCTTACGGCGATGCCAATCAGAACTTCAAGCTGATGCTTCAGTCCGCACAGCGTATTGCCGACGACGTTGGCGGCGTGGTTCTGGATGATGAGCGTCGCATGATGACGCCGCAAAAGCTGGAAACTTATAAAAACCGTATTCGTGATGTGATTGAGGCTAACGCCTGAACCGCAAACGGATCGGGCTGATACCCTGAATTTACGTTTGACAAGACCCCCGCCTGCCGGGGGTTTTTTATCGTTATGGTGCCGCTATGCAACCCGTTCAAGACCAAATTATCGCGCTTCAAACTACGCTCCGCCATCATGAATACCAGTATCATGTTCTGGATGCGCCGGAGGTGCCTGACGCAGAGTACGATCGTCTGATGCAGGAGCTAAAGGCACTGGAAGCGGCGCATCCTGAGCTGATTACCCCGGATTCGCCGACGCAGCGCGTGGGGGCTGCACCGCTTAGCGCATTTGGACAGATACGGCATGAAGTGCCGATGCTGTCGCTGGATAATGCGTTTGATGATGAGAGCTATCTCGCCTTTAACAAGCGGGTACAGGATCGGCTGAAAAATAGCGGTAACATTACCTTCTGTTGTGAACTGAAGCTGGACGGTCTTGCCGTCAGCCTGCTATACGAAAATGGCCTGCTGGTGCGGGCGGCAACGCGCGGTGACGGCACTACCGGTGAAGACATTACCGCCAACGTGCGCACAATACGTGCCATCCCCCTGCGTTTGAGGGGGGACAACATTCCTGCGCGTATCGAAGTGCGGGGTGAGGTCTTTATGCCGCAGGCGGGATTTGAGGCGATGAATGAGGAAGCGCGCCGCAAAGAGAGCAAGGTATTCGCCAATCCGCGCAATGCTGCGGCAGGCTCGCTGCGTCAGCTTGACCCCCGCATTACAGCCAGACGCCCCCTGACGTTTTTCTGCTACGGTTTCGGCCTGCTGGAAGGCGGTGATATGCCGCGTACGCATCACGCCCGACTCCAGCAGCTTAAAGCCTGGGGGGTGCCAGTGAGCGATCGTATCCGGCTGTGCCACACGCCGGAAGAGGTGCTGGCGTTTTATCATCAGGTGGAAGCGGAGCGCGGGACGCTCGGTTTTGACATTGATGGCGTGGTCATCAAAGTGGATTCTCAGGAACTGCAGGAACAGCTTGGCTATGTCGCCCGCGCGCCGCGCTGGGCGATTGCGTTTAAGTTCCCGGCGCAGGAACAGCTGACCTGGGTGCGGGACGTAGAGTTTCAGGTGGGGCGTACCGGCGCGATTACGCCGGTCGCCCGACTGGAGCCGGTGCAGGTGGCGGGGGTGATGGTCAGCAATGCCACGCTGCACAATGCCGATGAAATTGAGCGTCTGGGGCTGCGTATTGGCGATCGGGTTATTATCCGCCGCGCCGGAGATGTGATCCCCCAGGTTGTGGGCGTGGTAGAGGCGGATCGCCCGGATGATGCCCGTGCGATAGCGTTCCCAGGCCACTGCCCGGTTTGTGGCTCAGACGTTGAGCGGGTAGAAGGAGAAGTGGTTGCACGCTGTACCGGTGGCCTGATCTGTGGCGCGCAGCGTAAAGGCGCACTGAAGCACTTTGTTTCACGCCGGGCGATGGATATTGATGGTCTGGGCGACAAACTTATCGACCAGCTGGTGGAGAAACAGTATGTCGAAACGCCCGCCGATTTATTCAGCCTGACAGCCGGTAAGCTGACGGGCCTGGATCGTATGGGACCAAAATCGGCACAAAACCTGGTCAGCTCGCTGGAAAAAGCGAAACAGACCACGCTGGCGCGTTTCCTCTATTCGCTGGGAATTA
Organism: Erwinia sp. PPS120; assembly: GCF_047918655.1. Lineage (GTDB taxonomy): Bacteria > Pseudomonadota > Gammaproteobacteria > Enterobacterales > Enterobacteriaceae > Erwinia > Erwinia tasmaniensis_A. Next base: position 6,807 of record NZ_JBLREF010000023.1, on the reverse strand, counting down.
CCGAAGTGGGCGAAGCGACCGCCGCCAACCTGGCCGCACATTTTGGTACGCTTGACCGCATTATCAATGCCTCCCTGGAGGCGCTAATCGACGTGCAGGACGTCGGCACCGTTGTTGCCAGCCACGTGCGAAACTTTATGGATGAAGAGAGTAACCGGGAAGTGATTCGTCAGCTGACAGAGGTGGCAGGCGTCACCTGGCCAGCAGTTGAGGTGGTTAATAAAGACGAAATTGACAGCCCCTTCGCCGGAAAAACCGTGGTGCTGACGGGTTCTCTGACCATTCTGTCTCGCGATGAGGCAAAAGATCGCCTGGCTGCGCTGGGCGCTAAGGTCAGCGGCAGCGTGTCGAAGAAAACGGATCTGGTTATCGTCGGTGAAGCGGCAGGCTCTAAGCTGGTGAAGGCGCAGGCGCTGGATATTAAGATTATCGACGAGGCTGAGCTTATTCGCCTGCTGGATAACTGAGATGGAAAAAGAGCAGCTGATTGACATTGCCAACACAGAAATGCCCTTTGGTAAATACAAAGGGCGGCGACTTATCGATCTGCCGGAGCCTTATCTGCTATGGTTCGCCCGTAAGGGCGAATTTCCTGAGGGAAGACTGGGCGAGCTGATGCAGCTGACGCTGGCCATTAAAATAGAGGGGCTTGAGGGGCTTATTACGCCGCTGCGTCACTAATGCTTAAATATGCCTTTAACATTATTAATTAATTTGTACCATTAAAAATTATGATTCATATTAACACTCAGCTCAGGACAATAGTGGGCGAGGAGGTAATGTGATGAAAATAAAATATGGAACAGCCTTACTGCTGTTTATCACTATTAGTTCAGCGGCTGAAGCGAGCAGGCACAACGACCGCTGCTTCAGTGACAGGCGAGACTTTAGTGATGTACTACCCTGTTATATTAAACGTATTACCGAGTTTCGGCCGAAATACAGCAGGGTAAGCGATGAACAGGTGGCGGGGATTGATATTTTACATTATCGCATGAATTCGCAGTCATGGTCGCCTGCTGGTCTGGTACAGCCTGAAAAGTGGCAGCATAATGTGGATATTTATATCCCTCCCAGAGCTAAAAGTGGGAAGGCAGTTATATTTGTTAATAATGGCACTAGTAATAATATCGACAATAAGCCGCCCGTTGCACCCAGCGATATGACACCCGCCCAGCTGATGGCACTGGCTCAGGCAACGCGCACCATTATTCTCTCTCTGAGTGATGTCCCCAATCAGTATCAGACCTGGCGTGACGATAATAAAACACGGGCGGAGGATGACAGCGTGGCCCACAGCTGGTCTTTATTTATGCAAAACCCAACGGAGCGATCGCTTTTACCGCTTCATATCCCTATGGCCGCCAGCGTATCTCAGGCGATGTCACTGGCAGAAAGGGAGCTAAGGGAGTGGAGAATTTCAGAGTTCATCGTCACCGGGCTTTCCAAACGTGGCTGGAGCAGCTGGCTCGCTGCCATTGCCGATCCGCGGGTCGAGGCAATCGCGCCCTTTGTGATGGACATGTTGGGTACCGGGCAGGCACTCAGGCACATGTATCGGGTCTACGGTCACAACTGGCCAGTAGCGTTCTCGCCTTATTATCAGGAGGGGATTGACACCAGCATTAATATGCCGAATTTCAGCATGCTGTTGAAGATACAGGATCCGCTTGAATATCAGTTTTCGGCCTATAAAAAACGGCTGGCCATTAAAAAATACATTATTAATGCCAGCGGTGACGATTTCTACGTGCCTGATAATTCCCGCTACTATTATCACCAACTACCGGGTATGAAGTCTCTCAGGGTCGTGCCCAATAGCGACCATGCCGGTATCCGCCGGTTTACCGAACAGTCACTGATCCCCTTTATCAACCGTATTCAGAGCGGCAAGCCCTTACCCAAAATCCATACGTCGTTAAAAAAAGGGCTGCTGGATATTAAGTTTACGGAACATCCTAAAAAGTTAACCCTGTGGCGGGCCTATAATGCTGACGCTCGCGACTTCCGTCTGGCGTGCGGCGTTCACTATGAGTCCTCTGGTCTGCCGATAAAAAGTAATATAACGCTGACGCTGGTGAAGCCGGATAAAGGCTGGCAGGCCGCTTACGTTGAAGCGATATTCAGGGATGGCTATGTAGCGACTACGGAAGTCTATGTTACGCCGGATGAAAGCTATCCTGATGCTGCGCCCCTGGATAAGGGCGGTGCCTGCCAGACGTTGCCAGGTCGCGGGCTGAGCCGGGCACAGTAAAAACGAAGGGCGGAAAACAGGAAGGTGTCGCTTTGACGCCAGCGGAGGCAAGCCGGTAAACGCTTTTCCTCCGCTGTACTCTTACTGTGGCTATTTTTGCGATGGCACCACACCTGAAGGCGCTTTTTCATTCTGCGCCTGCTGCTCCTGCGCCAGTTTTTCTCCGGCCTTCTTATAGCGCTGTGCCAGCAGTGAACAGACCATCAGCTGCACCTGATGGAAGATCATCAGCGGCAGCACGATAATCCCCACTGATGCCGATGGGAACAGGATATTGGCCATAGGGACACCGTTTGCGAGGCTTTTTTTCGAGCCGCAGAACAGAATGGTAATCTCATCCGGGCGGTTGAATCCGAAAATCCTGGCCACCAGCAGGTTGATCAGTAACACCACAAACAGGATCCCAAGGCTGCCCGCCACGATATACAGAAGGGTGCTGACGCCGACGCGGTGCCAGATACCATTTACGACGGCTTCACTAAAGGCGGAATAGACAACCAGCAGAATGGAGGCCTGGTCAGTCTTGCCAATCAGCCCACGGTGCTTTTCCACCCATCCGGCAATCCAGCGTCGTGACAGATGACCGACTAAAAAGGGTACCAGCAGCTGCAGCATAATCTTACCTATCTGCTCCAGGTTACCACTGGCGGCATCGTTATGGACGTCCATCACCAGGCTGACCAGCAGCGGGGAGATAAACACGCCCAGCAGGCTGGAGGCTGAGGCGCTACACACAGCTGCCGCCACGTTACCCCCTGCCAGTGAAGTCAGGGCAATAGCCGACTGAACGGTTGCGGGCAGGATGCATAAATAGAGGAAACCGGTGTAAATCTCTGCGCTGACCGGCAGGGGATGCCACCAGACAAACAGCAGCCCAAGCAGGGGAAAGAGCACGAAGGTGCTGCACATCACCCAGAGATGAAGCCGCCAGTGACCGCCGCCCGCGATAATTTTCTCCCGCGACAGTTTGGCGCCATGCATAAAGAAGAGCAGGGCGATAGCCGCCGTCGTCAGCCATTCAAATATATCGACGAAATGACCGCGAGCAGGGATAAACGTCGCCAGCAGCACGGTAATAATCAATTTTAACATCAGTGGATCAATGCGGAAGAGTCCCATTGTTAATGCCTGGTTAAAAAACAATGTGGCTATTGTGCGCCGGACGGGTTTAGAAATAAAATTGATTTATTGAATCCATATATGAATAAAACAGATGAATTATACGCTTCGTCAGCTGCGGGTATTTGTCGCCGTCGCACAGCAGGGCAGCTTTAGCCAGGCGGGTCAACAGATTGGTCTGAGCCAGTCGGCGGTCAGTCACAGCATCAAGGAGCTGGAGGGGGAAATGGGGATTCGCCTGCTGGACCGCACCACCCGGGAAGTGATGCTGACCGAGGCGGGCGAACAGCTTGCCAGTCGGCTCGAACGTTTGCTGGAAGAGCTGAATACCACGCTGCTGGATGTTCGCAGCTATGGGCAGCAGCGCAGCGGTACGGTTAGAGTGGCGGCCAGCCAGACGATATCGGCCCATTTAATGCCTCAGTGCCTGGCGGCCAGCCAGCAAAATTATCCTGACATCAGAATAATGCTGCGTGACCGGCCTCAGCAGTGGGTGCTGCAAAGCGTGCGTAATGCGGAAGTCGATTTCGGCATCGTCATTGGCCCCTTAACGGTTGAAGATTTCACCTGTGAACCAATCCTTGATGAGCCTTTTCTCCTGCTTTGCCGTCAGGACGACCCGCTGGCCGCAGAGCAAATCATCAGCTGGAAAATGCTGAACGACCGGGCGCTGGTGCTTCAGGATTATACCTCTGGCAGTCGGGTACTGATCGATGAAGCGTTGCGCGCACAGCAGGTGAGGGCGGAGATTGTGCAGGAGATCGGTCATCCGGCTACGCTCTATCCGATGGTCGAGGCGGGGATAGGTATCAGCATTTTGCCCGCCCTTGCGCTACCGTTGCCGCGGGGCAGACCGCTACTTGTCAGGCGAATGGTACCGGAAATCAACAGGACGATTATGCTGGTACGACGTAAAAACCGCTCGCTTACACCGGCAGCAGAAGCTATCTGGCAGGAAGTGCGTCAGCAGGCAATCCTGCTGACGCAGCAACGCCGCATCATGCCGGCGTTTTAGACGTAAACATTAATTGAGTTAGTTGCGGTGGGGCGGTTGATACCATCGGCTACGTTGGTGGCGGCCGTCTCTTTTTTCGCTTCCTGCTTTTCCTGAGCTTTCTGCGCCTGCTGCTGCTCAATCTGGGCGATTTGAGATTCAATCATCTGAATCTGGCTCTGAATAAGCTGTTCCTGCTCTGACTTTTGCTCGGTCGTGAGCGAATCGTCAGTGCCCAGACTCTTCAGCTGATTTTCCAGCTGAGTAATCTGCTTGGTCAGCGTGGCAATCTGGGAGGTTGAACCGCCGCCCGAGCTTGCCGATCCAATTGAACTTGTGCTGCTACCACTGATAGTTGTCATCGTATTCTCCTTTGTAATAGACCAGTACGGTTATCGGAGGGTAAGCGGAGATACTTGATAAGAGAATTCGTAAAAAATTCGCTAAAAATTCGAAAAGGCGCACAGGAAGGGCTCAAAACCCGGTGGCGTGCAGGGTGAGAGAGACGATAAACGCCGCGCCTGGGTAGTAGAAAAAATATGAGGTAAGAGTGTAGGTGTAAATAATATATTTACTGTTTTTAGAGGGTAATAATAATTAATTTATCAATAAAAAATAATTAAGATTATCTCTGAGTGAATTTGCTATCCCTCCACTTTTTGCCAAAATAAGAAAACGGGGCCTATCAGGCGACTGACTTCTTTTTATTTCAGACAGGTAAACTATAATGCCAAAAAAATGGGCGATCGGAACGTTTATATTTAGTATCTTTTATATCGCAATATGTCTGGTTACGCTGGCACATGCTGCATCTCCTGTTATTTATCATCTGCAAAACCCAGACGTGAAGGGTAGCGTTAATCAATCAAATAAAACATTTATTTCAGATATTACTGCAACTCGTTCCACTCGTGAATTACGTTTAGCAAGTGTTGACTATGCCTTATTAAATCCCGATGCCGTCAGACTGACGTTGCTGACTACGGCAGGTGATATCGTTGAATATAAGCGTTGGTCCTCCACTGTTAACAACGATGGGAGTTATACCTGGACGGGGACAGCAGCAAAGCCTGCTTCAACAGATCCGATATCGGTAAGAGGCGAAACGGGGAAAGGGGCGATTATCGATCCTGAAAATGTGGCAACGCTGGTATTTAAACATAATACGCTGGCGGGAACGTTCAGAACCCTCGGGCAGCTTTATCAAATCTTCCCGCTCAGAGGTAGTACCGGGCAGGTTGCTATCGTCAGGGTTGATGAAGCTAAAGTTTTGGAAGATAGCAACGATGAATCCTTGCCTGTTTTTTCGGGCAGCAAAGCGGCTATTGTCTGCCCGGATAATCCAGGACAATTTATTGATCCGGTTAAAGAGCAAAGTACGATCAGAGTGGCATTAGTGACGACCAATCAGTCCCGAGCTGTCATGGCTTCACTGGACATCGACACTATCGCATCGGTCGCCTTTACAGAGGCGAATCAGGGCGCGAAAAACAGTGATGTTAAAATAACCTTTGAAAACGCGGGCATATTGGATGCGACATATGATGAAACGGGGAGTTATTCCAGTATGCGCACGCAAATGCTGGTCAGCTCGGGTTCCGCGCTGAGTAAAGAGATTGATGCCTTCAGGGATAAAACCGGTGCCGATCTGGTAATGATGGTGGTGAAAGATACCTCGGGTGTAGGGAATGGAACGATAGATGCCACCAGGGCAAATGCTGCGTCGGTTATCCGATATTCGTCTCTGACGGGCACCTATACTTTTGCTCATGAAATGGGGCACAACATAGGGGCCAGCCACGATCTGTATCAAAGCGGGGGAGCGCCAACGCGTGAGCCCTGTTACCGGCATGGATTTAAATATGAAGGGGAAGCGAATAAGGCTAAGTGGCGTACTATTATGTCCTATAATTGTCAGACCGGGAACTGTACGCGCCTGAATTATTTTTCTAATCCGCGCATCACCTACAATGGTGTTCCCATGGGGAGTGCCAAATATGAGGATAATGCCCGTCGGCTAAATGAACGCCGCGAAACGGTTGCAAACTTTTATACCACTTCTCCCGATCCCGTTCCCAATCCTTCAGGTAACTGTCCGGGCTACACTGAGTGGGAGAGTAAAAAAATCTACAGTGTTTATGGCGAAGAGGTTTCATATAAAGAGAAAATTTACAGGCAGAACTTCTACTCGGTGGCTATGCCGCCGGATATTAACTCTGCGCCGTACGGCAAGCCATGGGTTTATCTCTCTGACTGTCAGTGAAAGTAATGATGCCGCAGGGGCAAATACTGAGCACATGCAGAAAAGCAAAAAGGCGCCTTTAGGGCGCCTTTTGACATTGGTGGGTCGTGCAGGATTCGAACCTGCGACCAATTGATTAAAAGTCAACTGCTCTACCAACTGAGCTAACGACCCGAAGTGGTGGGTGATGACGGGCTC
>NZ_JBLREF010000022.1:0-10706 GCF_047918655.1 Erwinia sp. PPS120 | reverse complement strand
AGATGTGTATAAGAGACAGCATCCGGCAGAGCAGCGTGAGCCGGAAACCTCAGAGCAGGATGCAGCAGCAGAGCCGCCGGACAGCTCGCTGAGTTAGCCGGTTCCCTGTGAGTTGGGTTATTACGTGCACGGCAGATCGCCGCGTCCCTGCGGCGATCTGCCTTCATCGCGTTCCGTGTGCGCGGGGTAAACGGTCGTCCGGCCAGCGCTGAGCGGCGGCGCTCTCTGGCGGTCAGGCAGCTGGCCGTTCGTCCGTTCAACATAATGCCCGATATTATGCGCACTCTCGCGTTCAGGTAGTCAGCCAGGCTTAACACAGGGCAAAGCGCTCGTATGCGCATAATATGCATTATGTCGTGCGCCCCGCGTCGGGCACCGGGTGTGCCGCCATCCCTGGCGGTTCAGCGCCGGTGCTGTCTGTCAGACCTTACTTCAGCACCTTCCCCGTCTTCAGCAAACAACAACAAGGGTGGTCGGCCTGCGGCCTCCGCTTAAGGAAGTTAATGCCCGCCCGGCTGCGTCTGTCTGCGTCGGCTCATGCCGCGCGGTAAGGCAGCGCGTCACTCGTTCCCGCCCCAGCCAGCTTCCGCTACCCGCCCCGGTTCTGCGCGGTCACGCAAAGCTGGTGTTCCCTCAACCTTCAGTGCCACGGCGGCTAAGCAGGGAAGCTGTGTAGTGGTCATGCAAAAATGAAGCCCGGTCAGGCTGCGGTGCTCCCTGCGGGCCTCGCCAGCCCGCGCCCGGCAGGCGGTTCCCGGCCCACAGCAAGCTGTGAACCGGCTCCCGCCGCGATGTAAAAACCGGTAATGACAGGCGGGACAGGGGTGTTAAAATGCGCGTGTGCAGGCGTTAAGCCACGGCGGGGCGGTAGCGTGTTCAGGGGAAAAAGGTGCGTCGGGGCAAAAATCTCCGGGCATCAAAATGCAGCAGGAAAAAGCGGCTGTAACTGACGGAAAGCACAGGGAAAAAGGTGGTTCGTCGCCAGACTGCGTGCCGGATAAAGTTGTTGTTGAGAATAACTTCCTGGGCGCGACCTCTTCGGAAAAACTCGATAAAGCCGTAGAGAAAATAAAACAGGGTGATAAGTCACTGGCGGCGGCAAATGAGCTGATAAAGCTGGAAAATGCCGATAAACGCAGTGATGCACTGGTCTCGAAATTCACCAAAGACCCGTCGCAGATGAACAGCACCGAGCGGGCGGAACTGGCGGGATATCTGCGCGTTTATGCGTCTGAGATGGAGAAGGAGTACGGTCCGGCAGTATCACAGGAACTGGTGAAAGGGCTGCTCTCCGGTCAGGACTATATAAAACGTGCGCCTGACTCAGAGGCGATGTCGAAAGCGCAGACCATCATGAATACCTGGGGTTATCACAAATCGAATGCCAGTATCGGTGATTTACCCTTAACCTTTAGTGGGTCGGTACTTGGCAGCACGATAAAAGAAACTATTGCGATCAATGCTGCAATAGGAACCACCGTTAATACAGTATCTCAACTGGCCGGAAAAGAACCGTTCAGTTATGTCGATATGATTATGGCTGGGATAACTTCGGCTGCTACAACGGGTAAAGGTATAGGGACTTCAGCCGTAATCAACATGGGGGGAGCTGCGGTTGGTAGCGGGATTAAGGGAGAAAACCCAGTAAATTCGGTTATTGGCGCAGGAATAGGCTCTGTCGCAGGGAGTAAAGCGGATAAGTACATTACTGGTGGATTATTTACAGCAGCTAAAGAAGGCACCGCTGAGGTAATTGGTGCTGTTGATGGCTCAGCAGCAAGTGAAATAGTCGGTGGTATTACAAAAGATACTCTTGATAAAGTGGAACAAAAAGATGCAAAAAAATAAAACATGTGAACTCGTAACTCTTATTTATCGTTGTTCTTTTGTGTTTTTTTGTATTTGCTTTGTAGCGAACTTTATTGGTTCAGTGATGATTTATTTTAAAGTCGGTTCTTTGTTATTTGACTGGAAGGAAACTACCCTACTCTCGCTTAAAAAAGGTTTAGTTATCGGCGTAACTCTTGGCGTTGGTCTCTGGATAAAAGCTCGACTACAAGAGCGAAAAGATAAAAAAAGTTTGTCCAAGTAACCCTGAAATCCCAGCCCATGCGGCTGGGATTATTTTTCCTGTCATCTGGTTAGCCAGCGCTCCGCTTCTGCGGCTTCGCCATGACCTGAATCACGTCCATCAGTTCCCGCTGTTTACGGGCTGAGAGCTTCGGGCAGAGCTGGCGCAGGGTCTGTATCACCTCCGGCTCCGGTGGCGGTACTTCCGCCGTCAGCACCAGACAACCACTCATTACCCGCACGTTAACCGGCGTCCCGGTTGCAAATCCCGCCACTTCCAGCCAGCCACCTTTAAGCGTAATACTGGCCGAAGGCCGGAAATGCTTCGAATCCCGGATATAACCCACGGTATAACGCCGGTTTTTTAGTTCCGGCGCTTCAGTTGTGACAGCTTCTGGCTTAGTATCATGTTCAGCCATAATTAACTCCCAATCAGTTAGTTGTGGTCAGCGGTGTTAACGGGTTGCCTCCCGTTATCACCGCGCTAATTATCGGTTATCCCTTCATCTTTGATGACCATCGTTCCGCTTCGTACTTGATAATCATCCCTTCCAGCAGCTGCTTGATAACCTGCTGTTGTTCCGGTGCCATGCCGGATATCGCCTGGAACTGCAACGCCAGATCGGCATCTGGTGCCAGTTCCCCGTCTTCAAAAATCAGCGAGTCAGTGGTAACGCGTAAGGTCTGTGCAATCTTCTTAATCGCTTCAAGAGAAGGCTGGGATGTGCCAGCCTCATAACGCTTAATCTGCGTAACGTGCAGGCCGATAGCATCGGCCAGCGCCTGCTGGGTCAGCCCTTTACTCTTACGGATAGCGGCTAAACGTGTGGAAATGCTCATGGACATCAACCAGTGAGAGAACAATCCCGTCATCTTAACCTCCGTATAAAGTGTGCTTGACATAGGTAGCATATCGGATACTAAAATAGCGCACAACAGAGTCTTGACGCGTTTTTAGAGGACCGTGATATGCCCCGCATCCCGCAGAAGGAACTGGACGAGCTAAAGCGCACCGTGTCGTTAGCGGCCGTTGCTGAATCGCAGGGCCATAAGCTGCGTAAGCAGGGGCGCGACTTCGTGCTGCTGTGTCCGTTCCACCAGGAGAAAACCCCGTCCTGCGTTATCTCGCCGGAGAAAAACCTCTATCACTGCTTCGGCTGTGGTGCGGCGGGATCCGTGGTGGACTGGATGATGAAGGCCGAGGGCTTCTCCCTGCCAAAGGCGGTGCTGCGGCTGCGTGAGTTCGCGGGTTCAGGGTCTTCTCCAGCCGCCGCCGTTCCCGCACCTTCTTCGCCGCCTGCCCGTCAGACCCTCACCGACCTTGATGATGACGGCCAGGCGCTGCTTAACCAGGTGGTGAACTTCTATCACCAGAACCTGCTGAACAGCCCGGATGCACTGGCCTGGCTGGAGAAACGCGGCCTGAATCATCCCGGGCTGGTCAGCCACTTTAAGCTGGGCTTCGCGGGTGCGCACGGTGTGGCGGGGGCGCTGCCGTCGCCCTACTGCAAGGAAGGCAAAGCGTTACGCACGCGCCTGAAAGCGCTGGGCGTGATACGTGAATCTAACCGTCAGGATCACTTCCGGGGCTGCCTGATCGTGCCGGTGACGGGCTGGTCTGAGAGTTACGATCCGGCCTCGCGTGGCCGGGTGTTGCAGCTCTACGGGCGGCGCACCATTGCCGATCACATGGTCATCAAAGGATCGGCTAAGCATCTTTACTTACCTTCAGCACTGGCCGGGGTATGGAACGAAGCGGCGCTGAAAGCCTCTTCAGAAGTGATCCTGTGCGAAGCGCTGATCGATGCCATGACCTTCTGGTGCGCCGGTTACCGCAACGTGATCGCCGCTTACGGGGTGAACGGCTTCACCACGTCCCATCTGGCGGCGTTGCAGTATCACGGTGTGAAGCGGGTGTACATCGCCTATGACCGCGACGAGGCCGGGGATCGGGGAGCTGAAGCGGTGGCCGGTCAGCTTGCTGGCGCGGGGATCGAAGCCTGGCGGGTGCGCTTCCCGCAGGGGCTGGACACCAACGCTTATGCGGTGAAAAGCGGCAATCCTGAAGCGGCGCTGGCTCTGGCGCTGGAACAGTCGGTCAGGATGGCAGCTGCGGCTCTCTCCGGTAGCGCGGTCTCTCTGATGCAACGCGACCCTGTTGTTACATCTGTAACTGTGACCGGCAGCAATGAAAACATCCCTTCCTTAGCCGCCCGACCGGCCTCACAGCTCACTCTTCAGCCTGCTGCAATCGCCTGCGAAACCACGCCATCCGGCGAGCTGCTGCTTAAGTCCGGGCCGCGCGTGTGGCGGGTGCGCGGCTGGCAGAAAAACACCCTGGCGGAAGTGATGAAGGTCAACGTCCAGGTGCTGGATGAAAGTACCGGCGCGTTCCACGTCGACCAGCTGGATATGTACCACGCGAAGCAGCGTCAGGCTTACGTGAGCACGGCGGCGACCGAGCTGGCCTGTGAACTCGCGGTGATAAAGCGCGAGTGCGGTCGCCTGCTGTTATGTCTGGAGCAGCAGCAGGATGAACGGCAGCGGACGGCGGAGGCAGAGTAGGCTTCCGGGGCGGTGACCGTATCGCCGGAAGGCGCAAATATCACCAAAGTCATTGTTGATGGTTATAAGGATGGCGTGCTGATTGCGGGAGCGGCTTATTTAGGTCCGGCAGCAAGCATCGGAAAAGCCGTGGCAGGTGCCACGATAGCGGAAATCGCGAACGGGACTTATCAGTGGTTTGACCTGAGCAAGCCTGGTAATGAGAACAAAAGCTGGGACTGGAAAAGTAGTGCCAGTTCAGGCATAGCAGGTATGCTGGCACCGGGAAGGACTATCGGACAAAACGTCGGAATAGCGGCTGGCAGCGCATTTTTCACCGATGGACCGGATACTGGATCTATTGGAGGGGCGGCGGCTGGAGCATGGGCCGGTGGACTGTTTGGGGCATATGCACCAGGCATTGTAAATTCATTAACTGGTAAAGAAGTACCTGGATTTATATTTGACGCGACAGGTTCCTTTGGTAGTGAAATTTTGGGTGGATATGTAAAAGATGCAGTAAATAGCCCACAACCTTCTTCCGAAAAATACAAGGAGAGAGGAGAATGATTGCCTATATTAAGCTGTTTATATATTCATGTATCTTTTGCATTGTTCTGGGGTTTCTCCTTATAGGTGGAGGGGCATTGTTTATTTATCTAACAAAGGGATACTTTTTTTCCTCTGCCTACCATGTAGAAAGGGTTTTTGTGTTTGGGTGTATAGCAGGCTCTGCGATTACACTGGCCACAATAGTATTTAATCTGATAGATAAATTTAATGATCGCAAAAGGCCACCTTCAGATACTGAGTGAAATTAGCAACAATCCCCATCCAGCTGATAGGGGAGATAGGGAGTCAGGTCGGGGATATTGCACGGACGCAGGGCCAGATAGAAGCGACGAAAGCCGCTAATGAGAAGATGGCTACGGCCAGCGATGCAGATTGCCAGGCAGCCAAAGACCAGTGGACGAAGGCCAATCCGGGCAAAACGCCAACGGACAAAGATATCAACGACCAGGTCTACTCCAACTTCTACAATCAGGCGTTTAATGACAGCGATTTTGGCACCGGCGGCAAGGTTCAGCGGGCTATACAGGCGGCGACAGCTGCGGTGCAGGGACTGGCGGGTGGTGACCTGGCGAAAGCGATAGCCGGAGGTTCAGCGCCTTATATTGCCAACGTTATCGGCAGCAGCGGGCTGGATGATGCAGGAAAAGTTCTCGCCCATGCTGCTGTCAACGCGGCACTGGCAGCGGCTCAGGGTAACAGTGCACTGGTTGGTGCGGCAGGCGCGGCCACGGCTGAAATGGCCGGAATGATAGCCATGAATGCCTATGGAAAAGCGGTCAGTGAACTGTCTGAGACCGAGAAACAGACGGTCAGTGCACTGGCGACGCTGGCGGCGGGCCTGGCTGGCGGGCTGGCCGGAGACGGCACGGCTGATGTTGTGGCAGCAGCACAGGCCGGAAAAACCACCGTGACCAACAACCTCCTTGGTGCAACCTCTTCCGACAAACTCGACAAAGCCGTGGAGAAAATCAAACAGGGTGACAAATCGCTGGCGGCGGCGAATGAGCTGATTAAGCTGGAAAATGCTGATAAACGCAGCGATGCCCTGGTGGATAAGTTCACCCGCGACCCGTCGCAAATGAACAGCACAGAGCGGGCCGAGCTGGCGGGTTATCTGCGGGTGTATGCTTCTGAGATGGAGAAGGAATACGGCACAGCTGTATCGCAGGAGCTGGTTAAAGGACTGCTCTCAGGCCAGGATTATATCAAACGGAATCCTGACTCAGAGGCAATGGCCAGCGCTCAGAAAATAATGAATACCTGGGGCTATCATAAATCGAATGCCAGTATCGGGGACTCTGCGCTGATATTTGGTAGCAGCGTGTTAGGCACCACGATAAAAGAAGGAATGGCGCTTAATGCAGCTATTGGCGTGGGAGTTAATACCGGTGTGCAGCTCAGTGGAAATGATCCGTTCAGCTATGTAGATGCCATTATGGCCGGCGTGACAGCAGCAGCCACAACGGGTAAAGGTATCATAGCCTCAGCACCTATCAATATGGGTGGTGCTGCAATTGGAAGTGGGTTTAAAGGAGAAAACCCGGTTAACTCTATGGCTGGAGCTGCTGCGGGTACTGTTGTCGGTGGTATCGGTGGTGAAATAATAAAAGGGGCTACCTCAAAACTAGGAAAAGATGCCATCTCTGATTTAAAAGGTGCGATTCTCGGTGGCTACATCAGCGAACAAACAGGCAATGCCGTAAAAGATGATCTCGATAAAAAGGATAATGCTAATGTTAAAAAATAACCTTTTTATATTAATCAAACTGATATTGAGTTGCCTGATTTTGTTTTTAATTGCAAATGTTGTATCTGAACTTCTTGCATCCTCAATTATTTATTTTAAGCAAGGTTTTTTCCCGTTTAGTTGGAGTGATGTTTTTGCATCTTTCTTCAAGTCTGGATATGTCGGTGGCCTTATTCTGGGTGTCGGGATCTGGATAAAAATCTGGTTAAAGGAAAGAAAAGACCGGAAGACTTCATCTTAATAAACTAAGAATCCCAGCCCTCAACGGCTGGGATTTTTTTTACCTGCTCCCCGGTCAGCCAGCAGTTCGCCTCTGCGGCTTCGCCATAACCTGAATCACGTCCATCAGTTCCCGCTGTTTACGGTCGGAGAGCTTCTTACAGACCTGCTTCAGCGTGGTCACCACCTCCGGCTCTGCGGGCGGTTCCGGCTGCGACTCCTTCGCTGTCAGTATCAGACAACCCGGCAGCACCTTCACTTCCAGCGGCGTCCCCGTCGCAAATCCCGTCTCTTCCAGCCAGTGGCCCTTCAGCGTAATGGCCGGAACTGGCTGATACTTCGCGTCACTGACATAACCCACGGTATAACAGCGGGTTGTGTGCGTACCCGTCTCTGGCTTATGATGTGTCTCAGCCATAATCAACTCCTTGATAGTTGGTTGTGGTCAGTGGTGATGGCGGGGGGCTACCCGTCTTCACCACGCTATTTGAAATCTGCGCTTAACTTCTCAGCCACTTACGTGTCTGATACTTCATAACCATCCCTTCCAGCATCTCCCTGATAATACTTCGCTCTTCTTCTGGCAGTTCGGTGATGGCTTCAAATAAAAACGAAAACTCGCTGTCCGGGCCTCGTTCTCCCTCTTCAAAAAGTAACCAGTCAGTAGAAACTGAAAATGTTCTGGCGAGCTTACGCAACGCCTCAGTTGAAGGTTCAGAAGTTCCCGCTTCATAGCGCTTGACCTGCTGAACGTGAATATTAGCCGCATCGGCAAGCCCCTGTTGGGTCAGACCCCGTTGCTTGCGTAGCTGGATAAGTCGGGTAGAAAAACTCATATCAGAAAACCATGATGAAAAAGTTCCCATGATGGTAAATCCTCCCGTTAAGCTCACTAGACAATAGTTACATTGTAGGTACTAATATAATACATGTAAAGTGGCTTGACGGGTTTTTACAGGAGGCAGGAATGGGCAACGGACGCATGATCCCGGAAGAGCTGGAGCAGCTGAAGCGCGATGTGTCACTGGCGGAGATGGCGCAGTCGCAGGGCCGGAAGCTGGTCAGGCAGGGAAAAGACTTCGTCACCCTCTGCCCGTTCCACCGCGAGAAAACCCCGTCATGCGTCATCAGCCCGGCCAAAAACCTGTATCACTGCTTCGGTTGCAATGCCGCCGGTTCGGTGCTGGACTGGCTGCTGCATACCGAACGGCTGACTTATCCGCAGACTCTGTTACGCCTGCGGGAGCTGGCCGGATCTTCTCCTTCACTGCCTTCCTCTGCGCCTTCTTCAGCCACCGCCGTTCCCGCCCCTTCTTCGCCGCCTGCCCGTCAGACCCTGACCGATCTGGATGATGATGGCCAGGCGCTGCTGCGTCAGGTCACCGACTTCTATCACCAGAACCTGCTTCAGTCGCCTGATGCGCTGGCCAGGCTGGAGAAACGTGGTCTGAACCATCCTGAACTGGTCAGCCACTTTAAGCTGGGCTTCGCGGGTGCGCACGGCGTGTCGGGTGCGCTGCCGTCGCCGTATTGCAAGGAAGGCAAAGCGTTACGCACGCGCCTGAAGGGGCTTGGCGTGATACGTGAATCCAACCGTCAGGATCACTTCCGGGGCTGCCTGATCGTGCCGGTTACCGGCTGGTCAGAGAGTTACGATCCGCAAAGCCGTGGCCGGGTGTTGCAGCTCTACGGGCGGCGTACCATGGCCGATCATATGATCATCAAAGGATCGGCAAAACACCTCTAAAGGAGCAGGTGAAGGTATGGGCCGGAAAACAGGCGGTGAAGCCGGACGAACTGCACTTCACCCGGCGGGACGTGCGCGCTTCGCTGGGATGGGGCGACACCCAGCTTAAAATCCATCTGGCGCGGCTGCTGGAAATGGAATACCTGGTACTGTTCCGGCGCGGGCTGACGTATGAATATGCGCTGCTGTGGGACGGCGGCGACGGTGAAGAGGCGCATCTGTGCGGCCTGCTGGAGGTGGCTGAAGCCGGAACGCCAGCGACCTGTAACAAAGGCAGTGCGTCCCGGTCGGGGTCTGAAGCTGACCGGTCGGACAGAAGCAAACCTCAGTCGACCCCTGGTCGGGGTTCGGTCGGTCACTGGTCGGATAGTGAAAAAGCCGCTTCAGGCCAGACAGCAGAAGGCTTATCGGCTGAAGCGGTCGGGACTGATAAAAATGCAGTAATCCGAAAGAAAAAGAAAACACCGCTACCGCCTTCGCCTTCGTTATCTGAATCCTCTTCTTAGCCGCCCGCCCTGACAACGGAGTGCCATCATGGCCAACCGCAACCCGCGCAGTAACCGCCTGTTAACCGTCGATGACGTGTACCGTCAGCCGGTCGGCCCGGCCTCCCATCCGAAGAGCCTGCATGCCCTGTTGCTGCGGTTCGTGAAGTGGCGGCGGGAGCGTTACTGGTCAGAGACGACGCTGAAGGTACAGACGTATCACAGCTACCGTTTTATCCTGTGGTCGGCTGAGGGCGGGCTGTATCTGGCAGGCGAGATAACAAGGCCGGTGCTGGAGAGTTATCAGCGGCATCTGTATCACTACCGCAAGAGCAACGGGGAGCCGCTCTCCAGCCGCACCCAGCGCACCGCCCTACAGCCACTTCAGGTGTGGTTCTCCTGGATGGCAAAACAGGGGCTGATACTGGCGAATCCCGCCGCCGACCTGGAGCTGCCCCGGCTGGAGAAACGTCTGCCCCGGCTGGAGAAACGTCTGCCCCGGACGATACTGAGCGTGGAGCAGGCTGAAGACATCGTGAACCTGTGCAACCTGACCAAGCTTCAGGGTATCCGTGACCGGGCGCTGCTGGAGCTGCTGTGGTCAACGGGTATCCGGCGGGGTGAGGTGGAGAAACTGGAGATATACAGCGCGGACTTCAGCCGGCGCATACTGACCATCGTGCAGGGCAAGGGAAAGCAGGACAGAGTGATACAGGTGGGCGAGCGGGCGCTGTGGTGGCTGGAGCGCTATATCAGCCAGGTACGCCCGGAGGTACTCACTGCTCCCGACTGTAAGGCGCTGTTCCTGGCAATGGATGGCGTGGCGGGCCTGACGGCCAGCGGTATCACCCTGGCCGTGGTGCCGTATCTGAGAGCGGCGGGTATCGACAAAGGCAGCTGCCACCTGTTCCGCCACGCGATGGCAACGCAGATGCTGGAGAACGGCGGAGACCTGAGATGGATACAGGCGATGCTGGGCCACCGGAGCGTTGAATCAACCCCAATCTACACGCAGGTGAGTATC
The DNA here is from genome assembly GCF_047918655.1 of Erwinia sp. PPS120. Taxonomy (GTDB): domain Bacteria; phylum Pseudomonadota; class Gammaproteobacteria; order Enterobacterales; family Enterobacteriaceae; genus Erwinia; species Erwinia tasmaniensis_A. The sequence goes on along the minus strand of NZ_JBLREF010000022.1, from coordinate 297 downwards.
CGGGCGTTGCAGGCGGTGCATGCCAGTACGCATCCGGCAGAGCAGCGGGAGAATCCGGAGCCGGACGCAGCGCCAGAGCCACCGGACAGCCCGTAAGCCCTCTGTGAGCTGAGTTGTTCGCTGTGCGGCAGAGCGCCGCGTCCGTGCGGCGATCTGCCTTCATCAGGAGCGGAGTGCGCGGGGGTAAACGGCCGCCCGGCCAGCGTTAAGCGGTGGTGTTCTCTGGTCGTGTGTTGCTGGCCGTTCGTCCGTTCAACATAATGTGCGGGTATTATGCGCAGCTCGCCGCCTGCTTCC
>NZ_JBLREF010000021.1:0-159476 GCF_047918655.1 Erwinia sp. PPS120 | reverse complement strand
ACCCAGCTCTTTACGAAGTGCTGTCAGGCGGTCAGGAAAGCTCATAGGAAACACCAGAGTTGTGGTTACTGCCATCACTATAACCCTCCCTTTTTTATCGCTTGACTTGATGTATCATATAAGGAACCATAAAAAGACTCCAATATGAATCTTGACGGTTTTTAGAAGGAACTTGATATGCCCCGCATCCCACAGAGAGAACTGGATGAGTTAAAGCACAGCGTGTCGTTAGCAGCCTGCTGCAACCGCCGCCATCGCCTGCGAAACCACGCCAGCCGGGGAGCTGTTGCTTCGTTCCGGCCCGCGCGCGTGGCGGGTACGCGGCTGGCAGAAAAACACGCTCTCAGAGGTGATGAAGGTCAACGTGCAGGTGCTGGACGAGTCAACCGGCGCGTTCCACGTCGATACCTTCGACATGTACCATGCGAAGCAGCGCCAGGCGTATGTGAGCTGTGCCGCTAACGAGCTGGCCTGATATGTAAAAAGAACTGGACAGGACGATGTGGTGCGGTGGTGCTCACCCTTGCAGGGATAGCGCTGTGGAATATTGCCGACAATTATTATCTGAGAAATTCATCGGCTGAGAGTTTTGCAGATAAAGTTGACGCTGTAATTGAAAATATGCCCACTTATAATGTGCTAAAGGAACAGGATCCTCAGCTTTTTGCGCGTATTCGCGCCCAAATGCTGGCAATGAGGGAAGAAGGGAAAAGTGAACAGCAATTTATTGATGCTATCCAACCTCAAATTCTGGCTATACAAAGAAATCGCTTACAGTTTGCGCCAGATACTCAGGCGGTAGCTGTGATGCAGGTAAATATGGAGCAGATCGCGGCAGTGCAAAAAATAAGCGATGACGTTTGCTTTCGCTTCCTTTTCCCGGAAATAAAAGGAGGAATCAACGCTGCCAAAATCCTACCCAGAGAAATGTTAATCAAAAGGATCAATGTTGACGCTGCAATGATGCGCTCAGCGTACGGTCCGGACAAACATAGAGTTACTGATTCTGAAAGGGAAAATGCACAGAAAACCATACAGTCAATAGCACAGAAGTTAATACCCCGGTACGGACAGGATTTCTTCATAATGAGCGATCCACGTAAAGGCTTAGGAAAAGAAAAAATTGCCTGCGAACTGATTCAGGATGTCTGGAATAACATATTGATGTTACCTAAGGAAAGAGCTGCAGGAGCTATCCGCTTAATATTGGCTGATGAAAGTCAGTAGTGAATGAAATCATTAAAAATTTGGGTTGCGTCATAAAGGCGACTCACCGAGGATATAAGCCGAAAGATTAGCTGGCCAATAATCAGACTAACATTAATGGCTTGAGTTACGTAAAAAAAGGAACTTTCTGAGCTCAACTCATTTATTTCTGTAGGTAAAAGCACCCGGAAGGATATCGAGTCTGAATATGGTAAACCAAATAGCTATTCATTTGACGATGACCGCAACCCGATAATGGTTTATTTCTATGCTGATTCAGGCAGAAGCTGGTATGGCTGGATACCCAATGTCGGTAGATTTATTGAAGGTCTGCCGGGGACGGTGAATTCTAAAGCTACCATGCTTCAAATCCCCCTTGACAGTGATGGCCTGGTGAAATCTAACCGGATAAAGACAAGCTAATATCACCAGGGTATCGGGTTATTGAACGCTTCAGGTTTCAAATTGGTGAATTCGATTAAAGTAGCATTAATAAGCAGAAGTGACGAGTTTATGTAACGCTAACGCGTAATAATAAGATGCCAGTAAGTATTTCACCGCGGCAGCATACAGGTAATGGATATGCGCTCTGCAATGCTGTGACAATAAAATGACGGAAGCTTGTCTCCTTGATACTGTTTTATGAGCCAGTAAGCCTGAGTTGGAAACGCAGAAAATAGTTTGTAAAATGGGCGATTAATGATAATATCCTCATGTTAACGCTCGCATTTAAAAACATCAAAGTTTGAAAGATTGCAACCTCCATTAATAAGCAAGGTAATAATATGAAGTGCACTCTTTTCCCTCAGAGAGGTTTACAGGGCAAATTTAAGTACGTTTTAAGGAAGTATTGATGGCTGGCTGTGCTCAAAAAGTTCAACCCTGCTTCAGCTAACATACCGTGTCGGGTGTAAAGACTTGAGATTAACCTAAGGTAAGCAAGGCTGCTTCCTTAAGCCCCAGTATTGGGTAAAGGGAATTTCATTTGCCCATTGTAGTAAAGCACTTTCTGAAAATGCATTCTGGTTGGCAGGCAGGAAAATTCTGTGTCAATACGCTTGTACCCTGTTACTGCTATGAATGAATTACAGGATAGTGTTACCGATTAGATTTTTATATTTTATATAAGGGACTATTTAAAGTGAAAAAGTTATATACCTCTCTGTTTGTTTTGGCTGCGTTATCTGGCGCAGCACCCACTCATGCTGAACAGCACACTCTGTCACTGGGCTACGCGCAGAGCAAAGTCCAGGACTTCAAAAATATTCGCGGGGTAAATGCTAAATACCGTTACGAATATGATAGTGCACTGGGGATAATAAGCTCGTTTACCTATATGAATGGGAAAGAGGACTATCATTTTTCGAATGCATTTAATACCGTATCAAGGAGTGCAGATTTAAAGTACTACTCTCTTGCGGTCGGTCCAGCATACCGGTTCAATCAATATATTAGCCTGTATGGCCTGCTTGGGGTTAACTACAATAAATCTCATATTGAAAAAATGTGGCAGAATTCAAGTCTCCGATATCAGGAGACGTCAGGAAATAATAAAGCCTCTTTTATGTACGGCCTGGGTATACAGATTAACCCGCTTGACTCTCTGGCGATTGATATCGGCTACGAAGGATCTAATCTGGACGATGCGGGAAATCATCTTTCAATCAATGGGTTCAATATAGGCCTCGGCTATCGCTTCTGATTTTTAGCCCAGGTGGCTGCTCCGGCAGCCACTTTTCAGGTATTGGCAGCGCAGCCGAAACCATCTACTCTGTAAGTCCCTCCCTTTTTGCTTCCCCGGTCCAGTCACATGCTCTATTTGAAGATATTTATTATTGGTTTTATCTGCCTGCTGTTGCTGTCGTTTGCGCAAAGTTATCTCAGTGCGAGCCACAGCGGCGTGACGCTGAGCGGGCAAAGCTGGTCCACCGCCCGTCGTGATTCTGCCGGGATTGCCCCGGACGCAGTCGCATTTCGCAACAGGGCGATCGTGCAGGTTTATACCGCGCCGACCTTTGGCTGGCGGGGCCTGGTGGCGGTTCATCCCTGGATTATCTTCAAAAAAGCAGGGGAAACGGTGTACAGCCGCTACGAAGTGGTTAGCTGGGGCAGCAGCAATGTGGTTCGCCATAACTACGCGCTTCCCGACGGCTACTGGTTTGGCGCTACCCCTCGTCTGCTGGTAGACCATCGCGGCAGTGAGGCGGAGGCGATGATCCCCCATATTGAGGCCGCTATCAAAAGCTACCCCTGGTCGCACACTTACCGCGTATGGCCTGGCCCTAACAGCAACACGTTCCTGGCGCATATCGGCAGGAACGTGCCTGCGCTGAGGCTGGATCTGCCCGCGAATGCTATAGGGAAAGATTACCGCCCGCTGCGTAATCTGATTGGCCTGCCGCCGTCGGGCAGGGGCGTGCAGATCTCTCTGCTGGGGATTTTAGGCCTGACGCTGGGTGCGGAGGAGGGGATTGAATTGAATATTTCCGGCCTCAGTTTTGGCCTTGACGTTAAGTCGCCCGCGCTGCGTCTGCCTTTTACTGGCCGGATGGGGGTGGATAAAGTGATTAACGATACGTCTGCGGGAGGTTAAAGAGCGCTTACGGAGGATTCGTGAGGTTAATGCCCGCTTCTGGCAAGGTCGCCTCAGTCAACGTTGAAGTGACGTCGGAGATCGGGCGATTGATTAAAGAGGAAGGCTGACGCCGACTCAATACTGTGTAAAAATACAGGCCATTTTGAATACATGTGGTTGTCATGGCGCTAACAGTCGCGTTAAAAGCGCAAATCGCGGAGTGGTACAAGGCCCTCCAGCAGCAAATACCTGATTTCATCTCCCGCGCTCCCCAGCGGCAGATGATTGCTGAAGTGGCGAAAACGCTGGCGGGTGACGATGGCCGTCATCTGGCCATTGAAGCGCCAACCGGCGTCGGTAAAACGCTCTCCTACCTGATCCCCGGCATTGCGGTCAGTCGGGCGGAGGAAAAGCCGCTGGTGGTCAGTACGGCCAACGTCGCCCTTCAGGATCAGATATTCAGCAAGGATCTGCCCCTGCTGAAAAAAATCATCCCCGACCTGCGTTTCACCGCGGCCTTTGGCCGTCGACGCTATGTCTGCCCGCGCAACCTCTCTGCCCTGGCCACTGACGAAGAGAAGCAGGGCGATCTGCTGCTGTTTCTTGATGACGATATGACCGCCAGCAAGGAGGAGCGGGCGTTCTGCACCGGGCTGGAACAGAAGCGTAACCGCCATCAGTGGGATGGTCTGCGCGACCACTGCGACGACACCATCGAAGAGTCGCTTTGGCAGCGTTTGAGCACCGATAAGGCCAACTGTCTGGGCAGTAACTGCCACTGGTATCGCGAGTGCCCCTTTTACGTTGCCCGCCGCGAAATCGAGCAGGCAGACGTGGTGGTAGCGAATCACGCGCTGGTGATGGCGGCACTGGAAACGGAATCGGTGCTCCCGCCGCCCAAAAATCTGCTGCTGGTGCTGGATGAAGGACACCATCTGCCGGATGTCGCCCGCGATGCGCTGGAAATGAGCGGTGATATCACCCCCGGCTGGACCACGCTCCAGCTCGATCTTTTTTGCCGTCTGGTTGAGCAGTGCATGGCGCAGTTCCGTCCGAAAAGGCCGCCCGCGCTGAGCAATCCGGAGCGGCTTAAAGCCCACTGTGAAGAAGTGCGTGAACAGCTCCAGCAGCTATCACATTTGCTGGCGCAGTTTCTGCCGCCGGGTAATCAGGAGGGGGAGTACCGCTTTGAAATGGGTCTGCTACCCGAAGAGATCCTCACCCTGTGCGCGCGGCTGTTTAAGCTTAGCGACGGCCTGCGCGGGCTGGCAGAGGCGCTGCTGAACGATTTAAGCGAGAAATCGGGGCAGTACGATGTCGTTCGTCTGCATCGTACGCTGATCCAGATGAATAAAGCGCTGGGCTGGTTCGAAGCCAGCAGCAAGCTGTGGCGGCTGGCGGCAATGGAGCGGGCGTCGGGTGCGCCGGTGTCGAAGTGGGTGACGCGCGATATACGCGAGGGCAGCGCCCACCTGACGTTCCACTGTGCCGGGATCCGCGTTAGCGAGCAGCTGGAAAAGCTGCTGTGGCGTAAAATTCCTCATGTGGTGCTGACGTCTGCCACGCTGCGCTCGTTGAACAGCTTTCAGCGGCTACAGGAGATGTCTGGCCTGAGTGAAAAAGTGAGCGACCGCTTCGTCGCGCTGGACTCCCCCTTCAACCATATTGAGCAGGGCCGGCTGGTGATACCGCAAATGCGCTATGAGCCGATGATGGCCACCGAGGTTGAGCATCTGGCGGAGATGGCGCACTTCTTCCGTCAGCAAGTCAAAGAGGCAAAGCATAAAGGACTGCTGGTGCTGTTTGCCAGCGGGCGGGCGATGCAGCAGTTTCTGGCGTATCTGCCCGAGCTGCGGCTGATGATGCTGGTACAGGGGGACAGGCCGCGCCCGGCTCTGGTGGCGCTGCACCGTAAGCGGGTTGAGCAGGGCGAGACCAGCGTGCTGGTGGGGCTACAGTCCTTTGCCGAGGGGTTGGATCTGAAGGGCGATCTGCTTTCTCAGGTGCATATTCACAAAATTGCTTTCCCACCGGTGGACAGTCCGGTTATTTTGACCGAGGGAGAGTGGTTGAAAAGCCTGCGCCGCTATCCGTTTGAAGTGCAGAGCCTGCCCAGCGCCTCGTTTAACCTGATTCAACAAGTCGGCAGGCTGATCCGCAGTCATACCTGCTACGGTGAGATTGTTATCTACGATCGTCGCCTGCTGACGAAAAGCTACGGTGCCCGCCTGCTCGGCGCACTGCCGGTGTTCCCGATTGAGCAACCGGCGATGCCTGAGGGGAGGCTACCTGCGGCCAGCCCGGCGGTGAGCGGCAGGAAATCGATCACGCGGCGTAAACGTTAATGAATCAACAGAGCAACCGTATGGACTACAAACAGATCATTAAAGAGATTGGGCGCGGGAAAAATCATGCCCGCGATATTGATTTTGCTACCGCGCGCGATCTGTATCGACACATTCTGGCGGACGAAGTGCCCGAGCTGGAGCTGGGCGGCATGCTTATCGCACTGCGCATCAAGGGTGAGGGCGAAGAAGAGATGCCAGGTTTTTATGCGGCGATGCAGGAGCGGGTGATGCGTCTGACCCCCCCAGTCGACCGGCCGATGCCCGTGGTGATCCCCAGCTACAACGGCGCGCGCAGGCAGGGAAATCTGACGCCGCTGCTGGCGCTGCTGCTTTCGGCGCTGGGATTTCCGGTACTGGTGCATGGGGTAAGCGACGATCCTACACGAGTGACCAGCGAAGCAGTTTTCCGGGCGCTGGGCATTGATGCAGTGACGGATGCGGCCCAGGCGCAGGCTAAACTTCATCGGGGGGAGCTGGTGTTTATTTCTGTCGGCACGCTTTGCCCGCCGCTGGAAAAACAGCTCTCCCTGCGCTGGCGGATGGGCGTACGTAACAGTGCGCATACCCTGGCAAAGCTGCTGACGCCTTTTGCTGAAGACGCGGCTTTGAGGCTCTCCAGCGTTTCTCACCCGGAGTATATTCCCCGGGTGGCGAAGTTTTTCCATGCCACCGGGGGCAGGGCGCTGCTGCTTAACGGTACGGAAGGTGAAGTATATGCTAATCCGCAGCGCTGTCCGGCCATCAGCCTGATTGCCGGTACTGAGCCGGAACTTCTGCTGCCCCGTCAGGAAGAGAGTGGGACAGCACGCAATGCGCTGCCGGCAGAAAAGGACGCTGCCACCACGGCCGCGTGGATCGTGCGCTGTATGCAGCGCGAAATCGCGATACCGCAGCCGCTGCGTCAGCAGATTGCCTGCTGTTTTGTGGCAACCGGGCGGGCAAGAGATATTGAAAGTGCGCTTGCACAGATTGAACAGGCCGGATATTAAGCTGAATGCTGACTAGCTTGCCGGCAGGAGCTGCTCAGCCAGTGTACTCCACAGCGCAATGCCTTCGCCGATCATCGCATCGTTAAAGTCGTACTGCGCGTTATGCAGCGGCGGCGAAGGTATCGCGCCATCCGCACCAATCCAGAAATAGGCACCGGGGCAGGCTTCCAGCATGCAGGCAAAATCCTCTGACGCCATTGAAGGATTGACCTCCCAGTGTACGTTCTCCGCCGGAAGCAGCGATAGCGCACACTGACGCACCTTCTGCGCCTCCGCCGCGTTATTGGTGGTCACCGGATAGTCCGTCAGGTACTCGATCCGCCCCTCTATCCCCAGCGGGACGGTAAAGGTGGTGACGAAGGCCTCGATCATCTTCCTGACTTTTGCCCGTACATCGGCCTGAAGACAGCGTAGTGTACCACGCAGCACTACGGTCTCCGGAATAACGTTGATCGCCTCACCACCGTTGATTTGCGTAATACTGACCACGGCAGATGCGAGCGGAGAAAGACGCCTGGCCGGGATGGTTTGTAGCGCCAGAATTAACTGGGCAGCTGCGACCACCGGATCGGCTCCGTTTTCCGGCATAGCGGCATGGCAGCTTTTGCCGTGCAGAGTAATTTCAAACGCGTCCAGCGATGCCATCATTGCGCCGCTGTTTATGGCCATATGTCCGACGGGCAGGCCCGGCCAGTTGTGCATGCCATAGATAGCCGCCATCGGAAACAGCTCAAACAGGCCATCCGCCACCATTTTACGCGCGCCGCCAAGATTCTCTTCGGCAGGCTGAAAAACGAAATGCAGGGTGCCGCTAAAGCGCCGCGTCGCGCTAAGATGCTTTGCCGCGGCCACCAGCATCGCAGTATGTCCATCGTGGCCGCAGGCATGCATGACGCCCGGCTGCGTGGAGCGCCAGATCGGGCTGCCCGATTCGGTGATCGGCAGCGCATCCATATCGGCACGAAAGCCAATCGCGGGGCCGGGACCATTTTCCAGCGTACCGACCACGCCTGTCCCACCCAGGCCGGTATGCACCTGAAGTCCGGTAGCGCGCAGCTGTTCAGCCACCCAGCCGGAGGTTTTAATCTCCTGGTAGCCCAGTTCGGGCTGTGCATGCAGCTGCCTGCGCCAGCCGATAGCGTCTTCAATGAGCGAAACGGGGATAGCCATATCGTCTTCTCCTCCCGGGTGTTAATCCTGTCATCTGGCTGATGTAAAGTAGCATAGAATGGCGGCAGGCACCGCGCGGCTACAACAGCATGCTCTCAATATCCTGCCAGCTATCTGCCCGACGATAGCCAGTCACCTGCAAATTATGCGGGGCGGTATACAATATTCCTTCACCGCAGAAATTTTCAAAGTTGAAAGCATTATCGTCGATCATATAATCGGCATTGATAACGCTTTTGAGGCCGCAGAACACAATATTTGTCGGCTTGATTGCCGGGAAATGGCGCTTAAGCCAGTTGAACTTGGCGTTAAATGAGGTGGGAACTTCCATGGCTGCCGTAGTAATGAAGATCTCATAACGCTTGCTCAGTTCCGCAATCACCCGCTGACTGTCGCCGATGACATTCAGATCGGCAAAGAAATCCGCATCGCTGGCCAGCACCATCATCTCATTGAGCATCTCGGGGTTTTTATGGCGCAGATCGAAGAGGTTTAACTCGCTAGCGGTCAGCGAAAGAGAATAATGTGCATTGACGGTATTGAGCATTTTAAGGTGGAAATCGGCAATAACTTCATCCATATCGATGGCAATTCTTTGCATTGTCACTCTCGTTCACTCCTGTTGTTGAAAGCGGTCAGACATTGTAGTGCCTGACCAGGATACAGCAGTTGCTTCCCGGCTACCACCAGCCAGCTGGGGTAAGCGTGGCTGAATTCATGACGGTTAATCCATCAGGCCGCTACTTTCTGGCGTCCGGGCGCACCAGGTCAAAACGCAAATCATCACTGATGGCGTAATAGGCGCTCGGGCCGCCCGCGCGAAGAACTGGATGGGCTTTAGCCGTCTGGTAAATCCCCTCTTCCAGCAGGTCGTTATCTATATGAATGGCAACCACCTCGCCCAGCACCATCCACTGCTGAAGTTTCCCGCCGTCTGCGCCCTCCAGCTGAAGTACCTGGGTCAGTTTACATTCAAAATTTACCGGGCTTTCCGCTACCATACTCACCGCGACCTGAGTACCGGGAATAGGCGTCACGCCAGCCAGCGCGAACTCATCCTCGCCGGGCGGCACGCTGGCGGAGCTTTCATTCATTGCCACCGCCAGCTCGCGGGTGGCCAGGTTCCAGACAAACTCACCGGTTTCGACAATATTGGCCACGCTGTCCTTCCAGCCCTGACTGGAAAACCCAATTATTGGTGGCTGGTAGTTAAAGCAGTTAAAAAAACTGTAGGGGGCGAGGTTACGAACGCCAGCGGCACTTTGCGAGCTGATCCAGCCAATCGGACGCGGGCCAACGATAGCGTTCAGCGGATCGTGTGGCAGACCGTGCCCAAGCCGGGGTTGATAAGAGTGACGGGAACGCGACATGGTAACTCCTCAGATAACGTATGACTCACTATAATAGCTGCTCCCGCCGGGAAAAAAGCCGGGAATGGTTTACGATTTTTACGCCAGCAGGTATCTTACGCGCCTTGAGATAAGAGAGCCGCCCATGAAAAATACCGCCGTAAAAACTCAGCTACACCCGCGTAACCGTCATCGCGGACGCTATGACTTCCCCGCGCTGATCGCCAGCCATCCACCGCTGGCGGCCTTTGTGTCGGTCAATCAGTACGGTGATGAGACGGTGGACTTTGCCAACCCTGCGGCGGTCAGAGTGCTGAACCAGGCGCTGCTACACCATTTTTATCAGATCGAAAGCTGGGCGATCCCGGAAGGATTTCTCTGCCCGCCGATCCCAGGCCGCGCCGACTACCTGCATTATCTGGCCGACCTGCTGGCCGAAGATAACAAAGGCGTGGTGCCACGCGATCTGACCCTGCTGGATATCGGCTGCGGTGCAAACTGCATCTATCCGCTGATCGGCCACCGCGAATATGGCTGGCGCTTTACCGGCAGTGAAGTGAATGAAGAGGCGATGCGTGCGGCCAGCGCTATCATTGCCGCTAATCCAGGGCTGAACCGTGGCATTCGCCTGCGTCGGCAGAAAGATCCCCAGGCCATTTTTAGCGGCATCATTCACAAAAATGAGCAGTATCACGCGGTGATGTGTAATCCACCATTCCATGCTTCTGCCGAAGAGGCACAGCAGGGCAGCCAGCGTAAAGTTCGCAATCTGGGCCTGGACAAACATGCGCCGCTCAACTTTGGCGGCCAGCAGGACGAATTGTGGTGCGAAGGCGGTGAGAAAGCCTTCATCAGCCGGATGATTGATGAAAGCGTCACCTTCTCCCGCCAGTGCATCTGGTTTACCTCGCTGGTCTCACGCAAGGAGAACCTGCCCGAGATCTGGCGGGCGCTGGAAAATGTCGGTGCCGCTGCTGTGCGCACGATTGATATGGCACAGGGGCAGAAGCAAAGCCGGTTTATTGCCTGGAGCTTTATGGATACACCGCATCGCGAACGTCAGATCAGCCGTCGTTAAAGCACAGGATACCGCTACTCCGGCGCAGGCAGTGACTGGAAGCTGGCGGCCCCGTCAACTTCTGTTCCACTCTGCATCACCTGGAGCCGCTGATGCGGTGCGCTAATACCCGCCGCATCGAAATGCTTTTTGACCTTATCGTCCAGCGCGAAACGCACGGTCCACTGCTTAAGCGGCTGGGTGGTAAAGGAGACGCGAACGGTAAAGCCGTGATCGGTCAGGCCGACCAGGCCGGCGAAAGCGGGTTCACCAATCACCATGCCGCGAATCGCCTTATCCTGCATCAAATCCGTCACCGCCGCTTGTAGGGTGGCATTCACGCGATCGCTGTCCTCGCTGCGGTCCACGTCATAGTTCGCCACAAAAGAACCAATGCCGCGTACGAAGTTGGCAAAGGTGGTGATCGATGACCAGGGAATAATATGATAGGCCCCGGTATCCTGGCGTACGCCCACAGATCGGATAGACATCCGTTCTACCGTGCCGGTGATCGCCCCAATGGTGACCAGATCGCCGGTATTCATGCCGTTTTCAAACTGGATGAAGATGCCGGTGATAATATCCTTTACCAGCGTCTGCGAACCGAATGAAACCGCCAGGCCCAGCGCGCCGGCCCCGGCCAGCAGCGGCGCGATATTCACACCAATTTCCGAGAGCAGGATCATGATGGTGATGGTGCTGATTATCACCGCCAGCGCATTGCGAAACAGCGTGAGCAGCGTGCGGGTGCGCGCGCTGGGCATCGGTCGTCCGTGGGAGTCGGAAGCGAGCCGACTCTCAATCAGGCTGGCGAGCAGCGTCCAGCCGACCGCGGAGAAGAACAGGATCATCACGATACGGATGATGATATCGACCAGCTTCACGCCTGCCCCCTGGGTCAGCCAGTGCCAGAAATCGAAAAGATTCCAGGCACTTAGCAGCATCAGGCTGACGGTAAACACGGTCAGAATGCGCGCCAGCTTCAGCATCACCGAAATCCAGTCGTTAACCCGCTTTTGCAGCTCAGGATAGTTGCGGCGCAGATCGGGCGAGAGGGTGATTTTCTTCGAGATCCAGCGGGTCAGGATGCCCGACACCAGCGCACCGATACCGATAATTGCCAGCGATCGGACGGTAGCGGCCATCATAAACTTCAGGCTGTCGCCGGGATTAAACATGGAAAGCAAAAAGAGCGCGATAAAATATGCGCTTGCCAGCCAGTGCCAGACTAATGCGAAGGCGCGAATAAACAGCGCAAAGAACGACAGGGATCGATCCGCCAGCCGCTGCAGCTCCAGCTGAATATTGCGGCGGTTATGAAATATCAGATAGAGCGCCCAGACGGTCATCAGCCCCATCACCACCATATTTACCAGCGCGCCAACCTGTAGATTGACCTGATTCGAGACGATAGGCACCACCACCAGCAGGCCATAGCCGATAACGCCGCTCAGCCAGCTCAGCCGTCGGTTCCAGTAGTTCGCGCGGTTATCAGGCAGATGAAAGAAGCGAAGCTGCGCGTAGCGGGGACAGAACATCAGTCTGAGGATCGCCTTGAAAAACTCAATCAGCGCAAAGGCATTAAGGAAAAGCCCCTGCTGATAAGCGATGGTGCGGCTGCCGCCGTTCAGGCTGTCGCTAAGTATTTGGCCAAAAAATAGCGCAATACCCAGCAGCAGCAGATCGATAACAAAAGCCGCGACGATCATCGCAGGCAGATGTAGCCAGCTGGTTCGGTCACTGTTTTTCTTCCTTCCCCACTCTCCCATGCGGCGGTACAGCGGCGTCATCAGCCACCCTGTGACCTCATAGAAGGTAAACAGCGCGGCCGCCAGCATGGCAAAGTGGCTGACGGCATTAAAAAAGGTTTTCTTATTGAAAGACTTATGAGGCGCTTCCGAGATATTGCGCTGCAGCTCCTGCACGCGATAAAGAAACTGGCCGCCGAAATGGCGGCTAACGTCGGTAACGCTCTCAAGGACGGTTTTGTCTTCAGTCTCTTCCGGCGGCGTCAGAGTGGGGGTTGCGGCTGTTGAGGGACTTTCGGAGGCCTGATTAAGCTGGTCGATCAGCGCCTGCCGGGACTTATCATTTTGTAAAATGGCGGCCAGCGCGGCCCATGCGGCCTTTTTTTCGTCGTTGCTGGGTTCACTCTTCTGGTCGCTGGCGGACGACTGAGTTTGGGAGGCCGCAACGGCAGCGGCAGGCAGCGTGACGGCATTTGAAAATTTGGGCAGGCAAACGAGTACCATAATCATCAGACACCGGCCCATGAATTGCCAGCGAGAGGGAGTAGCCAACATCTTTATCTTCCTTTGTGGCGCAAACAACAGCGTCGACCGGAAAGTATAGACCGTTCAGCGCCATCCGCGCGCGCGTGCCGCACGTAAGAACAAAGGAGGGAGCAGGGCGGAAAGCACTTCCGCCCATAAGCCATCAGGAAACGTGCTGCAGAAACTCACGCAGACGCGGGCCAGGCGGGTTATCAATCAGTTCATCGGGCGCACCGTCTTCAGCAATACGACCCTTGTCGATAAAGATCAGACGCGAGGCGACCTTTCTGGCGAAGCCTACTTCATGGGTTACGATAACCATGGTCATGCCCTCTTCGGCCAGATCCTGCATCACCTTGAGCACTTCGTGGCGCAGTTCCGGGTCCAGCGCAGAGGTGGGTTCATCAAACAGCATCATTTTAGGCTTGACCGCCAGTGCGCGGGCAATCGCCACACGCTGCTGCTGCCCGCCGGATAGCTCAGAAGGAAAATGATGCGCCCGCTCGGCCAGACCCACCTTGGCCAGCAGCGCTTGTGCCTGCTGCCGCGCTTCTGCCTTACTGACGCCGCGTACGCGGATGGGGCCAAAGGCAACGTTATCGAGAGCGTTCATCTGCGGAAAGAGATGGAACTGCTGAAATACCATGCCTGCTTCCTGACGGATCAGCCGTTCATCCACCTTCGGGTCGTTGACTTTCAGACCATCGACAATCAGTTCGCCTTCAGTTATCTCTTCCAGCTTATTGATGCAGCGCAGCAGGGTTGACTTGCCGGAGCCGGAAGGCCCAATAATCACCACCACTTCGCCCTGCTTTATGGTCAGATCGATGTTATGCAGCACCTGAGTCTGGCCGAAATGCTTGGAGACGTTTTTAAATTCGATCACAGGATTTTCATCCTTTTTTCAATGCGACGCAGAACAAAGCTCAGCACCAGCGTAATAAACAGATAGATAACGGCCACGGCGCTCCAGATTTCCAGCGCGCGGAAGTTCCCGGCAATAATTTCCTGGCCCTGGCGGGTGAGCTCAGCCACGCCAATCACGATAAACAGTGAGGTATCTTTAATGCTGACAATCCACTGGTTGCCGAGCGCGGGCAGCATACGGCGTAGCGCCAGCGGCATAATGACATAGCGCAGCGTTTCCCGTCGGGACAGCCCCAGCGCCAGGCCTGCTTCACGAAAACCGTTGTGGATGGAGAGCACTGCACCGCGCGTGATCTCCGCAATATAGGCGCCGGAGTTGATCATAATTGTAACCACCGCCGCACTAAACGGGTCAATGCGTAAATCAGTGAAGGCCATTGGCAGCGCAAAGTAGATAAACATGACCTGCACGACAATCGGCGTACCGCGAATCAACTCAATAAAGACCAGCGCCACGTTACGGGACAGCCAGCCGCCATAGGCACGGGCAAAACCGGCGATCAGGCCGATAATCAGGCCGCCAATCAGTCCGAGGATGGAAATCCACAGGGTCAGGCGGGCGCCTTCGAGCAGGGCCGGAATTGATGGCCAGATGGCGCTCCAGTCAAACTGCATGATCTATTCTCCGGATAAAAACCCGCTACGGGGGGAGTAAAAACGCGGGCAGCAGTGCTGCTTAACCCGCGTAAAAGAGCCAGAAGGTCGTCAGCTTATTTTGGATCGCTACCGAACCATTTTTTATACAGCTGGTTATAGGTGCCGTTTTCATGCAGCACTTTCAGCGCGCCGTTCACTTTTTCACGCAGTTCGTCACTGCCTTTCGGGAATGCGATACCGTACTGCTGGGCTTCGATGGAGTCGCCAACGGCCTTAAAGCGGCCTTTACCGGCAGTGTGAATAAAGTAGAGGATATTTGGCGTGTCGTGCAGTACGGCATCCGCACGGTGGGTTCCCAGTTCCATATAGGCATTATCTATATTGGGGAACTGACGAAGATCTTTCGATTTGATGTGCTGTTTGGCGTAGTCGACGGAGCCGGTGCCGCTTTTAACTGCGACGACTTTTCCCGTCAAATCATCAATGCTTTTAATCGAATCGTTGTTGGCATTCACCATGACCAGCAGGCCGCTTTTGTAATAGCCGTCGGAAAATTCGATGGCCTTTTTACGTTCGTCGGTAATGGTGATCCCGGCCAGCGCCAGATCGATATTGTGGGTTTGCAGTGCGGGGATAATCCCGCTGAAGTCCATAGGTTTCAGCTGATAGTCAATATTGAGCTGTTTAGCGATAGCCGCCCACAGATCGACATCAAATCCGACATACTTGTCGCCCTGCTTAAATTCAAACGGGACAAAAGCGGTATCGGTCGCAACAACCAGTTTTTTTTCTGCGGCGGTAGAAGAGACGGCAAACGCCAGCGTCAGCGCAGCCAGGGAAAACTTAACAATCGACTTCATCATTTTATCCTTATTGCAGTCGGGCAAGCTCTTTACCCAAACGTATGCCAGCTCCCCTATGAAAAAACTATGCCAGGTTTACAACTTTCAAGCAAATCAGCATATTAATGTCGTTTTAATCATCAGGGAATTGATGAGCAAACCAGCTGCACCAAAATGGCGCCTCTTTGTGGTGCGGCTGGTGCTCAATGGTGCAGGATAATATGTAGCAAACCGGGGCGGCAAAACAACAGACGCAGCGGTATGCTGTAACAGAAATGCTAAAGCGATCGAGGTTTTAGAATATTTATCTTAGCTGGCTGTCTTTACTGCCGCGTCGGTTGTACAGGGAGGTAGCGGTCTGATGTTCATCCCGTGCCTGCTGACACTGCACGCAGTACTGTACGCCGGGCAGAGCCAGGCGGCGAGCTTCGGGTATGGGTTCACCACACTCCTCACAAAACTCCGCGCTGGGGCCGTGGTGTATCGCCCGGCGTACCCGGCTGACTGCATCATCAATGGTGGAGTCAATCTGCTCCTGTACAGCGTCGTCGTGCGCCCATCCGCTTGCCATGTATGCCTCCAGACGTGAAAAAAGCAGATGAAAATTCATCTGCTCCCGATCCACTCAGTGTCAACCGTGCCGGACGCACGGTAGGGTAACTTATTCGATATTAGACTCGATAAACCACAGGAACTTATCCAGATCGCGCGACGCGGCGGTAAAGATATCAGCCGTATCCTCGTCTTCAACTTCCGTGATGGCTTTACGGGTATCATTTGCCACGATAGCGTAACGTTCTGCCAGCGCTTTTAGATGATCCTGTACGCTGTGGATGTTCAGCGGATAGCTTTTAAGCGGGGTTCGGTCGTTGACAATCTGGGTGGTCCCCAGTGCAATGCCACCCAGCTGAACAACACGTTCGGCAATGGTATCCTGATGGTCAATAATGGCGGTACGGAAGCCGTCAAGCATTTCGTGTACGCCAATAAAGTTCGCACCGCGCATATTCCAGTGCGCCTGCTTAGTAATAAGAGACAAATCAATAAATTCGGTAACCAGACGATTAAGCACCTCTATGGTGGCTTTTTTCACGTCGTCAGCCACGTCGTTACGGGTGAAAATCAGATCAGAAGATTTCGTTTTTACCAGTTTAGCGGTACTCATCATTAATATCCTCTTAATGTTGGTTGTCCTAATTAAGTACGGAACTAAGTATAGCAGGGGTTTTTAATCCTGCTGGAAAGGTGCTGCCTATTGGTTGAATAGCATGCGCCTTTCACCCCCCGGACGGGTTTAATAAAGCCTCTAAAAGAACATAAATGCGTGTGATTAAGATTATCACTTAGCGAAAAATATATAATCATATGAAAATAAACAAATATATTAATGCTGCATTCAGTGCGGAATCGGCCGTTTAAATTTTTGTCAGAAAGGCTTGCAGGATATTTCTGAGGAATGTTCAGCTGCCACTGCCGCCAGCAGGCGGAATGTAATTTCCTCCACGCCCACCGTTAATATGCGGCGGGCCTTACCTGATAAGTGAGCTGGCTATTTACCGACCCGGACGATTTTCTGCTTTGATGGACGGAGCGTTAGCGTGGAGCCGGCAGAGGCCAGAATAATGGCCAGCAGGCCCAGCCACTGCATCGGCGAAAGCACTTCGCCAAGAAACAGCATGCCTGACATTGCCGCCATCGCCGGCTCCAGACTCATCAGGGTGCCAAAGGTTTTCGCAGGCAGACGCGTGAGCGCCACCATCTCCAGCGAGTAGGGCAGGGCGCTGGAGAGAACGGCAATAGCCAGTGCGACCGGAATGATCGACAGGCTCCAGATACCGCTATGTGCAAAAACGAGCCCGACGGGCACAAATATCACTGAGGCGATCAGCGAGCCCATCGCTACGGTCGCCGGGCCGTGGTGAGCGCCTGCCCGTTTCCCCGCGAGAATGTAAACGGCCCAGAAGACGCCAGCCAGTACGGCCAGCATCGCGCCCTCAGGATCCACCCCTGAAATATCCTTACTGAGCGGCAGCAGGAACCACAGACCGGCCAGCGCCAGCACCACCCACAGAAAATCCTGCGGACGGCGGGAGCCAGCCAGTGCCAGCGCCAGTGGCCCGGTGAACTCAAGCGCTACGCCCACACCCAGAGGGATGGTGCGCAACGCCAGGTAAAACGAATAATTCATCCCACCCAGCGCCAGACCATAAAGCAGCAGGGGCGTAATCTGCTGACGGCTGAACTGCAACCGCCAGGGTTTAAAAATAACGCAGAGGATAACGGTGCCGAAGGCCAGCCGCAGTGCGGTAATACCGGTTGCCCCCACGTCAGAGAAAAGCGTTTTGGCCAGCGCGGCCCCCCCCTGAATTGAGGTCATCGCAATTAACAGCACCAGCACGGGGAGCCAGATCGGGGTTGTACCAGAAGAAGATGAAGATGAAGCAGCAGACATCCAGTGACCATCCTTGTTCATTCAGTGAATCGAGATAAACGTTCACAACAGTCTACTTGATGGGCAGTAATAGCGGTAAAGAAGGGTGAAAAAAAGCCGCAAGAAGGCCAGTCAAGTGTGTAATTATGTCAGGAAAAGGGCGTTTTAATTAGGAATAATCTTAATGAGCAATTTTTTTTCGCTTTTACGGAACTTTGGATTGAAGAGGGTATTTGTTAGTAAAAATAAAGACATACTTCACTTCATTAACCTTCTGTTACACCAAACATTGTGTTGGACAACAAAATCAGGGCAGAGTTTCTGGCTAAGTTTTGTTATATTTCCAGCGTTGTCAGGAGAGAAGTACTTTCACATTTGAGGTGGTTATGAAAAAAATTGCATGTCTTTCAGCACTGGCTTGTGTACTGGCAGTTTCTGCTGGTTCAGCAATGGCGCAAAGCACCGTTACCGGCGGTTACGCTCAGAGCGATTATCAGGGTGTAGCAAACAAAGCTAACGGTTTTAACCTGAAGTATCGCTATGAAAACGGCAGCGATCCACTGGGTTGGATCGGTTCTTTCACCTACACCGAAAAAGATCGTACCGATGCAGGCGTTTATAACAAAGGCCAGTACTACGGTATCACTGGTGGTCCTGCTTACCGCCTGAACGATTGGGCTAGCATTTACGGCGTTGTGGGTATTGGCTACGGCAAATTCCAGGAAAACGACACTACCGTACGTGACAAAGCTGATTCAAGTGACGTAGGTTTCTCCTACGGTGCTGGTCTGCAGTTCAACCCAATCCAGAACGTTGCTCTGGACGTAGGTTACGAGCAGAGCCGTATCCGTAGCGTTGACGTTGGCACCTGGATCGCTGGTGTAGGTTACAGCTTCTAAGCTGCTACTGCCACAGCCGGTCCGGCTGGCACGAAAAAAATCCGCCCTTCGTGGCGGATTTTTTTATGGCTGCTTAAAAGCTCATTTAGCGGGAGCAGGCGTTTGATGCGTCAGCATCTCCAGCAGCATCAGCCGCAGCGTAAAAGGTGAGCGGCAGAGCAGCTTGAGCAAAAGGGGGGGGTTCATCTGAGGGGCCTCCGCGGTCATACGTACGCTTTATAAACAGTTATAGCATGAGCTATAATTCGTAGCCAGTGCTATGTAGCGAATATTTGTGCTTCGTCGTGCTTCGTTTACAATGTGGCACACACTACTGAGGCTGAAGCTACGCGTCAGGAATACTTAAGAGGAAGCTGAATGAGTCGTCGCGCAAAAAGTGCAGTGCCCGCGCAACTGAAAGAGATCGAAGAGCATGTCGAAGGCTTCCGCCAGGTACGTGAAGCCCATCGTCGTGAGCTGATTGATGACTACGTTGAGCTTATTTCAGATCTGATCCGTGAATTTGGCGAAGCGCGCCAGGTAGATATGGCCGCCCGCCTGGGCGTCTCGCAGCCCACCGTTGCCAAAATGCTAAAAAGACTGGCAGGTGGCGGTCTGGTCGAGCAGGTTCCTTACCGCGGTGTGTTTCTGACCGCAGAGGGGGAGGCGCTGGCGGAAGAGAGCCGTGAGCGACACCATATTGTTGAAACCTTTTTGCTGGCGCTCGGCATCAGTCCGGAAACCGCCCGGCGGGATGCAGAAGGACTCGAACATCATGTGAGTGATGAGACGCTGGCTATTTTTAAGCAGTTTTACGAAAGCCGACAGTAACGCTGTCCTCTCTGTGAGTCTCTATGACAATGCTGCTCCGGCCTTTTCTGCACGATCGCTTACTGCATCTGTTAATTCTGCTGGGGCTGGCTTTGGCCTGCTTCGCACCCTTTACCCTGGCACAGCTTCCCGTCGCAGTGGACTGGCCCACTATCGTTACCCTGTGTGGTCTGCTGATCCTTACCCGGGGGATTGAATCCAGCGGCTATTTCAACGTGCTGGGTCGTCGGCTGGTGCTGCGGTTTCATACGCAGCGAAGACTGGCGCTCTTTCTGGTGACGGCTGCCGCGCTGCTGTCTACCGTGCTGACCAACGATGTCGCACTCTTTATCCTGGTGCCGCTCACCCTGACCCTAAAGCGCTACTCCGCGCTGCCCATAAATCGGCTGATCATCTTCGAGGCGCTGGCGGTAAATGCCGGATCGCTGCTGACGCCGATCGGTAATCCACAAAATATCCTGCTGTGGCGACACGGCGGAGCCGGTTTTGCCGCATTTATCTGGCAGATGCTGCCGCTGGCGGCGGTACTGGTGAGCAGCCTGCTGCTGCTGACCTGGGTGGCTTTCTCCGCAGAGAGGATCCAGTCCACTTCGCAGGAGAGCAGCCCGCCGCAGTGGCAGCGTCCACTATTGTGGATCAGTGCCGGACTCTATCTGCTGTTTATCACGGCGCTGGAAGTGGATCTGGCCGTCTGGGGCCTGCTGCTGGTTTTTGTCGTCTTTCTGCTGCGGGCGCGTCGTATCCTGCTGTCGCTGGACTGGAGTTTGCTGGCGGTGTTTATCATGATGTTTGTTGACGTCTTTCTGCTTACCCGCCTGCCGCTGCTGCAACCCGCCCTCGGCTATGTATCACATCTGCCCGCCGGTGGGCAGTATCTGATGGCGACAGGTCTGTCGCAGGTGATCAGTAATGTGCCCGCCACCATTCTGCTGCTCGGCTCGCTGCCTGCCAGCACGCTGCTGGCCTGGGCGGTCAATATTGGCGGGTTTGGCCTGTTGCCCGGTTCACTGGCAAATCTGATTGCGCTGCGCATGGCCAAAGACCCTGCTATCTGGTGGCGTTTCCACCTCTATTCCGTGCCGATGCTGGGCTGGGCTCTGCTGATCGGCTGGGCTCTCTTTTTAGGCATTCATGCGGTATAAAGTCAGGCTAGTCTGACTTCGTAAAGAAACGCTGGCATTTGTCAATTTACGTCCTATTGTTATAGCAGAATGAATCCTCCGGGCCTGAACGGGGCCCGCTGTAAACTGATGAGAACTATGGCTAATCAATCAACTTCTTCCTCAGATGATGACCTGAGTCGTCGCAATAACAATCAGCAGCAAAATCAACCCTCACAGGCTAACCAGAATTCACCGGATAACGGGCATTCGCAGGGTAACCAAAACCAGCAGGATAACGGTGAGCCTGAGCGCAAGCGCCCGGGCAAGAAACCGCTTATCATCCTGGGGATAGTAGTGGTGGTGATGATCATCATCGGGCTGTGGTTCTGGCTGACCAACCGCAATATTGAAACCACCGACGATGCCTTTACCGAATCGGATGCGGTCACCATCGCTCCGAAAGCCTCTGGCTACGTGACGGAGTTGCGGGTGAAGGATAACCAGCGGGTGAAAAAAGGCGATCTGCTGGTGGTGATTGATCCCCGTGATAACACCGCCCAGCGCGATCAGGCTCAGGCCCAGCTGGGGCTGGCGGTTGCGCAGCTTCATCAGGCCCAGGCTTCACTGGAGCTGTCCCGCGTACAGTACCCGGCGCAGAAAGACCAGGCGCTGGCGCAGCAGGCGAAAGCCGAAGCAAATATGCTTAACGCCCAGGAAGATTACAAACGTCAGCGCGGCGTGGATCCTCGCGCCACCTCACAGCGTAATATTGATGCGGCCAGCGCCCAGCTAAGAAGCGCGCGCGCCGAACTGGAGAGCGCAAAGGCCCAGGTTGAAGTCGCCTCGCAAATCCAGCTGCAGATTCGTCAGCAGGAAACCAACGTAGAAGCGCGTCAACAGCAGGTGGAACAGGCTCAGGCGCAGCTTAATACCGCGAACCTGAACCTCTCCTACACCGAAGTCCGCGCACCCTACGATGGCTTTGTGACCAAACGTAACGTTCAGGTAGGTACGCTGGTGCAGGCAGGGAGTGCCCTGTTCTCGCTGGTCTCACCCGACGTCTGGGTCACCGCCAATTTCAAAGAGTCTCAGCTTGAGCGCATGAAACCGGGCGATAAGGTTGATATCACCGTCGATGCCTGGCCGGATATGAAGCTCGAAGGGCATATTGACAGCGTCCAGATGGGCTCCGGCTCGCGCTTCTCGACCTTCCCGTCAGAAAATGCCACCGGCAACTACGTGAAAATTGTCCAGCGCGTCCCGGTTAAAATCATCATTGATAAAGGGCTGGATGCGAATAAACCGCTGCCGCTTGGCCTGTCGGTTGAACCGAAGGTGACGGTGGAATGAGTGACAGCCAGAGCTGGCAGCCCGCCAGTAACCCGTGGCTGGTTGCCATAACGGTGACGCTGGCGGTATTCATGGAGATCCTGGATACCACCATCGTCAATGTGGCGCTGCCTCACGTCGCCGGTACGCTCTCCTCCAGCTACGATGAATCGACCTGGGTGCTGACCTCTTATCTGGTGGCGAACGGTATCGTGCTGCCGATTTCGGCTTTCCTCAGCCGTATGCTTGGCCGCAAGCAGTTCTTCCTGATCTGTATTGTGATGTTTACCATCTGCTCTTTCCTGTGCGGCATTGCCACGGAACTGTGGCAAATCATTCTGTTCAGGGTATTGCAGGGCTTCTTTGGTGGCGGACTGCAGCCGGTACAGCAGTCCGTGCTGCTGGACTACTTCAAAGCAGAAGATCGCGGTAAGGCGTTTGGCCTGTCGTCAATCGCGATAATTGTGGCACCGGTACTGGGTCCGACGCTTGGCGGATGGATAACGGATAACTACAGCTGGCGCTGGGTATTCTTTATCAATATTCCGGTCGGGATATTCAGCGTGCTGGCTATTTACCATCTGCTGGAAGATCCACCCTGGGAGCGTAAGTGGGCCAAAGGTAAGCTCAGCATCGATTATATCGGGATTGGACTGATTACGCTGGGGCTGGGCTGCCTGCAGGTGATGCTCGATCGCGGGGAGGATGATGACTGGTTTAGCTCACCCTTCATTGTCACCTTTGCCCTGTTAACCGCCATCGGGCTGGTGGGGGCCGTCTACTGGCTGATGTACGCGAAAAAACCGGTGGTCGATCTTCACTGTCTGAAAGACCGCAACTTTGCGGTTGCCAGCCTGCTGATGGGGGGCATGGCGATGATCCTCTATGGCACCTCTGTAGTGATCCCTCAGCTGGCACAGCAGGATTTGGGCTACACCGCCACCTGGTCGGGGCTGGTGCTCTCGCCTGGCGCTCTGCTGATCGTCCTGACTATCCCGCTGGTGATAAAGCTGATGCCCGTCGTGCAGGCAAGGTGGATCATTGCCTTTGGCTTTACCTGCCTGTTCGTTTCGTTTCTGTACTCCGCGACGCTGACGCCGGATGTGGATTTTACCACCCTTGTGCTGATGCGTAGCGCACAGACTATCGGCCTTGGCTTCCTGTTTGTGCCGCTAAGCACCGTCGCCTTTGTCACCATCCCGCAGCGCCTTAACGCTGATGCCTCTGCGCTGTTCACCATGTGCCGTAACGTGGCCGGTTCGATTGGGATTTCGCTGTCAACGGCGATGATCACCGAACGGGAACAGACCCACAGCGCGAATATGGTGCACAATATGTCGGCGTTAAATGAGCCCTTTAACCTGACGGTGGCCCGCTGGGCGCAGGGGGTGAAGGATTTCACCTCGGCGATAGGCGATCCGGTTACGATAGCCACCGGCCAGCTGTATAAAGAGATGATCGCCCAGGCGCGCATTCTGGCCTATATCGACGTCTTTTTGGGCATGAGTGTTGTCGCCCTGATCCTTATCCCTTTTTGTCTTCTGCTTGCGCCGATTAAGAGCGAGGGCAGTGCTGGAGCACACTGACATGAACGTTTCTCCTTTATTCCGGCATTCGCGGATAGCGACGCTAATGGTTACTCTGCTGGCGCTATCGGGCTGCTCCGTCGGGCCAGACTATCAGGCACCAAAGCCGGTGACGCCAGCGGCGTTCAACGATATGCAGGGCGATGGCGGTTCCCGCCCGCAGGCGGCGCAGACCAATCCCCGCTGGTGGAAATCCTTCCGCGATCCCCAGCTCGACAGCCTGATCGAACGCGCTATTGCGGGCAATATCAGTCTGCAACAGGCAGTGCTGCGCATCGCTGGCTCCCGCCAGCAGCTTAATCAGGCGCGCGGAGCCTGGTTCCCCTCGGTAAACGCCAATGCCTCACTCAATCGTGAGCAGCTCGGGCTTAAGGGCGAGCTGGAATCGAATGGCGTGTATGACCAGGCCGATCAGCTCAACCCGGAGGCCCGTTCGGCCCTGGATGGCCTGAACAAGCCGGTCACCCTTTACCAGGGGAGCTTTGACGCCTCATGGGAGATAGATCTGTGGGGCAAAGTGCGTCGTCAGGTTGAGATGGCGAAGGCGCAGCAGCAGCAGTCGATCGAGAATCGCAACGATGCGCTGGTTTCTCTGGAAGCTGAAGTTGCCCGTACCTATTTGCAGCTGCGTGGCGCACAGTCGATCAGCCAGACGCTGCAAAGCCAGATTGACGTGGCGCAGCAGACGCTGGAACTGACCCAGAGTCAGCAGCGTAATGGGCTGGCCCCGCAAATGGATGTTGAGAACGCACGTGCGCAGCTGAACTCGCTTAAAGCCCAGCTGCCACAGTATCAGGCGCAGATGCGTCAGGCCATGAACGGGCTGGCAGTGTTAATCGGTAAGCCGCCGGGCGCGCTGGATGCCGAACTGATCCAGCCCAAAACCCTGCCAGCGTTGCCGCAGAGGGTGCCGGTGGGTATTCCTTCCACGCTGGCCCGCCGACGGCCTGACGTCCGTGAGGCGGAGGCGCAGCTCCACGCCGCCACCGCCAATATTGGCGTATCCGTCGCGCAGCTGTTCCCCGATCTCTCACTGACGGGGCAGTTTGGCATGCGCAATACCGATGCCAGCTATCTGGATAACTGGAGCAGTAATTTCTACAGCTTTGGTCCGTCGCTGTCGATTCCCATTTTTCAGGGGGGCAGGCTGGTTTCCAGCGTTAAGCTGGCCCGCGCCGAACAGGCAAATGCTGCACTGGGCTACCGACAAACGGTGCTGACTGCGCTGCAGGATGTGGAAAACGCGCTGGTCAGCTACCGCACCGATCAGCAGCAGGTGGAGGGGCTTGATCAGACGGTGGATGCGCTTCAGAACGCTTTTAATCTGGCTAATGACAGCTATCGTCAGGGGCTCTCAACCTTTATTGATGCGCTGGATGCCCAGCGTCAGCTGGCTCAGGCGAAGCAGCAGGCCGCATCGGCCAGGGTGCAGACCAGCCTGGATCTGGTTGCGCTTTATAAAGCTCTTGGCGGGGGCTGGGAGCTGTATCAAAACGTTCAGCTGCCAAATTATTCGGTTTTTGGCCCGGCCGGGAGCGGCAGTAAAACGCCTTAGGATCGCCTCTTAACCGGCGCGCGTCAGGCGAGAACAGGCCCTGGCTACGGCGCGCGCCAGATGAGGAAGGTGCTTCCCTTGCGACGGTTAGCGCCGGACGAGTGATCCAGCGAGCGCTTCCCACGACCAATGCATCCGGCTACCGGGCGACAGGCTGTCACCGCCTCCTGCCGATCCATGTTTTGCTCGCCTGTTAATGCGTTCACATTCTGTCCGATAACACGCTGTTATCGATCCCTGCGAATAAGGGCTTATCACGACTGTCTTTGGCCTTCCTTCCACTGTATTTGGACTTATTTTCCCCGTTTTCGCTTTCTCTTTGCCTGCCTTTGGCGTTCAGTTCTCCCGCTTTCGTTTTCACTAAGCCTGTCTTTGACTTTCCACTCTCTTGCTTTCGTTTTCACTCCCTTTGTCTGAAGTTGCGCGACTCCCCGAAACGGTAATAAGGCGAATTTATCGAATAAACATTCTAACCACCACCTGTAGAAAGGGTTTAAGGCGAATGAAAGTGAAATATTCAGGCCGAATTTATCATGGTTTGGTGACTCCGTTCCATAGCATGGCGCGGGAATTGAGACAACAGTGTACGCCGCTCTCTGTGGTTTTTATCACAATTTCAAGCTGATGATGGGAGCTGTGTTGCAAAATTTAATTTTCATGGTTAATTAAAATGAAAGAAAAGGTCTAAATTAATGCGGTAGCAGACTATTGTCGGACAAGACGTTTCATTCTCCGACATCCCTTTACATCAGGTCTAGAAGAC
The DNA here is from genome assembly GCF_047918655.1 of Erwinia sp. PPS120. Lineage (GTDB taxonomy): Bacteria > Pseudomonadota > Gammaproteobacteria > Enterobacterales > Enterobacteriaceae > Erwinia > Erwinia tasmaniensis_A. Next base: position 133,667 of record NZ_JBLREF010000021.1, on the reverse strand, counting down.
GAGGTTAGGATATCATTATGTCGAAAGAACAATATCTCACGCCCAGCCGGGCCTCAGGCCCCAACAGTACCTCCAAAACGGAACCCTTTGTTAAGGTTGTCGCCTGCATCGCTACGCTGGGCGGTCTGCTTTTTGGCTATGATACTGGGGTTATCTCGGGTGCGCTGTTGTTTATGGGCGACGAGCTCCACCTGACGCCGTTTACTACCGGTCTGGTGACCAGCTCGCTGCTGTTTGGTGCCGCCTTTGGCGCCCTTATCTCAGGCCATTTTGCTGCCTCCGCCGGGCGTAAGAAAATCATCATTATCCTCGCAGCAATTTTTGCCATGGGTGCGATGGGGACCTCGCTTGCACCCGATGTAAACTGGATGATTTTCTTCCGCCTGGTGCTCGGCGTTGCGGTAGGCGGCGCAGCCGCGACGGTGCCGGTCTATATTGCTGAAATTGCCCCGGCGAACAAGCGTGGTCAGCTGGTGACCCTCCAGGAGCTGATGATTGTGTCCGGGCAGATGCTGGCCTATATCTCGAATGCCGGTTTTAACGCCGCCTGGGGCGGTCATGAAACCTGGCGCTGGATGCTGGCCATTGCCACTATTCCTGCCGTTGCGCTGTGGATAGGTATGATGTTTATGCCTGACTCCCCCCGTTGGTATGCCATGAAGGGCAGGCTGGCAGAGGCCCGCCAGGTGCTTGAACGCACCCGCGCCAAAAGCGACGTGGAGTGGGAACTGACCGAAATTGAAGAAACCCTGACCGAGGATGAAAACAAAGGCAAGCCAAGCCTGCGCGAACTGAGAAAGCCCTGGCTGCTGAAGCTGTTTTTTATTGGGGTCGGGATTGCAGTGATTCAGCAGCTTTCCGGCGTAAATACCATCATGTATTACGCACCGACTATGCTGAAAGCCGTAGGCATGAGCACCGACGCGGCGCTATTCGCCACCATCAGCAACGGGGCAATCTCGGTGATTATGACCTTTGTCGGCATCTGGCTGCTGGGCAAGCTGGGCCGCCGCACTATGGTGAAAATTGGCCAGTTTGGCTGTACCGCCTGTCTGCTGTTTATCGGCTGCGTCAGTTATTTTATGCCTGAAACGATCGGTGGTCAGCCTGACGTGATGCGCGGATATCTGGTGCTGTTGGGTATGCTGATGTTTTTGAGCTTCCAGCAGGGTGCGCTGTCGCCGGTCACCTGGCTGCTGCTGTCGGAGATCTTTCCGACCCGCCTGCGCGGGATCTTTATGGGCGGTGCGGTCTTCGCCATGTGGATTGCTAACTTCCTGATCTCTCTGGCGTTCCCGGTGCTTCTGTCGACGGTAGGCCTGGCGGGCGCATTCTTTATCTTCGCCCTAATCGGCCTGATGGGGGCGGTATTTGTGGTGAAATGCATACCGGAAACCCGCAATCGCAGCCTGGAACAGATTGAACACTACCTGCATGACTGGCTCAGCAATGACGTTGAAACGCGTCCGATGCCCGCGCCCAAACGCGAGATAAAAAGCCACTAACGGTCAGTAAACAACGCATGGGGGGGCGGTGGAGTATTCGCCGCCCCTTTTTTTTGGCATAATGCGCGCTGAATCACACCCCCACATCGCAAACGAAAGGCAATCCTGTGCTAGTTTCCAGTAACGTCACCATGCAGTTTGGCAGTAAGCCGCTGTTCGAAAACATCTCTGTCAAATTTGGCGGCGGCAACCGCTACGGACTGATCGGCGCTAACGGTAGCGGCAAGTCCACCTTTATGAAAATCCTTGGCGGCGATCTGGTTCCGTCAGGCGGTAATGTCTCCCTCGATCCGAATGAGCGTATCGGTAAGCTACGCCAGGATCAGTTCGCCTTTGAGCAGTACACGGTACTTGATACGGTGATCATGGGCCACGGTGAGCTGTGGGAAGTCAAAGAAGAGCGTGACCGCATTTACGCCCTGCCGGAAATGAGCGAAGAAGACGGCTATAAAGTGGCCGATCTTGAATCGAAGTACGGTGAAATGGACGGTTATACCGCTGAAGCGCGCGCCGGTGAACTGCTGCTTGGCGTGGGTATTCCGCTTGAGCAGCATTATGGCCCGATGAGCGAGGTTGCACCCGGCTGGAAGCTGCGCGTGCTGCTGGCGCAGGCGCTGTTTTCTAATCCGGATATCCTGCTGCTCGACGAACCGACCAACAACCTGGACATCGATACCATTCGCTGGCTGGAGCAGGTGCTGAACGATCGTAACAGCACCATGATCATCATTTCGCATGACCGTCACTTCCTGAATATGGTCTGCACGCATATGGCCGATCTGGATTACGGCGAGCTGCGCGTTTATCCCGGTAACTACGACGAGTATATGACCGCCGCAACCCAGTCCCGCGAGCGTCTGCTGTCTGATAACGCTAAGAAAAAAGCGCAGATTAACGAATTGCAGTCTTTTGTTAGCCGCTTCAGCGCCAATGCCTCAAAGTCTCGCCAGGCCACCTCGCGCGCTAAGCAGATTGATAAGATTAAGCTGGAAGAAGTTAAGGCCTCAAGCCGTCAGAACCCGTTTATCCGTTTTGATCAGGATAAAAAGCTGTTCCGCAACGCGCTGGAACTGGAGGCGGTGAGCAAAGGTTTCGACCAGGGGCCGCTGTTTAAGAATGTGAATCTGCTGCTGGAAGTGGGCGAGAAACTGGCGATTATTGGTCCTAACGGTATCGGTAAGACGACCCTGCTGAAAACGCTGGTGGGTGAGTTGCAGCCTGATACGGGTTCTGTGAAGTGGTCTGAAAACGCGCGTATCGGCTATTACGCTCAGGATCACGCCCATGATTTTGCTGACGATCTGACGGTTTTCGACTGGATGAGCCAGTGGAAGCAGGAGAGCGATGATGAGCAGGCCGTGCGCGGTATTCTCGGGCGCCTGCTGTTCAGTCAGGATGACATCCGTAAGCCCGCGAAGGTCCTTTCCGGGGGAGAGAAGGGGCGTATGCTTTTCGGTAAGCTGATGATGGAAAAGCCGAACGTACTGATTATGGATGAGCCAACCAACCACCTGGATATGGAGTCCATCGAGGCGCTGAATATGGCGCTGGAGATGTACGAAGGTACGTTGATTTTCGTTTCTCACGACCGTGAGTTTGTCAGTTCGCTGGCAACTCGGGTGATTGAGATGGTTCCTGGCAGGATCAACGATTTTACCGGCAATTACGAAGATTATCTGCGTAGTCAGGGTATCGTCTGATTTAATAAGCCCGGCGTCAGGCTCATGGAATGGGTGAGCCTGACGCCGGGCTATAATATCTGTGGTGCCGCTATTCAGGTCATTACAGACTTCCTGTATGCATTCCTGTCTGGCGAAGAGTTTCCAGGAATCTCCGACACCGCCCATAATTGCAGCCAGCGCAATGCAAAAAGGAGCAGCCGGGCCCCACCCGTGCACGACGGCACTGAGTCAATGCCGCATCGGGACTGTCGCTACATAATTTACGATGACGCCTCACCGACCTGGTTTTTCCCCGACGCCTTCGCCTTGTAAAGTGCTTTATCCGCCAGACCAATTAGCGTCTGACGCGTGGCATCACCGTTGCCACCCCGGATAACCTGCACCCCAACGCTCACGGTAACCCTCTTGCTCTCTATATCGGTGCTGGAATGCGGAATCGCCAGCGCTGCAACAGCGTCAACGGCATTATGGGCATAGCGCAGCGCCTCCTCACGCCCGCTACCGGGCAGAATGACCGCAAATTCTTCACCGCCGTAGCGCGTCACGAGATCTTCAGGACCGCGCACCAGCGGCAACAGGGCGCTGCCGACCTGCTTCAGACACTCGTCTCCGGCCAGATGCCCATAGGTATCATTGAAACGCTTGAAAAAATCGACGTCAATCATCAGCAGCGCAACCGGCGTCATCAGCTTATTGGCCCGCAGCAGCGCGCGATCCAGCCACAGATCGAACCGTCGCCGGTTGGCAAGCCCGGTCAGGCTATCGACCAGCGCCAGCGTTTGAAGCGTCTGATTCATTGCGGTGAGCTGATCGCGAACCTGCGCCAGCTCTATTTGATCCTGAATATGCTTGCTCAGATTGCGCAGCAGAAGGTAGCCCATCGCGACAATCACCAATAGCAGCATCACGCAGAGCACAAGATACAGGATCAGATTGGTCATCAGGGCCTGCCGCAGCTGGGCACTGCCGTAGGCGACGGTCACCACCAAAGGGTACCGCTTCAGCGTGGCATAGCCAAAAATACGCTCTACGCCATCCAGCGCAGCCTTATAGGTGGCGGTACCGCTGGAAGCGCTTTTCAGCAGTCGGTTAAACAGCGGACTGTTGGAAATATTGAGATTGATGGTATTGTCCGGGAAAGGACGCGCATACAGCACGGTGCCGCTATTAAGCATCAGCGCCATCAGTCCCTGGTCGCCAATATTGTAATAGCTAAATATCTGCCGAAAATAGTCAATACGCAGCGTTGCCAGCAGCACGCCGCGAAATGAACCGTCCTGATTACTTAAGCGCATGGAAAGGGGGATAACCAGGTCGCCCGTGGAGCGGCTGCGAATAACCTGACCAATATGCATTCCGGGATCGGTATTTCGCTGATGAAAACGAAAGTATTCCCGATCGCTGTTATTACTGTGCTGCTGCAAAATCCCCTCGGAGGTCACCAGCCAGGTGCCTGTTGTATCGTAAATAAACAGGCCATGCAGCTGAGGCAGCGAATCTTTACGCTCACGAAGCAGGTTGGCAATATTCCTTTGCCGCTCAGGATCCAATCCCATCAGGGTGATGCGGTCGCGCAGATCCTCCAGCGTCAGCTCTACCTGCAGAAAGGAGTCTTCCGACTGTTTTGAGACGGACTGAGAAAGGTTGCGTGCGTCATTTTCAGTCTCCCGTACTCCGCGCTGCCAGGTATCCATCACCATCCAGCCGTTCACCAGGATGACGGCCAGGCTGACAATGAGCAGAAAGGCGATCATTAATGTTCGCAGGCTGCTCATGCTGACATTCGGTTGCGATCGGGTTGGCGAAAACATTAATAAAACTCTCCAGTTCCTCAGGGTGTTCCCGCTTAAATATAGTGCCAGTGAGAGGAAAAGTTCTGTTCCAGCCTGAATTAGCTGAAAATTGCAGTAGTGATAACAAAATAGCTGCTGATCTGGGCCACAGACTTTGTTATGTATGATGACCACAGACTTCGCAGGCCGGGTCCTTTGCCACTTTCATGCTGCGGAACTGGAGCGTCATCGCGTCATACATTAGCAGCCTGGCCGCCGGACGTGCGCCATAATCGGCCATAATGCGAATCGCCTCCATCGCCTGCAGGGATCCAATAACGCCAACCAGCGGTGCCATAACGCCAGCCTCCACGCAGCTCAGGGTTTGTGCTCCGAACAGCCTGCTGATACAGCGGTAGCAGGGCTCACTCTCCTGCCAGCTGAAAACGCTGAGCTGTCCCTCCATTCTGATTGCCGCACCGGACACCAGGGGAACCTTGCTGGCATAGCACAGCCGGTTGAGCTGCTCGCGCGTCCCTACGTTGTCGGTGCAGTCGACCACCACCTGATGCTCTGCAATCAGCGCGGCCATTTCTGCATCATCTAAACGGGCATGAATGGCGCGCAGGCTGATATGGGGGTTAAGGTCCCTAAGACGCTGGCGGGCGGAGTCAACCTTGGGCTGACCAATATCCGCATCGGTATGCAGCGTCTGTCGCTGCAAATTGGACACGGCGACGGTATCAAAGTCCAGCAGGGTCAGATGCCCGGTTCCGGCAGAGGCCAGATAGGGGGCGGCCGCGCAGCCCAGGCCGCCCAGTCCCACCACTAACGCTTTTGCGGCTTTAAGCCGCTCCTGCCCCTCGAAGTCAAATCCGCGCAGCACAATCTGGCGGTTGTAGCGCAGGATCTCATCGTTTTGCAGTTCCGGCAGCATTCTATCCCTCCAGCAGCGCGTTAAAGGGTTCAATCTCAACCCATTCGCCATCCTGTACGCTGCCGCGCTCGCGCTCCAGTACGATAAAGCAGTTGGCCATACTGAATGAGCTAAACACGTGCGAACCCTGCGGGCCAGTACTGCGCACTTCAGCCTCGCCGCGATCGTTGCGGCTAAGAATACCGCGCTGGAAATCCAGCCTGCCCGGCGTTTTTTTCAGGTTCCCTACCAGCTTCACCCGCTGGCGCGGTGGCAGGGCAGCGGTCTGCTGGCCGCTCAGCTTCGCCAGCAGCGGCTGGACCAGCTGATAAAAGGTCAGCACGGCAGATACCGGGTTGCCCGGCAGCCCGCAGAACCAGCTGTTTTTGAGTCGGCCAAATGCAAAGGGCTTGCCAGGCTTAATCGCCAGCTTCCAGAAAGTGACTTCGCCGAGCGTTTCCAGCATGCGTTTAGTGTAATCGGCCTCGCCAACGGACACGCCACCGCTGCTCAGGGTGACGTCGGCAATGCTGTCGGCCTGATCAAAGGCCGCGCGAAGCGCATCCGGATCGTCGCGGATAATGCCCAGATCGATAACCTCGCAGCCGAGCTTAGCGAGCATCAGCTTCACCGCCAGGCGGTTGGTATCGTAGATCTGGCCCGGTGCCAGCGGCTGGCCCGGGGTTTGCAGCTCGTCGCCGGTGGAGAAAACGGCGACGCGAAGCCTGCGCAGCGCTTTAACCTCCGGTACGCCCAGCGAGGCCAGCAGCGGCAGCTCAGCCGCGCCCAGCCGCGTACCCGCCCGCAGTACGCTGTCACCTTCGCGGATATCTTCTCCCGGCAGGCGGATATTTTGCCCGGCGGTAACGATGCCAGTCAGGCGGATCGCTTCGCCCTGCCGTTCGGTCTCCTCCTGCATGACCACCGCTTCCGCGCCTTCAGGAACGGGAGCGCCGGTCATAATGCGTACACAGCTGCCCGCGGGCCAGCTGCCGCTAAACGGCACCCCGGCGAAGGCCTTTCCGGCGACCGTCAGCGTGTCGGCCTGCGCATCGGCCAGGCGAAGGGCGTAGCCGTCCATCGCCGAGTTGGCGAAGGGGGGCACGTTTACCGGTGAGACCACGTCAGCGGCGGTAATGCGGCCAGCGGCCTCAACCAGAGGCAGCGTTTCACTTTCGCTGACCGGGGTAATTTGTGCCAGCATGGTCGCCAGCGCATCGTCAAGGGAGATCAGTCCCGCAGTAAAGGATTCCATAGTGTCTCCGGCATGCCCCAGCAGGGACGGCAATAAAAGCAGAAGGCAATATTATGGCGCGAATCCACGCCAGGGTCACGTAAACGGCGGAAAGGATATCCGCAGTCCGGCAGCAGTAAGCGCACCGGCAGTTATGAGATAGAACTTTTCGTTATGACCCGGTGCTAAACATTCCCCTTTACATCACTTTATTGCCTGCCTATAGTCAAAAACGTCCTTATATTAAATAAAATCATTCTAACTCAGTGTTTTCCATGCTGATTTGGCACTCAGGGTACCGGTTATGGTCAGAGCAGTTATCGCCATCCACGGCGGAGCAGGGGCGATTGCCCGCGCCAGTATGCGCGCAGAGCAGGAACGCCACTATACTCAGGCGCTGGCAGATATCGTTGCCCACGGTCAGGCAGTGCTCGCCGCAGGGGGAAGCGCACTGGATGCGGTGACCGAAGCGGTACGCCTGCTGGAAGAGTGCCCACTCTTCAACGCGGGCAAAGGGGCGGTCTTCACCCACAAGGGAACGCACGAGCTGGATGCCTCTGTTATGGATGGTCGCACGCTGGCAGCCGGTGCCGTCGCAGGTATCAGCCAGATTCGTAATCCGATCCTCGCCGCACGGGCGGTGCTTGAAAACAGCCCGCACGTTCTGCTGACGGGCGAAGGGGCGGAAGCGTTCGCCGCCGGGCAGGGTCTGGAACAGGTTGCACCGGACTTTTTCTCCACCGCAGCGCGCTGGGAACAGCTTGAGCGCGCACGTGATGCGAATCAGCTGCTGCTCGATCATGGCGGTGCCGCAGCGGCGCACCGCGAGTCTGACGCAGGTGAAAAAGCTGCCCGGCTGCGCGACGACGCAGACCTGGCGGGAAGCGATAAAGATTGGGCGGGAGAAGGAGAAGACCCGGCTTCAGGCGCTGAAGACGTGGCGGGAGATGCTGGAACCGTAGGCGCGGGCGCGCCGCTCGATGCGGACAGCAAATTCGGCACCGTGGGGGCGGTTGCGCTCGACCTGGCAGGGAACCTGGCCGCCGCCACCTCAACCGGGGGGATGACCAATAAACAGGCGGGTCGCGTGGGCGATTCGCCGATTGTCGGGGCGGGCTGTTATGCCAGTAACGCCACCGTTGCCGTTTCCTGCACCGGCACCGGTGAGGTCTTTATGCGGCTGCTGGCCGCCTATGATATTGCCGCGCAAATGGAGTATGGCGGGCTGACGCTGGCGGAGGCCAGCGATCGGGTTATTCTGCATAAGGTTCCCGAACTTGGCGGCAGCGGCGGCGCGATTGCGATTGACCGCGCAGGTAACGTCGCCCTGCCGTTTAACTGCGAGGGTATGTATCGCGGTTACGGTTATGTCGGCAAGGCGCCCGTCACCGGCATCTATCGGGAAGAGCCGGGCGCGGAAAACAGTAAGGAGCAGGAGGATGACGAATAAAGCAGCGATTCCCGCGAATCAGGTCCTGTCCGTCAGGGATTTGGGCGTCAGCTTCCGCCAGGAAGGGGACGTGACGAGGGCGGTCAAAAGCCTTTCGCTGGACGTCCAGCGCGGTGAGACGCTGGCGATTGTCGGCGAGTCCGGTTCAGGAAAGTCCGTTACCTCGCTGGCGCTGATGCGGCTGATAGAGCAGGGCGGCGGGCGTATCGACAGCGGCGAGATATGGCTGCGCCGCCGCAATGATCAGCTGGTTGAACTGTCGTCCGCCCCCCAGTCCCAGCTACGTCGCATTCGCGGGGCGGACATGGCGATGATCTTTCAGGAGCCGATGACCTCGCTGAACCCGGTGTTCCCCGTCGGTGAGCAGATCGCCGAATCCCTGCGTCTTCACCAGGGGAAAAGCCACCGCGAGGCGCTGAAAGAAGCGGAGCGCATGCTCGACCTGGTGCGTATTCCCGATGCGAAAAACGTGCTCTCCCGCTTTCCCCATCAGCTTTCGGGCGGTATGCGCCAGCGCGTGATGATTGCGATGGCGCTCTCGTGCCGTCCGGCGCTGCTGATTGCCGACGAGCCGACTACCGCGCTGGATGTCACCATCCAGGCGCAGATCCTCCAGCTAATCCGCGTACTGCAAAAAGAGATGCAGATGGGGGTGATTTTTATCACTCACGATATGGGCGTGGTGGCGGAAATGGCCGATCGCGTGCAGGTGATGTACCGCGGCGACGTGGTGGAAACCGGCACGGTTGAGAATATTTTTGAGCGCCCTCAGCAGCCCTATACCCGCGCGCTGCTGGCCGCCGTCCCCAAACTTGGCGCCATGACCGGCACTGCTTTCCCGCTGCATTTCCCCCTGACGGGCAGCGGGGAGGACGTGACCCCGACGGTGCCGCAGAACACCGTGGTTAATGAGGGAGATCCGGTTCTGCAGGTCAGGGATCTGGTAACCCGTTTTGATATTCGCAGTGGCCTGTTTAACCGTGTCACTCGCCGGGTCCACGCCGTAGAAAAGGTCAGTTTTGATCTGCATGCGGGCGAGACGCTGGCGCTGGTGGGCGAATCGGGCTGTGGCAAATCCACCACCGGGCGGTCGCTGCTGCGGCTGGTGGAAAGCCAGGGCGGGTCTGTCACCTTCAACGGCCAGCGGATTGATCGGCTGACCGGGCCGGCGCTTTCGCATCTGCGGCGCGACATCCAGTTTATTTTTCAGGATCCCTATGCTTCGCTCGATCCCCGCCTGACCGTCGGCTTTTCGATTATGGAACCGCTGCTGGTTCACGGTATGGCTAAAGGCCAGGCGGCAGAAGATCGCGTGGCCTGGCTGCTGCAGCGCGTTGGGCTGCTGCCTGAACATGCGCGGCGCTATCCGCACGAGTTTTCCGGCGGTCAGCGGCAGCGTATCTGTATTGCCCGTGCGCTGGCGCTCAACCCCAAAGTGGTGATTGCTGACGAATCGGTATCCGCGCTGGACGTCTCCATCCAGGCGCAAATCGTGAATCTGATGCTCGACCTGCAGCGGGAATTTGGCATAGCCTTCCTGTTTATCTCGCATGATATGGCGATTGTCGAGCGCATCAGCCACCGCGTCGCGGTGATGTACCTCGGGCAGATTGTGGAGATTGGGCCGCGCCAGTCGGTATTCGAAAATCCTCAGCATCCCTATACCCGTAAGCTGATGTCTGCCGTACCGGTGGCCGATCCCCGCCATCGTCGACGCGAAAGAGCACTGCTGGTGGATGAAATCCCCAGTGCGGTACGCGCTCTGGGAGACGAGCCGGAAGTGGCTCAGCTGGTAGAAGTGAGCGCCGGACACTATGTTGCCCGCCATGCCATTGGCGGTGCCTGACTTGCAGCACAACAATAAGAAGGGACAGGAGATGAATGCAAAATGATGATAACCCGCAAACGTAACATGCTCTTAACTGCCGGACTTCTGGGCAGCCTGGCGGCAGTGCCGGCCTGGGCAGCACAGGATGCGGTGATCGCCGTGGGATCGAACTTCACCACCCTCGACCCCTACGATGCGAACGATACGCTGTCTCAGTCGGTTGCAAAATCCTTCTATCAGGGCCTGTTTGGCTTCGATAAAGAGATGAAGCTGACCAACGTGCTGGCCGAGAGCTACCAGGCCAGCCCCGACGGCCTGACCTACACCATCAAACTGCGTCCGGGCATTAAGTTCCAGGACGGCACCGACTTTAATGCCGAAGCGGTGAAGGTGAATCTTGACCGCGCCAGCAACCCGGATAACCATCTCAAGCGCTACAACCTGTTTAAGTCGGTTGGCACCACCGAAGTGGTGGATCCCACCACGGTCAAAATCACCTTAAAACAGCCGTTTTCTGCCTTTATCAATACGCTGGCCAGCCCGGCGGCCGCGATGATCTCTCCGACCGCGCTGAAGAAATACGGCAAGGATATCGGCTTCCATCCTGTGGGTACCGGGCCGTTCGAGCTGGAAACCTGGAATCAAACCGATTTTGTGAAGGTGAAGAAATTCGCGGGCTACTGGAAGTCGGGCTATCCAAAGCTGGATACCATCACCTGGCGTCCGGTAGTGGATAACAACACCCGCGCGGCGATGCTGCAAACCGGCGAAGCCAATTTTGCCTTCCCCATCCCCTATGAGCAGGCGAAGCTGCTGGAGAAAAATCCGAAGCTGGATCTGGTGACCTCACCGTCCATTATGCAGCGCTATATCAGCTTCAATGTCACCCAGAAGCCGTTTGATAACCCTAAAGTACGCGAAGCCATTAACTACGCCATTAACCGTCAGGCGCTGGTGAAAGTGGCCTTCTCCGGCTACGCCACCCCGGCTAACGGCATTGTGCCGCCTGCCATTCAGTACTCCCAGGCCTATCCGGCCCCTGAGTACAACCCGGCTAAGGCGCGCGAACTGTTGAAGGAAGCGGGCTTCCCGAACGGGTTCACCACCACGCTCTGGTCTTCACATAACCACAGCACCGCGCAGAAGGTGTTGCAGTTTACCCAGCAGCAGCTGGCCCAGGTGGGTATTAAGGTTAATGTCGTGGCGATGGATGCCGGACAGCGCGCGGCGGAAGTGGAGGATAAAGGTCAGAAAGAGAGCGGCGTACGCATGTTCTATACCGGCTGGTCCGCTTCTACCGGCGAAGCGAACTGGGCGCTAACGCCACTGTTTGCCACCCAGTCCTGGCCGCCAACCATCTTTAATACTGCGTTTTACAGCAATCCGCAGGTAGATAAAGATCTGACCGAGGCGCTGAATACCACCGACGGCGATAAAAAAGCGTCGCTGTATAAGGATGCGCAGGATCGTATCTGGAAGGATCAGCCCTGGGCCCCGCTGGTGGTAGAAAAGCTGGTTTCAGCCAATACTAAAAACCTGACGGGCTTCTACGTCATGCCTGACACCTCGTTCAGCTTTGACGACGCCTCTCTGAAGTAACCCGCCGATACACGCCCGCACCTTCCCTCCCGGAAGGTGCGGCTGTCTGAGGCGCAGGATAACGCATGCTTAATTATTTTATCAGACGTTTACTGGGACTGATCCCAACGCTGCTGATTGTGGCGGTTCTGGTGTTCCTGTTTGTTCATATGCTGCCGGGCGACCCGGCTCGCCTTGTGGCAGGGCCAGAGGCCGATGCGACGGTGGTGACGCTGGTGCGCCACCAGTTAGGGCTGGATCAGCCGATTACCCATCAGTTCTGGCACTTTATCACCCATGCGCTACAGGGCGATTTTGGTCAGTCGATGGTGACTAAGCGGCCGGTTTCCACCGAAATCGCGCAGCGCTTCTTCCCCACGCTCTGGCTGACGTTAAGCAGTATGGTCTGGTCGGTGATTCTGGGTATGGCCATCGGCATTATCTCGGCGGTATGGCGCAATAAATGGCCGGATAAACTGGGCATGACGCTGGCCGTATCGGGTATTTCCTTCCCGGCTTTTGCCCTTGGCATGCTGCTGATGCAGGTATTCTCCGTCCAGCTGGGCTGGCTGCCTACGGTGGGCGCTGATGGCTGGCGACACTATATTTTACCCTCAATTACCCTGGGCGCGGCGGTCGCGGCGGTTATGGCGCGCTTTACCCGCGCATCCTTTGTTGAGGTCATGCAGGAAGACTATATGCGTACCGCGCGGGCGAAAGGCGTGCGGGAGACGTGGGTAATCGTCAAGCACGGCCTGCGCAATGCGATGATCCCGGTGGTGACGATGATGGGCCTGCAGTTTGGTTTCCTGCTGGGGGGATCGATCGTCGTCGAGGTGGTATTTAACTGGCCGGGACTGGGACGGTTATTGGTGGATTCGGTTGAAATGCGCGACTACCCGGTGGTACAGGCCGAAGTGCTGCTGTTCTCGCTGGAGTTTATTCTGATTAACCTGATTGTCGATATGCTCTATGCCGCAATCAACCCTGCGATTCGCTATAAATAAGGACCCGCGATGAAAAACTGGCGACTTAACGCGGCGCTGTCCGCGATGCCGACTATAACGCAGCATCGCGTGCGCACCCCCTGGCATGAGTTCTGGCGGCGCTTCCGCCGTCAGCCGGTGGCGATAGCGGCAGGTCTGTTTGTGCTGCTGCTGATTGTGGTGGCGATGCTGGCTCCCTGGCTTGCCCCGTTTGATGCTGAAAACTATTTCGACTACGACAGGCTGACGGAAGGCCCCTCGCTGATGCACTGGTTCGGCGTGGACTCGCTTGGGCGAGATATTTTTAGCCGGGTGCTGCTGGGTACGCGGCTGTCGCTGATTTCCGGTTTCGTCTCGGTGGCGATAGGTGCTGCGATCGGCACGGCGCTGGGCCTGCTGGCGGGTTACTACGAAGGCTGGTGGGATCGCATTATCATGCGCATCAGCGATGTGCTGTTTGCCTTCCCCGGCATTCTGCTGGCGATCGCGGTGGTGGCGATCATGGGCACCGGCATGTCGAACGTGATTATTGCCGTCGCGATCTTCAGCATTCCGGCCTTTGCCCGCCTGGTGCGGGGCAATACGCTGGTGCTAAAGCATATGACCTATATTGAGTCGGCACGCAGCATCGGCGCATCGGATCTCACCATCCTGGTTCGCCATATTCTGCCCGGCACCCTCTCTTCGATTGTGGTCTATTTCACCATGCGCATCGGCACCTCGATCATTACGGCGGCCAGCCTGTCATTTTTGGGGCTGGGCGCGCAGCCGCCAACGCCGGAGTGGGGGGCGATGCTTAATGAAGCCCGCGCGGATATGGTGATGGCGCCGCACGTAGCGGTATTCCCCAGCCTGGCGATATTTCTCACCGTTCTGGCCTTTAATCTGCTGGGTGACGGTCTGCGCGATGCGCTGGATCCTAAGCTAAAGAGCTAACCTGATGAAAGAATTCGATTATGAACAGGATTTTAAGCGCATTGATTTCCGTCAGCATCCAGAGCTTTATCAGGTAGGACGCGGCGAGCAGGGCGTGTTGATGGTGGAGCCTTATAAAGGTGAGATCCTTCCCCACTGGCGCTTCCGCACGCCTGAAATTGCCCGGGCCTCGGCGGATGAGATTATGAAACTGTTTGAGGCGTACCGCGCCAGCGATGATTTTGTCGGCATGGATATGGCGCGTAAGTTTATTCAGATGGGGTATACCCGCGCCAGGCGCTATGCCAATCACAAGGGCGGCCGCAAGTATGATAATGATCGTGAGGTGCTGCCGCGTGAGCTGAACGAAGAGAAGGCCGCTGCGGCGGCTATTTTTAAAGCGGAGTGGGACAAGCTGCGGGCCGATGCGGACTATCTGGCCCGGAAGAAAGCGCATCAGGCGAAATATGGCTGAGGCTGACCGCGTCAGTTGTAATGGGCTAAACCCTGTCGCGTCGCGTGTCGCTGGCTGAAGCCAGCCGCTTCACCTGAAGTTGTCGATACTGAAACCGCCGGTTGAAACCGGCGGTAAGCAGGCGAACAGAGGCTAGATTTTAGATGCCCACAGATCGTATTCGTCGGCGTTATCCACCTTCACGCGGATAATGTCACCGGGCTTCACGTTAAACTCTCCGTTCAGATAGACCGCACCGTCGATCTCAGGGGCGTCGGCCATGCTGCGGCCAATTGCGCCTTCCTCATCCACTTCGTCAATAATCACCAGAATCTCACGACCGACTTTCTCCTGCAGGCGCTCAGCGGAGATTGCCTGCTGTAGCTGCATAAAGCGATCGTAACGCTCCTCTTTAACCGACTCCGGCACCGGGTCAGGCAGCTGGTTGGCCGTAGCGCCTTCGACCGGACTGTATTTAAAGCAGCCCACGCGATCCAGCCGTGCTTCCTTGAGGAAATCGAGCAGCATCTGGAAATCTTCTTCCGTTTCACCGGGGAAGCCGACAATAAACGTCGAGCGAAGCGTCAGTTCAGGGCAAATCTGGCGCCAGCGCTTGATGCGCTCCAGCGTACGCTCTACGGCACCTGGTCGCTTCATCAGCTTAAGAATGCGCGGGCTGGCATGCTGAAGGGGAATGTCGAGATAGGGCAGCAGCTTGCCTTCCGCCATCAGCGGGATCACATCGTCAACGTGTGGGTAAGGGTAAACATAGTGCAGGCGCACCCATACGCCCAGCTTCGCCAGCTGTTCGCACAGGCTGACCATACTGGTTTTAACCGGCTGACCGTTCCAGAAGCCGGTACGGTGTTTGACGTCGACGCCGTAGGCTGACGTATCCTGCGAGATCACCAGCAGCTCTTTCAC
Source organism: Erwinia sp. PPS120 (assembly GCF_047918655.1). Classification (GTDB taxonomy): domain Bacteria; phylum Pseudomonadota; class Gammaproteobacteria; order Enterobacterales; family Enterobacteriaceae; genus Erwinia; species Erwinia tasmaniensis_A. Next base: position 118,423 of record NZ_JBLREF010000021.1, on the reverse strand, counting down.
CCCGGCTTCGGCCAGTCGACGGGCCTCGTCGAGCACCGAACCGATAGGGCGGCTGTCCAGATCGCCACGCATAGAGGGAATAATACAGAAGGTGCAGCGATGGTTGCAGCCTTCGGAAATTTTCAGATAGGCATAGTGGCGCGGCGTCAGCTTCACGCCCTGTTCTGGCACCAGGCTGGTGAACGGATTATGCTGTGGCTTAGGCACGTAGCGATGCACGTGGGACAGCACCTGCTCATAGCTGTGAGGGCCGGTAATTTCCAGCACTTTGGGATGCACTTCCCGGATCTGGTTCTCCTTCGCGCCCAGGCAGCCGGTAACAATGACCTTACCGTTTTCATTCAGCGCTTCACCGATCGCTTCCAGCGACTCCTGCACCGCGCTGTCGATAAAGCCGCAGGTATTAACGATAACGATTTCCGCATCGTCATAGCGTGGCACAACCTCGTATCCTTCCGTACGCAACTCGGTGAGGATCCGTTCAGAGTCGACCAGGTTTTTTGGGCAGCCCAGCGAGACGAAACCGACCCGTGGTGCCATTGTTGTAGTTTGCGACATAGCTCATTTCCAGTTCAGCACAGCAATTTGCGCGGGATTTTACCGGGGTCGAAGCAAAATTTATACAGCAATGTTAATAACAGAGGGGATTAAAGGGGGGCAGAGTCCTTCAGGGAGGCTTAGAATTGCTATGGGCTTACCCGCCAACAGTGAATACTAACACTTGCCAGGCTTAGTGGTGCAGAGTATTCCCGAAGATCTTGCTGCCAGAGCAGGCTGGAGGAAAGGGGCCGTGGTTAATATTACTGCCGATGTTGAAGCGGTAAGTATCAGACTGTCCAGGCGCATGGCGCGGTGCCAAAGACGGCGGCGAAGCTACCTGCCGGGACTGATCGATGCGAGATCCGCACGTTTATTGATCTATCAATGCAATCAGTTACGAAATCAAGGTATACCCGACGGCCCCTGCACCCCAGCTTAATGTTTTGTAAAACTTCCACGTGCTTTGACACCTTTTACTAGATTTATCTGATGCTTCCCATCAGGAGAAAGGTATGTCCCGTTTCGTTAAATACATCTTGCTGGCCGTCGCGCTGACCCTGAGTCAGGGGGCAGTGGCGCAGAAATTGACCGTTGAAGAGCTGCAGAAAGGATTGGATCACCCCTGGGCGCTGGCATTTATGCCGGATGGGGAAAGCATGCTGATAACCGAACGTGCGGGGCAGCTGCGCCTCTGGCAGCCCGGTAAGGGGCTGTCGCAGCCGGTTAGCGGCGTGCCGAAGGTGTGGGCGCAGCGTCAGGGTGGCCTGCTGGACGTGGCGCTGGCGCCGGACTTTGAACAGAGTCATCGCGTCTGGCTCACCTGGACCGAAGCGGACAGTGAGGGCAGGGCGGGTGCTGCGGTGGGCTACGGTACGCTAAGCCCGGACAGCCGCCAGCTTACAAATTTTCGGGTGGTGCTTCGTCAGCAGCCATGGCTCTCCAGTGGCGCTAATTTGGGATCGAGGCTGGCCTTTGATGATAAGGGATATCTCTATGTTACCTTTGGCGATAATTTCCACGCTGAAACCGCTCAGGATCCCGCGTCACTGACCGGCAAAGTAATACGGCTGAATGCCGATGGCAGCGTGCCGAAAGATAATCCTTTTGTCGGTAAGGCCGGGGCGCGGAGCGAAGTCTGGACCTCGGGGATGCGTAATCCTCAGGGGCTGGCGCTCAACCCCTGGACGCATGAGATGTGGGAAAGCGAGCACGGCCCGCGCGGCGGAGACGAGGTTAATATCCTCAGCAAGGGCAAGAATTACGGCTGGCCGCTCGCCACCTGGGGCATTGACTACAGCGGGGAAAAAGTCCCGGGATCGAAAGGGGGCAGGGTGGCAGGCACCGAGCAGCCTGCGTTTTGGTGGAAGGTGTCACCCGCCATCAGCGGCATGGCGTTCTATAACAGCCCGCGCTTTCCGCAGTGGAAAAATAGCTTATTTATCGGCGCGCTGAAGCAGCAGAGCCTGATCCACCTGAAGGTGGACGGCAGCAACATTGAGGAAAAAGAGCGGCTTCTGGCCGACCGTAAGGAGCGCATTCGTGACGTAAGAACGGGGCCGGATGGCTACCTGTATGTGCTGACGGATGAGAACGACGGCAAGCTGCTTAAGGTTGGTCTGGCGGAGTCATCCGGCCAGTAGCGCGCTGTGAGCGATTCTCTCTGACCCGGCGTCACATTGCTCCGCCACGCCCGGCAGAGGGGATTATCTGACCCAGTTGCACACTTCCCAGCCTCGCTGCTGTGCCAGAGTGTGCAGTGGCTGGGCCGGATTTATCACCCAGGCGTGATCGGCGTGTTCCAGCATCGCCAGGTCATTTAATGAGTCGCTGTAGGCCCAGGTGCGGTTAAATTTTGCTTTCTGCTGGTCGTCAAGCCACTCCTGTAGCCGGGCGACTTTGCCCTCTTTATAGGTCACTGTGCCGTAGGTGTTTCCGCTGTAACGGTCATCCACAATCTCAACGCCAATGGCCAGGGCATCATGAGCGCCAAGCTGCTGCGCGATGGGTGTTACCAGGTGTTCGCCGCTGGCGGAAATCACCAGAATGGTATCGCCGCGCTGCTGATGCCAGCTCATGCGTTCGCGGGCAGCGGGGTAAACGCGGGGAAGTATATCGCGCTGTATAAACCGGCGTACCCAGCCGGAAACCGTTAACGTGCCCATGCCGGTCAGCGGGGCCAGGATAGTTTGCATATACTCATCCATCGACAACGACCCTGCATAGTACTGCTCCATCAACGCCTGCTCCTGTTCAATCAGTTCAGGTGGCGCAAACCCCTGGGAGACCAGCCAGCGCAGCCACAGGCCAGTGCTGTCTTCACAAATAAGGGTCTCATCAAGGTCAAACAGGGCTAAATCCATGGTGTTGCTCCTCAGGCAGATTGACCTCAGAGTAGCGGAATTATGTGATGCACTTAACTGTTTTGCAAAAATTCGGAATTTAGCCTGGTTTCGCTGGCGGTGAAGGCGAAAAAACCGCCACTTTACCCTCAGTGTCAGGTTATTATCTAATAAAATATAAAAATCTTTACTCTACTGCTGTTCAAATTCGAGCATAGAAACGATAGCGTAGCAGGACAAGTGCCCGTCATCGCTGTGAAAATTCTTACCTTTCAAATGGATATCTGGTCCCACCATGAAGAAATCGCTCATCTCCCTAAGCTTCACGCTCTCCACCTCCGCGTCGTTAATGCTGCTGACCTTATCATTCGCCCATGCAGAAGAGGCACCCGCGCCGCCCGAGATCAATGCAAAAGCCTGGATCCTGATGGATTACAATAGCGGTAAAGTGCTGACGGAATCTCATGCCGACGATCGTCTCGATCCCGCCAGCCTGACCAAAATGATGGCCAGCTATGTGGCCGGGCAGGCGATCAAGTCGGGTAAAATTACCAACGACGATATGGTCACCGTGGGTAAAGACGCCTGGGCAACGGGCAATCCTATCCTGCAGGGCTCGTCGCTGATGTTTCTGAAGCCGGGCGATCGCATTCCGGTCTCCGAGCTGAATAAGGGCATTATCATCCAGTCCGGTAACGATGCCAGCATTGCGCTGGCTGACTATGTGGCGGGGAGCCAGGATGCTTTTGTCGGGCTGATGAACAATTACGTCAAGGCGCTGGGCCTGCAAAATACCCATTTCAAAACCGTGCATGGCCTGGATTCTGACGGGCAGTACAGTACCGCGCGCGATATGGCGCTGATTGGCCAGGCGCTAATTCGCGATGTTCCGGCAGAGTACGCCCTGCATAAAGAGAAAGAGTTCACCTTTAACCATATCCGCCAGTACAACCGCAATCGCCTGCTGTGGAGCACCAACCTTAAGGTAGACGGCATTAAAACCGGCCATACCAACGGCGCGGGAAATAATCTTGTCGCCTCGGCGACGGATGGCGATCAGCGACTGATCTCAGTGGTGCTGGGCGCGGCGACCGACGGTATTCGCTTTCGTGAAAGTGAAAAGCTGCTGACCTGGGGCTTCCGTTTTTACGAAACCGTTACGCCGATTAAGGCCGACAAGCCCTTTTCCACTCAGCGGGTCTGGTTTGGCGATAAAAAAGAGGTCAATCTCGGCGTTGCGAAGGATGCAGCGATTACCCTGCCTAAGGGGCAGATGAAAAATCTGAAAGCCAGCTTTACGCTTTCTCAGCCGCAGCTCACCGCGCCGCTTAAGAAAAATCAGCAGGTTGGCGTCATCGACTTCCAGCTCAATGGCAAGACCATTGAACAGCGGCCGCTGGTGGCGATGGAGGCAGTCGAAGAGGGGGGCTTCTTCAGTCGCGCCTGGGATTTCGTGATGATGAAACTGAGTAGCGTGTTTGGGAAGTGGTTTTCCTGATCGGCAGCAATAATGGCGGGTAAGAAAGAGCGGCCTGCGTGGCCGCTCTTTTGTTACAGCTAAAACAGATCCCAGGCGATGGCAGAAATGGCAATCAGGCCCACCAGCACCACAAACAGGTTGCTGATTTTACCGCTGTACTGACGCATAGCCGGCACCTTATGAATGGCATACATCGGCATCAGGAACAGCAGGATCGCGATAATCGGGCCGCCCAGGGTTTCAATCATCCCCAGGATGCTCGGGTTTAGCGTCGCTACCAGCCAGGTGGTGAGCAGCATAAAGAGGGCGGTAATTCTGTTCAGCTTATGCTCTGAAAGATCCTTCCCACGTTTGCCAAGCGATTTTACCATCAGGCCGTTAAAGCCTTCACGCGCACCGAGATAGTGCCCAAGAAAGGATTTCGTGATCGCCACCATCGCAATAACCGGCGCAAGCCAGGCCATCAGCGGCGTATCAAAATGGTTAGCCAGGTAGGAAAGAATCGAAATATTTTGCGCTTTCGCTTCGGCAAGGTTCGCCGGTGACAGGCTGAGGACGCAGCTGAAAACGAAAAACATCACCGTTAGCACCATCATCAGATGGCTGCGGGCAAGAATACGCGAACATTTCTTTTCAGCGTAGTCGCCATACTCTTCACGTTTTGCAACGGCGAAGGCAGAGATAATCGGCGAGTGGTTAAAGGAGAAAACCATTACCGGAATGGCCAGCCACAGCGTCATCCACAGGCCTTTACCGCTGCCCGCCATGCTGACATGCTGAAACAGGGAGCTGTTCCAGTGCGGGATCAGACAGAGTGCCAGGCCCATCAGCACCAGTACAAAAGGATAGACCAGCACGCTCATGGTCTTCACGATCATCTCTTTACCGAAGCGCACGATGGTCATCAGCCCGACGATCAGGATCAGTGCCAGCAGCGCTCTCGGCGGGGCCGTAAGATGCAGCTGGTGGGTAAGGAAACTTTCAACGGTATTAGTGATCGCCACGCTGTAGACCAGCAGGATAGGGTAGATGGCAAAGAAATAGAGCAGCGTCAGAAGCTTCCCGGCACCGGCGCCAAAATGCTCTTCCACCACGCCGGTAATATCTTCGCCGCGGCTTTTACCGGAGAGAACAAAGCGGCACAGACCGCGATGCGCGAAAAAGGTCATGGGGAAGGCGAGCAGCGCCATGATAACCAGCGGAATCAGGCCGCCAATACCGGCATTAATCGGTAAAAATAGTACGCCCGCGCCTATTGCCGTACCGTACAGTCCCAGCATCCACATTGTATCGCTTTTGCGCCAGGCCGCAGCCTCGTCTGCTAATGGCACATTAAGCGTGGCCGCCTTAGATGATTCCATAATGATCTCCATATTAAAAACAGTGAAGTAAACCGCTCCTGCCTGCGATATCACCTGCCGCGGTTGCGCAATTTAGTTCACTCTTTTCCCGAGACGGCGACACTCTACCACCAGAATGAGAAGAAGGAAGAGGGCAGAAGGGAGTTTCTGGCGATCCTAATCACAGTTATGACAATGTTTCTGGGGTTATATACTGGCTGCGCGCTAATGATGGGGTGTAATCGCTGGCTGGATGCGGTTTTACTGGTTTATTAAACTGAGTTATCGGCGGGTTTGATTGCTTAAATCGTGGGCTGTTTGCGGATTTTATCTGCGGGCTACATCGTAACCCACTCAAATTATGCGGAGAAGAAAGCTGAAGGGTGGAACAGTGTTCCACCCTTTTTTGTCACGTTAGTCGCGCACCCAGCCTTTACGGATAGGGAACGCAAAGACCACGCGATAGAGCCAGGAGATATTTTCCAGCAGTCGTCTGCCGCAGAAATACCAGGCTACCTGAGCGAACAGGCAGGAGAGCATACCAACCAGCAGGCCGCCGAGCATATCCATCGGCCAGTGTACGCCGAGATAAATTCGTGACCAGGCGATGGCCGCCCCGATCAGCATCAGCATGATGCCGGACCAGACGCGATGCCAGCACATAAAGGCAATGGCAAAGGTGAAAATTGCCGTGCCGTGATCGCTTGGATAAGAGTCATCGGGCGCGTGATGCAGAAACTGATAACCCAGCCCGATCATAAAGGGACGCGGATGCGGGTACAGGTTGCCAATACACCATGAGATAGTGAGCGCGTAGCCCAGTGCGATACCGGTTTTCAACACCAGTTCGCGCTGAGAGTTTAGCTGGCCTTTGGGGCCCCAGAGCCACAGTGCAACGATAAGCACCGGCACGATTGCAATCAGATCGCGGGCGATAAGGGTTGCCAGGGTAATCAGCCATCCGGGCGACTCTGGTGTGGCGTTGATCCAGAGAAACAGCGACCGGTTTAGCGCTTCCATCATGATTATTTCCTCGTCATATTAAGCAGATACGAAACGCATCCGAAAGTAAAACACTGGCTTAGCCAAACCCACCAGCCAGCCCATAAATTGTGGGACAAAAAGTGCGCACCGCGCATAATCTGACCAAAACCCATTAGTATCCCGAGCGCAGCACCGGCAAAAAAACAGAGCCAGGCCAGTTTTGGACGCTGTGGCCTGAACCAGAAAAACAGCGCCATTACGCCAAAGCCGCTTGACGCATGCCCACCCGGGAAACAGTCACCCGGGCCGCTCCCCGGCGGAATAGACGAAAGCAGCGGGTAAGAGACTGCTTTACCGCCAAATTCGATCAGATCCCAGGGGCAGGAGTGCGCGCTGGTCGCTTTAAGGATCCCGACAACCAGCGGGCCAACGCCGATTAACGCCGTGACCAGTATCAGTCTGCTGTTTCGCCTGACAATACCGGTAATCAGGGCCACCACCGCCAGTACAATCACCGTATCCTTCAGCAGCATATGGTTAATCAGGTTGAGCCAGCGGTTCTCCTTTAGCGGAAACTGCTGCGTCAGCGGGTCAAACCATTCACGGCTGATAGCCATATCCCAGCGGCCATCTCGCGATATCCACGTAAACAGAACGGCGGCGATCGTGAGCCATAACAGCTGGATAAGGTAAAAGCGAACAGGTAAAAGGTAAACAGACCTATTCCTAATTGGTAAAGCGGTTGTGCGTTTGTTAAGTATTAAGGGCAGTGACATAAGCGAGTTTTTCATGAAGACAAAAACGCATGGTGCTGAAATGCGATTAAGGAAACATTAAGAACAACCGAAGGGAGGAGAACTAAAAAGAAAAAAACCCGCTAATCATTCGATTAACGGGCTCCACAATTTGGGGATTTCAAAGAAAAGCAGTGGCACTAATTAGGACTGCGCGCTGAATTAAAAGTTCTCAGAAAATCCTAAATATTTTTTAGCCGCCTGCGATTGGCCAGATTATAACGATCAGCGTCCCGGCTAAGGTGAGCAAAACGTTAGCAATGGCATAGGTTCCGGCATAGCCAAGGGCCGGGATGTTACTGCGGGCGGTGTCACTGATAATTTCCATTGCCGGGGCGCAGGTGCGGGCGCCCATAATGGCGCCAAAAAGCAGCGCGCGGTTCATTTTCAGCACCCAGGCGCCGAACATAAAGCTGATAACCACCGGCAGCAGGCTCACCACCAGCCCCGCCCCCAGCATCAGCAGGCCGGTATCCCCCAGGCCATGCGATAAGCCGCTTCCTGCACTTAGCCCCACGCCCGCCATAAAGACCATCAGGCCAAACTCTTTCACCATCGTCAGTGCCCCCTGTGGGATATAACCGAAAGTCGGATGGTTGGCGCGCAGAAAACCGAGCAGGATCCCGGAAAATAATAACCCCGCAGCATTGCCGATACTAAAATTAAAGTTACTGAATTGCAGGGTAATCATACCAATCATCAGCCCGATAATAAAAAAGGCGCAGAAGGCGAGAAGATCGGTGACCTGACTGTGAATTGAGATAAATCCTATACGGTCGGCAACGGATTTTACGCGCCGTGCCTCACCGCTTATTTGTAAAACGTCGCCTTTATTCAGAATAATACTGTCGTCTATTGGCATTTCTATCTGGCTGCGAATAACCCGGTTAAGGAAGCAGCCGTGGTCGGTCAGCTTGAGCTGGCTAAGACGCTTATTAACCGCATTATTATTTTTAACCACGATCTCTTCATTAACGATCTTCATGTCCAGCAGATCGCGATCGAAGACTTCTTTGCCATTGCGAAAACTGGGATCAAGGCGGGAGTGAGCATCGGGATACCCCACAAGGGAGATCTCATCGCCCTGTTGCAGCACGGCGTCGCCGTCAGGACTGGCGAGAATGCCGTTGCGTCTGATACGTTCGATATAGCAGCCCGTATGGCGATAGATCCCGAGTTCACGCAGGTTTTTGCTGTCGGTCCAGGCGACCAGCTCAGGGCCGACGCGGTAAGCGCGGATGACCGGCAGATAAACTTTGCGCTGACTGTCAGGGTCCAGACCGCGCTCACGGGCAATCTGCTGAGCGCTGGTAGGAAGATCCTGATGCTGCATCTTCGGCATATAGCGCGCGCCGACGATAAGACTCACCAGTCCCACCAGATAGGTGAGGGCGTAGCCGAGGCTAAGATTATTTTGCGCCTGAGTCAGCAGGGGACCGGTGTGCAGCGTTTGTCGCAGCGTATCGCCCGCGCCGACCAGCACCGGCGTGGAGGTCATTGAGCCTGCCAGCATGCCGGCAGTCAGCCCGATGTCCCAGCCGAACAGTTTTCCCAGGCCCAGCGCAATGATCACTGCGCTGCCAACCATCACAGTAGCCAGCATCAGATAATTTTTGCCATCGCGGAAAAAAATTGAGAAAAAGTTGGGTCCGGCTTCGACGCCAACGCAAAAAATAAATAACATAAAGCCCAGATTAAGGGCGTTGGTATTGATCCCAAAATGCTGCTGGCCAAGCAGAAGAGAAACCACTAAAACGCCAATGGAATTGCCCAGTTGGACAGAGCCAAGCCGCAGTTTACCCAGGCATAGCCCAAGAGCCAGAACGACAAATAATAACAGAATGTCATTTCCACTTAACAACTCTGCGACGTTTATATTCACGGTTTAACTTCTTATTTACCAGTAACGTGTTGAAAAAAAGGGTTTTTTGCGCTAGATTTGACGCGCTGCCGTCAGAGCAGCGGCAACGTTCAGGATTATCCGCGTATTACAGTTCAGCATCTGTAAAACGGTCGCCATTTTAATCGCTTCACTCTTTTTCAGCCAGTAAAAGCCGCGCTCATTTTCGCGGTTCTTTGTAACTTCTTTAACAGAGACAAGGCGGTGGACTATTTTGGCCAGCATACGAGATAAATTACCGGGAGAAGATCCTGTGGTGTTTAAAGGTGTGTCCTGGATAGGCGTGGCAGGCTGTTTTATCCTTTATTGCATCATCTTCCTGGCGGTACGTTATGAAATGGGTATTGAAACGCACGCCTATTCCCATGCGCAGCTGGGTCTGCTGATGTTTGCTATCCCGGGTGCGATTGCGGCGCTAACCACGAAAGAGTCTCCGCTGACGGTAGCTCTGCTGGGCCCACTGCTGGCGACGCCATGCTGTCTGCTGATTCTGCATCTGCACCTTGTTAACGGGTGTATCGCGCTGCTTCAGGAGCTGGCATTTATGACCAGCGGGATGTTCTGGTGTGGTTCCGGGGCGCTGGTCGTGATGCTGTGTCGTTCCCTGATTACGCATCAGCACGATTAACCGCCAGGGGCAGGACTGAGACATTCGCTCAGGGCAGAAAAGGCGTAAAAAAAGAGGGCCGACAGAGTATCGGCCCTCTTTTTATGGCTGCCCCGTCAGCGCGGAGCTGTGCCTGATTACTGGAAAAGACCGAGGTTCTCTTTAGCGTAGGCTTCGAATTCAGTGCAGCCGCCGATATGAGTCTGATCGAGGAAAATCTGCGGCACGGTTTCGACCGGTTTACCCACGGTTTTTTCCAGGTCGGCTTTTGTGATCCCCTCAGCATGGATATCCACATAGCGGAAATTGAAGTCTTCACGCTCTTCGGTAAGTTTCTCTGCCAGCTCTTTCGCGCGTACACAGTATGGGCAGGCCGGGCGTCCAAAAATTACTGCAAACATGTGTTTCTCCTCAGGGTCGAAATTTTATATGTGATGTAGATCACATCTTACAGGTCGCTGTTGCCTATGATGCCCGCATCAAATGAATAAGGGAAGAAGGTATTACCTGTCGCACTGATTCGCCCAGGCTATAGGGCATTTGACGGGGGCTGCGGCGGTTTGACAAGGAATTATACATTTTCAACGTTACCCGTAACCACTCCAGCTGCTACCCTTGGTCTCCTCAGTGTATTAACGCTTTCACTACGCCGTCGCGCGTAAAACAGGAGTGCACCATGACGCCAACCATCGAGCTGCTTTGCTCTCATCGCTCAATTCGCGCTTTTACAGACAAACCCATTGCAGATGACCAGCGCGAAGCGATTCTTAATGCGGCACAGTCGGCTTCAAGCTCCAGCTTTTTGCAATGCTCATCGATTATCCGTATCACCGACCCGCAGCTGCGCGAACAGCTGGTTACGCTGACTGGCGGTCAGAAGTATGTCGGCCAGGCCGCGGAGTTCTGGGTATTCTGCGCCGATTTCAATCGTAATCAGCAAATTTGCCCTGACGCACAGCTGGGGCTGGCTGAGCAGCTGCTGCTCGGCTGCGTTGATACCGCACTGATGGGACAAAATGCCATGGTCGCCGCCGAGTCATTAGGTCTGGGCGGCGTATTTATTGGCGGCATTCGCAATGCCATTGCCGAGGTGACTGAGCTGCTTGGCCTGCCGAAATATGTTCTGCCGCTGTTCGGTCTCTGCCTCGGCACCCCGGATCAGTCTCCGCAGCATAAACCACGGATGCCGACGGCGATGCTGGTTCATGAAAACCGCTATCAGCCAATCGATCCGCAGGTGCTGGCGGACTACGACAACGCGCAGGAAGAGTATTACCTTACGCGCGAAAGTAACCCGCGTCGCGAGAGCTGGAGCGAGCATATCCAGAAGACGATTATCAAAGAGAGCCGTCCGTTCATGCTGGCGTATCTGCATCAGCAGGGCTGGGCAACGCGCTAATGCTTAAGGCTGTCTTCGGGGAACGCCCCGGTTTCTGTCTGAAAACGCGCAGACGTGTACTTATTTACCTCGCAATCGTTGGTGTTTGACCGCTTTTTTCCGTAAGCTAGGGCGCAATTTTAAGGTGGTATGAGACAAATCACATGGATTCACTCGTCGTTCCAGATATTGACGTAATACGACGTTGGCTGGATCAGCAAAGCATCACCTGGTTTGAGTGTGACTCATGCCAGGCGCTCCATCTGCCGCATATGCAAAATTTTGATGGGGTATTTGATGCCAAGCTCGATCTGATGGATGGCGTCATCCTGTTTTCCGCGCTTGCAGAAGTTAAACCGACCGCGCTTATCCCGCTGGTGGGGGATCTTTCACAGATTAATGCCAGCTCGCTGACCGTAAAAGCTTTTGTCGATATTCAGGATGACAATCTGCCCAAGCTGATTGTCTGCCAGTCGCTGAATGTTACGGCGGGTGTCACCTGTGGTCAGTTCGCTCACTTTATGAAGCAGAGCGAAGAACAGATTTCAATGGTGGTGCTGGAAGCCTTTGCTAATCAGCTACTGGTGGTCGGCGATGACGATGAAGAGGATCGCAGCGCCATTGTCACCTCTCACGCTCTGCTGCATTAGGCTGTGCGCTTAACCCTCGGGCGATGCTGCCAGCCTGTTTAACCGCCTCCTTTTAGCAGGCGGTTATTCCCTGATTTTATCGCCTGCCCGCTGTTTTCCTGCCCAAAACCCTTTTTTATCCTGCCGAATGCCCTTTACTTCCCAATAATTATCGTCAATCAGGCCGGGTCTGGCCGATCCCGTAGAGGGAAAGTGCATGAAAATTCGATAAATGCTGTTTTTTACGCCAGAGGCTGGCCTCCAGTGCCAGTGAGGACTATTCTTGCGAAGCAACGTTGTATGCATGACGTGAACTGGGCTGGCGTTTTTCATCCCGGCGGCAGAGTGAATAAACATTCACTGACTCTCCCTGTCGTGCCGGGCGCCTGCCGTTTTGCTCGTTTGAAAAACCCTGGTTATCCCTGGTGTGGAGAATGGAAAATATGCTTAATCAACCTAAAAAGTGGCTGTCGGGCGTGGCGGCTGCCGTGCTGCTGGCCGTTTCAGCGGGTGCTGGTGCGGCCGATAAGACGCTGCATGTGTATAACTGGTCTGATTATATTTCACCCGATACGGTTCCCGGTTTTGAAAAGCAAAGCGGGGTCCACGTGGTGTATGACGTTTTTGATTCTAATGAAGTGCTGGAAGGTAAGCTGATGGCGGGCAGTACCGGCTACGATGTGGTGGTGCCTTCGTCCAGTTTTCTCGCCCGTCAGCTTCAGTCCGGTATATTTCAACCGCTGGATAAAACTAAGCTGCCAAATTATAACAATCTCGATCCCGATATACTGAAAAAGCTGGAACAGCACGATCCGGGTAATAAATACGCCATTCCCTATCTGTGGGCGACCACCGGCATCGGTTACAACGTTGATAAAGTAAAGGCCGCGCTGGGTAAGGATGCACCGGTTAACAGCTGGGATCTGGTGCTTAAGCCGGAAAACCTCGAAAAGCTGAAAAGCTGCGGCGTCTCATTCCTGGATGCGCCGGAAGAGATTTTTGCCACCGTGCTTAACTACCTCGGTAAGGATCCTGACAGTAGCGACCCCAAAGATTACTCGGGGGCGGCAACGGATCTGCTGATGAAGCTGCGACCCAATATCCGCTACTTCCACTCGTCCCAATATATAAACGACCTCGCCAATGGGAATACCTGCGTGGCGATCGGCTGGGCCGGGGATGTATTGCAGGCGAAGAAACGCGCGGCCGATGCGAAAAATGGCGTCAATATTGCCTACAGTATTCCAAAAGAGGGGGCGCTGGCCTTCTTCGATACGCTGGCCATTCCCAAAGATGCTAAAAATGTTGATGAGGCCTATCAGTTCCTCAATTATTTACTGGAACCAAAGGTCATTGCCGACATCTCTGACAAGGTGTTCTACGCTAATGGTAATAAGGCATCACTCACCTTTATCAATGCAGATATTCGCAATAACCCGGGCATCTTCCCGACGCCCGAAACGATGGCGAAACTCTTCGTGCTGAAGGTACAGGATCCGAAACTGGACCGCGTACGCACCCGCGCGTGGACGCGAGTTAAAAGCGGCAAGTAACGGCTGCCCGGGCAACGCTCATACAACGTGGCAGATAACCGCCGCCAGCGTAAAGCTCACACCGCAGAGGTGCTAAATGGCCTCTGCCCTCTATTTAATACGGCGTGCTGGCCGTGATCCTCAGAGTGCCGGAGAGTTAAGTTAGTGAATGAGGCTATTGTCCGTCCGCAACCTAAAGCAGCCAGGGCCCTGACCCCGCTGCTTGAGATCCGCAACCTGACTAAATCCTTCGATGGGCAATACGCGGTTGATGATGTCAACCTGACCATCTATAAAGGCGAAATCTTCGCGCTGCTCGGCCCGTCTGGCTGCGGTAAATCAACGCTGTTAAGGATGCTGGCGGGCTTTGAACCGCCGACCTCCGGCCAGATCGTACTGGACGGGCAAGACCTTTCACACGTGCCGCCTTATCAGCGGCCGGTCAATATGATGTTTCAATCTTATGCGCTGTTTCCACATATGACCGTCGAGCAGAATATCGCCTTCGGCCTGAAGCAGGATCGCCTGCCGAAAGCGGAAATTATCAGCCGGGTGGCAGAGATGCTGGCGCTGGTGCATATGCAGGAGTACCGCAGCCGCAAGCCGCACCAGCTCTCAGGTGGACAGCGTCAGCGAGTCGCACTGGCCCGCAGCCTGGCTAAGCGGCCTAAGCTGCTGCTGCTGGATGAGCCAATGGGGGCGCTGGATAAAAAGCTGCGCGATCGTATGCAGCTCGAAGTGGTGGATATCCTCGAGCGCGTGGGCGCCACCTGCGTGATGGTCACCCACGATCAGGAAGAGGCGATGACCATGGCCGGACGCATCGCGATTATGAATCGCGGCAAGTTTGTGCAGATTGGCGAGCCGGAAGAGATTTACGAGCATCCGACCACCCGCTTCAGCGCCGGATTTATCGGCACGGTGAATCTGTTTGAGGGCCTGCTCCGCGAGCGACAGGCTGATGGTTTACTGATCGACTGCCCGGGACTGCTTTCGCCGTTAAAAGTCAGCGCCGATGTTTCGGTAGTGGATGGCGTACCGGTTCACGTGGCGCTTCGCCCGGAAAAAGTGATGCTGTGTGATGAGATCCCGGCCGAACAGATCAACGTTGCGATGGGGGAGGTGGTACATATCGCCTACCTAGGCGATCTCTCGGTCTACCACGTCAGATTACGCAGTGGCCAGACCGTCATTGCCCAGCTACAAAATGCCCATCGCTTCCGTCAGGGCGTGCCCACCTGGGGCGATGAAGTGCGTCTCCGCTGGGATGCCGACAGCTGCGTCGTACTGACGATTTAGGGGGAGCGATGGCTCAACGTGAGATCGAAAACAGCGCCCGTCCGCGGCACCGCTTCAGCAATGTTTTTGACCGCCTGCAGAGGCGGCAGGGGCGACGGCTGGTGATTGCCCTGCCGTGGCTCTGGCTGGTGCTGCTGTTCCTGCTGCCCTTCCTGATTGTGCTGAAAATTAGCTTTGCCGATATCGCCCGCGCGATCCCGCCCTATACCGATCTGGTCACCTGGGCTGACGGTCAGCTCCAGATAGTATTGAACCTGGGCAACTACCTGACGCTGACTGACGATCCGCTGTACGTGGATGCCTATCTGCACTCATTGCAGGTGGCGGCGGTATCGACGATTATCTGCCTGCTGATCGGTTATCCGCTGGCGTGGGCGGTCGCACATAGCGCGCCGGGCACCCGTAATATTCTGCTGCTGCTGATTATCCTGCCCTCCTGGACCTCGTTTCTGGTACGGGTCTATGCCTGGATGGGCATTCTTAATAATAATGGCATTCTTAATCGTTTTCTTATGTGGACCGGTATTATCGACCATCCGCTGGCCATTCTTTATACCAACCTCGCGGTCTACATTGGCATCGTTTACTGCTACCTGCCGTTTATGGTGCTGCCGCTGTACACCGCGCTCACGCGTATTGATTATTCGCTGGTGGAAGCCTCGTTAGATCTGGGCGCCCGCCCGCTGAAAACCTTCTTCCAGGTGATTGTGCCACTGACAAAGGGTGGCATCATTGCCGGATCGATGCTGGTATTTATTCCCGCCGTTGGCGAGTACGTGATCCCCGAACTGCTCGGCGGTCCTGACAGCATAATGATTGGACGCGTGCTCTGGCAGGAGTTCTTCAACAACCGCGACTGGCCGGTCGCCTCTGCGCTGGCGGTGATTATTCTGCTGATCCTTATCCTGCCTATCATCTGGTTTCACAAGCATCAGAATAAAGAGATGGGGGAAAAGGGATGAGTCACCTGCCGACAATCCGCTCGCCGTGGCGTACCGCTATCCTGATAGTGGGCTTTTTTTTCCTGTACGCGCCGATGGCACTGCTGGTTTTCTATTCCTTTAACTCATCGCAGCTTGCCGCCTGGGAGAGTTTCTCCCTGCACTGGTATCAGGTTTTGTTTCACGATGATGCGATGATCGACGCCGTGGCGCTAAGCCTGAGTATTGCCGCGCTGGCGGCGACGGCGGCGCTGCTATCAGGCACTCTTGCTGCCGTGGTGATCGTGCGCTTTGGCCGCTTTAAAGGGGCTACCGGTTTCGCATTTATGCTCACCGCGCCGCTGGTGATGCCGGATGTGATAACCGGCCTGTCGCTGCTGTTGCTTTTTGTGGCAATGGGTCATGCCATTGGCTGGCCCGCTGACCGCGGCATGCTGACCATCTGGCTGGCCCATGTGACCTTTTGCACGGCCTATGTGGCGGTGGTGATCAATGCCCGCCTGCGCGAGCTGGATCGCTCGATTGAGGAGGCCGCGATGGACCTGGGCGCTGCGCCGCTTAAGGTTTTCTTTGTGATAACCCTGCCAATGATTGCGCCAGCGATGGTAACCGGCTGGCTGCTGGCGTTTACGCTGTCGCTGGACGATCTGGTGATCGCCAGTTTTGTCACCGGACCGGGGGCGACCACCCTGCCGATGCAAATTTTTGCCACCGTGCGCCGGGGCGTAAATCCGGAGATCAATGCGTTGGCGTCGCTGATTCTGTTTGTCGTCGGCATCGTCGGTTTTATCGCCTGGCGATTAATGGCATACGAAGAAAAGCAGCGGCTACGCGATATTCAGCGGGCGCGCAGGGACGGCTAAGCCCGGGGGCGGGTAAGGCGCAGAAGGATCTGTGCTAGCTTTCGTGCGCCGGATCAAACCAGTGCAGCGCCAGCCGCCGCACGGTGCCGTCATCCGTAAGGCTCTGGAGCGCCTGGTTCAGCGCCTTTCTCAGATCGTCGTCGCCTTTTCGTACTGCAATGCCCATGCCATTATCAAAGTAGCGACTGTCTGAAAGGGTTCCGCCTACCGTCACCAGCTGCGGATGCGCTTTCAGCATGCATCTGATCACCATCGTATCGCCGAGGATCCCGTCCAGCCGACGTTTGCTGATATCCAACAGGGCATTCTGGTAGCTGTCATAGGTCACTGCAATAATCTCAGGCCATCTGTCCCTCAGGTAGGCCTGCTGGGTGGAGAGGTTGCGTACCCCCACGCGTTTGCCTTTGAGCTGGGCAAGCTGCCAGAAGCGCCCTTTTGGCACGGCCATCAGGCTGGAGTTGCCTAAATAGGGCTGGGTAAAATCGACGTCGTTCATGCGCTCATCGGTAATATCCATACCCGAGATAATGGCATCATCGTGATGATATTTAAGGGAGGGCAGCAGGCGATCAAAAGTATTATTGGTAAAGAGGCAGGCCATTTTCAGGCGCTGGCAAAGCGCGTTTGCCAGATCGATATCAAAGCCAACCAGCAGATCCCGGTCATTCAGATACTCAAAAGGCGGATTGTTAGCAGAGGTTGCGAAGCGCAGGGAAGATCCTGCCTGCGCCTGAATGCTGAGACAGACAAGCACCAGGGTCAGAGCGAATTTAAGCATGAGCGTAACGGTCCTTGCGTTATTTCAGCAATCCAGTATGCCTCAGGCGGTAAGGGCGCTATCCCAGGATTAGCCCGTAAAGAAGGGCCTTTTCCTGACGATCCCCGGTGGCTGCCCACGGGGAAGGTTAGTTACGGCGT
This sequence comes from Erwinia sp. PPS120, assembly GCF_047918655.1. Taxonomy (GTDB): domain Bacteria; phylum Pseudomonadota; class Gammaproteobacteria; order Enterobacterales; family Enterobacteriaceae; genus Erwinia; species Erwinia tasmaniensis_A. The sequence goes on along the minus strand of NZ_JBLREF010000021.1, from coordinate 100,879 downwards.
TCAAAGGCCAGCGCGCGATGCTCGATAAACCGCATCAGCAGCGTCAGCAGACCATTAACACACAGGTAGATCACGCCTGCTGCGGCAAACACGCTTACGTCATAGGTTCGACCATACAACAGCTGCCCCTGGCCCATGACTTCCATGAGCGTAATGGTGTAAGCCAGCGACGTCCCTTTGAATACCAGCACCACCTCGTTCGACCAGGAGGACAGGGCGCGTTTTAATGCATAGGGCAGCAGAATACGCAGCGTATTTTTGCGATCCATGCCCAGCGCTGCGCAGGACTGCCACTGCCCGGCGGGAATAGCGCGCACGGCGCCATAAAATAGCTGGGTGGCATAGGCTGCACTGTTGAGAGAGAGTGCGAGCAGGGCACAAAGCCAGGGCTGGGAAAGAAAATGCCACAGCCAGGGGATCGACTGAAGAGAGGGAAACTGTCCGGGACCGTAGTAGATCAAAAATATCTGCACCAGCAGCGGTGTACCGGTAAAAAGAGTGATATAGCCACGGACCAGCAGGCTCAGCACCGGTGTTTTTAGCGCCAGCACCACCGTAAACAGCAGTGCCAGTAACAGCGCCAGCGCCAGCGAGGCGGCGGTCAGCGTCAGGCTGGTATGCAGCCCTTTTAGCAGGTCAGGCAGATAGCTCAGCATCAGATACTCCCCTGCTCAAAACGCGTGGCGCGCGCATCAAGGCGTTTCAAAACCTGCTGACTTAGCAGGGTAACCACCAGATAAATGGCTGCAGCAATCAGATACCAGGTAAAGGGCTGCTGCGTACGCGCGGCAATACTTTTAGTCTGCAACATAATGTCATTCACGCTGATCAGTGAAACCAGCGCGGTATCCTTCAGCAGCACCAGCCACTGGTTACCCAGCCCCGGCAGCGCATGTCGCCACATTTGCGGCAGGATCAGCCGGAAAAATATCGCCGCTCTTTTCATACCCAGCGACTGACCCGACTCCCACTGCCCCTGTGGGACCGCTTTCAGCGCGCCGCGCAGGGTCTGCGAGGCATAAGAGGCGTAGAGCAGGGAAAGCGCAATCACCCCGCAGAGAAACGGACTGACGTCGAAATTCTCAATCTGCACCTGGACAGGCAGCGTAAAGAAGCCAAAATTGAGCGTAAAGCCGTCCGACAGCGTCAGCAGCAGCTGGGAAGCGCCGAAATAGACAAACAGCACCACCAGAATTTCAGGCAGGCCGCGAAACAGGGTCATCAGTCCCGTGCCGATCCAGGCGAAAGGGCGCCAGCGAGCCGATTCCCAGGCGGCAAAAAGCATCGCCAGAATCAGACCGAGGATCAGCGCAGAAACGGCAAGGCCGACGGTCATACCGGCGGCGCCAGCGAGTGGATAGAGTTCGCTCATTCAGAAATTACTGCTGGAACCATTTGCTGTAGATAGCCTTGAAGGTGCCGTCGGCTTTGATTTTCTCGAGGGCGGCGTTAAATTTACCCTGCAGGTCGGTATTACCCTGGCGCACGGCGATGCCGAGGCCCGTGCCGAAATAGGCTTTATCAGTCACCTTATCGCCGACCGCAGCCAGGTTGGCATTCTGCTTCAGCCACTCATTGACCACGGCGGTATCACCGAATACCGCATCAATGCGGCCATTTTTCAGGTCGAGAACGGCATTCTGGTAGCTGTCATAAGGCACGGTGGTGACGCCGCTCATTTTATCCGCCAGATAGCGCTGGTGCGTGGTGCCATTCTGCACGCCAACGCGCTTGCCTTTCAGGGCGTCCACGGAGGCTACTTTGCCTTTTTGCGCAATGAACAGCGCCGAGTTATCGTAATACGGCTTAGTGAACAGCACCTGCTTTTCGCGCTCGGCGGTGATGTCCATTCCGGCCATTACGGCATCAAAACGGCGGAACTTAAGGCTTGGGATCAGGCTGTCAAAGGCCTGATTGGTAAAGGTGCAGGTTGCGTCCATTTCCCGACAGAGCGCGTTGGCCAGATCGACGTCAAAGCCCTGAATTTTGTTATCAGAGTCGACAAACTCAAACGGAGGGTAGGATGCCTCGGTGGCAAAACGAATGGTTTCTGCGGCGGTGGCACTCAGGCTTAAACCCGCTAACAGCGCGGCAAGTACAATTTTTTTCATTATGGTGTCCTGCATTAGTGCGAGAGATAGTGTGCAAACTCATCGGTCTGCGGCTGTGAAAAACGACGGGCATCACCCTGTTCAACAATAAAACCATTTTCCATATAGACCACACGGGTGGCGGTTTTACGGGCAACTTCAACCTCATGGGTCACAATCACCTGCGTGATCCGGGTCTGGGCCAGCTCCTGAATGATGGAGACAATTTGCGCGGTAATTTCAGGATCCAGCGCGGCGGTCGGCTCGTCGAACAGCAGCACGGCAGGCTCCATCATCAGCGCCCGGGCAATAGCTACTCGCTGCTGCTGGCCACCAGAGAGATGCAGCGGGAAGCGATCGGCAAATTTTGTCAGCCGCAGGCGCTCAAGCAGCTTATCCGCCCGGGCATGAGCCGCATCTTTATCCAGTCCCAGTACGCGACAGGGGGCTTCAGTCAGATTCTGTGTCACCGTCAGATGCGGCCACAGATGATATTGCTGGAATACCATCCCCACGTTCTGGCGCAGCTCGCGGATAGCATTTTCAGACGGGGGTTTACTGAAGTCGAAGTGATTACCTGCAATGCTCAGGGTGCCGGAACGGGGCATCTCCAGCAGGTTGAGTACGCGCAGCAGGGAACTCTTACCGGCACCGCTTGGACCCAGCAAAACCAGCGTCTCGCCCTCGGGGCAGGTGAGCTGAATATCGAACAGCGCCTGGTGGGCGCCGTAAAAGCAGTTAATTCCGTTAAGTTGAATACTCATGCGCAATAAGTGAATAGCAATTGATTCTGCGAATCTTATCGTTGACGGCATAATTATGCAATCTTTGTGCAGATATTGAGTTTAGAACCGGTATAAAGGACTGGGGTAGTCATGCCGCCGGGCGGCGGCATGAAGCAGAAACTATTTCAGCAGTCGCTGGCTTAATGATCCACCGTCCAGGTGAGGAGCCTGGCTGGTGTAACGAATATCATCAACCGTCCAGCAGGTGCCTTCACGCACCATCAGCACTTCATCCTGCCATTCGACCGGCTTGCTACCGCTGCGGCTAAGAGAGACGCGCAGCGGTATATTGCGTGCATCGGTATTCGGAATGGTTGAGGCATCTGCCACGCTGGCTGAATCTGGTCCCGCTGGCAGACTGGAGAAGATATCACCCTGCATCAGGGCCGGATCCCTGCCGTTTTCACCGCTGGCTTTTAACAGCGTCTGATACAGCTTATCGCTGAGATAGGGACGATATTTTGCCAGCAGCTGGGCGTTGGGTAAGCCCTGGGTTGGCTGCCCGGTGCGCAGGTCATAGAATTTCTGCGCTACGGTATCCGGGCCACCTTCAACGCAGGGGCTCATCCGGGTGCCGGTATCCTTGTACGCCGGCTGTACCGTGGTACAGGCACTAAGCAGCAGCGCCAGTGGAGCCAAAGCAGCGATCGCCTGGTATTTCATCTTATCTTCCTTATTGTTTCGGGATGCCGTTGTTTTAGCATAAAGTAATGACGTTGTTTTAGCATAAAGTATAGACGCTTACGAAGCCGTTGGGTTATGGACGAAATCAACATTCAAAGGTAGGGAAAATGAACATTTTTACGCCCCTGTTGCTAACGGCTCTGGCCCTGCTACTGAGCGCCTGTAGCTCAACCGGGCTTGAGCGGCACGCGGGTTATGTGGTGGATACGCGTCAGAATGCTCTGGGTGCGCGACCGCGCATAAAAATGCTGGTGATCCACTATACGGCGCAGGATTACCCCACTTCGCTGGCTACCCTGACCGATCGCGAAGTGAGCGCACATTATCTGATCGCCGCGGCTCCCCCCCGTAAAGGGGGCCAGCCCACCGTATCCCGGCTGGTTCCCGAACAGCAGCTGGCCTGGCATGCGGGCAGCAGCTACTGGCGCGGCGCAACCCGCATAAACGATACCTCGGTAGGTATTGAACTGGAGAATCAGGGCTATCGCCGCTCGGCGTTCCACGGACGCGAGTGGTATCCGTTTGCCGCCCCGCAGATTGCGGCGCTGCTGCCGCTGTCGCGTGACATCATCCGGCGCTACGGTATTTCGCCGCAGAACGTGGTGGGCCACAGCGATATTGCTCCCCAGCGCAAGCAGGATCCCGGCCCGCTGTTTCCCTGGCAGTGGCTGGCGAGCCAGGGCGTGGGCGCCTGGCCCGACGCCGATCGGGTCAGGTTCTGGCTTGCTGGCAGGCCGCCTGAACAGGCGGTGAATGCGGAACAATTGCTGACGCTACTGGCGCGCTACGGCTACCAGGTCACGCCCGGGATGTCAGCCCGGCAGCAGCAGCAGGTGATCGCCGCCTTTCAGATGCACTTCCGGCCAGGGGACTATCGGGGCCTGCCGGACGCCGAGTGTGAAGCTATTGTAAAGGCGCTGCTGGATAAATATGGTGCAGAGCAGGCGTAGGAGATAGCACGGTTTACCCCTGCTGCTGCGCTAAAAATGTCTGCCAGTGGCGTACCAGCTTTTCCAGCGCGGGACGATCAATATTCAGGTGCGTGACCAGCCGGGTAACGGGCCCGGTGCTCAACACAATATCGTGCTCGCGCATCCAGCTTTTCAGCGGGGCAACCTGCGCCTGCGGCAGGCGGACAAACACCATATTGGTATCCTGTCGCATCACGTTCACGCCGATCCCCCGCAGCTGCTCAGCCAGCCAGGCGGCATTATCGTGGTCCTCCCGCAGGCGCGTGACGTTATGCTCAAGCGCATACAGGCCTGCCGCCGCGAGGATCCCCACCTGGCGCATCGCGCCGCCAGTCATTTTGCGCCAGCGGCGCGCACGTTGAATATAGTCGGCGCTGCCGCACAGCAGCGACCCGACCGGGGTTCCCAGCCCTTTCGACAGGCAAATGGTGAGCGTATCGCAGTAGCGGGTAATGTCAGTAAGCGGCACGTTCAGCGACACGCTGGCGTTAAAGATACGTGCGCCATCAATGTGCAACGCCAGGCGATGACTGCGCGTAAAGTCATAGGCTTGCGCCAGATAGCTGAGCGGCAGCACCTTGCCATTGTGGGTATTCTCCAGGCTAAGCAGCCGGGTAATGGCAAAGTGGAAATCGTCCGGCTTGATAAACTGCTCCACCACGTCGAGCGGCAGCGTCCCGTCGGCAGCAGCCAGAACCGGCTGAGGCTGAATACTACCCAGAACGGCGGCACCGCCCGCTTCATACTTATAATTGTGCGCCAGCTGTCCGACGATATACTCTTCGCCGCGCTGACAGTGGCACAGCAGCGCTACCAGATTGGCCTGGGTGCCGCTGGGCAAAAATATCGCGGCCTCTTTCCCGCTGATTGCGGCACCCTTCGCCTCCAGCGCCTTCATCGTCGGGTCGTCACCGTAAACGTCATCGCCCGTTTCAGCGGTCATCATGGCGGACAGCATCGGCTGACTCGGCTGGGTGACGGTATCACTGCGTAAATCAATCATCTCTGCGCTCCTCTTATAAAAACGGACGCCGTAGCGTCCGTATAAAAAAAGACCTGCAAATGTTTTACCGCAGCCAGTTGGTTTTAGCCAGTTCTACCACTTCATCACCGCGACCATTGATGATGGCGCGCAGCATGTAGAGGCTAAACCCTTTTGCCTGCTCCATTTTAATCTGTGGCGGCATCGCCAGCTCTTCTTTGGCCGTAATGACATCCAGTAGCACCGGGCCGTCAAATGCCATTGCTTCCTGAATGGCGCCGTCGAGATCCGAGGCGCGTTCCACGCGGATCCCTTTGACCCCACAGGCCTGAGCAATGGCGGCGAAGTCAGGGTTTTCCAGACTGGTGCCATCGGTCAGGTAGCCGCCGGCTTTCATCTCCATGGCCACGAAGCCGAGCACGCTGTTGTTGAAGATCACTAGCTTAACCGGCAGCTTAAGCTGCGCCACGGTGAGGAAATCGCCCATCAGCATGCTAAAGCCACCGTCACCGCACATGGCGACGACCTGACGCTGCCTGTCAATGGCCTGTGCGCCAAGTGCCTGGGGCATTGCATTGGCCATTGAGCCATGATTAAACGAACCGATAAGTCGGCGCTTACCGTTCATTTTCAGATAGCGGGCAGCCCAGACCGTAGGCGTGCCTACGTCACAGGTGAATATCGCGTCGTCATCAGCATAGCGGCTGAGCTGCTGAGCCACATACTGCGGGTGGATTGCCTGATTATCATTAGCGTTAGCCAGGCTGTCGAGATCCCTGCGCGCATCGGCATAGTGTGACAACGCTTTATCCAGGAAATGGCGGTCGCTTTTGATCTCCAGCTGGGGAAGCAGGGCGTTCAGCGTTGATTTAATGTCCCCCACCAGCGCCATATCCACATGGCAGTGCGAGCCAATACTGCCAGGGTTAATATCGATTTGGATAATTTTGGCATCGGCAGGGTAGAACGCGCGATAGGGAAACTGGGTGCCCAGCAGAATAAGCGTATCGGCATTCATCATGGCGTGATACCCGGATGAGAAGCCAATCAGGCCCGTCATACCGACATCGTACGGGTTATCATATTCCACGTGTTCTTTGCCGCGCAGCGCATGCACGATCGGCGCCTTCAGCGTTTCGGCCAGACGGACCACCTCGTCGTGCGCGCCTGCGCAGCCCGCACCGCACATCAGGGTGATGTTTTTGGCCTCGTTCAGCAGCACGGCCAGCTTATCCATCTCGCCTGCGGGCGGCTGAACCACCGGCAGCTGGGGCGGATACCAGTCAGCAGTCGCCCCTTCCGGCGCAGCCTGTAAGGCGATATCCCCCGGCAGAACTACCACCGAAACGCCCCGGTTAAGAATGGCTTTACGCATGGCGATAGCGAGCACCTGAGGCAGTTGCTCAGGATTTGAAACCAGTTCGCAGTAATGGCTACATTCGCGGAACAGCTCCTGAGGATGCGTCTCCTGAAAATAGCCGCTGCCTATTTCACTGGAGGGGATATGTGCGGCAATGGCCAGCACGGGCACGTGATTTCGATGGCAGTCGAAAAGACCATTAATCAGATGCAGATTGCCCGGCCCGCAGGACCCCGCGCAGACGGCCAGCTCGCCGCTGATTTGTGCTTCCGCTCCGGCGGCGAAGGCCGCAACTTCTTCGTGGCGCGTGGGCATCCATTCGATGGTTCCCATCCGATTAAGACTGTCGCTCAGGCCATTAAGGGAATCGCCGGTCACGCCCCAGATACGTTTAACGCCAGCACTTTCCAATGTTTTAGCCACGAGGGCGGCAACGGACTGTTTCATCTGTAGCTCCTTTCTGGTGTCAGCAGGTCATATTCTGACAAATAATAAATACTGGAGCATAGTCGACAGGAGGCAAAGTGGCGTCTCAGCACGGCCGAAACCGCACGAATACGCCTGAGCGATAAATCAGGCAGAGAAGAAAGCGATTAGCACCGGAACCAGCAGACTTAGTACAAAGCCGTGAACGATAGCTGCAGGAACAATCTCTGACCCGCCGCTGCGCTGAAGCACCGGCAGCGTAAAGTCCATCGAGGTTGCGCCGCAGAGGCCGAGGGCGCTGGAGCGATGGTGAGCGATCAGGGCTGGGATCAGCATTATCGCCAGCAGTTCACGCAGGAGATCGTTAAAAAAAGCCGCGCTGCCGATAATGGGCCCAAAGGATTCGGTCATCAGAATGCCTGAGAGCGAGTACCAGCCAAAACCGGAGGCCATGGCCAGGCCGGTTTTTACCGGCAGCCCAAGGATAAGCGCAGCGATGACGCCGCCTGCCATCGCGCTGACGAAGACGACGATGGCGACAATCGTTCCCCGGCGGTTAAGAAGGGTTTGGCGCAGGGTCATTCCGCTGCCGCGCAGCTGAAGCCCCACCAGAAAGAGCAGAAAAAGCAGGGCGTACTCACTGGCCTGACTGGCGAATTTCAGCACCGGCCAGTGGCACAGCCCCAGCAGAAATCCAGCAATGACCACGCCGCACAGCCTGAGCGATTCCAGCGCCATATGCACGCGCGAGGGCAGGAGCTGGGTCCGATGTGCGTGCTGCCAGGGCCGACGCGCTTCAAGCAGGCGCAGCGCCAGCAGATTGCAAACCAGAATGGCGGCGGCGCTCACCAGGCAGTAGTGGAAAATAGCCAGCAGGTTGCTGCCGAGGTTATCCAGAAAGGCCAGGCTGATGCCCATAAAGAACAGAATGATGTAAACCATCCAGCCCAGCAGCCTGTTAACCCCTCTTATCACCGCCGGATTTTTTGACGGTAGCAGGTAGCCCACGATCAGGGGTAGCAGAATCGTTAACAGTCCGGAGTAGATCACCTGGTCATCCATGAGAAAAAAAATGTGGCGTTAAACTAGCTAAATTTCGATGTTGAGTAAAGCACAGGGCCAGAGGGGAGTGGCATCAGGAAAACCAGAGGGGAGTGGCATCAGGAAAAATAGTGGAAATAACTCCGATTTTGCGGCCTTGAAATATGTCGCAGCATCCCAATCTTAATAAAGTCGGTAAACGTAACGGATAGAAATGCCAGCCTGAGTCGCTGGCATTTTATTCAAGGGTTAGTCAGAATGTGTTAAGGATAAGGTCAGGCATCGATAGCCATCGCTTCTTCTACAGGAACGATCAGGCTGGCGTGATTGCCTTTTGGCCCCTGATGCACATCAAACTGGACTTGCTGTCCGGCTTTCAGCGTTCTGTAACCGTCCATCTGAATGGTTGAGTAGTGTGCGAAGATATCTTCGCCGCCACTGACCGGACAGATAAAGCCGAAGCCTTTGGCATTATTGAACCATTTAACAGTACCCGTCTCCATGCTTCTACATCCCTCGCAAGACATTCAATTGAGTGGGGTGGCGAGGCAGATAGCCTCAAAGCTGGTTAAAACGCATCCAGCTTATGCCTGTACTGTAGATAAATGGCTTAGTGCGTCAAGCATCGTGGACGGTATGGCAGGAACAAAATCATCAAAATATGAGGCAGTTAACGCTATTGACGATTTTGTGATGGAGGTCGCTAAGCAGAAATTTGCGACAAAAGCGCATCGGGCCGGGACAAAATTCTGGGTGTGTTAAACTTACCCTGAATGATGACGGGCTGGCGTGCGCAGACAACGTTTACAAACCGGGTACGTATGGGAAAGACTAACGACTGGCTTAATTTTGAACAGCTTGCAGATGACAAATTGCGCGAAGGCCTCAAGCCACCTTCGATGTATAAAGTTATTTTAAACAATGACGATTATACACCTATGGAATTTGTTATTGACGTACTGCAAAAGTTCTTTTCTTATGATGTAGAACGTGCAACGCAACTGATGCTTACGGTTCACTACCAGGGAAAGGCGATCTGCGGTGTTTTTACTGCTGAAGTGGCAGAAACCAAGGTCGCTCATATCAATAAGTATGCCAGGGAGAATGAGCATCCGTTGCTGTGTACGCTGGAAAAAGCCTGAATAAGGCGATCTATTGGGGGAGGTGCCTATGCTCAATCAAGAACTGGAACTCAGTTTAAACATGGCTTTCGCCAGAGCGCGCGAGCACCGTCACGAGTTTATGACCGTCGAGCATTTGTTACTGGCGCTGCTCAGTAACCCGTCGGCCAGAGAGGCGCTGGAAGCCTGTACGGTAGATATTGTGGCTCTCCGGCAGGAGCTTGAAGCCTTCATCGAACAAACTACCCCGGTCTTGCCGGTCAGCGAAGAAGAGCGTGATACACAGCCTACGCTGAGCTTCCAGCGTGTACTGCAACGCGCGGTTTTTCACGTTCAGTCATCTGGCCGCAGCGAAGTGGCGGGGGCTAACGTACTCGTCGCTATTTTCAGCGAGCAGGAATCCCAGGCTGCCTATCTGCTGCGTAAGCATGAGGTCAGCCGCCTTGACGTGGTCAATTTCATTTCACACGGCACGCGCAAAGACGAACCTGGCCAGGCGCCGGGTGCGGAAAATCCCGTTAACGAAGAGCAGGCAGGGGGGGAGGAACGTATGGAGAACTTCACCACCAATCTTAACCAGCTTGCTCGTGTAGGCGGAATCGATCCGCTTATTGGGCGCGATAAAGAGCTGGAGCGTACCGTTCAGGTGCTGTGCCGCCGTCGTAAAAATAACCCGCTGCTGGTGGGTGAATCCGGCGTGGGTAAAACCGCCATTGCTGAAGGGCTTGCCTGGCGTATCGTCCAGGGCGAAGTGCCGGATGTGATGAAAGATGCCACCATCTATTCGCTGGATATCGGTTCACTGCTGGCCGGGACCAAGTATCGCGGCGACTTTGAAAAACGCTTCAAGGCCTTGTTAAAGCAGCTCGAACAGGATAACAGCAGCATTCTGTTTATCGATGAGATCCATACGATCATTGGTGCGGGGGCTGCATCGGGTGGGCAGGTTGATGCCGCGAACCTGATCAAACCGCTGCTTTCGAGCGGTAAAATTCGGGTAATGGGCTCGACGACCTATCAGGAGTTCAGCAACATCTTCGAAAAAGATCGTGCGCTGGCGCGTCGTTTCCAGAAAATCGACATTACCGAACCGTCGGTGGATGAAACGGTGCAGATCCTTAACGGACTCAAGCCGAAGTACGAAGCGCATCATGACGTCCGCTATACGGCCAAAGCCGTGCGCGCCGCGGTGGAGCTGGCGGTGAAGTATATCAACGATCGTCATTTGCCCGATAAGGCCATTGATGTCATTGATGAAGCGGGCGCGCGGGCGCGTCTGATGCCGGTCAGCAAGCGTAAAAAAACGGTCAACGTGGCGGATATCGAATCGGTGGTGGCGCGCATCGCGCGTATTCCCGAGAAGAGCGTTTCTGCGACCGATCGCGACACGCTGAGAAACCTCGGCGAGCGCCTGAAGATGCTGGTGTTTGGTCAGGACAATGCTATTGAAGCCCTGACCGAAGCGATCAAGATGAGCCGCGCAGGCCTGAGTCAGGATCGCAAACCGGTAGGTTCTTTCCTGTTTGCCGGGCCAACCGGCGTCGGGAAAACCGAAGTGACGGTACAGCTGGCGAAGGCGCTGGGTATTGAGCTGCTGCGTTTCGATATGTCGGAATATATGGAGCGTCATACCGTCAGCCGACTGATTGGTGCGCCTCCGGGCTATGTCGGTTTCGATCAGGGCGGTCTGCTGACTGATGCGGTTATTAAGCATCCGCACGCGGTCGTGCTGTTTGATGAAATTGAGAAAGCGCACCCGGACGTGTTCAATCTGCTGCTACAGGTTATGGATAACGGTATGCTGACCGATAATAACGGTCGCAAAGCTGATTTCCGTAATGTGGTGGTGGTGATGACCACGAACGCTGGCGTGCGGGAAACCGAACGTAAATCCATTGGTCTTATCCATCAGGACAACAGCACTGACGCGATGGAAGAGATTAAGAAGATCTTTACGCCGGAGTTCCGCAACCGTCTGGACAACATTATCTGGTTCAAACATCTCGATACCGAGGTGATTCATCAGGTGGTGGATAAGTTCATTGTTGAACTCCAGGCGCAGCTGGATGCGAAAGGCGTATCGCTGGAAGTCAGCGATGAGGCCCGCGACTGGCTGGCGGTGAAGGGGTATGACAAAGCGATGGGCGCGCGTCCAATGGCGCGTACCGTACAGGAAAACCTCAAGAAACCGCTGGCGAATGAACTGCTGTTTGGCTCGCTGGTCGACGGTGGCTCTGTCTCTGTCGCCCTGGATAAAGAGAACAACAAGCTGACTTACCACTTCCTTAGCGCGGAGAAACGTAAAACGGAAGGGACGGTTCACTAGCAGAGCGTCAACTGCATGAGAAGCAGATAAATAAAAAGGCCGGATTAACCGGCCTTTTTTTATGGGTGCTGCGACAGATGCGGCAGCACGACTAAATGCGTATTAGCGACTACGGAAGACAATGCGGCCTTTGCTCAGGTCGTACGGGGTCAGCTCTACAGTGACTTTGTCGCCCGTCAGGATGCGGATATAGTTTTTGCGCATTTTACCGGAGATGTGAGCGGTAACCACGTGTCCGTTTTCAAGCTCAACGCGAAACATGGTGTTGGGTAACGTATCCAGTACGGTTCCCTGCATTTCAATATTGTCTTCTTTGGCCATCGAATCCTCTGGGTGTTACAACCTTAGTTTGAACCGGCAAGATAATGCCGAATTTCAAGTATTATGTAAAGAATTGTTGGTGAATTCACCAGCATCAGCCCCTCTGCAGCGCGGCTGAGAGAGGAGCTCACGATTAATTCTGAGTAGTGTATGGGTGTCAACGCGTGAGGGAATTGCGGGCTAAGAATGCGTTTTTCAACCGCTTTTGCGCGGGCTGAAAAGCGTAAAGACAAGTTGCGTTAATATTCCCTGCCAGGCCAAGCCCGGCTCGCCAGTGATGTAAAGCGAAGGGCGGACGACATACCAAACGCGCATATTATACCACTGTTCTCGCAGGTTGCGTGTAAAACATCAAGAAATCGCATCAAAAAAGGGTCTGCTGCTGCCAGCAGCCTTCAGTAAGTGCACGATCGGACAATGCATGAACAATTTGCAGATAATCAGCGCGAGGGATCTCCTCTGCACCCAGTGAGGCGGTATGCGGATTCAGCACCTGACAGTCAATCAGCTGGCCACCCTGTTGTGCAAAATAGTGGCTGAAGACCAGCAGGGCTGTTTTCGATGCATTCTCACGCAGGCTGAACATCGACTCGCCGCAAAAAATCTGCCCCAGCGCCAGGCCGTACATGCCGCCAACCAACTCATTATTAAGCCAGACTTCCACTGACTGGGCATGCCCCATATCAAAAAGGCGTTGCCAGGCGCGTTTAACTTCCGGGGTGATCCAGGTGCCTTCTTCGCGATCAGTGGCGCAGCCTTCGATAACCTCAGTAAAGCGCTGATTCAGCGTAACCCTGTAGGGCGACCGCAGGTGGAACCGCTTCATACTCCGGCTGAGATGGAAACGTCCGGGATAGAGCACCGCGCGCGGATCGGGTGACCACCAGAGTATCGGATCGCCGGGTGAAAACCAGGGGAAAATACCGCGATGATAAGCATTAAGCAGGCGAGGCGGACTGAGATCGCCGCCCATTGCCAGCAGGCCATTAGGCTCACGCAGGGCCATTTCAGGAGGAGGGAAGTTAAGCGACTCCCTCGAAAGCTGGATCAGACGCATGATAAAATCTCTGTCGAACGCGAGGAGAAACTATAGCGCAATCCGCTGGTGAAAATCCCAGTAGCGCCCGCGTTTTGAGATTAATTCGTGATGATTTCCCTGTTCAGTAATTTCACCGCTATCCATAAGGCAAATCTTGTCGAAATGCTCCAGCCCCTGCAGCCGGTGGGTCACCATAATAAGGGTTCGGTGTTCTGCTATCTGGCGCAGCAGGATAAGAATATGCTTCTCTGTTTCCGCATCCAGCCCCTCCGTAGGCTCATCAAGCAGTATTAAGCTACCGCCGTGCAGCAGCGCACGGGCAATGGCAAGGCGACGCAGCTCTCCGCCCGAAAGCCCTCTGCCCCCTTCACCCAGCCACGCGTTAAGCCCCTGGTCGTCCTCGAGCAGGGCAGCCAGGCCAACCTGACGAAGCGCATCGCAGAGCCGGGCATCGGTTGCCTCTGGAGATGCCAGTAGCAGATTACCGCGCAGCGTGTCGCTAAACAGGTGAACACGCTGCGTGACCACGCTGATGGCGCGGCGCAGGCTCTCCTCACTCCATGCAGCAAGCGGCTGATCATTCAGCAGGATAACGCCCTGCTGAGGATCCCAGGCTCGGGTAATCAACTGGAGCAGCGTGGACTTGCCACAGCCGGTACGGCCAAGCAGGGCGACATGCTCACCTTCGGCGATGCTCAGCGACAGGTTTTGCAGCGCCTGATGCCTGCCATCGTAGCTGAAGCTGACGTGTTGCAGTTCAAGCCGCACCGATCCCCCAACGGAAGGGCTGGCAGAGGGGAACTGGACGGCAGGCCGCTGACTGACAATCTGCGTTACGCGGCGGGCAGAGGCCATGACCTGGCCCAAATGCTGGAATGCACCGCCTACGGGTGCCAGCGCTTCGAACGCCGCCAGGGTGCAGAAGACAAACAGGGCGATCGGTGCGCCCGGCAGGTCTGACTCGCCGGCGGCCAGCCAGAATATCAGCACCAGTGTAAAACCGGTTATCAGGGTCAGCAGGGCAAGAGAGAGCCCGGAGAGATTGGCCTGACGGCGCTGGGCGCGCAGCCATGCCGCTTCGGTGGTATCCAGCCTGCTGCGGTACGCGGCTTCACCGCCATAAAGCGTCAGCTCTGCCTGCCCGGTCAGCCAGCGGGTGACCTCGGTGCGATAGCGGCTGCGCAGCTGAGTCAGCGCTTCTCCGGTGGGGCGTCCGGCACGGTAGAACAGCGGCGGAAGCAGGATCAACGTCAGCAGCATCAGGCCACCCAGCGTCAGCGCCAGCCTGCCGTCCAGCCAGCTCAGACCGCCCGTAACGGCGATGATCACAACGAGTGCGCCAATCAGCGGCGAGATAACCCGCAGGTAGAGATGATCGAGCGTATCGACATCTGCAACCAGACGATTTAGCAAATCTCCCTGGCGGAACTGAGCCAGCCCGGCGGGTGAAAGGGGGATCAACCTGCTAAAGGTATAGACCCGCAGATGCTCAAGCACCCGGAACGTACCATCATGGCTGACCAGCCGCTCAAAGTAGCGCGCGACCGTGCGGACGATTGCGGCGCCGCGCACGCCTGCCGCAGGCAGCATATAGTTGAAGCTGTAAAGTCCGGCGCTGCCCGCCAGCGATGCGGCGGCCAGAAACCATCCTGACAGCGTCAGCAGGCCGACGCTTGCCAGCAGCGTAATAATCGCCAGCACAATACCCAGCGACAGACGCCAGAAGTGGCGACGATACAGCGCGAAAAACGGGGCCAGCGTGGTCATTGAGCGCGCTCCTGTCGGTGTGAGACAAGTTCAGTAAAGGCACCCGGATACTGAACGAGTTGACCATGGGTGCCGCGCTGAATAATTTTACCTTCACGCATCAGCCAGATTTCATCCCAGCGATCCAGCTGTTCAAGCTGATGGGTAACCAGCAGCGTCGTCTGGTTAAACGACGCGTTGTGGAGCGCCTGATTGACCTGCTGTTCACTGTGGCTGTCCAGGCTGGCACCCGGCTCATCCAGCAGCATCAGGCGGCAGGGTTTATACAGCGCGCGCGCAACGGCAATACGCTGGGCCTGACCCACAGAGAGATACCGGGCGTGTTCTCCCGTTTCACTCTCAAGCCCGGCAGGTAAGTGCGGAAGAAACTCATCAACGCCGGCAAGGGAGGTAACCTGAAGCAGACGATCCGGATGGTCGCTGCCGTCCATAGCAATATTTTCACGCAGCGTGGGGGCAGGGAGCTGCGGGTTCTGTCCTACCCAGGCAAGCTGCTGCTGCCAGAAGCCTGGTTCGATGTCGCGCAACTCAACGCCGTTAATTAGCAGCGATCCCTGGTAGGGTAAATGGCCAAGAATAAGACCCAGCAGGGAGGTTTTCCCGGCCCCGCTCTGGCCGATTACGGCAACGCGCTGGCCCGCAGCAAGGGAGAAGTTCAGCGGACCTGCCAGAACCTTACCGCTGATGCTGGTAATCACCACATTTCGCGCCTCAAGGGCGATGCCCGCTGAAGGGTCAATAAGGGCAGTCCCCTGATGTGCCGGGAGAGTGCCGGCGTTGCTGAGGAAGGTTTCCAGCGCGTCCGCACCGCCCACCGCCTGCGCCTTCGCGTGGTAGAAGGTGCCCATATCCCGCAGCGGCTGAAAGAACTCGGGTGCCAGTATCAGCGCCAGAAAGCCGGCAAACAGCGTGATACCGGTGCCGTAGTGACCAAAATTGAGTTCTCCCAGATAGGAAAAGCCGAAATAAACCGCGACCACCGCGATAGACAGTGAGGCAAAAAACTCCAGCACCGCAGAAGAGAGAAAGGCCAGGCGCAACACATCCATGGTGCGCTGACGAAAATCGGCGGAAGCCTTTTGTATCTGTGCGGTTTCGGCCGTTGCCCGGTTGAACAGGCGCAGGGTTTCCAGCCCGCGCAGGCGGTCAAGAAAGTGACCGCTCAGACGAGCCAGCGCGCTAAAGTTGCGCCGGTTTGCCTCTGCCGCGCCCAGGCCCACCAGAGCCATAAACAGCGGGATCAGTGGTGCAGTAGCCAGCAGAATCAGCGCGGCAGCCCAGTTAACCGGGAAAAGGGCAATCAGAATAGTCAGGGGGATAAACGCGGCCAGCAGCATCTGCGGCTGATAGCGGGCGTAGTAATCCTGCATATCCTCAATTTGTTCCAGCAGTAACGTCGCCCAACTGCCCGCGGGTTTTCCCTGGATGCAGGCCGGGCCAAGCTGGTGCAGCCTGTCCAGTATGGTGCGACGAAGGCGTTGTCGAATGGCTTTGCCATACTCGAAGCTAACTTTTTCACGCGCCCAGGCCAGCAGGGCGCGCAGAAAGAAGCAGACCAACAACAGCATGAACTGCGCGATGAGTTTCTCGCGTGGCAGGCCCGTCACAATCAGGGCCTGAAGCAGCGTAGCCAGCAGCCAGGCCTGGCCGACCACCAGCACGGCGCTGAGCATGCCTGATAGCATTGAAAGGCGCAGCCAGCCTTTACCCTGCATGCTCTGACTTCTTAGCCAGCGTAATAGATGTTGTTGTCTTGTTTTGTTCATGACCTGCCGGTGCGACGGGAGGAGGGCAGACCTGCACTCCATATCCCGGTAATCAATGGGGGAAATTTCCTGAGATTTTACCGCGCACAAAAAGAAAAGGCGACCTGCAAAGGTCGCCTTCCGGAAAATTGAAGCAGTGTTTTAACAACTTACTGAGAGTTTTTAACCAATCCGTCGAGATAGCGCTCCGCATCCAGCGCAGCCATGCATCCGGTCCCGGCTGAGGTGATCGCCTGACGATAGATATGGTCCATTACGTCGCCTGCGGCGAACACGCCTGGAATGCTGGTCTGGGTCGCATTACCCTGCAGGCCAGACTGAACTTTCAGATAACCATTTTCCAGTTCGAGCTGGCCATTAAATATGGCGGTGTTAGGACTGTGGCCGATGGCAACAAACAGCCCGGCGACCTGCAACTCTTCGGTTTTTTCAACGTCATCCGTGGCGCGCAGGCGCAGCGAGCTAACGCCCATCTGATCGCCCAGCACCTCGTCCAGCGTGCGGTGCGTATGCAGAACGATATTGCCGGAGCGGACTTTCTCCATCAGACGATCGATCAGGATCTTCTCTGCGCGAAAGCTGTCACGGCGATGAATCAGATGAACCTCAGCGGCGATATTCGCCAGGTAGAGTGCTTCCTCAACCGCTGTATTACCGCCACCAATGACCGCAACTTTCTGATTACGGTAGAAGAAACCATCACAGGTCGCACAGGCTGACACGCCGCGTCCTTTGAACGCGTCTTCTGACGGCAGGCCCAGATATCGGGCGGAGGCGCCGGTGGCAATGATCAGCGCGTCAGCCGTGTATTCACCACTGTCGCCGGTCAGACGGAAGGGACGATTTTGCAGGTCGACGCTATGAATATGATCGAAAA
This sequence comes from Erwinia sp. PPS120, assembly GCF_047918655.1. GTDB lineage: Bacteria > Pseudomonadota > Gammaproteobacteria > Enterobacterales > Enterobacteriaceae > Erwinia > Erwinia tasmaniensis_A. The sequence goes on along the minus strand of NZ_JBLREF010000021.1, from coordinate 83,323 downwards.
TAATCTCCGTATTAAACTTTTCGGCGTGTTCCTGCATGCGTTCCATCAGCAGCGGGCCGGTCAGATCGTGGGGATCGCCAGGCCAGTTTTCCACCTCAGTGGTGGTGGTCAGCTGACCGCCTTTTTCTAAACCGGTAATCAATACCGGGTTCAGGTTCGCTCGCGCAGCATACACCGCCGCGGTGTAGCCTGCCGGGCCGGAACCCAGGATGAGTAATTTACTGTGTTTGGCCGTGCTCATGAGCCCCTCGTTTTTTTAACTGGCAAACTTTTTTTTGATTGTAGGGAATTTACCGCTGCAAAAAAAGCGTTCTGCAATTTTGTTAACAATAGATGTAAAAGGTTTAACCATTCAGGCTGCGCTGTTACTGGGACTAATGCCCCAAAATGGGGCGATGAGAGCCATTATATGGTGCAGAAATACGGAAATAGTCATTTAAAAACAGTTATGCAGTCCGGCGTTTGGAATGTTGTACTGATTTTAGTTGTTTTACTTTGACAATCGGCTGGTCTTTTGCGAAAACAGTAATGGAAGCAGAGGGTATCCTGGCTGACAAAACCGGGTTTCTCCCGTGTTTTAGCCGTTATCGGATAAACTCAGTCTGTCATTGGTCATGACGCATGGTGTGGACAGACAGCATGCGTCATACGGATGGGCGTTTTAAAATCGCAACAGGCGCCAGACTTCACTTAAACAACCCTGTAATAGCGGCTTTGTACAGGGTATGGCAGGTAAAGGGAAGGCATTGAGAGAGACAATAATAATGGTAGACAATAAAAAACGACCGGGTAAAGACCTCGACAGAATCGACCGCAACATTCTAAATGAACTGCAGAAAGATGGCCGAATTTCAAACGTCGAGTTGTCTAAACGCGTGGGGCTATCGCCGACGCCATGCCTTGAGCGTGTTCGTCGTCTGGAAAGGCAGGGGTTTATTCTGGGCTACACCGCTCAGCTGAATCCACATTACCTGGATGCCTCGCTGCTGGTATTTGTTGAGATTACTCTGAATCGTGGCGCGCCTGACGTATTTGAACAATTTAACGCCGCCGTACAAAAACTTGAGGAAACTCAAGAGTGTCATCTTGTTTCAGGCGATTTTGACTATCTGTTGAAGACGCGCGTACCGGATATGTCGGCCTACCGTAAATTGCTGGGTGAAACCCTGCTCCGCCTGCCGGGCGTGAACGATACGCGGACCTATGTGGTGATGGAAGAAGTGAAACAAAGTAACCGTCTGGTCATTAAGACGCGGTAACACAGGGCAGGTGCAAATTCTGTCAGATTTGGGTACACTCCTGTGAATTCATACAGGTTCAGCGTCGGGCTTGCCCGGCGTTTTTTCCTTCATAGTTTACGGGCACCTGGAGAGAACTCTTGAGCCAGGAATACACAGAAGATAAAGAAGTTTCCCTGCAACCTCTGAGCAGCGGGCGTCGCCTGCTGGAAGCGTTGCTGATTGTTGTGGCTCTTTTCGCCGTTTACCTGATGGTTGCACTGGTGAGCTTCAACCCCTCCGATCCCAGCTGGTCTCAGACTGCCTGGCATGAACCTATCCATAACCTGGGCGGCGGTATTGGCGCATGGCTTGCGGATACGCTGTTCTTTGTTTTTGGCGTAATGGCCTATGCAATCCCCCCGGTGATACTGGGCCTGTGCTGGATAACCTTCAGTCAGCGTCATTCTCAGGACTATATCGACTATTTTGCGGTCGGTCTGCGGTTGATTGGCGTGCTGGCGCTGGTGATTACTACCTGTGGGCTGGCAGCGCTAAACGCTGATGATATCTGGTACTTCGCCTCTGGTGGGGTTATTGGCAGCCTGATTGTCAATGCGATGGCGCCATGGTTTAACGGGGCCACCGGTACGCTAACGCTGCTGTGTATCTGGGCTGCAGGTTTAACGCTGTATACCGGATGGTCATGGCTGACTATTGCCGAGAAAATCGGCGGCGTAGTGATGGGCGTACTGACGTTCGCCAGCAATCGTTCTCGTGACGATCGCCGCTGGCATGAAGACGAGTATGAGGACGAAGACGCGGAGCAAATATCATCCGTGGCTGCCCGCTCACCCTCCGGGCGACATGACGACGTGCTGCTGGCCCCTGCTGTCCGTCAGCCAGCCGGGCATAGTGATGACGATGTGCTGCTGGCTTCCGCTGCCCGTCAGCCGGCCGGGCAAAGTGATGACGACGTGCTGCTGGCCCCTGCAACCCGCCATTCATCAGCGCAGAGTGATAACAATGCGCAGCTGGCTTCGGCTGGCGCAGCCGCCGCCCGTGTGGCAGCTGCGGCTACTGACCCCGCGACCGCTGTCCCTGTCAGAGAGGGCGCGTCCGTATACAATACCGCTCCCGCCTCTGCTGCACAGGAAGAGCCTGGCCCGGAACTTTATCGCTTTGAGGTCCCGGCTGACACGCCAGCACCTTCAAGACCCGTACAGGATGAGGACGATGGTCCGCAGATTGGTAACTGGCGTGAGGCTACTTCTCCTTCACCCTTTGAGTTTACAGCCTCACCTGCCGTCCAGCCTGCTGATATTGCAGCAGGCACGGCGGGGAATAATGCTGCGCCGCTGGCCGCGACGGCCGCCTCAGCGGCAGCGTTTATGCCTGGCTTCAGTGCCACCAGTGAGGGCCGCAATCCGCAGGTGAAGCAGGGGATCGGGCCCTCGCTGCCCCGACCAAATCCGGTTAAGCTGCCCACGCGGCGTGAGCTGGCTTCCTATGGCATTAAACTGCCTTCTCAGCGTATTGCCGAGGAGAAAGCGAAAGAAGAGGAGCTGCGCCAGCAGCAGGCAGGAACCGACTCGTCCTGTGCCGTTCCTCAGAATGAAGAGGCGATGCAGGAAGAAGCGCACCTGCGCGAAGCCTTTATGGCGCAGCAGCAGGTTCGCTATGGCGAAGAGTTGACCGGTGAGGATGAAGCGTTACAGCAGCAGGCCGCGCTGGCACGGCAGTTCAGTGAGCAGCAGCAGCAGCGTTACGGTGAGGCAGCGGAGCGCCCGCTGTCGACCGCGAATCTGAATACTGCCGGTGCTTTTGATTTCTCTCCGCTGGACGATCTGGTTGATGAGGGTCCCCGTGAGCCCCTGTTCACGCTCTCTGCCGTACCGGATGCCGAACCCGAGCAGCCTCCTGCACAGCCCCAGTGGCAGCAGCACAGCCAGCAGCCAGCTCGCCAAACCGCGGCACCCTCGTGGCAGACCTCTGCCCCGCAGGCTGAACCCGCTGCGCCACAGCCAGCAGCGCCCTCGTGGCAGACCTCTGCCCCGCAGGCTGAACCCGCTGCGCCACAGCCTGAACCCGTGGCAAAAGCGCCTGACAGCCTTTTCCATCCATTTTTGGTCCGCCACGAACAGCCGCTGGAGAAACCTACCACGCCGTTGCCGACGCTGGATCTGCTGTCGGCGCCGCCCGTGGAGGCAGAACCGGTTGATATGTTCGCTCTTGAGCAAACGGCGCGGCTGGTTGAGGCACGTCTTGCAGATTACCGCGTCAAGGCGGAAGTGGTGGGCATCTCTCCCGGCCCGGTCATTACCCGTTTCGAACTGGATCTGGCGCCGGGCGTGAAAGCCGCGCGTATCTCTAATCTCTCCCGTGACCTGGCGCGCTCGCTCTCTGCCGTGGCGGTACGCGTGGTTGAGGTAATACCGGGTAAACCTTACGTTGGCCTGGAGCTGCCTAATAAGCATCGCCAGACGGTTTACATGCGTGAGGTACTGGAATGCGCTAAATTCCGCGACAACCCCTCGCCGCTGGCGGTGGTATTAGGTAAGGATATTGCCGGACAGCCGGTTGTCGCCGATTTGGCAAAAATGCCGCACCTGCTGGTCGCGGGTACCACCGGATCGGGTAAATCAGTTGGCGTAAACGCCATGATCATCAGCATGCTCTATAAGGCCACCCCGGAAGAAGTGCGCTTTATTATGATCGATCCGAAAATGCTGGAACTCTCAGTTTATGAAGGCATTCCTCATCTGCTGACCGAAGTGGTTACGGACATGAAGGATGCGGCTAATGCGCTGCGCTGGAGCGTTGGCGAGATGGAACGCCGCTATAAGCTTATGTCGGCGCTGGGCGTACGTAACCTTGCTGGTTATAACGAGAAAATCGAGCAGGCAGAAGCGATGGGCCGACCCATTCCCGATCCGTTCTGGAAGCCGGGAGACAGCATGGATATCACGCCGCCGGTGCTGGAGAAGCTGCCCTACATCGTGGTGCTGGTCGATGAGTTTGCCGATCTGATGATGGCGGTGGGTAAAAAAGTTGAAGAACTGATTGCCCGCCTCGCGCAAAAGGCCCGTGCGGCAGGGATCCACCTGGTTCTTGCCACACAGCGCCCGTCGGTCGATGTGATTACCGGCCTGATTAAAGCCAACATTCCTACCCGTATCGCGTTTACCGTATCCAGCAAGATTGACTCGCGCACGATCCTCGATCAGGGTGGCGCGGAATCCCTGCTCGGCATGGGGGATATGCTCTATATGCCGCCTAACTCATCAATGCCGGTTCGTGTTCACGGCGCTTTTGTCCGCGATCAGGAAGTTCACGCGGTGGTGCAGGACTGGAAGGCACGTGGTCGCCCTCAGTATATTGAGAGTATTACGGCGGGTGAGGAGAGTGAAAGTGGTGGTCTGGGTCTGGACGGCGAAGAGGAGCTGGATCCGCTGTTCGATCAGGCGGTACTGTTCGTGGTTGAAAAACGCCGCGCCTCTATTTCAGGGGTCCAGCGGCAGTTCCGCATTGGCTATAACCGTGCCGCGCGGATCATCGAACAGATGGAGGCGCAGGGTATTGTTTCCTCTCCGGGCCACAACGGCAACCGCGAGGTGCTTTCCCCGCCGCCTCATGAGATGTAGTGGTAGTTTTTAACCTTTCAGACCGCTACAGACGGGCCAGGAAAACCTGGCCCGTTGAGTTTCCCGCAGATGCCCCCATAACACTATTATTGCCAGCGACCAGAATAATCTCCTGTTGTAATCCTCCGGCCCTGGCTACAGTTATCCACGAATGCTTCCCCGCTTATGGGATAAAAAAGTTTTAATAAGGATGCCGTAATGAAAAAACTGATGATTTCCTGCTGCGTGATGGCTGCCTTTGCATCGTCCAGCGTATTCGCCGATGCTTCTTCTGACCTGCAGCAGCGTCTGGATAAGGTCAAAAGCTTTCACGCCAGTTTCACCCAAAAAGTGACCGATGGCAGCGGCCAGTCGGTGCAGGACGGCGAAGGTGAACTGTGGGTCAGGCGGCCAGATCTGTTCAACTGGCATATGACGGCACCGGACGAAAGTACCCTGATTTCTGACGGTAAAACCCTGTGGTTCTACAATCCGTTTGTGGAGCAGGTGAGTGCATCCTGGCTGAAAGATGCCACCAGCAATACGCCCTTTATGCTGATTGCACGTAATCAGGACAGTGACTGGAAGCAGTACAACATTAAGCAACTGGGCGATAACTTTGAGCTAACGCCCAAGTCTGCGGATGGCAACCTGAAACAGTTCACCATCAATGTCTCTACCAACGGCACCATCAACCAGTTCAGCGCGGTAGAGCAGGACGGCCAGCGCAGCAGCTACGCGCTTAAGAGCCAGCAAAATGGCGCGATCGCAGCCGATAAATTCCGCTTTACGCCGCCGAAGGGCGTAACGCTGGACGACCAGCGTAAGTGAGGTCAGCGTGAGCACTCTGTCTCTGGATTTCTCCCATAATGAATTTCAGCCTCTGGCCGCACGCATGCGGCCACGTACGCTGGCTGAGTACATCGGGCAGCAACATTTGCTGGCGTCTGACAAACCGCTGCCCCGCGCCATTGAGGCGGGGCATCTGCATTCGATGATCCTGTGGGGGCCGCCGGGTACGGGTAAAACCACGTTAGCCGAGATTATTGGTCATTATGGTCAGGCCGATGTCGAACGCATCTCTGCGGTGACGTCCGGGGTCAAGGATATCCGCGAGGCCATTGAACGGGCCAGGCAGAACCGTAATGCCGGACGCCGTACGATTCTGTTTGTTGATGAGGTCCACCGCTTCAATAAAAGCCAGCAGGATGCTTTCCTGCCACATATCGAAGATGGCACCATTACCTTTATCGGCGCCACCACGGAAAACCCCTCGTTCGAGCTGAATTCAGCGCTTTTGTCCCGCGCCAGAGTGTATCTGCTGAAATCGCTCACCGATGAGGATATCGAAACGGTGCTGACCCAGGCAATGAGCGACAGCGAACGCGGCTACGGCGCAGAAAATATCAAGCTGCCAGAGGCCACGCGGCGCATGATTGCCGCGCTGGTGAGCGGCGATGCACGCCGTGCCCTCAATACGCTGGAGATGATGGCCGATATGGCTGAAGTCAACGCACAGGGCAAGCGTGAGCTGACGCCAAAGCTTCTGAATGAGGTCAGCGGTGAACGCAGCGCCAGATTCGATAACAAGGGCGATCGCTACTACGACCTTATCTCGGCGCTGCACAAATCAATTCGCGGTTCCGCTCCCGATGCGGCGCTTTACTGGTATGCCAGGATCATCACCGCCGGTGGCGATCCGCTGTACGTTGCCCGTCGATTGCTGGCTATTGCGTCGGAAGATGTCGGCAACGCCGATCCGCGCGGCATGCAGGTGGCTATTTCGGCATGGGACTGTTTTACCCGCGTCGGCCCGGCGGAAGGCGAAAGGGCGATCGCGCAGGCAATCGTCTACCTGGCCTGTGCGCCGAAAAGTAATGCCGTTTACACAGCATTCAAGTCAGCGATGCGCGATGCGCGGGAAAATCCTGATTATGATGTGCCGGAACATCTGCGTAACGCACCCACCCGACTGATGAAAGAGATGGGGCTGGGCGCGGAGTATCGCTATGCGCATGATGAGCCTCATGCCTATGCGGCAGGAGAGGACTATTTTCCGGAGAAAATGTCCCACACTCGCTATTATCAGCCGACCTCTCGCGGTCTTGAAGGCAAAATTGGTGAAAAGCTCACCTGGCTTGCTGAGCAGGATCAAAATAGCCCGACAAAACGCTATCGTTGACAGTGGCGTTGCGGTAAGGTTAGCAAGGAATTCAACGCATTCGCTGGTCGAATGCGTCCCGCTTTTATTCACTCAATCATATTAAGCACAGGACTAGCATGCTCGATCCCAATCTGCTGCGTAATGAGCCAGACGCAGTCGCTGAAAAACTGGCACGTCGGGGCTTTAAGCTGGACGTTGATACGTTACGCGCTCACGAAGAGCGTCGTAAAGTTCTGCAGGTCGAAACAGAAACGTTGCAGGCAGAACGTAACTCCCGATCCAAAACGATCGGCCAGGCCAAAGCGCGTGGGGAAGATATTGAGCCGTTGCGTCAGGACGTGAACGCGTTGGGTGAACGTCTGGACGCCGCGAAAGCTGAGCTTGAGACGTTGCAGAACGCGATTCGCGACGTTGCACTGGCGATGCCGAATATACCGGCTGATGAAGTGCCTGACGGTAAAGACGACAGTGAGAACCTGGAAGTCAGCCGCTGGGGCGAGCCTGCTAACCTGGACTTTACCGTGCGCGATCACGTTGAACTGGGTGAAATGGCCGGCGGTCTGGATTTTGCCGTTGCGACCAGGCTAACCGGTTCGCGCTTTGTGGTGATGAAAGGGCAGATAGCCCTGATGCATCGTGCGCTCAGCCAGTTTATGCTGGATCTGCATACCGGGCAGCATGGCTACCTCGAAACCTACGTGCCCTATCTGGTGAATCACGCGTCGCTGTACGGTACGGGTCAGCTGCCCAAGTTCGGTGAGGATCTGTTCCATACCCGTCCGCTGGAAGAAGAAGCCTCCAGCAGCGACTACGCATTAATTCCCACCTCGGAAGTTCCGCTGACCAATCTGGTACGCGATGAAATTCTGGAAGAGGAGTCGCTGCCGCTGAAGTTTACTGCCCACACGCCTTGTTTCCGTTCCGAAGCGGGCGCTTACGGTCGCGATACGCGCGGTCTGATTCGTATGCATCAGTTCGACAAAGTGGAGATGGTTCAGATCACGCGTCCTGAAGACTCCATGCAGGCCCTTGAGGAACTGGTTGGTCACGCCGAGAAAGTGCTTCAGCAGCTCAACCTGCCGTATCGCAAGGTGCTGCTGTGCACCGGCGATATGGGCTTCGGTGCCTGTAAGACCTACGATTTGGAAGTATGGCTTCCGGCGCAGAATACCTATCGCGAAATCTCTTCCTGCTCCAATATGGGTGATTTCCAGGCGCGCCGTATGCAGGCTCGCTGCCGCACCAAAACGGAGAAGAAACCACGTCTGGTGCATACGCTGAATGGTTCGGGTCTGGCCGTTGGGCGTACGCTGGTGGCGGTGCTGGAAAACTACCAGCAGGCCGATGGCACTATCAGGGTTCCTGACGTGCTGCGCCCCTATATGAAGGGTCTGACTTCGATCGGCTAACCGTCGTATCAGCCTTGTTTAAAAGCCCGCTGGCAGCAATGCCCGCGGGCTTTTTTATCGGCGGTTTAAGGCGTCCGCTGGCAAATCGTGCTGAGCGTGATTTCAGCCCATTGACATTAATTATGCCGATGGCATTATGCGCGCAAAATCTTCCCTGTTTCTGGTTATTAACTGACAATGTCCACCTGGTCCCGCCCTGTCATTGTGCTGCTTTGCGGCCTGCTCTTGATGACCATTTCCATCGCCGTATTGAATACGCTGGTGCCACTGTGGCTCACGCATGATGCTCTACCTACCTGGCAGGTAGGCGTGGTCAGTTCGGCCTACTACACCGGTAACCTGGCGGGCACGCTGATTGCAGGGATAATCATTAAACGGCTGGGATTCAACCGCAGCTACTATCTGGCTTCGGTGCTGTTCGCACTGGCAACGGCGGCGCTGGGGCTGGAAAGTGGCTTCTGGGCCTGGACGCTGTGGCGCTTCGTCGCCGGCATAGGCTGTGCTCTGATCTGGGTGGTAGTGGAGAGCGCTCTGCTGTGCAGCGGTACCCTGCGCAATCGTGGTCAGCTGCTGGCCGCCTATATGATCGTTTATTATATTGGCACCGTTGTCGGACAGCTGGTGGTGAGTAAAGGAGGCACGGCGCTGTTGACGGTTCTTCCCTGGGTCACCGCCCTGGTGATCTCTGCCATGCTGCCGCTGGTATTTACCCGCATCACGGCGAAAGGGGACGACGAAGAGGCCGCTCCCGGACGCATGTGGCCGATGCTGCGTCGTCGCAGCGCGCGTCTCGGCATCAATGGCTGCATCATCTCCGGGATCCTTCTCGGTTCGCTTTATGGCCTGATGCCGCTCTATCTTTCGCATCAGGGGATGAGCGATGCCACGGTCGGATACTGGATGGCGCTACTGGTCAGCGCCGGAATTGTCGGGCAGTGGCCGGTGGGACGTCTGGCCGATCGCTATGGTCGCCTGCTGGTGCTGCGTGTGCAGGTATTTGTGGTGATCCTTGGCGCGCTGGCAATGATGGCTCACGCCGCGATGGCGCCAGCCCTGTTTATCCTCGGCTGCGCCGGGTTCACCCTTTATCCGGTCGCCATGTCATGGGCCTGTGAGACCGTGGCGCATCATGAACTGGTAGCGATGAATCAGGCGCTACTGCTGAGTTATACGACTGGCAGCCTGCTGGGTCCGGCAATGACCTCGGTGCTGATGCAAAACTATTCGGATCGCGTACTCTTCGTGATGATTGCAGCCGTTGCTCTGGTCTACCTGGTCATGCTACTGCGTAAGGAAGACAAGCAGGCTACGCCGGTGGCACACGCCTGAGTAGGGGCAGGTAGTCAAGAGGCCGCAGGCTGGCTGCTCGTTCTAAACGGCAGCAAAAAGCCCGGCGGTAAAACAGTGGCCGTGTCCGGCGACGCTGTACAGCGTCACCGCCCGGCCGCTTTTCCTGTCAGTACATGACCTTGTGGCCGTAGCCTTCAAGGATATGCTTCACGCGGTCCATGGTCTCTGCTTTCGGTGGGTGTACACCATCAAGCCTATACTCCTCACCCATTGCAATCCATTTATGCTTGCCAAGCTCATGATAGGGGAGCAGCTCAATCTTCTCCACGTTTCCCATGTCGCGGGTAAATTCACCAAGACGGTGTGCAGAATCATCATCATCCGAATAGCCGGGTACTACCACGTAGCGGATCCACGTACGGATTTTTTTCTTCGCCAGGTAGCGGGCAAAATCGAGCGTGCGGTGGTTGGAGACGCCCACGAGGATCTGGTGCACGTCGTCGTTCATCTGCTTGAGATCCAGCATCACCAGATCGGTGACGTCCAGCAGCTCATCAATAACCGGATCGTAGCGGCGAACGAAGCCATTGGTATCCAGACAGGTATTTATCCCTTCAGCATGGCAGGCACGAAACCAGTCGCGTACAAACTCCGCCTGCAAAATTGCTTCTCCACCGGATGCAGTTACGCCGCCGCCGGACGCGTTCATAAAGTGACGATAGGAAACGACATCCCTCATAAGCTCTTCAACGGTTATCTCTTTACCGCAGTGCGTATCCCAGGTATCGCGGTTGTGGCAATAGAGGCAGCGCATCAGACAGCCCTGAAAGAAGGTGATGAAGCGGATGCCGGGGCCGTCGACGGTCCCGCAGGATTCAAATGAATGGATGCGACCTTTTACTGACATTGCGATGAATTCTCCACGTTAGTCCCGCACGGTGGCAGGCTCGCAGTCTGTGAGCTGCGTTAAGTCTGTTTTGCCCGCAGTCTGAGAAGGGTGAACCCGAAGGCGGCTGGCAAAGAAGACTGGAAAAGGCTCCACTGTCGTGGAGCCTTAATTCTCAGCGTAAACCTTACAGAGATTTAGTAAAGGTACGCGTAATCACATCCTGCTGCTGCTCTTTGGTCAGCGAGTTGAAGCGTACCGCGTAGCCTGAAACACGGATGGTCAGCTGTGGATATTTCTCCGGGTTGTCCATCGCATCCAGCAGCATTTCACGGTTCATCACGTTAACGTTAAGATGCTGACCGCCCTCAATACTGGCTTCATGGTGGAAATACCCATCCATCAATCCGGCAAGATTGGCTTTACGTACGTCCTCATCTTTGCCCAGTGCGTTAGGCACGATAGAGAAGGTGTAAGAGATACCATCCTTCGCGTAGGCAAACGGGAGCTTCGCCACCGAGGTCAGGGAGGCAACGGCACCTTTCTGATCGCGACCGTGCATTGGGTTAGCACCGGGTCCGAACGGCGCGCCTGAGCGACGACCATCCGGAGTATTACCGGTTTTTTTGCCGTAAACCACGTTAGAGGTGATGGTCAGTACTGACTGAGTAGGCACCGCATCGCGATAGGTGTGCAGCTTCTGAATTTTCTTCATAAAGCGCTCAACCAGGTCACAGGCGATATCATCGACGCGGGAATCATTGTTACCGAACTGCGGGTATTCACCTTCAATTTTGAAGTCAACGGCAAGGCCGTCTTCATCGCGAATGGTAGAGACTTTTGCATATTTGATGGCGGAAAGTGAGTCCGCCGCCACCGACAGACCTGCGATACCACAGGCCATAGTGCGGTAGACGTCACGATCGTGCAGCGCCATCAGCGAGGCTTCATAGCTGTATTTATCGTGCATGTAGTGAATCACATTCAGTGCGGTCACGTACTGTTTTGCCAGCCAGTCCATAAAGTGATCCATCCGGGCTATCACTTTATCGTAGTCCAGCACCTCATCCATCATCGGGGCTTCTTTTGGACCAACCTGCATTTTCATTTTTTCGTCCATGCCGCCGTTAATTGCGTACAGCATGGTTTTTGCCAGGTTAGCGCGGGCACCGAAGAACTGCATCTGTTTTCCGACAATCATTGGGCTTACGCAGCAGGCGATAGCATAATCATCATTGTTGAAATCAGGACGCATCAGGTCGTCATTTTCATACTGAACTGACGAGGTGTCGATTGAGACTTTCGCAGCATATTTTTTGAAGTTGAGCGGTAGCTTCTCAGACCACAGAATGGTCATATTCGGTTCTGGAGAGGGCCCCATGGTGTAGAGCGTATTCAGGAAGCGGAAGCTATTTTTGGTCACCAGGGTGCGACCATCCACGCCCATACCGGCCAGCGATTCCGTCGCCCAAATTGGGTCGCCTGAGAACAGCTCGTCATATTCCGGCGTACGCAGGAAGCGCACCATACGCAGCTTCATGACCAGGTGGTCAATCAGCTCCTGCGCATCCTGCTCGGTGATTTTACCGGCTTGCAGATCGCGTTCAATGTAGATGTCCAGGAAAGTAGATACGCGACCAAAAGACATGGCGGCGCCATTTTGCGACTTAACCGCCGCCAGGTAACCGAAGTAGGTCCACTGCACAGCTTCCTGTGCATTGGTTGCAGGCCCGGAGATATCGCAGCCATATTTTGCCGCCATCTCTTTAATATGCTGTAAGGCCTGATGCTGGTCAGCAATCTCTTCACGCAGGCGGATAGTGGCTTCGAGGTTGACGCCGTTTTCCATATCGCTTTGCAGCGAGGTAAACTGCGCAAACTTGTCCTTCATCAGCATATCAATGCCGTACAGCGCCACGCGGCGGTAGTCGCCAATGATACGGCCACGTCCGTAGGCATCGGGCAGACCCGTTAGCACGCCAGATTTACGGCAGCGCAGAATGTCAGGGGTATACACATCAAATACGCCCTGGTTGTGGGTTTTACGATACTCGGTAAAGACTTTTTTCAGGCCAGGATCCAGTTCACGGCCATAAACTTTGCAGGAACCCTCAACCATTTTGATGCCGCCAAACGGAATAAGTGCGCGTTTCAGCGGGGCTTCAGTTTGTAAACCCACAATTTTCTCGAGTTTTTTATTAATGTAGCCCGCGTCGTGTGAGGTGATGGTAGAGGCCAGGTCGGTATCAAAATCTACCGGCGCATGGGTACGGTTTTCCAGCTTGATGCCTTCCATTACCTTATCCCACAGGGCGGTAGTGGCTTCAGAGGCACCGGTCAGAAAAGATTCGTCACCCTCATAAGGCGTATAATTCTTCTGGATGAAGTCACGAACGTTAACGCTGTTCTGCCATTCACCTTCTGCAAAGCTCGCCCAGGCTGCGGCCTGTTTTTCATTGTGTGTGCTCATTTGATACCTACCTTAATTACGTTGAGTTCTTCCGTCCCGCCAGCCCTGGCCGCGGGAGCTAAATGAATGTCGGCGATCAGTGATGGTCGCCATCTCGCAGATAGATGACCCAGTATGTCAGGCCTACCAGCAAACCGCCGCCGATAATGTTGCCGAGAGTGACCGGGATCAGGTTATCAGTAATAAAGTCTTTAACGGTGAGGTGCGAAAACTGGGCCGCCGTAGTGCCCGTTGCCTGCCAAAATTCAGGAGAGGCGAAATCCCTGATAACGATAGCCATCGGGATCAGAAACATATTCGCGATGCTATGTTCAAAACCGCTGGCGACAAACATCGCGACCGGCAGCACCATCGCCAGCATTTTGTCGGTCAGTGTACGCCCCGAATAGCTCATCCATACCGCCATGCAGACCATCAGATTCGCCAGGGTGCCAAGACAGACGGCCTGGATAAATGTATGGTGCATTTTATGATCGGCCGTTTGCAGAACGTTCAGCCCCCATGCCCCGTTGGCCGCCATATACTGCCCCGCGAACCAGATCAATCCGACAAAGAAAGCCGCGCCAAAAAAGTTACCGACATAAACATTAATCCAGTTGCGCGCCAGCTGTCCCCAGGTGATGCGTCCGCTGGCCTTAGCGACCATGGTCAGCACCGTGGAGGTGAAAAGATCGGCGCCGCAGACAACAACCAGCATCAGCCCCAGTGAAAAGCAGATACCGCCTACCAGCTTGGTCATGCCCCACGGAAGGGCTTCGGCTCCGGTGGTGGCCGTAATGTAAAAAACAAAGGCAATTGAAATAAATACGCCAGCGGTAATGGCCAGAAAAAAAGTGGTGAAGGGGTGTTTGGATGCTTTATAGACACCGGCTTCCTCGGCAACTTTTGCCATTTCAGACGGTAGAAGTAGTTCGAACGGGTTGCCAGCTTTCACACTAACGTCTCCCAAAATTAGTCAGCGTTGAAATAGTAACAAAGCCCAGGGGGTAAGAAATTGACCTGGATCATACGGCTACCGTGCGATTGGGCCTAAAGCCCTGTTTTTAATGGCGTTATTATCATTAACCTGCTGAATTATATGAAATAAAAACTTTTTAAGTGACTAAAATAAAGTTGAAAGTAGCACCTTTTGTCTCTTTTCCTGCGTGCTAACCGTAAGGGTATTGAGTTAATAAAATACGTATAAAGCAAGGAGGACATTTCGACGGAGCAAAGAGGGGCTGGACGCGTCTGTCCGGCTATCGGCACGACAAAAAGGGAGAGAAGGGGGAGAGTTACGGTAAAATCGAAATTTAATGGGCAGCAGCTACGCCATTTGCTGCTGCCCTTTGACTACATCGGTGTTATCGCCGAAGCCTCAGGCGTTAATTCTGCTGCCAGGCTGTGCGTTTAGCACGCTGCAGCTTTTCATATGCGGCGAGCAGCGACTGGTGGGCCGGGAAGGCCAGCAGATCCTCATCAACGCGCTGAAGGCCATAGAAAGGGGCTTCCCCGCTAATGGCGGCGGAGGCAGCTTCTACGGCGTCCTGACCATACATACGAACAAACGCCGTATGATATTGTAGCGGATCGCGTTCATCTTCCTGACTGAGCAACAGCAGCGTTTGCAGGCAGCGGTAATAGTTCGCGCGGGCAGGAGAGAAGGTCGACCCGTTAAAATCGGTGGTCCACTCGGTCCAGATCAGCGCCTGGTCGAGATCGCCGCCGGCAAGCGCCAGCATCGCTTTTAGTTCACCAATACGCAGAGTATACCAGCCGTTGTCCTTGCCGGTTGCCAGCCCCAGCAGTTCACGTACGCGGGTGAAGTCATCGTGGCCATCCTCGTCCAGACGCTCGATGAGGGCCAGATAGTCCTCTTTTTCCCACTGGCTTGCCGGCAGGGAAAGCAGCGTGTCGCGCAGTGGAGCGCCCATGCTGTTATTTGCCAGCAGCAGGTCCTCTGCGGGATAAATATCAGACATGCCCGGCACAATGATGCGGCAGGCGTAAACGTCAAGATGCTGATAATCGGCGATATAGACTTCTTTATCTTCCGCGTTGAAGATACCCATCAGCGTGGTGAATTCTTCCTGAGTGGAACCCTCAAAATGCCAGTCGACAAAGGGATAATCCGCATCGTCTTTAAACAGGTCCCATGAAATTAATCCGCTGGAATCGATAAAATGCGTTTCCAGATTGGTGTGTTCAGCCACTTCTTCGTCATCAAAGGTTGGAGGCGTAAACACATCGAGATCCTTCAGGCTGCGCCCCTGTAAAAGCTCGGTAACCGTACGCTCCAGCGCTACGCCAAAGTCAGGGTGCGCACCGAACGAGGCAAAGCAGGTGCCGTTCTGTGGATTAAACAGCACCACGCAGATAACCGGATAGTTACCGCCAAGAGAAGCGTCATAGGAGAAAATAGGGAACCCTTCCGCCTCCAGCTTTTCAATGGATGCCACAACGCCCGGATAGCGGCTAAGCACGTCTTCGGGAATGGCGGGCAGGCTGATTGACTCGGCGATAATGCGGTTTTTCACAAAGCGTTCAAAGACCTCCGAGAGGGCCTGCACGCGAGCTTCATCGGGCGTATTCCCTGCCGACATCCCATTGGAGACGTACAGGTTGCCGATAATATTCATCGGGATGTAGACCGTCTTCTGGTCTGACTGCCGGGTAAAGGGCAGGGCACAGATACCGCGTTCGGCATTACCGGATTGCAGATCGATCAAATCGCTGGCGGCTACGTCATTTTCTGGATCGTAGAACGCTTTCAGACGCGGGTCGAGAATGCCCTCAGGCAGCGCGTCATCGTCGGTCAGAGGAAACCATTTTTCATTGGGATAGTGCACAAAATCGCCCTGGGCAATTTTATTACCCAGCCAGAAATCAGCAAAAAAGTAGTTGGTCGACAAACGCTCGAAATACTCCCCCAGCGCAGAGGCCAGCGCCGCTTTCTTCGTGGCACCTTTGCCGTTGGTAAAGCATAGCGGGCAGTCGCGGTCGCGAATATGGACGGACCAGACGTTCGGCACCGGATTCAGCCACGAGGCTTCTTCAATATTGAAGCCCAGGTCCTGCAATTTTAGCTGAAAGCGCGCGATGGAATCTTCCAGCGCGGCGTCTTTGCCTGGAATAAATGTTTGCGTCATAGTCCCACTCTTTTTGGGTTGTGCAGAAAGCACGTAATGATACGGGGTTTCTTAGTGAATCGCTATATCGCTCTCCGCCGTGGTCATGATAACGCGGCGGGAACGGGTGTACTGTCAGGATAAAACATTGCAGCAGCGGGGAGGCAATGATAAAACCGATAGCAGAAGAGAATCGTTTGATCTGAAAGTGGTGAGGGAAATGAGTCAGGTATTCAATTTTAGCTCCGGCCCGGCAATGCTGCCGGTAGAAGTGCTTCGTCGTGCCGAACAGGAACTTCGTAACTGGCAGGGTTCAGGGACGTCCGTTATGGAGATAAGCCACCGCAGTAAAGAATTCACTCAGGTCGCGCAGGATGCCGAAAAAGACTTTCGCGATTTGCTAAAAATTCCAGACAATTACAAGGTGTTATTCTGTCACGGCGGCGCGCGCGCGCAGTTTGCGGCGGTTCCACTTAACCTGCTGGGTGAGCACGCCACGGCAGATTATATAGACGGCGGGTATTGGGCGCACAGCGCGATCAAAGAAGCCTTTAAATACTGTACCCCGAACGTGATTGATGCCAAAACCACCGTTGATGGCCTGCGCGCGAATACGCCGATGAGCAGCTGGGCGCTTTCCGATGATGCAGCCTACGTTCATTATTGCCCGAACGAAACCATCGACGGCCTCGCGATTCATGAAGAGCCGGACTTTGGTGACAAAGTGGTTGTCGCCGATCTCTCTTCAACCATTCTTTCACATCCGATTGATGTGTCCCGCTACGGCGTCATCTATGCGGGTGCGCAAAAAAATATCGGTCCGGCTGGCCTGACGCTGGTAGTGGTGCGTGAGGATCTGCTGGGTAGAGCCAGAAAAGTGCTGCCCTCCATACTTGATTACCAGGTGCTCAGCGATAACGACTCCATGTTCAACACGCCGCCGACCTTTGCCTGGTATCTTTCCGGACTGGTGTTTAAGTGGCTGAAAGAGCAGGGTGGCGTGTCCGAGATGGACAAGCGCAACCAGGCAAAAGCCGATCTGCTCTACGGTACCATCGACAACAGTGCGTTTTATCGTAATGACGTCGCCACTGGCAACCGCTCGCGGATGAATGTGCCTTTCCTGCTGGCCGACGCGTCGCTGGACGATCTGTTTATTGAGGAGTCACTGGCGGCGGGTCTGCATGCGCTGAAGGGGCATCGCGCGGTAGGAGGCATGCGCGCCTCAATCTATAACGCTATGCCGCTGGAAGGCGTCCAGGCGCTGACCGACTTTATGCAAGACTTTGAACGCCGCCACGGCTGAACCGCCCTGCGTAGCAACGGCGTGAGTTATCCTCACTGAAACCTCGCGAAGCTGCGGGGTTTCACCGTATTGATTCTGGAGAAAAGCTCTTAAATGGATTCCCTGACTTTACAACCCATTGCCCTGGTAGAGGGTACCGTCAATCTGCCGGGTTCTAAAAGCGTGTCCAATCGCGCCCTGCTGCTGGCCGCGCTGGCATCGGGCACGACGCGTCTGACCAACCTGCTGGATAGCGATGATGTCCGCCATATGCTGAATGCCTTACAGGCGCTTGGCGTGAACTATCAGCTTTCCGCCGATCGTACCGTCTGTGAGGTCACCGGTCAGGCAGGCCCGCTACAGGCTCAGGGGCCGCTGGAGCTCTTTCTCGGTAATGCCGGAACGGCGATGCGACCGCTGGCCGCCGCACTTTGCCTGGGGTGCAATGATATCGTGCTGACCGGCGAGCCGCGTATGAAGGAGCGTCCGATTGGCCATCTGGTTGACGCGCTGCGTCAGGGCGGGGCGGAGATCGACTACCTTGAGCAGGATAACTATCCCCCTCTGCGCCTCAGAGGCGGGTTTAACGGCGGCGAGGTAACAGTGGATGGGTCTGTCTCGAGCCAGTTTCTGACGGCGCTGCTGATGACAGCGCCGCTGGCGAAAAGGGACACCACAATCGTTATTAAAGGCGATTTAGTGTCCAAACCCTATATTGATATCACCCTTAACCTGATGGCGACCTTCGGCGTCAGCGTGAAACATGATAATTACGGCGCGTTTCATATTACCGGCAATCAAAGCTACGTCTCGCCGGGCAATTACCTGGTAGAGGGAGATGCCTCATCCGCTTCCTATTTTCTGGCGGCCGCCGCCGTGAAAGGGGGAACCGTTAAGGTGACCGGAATCGGACGCAACAGCGTTCAGGGCGACATTCGCTTTGCTGACGTTCTGGAGAAAATGGGGGCCATAATCGAGTGGGGCGACGACTACATCGCCTGCACGCGCGGCGAATTGAACGCAATCGATCTGGATATGAATCATATTCCCGATGCCGCCATGACCATTGCTACCGCTGCGCTGTTTGCCACAGGCACCACGGTGTTGCGCAATATCTACAACTGGCGCGTCAAGGAGACTGACCGCCTGGCCGCGATGACCATCGAACTGCGCAAGGTTGGCGCGGAAGTGGAAGAGGGGAACGATTACATTCGTGTGACGCCGCCCGCCGCTATTCAGTATGCAGAAATCGGCACTTATAACGATCATCGTATGGCAATGTGCTTCTCCCTGGTCGCGCTCTCTCCTTCGCCGGTCACCATCCTCGATCCGGGCTGTACCGCCAAGACATTCCCGGATTATTTTGAGCAGCTTTCCCGCATCAGCACGCTGGCATAAATCTGTAAATCCGCTGCGGAAAGTGCAGCGGATATTCAGCCTCATTTCAGCGGGCGCCTGATATTCTCTGACGACAATTTGCGCACGCCGTGCAGTTTTTTAGTAGCGGCTATGCTTAAGGGGTAACGATCCTGGCTTAAGGTGCGTATAATACGCGGCGATATTTGCCTGAGGCGTTTTTCTCAGGCATTCCAGCTACAGGAGAACGACATGACGGCTATAGCTCCGGTGATCACGATTGATGGTCCAGGCGGTGCCGGTAAAGGGACCTTGTGTAAAGCGATGGCAGAGGCGTTGCAGTGGCATCTGCTGGATTCCGGCGCAATCTATCGTGTGCTGGCGCTGGCAGCGCTTCATCATCAGGTGGACATTACGTCCGAAGAGGCCCTTGTACCGATTGCAGCTCATCTTGACGTTCGCTTTGTCTCTACCGAAGGTGAACTGGACGTGATCCTGGAAGGTGAAAACGTTTCGGCTGAAATCCGTACTCAGGACGTGAGTAATACGGCATCAAAAGTCGCCGTCTTTCCACGGGTGCGGGAAGCGCTTCTTCGCCGTCAGCGGGCTTTTCGCGAGGCGCCTGGCCTGATTGCCGATGGTCGCGATATGGGAACCGTGGTTTTTCCGGATGCCCCGGTAAAAATCTTCCTTGATGCCAGTTCAGAAGAGCGCGCCCAACGGCGTATGCTACAGTTGCAGGATAAGGGCTTTAGTGTTAACTTTGAGCGCCTTTTATCCGAGATAAAAGAACGTGATGAACGCGACCGTAATCGCGCCATTGCGCCACTGATACCGGCAGAGGACGCGCTGGTGCTGGATTCAACCAGCATGACGATTGAGCAGGTTATTGAAATTTCGCTTAATTATGCGCGTGAGAAACTCGCTCTGCCGCAGTGAAACCCGGGTCCAGGTGACCCGAAAGTTTATCTAACCCTGTGATATGGACGTCATGGGGCATGTGAAACAACCCCACCCGTCAGGATGTCAGGTGGACGTTAAATTGAAGAATCCATAAGATTATCAATATGACTGAATCTTTTGCTCAACTATTTGAAGAATCCCTAAAAACTATCGAAACCCGTCCGGGTTCCATCGTTCGTGGCGTTGTTGTCTCTATCGACAAAGACGTCGTTCTGGTTGATGCGGGCCTGAAATCTGAATCTGCAATCCCTGCAGAGCAGTTCAAAAACGCAGCCGGCGAACTGGAAATCCAGGTTGGCGACGAAGTTGACGTTGCTCTGGATGCAGTGGAAGACGGCTTCGGTGAAACCCTGCTGTCCCGTGAGAAAGCTAAGCGTCACGAAGCATGGATCACGCTGGAAAAAGCTTACGAAGACGCTGAAACTGTCACCGGTGTTATCAACGGCAAAGTTAAAGGTGGCTTCACTGTTGAGCTGAACGGTATTCGTGCGTTCCTGCCAGGTTCACTGGTTGACGTTCGTCCGGTACGCGACACGCTGCACCTGGAAGGCAAAGAGCTTGAGTTCAAAGTAATCAAGCTGGATCAGAAGCGTAACAACGTGGTGGTTTCACGTCGTGCCGTTATCGAATCCGAAAACAGCGCAGAGCGCGATCAGCTGCTGGAAAACCTGCAGGAAGGCATGGAAGTTAAAGGTATCGTTAAGAACCTGACTGACTACGGTGCATTCGTTGATCTGGGCGGCGTTGACGGCCTGCTGCACATCACTGATATGGCATGGAAACGCGTTAAGCATCCAAGCGAAATCGTGAACGTTGGTGACGAAATCAACGTTAAAGTGCTGAAGTTCGACCGCGAGCGTACCCGTGTTTCTCTGGGTCTGAAGCAGCTGGGCGAAGATCCATGGGTTGCTATCGCTAAGCGTTACCCGGAAACCACGCGTCTGACTGGCCGCGTAACCAACCTGACCGACTACGGCTGCTTCGTTGAAATCGAAGAAGGCGTTGAAGGCCTGGTACACGTTTCAGAAATGGACTGGACCAACAAAAACATTCATCCGTCTAAAGTTGTTAACGTTGGCGATGTTGTTGAAGTTATGGTTCTGGATATCGACGAAGAACGTCGTCGTATCTCCCTGGGTCTGAAGCAGTGTAAAAACAACCCATGGCAGCAGTTTGCAGAAACCCATAACAAGGGCGACCGCGTTGAAGGTAAAATCAAGTCAATCACTGACTTCGGTATCTTCATCGGCCTGGACGGCGGTATCGACGGCCTGGTTCACCTGTCTGACATCTCCTGGAACGCTACCGGAGAAGAAGCAGTTCGTGAATACAAGAAAGGCGACGAAATCGCAGCTGTGGTTCTGCAGGTTGACGCAGAGCGCGAGCGCATCTCCCTGGGCGTTAAGCAGCTGGCAGAAGATCCGTTCAACAACTACGTCTCTCTGAACAAGAAAGGCGCGATTGTTAACGGTAAAGTGACTGCTGTTGATGCTAAAGGTGCTACAGTTGAATTAGCAGACGGCGTGGAAGGTTACCTTCGCGCTTCTGAAGCTTCGCTGGATCGCGTTGAAGATGCGACTCTGGTTCTGAACGTCGGCGACGATGTTGAAGCGAAATTTACTGGCGTTGACCGTAAAAACCGCGTTGTTAGCCTGTCTGTTCGTGCGAAAGACCAGGCTGATGAGAAAGAAGCCATCAACACTGTTAACACCAAACAGGAAGAAGGCAACTTCTCCAGCGCTATGGCTGAAGCATTCAAAGCTGCTAAAGGCGAGTAATAGCTTTTGCCATCGGGGCGGCGCAGGTCGCCCTGATAACCGTTACTGTCAGAGCTTTTCCAAGGATTAACCGGAGGTTTTATGACCAAGTCAGAACTGATTGAACGACTTGCTGGCCAGCACTCTCATATTCCGGCGAAAGTCGTTGAGGATGCGGTAAAAGAGATGCTTGAGCATATGGCTACCACGTTAGCTGATGGCGAACGCATTGAAATCCGGGGTTTCGGCAGTTTCTCTTTGCACTATCGCGCTCCGCGTACCGGCCGTAACCCGAAAACGGGCGACAAAGTAGAGTTGGAAGGGAAGTACGTTCCACACTTTAAACCGGGAAAAGAGCTGCGCGATCGCGCAAATATCTACGGTTAAGCTTTGCAGCGTTACAGTGATAAAACGACACTTCGGTGTCGTTTTTTTTTGCCTGCAATAAATGTCTGCCAGACGCCTCTCCTCTTCCGGGAATATAAGCGTCCATTTTTCATGGTTGCATCATATTTACCGAGCCGTAATGGAAGCGGTCGCGCAATTTTCCCCTATTAGCTGTTACACGCCCAAACAGTTTGCGGCACCTGCCCCAGCCTACTTATTCCGCCGCTGACTTCCTTCTCTGGTACATGGACACTGGTATTCCCGGAATAAAGGAGTGCCGAGATGCCGTATTCTCTGACCAGACTGGCTGTGTGGATCATTATTGCCACGTTGCCACTGACGATCCTGCCATCGCTGCCGGGGAGCAGATTTGACGCATTGCTGATGATTACGGCGGGCCTGCTGCTGATTCTGCGAAGGAGGGGGGCAACCGATCTGGCGGTGATTATGCTGATCGTCGTCTGGTCGGTCAGCGCAGGCCGCAGCGTAGAGCAGCAGATTACAGCGTTAAGCACTGGCCCGGTTGACACAGTGGTGCGTGTCGAACAGCTTCTGCCCCAGTCTGAGCGGGTGAAGTTACGCATTCTACAGGTCGGCGGCAGGCTGGTCTTTCCGCCTGTTTATGCACTGGTGAAAGCGCAGAGTGAACCTGTCCCATACTGTGCAGGTCAACGCTGGCAGATGAGGCTCAGGCTGCGACCCGTTCACGCACGGCTGAATGAGGGTGGCTTTGATGCGCAGCGTTTCGCACTGGCTAATCAGACGCCGCTGACGGGAAAAATTCTTTCTTCTGCTCTCGTAACACCGACGTGCAGCTGGCGGCATCGTGTAATAACCGCAGGCAGGCAAAACTACGGGCATTTACCCTGGCAGTCTGTAATCTCGGCACTGGCATTCGGTGAGCGGGGCGATATCAACCGTGAAACCAGCCAGCTGTTGCGGGAAACCGGTACGGCGCATCTGATGGCGATATCGGGAATGCATATTGGGCTTGCGGCCAGTCTGGGCTGGGCGATTGCCCGACTGATGCAGCTGGGGTTTGCCCCGGGAGGGATTGGCTACCGCTTCCCTGCGATCCTCAGCCTGCTGGCAGCGCTGATATACACCTGGCTTTCCGGCGGCAATCCTCCTGCAATTCGTGCGATGCTGGCACTCAGCGCCTGGAGTCTGCTCCGGCTGGGGGGGATCTGCTGCAGCAACTGGCAGGTATGGAGCATCTGCATTGGTTTGATACTCTTCTTTGAGCCGCTAAGCGTGCTTTCAGACAGTCTCTGGCTCTCGGCCATGGCAGTAGCGGGCCTGCTAATTTGGTTTCACTGGTTTCCCCTTCCGACCAGGTATATGCGGAAAAAACGCTGGCTGCTGCTGCGGCTGTTACATGTACAGTTTGGCATGTTCCTCCTGCTGCTACCGATTCAGATTGTCATATTCCATGGTTTCAGCCTCAGCGCGCTGGTGGCGAATCTTTGGGCCATCCCGGTGATTACGCTGCTGACCGTCCCTCTTTTGCTTTGCGCCATCATTGTTACCCCCCTTACGCCATTCAGTCAGCTGCTGTGGTGGGGCGCCGACAAAACGCTGGCCATGACCTTTGTCCCCCTGAGGGCGCTACCGACGGGCTGGCTGGACGTGAATACCCTGGCGCTATGGCTGAGCGGGCTGGCATGGGTGTTCATACTCGCTGTACGCTTTGGCGGATGGCGATCCTCACCGCTGACGCTGGTGGCCTTCACACTATCGCTGCTCAGCTTTCGTTCTGGTGCGCTCCGTCCAGACTGGCGAGTCGATATGCTGGACGTGGGGCATGGGCTGGCAGTGGTGATATCCCGGGGAGGGCAGGCCACGCTTTACGATACCGGGAATAGCTGGGAGGGCGGCGATGCAGCACTCAGCCAGATCCTGCCCTGGCTAAAGTGGCAGGGCCTGACGCTGGAGCAGGTGATTATCAGCCACCCGCACCTTGACCATATGGGAGGGCTGGCCAGTGTCCAGCGCACGTTTCCGGCCGCCCGCGTTCGCAGCAACCCCGTTAAAGAGGGGCATCTGCCCTGTCACCGGGGCATAGTCTGGCAGTGGCAGGCGCTAAACTTTCGCGTACTGTGGCCGGAGAAGGGGGAAACGCGGGCCGGTAACGATCACTCCTGCGTGGTCGCTGTGAGCGACGGGAAATGGCGTGTGCTGCTGACTGGCGACATCGAGTCAAAAACGGAACATCACCTGGTAAGGTATTATGCCGCCGATCTCCCCGCTGACGTATTGCAGGTGGCGCATCACGGCAGCGGAACCTCCTCTTCACCGCCTTTTCTCAGAGCGGTTTCCGCTAAGGTGGCGCTTGCTTCGGTGGCGCGTTACAGCGCCTGGCGACTCCCTGCTGAGCGCGTGATCGTGCGCTACAAACAGAATCACTATCAGTGGCGTGACACGGCGGTTGAGGGGCAGGTGAGTGTGCATTTTTATGCTGAAAATTGGTTTGTCAAAGGGTTAAGAGCGCAAATAATGCCCCGTTGGTACCATCAGTGGTTTGGCGTACCACGTTATTCCAGGTAGAATAAGCGGCTATTTCATTTAAAGCTGGTTAAATAATGCATCAGGATAAAGATCTCTCCACCTGGCAGACATTCCGTCGCCTCTGGCCGATGATCGTGCCGTACAAAACGGGTTTGATTGTGGCAGCGGTTGCGCTGGTACTCAACGCAGCGGGCGATACCTTAATGCTGTCACTGCTGAAACCGCTCCTGGATGAGGGTTTTGGCAAGGCGGACTCATCCGTACTGATTTGGATGCCGCTGGCTGTTATCGGTCTGATGCTGATCCGTGGTGTCACCAGCTACATATCCAGCTACTGTATTTCATGGGTGTCAGGTAACGTGGTAATGGGCATGCGTCGTCGGCTTTTCAGCCATATGATGGGGATGCCGGTGGCCTTTTTCGATCAGCAGTCTACCGGGACGCTGCTTTCCCGCATCACCTACGACTCCGAACAGGTGGCCTCATCCTCATCGAGCGCGCTGGTGACCGTGGTGCGTGAAGGTGCTTCGATTATTGGCCTGTTTATCATGATGTTTTACTACAGCTGGCAGCTGTCGCTGATTTTAATCGTCCTTGCGCCCATTGTCTCGTTAGCCATTCGCACCGTGTCAAAACGCTTCCGCAACATCAGCAAAAACATGCAGAACACCATGGGTCATGTGACGGCCAGCGCTGAACAGATGCTTAAGGGGCATAAAGAAGTGCTGATCTTTGGCGGTCAGGAGGTCGAAAGCGAGCGTTTTGGTCGGGTAAGTAACCGCATGCGCCAGCAGGGCATGAAGCTGGTTTCGGCTTCTTCTATTTCCGATCCAATTATTCAGCTAATTGCTTCCCTGGCGCTGGCTTTCGTGCTTTATGCCGCCAGCTTCCCAGGCGTGATGGCAACGCTGACGGCCGGTACGATCACCGTGGTATTCTCATCCATGATCGCGCTAATGCGTCCGCTTAAATCACTGACCAACGTTAACGCCCAGTTCCAGCGCGGTATGGCCGCCTGCCAGACGCTGTTCTCTATTCTGGACAGCGAACAGGAAGTGGATACCGGCACCCGTACCCTGGAGCGTGCGAAAGGCGACGTTGAGTTTCGCGACGTTACCTTTACCTATCCTGGCCGTGAAGCCCCGGCTTTACACCATATCAATCTTGCGATTCCACAGGGCAAAACGGTCGCCCTGGTGGGGCGCTCAGGATCGGGTAAGTCCACTATCGCCAGTCTGATGACGCGCTTTTACGATATTCAGCAGGGTGAGATTTTGCTGGACGGTCACGATCTGTGTGAATATACCCTCAGCTCCCTGCGCGATCAGGTGGCGCTGGTTTCGCAGAACGTGCATCTGTTCAATGATACCGTCGCCAATAACATTGCCTATGCGCGCAGCGAGAAGTACAGCCGCGCTGACATTGAGAAAGCCGCGTCGATGGCCCATGCAATGGACTTCATCAACAAAATGGATAAGGGGCTGGACACCATCATCGGCGAAAATGGCGTGCTGCTTTCCGGTGGTCAGCGTCAGCGTATTGCTATCGCCCGTGCGCTGCTGCGCGATTCGCCAATTCTGATCCTGGATGAAGCGACGTCAGCGCTGGATACGGAATCAGAACGCGCGATCCAGTCCGCGCTGGACGAACTGCAGAAAAACCGCACCTCACTGGTTATTGCTCACCGTCTTTCTACCATTGAAAAAGCGGATGAAATTGTGGTGGTGGAAGATGGTTACATCGTTGAGCGTGGCAGCCATAGCGATCTGCTGCTGCACAAGGGCGTCTATGCCCAGTTGCACAAAATGCAGTTTGGTCAATGATTGAACGTCTCTGGAGCGGCAGGTCGCCGCTTTATCTGTTGCTCCTGCCGCTGAGCCTGCTGTATGGGCTGATCGCTAATCTGATCCGCCTCAGCTACGTTTGGGGCTGGCGCCGAGCCTGGCGGGCACCGGTCCCCGTTGTGGTGGTGGGTAATCTCACCGCCGGGGGCAACGGAAAAACGCCGGTGGTTATCTGGCTGGTGGAAGCGCTGCAAAAGCGTGGCTTCCGCCCCGGCGTGGTGTCCCGCGGTTACGGCGGGCGCGCAGAGCATTACCCGCTGGTGCTTGACGCTTTCACCTCCACCCAACAGGCTGGCGATGAGCCGGTGCTGATATTTCAGCGCACCGGGGCCGCCGTGGCAGTGTCACCAAACCGGCGCGAAGCGGTACAGGCGCTGCTGGCGAGAGGGAATATTGACGTTATTATTAGCGACGACGGGCTGCAACATTATGCACTGGCCCGGGATGTCGAGGTGGTGGTGGTGGATGGGCAGCGGCGATTTGGCAACGGCTGTTGGCTGCCAGCCGGACCGATGCGCGAACGCGTTTCCCGCCTGCGTGATGTAGATGCCGTTATTACCAACGGTGGCGAGGCGCAGGCGGGTGAAATCGCGATGACGCTGCTACCCGGCCAGGCGGTGAATGTGAAAACCCATGAGGTACAGCCGCTCTCTGCGTTTAACAACGTGGTGGCCATGGCCGGAATTGGCCACCCGCCGCGCTTTTTTGCCACGCTGCGCCAGCAGGGCGTGCGCCCGGTAAGAGAAGTGCCCTTTGCCGACCATCAAAACTATAGCGCTGCGCAGTTAGCGGCGCTGACGGAGCCGGGCCAGATGCTGCTGATGACTGAAAAAGACGCAGTGAAAGCACGCGCCTTTGCCGCCGATAACTGGTGGTATCTGCCGGTGGAGGCTCATCTCCCACCATCACAGGCCGCCACGCTGCTGGAGCGCATCACCACACACCTTTCATGCTAACCACGCGCAACATCGTGCATCCTGAGTGACGGGATGCTTCTTTACCTGCTCGTATCACTCCGGCTAACCACGCAAAACGCAGTGCATCCTGAGTGACGGGATGCATCATTCACTTGCTCGTATTACTCACGCAAATTACGCTAAACTCAGTGCAACATTTGCCACGGGATGCCGTATGTCCACCCTTCATCTCTCTCTGAAACAGGCTCGCCAGCTCCATCTTGCGGCGCAGGGTTTACTGCGACCTCCGAAGCGCAAAGCGCAGTTGTGCGACCTGCTTAGCACGTTGCGTCAGATGTCTCTGTTGCAGATAGATACAATTCACGTGGTTGCCCGCAGTCCTTATCTGGTCCTGTTCAGTCGACTGGGCGACTACCCGCAGGCCTGGCTGGGTGAGGCGCTCTCCAGCGGAAAACTGTTCGAATACTGGGCGCATGAAGCCTGTTTTATTCCGGCAGAAGATTATCCGCTGCTGCGCCACCGGATGCTCAGCCCGCAGCGTCTCGGCTGGAAATACAGCAGCGAGTGGATGCAAACGTGGCAGCAGGAAATCAGCCAGCTTTTACAGCACATTGAGGAAAACGGACCGGTCAGATCGGCTGATTTCACCGCGCCCGCAGGGCAAAAACCAGGCTGGTGGTCGTGGAAGCCGCACAAAAAACACCTCGAAAATCTCTTCAGCGCAGGCGAGCTGATGGTGACAGAGCGGCGTAATTTCCAGCGGGTCTACGATCTTCGTCAGCGCGTATTGCCAGAGTGGGACGATGCGCTGCACGCACTGAGTGAGGAGGAGGCGGTAGGACAGATGTTGCGCAATACCGCCGTCAGCCTTGGCCTGTTTAAGCCCGGCTGGCTGGCGGATTATTATCGCCTCAAGCGTGCGCCGGTCAGTGAAACCCTGGCCAGCTGGCTGGAGAACGGCGAGGTAATGCCCGCAGAGGTTGAAACCCTGGGGCGCTGTTATATCCATCAGTCACTTTTTCCCCTGCTGAAAGCCATTCCACAGCCCACTCATACCGCGATTCTCTCTCCTTTTGATCCGGTCGTGTGGGATCGCAAACGGACGCGGGAGCTGTTTAATTTCGATTACCGCCTCGAGTGCTATATCCCAGCCGCAAAGCGTCAGTTCGGCTACTTTGTACTGCCGATCCTCCATCGCGGGGCGCTCAAAGCAAGAATGGATGCCAAAATGCTGCGTAAAGAGAAAATCCTGGTCGTCAGGCAGCTCTGGCTGGAGCAAGGGGTGAGTTTGGCTCAGGGAATGCTGCACGATTTGCGACAGGCCATCTCACGCTTTGCGCGCTGGCAGGGTGCAGAGTCGATATTGCTGGAAAATCTTCCTGCCGCGCTGGCCGAAGAGTGGGGCAACGGCTGGATGCTGTAAGTTTGACGTCAGGGGGTAACTGCTCTGGGCCGAGCTATGATATTCTGACTATCCTGTCCGATCGGGTCCACCAGGGAGATACCATGGATCACCGTTTACTTGAAATTGTTGCCTGTCCTGTTTGCCACGGCAAACTCTATTACAGCAAAGCTAATCAGGAACTTATCTGCAAGCCTGATGGTCTGGCTTTCCCGGTGCGCGAAGGTATTCCGGTATTACTGGAAACCGAATCACGCGCGCTGACGCTGGAAGAGATCCACCCATGAGTTTTGTGGCAATCATTCCTGCGCGCTTCGCCTCCACCCGCCTGCCGGGTAAACCGCTGGTTGATATCCACGGTAAACCGATGGTGGTTCACGTGATGGCCCGTGCGCTGGAGTCGGGTGCAGATCGGGTGATTGTGGCGACCGACAATGTAGAGGTCGCGCGCGCGGTCGAAGCCGCAGGGGGAGAGGTGTGCATGACCCGTGCCGATCATCAGTCCGGTACCGAACGTCTGGCAGAGGTGATCGAACGCTATCAGTTTGCTGACGAGACGATAATTGTCAATGTACAGGGCGATGAGCCGCTAATCCCACCGGTTATCATTCGTCAGGTGGCGGAGAATTTGGCTAACAGTGAAGCAGATATGGCTACGCTGGCGGTACCGATCGAATCCGCCGAAGAAGCGTTCAATCCCAATGCGGTGAAGGTCGTGCGTGACGCGAAAGGCTACGCGCTGTACTTCTCACGCGCGCCGATCCCGTGGGACCGTGAGCGCTTTGCCGCGTCACGTGACACCATCGGCGATGGGTTCCTTCGTCATATTGGAATTTACGGCTACCGTGCAGGGTTTATCCGTCGCTACGTGAGCTGGGAGCCCAGCCCGCTGGAGCAGATTGAGCTGCTGGAACAGCTGAGAGTGCTGTGGTACGGTGAAAAGATCCACGTTGACGTTGCCAGAGCTATTCCCAGCGTGGGAGTGGATACACCAGAAGATTTGGCGCGCGTTCGGGCAGCCATGCAGTAACTTTTCGGGGCCAGCCCAGGCCCCGCTGATTTTTTTCCGCTCATCACTCTGCCTCACCGCCGCCACGATCTGTAAACCCAATAGCCTCGTTTACACCGCTGAGGAGAAGTAATGGAACAGCTTCTTTCCGAACTGTCGCTGGTACTGGGCGAGCATCTCAGTCGCCTGGAGCGCATCAGCAAACAGCCTTACGCCAGCCTTTACTTCCTGTACGACCGGGAGGGCCACTCCATGCCGCTGGTGGCGAAATATTTCACCGTCAAAGGGATGGCCGCGCAGGAAGCCGGTAAACTCTCAATACTGGCGCGGGAGGGTACCGTGCATATGCCGCGGGTCTGGGGACTGGTGACCAGTCAGCGGCCGCCGCAGCATGAGGTCCTGCTTATCGAAAGGATGGAGGGCGTATCGGTGGAGGCCCCTGCGCGTTCTCCGGCCCGCTGGCATCAGCTCCGGGATCAGATCGTCGATGCCCTCCTGACCTGGCATCGGGTGGAGAGCCACGGGCTGGTGGGCAGCGTCGACAGCACGCAGGAGAACACCTGGCCCACGTGGTATGCGCAGCGCGTCTCGGTACTGTGGTCCACGCTGGGATTTATGCAGCCGAAGGCACTGTCGCAGCAGGACTACGCCGTGCTGAAGCGCAGTCGTAAAGCTCTTGCCGGCCTGATGGCCGCCTTTAAGGATCCCTGCGTGCTGGTGCATGGCGATCTCAGGCTGCGCAGCCTGATTAAGAGCCGGGACGATCGACTGCTGTCGATCTGCGATCCCGGTCGGATGCTCTGGGCACCGCGTGAGTATGACCTTTTTCGCCTGTGTGAGGAGGGGCCGGCAGAATCACTGTTATATCGCTATCTTCAGCGGGCGCCCGTAGACGAAGGCTTTATCGCCCGGCGCTGGCTCTACCTGATGTGGGATCAGATTGACAGCCTGATACATTTCGGTCAGTTCGATCGGGCGACATTCGACCGCGCCGCACGTTCACTGCTCCCCTGGCTTAGCTAAATCCGGGTCACTGCCCGCCGTCATCCGCTGCCAGAGTCGGCCCATTGTTTCGTACAGGGCCCGATCGCTGTGCCCCAGCCACTGCGGAGAGGGCAGTACTTTCTCCCAGATATTCAGCGGGGAGTCGATAGCCAGCTGGTTTGCTGGCGCAGGCAGAGGATGCAGTCCCTGCTGATGAAAGAAAATCATTGCCCTCGGCAGGTGTGACGCTGAGGTCACCAGCAGGAAAGGGCGGTCGCCGACCACTTTTGCCACTTCACGGGCTTCCTGCCCGGTATCTCGCGGTTTATCCAGGCGAATAATATCCGCCTCCGGCACACCCAGCGACTGTGCAACGCGGGCAGTAACCTCTGCGGAGCTAACCGGATTGGTCTGTGCAGCGGCACCGGTAAAGATCATTTTAGATCCCGGATTCTCACGCCACAGTCGGATCCCCTCTGCCAGACGGGGCAGGCTGTTATTCAGCATATTGGCGCTGGGCGC
The DNA here is from genome assembly GCF_047918655.1 of Erwinia sp. PPS120. Lineage (GTDB taxonomy): Bacteria > Pseudomonadota > Gammaproteobacteria > Enterobacterales > Enterobacteriaceae > Erwinia > Erwinia tasmaniensis_A. Next base: position 52,223 of record NZ_JBLREF010000021.1, on the reverse strand, counting down.
CCACGCGGCATTCCAGGTATAGCCGCCGCCCAGGACCACAACGTAGTCGACCTTCTGCTGGTCTCTCCAGGCGGGATACTGGTTTTCAATCGGTGCCAGCAGTAAATCCGCCACCGGCTGCAGGCTCAGCGCCAGCAGCAGCAGCCAGGCAACGGAGAGGGTAATTTTGCCCGTTTTCTGCCAGCGGCTGAACCAGAGTAATAAAATCCCTCCTGCCATGAGAATCAGCAGCGCGGGCAGGGGCAGCAACAGCCCGCCAATCGCTTTTTTTAACGCAAAAAGCATGGAAAAAAGCTCCATTTGTCCGAAAAAACGCCACCCAAAAGCGAAGCGGCGACTGAAAGGTTCATTCTCCGCCAGTGTATGTCAAAATAGCGCCCTGAATCACCTACCGAACCGCCGGAGCCAGAACATGCAGCAGGATCGCAACTTTGATGATATCGCTGAAAAATTTTCTAAGAATATTTACGGTACCACCAAAGGCCGCATCCGGCAGGCCATCGTCTGGCAGGAGCTTGAGGATATTCTGGCAACGCTGCCATCGGGCGCGCTGCAGGTTCTCGATGCGGGCGGCGGCGAAGGGCAAACCGCCTGTGGCCTGGCTGCCAGGGGCCATAACGTGCTGCTCTGCGATCTCTCCGGCGAGATGTTAACGCGCGCGCGTGGTCATGCCGAAGAAAAAGGTGTGAGCGACAACATGCAATTTAAACAAATTAGCGCACAACAGGTTGCACAACATTTGGATAAACCTGCCGATCTGGTATTGTTTCACGCGGTGCTGGAATGGGTGGCAGATCCCGAGGCCGTTCTTGCGGCACTCTATGACGCGCTGGCTCCAGGCGGCGTACTGTCGCTGATGTTTTACAATCTCAACGGCCTGATGATGCAAACTCTGGTGCTGGGGAATTTTGGTTATATGCAGGCGGATTTGCGCAAACGTAAGCGAAAAACACTCTCTCCCGATTTCCCCCGTGACCCACAGCAGGTCTATCGCTGGCTGGAGGAGGCCGGGTTCAGCATAGAAAATAAAGCCGGCGTTCGCGTATTTCACGACTACCTGCGCGATAAAAACAAGCAGACTGAGCGATTTGACGAGATTCTGGCGCTGGAGAAACGTTTTTGTCGTCAGGAACCCTTTTTAAGTTTGGGCCGTTACATCCACGTTACCGCGCGGAAACCCACAAACAGGACGAACCATGAGTGAACTTTCCCAGACCGTACCGGAGCTGGTCGCCTGGGCGCGAAAAAATGACTTTTCCGTCTCACTGCCTACCGAAAGGCTGGCGTTTTTGCTGGCCATAGCCACCCTTAACGGGGAGCGTATGGACGGTGAAATGAGCGAAGGTGAACTGATTGATGCCTTCCGTCACGTCAGTGAAGGATTTGAACAAACCAGCGAAACGCTGACCAGTCGTGCCAATAATGCTATCAACGACATGGTGCGGCAGCGCCTGCTTAACCGCTTTACCAGTGAATTTTCCGAAGGCAACGCCATTTACCGGCTGACCCCGCTGGCGATCGGTATTACGGACTACTACATTCGCCAGCGCGAATTTTCCACGCTCAGACTCTCAATGCAGCTCTCTATCGTTGCGGGCGAACTCAAGCGCGCGGCGGACGCAGCGGCGGAAGATGGCGATGAGTTTCACTGGCACCGTAATGTCTTTGCTCCGTTGAAATACTCCGTGGCGGAAATTTTTGACAGTATCGACATTACCCAGCGCATCATGGATGAGCAGCAGCAGGCGGTGAAAGACGATATCGCGCAGCTGCTGAATAAGGACTGGCGCGCGGCCATCTCCAGCTGCGAACTGTTGCTTAATGAAACCTCGGGTACGCTGCGCGAGCTACAGGACACGCTGGAAGCCGCGGGCGACAAACTACAGGCTAATCTGCTACGCATTCAGGATGCGACCATGAACAGCCCCGATCTGGGCTTCATTGACAAGCTGGTGTTCGATCTGCAAAACAAGCTTGACCGAATTATCAGCTGGGGCCAGCAGGCCATTGACCTGTGGATCGGTTACGATCGCCACGTCCATAAATTTATCCGTACCGCCATTGATATGGATAAAAACCGCGTATTTGCGCAACGACTTCGCCAGTCGGTACAAAACTATTTCGATCAGCCTTGGGCGTTAACCTACGCCAATGCCGATCGCCTGTATGACGTGCGTGATGAAGAGCTGACGCTGCGCAACGAAGAGGTGACCGGCGAGCTGCCTTCCGAGCTGGAATACGAAGAGTTCAGCGAGATCCGCGAGCAGCTGGCCGCCATGATTGCCGAGGCGCTGGCCATCTATAAGGCGCAGCAAAAACCGCTCAATCTCGGTGCGGTAATGCGTGATTATCTGGAGCAGTATCCGCGCGCGCGCCATTTTGACGTGGCGCGAATCGTTGTCGATCAGGCCGTTCGCTTAGGCGTGGCTGAAGCAGATTTCTCCGGCCTGCCCGCTGAGTGGCAGGTCATTAATGATTACGGAGCCAGGGTGCAGGCGCATGTCATCGATAAATATTGAACAAGTAATGCCGGTTAAGCTGGCGCAGGCGCTGGCTAACCCACTTTTCCCGGCGCTGGACAGCCAGCTAAGAGCGGGCCGACACGTCGGGATTGAAGAGCTGGACAACCACGCTTTTCTGATGGATTACCAGGAGTATCTGGAAGAGTTCTACGCGCGCTATCACGTTGAGCTTATCCGCGCACCCGAAGGTTTTTTCTATCTGCGACCGCGTTCAACTACGCTGATCCCGCGCTCGGTGCTCTCAGAGCTGGATATGATGGTAGGCAAGATCCTCTGCTACCTCTATCTCAGTCCGGAGCGGCTGGCAAATGAGGGAATCTTCACCCAGCAGGAGCTGTATGACGAACTGGTGACGCTGGCAGATGAAAGCAAGCTGCTGAAGCTGGTTAACCAGCGCTCAACCGGTTCCGATCTGGACCGCCAGAAGCTGCAGGAAAAAATGCGCGCGTCGCTCAATCGCCTGCGACGCCTGGGCATGGTGTGGTTTATGGCCAATGACAGCAGCAAGTTTCGCATTATTGAATCGGTGTTTCGCTTTGGAGCCGACGTACGCAGCGGAGACGACGCGCGTGCAGCCCAGCTGAGAATGATCAGGGACGGTGAGGCGATGGCGATTGATGGCGGCCTGATGCTGAATGATGAAAGCGATGGGGAAGGAGAGGCGCAGAATCACCCCTCCGACAACGCAGAGGATGAACAGGAATGATTGAACGCGGAAAATTTCGCTCGCTGACGCTGGTCAACTGGAACGGTTTTTTTGCCCGAACCTTCGATCTCGATGAGCTGGTCACCACGCTTTCCGGCGGTAACGGTGCCGGTAAGTCCACCACCATGGCTGCATTTATCACCGCGCTGATCCCCGATCTGACGCTGCTTCACTTCCGTAATACTACCGAGGCGGGCGCCACTTCCGGCTCCCGCGACAAGGGGCTGCACGGTAAGCTGCGCCCAGGCGTCTGCTATGCGGCACTGGACGTGGTCAACTCGGTGCACCAGCGGGTGATCGTTGGCGTACGTCTGCAACAGGTTGCCGGGCGCGATCGCAAGGTCGATATCAAGCCTTTCAGCATTCACGGACTGCCGACCTCAATCAACCCGACGGAAATTCTTACCGAAACCGTCAACGCGCGTCAGGCGCGGGTCCTGCCGCTCAGCGAGCTGAAAGAGAAGTTCGAAGCGATGGAGAGCGTACAGTTTAAGCAGTACAACTCCATTACCGACTACCACTCCATGATGTTTGATATGGGCATCGTGGCCCGACGCCTGCGCTCAGCGGCAGATCGTAGCAAATACTACCGCCTGATTGAAGCCTCGCTTTACGGCGGTATATCCAGCGCGATTACCCGCTCGCTGCGCGATTACCTGCTGCCGGAAAACAGCGGCGTGCGCAAGGCGTTTCAGGATATGGAAGCCGCCCTGCGCGAAAACCGCATGACCCTTGAGGCTATCCGCGTCACGCAGTCCGATCGCGATCTGTTCAAGCACCTGATTTCAGAAGCGACCAGCTACGTTGCTGCGGACTATATGCGTCACGCCAACGAGCGTCGTATTCATCTTGATGGCGCGCTGCTACAGCGCAGTGAACTGCTAAGCAGCCGCAAACAGCTTGCCGCCGAGCAGTATCGGCACGTTGATATGTCGCGCGAACTGGCTGAGCACAGCGCAGCGGAAAGCGACCTTGAAACTGACTACCAGAGTGCCAGCGATCATCTCAGTCTGGTACAGACCGCCATGCGTCAGCAGGAAAAAATCGAACGCTATGAAGGTGATATCGACGAACTGACCTTCCGGCTGGAGGAGCAGAGCGAGGTCGTGGCCGAAGCGCGCGAGGTGCATGAGGACAACGAGGCGCGCGCTGAGGCGGCGGAGCTGGAGGTTGATGAACTGAAAAGCCAGCTTGCTGACTATCAGCAGGCGCTGGATGTGCAGCAAACCCGCGCGATTCAGTATCAGCAGGCGCTGCAGGCGCTGCAACGCGCGCAGCAGCTCTGCCAGATCCCCGCTCTGAGCGTGGAAAATGCGGAAGAGTGGCAGGAAACGTTCCAGGCAAAAGAGCAGGAGGCGACAGAACGCCTGCTGATGCTGGAACAGAAAATGAGCGTGGCCGGGGCGGCGCACAGCCAGTTTGAACAGGCGTTTGAACTGGTGACCCGCATTGCCGGACCCGTCAGCCGCAGCGAAGCGTATCAGACCGGGCGCGAGCTGCTGCGCGACGCCAGTAATCAGCGCTACCACGCCGACCAGCTTCAGTCCCTGCGTGGGCGCCTGACCGAAATGGAGCAGCGGCTGCGCGAGCAGCAGGATGCGGAGCGGCTGCTGAATGATTTCTGCAAGCGCCAGGGTCAGCAGGTCGATCCGCAGGAGCTTGAAGGATTGCAGCACGGCCTGGAGGCTCAAATCGAGGCGCTGGGCGAAAGCGTTGCGGATGCCGGTGAACGCCGCATGGAGATGCGTCAGGAGCTGGAACAGGTGCGTGAACGCATCGCCCGCCTGACGCGGCAGGCACCGCAGTGGCTGGCCGCGCAGGATATTCTCAGCCAGCTGAGTGAACAGTCGGGGCAGGCGCTGGAAAACAGCCAGCAGGTGACTGAGTTTATGCAGATGCTGCTGGAGCGCGAGCGTGAACTGACCGTTGAGCGTGACGAGGTTTCCAGCCGCAAACGCAGGGTTGAGAACAAAATCGAACGTCTCAGCCAGCCGGGAGGGGCCGAAGACGCTCGCCTGAATACGCTGGCCGAGCGCTTTGGCGGCGTGCTGCTGTCAGAAATTTATGACGATGTGACGATCGACGATGCCCCGTACTTCTCGGCGCTTTACGGTCCTGCCCGCCACGCGATTGTCGTTCCCGATCTGTCGCGGATCCGTGAGCAGCTGGATGGGCTGGAGGAGTGTCCCGAGGATCTCTATCTCATCGAAGGGGATCCGCAGTCGTTTGACGACAGCGTATTTAACGTCGAGGAGCTGAATAAAGCGGTGGTGGTGAAGTCGGGTGAGCGCCAGTGGCGCTACTCCCGCTTTCCAAAAGTGCCGCTGTTTGGCCGCGCAGCCCGTGAAAATCAGCTTGAACTCCTGCATGCGGAGCGTGAGACGCTGGCCGAACGCTATGCCACGCTCTCCTTTGACGTGCAGAAAACGCAGCGACTGCATCAGTCGTTCAGCCGCTTTATCGGCACCCATCTCGGTGTGGCCTTTGACCCGGATCCGGAAGCCGCTCTGCGCCAGCACAATGCGCGTCGCGCGGAGCTGGAGCGCGCAATAAGTGCGCATGAAGAGGAAAATCAGCAGCAGCGTCAGCAGTTTGAACAGGCGAAGGAGGGCATTTCTCAGCTGAACCGTCTGATGCCTCGCGTCAGCCTGCTGATGGATGAAACGCTCCAGGATCGTTACGACGAGCTGCTGGAGCGGCTGGACGAAGCGCAGGAAGCGGCCCGTTTCCTGCAACAGCAGGGAAGCGCCCTGGCGAAGCTTGAGCCGCTGCTTTCGGTGCTGCAAAGCGATCCCGGGCAGCACGAGCAGCTCAAGCTTGACTATGCCCAGGCCAGTCAGGTGCAGCGCGATGCACGTCAGCAGGCGTTTGCCCTGACCGAAGTCGTCCAGCGTCGGGCGCATTTTGGCTATGTGGATTCGGCGGGTATGCTGGATGGCAATAGCGATCTGAATGAGAAGCTGCGTCAGCGTCTTGAACACGCCGAGGCTGAGCGGGCGCGGGCGCGTGAAAAGCTGCGTGGTCATCAGGCGCAGTTTACCCAGTATTCTCAGGTGCTGGCGTCGCTGAAAAGTTCTTACGACGCCAAGCGCGATATGTTGAAAGAGCTTCAGCAGGAGATGCAGGATATCGGCGTTCAGGCCGATGCCAGCGCCGAAGAGCGCGCGCGCCTGCGCCGCGATGAACTCTATACCGCCCTGAGCAACAACCGCGCACGGCGCAATCAGCTGGAAAAACAGCTCACCTTCTGTGAAGCAGAAATGGATGCGCTTCAGAAAAAACTGCGTCGCGTAGAACGTGACTACCACCAGAGCCGTGAGCAGGTGGTGAGCGCCAAGTCTGGCTGGGTGGCAGTATTGCGCCTGGTGAAAGATAACGGCGTTGAGCGCAGGCTGCATCGCCGCGAGCTGGCCTATCTGGGCGGAGATGAGTTGCGATCCATGTCGGATAAGGCGCTGGGTGCGCTGCGTCTGGCGGTGGCAGACAATGAGCACCTGCGCGACATCCTGCGCCTGTCGGAGGATCCTAAACGTCCTGAGCGCAAAATTCAGTTCTTTATCGCCGTTTATCAGCACCTGCGTGAGCGTATCCGGCAGGATATTATCCGCACCGACGATCCGGTCGAAGCGATTGAGCAGATGGAAATTGAGCTGGGCCGTCTGACCGAAGAGCTGACGGCGCGCGAGAAGATGCTGGCAATCAGCTCGCGCAGCGCGGCGAACATTATCCGCAAAACCATTCAGCGCGAGCAGAACCGTATTCGCCAGCTCAACCAGGGGCTGCAAAGCGTCAGCTTTGGCCAGGTGAAAAGCGTCCGGCTCAACGTTAACGTGCGGGAAACTCATGCGACGCTGCTGGACGTGCTGTCGGAAGAGCATGAGCAGCATCAGGATCTGTTTAACAGCAATCGCCTGACCTTCTCAGAGGCGCTGGCTAAACTCTATCAGCGCCTGAACCCGCAGATTGATATGGGACAGCGTACGCCGCAAACCATCGGTGAAGAGCTGCTGGATTACCGTAACTACCTTGAAATGGAAGTTGAGGTAAATCGCGGTTCTGATGGCTGGCTACGAGCAGAGAGTGGGGCGCTCTCAACCGGCGAAGCGATCGGTACCGGGATGTCTATTCTGGTCATGGTGGTGCAGAGCTGGGAAGAGGAGTCACGACGCCTGCGCGGCAAGGATATTTCTCCTTGTCGACTGCTGTTCCTTGATGAAGCCGCGCGCCTTGATGCGAAATCCATCGCCACGCTGTTTGAACTGTGCGACCGCCTGGGAATGCAGCTGATCATCGCTGCGCCGGAAAACATCAGTCCGGAGAAGGGAACTACCTATAAACTGGTGCGTAAAGTGGTTAATAATGTCGAACACGTTCACGTAGTGGGGCTGCGCGGTTTTGCTGCGGAACCGACTGCCGCGAATATGACAGACGAGGCGCCCGAGCACCTGGCTTCGTCCTGAGCGCGGGTGAAATTTTCCGCGGTCAGATATAGATAAAAAGCTGGCGGCAGATTACTCTACCTACGGCATTAGCGGTTCACGCTGATGCCGTTTTCTTTTCTACACTTATAATAATCACCACGAAGTGAAGGCCCGTTCGTTCAGACATTGCTCAGGAGGCAAGGGATGTTGCTGGCAAAATCGTTTACTGCAAGGTTATCCCTGTTGGGTTGTTGTCTGGCGCTCTCCCTGGGGGGGAGTCACCCCGCCGTGGCAGGTATTCCCCCTGTCTCCGCGCCGGTTAACGTATCAGTAACCCACTCTCAGGCTCAGTCACAGCTATTGGCAAACCTGCCAGCCGGTTATCGCCCTTTCTATCTCAGCCAGCTGGCGTCGATCTATGCCAGTCATGGTATGCGCCCGATGTGGCAGGATCGTCAGGCCGTCCGGCAGTTTCAACAGCAGCTGGCCGAAGTCGCCATATCGGGCGTTCAGCCACAGTTTACGCAATGGATAAAACTGCTGACCGACCCGGCCGTTACCGGGCAGGCGCGGGATACAGTTCTGTCGGATGCCATGCTGGGCTATCTGCAATTCGTCTCGAATGTACCGCTTAAAGGAGAGACCTGGCTCTATAGCAATGTGCCTTACAAGATTGAGGCGCCTGGACAGTCGGTGATTAATCAGTGGCAGAGAGCCGTAGCGGCAGGACGCGATGAAGCCTTTATCACTTCGCTGGCCCCACAGCACCCCCAGTACCCACGTATGCACCAGGCGCTTAAAACGCTGCTGGCAGATACCCATCCCTGGCCTCAATTGTCGGGGCGGGAGACTCTGCGGCCGGGCCAGATGAGTGACAGCGTCCCTGCGCTGCGTGAAATTTTGCAGCGTACCGGTATGCTCTCAGCCGATGCACAGGTACCCAGGCCGGATGAGGATGCTGTACCAACCTCGACCGTGCCGGTCAGCGTCAGCGATGTCAACGTGGCGGTGAGCCCGTCAGCATCGCCGCAGTCTGGGGGTGTGAAAGCCGATACGCCCAATGCGGCCGGCGATCTTCAGGGCGCTGCGCCTCCCGCGAACCCGACCCTGGTCTATTCCGAAGATTTGGTTGCCGCCGTGAAGCGCTTCCAGCGCTGGCAGGGGCTGGAAGCCGACGGTGCTATCGGCCTGCGTACCCGTGAGTGGCTTAACGTTTCGCCGCAGCGGCGGGCGGCGCTTCTGGCGCTGAATATTCAGCGGCTGCGGTTGCTGCCTGATGACATGCACAACGGCATTATGGTCAATATTCCCAACTATTCGCTGATCTACTATCTCAATGGCAATCAGATTTTGGCATCGAGGGTGATAGTTGGACGTCCGGATCGTAAAACGCCGCTAATGCGCAGCGCCCTGAATAACGTGGTGCTGAATCCACCGTGGAATGTGCCGACCACTCTGGTGCGCAAGGATATTGTGCCTAAAGTGAAGCTTGATCCCTCCTATCTTTATAAGCACAACTACCAGCTGCTTTCGGGATGGGACAGCGAGGCGCAGGTTATCGATCCCACAACCATTGACTGGAATATAATTTCCGCAGCCTCTTTCCCTTATCGCATCCGCCAGGCGCCGGGCGCAACAAACTCGCTTGGCCGCTACAAATTTAATATGCCCAGCTCGGATGCTATCTATCTGCACGATACGCCGAACCATAATCTTTTCCAGAAAGACATCCGCGCGCTCAGCTCAGGCTGCGTCAGGGTGAACAAAGCTTCCGATCTTGCTAATTTGCTGCTGCAGGATGCTGGCTGGAATAATGTGCGCATTTCCAGCACCCTGAAAGAGGGCGATACCCGCTATGTCCCTATCAGGCATCGTATTCCGGTCAATCTCTATTATCTGACAGCGTGGATAGCCGACGACGGTGAGCCGCAGTATCGTACAGATATTTACAATTATGATAACACCGCACGTTCCGGGGCGCAGGCACTGGCAGCTGCTGGTCAGTTATTGCTCTAATAACTGATTAAACAGGAGTTAACGTTTTTTGTCGTCAAACGATAAGCTCAACTGCGCAGCAGGAGTTTCAGACTCTTGCTGCGTTGCTCACTTTCCACGGGTTGACTCACCAGATGGTCGCGGTTATGGTTGCGAACGTTAACTATTTCGCACTCTATCTGACCATTTATGCTGGGTAATACTGACTGATGGATAAATTCGACTCTCAACGCCGCAGATGGCTGACGCTGGGCGGCGCGGCTCTCGGTTGCGCACTGCTCCCCGGACAGGCTTTCGCCTCGCTTTCCACCTCCCGCCCCCGTATTTTAACGCTCAATAATCTCAATACCGGTGAAACGCTTAAGACCGAGTTTTTTAACGGTAAAAGTTACGATAAAGATGAGCTTACGCGGCTAAACCATTTTTTCCGCGACTACCGGGCTAATCAGATCAAGAGCATCGATCCCCGCCTCTTCGACCATCTTTACCGCCTCCAGGCGATGCTTGATACCCGTAAACCGGTACAACTCATTTCAGGTTATCGTTCTCTGGCGACCAATAATGCCCTGCGCACTCACAGCAAAGGCGTGGCGAAGCACAGCTTTCATACGCTCGGACAGGCAATGGATTTCCACATTGAAGGCGTTTCATTAAGCAATGTTCGCAAGGCCGCGCTTTCCATGCGGGCGGGTGGTGTAGGATACTATCCAAGAAGTAACTTTGTGCATATTGATACCGGCCCGGTACGGAGCTGGTCGTAATGAGATCCCGGTAAGTCCTCCGATGAGCCGGTAATGGAGCGTTATGAATTATCAAACTATTCCGGTGACGTCGTTTGAGCAGAACTGTTCGCTAATCTGGTGCCCCGAGACGAACACGGCAGCGATTGTCGATCCTGGTGGCGACGCCGGGAAAATACAGGCGCAGGTTACAGAGCAGGGTGTTACCGTCAGCCAGATCCTGCTGACGCACGGTCATCTTGATCATGTGGGTGCCGCCGCAGAGCTGGCTAAGTTTTACGGCGTCCCGGTCGTTGGTCCGCACAAGGCGGATACGTTCTGGCTTGAGGGGCTGCCCACACAGTCTCAGATGTTTGGTTTTCCCAACTGCGCTCCGCTGACGCCCGATCGCTGGCTGGAAGAGGGTGAGACCGTGCAGGTAGGTAATTTGCTGCTCGAGATCCTGCTTTGTCCTGGCCATACCCCCGGCCATATTGTCTTTTATAATCGCGCCTCACGCCTGTTGATTTCAGGCGACGTCATTTTCAACGGCGGCGTTGGACGTACCGATTTTCCGCAGGGCAGTCACAGCGATTTAATCAAAGCCATTAAAACTAAGCTTTTGCCGTTAGGTGATGACGTAACCTTTCTGCCCGGGCACGGACCTGAGTCCACTCTGGGACGCGAGCGTATTTCAAACCCTTTCCTGCAGTAGTATTTCCGGCGAGTGGTCAATTCCAGCGGTTGTCGTCCAGATGTTCAGGCGGTGATATTTGCTGTTCCGGTGGATAATTCCATGGTTTGTGGGTTAGTTTTGCAGGCGGTGATATCTGCTGTTCCGGTGGATAATCCCAGCGGGTGACGGGCGTCCTCACGCCACGCGTTGCGTGGTGCCTTTGGCTCCGACGCCAGGCCGGACGGCCCGGTCGCGAGCGGGCATCCCTGCCCGCCGTTCCCTGAGTGCAGCATCCCTGCTGCCCTCGCCTGGCCTTATGTCTGCGCCGCAGCGCTGCGGATTGCCCGTCACCCGCAGGGATTATCCACCTCTCAGGCTTCTGAGCCGCTTTGTTTGAAACCGTATGACTTTCCGCAGTCTTCTGAATCGCTTTAAGTAAAGCCGTATGACTTAGCACAGGCTTCTGAATTGCTTTCAGCAAAATCGTTTGTCTGTCTGCTGTTTCAATAGATCTTTTGGTCTGTCCGCAAGTGTGGGAACCACTTCCAGGTAAGCCCGGTCAACGCGAATGTTTCTGAGCTGTTTCAAATAACATTGGTTGTCTTAGTCGTTTGTCTCTGTTCGCTTCCAAATCTAATGAAGAGTTTACAGTGGCACTATGAATCGCTTTTACCCGTAGCCAGCACCATGCAAAAGGAGCAGGCGGGTGGGGCCGGTGACAGGCAATCCGCAGCGCTGAGTGAAGAGAGTAAGACCCGGATGGGCCAGCAGGGATGCTGGCACAAGGGCATGCCGGGACAGGGATGTCCCGTCATGCCCGGTCCGAAAGGTCGACGAGCGGAACGAAGGAACCGCGCCACGCGCGGCGCGAGGACCGGCAGGCACCGGGCCCCACCTGTTGGCGACACCCCAGGCCTTTGCAGCCCTGAGCCCCACCCTCAGGCGACACCTCCGGTCTTTTCCGCGTACCGTAATGCCCTTAAAGAACCGCCACGATGGCTTCGCAAAGCGGTGACATATTATCCGGCGTCATCCCCGCAACGTTAACGCGGCCGGAATTAACCGCATAAACGCCAAACTCCTCGCGCAGGCGAATCACCTGATCTTTACTCAGGCCGCTGAATGAAAACATACCGTTCTGGCTGATGATAAAGCGGAAATCGCCTTTCGCGCCTTTCTCCTGTAGCGTATTCACAAACAGCTGGCGCATACGGTGGATGCGCTGACGCATATCAGTCAGCTCCTGCTCCCAGATGGCACGCAGCGCCTTATTACTCAGAATGGTGGCGACTACCGCCGCGCCGTGTGCTGGCGGGTTAGAGTAGTTAGCACGGATGGTGTATTTAACCTGGCTGAAAGCGGTAGCGGCAACGTTGGCATCGCTGGCGACCAGGGTCAACGCCCCGACGCGCTCATTATAGAGGCCAAAATTCTTGGAGTAGGAGCTGGCGACCAACAGCTCCTGATGGCGGGCAGCGAAAATACGCAGGCCTTCAGCATCTTCCTCCAGACCGCGGGCAAAGCCCTGATAGGCGAAGTCAAACAGGGGCAGCCACCCGCTGGCCCGGGAGAGTTCAGCCAGCGCCGTCCACTGTTCAGCGGAAGGATCAACGCCGGTAGGGTTATGGCAGCAGCCGTGAAACAGTACAATATCGCCCGCTTTTGCGTCACGCAGTGTACTTACCATGCCATCGAAATCCAGTGAATGTGTGGACGCATCGTAATACTGATATTCGCAGACCTCCAGGCCAGCGGCTTCGAAAACATTCTTATGGTTTGGCCAGCTGGGGTTGCTGATCCAGATACGCTTTGCGTCAGTCTGGCTCGAAATAAAATCGGCTGCTACGCGTAGCGCACCGGTACCGCCTGGCGTCTGAGCCGTACGCGCGCGCTGGGCGCTAACAACCGTGCTACCTTCGCCAAAGAGTAGTTCCTGAGTGCAGCGCGCAAAATCGGCCAGCCCATCGATACTGAGGTAATTTTTAGTGGTTTCGTTCTCCAGCAGGTGCTGCTCAGCTTTTTTTACGCTGGTCAAAACTGGCGTATTACCGGTTTCGTCTTTATAAACGCCAATGCCGAGATTGATCTTATTTGGACGATCGTCGGCGCGAAAAAGATCGGCTAAACCAAGAATGGGGTCGGCGGGTGCTGCTGCAATACGTTCAAACATAGTCAAATTCCGTAAGCGTCATCTGAAACGAAGTGAGCATCCAGATTACCGCCTGAGGGCACAAAATGCCAACCGTTTGCGGGGAAAACAGGGAAAGTAAAGTTATTTATGTAAGCACCAGAGGATAATAAATTACTCGCTTTTCACGTTAGGCTGACAGATATCGGGCGATGGGCGGGAGATGTCAGGTTAAGGCGAAGCGTAATGAAATTGCATAAAGGGAAGTGACAGAAAGTTGAGCGATTCGACGCGGCTGTGATGTAAGTGAAACGCAATGATTTAAAGTGAAGGGATGGAGTGTACGGGTGAAAATCCTTCTGTCTTGCGGAGCAAATGAAAATGGGGCCGAAGCCCCATTTTATCACAGCGCGGAGATGAAAAGGCCATCCCGCCGTGCAATCAGAACTGGTAAACCAGGCCTACTGCTACGGTGTCATCGGTGTTCAGACCCAGTGGGTTGTTGTCTTTCAGCAGGTTGATCTGGTAGTCAACGTAGGTGGACATGTTTTTGTTAAAGTAATACGTCGCACCAACGTCAGCGTATTTGATCAGGTCAGCATCGCCAATACCGTTGCCGATGTCTTTGCCTTTAGACTGCACGTAGCCCAGTGAAGGACGCAGGCCGAAATCGAACTGGTACTGTGCGACCAGCTCAATGTTCTGTGCTTTGTTAGCAAAAGAACTGATGCTGCCGGTCTGATCGTTGTTGAACGTGACCTGAGAGCTGGTAAACGGCGTAGCGTTACGCGTTTCACCGTACATTGCAGCCAGATAAACGCTGTTAGCGTCATACTTGATGGCGGTTGCCCATGCTTCAGCGCGCTTGCCTGCGCCATTGTTAATGGTAACGTCGTTGCCATTAGCGTCAACTACCGCGTTGCCGCTGCTGTCATTCAGGGTACGCACGCCAGAGGCCTGGGCGTTGGTACGGTCATATGAACCATAGGCACCGGACACACCCAGGCCCATTGGTGAGGTGTAGCTGGTAGAAATGGCGTAGCCATCACCGTTTGAACGACGAGTATCGTCACGGTCGTTTTTACCCTGATACTGGAGGGCGAAGTCCCATCCGTCTACCAGGCCAAAGAAGTTAGTATTACGGTAGGTCAGGACACCCGTCGTACGACCACCCAGGATACCTTCGTCGGTATAAGCTGAGTCACCGCCAAATTCTGGCAGCATATCCGTCCAGCCCATTGGATCATACAGCAGGCTGTAGTTACGTCCATAATCGATAGAGCCGTACTGAGCGAATTTCAGACCGGCGAAGCCCAGACGCGTCTTGTTGCCAGATTGCGCATCAGAACCTTCAGAATTGTTGGCGTTAAAGTTGTATTCCCACTGGCCATAACCGGTCAACATATCGTTGATCTGCGTTTCGCCCTTAAAACCAAAACGAACGTATGACTGATCGCCATCATTGCTGTCGTTATCAGAAAAATAGTGCAGACCAACCGCTTTACCGTACAGGTCCAGCTTGTTGCCGTCTTTATTATAAATTTCTGCTGCATTGGCTGCACCTGCTGCTAAAAGTGCCGGGATAACCAGTGCCAGAATGTTGCGCTTCATCATTTTTATTACCCTCATTGGAGTTATTTGGACACCTGCCACTGCCGTCAACAATTCTTTACAGAACCCCGAAGAGAGTTTGGTGTCTTCCTGTGTCTGCACGCATCTTTCCATTCGCAGCGCGGTTAATCTAGCCCGAAAATGCTACTAATATCGTATTCTGGTTACAATTAGAAAATATGTATTACAAAATGTAAAAATCACTGAACTTTGTGAAGCATCTCATGATTTACAAAAATAAAAAAAGGCCAGCGAGGCTGGCCTTATTTATATATATGAATTTCTTATATTTAATGTTGGAATCAGAAGCTGGCGTTGCGCGGCGTACGTGGGAACGCGATAACATCTCTTACATTTTGTACGCCAGTGACATAAGCGATTAAACGTTCGAAACCTAATCCGAAACCTGAATGCGGTACCGTGCCGTAGCGACGTAGATCGCGATACCAGGAATAATCTTCTTTATTAAGTCCCATTTCTGCCAGGCGCGCATCCAGAATGTCCAGCCGCTCTTCACGCTGTGAACCACCAATGATTTCACCAATGCCCGGAGCCAGAACGTCCATAGCCGCAACGGTCCTGCCATCGTCATTCAGACGCATATAGAAGGCTTTAATGTCTTTAGGGTAGTTTTTGACGACGACCGGGGCTTTGAAATGTTTCTCAGCCAGGTAGCGCTCATGTTCGGAGGAGAGGTCAATGCCCCATGAAACGGCATTTTCAAACTTCTCGCCGCAGGCAATCAGGATCTCAATGGCGTCGGTGTAATCGACCTGCGCAAAATCGGTCGTTACAAATTGTTCCAGGCGAGAAATGGCTTCTTTGTCTACGCGTTCTGCGAAGAAGGCCATATCATCGGCCCGTTCATTCAGTACCGCTTTAAACACGTATTTTAACATCGCCTCAGCCAGCGCGGCGTTATCTTCCAGATCGGCAAACGCCACTTCCGGCTCCAGCATCCAAAACTCGGCCAGATGGCGGCTGGTATTGGAGTTCTCCGCGCGGAAGGTTGGGCCAAAGGTATAGATTTTGGAGATCGCGCTGGCGTAAGTCTCACCGTTAAGCTGACCGGAGACGGTCAGAAAGGCTTCTTTGCCGAAAAAGTCTTCGTCGAAATTGACTTTACCTTCGGGGGTACGCGGCAGGTTTTCAAAGTCCAGCGTCGATACGCGGAACATTTCACCGGCGCCTTCGGTGTCGGAAGCGGTAATCAGTGGGGTGGAAACCCAGAAAAAGCCCTGCTCATCAAAGAAGCGATGCAGCGCCTGGGCCAGGGTATGGCGAACGCGGGCTACGGCACCAATCAGGTTGGTGCGCGGGCGCAGGTGGGCGACTTCGCGCAGATACTCAATACTGTGACGTTTTGCCGCCATCGGATAGGTATCAGGATCGTCAACCCATCCAACGACCTCAACGGCAGTGGCCTGAATTTCAAAGCTTTGACCTTCACCCGGTGACTCAACAACTTTTCCGGTGATCGCCACCGAACAGCCGGTAGTCAGGCGCAGGACTTCATCCTGATAATTATTCAACGCATTATTGACGACAGCCTGGACGGGATTAAAGCAGGAGCCGTCATACACGGCAATGAAGGAAATACCGGCTTTTGAATCTCTTCTTGTACGCACCCAGCCGCGTACGGTGACTTCACTGTCAACCGCGACCCGGCCATGCAGTACATCCGCTACAGGCACAACGCTCATAAAAGTCTCTCACTATTATTCAGAAGGGGAAATTATTACCCTAAATTGGGGGTGATGCTATGTTACTTGCCGACTGGCGAGACACAAGAAGAATTCGTTATCGGGTGGGAGATTTCTTGACGAAAGAGACAGGGATAAGAGAAGAGGGGAAACCTCCTCTCTTAATTACGCAAGGGTTAACTGGCTTTTTTGACCAGCGGCAGGTCGAACGCCTTACGCAGGGCACGAACGAAGGCTTTGTCCTGGCAAATTGTTTTGCCCGGGCTGTCGGAGAGCTTGGCGACCGGTTTGCCATTGCATTCCACCAGCTTGATAACAATATTCAGCGGCTTAACCTGTGGAATGTCACAGGTCAGGCGGGTGCCGATGCCAAAAATGACGTCTGCCCGTTGCCCAAAATGCGCATAAAGATCGACCGCTTTAGCCAGATCAAGGTTATCCGAGAACACCAGCGTTTTGGTTTTCGGATCGATGCCCAGCGTTTCGTAATGGGCGATCGCTTTCTCCCCCCATTCCACCGGGTCGCCAGAGTCATGGCGCAGACCCTGATAACGATTGGCAAACGCCTGGCCAAAGTCACGCAAAAACGCATCCATGGTAATGCAGTCAGTCAGTGCGATCCCCAGATTATCAGGATACTCATCAAGCCACGCCTGGAGAGCCGCGCGCTGACTGTTAGCCAACACCGGGCTTATCTGCTGGTGGGCCTGAAACCATTCATGCGCCTGGGTTCCCACCGGCGGCAGCGCCAGACTGCGAGCCACATCATAGTTGCTTGAGCCGACCAGCCAGGGGAAGTTCTGCTTAAGCGTGCTGACGATAGCGCGCTGCACGTCGCCGGAGAAGCGACGTCGCGTGCCAAAATCCATCAGCTTAAAGCGCGACATATCCATCGAGTCGGTGATCCTGCCGAAATCAGCCAGCTTGCTGTTCAGACGGTCAACCGCCATGGCGGTCTGCACCCCAGGCGATCGGTGGCGATGAACCACTTCACTGATCAGCGCCAGCAGAGGGACTTCCCACATAATGACCTCAAGCCAGGATCCGCTGATGCGAATATCCAGCTTGCCGTGATGGTTACGAACGCGTACCTGGCTGGGATCGTAGCGAAACGCTTTTAGCCAGGTGAGATAATCCATTTTGAAAAAAGGCAGTTCTGCCAGATAGCTTGCTTCGTCGCCGGTCAATGCCAGCGTGCGCATCATGTCGATTTGTTCTCTAATCTCATCGGCATAAATACCCAGCAAATCGTCACCCCGGCAGCGGAATTCCGCCACGACGGGGACGTTCTGGTAACGATGGAACACTGCCTGTTGCATGTGCAGCTTGTAGGCATCCGTATCAAGCAATGTCGTCAATATCGGGGAATCATGTCGTGTCATGGTGCGTTTCAGCATCCTCTGGCGAAGAGCGTTATCCCTGGTTCAAAATAGTAAAGACGCAGGAGTATAACGTGAATCCTCATTTATTGAACGCAATCTCAGCATAAATCATTGCTACAGGTCGAGGGCAATCTGTGCGCTTGTTAATGAAATGTGTATATAGGGCGTATTATTTCTGTCGGGACAGGATTGTACGTGGCAACATGTCGCTAACAGGAATAGACTTGAAATGATTAACTTATTGTCGACGTGAGAACGCCCTATGACGCAACTGCCGCAAGCCAAAAATCGCCATGATTACCGTGCGCCCGATTATACTATTACCGATATTGACCTGACGTTTATCCTTGACGCCAGCACCACGCAGGTGACCGCCATCAGCCAAATTAAACGGCTGAACCCGGCAGCGGGGGAATTACGACTTGATGGCGAGAATCTGACGCTCATTTCGCTGACGATCGACGACACCCCCTGGCCGCACTATCGCCAGGAAGCAGATGCGCTCTATATCAGCCAGCTTCCCGCCGCATTCACTCTGAAAATTGTCAACGACATTCATCCGGATCAAAACACCGCGCTGGATGGCCTGTACAAATCCGGCGATGCGCTTTGCACCCAGTGCGAGGCTGAAGGTTTTCGCAATATCACCTGGTATCCTGACCGGCCGGATGTGCTGGCGCGTTTTACCACCACTATCATTGCTGAACAAACACGTTATCCCTATCTGCTCTCTAACGGTAACCGCGTAGATGGCGGGCAGATGGAAGACGGGCGTCACTGGATGAAGTGGCAGGATCCCTTCCCTAAACCCTGCTATCTCTTTGCGCTGGTTGCGGGCGATTTCGATGTGCTGCGCGACAGCTTCAGAACGCGCTCAGGCCGCGACGTCGCGCTGGAGATCTTTGTCGATCGCGGTAATCTCGATCGCGCCGACTGGGCGATGACCTCGCTCAAAAACAGCATGAAATGGGACGAGGAGCGTTTCGGTCTGGAGTATGACCTGGATATCTTTATGATCGTCGCCGTCGACTTCTTCAACATGGGTGCGATGGAAAATAAAGGCCTCAACGTCTTTAACGCTAAGTACGTGCTGGCGAAGGCGGAAACAGCCACAGATAAAGACTATCTCGGCATTGAAGCGGTGATCGGTCACGAATACTTTCATAACTGGACCGGCAACCGCGTCACCTGCCGCGACTGGTTCCAGCTCAGCCTGAAAGAGGGGCTGACGGTGTTCCGCGATCAGGAGTTCAGCTCCGATCTGGGGTCGCGTGCGGTCAACCGCATCGACAACGTGCGCATCATGCGCGGTGCCCAGTTTGCTGAAGATGCCAGCCCGATGGCGCATCCGATCCGCCCTGAGCAGGTTATTGAAATGAACAACTTTTACACCCTCACGGTGTATGAGAAAGGTTCAGAGGTGATCCGTATGCTGCACACCCTGCTGGGTGAAGAGAACTTTCAGAAGGGCATTCAGCTTTACTTCGAACGCCACGACGGCAGCGCAGCCACCTGCGATGACTTTGTGCAGGCGCTCGAAGATGCATCTAACGTCGATCTCTCACAGTTCCGTCGCTGGTACAGCCAGTCCGGTACGCCGGTGCTGACCGTGCGCGATGACTATAATCCTGAGCTGGAACAGTATACGCTGCACGTCACCCAGATGACGCCGCCGACGGCCGATCAGAAAGAGAAGCAGCCGCTGCATATTCCGCTCGATATCGAACTTTATGATGCCGAGGGCAGGGTAATTCCGCTTCAGCACAATGGGCATCCGGTACATCATGTGCTGAACGTGACGGAAGAGTTCCAGTCGTTTGTTTTCGATAAAGTCTACTTCCAGCCGATACCTTCCCTGCTGCGCGAATTCTCCGCGCCGGTGAAGCTGGAGTATAACTGGAGCGATGCACAGCTCACTTTCCTGATGCGCCACGCACGTAACGACTTTGCCCGCTGGGATGCGGCACAGAGCCTGCTGGCAATCTATATTCGTCTCAACGTTGCACGTTATCAGCAGGGTCAGCCGCTCTCGTTGCCGCTGCACGTTGCCGATGCTTTCCGCGGCGTCTTGCTGGAAGAGAACAGCGATCCGGCACTGATGGCGCTGATCCTTTCGCTCCCGGGTGAAAATGAAATTGCTGAACTGTTCGAGATAATCGATCCACAGGCGATTGCCGACGTGCGCGCCGCGCTGATGCGTCTGTTAGCAACCGAACTGGCTGACGAATGGCTGGCAATTTATCATGCGCACCACAGCCTCGACTACCGGGTGGAACATGCTGATATGTCGAAGCGCGCGCTGAAAAACGTCTGTCTGAGCTATCTGGCCTTTGGCGACGTGGCGCTGGCTGAGAAAGTGGTCACCGCGCAGTTTGAACAGGCAAATAATATGACTGACTCGCTGGCGGCTATGTCGGCGGCGGTGTCGGCCGGTCTGCCCTGCCGCGATGCGCTGCTGGAAGCGTTTGATAACCGCTGGCATAAAGATGGCCTGGTGATGGATAAGTGGTTTGCCCTGCAGGCGACCAGCCCTGCGCCGGACGTCTTAAGTCAGGTCAAGGCGCTGCTCGGACATCGTTCCTTTACCCTGAGTAATCCAAACCGCATTCGCTCGCTGATTGGGGCATTTGCTTCCGGCAACCCTGCTGCGTTCCATGCGGCCGACGGTAGCGGCTACCAGTTCCTGGTTGAGATCCTGACCGATCTGAACACCCGTAATCCCCAGGTGGCCTCCAGGATGATTGAACCGCTGATCCGTCTTAAACGCTACGATGCATCGCGTCAAACGCTGATGCGTAATGCGCTGGAACAGCTAAAGGGACTGGACAAACTTTCTGGTGACCTTTTCGAGAAGATAACCAAAGCGCTTAATGCCTGAAGGGCGGCGGTAGCCGAAAGCGGTCTTAACTAAAAACGCCCGAACCGCCGCTTCCCTGTCAGCACAGCTGAACGGGGAAGCGGCGGTTCTTTTATTTAAGGAGGAATTAGTACCGCGGGGACCGGCCAACCGAATGAGGACGTCATGCTCACAACTGTCATCCTGCTGGCCGGGCATGACGTAAAAGATGCGCACGCGTTATCGCTGCGCGTAATGCTTTTCTGCCTCGGCGGGTGAGCGCTTCATCACCCGGTCCAGCACCTTCGCTTCCAGCTCTGCCAGTTTGACGGAACCTTTACGGCGGGGACGGGGCAGATCGATGGTCAAATCCAGCCCAATCTCTCCCTCTTCGATCAGCAGCACCCGATCTGCCATTGCCACTGCTTCGCTTACGTCGTGGGTGACCAGGAGCACGGTAAAATGGTGCTTCTGCCACAGGGATTCGATCAGGTCCTGCATTTCAATGCGCGTCAGGGCATCCAGCGCCCCTAACGGCTCATCCAGCAGCAACAGGCCGGGACGGTGGATAAGCGCACGCGCCAGCGCCACACGCTGTTTCTGACCGCCTGACAGTGCCGCAGGCCACTCTTCTGCCCGCTCTGCAAGACCCACGGCTTCCAGCGCTTCACGGGCCGCCTCTTTCCAGGCGCGCCCCTTAAGGCCCAGCCCAACGTTATCGATCACGCTTTTCCACGGCAGCAGGCGCGCATCCTGAAACATCAGCCGGGTGTCGTCTTTCGCCTGACTAAGCGGCGCGCTACCGGCTAAAAGTGCGCCGGTCGAGGTCTTTTCCAGCCCGGCCAGCAGTCGGAGAAGGGTACTTTTTCCGCAGCCGCTGCGCCCGACTACCGCCACAAACTGGCCGGAGGGGATATGCAGATTGATGTCGTTCAGCACCGTACGACCATTGTACTGCTTGCTTACGCCGTTAATCGCCAGGGGCGTGCCGGCAATGAGCCGCGCCGGAGAAGTATTAACCTCACTCATGCGAAATCCTCCTTCAGTTGATAAGCGGGATGCCAGCGCAGCCACCAGCGTTCAAGCAGTAACGCACTGACGTCGGCCAGCTTGCCAAGCAGGGCGTAGAGAATAATGGCGACCACCACCACATCGGTTTGTAAAAACTCACGGGCGTTCATAGCCAGATAGCCGATACCGGAGTTCGCCGAGATGGTTTCAGCCACGATTAGCGTCAGCCACATCAGTCCGAGCGCGAAGCGTACGCCAACCATAATCGACGGCAGCGCGCCCGGCAGCACTACCTGAATAAACAGACTCCAGCCTGAAAGCCCATAGCTGCGCGCCATCTCCACCAGTCCCCGGTCAATATTGCGAATGCCGTGATAGGTATTGAGATAAATGGGGAACATGGTGCCGAGTGCCACCAGGAAAATTTTGGCCGACTCGTCGATGCCAAACCAGAGGATAACCAGCGGGATCAGCGCCAGATGCGGCACGTTACGCAGCATCTGTATTGAGGTATCCAGCAGACGCTCCCCCAGGCGGGACATCCCGGTGATCAGGCCCAGAATCAGCCCGATTGACCCGCCGATACCGAAGCCAACGGCTGCCCGCCAGCTACTAATGGCCAGGTGTTGCCAGAGTTCACCGCTGACCGTCAGGTGCCAGAAAGTCACGACAATCGCCTCGGGGGAGGGCAAAATTCGGTTGGAGAGCCAGCCGGTTTGTGACGCTATCTGCCAGACGACGACCAGCGCGACTGGCAGCGCCCAGGGGATAAGCTGATTGTTGATACGCTTAAGCGGCTTGTTCATAACTACCTCAGCTCTGAGAGACTTTTTGTGGAGCAAAATCGTGGGCTACCGCTTCGCCGTGAGCGACAACGGCCCGGGGCTGCGGAATTTCAGGCACCTCAAGATCCAGGTGGGGGAACAGCAGCTCCCCCACGCGGTAAGCTTCCTCAAGGTGCGGATAGCCGGAAAGAATAAAGGTTTCAATGCCCAGGTCGGCATACTCCTGCATCCGGGCGGCAACCGTTTCACCATCCCCCACCAGCGCCGTTCCGGCACCACCGCGCACCAGACCAACGCCGGCCCAGAGGTTAGGGCTGATTTCCAGCTTGTCCCTGCGCCCCCCGTGCAGCGCCGCCATACGCTGCTGGCCGACGGAGTCCGTTCGCGCCAGCGCGGCCTGCGCTCTGGCGATGGTGGCATCGTCCAGATGGGAGATCAGGCGGTCGGCGGCGCGCCAGGCTTCTTCATTCGTCTCGCGGATGATCACATGCAGACGAATGCCAAATCTGACGCTGCGGCCCTGCGCCGCTGCTTTGGCGCGGACCTGCTCAATCTTCTCTTTGACCTGCGCGGGAGGCTCGCCCCAGGTGAGATAAACATCGACCTGTTCGGCGGCCAGATCCTGGGCTGGCTCTGAGGAGCCGCCAAACCAGAGCGGCGGACGCGGCTGCTGTACCGGCTTAAACATCAGGCGCGCGCCGCGCACCCTGACGTGTTTACCTTCATAGTCCACCGTCTCGCCCGCCAGCACGCGACGCCAGATGCGGGTAAATTCCGCCGATTCTTCATAGCGTTCACGATGATCGAGGAACACGCCGTCTCCGGCCAGCTCGTCGGCATCGCCGCCAGTGACCAGGTTAAACAGCGCGCGGCCATTCGATAAACGGTCGAGCGTGGCGGCCTGACGGGCGGCCTGGGTGGGTGAGATCACGCCGGGGCGCAGCGCTACCAGAAAGCGCAGCCGCTGGGTGACCGGTATCAGCGAGGCCGCGACCAGCCAGGCATCTTCACAGGAGCGTCCGGTTGGGATTAATACGCCGCCAAAACCCAGCCTGTCCGCAGCCTGCGCAACCTGTTGCAGATAGCCGTGATCGACAGGGCGGGCGCCTTCGGCGGTGCCCAGATAGTGACCATCACCGTGGGTAGGAAGAAACCAGAAAACGGAAAGACTCATCGCGTAACTCCTTAATCAGTTCACGGTCGGGGCGTGCCAGATGCGGCTGGAAATATCCACCTTCACCGGCATTAAATGATTGGCGTAGAATAAATCGGCGGTCTGCTGCTGCGCGCTTTCCGTTTTATCGCTAACGGGGGTGATCGTCGTTGGCGGGCGATGATCCAGATAGCTGGCAATCACTGCTTTCGGCAGACCCATGGTGCTGGAAAGCAGGGCGATGCTGTTGTCGCGGTCGCTTTGGGTCAACGCATCTGCCTGGCTGAACGTCTCCAGGACCTGGCTGATAAATGCGCCGTGGGCCTCGGTGAAGGCGCGCGTCGCCAGATAGAATGAACCGGTTTGATTAAGCTGGCTGCCATCGGTAAGCACCCGCACGCCGCCCTGCAACAGTGCGGCGGAATAATAGGGATCCCAGATGGCCCAGGCATCGACATCGCCCTGCTGGAAAGCCGCGCGTGCATCGGCGGGCGTTAACCAGACGGGTTTAATATCGCTGAATTTCAGGCCAGCTTTTTCCAGCGCCCTGAGCAGGAGATTGTGCGAGCTGGAACCTTTCTGTAGCGCCACTTTATGGCCTTTCAGATCGGCAACGGTTTTATAAGGGCTGTTGTTCGCCACCAGAATTACTTCAGCCTTTGGCTTTGGCGGTTCCTGGCCGACATAGAGCAGGTCAGCCCCGGCGGCCTGGGCAAAAATAGGCGGAATATCGCCGGTACTCCCCAGATCGATACTGTTAACGTTAAGCGCTTCCAGCATTTGCGGCCCCGCAGGGAATTCAACCCACTTGAAGTGCGTGCCGGGGAAGCGTTTTTCCAGCAGATTGTGCGATTTTGCCAGCACCATACTGACCGACCCTTTCTGATAACCAATGCGGAAGGTTTCAGGGGCAGGGGAGTCGGCCGCCAGCGCACTATGCAACATGATGCCGACGAGCAATAAGGTGCCCATTACTTTTGCAAACAGCTTCACGATCGGGTTCCTTAGTCAGACGGCGACGGCCAGCGGCTGATGGCGACGAGACAGCGCCTGCCAGAAAGTTTCAATGGAGTCGGCAATACGCGCTTCAAGCACCGGGGAAAGCGCTGGCTGCCGATCGTAATGGGTCACCTGCGTATCATCTGCGAATACACCATGCAGGACTTCCTGCGCCTTAAGCGCGCTCAGTACAGGCTTAAGGGCGTAATCCACCGCGAGCATATGTGCCACGGTGCCGCCCGTTGCCAGCGGCAGAACGACTTTGTGCTCAAGCGCACGCTCGGGCAGAAGATCGAGAACGGTTTTCAAAGCCCCGGAAAAAGAGGCTTTATAGATCGGGGTGGCCACAATTACGCCGTCGGCATCCGCAAGGTCTTCCTTGAATGCCAGCAGCGCGGGGGAATCAAAGCGGGCATTGAGCAGATCTTCCGGAGGGAAATTGTGCAGATTCCACGGAATGACTTCCACGCCGCGCGCCTCAAGCGCATGCTGACAAAGGGTTAACAGCGCCGTTGAGCGTGAGGGATAGCGAGGACTTCCCGCCAGAGTAATAACGCGCATCGCCTCTCCTTATAACTAAAAGTTATTGATTAAACATATTAGATAACGAACAGGCTTATCCTGACAGAGTGAAGAAACAGGCTTAAATGATTTATCCGGCATTTATAAGTCACTTTCCGAATAAGAGCCGCCTGTAGATTCAGGAGGCGATGCGTGCAATCGTTTTACATTGAGTCAAAAGGACTTTACCATTTTGCCCCGCGCACAGCGTCACGCCACTGGCACACTGGCATACAGTTCGGCGTTTAATTCCTTTTTAATCACCCCCTTTGCTGGGGGGCATTCAGGAGCCTTTATGTATTACCCTCTGGTCCGTAAGGCGCTTTTCCAGCTTGATGCTGAGCGCGCGCATGAGCTGACGCTACAGCAATTGCAGCGCATTACCGGGACGCCGCTGCTTCATTTGATCCGACAGACGGTGCCTTTCAGGCCCGTTAACTGCATGGGGCTGACGTTTAAAAATCCGCTGGGCCTGGCCGCCGGACTGGATAAAAATGGTGAATGTATCGATGCGCTGGGCGCGCTGGGCTTTGGCTTTATTGAAGTGGGTACGGTGACCCCGCGCCCGCAGGCGGGAAACGATAAGCCAAGAATGTTTCGCGTGCTGGAGGCTGAAGGCATCATTAACCGTATGGGATTCAATAATCTCGGCGTCGATCGGCTGGTGGAAAATGTCAAAAAGTCGCATTTTGACGGCGTGCTGGGGATCAATATCGGTAAAAATAAAGACACGCCGGTTGAGCAGGGTAAGGAAGATTATTTAATCTGCATGGAGAAAATTTATCCTTATGCCGGTTATATCGCGATCAATATATCGTCTCCCAATACGCCAGACCTGCGTACGCTGCAATATGGCGAAGCGCTGGATGATTTGCTACAGGCGATTAAAGAGATGCAGAAAAATCTTGCTGCGCGGCATCATAAATATGTCCCTCTGGCGGTAAAGATCGCGCCCGATCTTTCTGAAGAAGAGCTAAGCCAAATTGCCGACAGTCTGGTGCGCCATAATATTGAGGGGGTTATTGCCACCAATACGACGCTCGATCGTTCACTGGTCGCCGGATTAAAACATGCCGATGAAGCGGGAGGGCTAAGCGGTCGTCCCGTTCAGTTGCGCAGTACGGAAATAATTCGTCGCCTGTCGCAGGAACTCCAGGGGCGGCTGCCAATTATCGGCGTGGGGGGCATTGATTCACTGGTCTCAGCGCGGGAAAAATTAGCGGCTGGCGCTTCGCTCATTCAGGTTTATTCCGGGTTTATTTATAAAGGACCGCCGCTGGTCAGGGAGATTGTGCGCCACATTTAAGCGAGCTTGCCCTTCCGTGCCTGGACGAAAGGCGCTATTTTTGCGGAGAGGACGAATCGCATCCTCTCCGACAATTCCCCGTCCCGTTGCCGTTTTTATGTACGATACCCCGCCGCAATTATCCCGAAAATAACGGCCTGGCTTCCAGGTTATCAGCCTGGGGCTTTATTTTCCCCGCTGGCTCGTTTATATTTTATCCTGTTTAACCGCAATACTTACTCACTGGACGCGATGGACTCTCTTTATTGCGGTTTATTGCGGTTTCGCCTGACGTTCTTATGCTAATTTTGCGTTCGTAATGTAAATAAGTATTACAATGGAATACATCATGAGAAATAAACCTGACGACAGCTGGCGCTGGTATTTCGATGCAGAGCAGGATTGCATGATGCTGGATTTTGCGGACGGCTCGACGTTCCGATCGCGCTTTACGCGCAAGGTATTGACGCCGGATGCTTTTAACGCCGCAGGCTTCTGCGTTGATGACGCCGCCATGTTTTTCAGCTTTGAAGAGAGCTGTCGGCGCTGTCACCTGGATAGCGAACAGCGTACGCAGCTGGTGCTTAACGCGCTGGTGGCCTGCCGCTTCCTGAAGCCCCTGATGCCTAAAAGCTGGCATTTTGAAAGCCATCCCGGCCATTGCCAACCGGCTGAAGGCGAGCTGGTGAGTGTAAAACTCTGTGAAACCGGTGAATGGGCGACGCTGCTGGTGGCCGAAGCGGGTGAAAAGGCCGCGCTTTGCCTGCTTGCGCAGCCTGAACTGACGCTGGCCGGGCGCAGTATGGCGCTGGGCGATGCGATTAAAGTGATGCACGATCGCCTTATTCCGCTGGCGAAAGAGTCCGTGCACAGCTTCGCCAGAGCCGTTTAGAGTCTGAACATATGCAGGCTCAGGACCGGGTCAGAGCCTGAACATGCGCAGGCTCAGGATCTGGCAGAACGCAGCACCAGGTCGCTGGCGGGAATGCAGCTGCAGCTGAGTATCGTGCCATCGCTACGCACTGCGCCTTTTTTCATCGGGGTGACCTCACCGGCGACAAGCCTGACTTTGCAACTGCCGCAAATGCCCGCTCTGCACGAGTAGGGCACCCGACAGCCCTTCATCTCCAGCTGCTCCAGCAAAACCTGCTGGTTATTGCCGGTAAAACGCTCATCCTCCCAGTTTATCGACAGGCTCCCTTCCGCAACCGCGGCCACGTTAAGCGTCTCAATCACTTTACCGGGACCATAGTCGCGGGCAGGTTTGCTGGACAGCACTTCCAGCTCATCGCCAACGCGGAGGATACCGCTATTTCTGGCCAGTAGGTTAAGGCCAAAATCAATATCGCCGCTGCCATCGGTGGCGCTGCGGAACGTTTGCAGCGTGGCAAGAGGTTCTCCGCCCGGATGTTTGCGACCCCGCTCCGGGCTGACCGTGGTGAGTACGCAGCGGCTACAGGGCTTCGGCACCTCAAAAATGATTTCGCCAATGCGAAGCGTTGACCAGCTGTCTTCCGCCCAGGCGGCGGCGCCGGTCACCACCAGGTTAGGACGAAACTGCTCAAGCCTGATCCCGGCGGGGCAGCGTTGACGCAGATCCTGTAGCGAAGCCTCATTAATCAGTAAAAATGGAAAGCCATCGGCAAAGCCTAACGGCACATGCGCAAATTTTTTTACCCGCCGGCTCATCTCAGGCCCTACCCAGCGCAGCTGCACCGGGCGGGGGAAAAAGTCGCTCAGCCACTGATTGATAGCCTCGGGGGCAATCTGCGAGGTAAAGGTATTGCCCCAAACCATTGTCGCTGCCGGAACCGGCTGGAAATCTGCCAGACGAATACTGGCGCTGCTGCCGTCCGGGGCAGACAAAAATAGCCCATCCGGCGTCAGTGCTGGCGTGAACAGCACCATATCCGGGTACTGACGAGCGGTGATAAAGGTTCCGTCCGGTTCGGTTATCATAAAGCTACGATCAAATACCAGACCACTTTCCCGCGCCTGGGCCAGGGAAACCTGCGTACCACGCATTGATTTTACCGGATGGATAAACAGGCGGGACAGGCTCAACATAATGCACTCCAGGCATAACATGGTTAAATAAAGGCGTCAGACAGCCGGGCAGTTCACCTGGCGCAAACGAAAAGAAGCTAACTTTATGACATGGGCCTGTGATTAGCTATAATGCGCAGCAATTTTCTGAAGACGACAAGTGACACTATGAATTCTCTGTTTGCCAGTACGGCGCGTGGGCTCGAAGAGCTATTAAAAAGTGAACTGGAAACCCTGGGGGCCGAAGGCTGCCAGATTGTCCAGGGCGGCGTACATTTCCAGGGTGACGATCGTCTGATGTACCAGAGCCTGATGTGGAGCCGTCTGGCATCGCGCATCCTGCTGCCGCTTACCGAATGCAGCGTTTACAGCGATCTGGATCTTTATCTGGGCGTTCAGGCTGTCGACTGGCCTGCGATGTTCGGCAGCGATAAGACCTTTGCCGTTCACTTCAGCGGCCTGAACGAGGTTATCCGCAACAGTCAGTACGGCGCGCTTAAGGTGAAAGATGCTATCGTTGACAGCTTCACCCGTAAAAACCTCGCGCGTCCGGATGTGGATCGCGAGCAGCCGGACATTCGTGTCAATGTCTGGCTCAATAAGGATACCGCCAGCATTGCGCTCGATCTGAGCGGTGAAGGCCTGCATCAGCGCGGCTACCGTCAGCAAACGGGACAGGCTCCGCTGAAGGAAAATCTGGCGGCGGCCATTGTTATGCGTTCCGGCTGGCAGTCGGGCACGCCGCTGCTCGACCCGCTGTGTGGTTCAGGTACGCTGCTGATTGAAGCGGCGATGATCGCCAGCGATCGCGCGCCGGGTCTGCACCGTACCCACTGGGGATTCACCGGATGGGCTAAGTTTGATGAAGCGCTCTGGCGTGAAGTCAGCAGCGAAGCGCAGGTGCGTGCACGTCGTGGCCTGCAGGAAACATCCTCCCGTTTTTACGGCTTCGACAATGACTCCCGCGTTATTGAGCGGGCGCGGGCGAATACCCGCCGCGCCGGGCTGGCAGATATCATCAGCTATACCGTACAGGATGCGCTTAAGCTGCAGAATCCTCTGCCGGATGGCCCAACCGGCACCGTGCTGACCAACCCGCCTTACGGCGAGCGTCTTGAAAGCGAACCGGCCCTGATTGCGCTGCACAGCCAGCTGGGTCGCATTATGAAAAATCAGTTTGGCGGCTGGAATCTCTCCCTGTTCAGCGCCTCACCCGAGCTGCTGAGCTGCCTGCAACTGCGTGCCGAACGCCAGTTTAAGGCGAAAAACGGCCCGCTGGACTGTGTGCAAAAAAACTACGCGCTGGCGGTCAACACGTCGCCAAACGCAGTGGGCCAGATTGCCGAAGATTACGCTAACCGCCTGCGTAAGAACCTTAAGAAACTGGAGAAGTGGGCGCGGCAGGAAGGCATTGAATGCTACCGCATTTACGACGCGGATCTGCCAGACTACAACGTCGCGGTCGATCGCTACGGCGACTGGGTGGTCGTGCAGGAGTACGCGCCGCCAAAAACCATCGAACCGGCGAAGGCGCGTCAGCGTCTGTTTGATGTCATTTCTGCCACCCTCAGCGTATTGGATCTGCCGCCTAACCGGCTGGTTATGAAAACGCGCGAGCGGCAGAAGGGTAAAAGTCAGTATCAGAAGCTGGGCGAGAAAGGCGACTTTTTTGAGGTTACCGAATATAACGCCAGGCTTTGGGTGAACCTGACCGACTATCTGGATACCGGACTGTTCCTCGACCATCGCGTGGCACGAAAAATGCTCGGTCAGATGAGCAAGGGTAAAGATTTCCTTAACCTCTTTGCCTATACCGGCAGCGCCAGCGTCCATGCGGGCCTGGGCGGTGCACGGAGCACCACCACGGTAGATATGTCACGTACCTATCTGGAGTGGGCAGAGCGTAACCTGCGTTTGAACGGTCTCACCGGCAGGCAGCACCGGCTGATGCAGGCCGACTGTCTGAACTGGCTGCAAACGTCTGATGAACAGTTCGATCTGATCTTTATCGATCCGCCAACCTTTTCCAATTCCAAGCGAATGGAAGAGAGTTTTGACGTGCAGCGCGACCATTTGTCGCTAATGATCGATTTAAAGCGCCTGTTGCGTAAGGGCGGTACCATTATGTTCTCTAACAACAAGCGCGGGTTCAAAATGGACCATGATGGGCTGGCAGGGCTGAACCTGACCGCGCAGGAAATCACCGGCAAAACGCAGTCTCAGGACTTTGCCCGTAACCGTCAAATTCATAACTGCTGGCTGATAACCCACGCCGGTAAGGAATAAGTTTTATGTCTCTGATCAGTATCCATGGTGCTTACCTGTCATTCAGCGATGCACCGCTGTTGGACAACACCGAGCTTCATATTGAAGAAAACGAGCGGGTCTGTCTGGTCGGCCGTAACGGCGCGGGCAAATCCACGCTGATGAAGATCATCAACCGTGAGCAGCCGCTCGACGATGGTCGCATCATCTATGAGCAGGATCTGGTTGTGGCGCGCCTGCAGCAGGATCCGCCGCGTAACGTAAAGGGGTCGGTGTATGACTTTGTCGCGGAAGGCGTTAACGAGCAGGCCGAGTACCTGAAAGCTTATCATGCCATCTCACATCTGGTGATGACCGATCCGAGCGATAAAAACCTGAATGAAATGGGGCGCCTGCAAAGCATTCTGGATCATCAGAATCTGTGGCAGCTGGAAACCCGTATTCACGATGTGCTTAAGCAGATTGGACTTGACGCCGATGCGCCACTTTCATCGCTTTCAGGCGGCTGGCTGCGAAAAGCGGCCCTCGGGCGGGCGCTGGTCAGTAACCCGCGCGTATTAATGCTGGATGAGCCAACCAACCACCTGGATATCGAAACCATTGACTGGCTGGAAACTTTCCTGAAAACCTTCCAGGGCAGCATTATCTTCATTTCCCATGACCGCTCATTTATTCGCAATATGGCAACGCGGATTGTCGATCTCGATCGCGGTAAGCTGGTCTCCTGGCCGGGGAATTATGATGAGTACCTGCTGGGTAAAGAGGAAGCGCTGCGCGTTGAAGAGATGCAGAATGCCGAATTCGACCGCAAGCTGGCTCAGGAAGAGGTATGGATCCGACAGGGC
This sequence comes from Erwinia sp. PPS120, assembly GCF_047918655.1. Lineage (GTDB taxonomy): Bacteria > Pseudomonadota > Gammaproteobacteria > Enterobacterales > Enterobacteriaceae > Erwinia > Erwinia tasmaniensis_A. Next base: position 20,574 of record NZ_JBLREF010000021.1, on the reverse strand, counting down.
ATCAAGGCCCGTCGTACGCGCAATGAGGGGCGCGTACGCGCGCTTAAGGCGCTGCGTAACGAGCGCTCCGAGCGTCGTGAAGTGATGGGCAAAGCTAACATGCAGGTCGAAGAGGCAAGCCGCTCCGGTAAAATCGTCTTTGAACTGGAAAGCGTCAGCTATCGCATGGGTGAGAAACAGCTGGTACGCGACTTCAGCGTACAGGTTCAGCGCGGTGATAAGATTGCCCTGATAGGCCCTAACGGCTGTGGCAAAACCACGCTGCTGAAGCTGATGCTGGAACAGCTTAAAGCCGACAGCGGACGCGTACATATCGGCACCAAGCTGGAAGTGGCTTACTTTGATCAGCATCGGGCCGAACTCGATCCCGATCGTACGGTGATGGATAACCTGGCCGAAGGTAAGCAGGAGGTGATGGTTAACGGTAAGCCGCGCCACGTTCTGGGCTACCTGCAGGAGTTCCTGTTCCATCCTAAACGCGCCATGACGCCGGTTCGTGCGCTTTCAGGCGGTGAACGTAACCGTCTGCTGCTGGCGCGCCTGTTTCTTAAGCCCAGCAACCTGCTGATCCTCGATGAACCAACCAACGACCTGGATGTTGAAACGCTGGAACTGCTTGAAGAGCTGATTGATGGCTATCAGGGAACGGTACTGCTGGTCAGCCACGATCGTCAGTTTGTGGACAACACCGTGACCGAATGCTGGATTTTCGATGGCCAGGGCGATATTGGCACCTTCGTGGGCGGCTATCACGATGCGCAGCGCCAGCGCGCGGCCTGGAAGCAGAATCGCGCGGCGGCCAGAACCGTTGCGACGACTCCGCGTCAGGAAAGTGTAAAAAGCGAGCCGGCAAAGCGTGGAGCCAGTAAGCTAAGCTATAACGTCCAGCGAGAGCTGGAACAGCTACCGCAAAAGATGGAAGATCTGGAGCAGCAGCTTGAATCCCTGCAGGCTCAGGTGGCCGATGCCAGCTTTTTCAGCCAGCCCCATGAGGTGACGCAGCCGGTACTGGATGCGCTGTCACAGGCGGAGCAGGCGCTGGAAGTGGCCTTCGAGCGCTGGGAATATCTTGAATCGTTGAAAAATGATTAACTAAGTCACTCAGAGGTCAACAATGTGTTCGAATCACCACGCTGAACGATGGATGCTTTGCCCGCAGTGTGATCTGATGACGCAGTTACCGGAACTTAAGCCGGGCAGCAAGGCCAGCTGTCCGCGCTGCAAGACCACGCTGGTCTCGCGCTGGGTGGAGCCGCGAAAGCGGCCCACCGGCTATGCGCTGGCTGCCCTGTTTATGCTGGTACTGGCTAACCTTTTTCCCTTCGTCAATATGAACGTCTCAGGACTGAGCAGCGAAATAACCCTGCTGCGCATTCCTGAGGTGATGGTTTCAGAAGACTACAGCAGCCTGGCAACGCTGTTTATTTTGTTTGTACAGGCGGTACCCGCCCTGTGTATGGTCATCATCCTGCTGCTGGTAAACGCTGTTCGCCTGCCAGATACGCTCAGGCGGAACATGGCGCGCATGCTTTTCCAGATGAAGAGCTGGGGAATGGCTGAAATTTTTCTTGCCGGTGTGCTGGTCAGTTTTGTGAAGCTGATGGCCTACGGCAGTATTGGCGTGGGCACCAGCTTTGTGCCCTGGTGTCTGTTTTGCATCATGCAGCTGCGGGCGTTTCAGTGCGTCGATCGCCGCTGGCTGTGGGGGCAAATCGCGCCCGTTCCGGCGCTGCCAGCCGCGCCGGAAGCCGGTATCAGCGGGCTACGTCAGGGCATGCGTTCCTGCCGCTGCTGCACGGCGGTGCTGGCCGCCGACCACCAGGTTTGTCCCCGCTGCGGTACGACGGGTCATGCAAGGCGGCGGCACAGTCTGCAATGGACGATGGCGCTGCTGATCACATCCTTGCTGCTTTATATCCCCGCCAATCTGATGCCGATTATGATCACCGAAGCGCTGGGCAGTAAAATCACCTCAACCATTATGGCGGGTGTGGTACTGCTTTGGAGTGAAGGCTCCTACCCGGTGGCAATGGTAATTTTTATTGCCAGTATTATGGTTCCCTCACTAAAGATGATGGCGATTTGCTGGCTCTGCTGGGATGCCAACCGGCAGGGGCCGGGACGTCACGACAGTGAAAAAATGCACAAGATTTACGAGGTGGTGGAGTTCGTTGGTCGCTGGTCAATGATCGACGTATTCGTTATTGCCGTCCTATCCGCGCTGGTCCGTATGGGGAGATTAATGAACATCTATCCCGCGCCCGGCGCGCTGCTGTTTGCCATGGTGGTTATCCTGACGATGTTTGCCGCCATGACCTTTGACCCCCGTTTGACCTGGGATCGTGTACGAGAAAAGAGTCTTGAGGAGCCTGCAATTGAAGGAAAATAATCACGACGTGGCGACGGTTGATCAAATCAAGCGCTGGTCACCCGTCTGGATAATCCCCATCGTCACCGTGCTGATTGGTGCGTGGATCCTTTTTTATCACTTCAGTCATCAGGGGCCGCTGGTGACGCTGATTACCACCAATGCTGAGGGTATTGAAGGAGGTAAAACCACCATCAAGAGCCGCAGCGTAGATGTGGGCGTCGTGCAGAGTGCGGTACTAACGGACGATCTGCATCACGTTGAGATCACCGCCCGCCTTAATTCCGGAATGGAAAAACTGCTTAAGAACGACAGCGCCTTCTGGGTGGTCAAGCCAACCATTGGCCGTGAAGGCGTTACCGGCCTGGGGACGCTACTCTCCGGGGCCTATATTGAATTACAGCCCGGCAATAAGGGTGAGATGAAGCAGCAGTATCAGCTGCTTGATGCCCCCCCGCTGGCACCACCTGATGCCAAAGGTATTCACGTTACGCTGGACAGCAAGAAAGCGGGTCAGCTTAACGCGGGCGATCCGGTCCTGTTCCGTGGCTATCGCGTGGGTTCGGTTGAAACCAGCCATTTTGACGCTGACAAGCGCATGATGACCTATCAGCTGTTCATCGCTGCGCCTTACGATCGTTTGATCACCACCAATGTGCGCTTCTGGAAAGACAGCGGCATTGCGGTAGATATGTCAGCCTCAGGGATGCGCGTGGAGATGGGGTCGCTGACCACGCTGTTTAGCGGTGGCGTAAGCTTTGACGTTCCCGACGGCTGGGAGCTGGGTAAGGTCGCCGAAAACAAAAGCGAATTCACCCTGTTTGACGATCAGCGCAGTATCCAGGACTCGCTCTATACGGTGCATAAGGACTTCGTCATGTTCTTTAGCGACTCGATTCGCGGCCTGCAGGCGGGCGCACCGGTTGAATTCCGCGGCATACGTCTTGGGACCGTGGCTCAGGTGCCGTTCCAGTCGAAGGAGATCGCTCAGCGACTGAACAACGATTACCGCATTCCGGTGCTGATCCGTATCGAACCCGATCGCTTCCAGAGCATGCTGGGTAAAGACTTTGATATTGAACGCCATCTTAAGGACGGAATCAAAAGCGGCCTGCGCGCCTCGCTTAAATCGGCCAACCTGATCACCGGGTCGCTCTATATTGACCTCGATTTTTACAGTAACGCCAAACCTTTCACTGGTCCGGACTCCTTTGCCGGTTATGAGCTGATTCCAACCATGAGCGGTGGCCTGGCGCAGATCCAGCAAAAACTGATGGATGCGCTGGATAAAATTAACAATCTGCCGCTGAACCCGATGATCAATCAGGCGACCGGCACGCTGAAAGAGACTCAGCGTACAATGCGCGAACTGCAGAAAACGCTGGATAATGTTAATCAGATAACCAGCAGTCAGTCGATGAAGGATCTGCCTGCTGATATGCAGAAAACCCTTCGCGAGCTGAATCGCAGCATGAAGGGCTTCCAGCCTGGCTCTCCGGCCTATACTAAAATGGTTGGCGACATGCAGAGGCTCGATCAGGTCATGCGCGACCTTCAGCCGGTCCTGAAGACGCTGAATACGAAAAGTAACGCGCTGGTTTTTCAGGCTAAGCCAGGGCAGGACCCACAGCCGAAGAGGGCGAAACAATGATGAAATGGATCCCCATTGCGCTGGCGCTAATGCTGGCTGGGTGCAGCAGTACGCCGGAAATGAACTACTATCAGCTGCCGTCAGCCAGTAAAAGCACGGTGGTAAGCAGCCGTGAAGACGCCAGCCGGCCGGCGGTGTGGGTTGAGCATGTCTCGGTGCCCGACTACCTTGCGGGCAACGGCGTAGTGTTTCAGCGCAGTGATGTGCAGTATGTCATCGCCAGCAATAACCTCTGGGCCAGCCCGCTGGATCAGCAGCTCCAGCAGACGCTGGTGGCCAACCTTGGCGAAGCACTGCCGGGCTGGCTGGTTTCGGCTTCGCCGCTGGGACAATCGCAGGATAAGCTAAACGTCAACGTAACCGGCTTCCATGGGCGCTATGACGGCCATGCGGTTATCAGCGGGGACTGGATCCTTGAGCACCAGGGACAGATCATAAAGCGCAGTTTTTCGCTGACGCTGCCGCAAAATAAAGATGGCTACGATGCGCTGGTAAAAACGCTGGCGGCTGGATGGCAGCAGGAAGCACAGGTCATTGCTAATTCGATTCTTAGCAATAATTAAAATAAATTAATCTTTATCTGTAAGCCTTTGATCTTTGCAAGCGGATATTTGCAGGGGTCGAAGGCTTTTTTAATGTTTAAACAGCGATTTAAAGCCTTTAACTGCCAATTTTGTGGCGTTCTCGTTCCGCGCTGACGTGTCATTTTGATGACGATGGCGTGAAAATTGCGCATTGATTTTTTTTGCTGATGGCGATAGAACTTAAGAGTGGTTATGCAGCAGGTAATCACTGATTTCTTTCCACCAGAATCCACCTGACCTGAAGAGGGGACAACAGGCATGATGAAGAGACAGAAACGAGATCGACTCGAACGGGCACATTCACGCGGTTATCAGGCCGGTATTACCGGACGATCCAAGGAGATATGTCCCTATCAAACGATAGAACCGAGGTCTCACTGGTTGGGAGGGTGGCGACAAGCCATGGAGGACAGGACGGTTTCGGTATAATCATCCTGTTTAACCAACGAATAACCTCCGCCTGAGCGGAGGTTTGCGTTTCTGCGTTTTAGAAAGCGTTTGTGTCTTTAAACAGCCCAACTTTCAGATCGCTGGCAGTATAGATGACATGCCCGTCAACCAGCACTTCACCGTCCGCTACGCCCATCACCAGCTTGCGATTAATCACCCGCTTGAAATGGATACGGTAGGAAACTTTCTTAGCCGTAGGCAGTATCTGACCAGAGAATTTCACTTCGCCTACGCCCAGCGCACGGCCTTTGCCTTCGGCTCCCAGCCAGCCCAGATAAAATCCTACCAGCTGCCACATCGCATCCAGGCCCAGGCAGCCTGGCATAACCGGATCGTTGATAAAGTGACAGCCGAAGAACCAGAGGTCAGGGCTGATATCCAGCTCGGCTTCAACAAAGCCTTTGCCGTAGTTGCCGCCGTCTTCGGTCATTTTGACCACGCGGTCCATCATCAACATGTTGCCAGCGGGTAAGGGGGGGCCTTCAGCCCCAAACAATTCTCCGCGACCAGAGGCAATGAGGTCTTCTTTTGTATAGGATTCGCGTTTATCTACCATGTTGTCAATAAGCCTTATTTTAGTGAAGCACGAAGTTTAGCGAACAGGTGTACGCTGAACAAGCCTAATCAGTTCTGGTTAAACCAGTTCAGCCAGCGCAGAGGCCACGGGCGATGATGACGCAGCTCCTGCTGGTTAATTTGCGCAATGCGCTCCTGTATGGTCCGTAACAGGCAGGGACCTTCTTCCTTATCCCATTCTGTACCAGTGAGCAGCGGCAGGGCTTCATCTACGCTGCCCACTGCCCAGATATGAAATTTTTCTTCCCGTACTGCATCCACCACTTCCTGCTGCAGGGAGAGATGGCGCACGTTAGCGGCGGGGATAATCACTCCCTGCCTGCCGTTAAGGTCACGCTGATTACAGATATGGAAGAAGCCTTCAATCTTTTCATTCAACCCGCCGACCGGCTGTACGCGACCAAACTGATCAACCGAACCGGTCACGGCAATTTGCTGAGTCAGCGGCTGGCTGGAGAGTGCGCTGATCAATGCGCAGAGTTCAGCCAGGGAGGCGCTATCGCCGTCAACTTCCGAGTAGGACTGTTCAAATACGACTGACGCTGAGAAGGGCAACTGCTGTTCCAGCTCCAGCTCTGCAATCAACCACGCCTGCATGATCATCATGCCCTTCGCATGAATATTGCCACCCAGTTCGGCTTTGCGCTCCACGTCGGTAAATTCGCCGTCGCCAACATGAACCACACAGCTGATGCGCGACGGTTCGCCGAAGGCGCGCGGATGGCCTGGAAACTCAATCACCGACAGGGCGTTGATCTGCCCAATCATTTCGCCTTCCGTCTCTATGAGTATCTGATCGAGAAGAATTTCATCCCGCACGCGCTCGGGCAGAAAGCCTTCACGCCACTCGCGCATTTCAAGGGCATTAAGGATATTTTCTCCGCTCAGGCTGTTATCATCGCTGTACATCGCCGCTTCGTGTAGCTGACGTGAAATCCAGGCGGGACAGAGCGGTAGCGTATCCTGGTCTCCGGTGTAGCGCACGGCCTCACGAATCATTACCGGCCAAAAGTCTTCTTTGATGGGCCCGTAACCATGACTGATGGCGATGTCATTAAACCACCTCAGCCAGAGGGTGAACTCCCCCGCATCCACAATTTGAATATTATCTTCAAATTCGCCATAAAGAGAGAGAGCGGCCAGTTCGGGTTCCATTTCCTGGAACTCAGCCAGTACATCGCGGTCGCCGGTAAGAACCAGACGGAACTGCATCGGCATTGAAGGGATTGCGGCGGGCAAAGGGCGGGTTTCATCGGGAGAATGCCAGTCGAACTGCCCGGTGGCCATAATCTTTTTCAATCGCAGCCAGAGTAGCGGCTGAGCCAGCAGCGCACGTAATGAGAGAATCAGCGTGCCGCCGTTAGCCTTATGCACCAGACCGGGTTCAGGAAGAAGGGTAGTCTGCTGTAAACGAACGCAGCCGAAAAGCTGTTCGGCTTCAATCCAGTCTGCCCGATGAATCCCCCCCGTGCTGGCGAAATTATCCTCTGGCGCGACGGCTGGCTGCCAGCTAACGGACATCCCTTCAACCTGATAACGACCACCGTAGAGCGACTCGTCGTCCTCTTCAGCAAGGCGGGTAAGCTCTTCCTCAATGAGTATTTGATATTCAATATTTTCTGGCGTCTTGATTAACATCAGCGGGAATGTCGCTGGCGTTTGCAGAAGCAGGCTCAGACCGTTAAACAGGCGCGCTTGCACCAGAGCAAAACAGCTGCCGTCGGCTTCAAAAGCCTGCGTAAAAAGGGGCTGGACGCTTTCGATATCGGGCTGTAAAGCACGCCATTCTAATCTGTTATTGGTCAAAGTTATCGTATTTTTCTAAAATGAGTAAAAGCGGCATTATACAAGATTTCAGCCTGTTAAGCACCGGGGACATGTGTTTCACATCATGTTCAGATCGCAATAAAGATAACATCCTTGTTTTGTGTGCGGCTGCACGTTAAAAACTGTTATTCTTAACCCGTTATGAAGTCAGCATGAGATTCCGATGAAATATCAGCAACTGGAAAATCTTGAAAGCGGTTGGAAATGGAAATACCTGGTAAAAAAACACCGGGAGGGTGAGGCCATTACGCGCTATCTGGAATATAGCGCGGCGCAGGTTGCTGTCGACGAACTTCTGGCTATGGAAAACAGACCGGTTGATGTGCTTATCTGGATAAGCAGGCATATCAATCCTGCGCTCGAAAACAGAATGAAGCAGACCATACGCGCACGCCGCAAGCGCCATTTTAATGCGGAGCATCAACACACCCGTAAAAAGTCGATCGATCTGGAATATCTGGTCTGGCAGCGGCTGGCGGGTCTGGCCCAGCGGAGGAGCAGCACGCTCTCTGAAACCATCGTGCAGCTGATTGAGGATGCGGAGCGAAAAGAGCAGTACGCTAACCAGATGTCATCTCTCAAACAGGATCTTAAGGCCATCCTGGGTAAGCCAGATTAAACGCCAGCACCAGCGCGTTCATTGAGTGGTCAGGGTCACTTCTTTCATGCAGCAGAGAAAGCGGTCTAAACAGACGAGGCAGGCAAACCAGGCAAAGGGGTTAATGCTGGGAATGTTGTTAAGCGGTAGTCGACTTTAAGCAGGAATGACGGGTGAAGGAAGAGCGGCTCAACAAAGAGCTATAAAAGAAAACCCCGCCGGAGCGGGGTTTTTTTATCAAAGGAGGAACTTAGCTCTGTGGCTGAGTTACAACGTCTTTGATACCTTTAACTTCGATTTCTACGCGACGGTCCGGAGACAGGCAGTCGATCAGAGCCTTACGGCCTTTCACGCTGTCACAGGTGTTGCCGGTAACTGGGTTAGATTCGCCCATACCGCGTGCAGAAATCTTGTTAGATGGGATGCCTTTAGAAACGAGGTAGTCAACGACGGACTGAGCACGTTTCTCAGACAGTTTCTGGTTGTACTGCTCAGAACCGATGCGGTCTGTGAAGCCCAGAACAACGACTGAACCGTCTTTAGGATCCAGTGAGCTCAGCTGGGTGTACAGCTGATCCAGAGCCTGCTGACCTTCTGGCTTCAGAGTTGCCTTGTTGAAGGTGAACAGAACGTCAGACTTCATGGTGAAACGCTTGGTTTCAACAACTGGAGCCGGAGCAGGTGCTGGAGCCGGAGCCGGAGCAGCATCATCCTGACCAAAACGGTAAGATACACCAACGCTCAGCATAGCGTTATCAGGACGGGTACCAACGGTACCTGCATCACCGATGTTGTTAACCCACTGGTAGTCCAGACGGGTTGCCCAATTTTTGGTCAGTGCGTATTCAACACCAACAGCTGCCAGCGGAGAAACGCCGGTGTCGTGGTCGCTGATACGATTGCCAGTCAGGGTATTCTGCTGAGTAGAGTCTGCACGCCATACCATACCACCCAGACGTGTATAAACGTCCAGATCGTCAGCGATTGGGTAGCTCAGTTTAGCAGCCAGCTGAATGCCCTGTGCTTTGAATGCGCCGTTTACGTTGTTGCCTTTGTGAGGCATACGACCCAGCCAGTCATAACCCAGTTCGAAGCCCAGGTACTGATTAGCCTGATAACCACCGAATGCACCAGCGCCAAGCTGGCTCTCGTGAGTTGGGCCGTCGTTGTTGGAATAACCGTTACCGTAGTAACCAGTGTCGTGATACTGAGACCAGCCCAGTTTAGCACCGGTGTACCAGGTGTTATCTTTCGGGGCGGCCTGCGCTACGGTAGCGAAGCCAGCCAGTGCCACTGCAATTGCGATAGCTGTCTTTTTCATTTTTGCGCCTCGTTATCATCCAAATAGGCAATGAGCTTTCATTAGCTCTTTGATTAAATCCTTCGCCGGGTTATGAAGCTCGATTGTGACTCATCCAAAAAATGGTGGTTATTGAGCACCCTGGCGACGTAAAGTCTACAACGTACCAGCAAAGTTACAAGTATGATGTGAGCGACAACAGCAAAAAAAGTTCCTTCCACACATAAATTTTCACATTTGTGGACAGGTTTCATCCTAAAAGAAGAGATATTAAGAGGCACTAAACCATTGTCGCGCCGCGTCAGCCCATTATCGGCCGCTGTTCGCGGGGTTATTGAAAAATAATCATGAGAAAATTCTTATTTTTACTTAATGATACAAAGTAGAGTGAATTTTTAGCCCATTGCACGGTCTGGAGATAGCGATTTTTGCCCGATCGGGCCGCATGATCAATCCCAGAGCGTGTCCTGCAGAAGCCGCATGCTGAAGTCTGAGGCGATCTTCCAGCGTAATTTCACCGGGCAACCAGCCTAAAACCACACTGTAATTGCCGGTTTGCAGTGCTTTAATCATCGCTTCAACGGTAGTTATAGCGCCTGACTGACTCACCTGCATGACTTTATCCAACGGTAAACCTGATTGCAGCAGCCAGCTGCGGCTCAATTTTTGCTGTGGTGTTAGCCATAGCTGCCAGCGCGATTGCGTACCAAGCTGCTGCAGTAGAGGCAGTAACAGCATTTGCGTCATGCCTGGCTGATTCTCACTGTAGGTAAGTTCGCTGATCAGGCCCGTTGTGCCCTCTGTATGAGGTGTGTCACCGGCAGAGGCTGGAGTCGTATTAAACGCAGCGGTGCGAGCGCGTGGCTTCAGAGAATGAGTATACATAATGGCTTCGCCCTCAGGGTTACTGTATGAATATACAGTATAGGCAGGGTGAATAAAGATCAACCTTATTTTTTGAAAATGCCTCGCAAAAAAGAAATGCAAATGTCTTTTCAGGCAATTATTCATTGAACCCTTAACGCCCATTGCATACTTTCTACAGCGCAGCAAAGAATGAAGTTTTTGCGTAAGGACGGCTTAGGCACAAGGAGAGAGAAATGCATGATTCAAAAGTAAAAATTGAGCAGGCCAAGCGTGACCTGGCGGCATTAGGAGATATCCACAGTCGCAGCCAATTTGGCGGTTACAGCCTGTCAGTGGGGAAAGTGGTTTTTGCGCTCATCGCGGAGGGGGAACTTTACCTGCGTGCCTGTGAACAGGCCAAACCCTATCTGGTTGAGCGCCAGATGGAACCTCTCTGTTTTAACAAAAGAGGAATACCGGTGACGCTGGATTATTATCGCGTGGATCCGGCGCTCTGGTGCCAGCAGGAGCAGCTGATCGCTTTGTCCAAACTTTGCCTGCAAGGGGCACGTAAGCATCGGGAAGGGGTTTTACAGAACCGAAGACTTAAGGATCTGCCTAATCTGAGCCTACGTATTGAACTCGAACTAAGAAGAGTGGGGATCTGCAGCGTACAAATGTTAAAGGAGCAGGGGGCGAAGGAGAGCTGGTTAAAGCTCCGGGCCGGTAATAAGAATCTTAGCATTAACGTTCTTTTTGCGCTGCAGGGCGCCATTCTGGGGCGCCATCATCAGGCACTGCCTGATGACATTAAAGAAGAACTGCGTCAGTGGCACCGGATGACGCTCCGGTGCTCGCAATGAAGGGGGTAATTCCCTTAAATCCTGTTAATGAGGACCTGCTTTTTCAGCAGCGCTATTTCGGGTAGGAGCGCAATAAGTAAGCCGACCTGTTGCAGAATGAGGGGCTCTTTCGTTTCCGGTTCGGCTTCCATCGTTTCAATTCGTTCAGAAAGGCGCGCCAGTGCGTCTGTGGCTTTTATCTCATCAACGCTTTCAACCTGTAGCACGTCGTCAACATAGCAGACAGCATCCTCCAGTAACCTGAGCATCTGTTGATGCTGAATTTTTTCCCGGTGAGCCCCCAGCGCCGAGATGTAGCTGAGAAAGGAGTGATTCAGACACATCAGGCGGAAGGCCGCTTCCCGCAGGGGGATATCCGCATTTTTCTCGGCAGAAATCGCCGACACGACGGATGCCAGCTCGGCGTCGCTGTTATGCGCATCACGGCGCGCAATGCGATAAGCAAGACGATTATCTTTACCCTGGTGATATTGCACCAGAATGGCATCAAGATAGCGGCAGTTGGCGCTTACCGCCTGTTCTGCGACGGCGGAAAGCCGCCTGAAGCGCCAGTCAGGCCAGATAAAGGCAACGGCCAGCCAGGCGAGCGCGCAGCCGAGCAATGTATCAATAATTCTTGGCAGAGCGACTTCAAATCCCTCCCCCAGTAGATTAAAGCAAAACAGCACCAGTAAGGTAATAAACATAGTTGCATGGGCATACTGAGACTGACGGAAAGCGAAAAACAGTACGCCGCTCAACACGATAAGGGTCAGTTGCCCCTCAACAGAAGGCACCAGCCACAGCAGCGGCAGGCCGATAATGATACCGATAACCGTGCCCGCAATACGCAGTGCCAGCCGTCTCCTGGTGGCATTGTAGTTAGGCTGGCAAACAAACAGACTGGTTAGCAGTATCCAGTAGCCATGCTGAAGCCCGGTCAGCTGAATAAAGGTATAGCCTGCGCACAGCAGAAGTGACATGCGTACGGCGTGTCTGAATAAAGGCGATTCAGGGGAAAGGTGGCGACTTAGTCGCAGCCTGATATCGGCCCAGCCCGTCAGTCCTTCACTGGAAAGCGTGCTGTCGTGGTTTTGCGTGCCTGCATCCTGCAGCTGCTCGGATTCAATTGTGGCAAGTTGTGCATCGACGGCCCGCAAATTGTTCAGCAGATAGTGCATGGCTTTCACTTCGCTACTGGCGGGCTGTGTGCGCTTTATCCGATCCAGCGCGGCCTGAAGATGAACAAACACCCGCTCAAACCGGCTATCGTGCTGGTAGGTTTCCCGCATCAAAATGCAGGTGGCTAACTGGCGGCAGGCGCCGGCCTGCATGGATAGCAGGCGCTGAAAGCGGAAAAGAATATCGCTGTAGCGATATTCCTGGCGCAGCGCGTGATACTGGACGTGCGAGGAGCTGGCGCGTTCATGGATATCCTGAGCCACAAAATAGTAATGTAGCGTCCGGCGCGTCCCACGCTGGCCCCGGTCACCCCGCAGACGGGACTGTATTGATATTTTTGCCTGATTCAGTGTGGCAACCAGCTGACTGTTTGCCATTGCCACCTCAATCAAAGTATCGCTGTCGCCCTCTTCGGCATCAGGATCGAACAGGCCTGCCTTAGCATCAAGATAGAGTGCTAAACCCTCATAGCATCGGGCCATATTTTCCTGTAGCGGACGGATTGGGAAAATGACGTGGCCGGTAAGGGTTAACAGGTTGTACCAGGCAGCGCCCACCAGCAAAAGCACGGGCTGGAGATACCACTGTGGGAACAAACCGATCCCTAACAGGGTATAGATAGCAATCAGTAAGGCACCAAAAGCAATGGTGGCGTAGCGCTGACCAAGCGCTCCCAGCAAAATAAACCCCCAGGTTGACACCGCCAGACCCGCGGTAAACAGCCAGGGCAGGGGGGAGAGAAGTTCGACTGAAACCGACGCCACGCAAAAACAGACCAGGGTGATCAGCAGGTTTCGTAACCTGCCGCTCAGGCGATCGTCCAGGTCGGCCAGCGCAGCGGCGACCACGCCAAGCGTTAGCGGAATGGTCCAGGTAATTTGATTTAACCACCAGGGTAAGCCGGTGGTCCCAGCAAGGGCGATAAATATCCGCAGGTTATAAAGCAGTGCGCTATTGTAAGCATAGCGCCGAAGGCCGCGCGTAAGCGTGATTTGCATGGTCAGTTAAAACGACGGCGGGCGATGGCTTCACGGGCTGCCTGAGCCACTTCAACCGGCACCACACGGCGGCCCACTGGCCACAGTGCGATAGCGGCAATCTTAAAGTTGGCAATACCCAGAGGAATGCCAATAAGGGTGATGCACTGAGCAATGCCGGTCAAAACATGCATCACGCATAACCACCAGCCGAAAAGAATAAACCACAGCACATTTAGCAGCGTCCCGCCCGAGTTCAGCACTGCGCTTTTCCGGTCAGGGTACAGCTCGTCAACGTGTACCGCTTCGTTGCCGAAAGGTACCAGTGAAAGCCGGGTAATTTCCCAACAGGAGCGGGTCAGCGGCAGAGTGACGATAAAAACCACGCTCAATACCGTGGCCAGCAGCCAGCTGAGCGTGGTGAGAAAGCCACCTAAAACAAAGTTCAGAATGTTTAAAACAGTACGCATGGGGACAATCCTTAGGGTGAACACAAATCGCATAGCATAATAGGTTGATTATACCGTTTTTTAACTCTGGAGCGGTACACCCCCGCCGGGTAAACTACCGCCTGGAGAATTCAACAGTAGCCAGGGTCTCGTCATGGAACTGAAAGCAACGTCGCTGGGTAAACATCTGGCGCAACATCCCTACAATCGGGTGCGGCTGCTGCACGCCGGCGTCGAGGTCAGTGGCGAAAAGCATGAGTACCTTATTCCGTTTAATCAACTGCTAGCCATCAAATGCAAGCGAGGTCTGGTCTGGGGTGAACTTGAATTCTCCCTGCCGGATGACAAAGTGGTGCGGCTGCATGGCACCGAATGGCAGGAAACCCAGCGCTTTTACCATCATCTCAGCCACGCATGGCAGCTCTGGAGCGAAGAGATGAGCCGGGTCGCCGCTGACGTACTGACCAGCCTCGTCGAAAAACTTCACACCCTTGAACAGCAGGACAAATGGCTGAAACGCAGTGATGTCGCTGACTGGCGCAGCGTCATTACAGAAGCCTTTACCGCTTTACCGCTGCCCGTTACGCGATTAAACGAGTTTGATAACTGCCGGGAAGCGGCCCTGTTTTGTTTGCACTGGCTGGAAAGCGGCGATGCACTGCGCCAGCAGCGTAATGCCAGCTGGACAGAAAAAATGCTGGAGCAGTATGCTGACTTTTTCAACAGTGTCGAAACCTCGCCGCTTAATGCTTCTCAGGCTAGGGCAGTGGTCAACGGCGAGGATTCACTGCTGGTACTGGCGGGAGCTGGCAGCGGCAAAACCTCGGTGCTGGTCGCGCGCGCGGGATGGCTGTTAATGCGGCGGCAGGCTGCGCCAGAGCAAATCCTGCTGCTGGCCTTTGGTCATCAGGCTGCTTGTGAGATGAACGATCGTATCCGCGCGCGACTGGACACGGAGGGCATAGAGGCCCGAACTTTTCATTCCCTGGCTCTGAATATCATCAGCCAGGGAAGTAAAAAATCGCCGACGATAAGCAGGCTTGAGACCGACAGTGCCGAGCGGCAAAAGCTACTGCTTGCGGTTTGGCGTCAGCAGTGCAGCGAGAAAAAAGCGCACGCGAACGGCTGGAGGCAGTGGCTACAGGATGAACTGGCGTGGTCGCCTGGCGAAGGGGAGTTCTGGCAGGATGATCGACTGGCTAAAAAGCTGGCGAGCCGGCTGGAACGCTGGCTGGGCTTAATGCGTATGCACGGTGGGGCGCAGGCAGAGATGATTGCATTCGCACCGGAGGCGATACGTGATGTTTTCTCCAAACGGGTAAAACTTATGGCCCCCCTTGTTAAGGCCTGGAAAAGCGCGCTGAAAGAGGAGGGCGCGGTGGACTTCTCTGGCCTGATCCACCTGGCGGTGAATATTCTGAATAAAGGCCGTTTCATCAGCCCCTGGAAGCATATTCTGGTTGATGAGTTTCAGGATATCTCGCCGCAGCGTGCCGCGCTGCTGGCCGCACTGAGAAGGCAAAACAAACAGACCTCGCTCTATGCCGTTGGCGATGACTGGCAGGCAATATATCGGTTTTGCGGGGCAGAAATGACGCTAACCACTGCATTTCATCACCATTTTGGCGAAGGCGATCGCTGCTTTCTTGATACGACCTATCGTTTTAACGAACGCATCGGAGATGTTGCAAACCGCTTTATTCAGCGTAATCCTCATCAGCTAAAAAAACCGCTGAACAGCCTGAGTAAGGGGGGCAAACGCGCCGTTTCACTGCTGCCGGAAGGACAGCTGGAGGCATTGCTGGACAAAATGAGCGGCTACGCTGCGCCGGATGAGCGGATTTTGATCCTTGCCCGCTACCATTACCTGCGTCCACCGCTGCTGGATAAGGCGAAAACCCGCTGGCCGAGGCTGAAGATAGATTTCACCAGCATTCATGCCAGTAAAGGGCAGCAGGCAGACTATGTGATTTTACTGGGCCTGCAGGCGGGCAATGAGGGCTTTCCTGCTGAGGCAAGAGAATCGGTGATCGAACAGGTGTTGCTACCGCAGCCAGAGGCATTTCCCGATGCCGAAGAGCGGCGACTGGCCTACGTTGCCCTTACCCGTGCGAAGCAGCAGGCGTGGCTGCTGTATGAAAAAGATAATCCGTCGGTTTTTGTGGAGGAGTTCAGACAGCTTGGCGTGGCGGTGTTACGCAAGCCATAATGGCTGCAGCGGGGTAATAGCCGCTGCAACAGGGTCAGGTCAGGCGCTCCTGCAGGTAGCGCTGGTAGTCGGGGATGCTAATCTCGACCGGCCGGGTAAAAAGTGGCGAATGGATGATGAAATCAGCCGTCGCGCGATTCGTCGCGACCGGAATATTCCATACGGTTGCCAGGCGCAGTAATGCTTTGACATCCGGATCGTGGGGTACGGCGTTTAACGGATCCCAGAAGAAAAAAAGCACGTCGATTTTCAGTTCCGCAATCAGTGCGCCAACCTGTTGATCGCCGCCCATTGGCCCGCTAAGCATGGCCGTTACCGGCAGTCCGGTCGCACGCTGCACCAGGTTACCCGTGGTGCCGGTGGCGTACAGCGCGTGGGCGCTGAGTATCGCTTTATGGATACCGACCCACTCCATCAGCGACGTTTTACAGTGGTCATGCGCAACCAGGGCAATATGTTTTTTTTCCTGAATAGTACGAGTGGTTTGTTCCATGCCGGTTTCCTGATATCACAACTTAAGGTGAGGGAGATAACCCTTTACCTGCCGATTTTAAGCGGCAGGGTAGCATACATCAACTGGTACGCAGTGCCTGCATAAGGACCATAAATCGCTGGCGCGTAGCGGAGTCGACCTGCTGATACCAGAGATAAAGAAGCCGCCCACCGGGATGTTGACTGCTGGCGAGATCGTCCGGGCTGCCGTTTGCCGCTGCGCCAGGCTTCGGCTGGCGGGCAAAACGTGCTACCGACGCGACATTCCCTTTCAGATTGTAGATAACCATGGCCTGTTCAAAATCAATACTGCCTGCGGTGTTCAGGCGGTCACGCTGACTCTCAATCAGTGTCCCTTTTTCATCGACCAGCTGAAAATCTGCATTTTTGTTAAAAGCCTTCCTTAACGAGGGGCTGGTCAGGGAGGGGAGCTGGATAGCAACCGAACGGGCATGTACCGTGGTAAAAGTCACAATCATTGGGGCTGAGAGCCAAATCTCATTCTGCTGTGGCCCTTTTTGCAGATTTTTTTCGACTCGAAACAAAAACTGATGCTGACCACGTTCAAGCTCAAGGCCTTCGGCACCTTTTAATAACGAACCCGATATTTTGTGACCATCCAGAACCAACAGATCGATATCAGGCGAAAGCTTCAGGGTAGTGGCCTGCGTGCTTATCGCAACCAGCATCGCCAGTAGCCCTGTCAGGGACAGACGCAGCTTCATTCTTTCTCCAGCAGGCGGAAATGCGAGTACAGTGAATGTATCAAAGTCTTTCATTATGGCACAGTGTTAACATTTTTACATACTCTAAGTGCGGTTCAGGCGAGAGAACACGCAATAAACCGGCCCGGTCATTAACGGAGTACGGAGAAGGGCATAAAATAAGAGGGGACAAAAAAGAGGAGGGCGCTATGCAGGATAAAATGATCGCAGAAATTTTAGGCAGTACGCAGCATATTGCGCTGGTGGGTGCGAGTGATAAACCCGCGCGAGCCAGCTATACGGTAATGGCTTACCTGCTCTCACAGGGTTATAAGGTCACGCCGGTCAGTCCGAAGCTTGCAGGGAAGGATCTGCTTGGCCAGAAGGCTTATGCAAAACTCGAGGATATTCCTGAACCGGTAGATATGGTTGACGTTTTCCGCAATTCGGAAGCCGCTTACGGTGTGGCTCAGGAGGCCATTGCCATCGGGGCGAAATCGCTCTGGCTTCAGCTTGGGGTAATCAATGAACAAGCCGCGGTACTGGCAGAGAGTGCCGGGCTGAAAGTGGTGATGGACCGCTGTCCCAAAATTGAAATACCGCGCCTCGGCCTGCAAAAAGCGTAACAGGAGATCCGCGTCCGTCTGGAAAAAGCAAAGCCCGCAGCGCGGGCTTTGGATAGCGGCAGAAAACCTGTGTCGGCATCAGACCTGATGCCTGTTTCAGCCCGACAATTAATTTCTCAGGCGCGGCGCCTGGAGCTGCTGGCGTATAGAGGCAGCCAGCTCGTCCATGGAGGGCTGTTCGGGGTGTTCGCCGGGCAGTTCCCATGAGAGCTGCGCTTCAGCAAGATAGGTGTGTACCGTTTCCCCCTCTGCGTTTTCCATGACGACATGGTACCAGGGCGCACGACGTAGCGAGCCGCTGGTGGTGGTATCATCTAACGCCTGATCCTCCAGAGAGTATTCGGGGTCGACATCAACTATCACGCCTAAAAAACCATGCAGCTGATGCCGCACCTGCTGACCAAGTCCAAATTTGCTGGCAATCATCGTAACCTCCTGAGAAAAATGCCCTGTCAATAACATGGGGACAGCGGGCATGTTTTCAAGTCACAGCACGTGGCAGGCAAAACCTTTCAGATACATTCCTTCCGGGTAGCTGGCGATCACCGGATGGTCGGCGGCCTGACGGAACTGTTCGATAAACTGAACGTCACGTTGCGCATCGAGCGCGGCATCGGCAATGATTTTCTGAAATAACTCGGTCGGCATCAGTCCCGAGCAGGAGAAAGTGAGCAACATACCGCCCGGATTCAACAGCTGCATGGCCAGCATATTAATATCTTTATAGCCCCGGCAGGCTCCCGCTAACTGATTTTTGTTCTCAACGAATTTCGGGGGGTCCATTACGACAAGATCAAATTTTTCTCCCTCATCGCGATAGCGTCTGAGCAGCTTAAAAACATCGTCACGCAGGAATTCGGCTTTTGATACGTCAAGGCCGTTGAGTTCGATGTTCTGACGGGCCACGTCCAGCGCACCCTGAGAGGTATCGACGCTAATGACCTGCTTACAGCCTCCCAGTAGCGCTGAAACAGCGAAACCGCCGGTGTAGGAGAAGCAGTTCAGCACGCGACGATCTTTTGCGTAGCTACGCGTCGCGAGGCGGCTGTCGCGCTGATCGAGATAGTAGCCCGTTTTATGGCCGGTCTGAATATCAACCAGCAGCTTCATACCGTGTTCGGTGATCGGCAGCAGGTCGGGAGGCGTGTCGCCCAGCACCGTGCCCTGCGTAAGAGGCAGGCCCTCTTTTTTACGCACGCTGACGTCGGAACGATCGTAGACAGCACAGCTGGGGTAGCAGATTTGTAACGCGGAAATCAGGGCAGCGCGCTGGTATTCAGCCCCGGCTGAAAGCAGCTGAAGCACCAGGAAATGGCCAAAACGATCGATGGTGACACCCGGTAAACCATCTGACTCGCCCGCAATCAGGCGATAGCTGTCCAGATTGTCACGCGCGGCCAGCCAGTTACGCAGCTGCTGAGCGGCCTTAAGGCGACGGACAAAGAAGTCGACGTCAATAGTTTCATCCTGCTGCCAGCTCCATACGCGGGCGCGGATTTGTGACGAGGGCGACCAGGCTGCACGGGCCAGCCATTTCCCCTGGCTGTCACAGACATCAATGGTTTCGCCCGATTGGGCTTTCCCCTCCATTTTGGCTATCGCGCCGGAAAAAACCCAGGGATGACGACGGAGCAGTGACTTTTCACGCCCTTTGGCAAGAATTAAACGAACACTCATATTTGCTATGCTTACAGTCAGAAAAACAGCGTTTATTGTCCGGTGCCAGCCGGAAAAATGCAATCTGCGTCTTTACGGGAGGGAATATGGCGATAGTGTGTACACGAGCCTGGGTTCATGGCCTGGTACAGGGGGTGGGATTCCGATACAGCACCCAGCTTGAAGCGAAGGCGCTTGGCCTGAAAGGATACGCAAAGAATCTGGATGACGGCAGCGTTGAGGTGGTTGCATGGGGGGAAGAGGAACGGGTTGAGGCGTTGTTGACCTGGTTGAGAGCCGGGGGCCCACGCAGCGCACGCGTGGATAAGGTCCTTGCTGAACCCTGCCCGCCGGGCGACGAGCCCGGCGGGTTTACGACAAATTAATGATTACGCGTATGCGGCCGCATCACTTAATCACCGCACGTCTGCGGGCGCAGGGTTCAGAGGCATCTGGCGGGTTTTGGCAGGCCCGCTATTTTAGTGGCCTGCTTTGCCGGGCCCTGAGGGAAAAGACGGAAGAGATAACGGCTGTTGCCCTTTTCTTCACCGTACTCCTTCGCCATCGCTTTTACCAACATACGGACGGCAGGGGAGGTGTTGAACTCCAGATAGAAGCTGCGCACCAGCCGGATAACATCCCAGTGGGCCTCAGTGAGTACAATCGCCTCCTCAGCGGCAAGCAGGGGCGCTAAGGCTTCATGCCAGTCACTCGTCGATTTCAGATATCCCTGCGCATCGCGCTCAATTTCTTTACCCTCAAAAAACACCCTGTGACCTCTCTGTGGTTGATCGGCGGTCAGTGTAACAAATTTTCCGGGTAAAAAATAAAACCCAGGGCGGGAACTCATCGTGTTTAGCTTCGCTGTCTGATGTCTGATGTCTGATGTCTGATGTCTGATGTCTGATGTCTGATGTCTGATGTCTGATGTCTGATGTCTGGAACAGGGCTGCAATCTGGCCGCCGTGTCGGAGTCAGGGCTAAAGTGGGAAAAGCGAACCAGCCTGCACAATTAGGTGCTGATTTAGCGCGCACCCTGGTGGTTTTAACGGCAAATAAAAATCAATTGCCTGTTTTTAAAGCAACTGAATTAAAACCTGCTTTACATCGTCGGGGCGGATGTTTATAGTGCGCCTCATTGCGGAGGGGTGGCCGAGTGGCTGAAGGCACCGGTCTTGAAAACCGGCGACGGGAAACCGTTCGAGAGTTCGAATCTCTCCTCCTCCGCCATCAAATT
>NZ_JBLREF010000020.1:194-3250 GCF_047918655.1 Erwinia sp. PPS120 | reverse complement strand
AAGAAGGCAAGGCGCCGCGGCGCGCAGCAGGCGGAGTGAACTGTACGTTCATGAGCACTGCGAGCACCGTGCAACGCGGCATTCTTTATACGCAGCCATTCCGGACATGGGACGCTTGTGGGTTGTGAGGTTAAGTGACTAAGCGTACACGGTGGATGCCCTGGCAGTCAGAGGCGATGAAGGGCGTGCTAATCTGCGATAAGCGCCGGTAAGGTGATATGAACCGCAACAACCGGCGATACCCGAATGGGGAAACCCAGTGTGTTCCGACACACTATCGCAACATGAATACATAGTGTTGCGAGGCGAACCGGGGGAACTGAAACATCTAAGTACCCCGAGGAAAAGAAATCAACCGAGATTCCCCCAGTAGCGGCGAGCGAACGGGGAGGAGCCCAGAACCTGAATCAGTTTGTGCATCAGTGGAAGCGTCTGGAAAGTCGCAGGGTACAGGGTGACACTCCCGTACACAAAGATGCACCTGCTGTGAGTTCGAAGAGTAGGGCGGGACACGTGATATCCTGTCTGAATATGGGGGGACCATCCTCCAAGGCTAAATACTCCTGACTGACCGATAGTGAACCAGTACCGTGAGGGAAAGGCGAAAAGAACCCCGGCGAGGGGAGTGAAACAGAACCTGAAACCGTGTACGTACAAGCAGTGGGAGCACCTTCGTGGTGTGACTGCGTACCTTTTGTATAATGGGTCAGCGACTTATATTCTGTAGCAAGGTTAACCGTATAGGGGAGCCGCAGGGAAACCGAGTCTTAACTGGGCGTTAAGTTGCAGGGTATAGACCCGAAACCCGGTGATCTAGCCATGGGCAGGTTGAAGGTTGGGTAACACTAACTGGAGGACCGAACCGACTAATGTTGAAAAATTAGCGGATGACCTGTGGCTGGGGGTGAAAGGCCAATCAAACCGGGAGATAGCTGGTTCTCCCCGAAAGCTATTTAGGTAGCGCCTCGTGAACTCATCTCCGGGGGTAGAGCACTGTTTCGGCTAGGGGGCCATCCCGGCTTACCAACCCGATGCAAACTGCGAATACCGGAGAATGTTATCACGGGAGACACACGGCGGGTGCTAACGTCCGTCGTGAAGAGGGAAACAACCCAGACCGCCAGCTAAGGTCCCAAAGTCATGGTTAAGTGGGAAACGATGTGGGAAGGCACAGACAGCCAGGATGTTGGCTTAGAAGCAGCCATCATTTAAAGAAAGCGTAATAGCTCACTGGTCGAGTCGGCCTGCGCGGAAGATGTAACGGGGCTAAACCATGCACCGAAGCTGCGGCAGCGACACGCAAGTGTTGTTGGGTAGGGGAGCGTTCTGTAAGCCGTTGAAGGTGGACTGTGAGGTCTGCTGGAGGTATCAGAAGTGCGAATGCTGACATGAGTAACGATAAAGCGGGTGAAAAGCCCGCTCGCCGGAAGACCAAGGGTTCCTGTCCAACGTTAATCGGGGCAGGGTGAGTCGACCCCTAAGGCGAGGCCGAAAGGCGTAGTCGATGGGAAACAGGTTAATATTCCTGTACTCGGTGTTACTGCGAAGGGGGGACGGAGAAGGCTATGTTAGCCGGGCGACGGTTGTCCCGGTTTAAGCGTGTAGGCTGGTGTTCCAGGTAAATCCGGAACGCCTTAAGGCTGAGGCGTGATGACGAGGCACTACGGTGCTGAAGTAACAAATGCCCTGCTTCCAGGAAAAGCCTCTAAGCATCAGGTAACAACGAATCGTACCCCAAACCGACACAGGTGGTCAGGTAGAGAATACCAAGGCGCTTGAGAGAACTCGGGTGAAGGAACTAGGCAAAATGGTGCCGTAACTTCGGGAGAAGGCACGCTGGTGCGTAGGTGAAGCGACTTGCTCGCGGAGCTGAAGCCAGTCGAAGATACCAGCTGGCTGCAACTGTTTATTAAAAACACAGCACTGTGCAAACACGAAAGTGGACGTATACGGTGTGACGCCTGCCCGGTGCCGGAAGGTTAATTGATGGGGTTATCGCAAGAGAAGCTCCTGATCGAAGCCCCGGTAAACGGCGGCCGTAACTATAACGGTCCTAAGGTAGCGAAATTCCTTGTCGGGTAAGTTCCGACCTGCACGAATGGCGTAATGATGGCCAGGCTGTCTCCACCCGAGACTCAGTGAAATTGAACTCGCTGTGAAGATGCAGTGTACCCGCGGCAAGACGGAAAGACCCCGTGAACCTTTACTACAGCTTGACACTGAACATTGAGCCTTGATGTGTAGGATAGGTGGGAGGCTTTGAAGCGTGGACGCCAGTCTGCGTGGAGCCAACCTTGAAATACCACCCTTTAACGTTTGATGTTCTAACCTGGCGCCATAATCTGGCGTGGGGACAGTGTCTGGTGGGTAGTTTGACTGGGGCGGTCTCCTCCTAAAGAGTAACGGAGGAGCACGAAGGTCAGCTAATCACGGTCGGACATCGTGAGGTTAGTGCAATGGCATAAGCTGGCTTGACTGCGAGCGTGACGGCGCGAGCAGGTGCGAAAGCAGGTCATAGTGATCCGGTGGTTCTGAATGGAAGGGCCATCGCTCAACGGATAAAAGGTACTCCGGGGATAACAGGCTGATACCGCCCAAGAGTTCATATCGACGGCGGTGTTTGGCACCTCGATGTCGGCTCATCACATCCTGGGGCTGAAGTAGGTCCCAAGGGTACGGCTGTTCGCCGTTTAAAGTGGTACGCGAGCTGGGTTTAGAACGTCGTGAGACAGTTCGGTCCCTATCTGCCGTGGGCGCTGGAAGATTGAGAGGGGTTGCTCCTAGTACGAGAGGACCGGAGTGAACGCACCACTGGTGTTCGGGTTGTCATGCCAATGGCATTGCCCGGTAGCTAAGTGCGGAAAAGATAAGCGCTGAAAGCATCTAAGCGCGAAACTTGCCTCGAGATGAATCTTCCCTGACTCCTTGAGAGTCCTGAAGGGACGTTGAAGACGACGACGTTGATAGGCCGGGTGTGTAAGCGCAGCGATGCGTTGAGCTAACCGGTACTAATGACCCGTGAGACTTAACCTTACAACACCAGAAGCGTTCTGGTG
>NZ_JBLREF010000020.1:0-125 GCF_047918655.1 Erwinia sp. PPS120 | reverse complement strand
ATTTGCCTGGCGGCTTTAGCGCGGTGGTCCCACCTGACCCCATGCCGAACTCAGAAGTGAAACGCCGTAGCGCCGATGGTAGTGTGGGGTCTCCCCATGCGAGAGTAGGGAACTGCCAGGCATCA
>NZ_JBLREF010000019.1:0-134760 GCF_047918655.1 Erwinia sp. PPS120 | reverse complement strand
AGATCAAGTCGCGACTAATAAATATAATTAAACATCGTCATGCGCATTATTTCACGGCTGGCAAAACATCCGTACGTAAGTACGTGATGTATCCACACCATTTCGGGTTCGGCCCGCTGGCATAAAAGTCCTGCTTCAGCAGGTTTTCTGATACGGGAAGACCCTGTTCACGATAGCTCACCGGGCTGAAATTCCGTGCAGCCTTCGCCCGCAGGCCCTGACGACGCAGGCTGTCGCAGCGCTGCCGGAACTGCTGGCGGATGCTTATCACATCAAGCCGGTTACGCCAGCTGGCGTTTGAGGCGGGCAATCTCTGCCGCCTGTTCACTCTCGCGCTCAGCCAGCTTCAGGGCTTCACTGCGGAACTCAGGCGTATGTTGTTTACGGGGCTCTTTGGATACTGATGGTTTTGTCATGTGAGTCACCTCTGGTTGAGAGTTTACTCACTTAGTCACGTGTCCACCATTGCTGGGTAAGATCAATAATGCAAAGTGGCGGGCAGAGAGCCGACCCTGACCTGGGCTGGTCCTCTGCCGCAGAGAGGCTAAACTTGTGCGGCGGCAATTCGCGCATTTAGCATTTCACTGATCCTGTCGACCATCGGCTGCATGCTTTCTCTGCTGCGCGTGTCGCGCGACGCATCAACGTTGAACACATCGGTTATGGTGCCGGGCGTGCCGGTCAGCAGGTAAATACGATCGCAAAGCGCCACCGCTTCTTCCACATCGTGTGTGACCAGCACCATCGACCTGGTCTGGATCTGGCGCCGCTCCCAGAGATCAATGAGATCCTGCCGCAGCTTGTGGCTGGTATAAATATCCAGCGCAGAGAACGGCTCATCCAGCAACAGTAGCTGAGGTTCTACCGCCAGCGCACGCGCAAAACCGATTCTCTGACGCATCCCGCCGGACAGCTCCTTTGGATAAGCAGCGGCGTAGCCGGACAGCCCAATCAGCTCAATCATATCTACCGTGCGGCGTTCAATCTCATCTACGGGTAGCCCCTGGGCCTGGAGGCCAAAGGCGATGTTGTCAAACACGGTCAGCCAGGGAAAGAGTGCAAACGTCTGGAAGACCATACTGGTATCACGGCACGGCCCTGTTACCGGCAGGTCATTGCAGACGATAGAGCCAAAGCTGGGATCGACCAGCCCGGCAATCATGCGCAGCAGGGTGGATTTACCCGATCCTGACTTACCCAGCAGGGCGACGATTTCGTTTTCGGCCACCTCCATATTGATATTTTCCAGCACCGGAAGCGCCTGGCTCCGATCTTTCTGAAACGATTTAGAGGCATTTTTGATTTCTAAAACAAGATGGCAATTTTTCATTGGGTCTCTCCCAGAGAAACAGTTTCCTGAACGTATCAGTCGAATTTGAAGCGAGTCTCGGCATAGCGATAAAGCGGCTGCCAGATAAAAATCACGCAGAGGGCCACCATCAGGCACATGGCGATACAGCCCAGGGCGGCCTCCGGATTCTGGCCAGCTTCGGTGGTGGTGGAGATAAAGGCTCCCAGACCCGTGGTTTTAAGCGTGACGCTTCCCCAGTTGAGTACCTCCGCCGCTATCGCGGCATTCCAGGCGCCGCCGGCGGCAGAAATAATCCCCGTAACCAGATAGGGGAAAATGGCGGGCAGGATATATTTGGTCCACCACATCAGACCGCCGACGCGAAATACTCTGCTGACCTCCATCATCTGGCTGGGGATCATGGAGGTACCCGCAATCACGTTAAACAGGACGTACCACTGCGTGCCGAGCATGATCATCGGTATGGTCCAGACGTCCAGGCTCTGGTGCCACGTCAAAATGATGACGGTGATCACCGGGTAAAAAACATTTACCGGAATGGCCGCCATTATCTGGATAACGGGCTGGAAAAAGCGTACCAGCTGCGGGCGCAGGCCGATCCAGACGCCAATCGGCGTAAAAATCACAATGCTTAACAGCATCGCGCTGATTACGCGGGCGGCGGTCAGGCCCATCCAGGCCGGAAACTCAGGCAGGTATTGCAGAGGCAGATAAAGCCATAGCAGGTAGCTGCTGTAGAGGGAGGCAACCACGATAGCCAGATACCACAGGCTGGCCCATAACCAGTTCATCAGCGACAGGAAAGAGAACAGGCTGTGCAGTTTGAGCCGATACCAGGCTTTGGGCAGAACAAACAGCCAGAAATGGCAGAATTTGCTGCCCAGACGCCCCAGCAGTTGCCCGGTGGCGGAGCGGGTCAGACAGTCATAAAACCAGGAGGAGGGCTGCCGCGCAGAAGAGACATCTTCATACTTAAACTGGCTGGCGAAGCGAACCAGCGGGCGGAACAGCAGCTGATCCAGCACCACGATATTAACGATAAGCGCGAATACGCCCCAGAGAACGGCGCGAACGTCTCCGTTGCCGATCGCGACCCCCAGCCATGCACCGACCCCGGGCAGGTTGATATCGTGGCTGCCGATAGTCAGCATTTCTGAAGCGGTCAGCGCAAACCAGGCGGCAGACTGGGATACCATCGTATTCCACAGCAGGCCGGGAAAAGAGTAGAGAAAGCCCAGGCGCCAGAAGCGCTGCCAGGGATTACAGCGAAATGCCGAGGTGACTTCGGTCAGCTGGTGCGGCACCACGCGCAGCGTCTGATACATGGTCAGCATCATATTCCAGGCCTGGCCGGTAAAAACGGCGAAGATTGCCAGCCCCTCCAGACCCATCACGCTGTGTGGATAGAGGTTAAGAAAAAAAACCGTCGTAAAGGTTAAAAAACCCACGAGCGGGACGGACTCCATAAAGTTCACAAAGGGCAGGATCACGCGGCGCATGGCGACAAATTTTGCGGCCAGCACGCCGAAGACAATGGAAAAAAGCAGCGAGTAGAGTAATCCCAGCATCAGACGCATGGTGGTGCGCAGGCTGTAATAGGGTAGGTCCTTATAATTCTGACTGAGTTCTGGCAGAGAGGTGCCATTAAATGCGACGTGCATCCCCTGCCAGGCATAGATAAATAAGCCGGTAATCGCAAGGAGGAGCGTAATGACGATAACATCGTTAAAGATAGATCCTTTTGGATGTATCCTGTTATTTATATGCTGCATGTAGATTAGCTCTTAGAGAATAAAATAACCCGGTGAGGTATTCCATAGCCTGTCTGGGGTAAATAGCGCGCACTTCACTAAGCCCTGTTTAATTCAGGGCTTACTCAGACGCAGGTATTTACCGCACTACCGGGTACATCAGCTTCAGGTCGAGTTAATTGCCAGGCTCTGAATAGCGATGTACCCGATGATTGGCCGTTCTTATCAGGGAAGAATGCTGTCAATATGCGCTTTAATGGCGCGCTGACGATTCTGCCTGAGCTGGTGCTTCAGGTTACGATATGTCTTTGATATTCTGGAGATAACAGGCGTTATCAGCACAGTGAATGAGATCACGTCTGAATCCGACAGGACAGGCAGGCGCGTATCGCTCCAGTGAGCGGAGATAACAGGTAACGCAGGAATTTTGAAAAGCATAATGCACCTCGATATAACAGCATCGAAATAAAGATAATCACTACCCCGGTTGCGGGGAAGTTATGTGCCGATTATCTCTACTGACACTATTAAGGTGCAGAGGATAATCAGCCGTGGATGACCAATCCCGACGGGGGTTCGTCGGCTATTTTATTAAACATAGTTTCCTCTCTGGACTTATTATTGACGCTCAGCAAGACTATCAGAACAATACTAAACCAAACCTATACGTCAGGATGTTTAAGAAAAAATGAAACGCGTCGGGAAAGCGGCCTTCCACTGCGAAGCATGATGGCGCACGGCGTGAATCCATTTCCTGCGCCTCTGCTCGCGCATCGACACCCGCAGTGCGATGAGCATAAACGACTGGAACCATTGAGAGGTTAAGGACACTCACTGTCAGAGGAAATAACGCTCCTCTTGTTAACTATTGCGAATCCGACGAGGGTGCGACAGGCAGGTCCGGTGGGTTTAGATAATGAAAGAGATATTAGGGGAAACGACATGCCTTTGGCTTCACAGATTTTACGGCAGCTTTGCTGCAATCCCTCGAATCATCCTGAGGATAATGCCTTAGATGAAATGGCCCGGCCCACATATGTAAACCCGTTGAAGCAGCAAGGGTTGTCTGTTGCCCGTACGCCATCCTGTTCCACAAATAATGTGCACAATGTCTCGCCGGAGGAAAAGAAGCTTTTTGCCAGTACCTTTAGCTTTCGTCACCCCGAATATGGCTCTGTCGATATTCATCGTGATAATAAAAAAGATAGCGATCGGCAAATAACGTTAACCATAAAAATGGGTGATGAAAAACAAAAAAAAGGATTGAGTCAGGTGATGTATATTTCCAACGAAGATCCGGAACATCATGGCGATTCGACACTAGGATACAGCGATATTTTTATGCCAGAGAATATGCAAAATAAAGGCATTAGCCACCTTTTACACTATGCCGCCACAGATGCGGCATCGCGGTTAGGAGTGAAGAAGTTTGTAATAGATAATGTCGTCAGTGATGCGATGCATAGCGTTTGCGCACGTTTAGAAATGGAAGAGGATGGCCTGTCATTTGGCTCTTACTCCGGTAACCCGGACTGTATAAAAGACAAGTGTAGCGAGAATATGCGCAGGAAAGGCTGGATCAGAAATATCAGTACGTGAAACCACCTGATGTTAATGCACGGCTATGGCAAGCGCCGTAGCGCCCACCTGTAATGACATCGGAAGTCGTGAACCTATTTCGTGGAGCCGCGAATAATCAGCTCGCCGGGATAAACCCGCTCCTGGGGCGTGCGCGTATCACCCTCTATACGGTGTATCACCATTTCCAGTGCGGTATAGCCGATTTGCCAGGTAGGCTGTTTCAGCGTGGTGATACCTACGCCGGCCAGCTCGGCCCACTCCAGCTCATCAAAGCCCAGCAGCCCCAGTTGTTCACCCCAGTTCAGCCCCAGGCGCTTCATTGAGCGGGCGACCTGGAGAGTTAATGCCCCGTTTACCACCATCACGGCGCAGCGATGGGTCGAGTGGCGCTGATAGAAATCCCCCAGCACCCGGTCAAGCGCGGCTGCATCACCGAGCGCGACTTCGGCCTGTTCTGCCTGGCAATCTGCATAGCGGGACAGCGTCTGTTTAAAGGCCAGCAGACGTTCATGGCGGGTATTGACCATGCCGAGCGGCTCGGTCACAAACAGTACCGTTCTGAAGCCACCGGCAATCAGGTGTTCGGTAGCCATGGCGGCCGCCCCGGCGTTATCCAGACCGACCACGTCACAGTCAAAGTCAGGAATTTTGCGGTCAATCAGGACCATCGGTAGCAGGGATTGCTGAAGGTGATTTAGCGCCTCTTCGCGCATGCCGACCGCGTTGACCACAATCCCCTCGACCTGATAGCTGCTCAGCAGATTCAGATAGTGCTGCTCCTGATCCACTTCGTTATTGGTATTGCACATCAGCAGCGTAAAGCCCTGCGCCCGGCAGGCGGCTTCAATGCCGTTCATCACGTCAATGGAATAGGGGTTGGTAATGTCGGCGATAATCAGCCCGATTAGGCGGGTGCGGCCACGCTTTAAGCCCCGCGCCATCTGGCTTGGCCGGTAGTTCAGTTCAGCGATAGCAGCTTCTATCCGCTGTTTTAAATCGGGGGAGAGGGCGTGCTGTTCACCGTTCAGATAGCGCGAGACGCTGGTTTTCCCGGTTTTAGCAGCGCTGGCAACGTCGCTGATAGTAGCGCGTGCGGCCTTACGGTTCATGGCGGTCCTTTGGCGTTAGGGTATAACAAGCCTGGCCTCAGCTTTTATCGATGCGATTTATCTACTGTAGTTCGGATAAAGGCAGTGTGAGCGGGTCATCATAAAGCATAAGCGGTATCCCGCCCATCTCTCTGCGTCAGTCTGTGGTGACGGAGCCTGAGCAGCGCGGGGATAAAGGTCAGAAAAAGTACAGCGGGGAACCGAGAACCGGGCCATAGCGGAGCGGCCCGGTTTGCAAAGATTACTGCAGCGGGCTGAGCGTAATCTCTACCCGGCGATTCTGCGCCTTGCCATCAGCACTGCTGTTGGACGCAACAGGGTTATCCGGCCCCCGGCCAATAGTGCGGAGACGGCTGGCGGCAACGCCCTGGGTGATCAGCGAGCTGGCTACGCTGTCTGCGCGCTGCTGGGAGAGCGTCATATTCAGCTGACGCGATCCGGTGCTGTCGGTGTAGCCCGCCACGTTTACCGCCGTTTTTGGATACTCCTTCAGTACCATGGCAACGCCGGTCAGGGTGTTGGCTCCGGCCGGTTTCAGGGTGCTGCTGCTGCTGTCAAAGGTGACGTTATTTGGCATGTTCAGCACGATATTATCGCCCTGACGGGTCACGCTGACGCCGGTTCCGCGCATCTTGTCGCGAAGCTTGGCTTCCTGCACATCCATATAGTAGCCTGCGCCGCCTCCCAGCGCTGCACCGGCTGCAGCGCCAATCAGTGCGCCTTTACCGCGATCCTTTTTCGATGAGGAGAGCATGCCGACGCCCGCGCCTAATGCGGCGCCCAGACCGGCACCCACGCCGGATTTCCCTGCTTCACGCTCGCCGGTGTAAGGGTTAGTGGTACAGCCCGACAGGGCAAGTGTGCCGCTCAAAACCAGAGCGAGGGTAATATAACGCTTTTTCATTTTCTTTCTCTCTCAAAACACAGCGGCAGGCCATATGGCCTGTAAAACGCCGATTATGAACGGGAAATGTGAGAATAAAACGGTTTAATCTTCTGAAAATGTAAGGATGCGCTACCTGAGATTATCGGGATGACAAAAGCAGCCGGTGGTATGGTCGTTGATCAGCCCGCAGGCCTGCATAAATGAGTAACAGGTGGTCGTGCCCACAAATTTGAATCCTCTCTTCTTCAGCTGCTTTGACAGGCTGTCAGAAACCGGGCTGAAGGAGGGCGCAGCCCGATGGTCGTCATAGCGTTGGATCTGCGGCTGATTATCTACAAACCCCCAGATAAAGGCGCTAAACGCCTCTCCCTGCGCTTCCATCGTCAGCAGTGCGCGGGCATTGGCGATAATTGCGTTAATTTTGCCGCGATGACGAATAATGCCGCTCTCCTGCATCAGCCTCTCCACCTCGTCTTCCTCCATCAGCGCCACCGCCTGAGGATCAAACTGGTGGAAAGCGCGGCGGTAGTTCTCCCGCTTCTTTAGCACGGTAAGCCATGACAGCCCGGCCATTTGCCCCTCAAGACATAGCATCTCAAACAGCGAGCGGGTATCAGTCAGAGGAACGCCCCATTCACGATCGTGATAATCAAGATAGAGAGGATCCGGTGTTACCCAGCCGCAGCGCTGCATAGTGACTCTTCCTTATTAAAGATGGCTAAAGTCCGCCTGGCTGGCCTAAAACGGCCAGAACCAGGATCTCTTCGGGCCAGGGGAAAGCGGTTGTCAGGATAATAGCAACTGGCGCCGCTATTTACCCCTTAAACCACCCCAGCGGGCAGCGCATGGGCGGTATTGTCAGGCACCGCACCGCGATATTTTTCGATTTCAAGCTGCGCCATGTGGCCGCAGTTGCCCTGCGCCAGCTGCGACGAGCCGATATCAAAGGTCAGGCAGTTAACGTTGCCATTTTTGCATAGCGTATTGGGCTGCGTCGCGTCGAGCGGATCGTACCAGGCTCCCTCGCTGATGCGCACCACGCCCGGCCGGATATCCCCGGTTACGGATGCACCCACCAGAATCTGCCCCCGCTCGTTAAAGGCCCTGACCACATCACCGGACTGAATGCCCCTTGCCGCAGCATCCTGCGGGTTAATAAGAATCGCCTCCCGGTCGCCGATAGCATATTTCTTGCGCAGCGGGGTGTTATCCAGCTGTGAATGCAGGCGGTTAACCGGATGGGCGGTATTAAGCGAGAGCGGATATTTCCGCGCCGCATCGCTACCGTGCCACTCGTGTGGCGGCAGCCAGCCTGGAAGCCCGGGGCAGTCCGCATAGTTCATCTCCGCCACGGTGCGCGAGAAAATTTCTATTTTCCCGCTTGGCGTACCGAGCGGATTCAGCAGGGGGTCTTCGCGGAAGTCAGCGAAACGCACCCAGTTTTTATTCTCTTCCGGCACCGGAAAGCGAATGTAGTTGCCAGACTGCCAGAACTCGCTGAAGGGCGGCAGCGGTACGCCCGCGTTCCTGGCCTGGGCTTTCATATTGTCATAAAGTGACTTTAACCACAGCATCTCATCCCGACCTTCGGAGAAAGCCTCCTCCACGCCGAGCTGGGCGGCGATGGCCAGAAAGATATCGTAATCGTTGCGCGCCTCATGCTGGGGGGGAACGCACTGATGCATCGGGAAAACATACAGCTGTGAGTAATCACCGCCCATATCCATATCGTTACGCTCATAGCTGGTGGTGCAGGGGAGAACAATATCGGCATGCTTCGCGGTGGCGGTCCAGTAGGGCTCATGTACCACGATGGTTTCCGGGTGCTGCCAGGCGCTGAGTAAATTATTGGTATCCTGATGATGGTGGAACGGATTGCCCCCGGCGACGTAGACCATTTTCACATCGGGATAGGTAATGTCTTTGCCGTTGAACTGGATGTGTTTTCCGGGGTTGGCAAGACAGTCTGCGATCCGTGCAACGGGGACAGACTGTGGCGAATTTGCCGGGGCTTTCCCGGTGCTCACCCCGGAGAGGATCCCGCCCCTGGCCGTCGGGCTGCCGCCGGACGAGTAGTGATAGCTGAAACCGAATCCGCCTCCGGGCAGCCCGATCTGCCCGATCATCGCCGCCAGCGTGACCAGCAGCCAGTGCGGCTGCTCGCCGTGATGCTGACGCTGAATGCCCCAGCCCGCCATAATCATGGTGCGTTTACTGACCATCTCACGCGCCAGAGCGCGCAGTTTCTCAGCCTCCACGCCACAAATTTCACTCGCCCAGTCGGCGCTTTTCGCCGTGCCATCGCTTTCACCCAGCAGACAGGCGCGAAACTTGTCGAACCCGACGGTATAGCGCTTGAGAAAGGCCTCGTCGTGGCGTTTTTCCGTTAGCAGCGTATGGGCAATCCCGAGGATCATCGCCGCGTCGGTGTAGGCCTCTGGCGCAATCCACTCCGCATTAAGCGTCTTCGCGGTTGGCGTATAGATGGGATCGACGGAGATGACCCGGGTACCTTTTTTCGCCAGCGCCTCAATGCCCTCCAGCCCCACGTGATCCGGCACGTTCCAGCTATTTTTCAGCGTGGTCTGCGGGTTACACCCCCAGAGCACCACCAGCTCGGCGTGAGCAACCACGTTGGGCCAGCTGGTTTGCTGTTCGTAAACCTCCATGGAGCCGACGACGTGCGACATAATCACCTGGGCTGCGCCGGTGGAGTAGTCGCCGCTGTAGCCGAGAAAGCCCCCGGCGAGGTTCATCATTCGTCCCAGCAGTGCCCGGCTGTTATGCAGCGTACCGGTGCTTTTCCAGCCGTAGGAGCCAGCGTAAATCGCGGAGGGGCCATACGCCTTTTGCAGGCGGCGAATATCGTTGCTGACCAGTGAAATCGCTTTATCCCAGCTGACCCTGACCCACTCGTCGCGCCCACGCAGGTCGCGTCCCCCGCCCGGCCCCTGTTCCAGCCAGCTTTTACGCACCATCGGGTATTTGATGCGGTTGTCGGCATGAACCTGCCAGGGCGCCATCTCGATCAGCTCATTGGGTGACGGGTCATCCTGCACCGGTTGAACGCTGACCATCCGACCCTGATCGACGATGGCTTCAAATGCGCCCCAGTGGGCAGCAGTGAGGATCCCTTTGCTCGCCGGACGCAGCGCGCTAAAGAGCGGCATGGCCTGGCTGACGGCCTGCGCGACGGCCGATTTCATATAAAGCAGGTCGAGCGAGCTGGCGGCCAGCAGCGCACCGCCAGCCTGTAAAAAGCGGCGACGCGAAAGGGGTGAAAACGGATTATTTTTCATCTTCAGTTCCTTTTGAAGGCAGCAGATCCGGAGGCGGCATATCACTGGCGTGGTTCTGCACGTAAAGGGTAACCACTCGTAGCTGCTCCTTATCCAGAGAGGTGCGCGCCGCCATCCCTTTCATCACGCCAATCCACTGATTAGCCGTAAAGTGGTTCGATGGGGTCAGGCCATGACAGCCGGTACAGTTAGCGGACATCAGGCCGGAGGCGTACTGCCAGATTTTCTGCTGGTCATCAATCAGTGCGCCGGGAGGGAGCCAGATATCAAGTGAAACCTGCTGCCAGACCGTGCCGGTCTGCGCGTCCGTCCGGGAAGCAAGAATGTTTATATGGCTGGAGGTATCTTCCTCAATGACCGCACTGATAATGCGCTTGCCGGGAGCGGCGTAGATAAGGGTGGGAACGTCCTGCTGCTGCCAGCCGCTGAGACGCGCTTCTACCTTACCCTGATCCCGACGCAGAACGGTCAGCGGTGCCGCCGGAAACAGGGTGCCAGCGGGCATCCCGGCCACGGGCTGCAGGGCGAAGGGCTGAGTCTGCACGCTGTAGAGCATCCCGTTATCAACGCTAACCCCGGCGGCGGCGATCAGCTGGCTTGCGCCTGAGGCGTTGCTGGCGCGCATATCCGGCAGGATATGGGCGACGCCGCGATGGCAGTCAATACAGGTTTCCCCGCTCCTGATGGCGACGGGATGCGCCTTTCTCGCGTCCGGCTGCTGGGCAAGGATATCCATCGCCTCAAAGCTATGGCAGCTGCGGCAGGTCGCAGAGTCACTGGCTTTCATCGTTTTCCACACCGACTCGGCCATGGCCAGTTTTTTGGCGTTGTATTTTTCTTCGGTATCAAGGGTGCCGGTGACTTCACCGTAAACATCCTTAACGGCGGCAATCTTGGTTAACAGATAGTCGACGGGCTGGCTGGGGATATGGCAGTTAGCGCAGCTGGCGCGTATCCCGGCGTGATTCTGATAGTGTACGCTGCCCTGATATTCCGCCAGCGGCCTTTCCATACTGTGGCAGGAGACGCAAAAGGCCGTATCGCTGGTCTTATGCAGCACGGTGACGCCCCCGGCGACGACCAGCAGGATGATAACAATGCCTGATAAAACCAGCAGCATACCGCGCCACCCTTTGAACCACCTGCATACAGTCTCTTTCCTGAGAAATCCCATAGCTGCTCCTGTCTCTCTGTTGCACTCTTTTGAAGGGTGAGAAGAATGATAATTCTGCTAACTATCACACACAGGTTGTGTGGTTTTATTGTGGCGAATCAAAAAGGCGGGAGGTGGTCACGACGAAAGGGCAGAAGTGCGAGCGAGGTTCAAATTACGGAAAAATAGTGTTTTCCGCAGCAGAGGGAGGGCCAGTCTGTGGGCCTGCGAAGCAGGCCGTCAGTAGGTGAAAGCCTGCGTGATGGCAGGCCTGTCATAAAACAATGTGTTCAGGGTGCAGGCGGCACCGTGCGGGCAAAGCTCTCGCGGGTAAAGAGTTTCTCTGCCAGTTTTACCAGTGCCGGACGGTTAACGCACCAGTCTGGCACCACGCGGCGGAAGTTCAGATAGCCGAGCAGGCAGCCAGTGGCGATATCCGCCAGATTGATGGCGTCACCGTTCAGCACTTTACCCCCGGCTGCGGCTTTTTCCAGCGCGTCCAGGCCGCGCAGAATTTTGCCGCGCTGGCGCACCAGCTCGCTCTCCAGCTGTTTATCCGCCGGGCGCATCCCTTCACGCACCAGCAGCACTGCCGCGTCGCCGATGCCGTCCGCCAGCGCCTGTAGCTGAAGCACCTTCATCGCCGCCAGCCTGTCACGCGGGATCAGCGCAGGCGCGATATCCAGCTGTTCGAGATAAGCGGCAATCACAGAGGAGTCGTACCAGTACTCCTCCGGGCCGGTGACCAGCACCGGGATCTTACCCAGCGGATTGTAGGTCGGTACCGGGCTGTCATCCGTCCAGGGCGATTGATTAGCAAACTCAAAGGTAATGCCTTTTTCCAGCATAATCACCGAAATTTTACGGACAAACGGGCTGGCGTAGCTGCCGATTAATTTCATCCCACCTCCTCTTATGAACGGGCCCTGGAAAATCGGCCCGGAACGGTTTTGATCGGCGGGAGAGTGACCTTTCCCGCCCATTATTGCGCTTACTCGCCTGGGAACAGAAAGGGATTCAGACTGCTGCGGGCAAAGCCTTCCTGCTCCATACGCGCATCCAGTACCAGCGTAGCCAGATCGTCCGCGACCGCTTCTACCGCCGGATCTTTCTGCTGGAAGAACATCTTCAGCCAGGTGCCGCAGTCGCCGCAGCTCTCTGCCTGAACCGCGCCGGCTTCACCCTCCAGCGACCAGTGGCTCAGGTCGCGGGTGTGCTCACAGTTGCTGCATTTGCCCTGGGGGACATGCCACTCACTTTCGCACAGATTGCAGTGCAGATAGCGTACGCCACCCTGCCCGGGGTCCAGATGGATCACGCTGGTCACCGGTACGCTGGCGCAGACCGGGCAAAACTGCCGCTGTTCACCCTGTTCGGCGCGCGCCTTGCCCGGGATCAGCGCTGCCATCTGCGCCCAGTAGAGTGATAGCGCGGCCCAGATAAACGGCGATGTATCGCTGCTCACCTTTGAGAACTCATTAGCAAACAGCGCCGAGGCCATGGTTTCCAGCTCCTGGGCAGAGGCCTTCTCCAGGTTCTCCAGCACGGCCAGCGCCTGCTCGCTCATTTCGGGCTTCATTTCGGCAATCAGCGAATGCAGGAGCCGCTGCCAGTGTGCATCGCGCGGCAGCTGGTGGATATCCAACGGAGGCTTACCGCCTGCGGCGGTTTCGGTCAGCCTTGCATGCAGATCCAGCCGCAGCGGGTGATCGTAGAGTACGATTTCCTGGGCGCTGGCGATGACAGCGGCGAAGCGCAGGTAATCGCCCAGCGGGTTTTTCTTCGCCAGCTGCCGGAGTCGCGCGGCGCGGCGGCTGTATAAGTTTTTCAGCCGGGGAAAAAGCAGCGGCGGGATGGCCTCTGCCCTATTTTGCTCGTGGTCTGCCAGCCTCTCGTTCGGGATTATGCGAATATTCATCAGGGTTTTTTCCTGTTTTTCGACGGTGCAGCTATCCGCCAACGGCATACCAACAGCGCGGATAGGGTGTTCAGCCCCGGCGATAAAAAGGTCCGCCGGATAAGGGTGCTGCTGCCTGCAATAGCACCAGACTCAGGACAGAAGCCCAGATTACAGGCTTCTGCTCAAAATTATAGCCCCCGGTCTCCTCCACTTCATCGTTTCACTCGCTTTTATAACGCTTCACTATCAAACAGAGACTGTTATGACGGATAAGATCCGGGCGCTTGCAGTGCTTCGCCCGGGGGTTCAGAATCTTATCAGCGATCCGCATGCTATGGGGTCAGAGGTGAATTGCAAAGCGGAAAGGGTCAGCGTGAGCCATGGGTGATTTTCTGATGAATAAAGCGGGTGACGGTAATCCGGCTCTGGATGAGGCCGTCGGGCTGAGCCAGGTGAAGGTGTGGCAACGCATGGCGCTGGAGAGCGCAAAGGAGGACTGGCTGGCAGACGAGGTGCCGGTGGCGCTGGTCTATAACGGCATTTCGCACGTGGTGATGATGGCTACGCCAAAGGATCTGGAAGCTTTTGCGCTGGGCTTCTCGCTCTCTGAGGGCATTATTGATTCGCCAGCAGATATCTATGGGATGGATATCCAGCCTTCCTGCGGCGGTATTGAGGTGCAGATTGAGCTCTCCAGCCGCCGCTTTATGGGTCTGAAGGCGCAGCGCCGGGCGATGGCGGGCCGCACCGGCTGCGGCGTATGCGGCGTTGAACAGCTTGCCGAAATCGGCAAACCGCTCCAGCCGCTGCCGTTCAGTCAGACCTTCGATCTCAACCAGCTTGATAAGGCGCTGGACCAGCTAAAACGCTTTCAGCCCGTTGGGCAACTGACCGGCTGTACGCATGCTGCGGCCTGGATCAGGCCGGACGGAGAGCTTTCCGGCGGCTGTGAGGATGTGGGAAGGCACGTCGCGCTGGATAAGCTGCTGGGATTGCGCAGCCAGCGGCCAGACTGGCAGCAGGGCGCGGTGCTGGTTTCCAGTCGGGCAAGCTATGAGATGGTGCAGAAATCGGCGATGTGCGGCGTGGAAATTCTTTTCGCCGTCTCCGCCGCAACCAAACTCGCCGTCGAGGTCGCGGAACGCAGCAACCTGACGCTGGTGGGTTTTAGCAAGCCTGGCCGCGCCACGGTCTATACGCATCCCCGGCGGCTGCGAGGCTAAGTCCGCTGCGCCGCCAGCGGTGGTCGGCACTGTGTACCCGCGGCGGTCAGCAATGCGTGCGCCCGGGCATCAGCGGCTGGTGGCCGGGGCCAGCACCACCTCCGGCAGCGATTTCTCAATAAGGGAAAATGCGGGATGCTCTGCGGCCGCGCCGTCGGTGATTAAGGCGCTGACCTGACCGGGCGTGGCATAGTTGATCCGGCTGGTGAGGCCGAGTTTGCTGCTGTCGGCCAGCAAAATAAGCTGATCGGCCTGTTGTACCATCGCGCGGGCAATGGCCGCCTCATGCGGATAAAAACTGGTGGCACCGCCCCTGCCGTCAATGCCCACCGGCGACAGCATCGCCACGTCGGCCCGGTAGCGATAAATTTCCCCCACCGTCAGATCGCCGCGCGTCTCCTGCGCCCCGGCCAGCATACTGCCGCCCAGCAGGATGATGCTGTTATTCAGCGTTTCATGCTCCCCGGCGGCGCAGAGTTTCAGCGCCGCATTCAGGCTGTTGGTGACCACCGTCAGCCCGGAGAGGGTGCGCAGCTCCTCAGCCAGCATGGTGGTAGTGCTACCCGCATCCAGAAACAGCGTCTGGCCAGGCTTTAGTCGTCGCGCCGCCGCACGGGCGATAGCCCGCTTCTCCCGGGCCTTAACTTCGCTGCGCACTACCAGAGGCGCTTCCGGTTCGGCATTCAGCGCCATTAACCCGCCATGCACGCGCCGTGCGACGCCCAGCGCTTCCAGTGCGATAATGTCCCGCCTGGCCGTTTCGCGTGAGATGCCCAGCTCCCTGATGATCCGCTCGGTACTGACGTGACCCAGCGTCGCCAGTAGCGCACGGATCCGGTGCAGGCGCGTTTCCTGTAGCATATCTGTCTCCTTTAGCCGTTGGACTGGGCATAGCCTAACCGACAATGGAGGTACGTGCATGTGTATTTTATTGCATTTGTGTATTTTGTTGCATTTTTACTGAAAGTTGCCATGATAAACGCAAGCGGGCTGCTGCTGCCCATCGTAATCCTTCATCGCAACGGGAGTGATCATGGCTACACGTTCAACCATTATGGATACCAACAGCTTTCGCGCCGAACATGCCGCCGGGCTGGATGCTGATGTTCGCAAGCTGACTGACAAGCGCAGCCGGGTACTGGGCGAGTCCTATCGTCTGTTCTACCGTAAGCCGGTACATCTGGTGCGGGGCGAGGGGCAGTATCTGTGGGATGCGGCAGGTGACAAATACCTCGACGTATACAATAACGTCGCCAGCATTGGACACTGCCATCCTGCGGTTATCGATGCGGTCTGTCAGCAGATGCAGCAGCTAAATACCCATACGCGCTATCTGCACGAGCGCATTCTTGACTACTCCGAAGCGCTGCTGGCCACCCTTCCCGCTGAAATCGACCGCGCCATGTATATGTGTACCGGTTCGGAAGCGAACGATCTGGCCATACGCATCGCGCGTGCCTGGAGCGGCGGCACCGGCATTATCGTCACCCAGGAAGCCTACCACGGCACCAGCGACCTGACCTCCGGCGTCTCCCCCGCACTGGGCTCGGGCCAGCCGCTGGCCGCCACCACGCGCCTGGTTCCTCCACCGGATCGCTATCGCGTGGATGCGCCCGATTTGGGCGAGTGGTTTGCCAATGAAATACAGAAGCAAATTGACGATATGGCGGCCCACGGCATCAAATTTGCCGGCTTTCTTGCCGACTCGATTTTCTCCTCTGACGGCGTGCTGCCGGGACCGAAAGGTTTTCTGCAGAAAGCGGTGGAGGTGGTGCATAAAAATGGCGGTATTTTTATTGCCGACGAAGTGCAGCCCGGCTTTGCCCGCACCGGCGAGGCGTTCTGGGGCTTCGCCCGCCATGGCGTGGTGCCGGATGTGGTGACCACAGGAAAGCCCATGGGCAATGGCATCCCGGTTTCTGCTCTGCTGGCAAAAAGCGACGTTCTTGCCGCGTTCAGCGACGATATCCCCTATTTCAACACGTTTGGTGGTAATCCGGTCGCGATGGCAGCGGCGCAGGCGGTGCTAACGGTGATCAAGGATGAAGGCCTGCAGGAACACAGCCGCACGGTGGGCGAGAAGCTGCTGGCTGCGCTGTTAACGCTTAAGGATAAATATGAGTGCGTGGGCGATGTGCGCGGAGCGGGTCTGTTTATTGGCTTTGAACTGGTGACGGATAAGCGCAGTAAGACGCCGTACAAACAGCTGGCACTGGACGTCACCGAGAGGCTGCGTGAAAACCATGTCCTTACCTCGGTTGCCGGGCCTTATGGCAACGTGCTGAAGCTGCGCCCGCCGTTAGCCTTCCAGGAGAGCGACATCGACTGGCTGGTGGGCGCGCTGGATAAGTCGCTGACCGCCTGCGGTCGGTAATGGGCTGGCGTAGAGGTGGATTATTGTTCCTTAAGCAATAATGTTGACCATGATGCTGTTAAGAAACCGTCGGCGGGACGGTTTGGAGCTGAATGGTAATGGCAGAGTTAATCTGGCCGCCGAAACAGAGGCCACTTATCGCCTCTGTTCCGGTAACAATGCTTGCAGACATAACAGACGACATTTCGGACCCAGTCAGGCCTGACGCTGATCAACTTAAGATTACACCTTCGCAGTAACAGTCCACTAAAGCCTGTTTAAGTATCGATAAGAGCTGCTAAATTTGGGCATTTAAGGTCGCAAGTTTCCGACGGTGCCATAGGTGAGGCATCATGGCCATCACTAACTCAGCGTTTGGGAGTGGTCTGCAAATACCTTTGCTAAAGCCACCATTTCAGTCATACCTGTTCCATTTATTATTCAGGATTTTTCTTCGTGTTGACGGAACAATACTTATTCTCCCCCCTTTAATCACTCGGTGAAGTAGACAAATATGTAACAAAAAAAGGGGTTTACTATGCGATATAGTTCAAAAAAACTGATAGAAAATCATGCAAAATGAATATTTTGTTACAACCCTTGACTTAAAATAACCTTACATCAATAGTGGATTACATGAGCGGACAGACTCCGAGTCACCCGTAAAGTAATGTCTAATTAAATCCCTGGTAGGCTAATTATAATAATTGTAAATGGAATTCCCATGACTATGCCAGATTTCATAACTCCCCCTGATTTTTATAAAAAAAGAAAGCTCATGACAGGATGTTTGTTATCTTTTTTTTCTATTAATACCGAATTTCTGTACTGCTTTTAATCCCACCGATCCCACCCCGGCCTCTTCGCTCTGACGGACGATATCGCCGTTATTCATAATGAACATCAGCTTCCCCTCCCAGAACTCGGTGAGAAAAATATCCTCACGTTTCAGCTGACACCGCTCGACTTCCTTCAGTAGCCAGGCTTCGTCTT
The DNA here is from genome assembly GCF_047918655.1 of Erwinia sp. PPS120. Classification (GTDB taxonomy): domain Bacteria; phylum Pseudomonadota; class Gammaproteobacteria; order Enterobacterales; family Enterobacteriaceae; genus Erwinia; species Erwinia tasmaniensis_A. The sequence continues at coordinate 117,200 of NZ_JBLREF010000019.1, read as the reverse complement.
TATCAATCAATGCCAGATCGCCGGGGCGCGCCTTGCCGTTTTTCATAACGATCGCCGAGGGCATCAGGCTACCCTCGGCAATGACCGTGACCTGGCCGCCCGGCTCAATCTGCGCGTAGCGCACTTCCTGAAAGGAGAGGATGCCCTGAGTATGGATCTGCGAGGCAACGCTCAGAATATCGATCTTGTTCCGTCGGGCGAGAATATTGTCCATCAGGAACTGGCCATTTTTGATGATCGGAATGGGGTCGCCAATGGTGATGGAGCGAAATAGCGAAAAGTGCTTACTGATGGCGTTAAGTGAGGTGATAAAGGCCACGCCGATCAGCAGTAGCACCACATACTGGTACAGAGGAATACTGTCGCTGTAAATCACGCCGCCAATAATGCCGCCCAGCACAAAGTTGCCGATAAAGTCGACGGGCGTCATTTGTGAAAGCTGAGTTTTTCCGGAAAAATTCAGGTGGGTAATGACGATGGCAAAGCCAATAAAAAATTTGAGCAGAATAAATCCGTAGTACTCCATAAGCCTCTTCCCTTCGATAAAAGTTCTTCATTAGCGTAGCAGAAGCCAGGGATAAGTAGAGAAACTGTGCGGTAACACCTCAATAATAAACCCCGGTAAGAGTAAGGCATTGATAACCCTTTTACCCACCGTTTATTTAACTATAATGATCCGACTGCTTACGCGGAGCAACACAGCTACCGCCAACTTTTATGGAGATGATGAACATGAGTTATTCACTACCATCCCTGCCTTACGCCTATGACGCGTTAGAGCCACATTTCGATAAGCAGACGATGGAAATCCATCACACTAAACACCACCAGACCTATGTCAACAACGCCAATGCCGCGCTGGAAGGCACCGAATTTGCCAGCCTGCCGGTAGATGAGCTGATCGCTAAACTGGATCAGGTTCCTGCGGACAAGAAAACCGTACTGCGCAACAACGCGGGCGGCCACTCTAACCACAGCTTCTTCTGGAAGGGCCTGAAAACCGGCACCACCCTGAGTGGCGACCTTAAAGCCGCTATCGAAAAAGACTTCGGCAGCGTGGACGCATTCAAAGCTGAATTTGAGAAAGCGGCCGCAACCCGTTTTGGTTCAGGCTGGGCGTGGCTGGTTAAGAAGGGTGACAAACTGGCCGTCGTCTCTACGGCTAACCAGGACAGCCCGCTGATGGGTGAAGCTATCTCTGGCGCTTCCGGTACGCCCATTGTTGGCCTGGACGTGTGGGAACACGCCTACTACCTGAAGTACCAGAACAAACGTCCTGACTACATTAAGGCGTTCTGGGAAGTGGTTAACTGGGACGAAGCGGCAGCCCGTTTCTCCGCAGCAAAATAAATCCCTCCACGCTGATGCGTGAAGACAAACCGGCGAGAGGGCTTCGCCGGTTTTTTTACGTCTTTCTCCGGCCATCATCTGCGTAAAATCGCGTGTAATCCTGCCCGATCGGCTTCTTCCCCCCGTTTATGCTGATTATCCCCCGCAATCCGGCGTTAACCGCTTAAGTGGCCAGATGTCTGGATGGCTAATATCATTTTGTGTTAGCTTATGCGCTTTCGTTCGTTGTCAGCCGTGACAAACCATTAAAAAATGCGACCAGACGTTTTTGTATTCGCCAGAGAATTTCGCTTATGAACGGGGTAAATCGCTTAGAAATGCGTCAGGTAGCCATTGCCTTTGGCGGTTTTTCCGCACTCAGCGGCGTTGATTTCAGCCTTGAAGGGCATTCGGTTCATGCCCTGACCGGCGCTAACGGTGCCGGGAAATCGACGCTGATGGCCGTATTATCCGGGGCGTACGATCATTACAGCGGGGAGATCCTGCTTGATGGTAAGCCGGTATCCATCCGCACACCGCGCGATGCCCGACAGCTGGGGATCCATCTGGTGCAGCAGGAGGTTGATGTTGCCCTGGTGCCGACCCTGAGCGTGGCAGAAAACATCATGCTCGACAGACTGGCCGAAGGTGGACAGGTTTATCACTGGGGCGAGATTCGCCAGCAGGCCAGGGCACTGCTGCAACAGCTGGACGTCTCACTGGACGTGCGTCGCCGCATCGATCAGTGTTCGCTGGCGGAAAAGCAGCAGATTTTGCTGGCCCGCGCGCTCTCACATCACTGTCGCTTTCTGATTCTGGACGAACCCACTGCGCCGCTGGATCAGCATGAGAGCGAGCGGCTGTTCGCCGTGGTACGCCGCCTGCAAAGCAGCGGGATCGGCGTGGTCTTTATCTCTCACCGCATTCATGAGCTGCGGGAAATCTGCGATCGGCTGACGGTGCTGCGCGACGGCCAGCTGGTGGAAACGGGCCCGATGGCGCAGCTTAGCGGCGAGCAGATCGTTGAGAAAATGCTGGGCCATCAGCTGGACGATATCTATCCGCCCCGTCGCCCACCCTTCGGCAGGGAGACGCTGATGGCGGTGCAGGGGCTGCACGATGAGCACCTTTTGCGCGATATTTCGCTGACGCTGCGCAAAGGCGAAATCCTGGGCATTGCCGGGCTGGCCGGCGCGGGGAAAACCGAGCTGTGCAAGGCGCTGTTTGGTGTCAGTCGCAGCCGGATTACGCGGGGCGAACTGCACGGAAGGCCCTGGAAACCCACCTCGCCTCATGCTGCGGTGAAGAACAGGATGGCGCTGATCCCCGAGGAGCGGCGGAAAGAGGGCATTTTTATCGACGAATCGGTCGCGATGAACCTCAGCGTTACGGACGATAACAGCTTTTCCCGCTGGGGCCTGTTCGGGCACCGTCAGGCCTGGCGCTGGGCAGAAGAGGTTATTCAAAAGCTCGGGGTGCGCACCACCGGGCCGCAGCAGACGCTCAGGCGCCTGTCGGGCGGTAATCAGCAGAAGGTCGCGATCGGCAAATGGCTGCGCAATAACGCTGACGTCCTCATTCTTGATGAGCCGACGAAGGGCGTCGATATAAAAGCCAAAACCGACCTGTTTACGCTAATCGACGGGCTGGCTCGGCAGGGGAAAGGGATCATCTACGCGTCGGGTGAATTCGCCGAGCTGGTTGGCCTGTGCGACAGGATCTGCGTGCTCTGGGACGGGCGCATTGTGGCTGAAATGGCTGCCCAGGACGTTGATGAAGAAACACTTTTACTTTATTCCACCGGAGGAACGCCTGCGTGAGCAGCAATGAACTGTCCCTGAAGCGGACGCCCGTGCGTCATCAGCTGTTTGAATTTCTCTATAAATGGGGAATGTTGTTAACCTGCGTGGCGCTCATCGTTGCATTTGGCCTGGCCTCAAACAGTTTTCTGGAGCCGACCAACATCATAAATATTCTGCGCTCGATCGCTATCGTAACGGTGATCGCCGTAGGCGTCTCGGTTTCGCTGACCATCGGCGGCTTCGACCTTTCCGTGGGGTCTACCGCGTCGCTGGCAAACTCGCTGGTTATCTCCCTGTTCGTCTGGTACGGCTACGGCAGCACCGAGGCAATAGCGCTTACGCTGCTGCTCTGCACCCTGGTCGGGCTGTTTAACGCCTTTCTGATCGTTGTGCTGAAAATTCCCGACATGTTAGCCACGCTGGCCAGCCTGTTTATTGTGCAGGGGGTGGCGATGACCTGGAGCTTCGGCGGCTCCATTACGGAAAATATGGTCATGCCGAGTGGTGATATGGCCGAAGGGACCATCCCGGCCAACTTCTCCCTGCTCGGCCAGGTGCCGACCATCGTCATTATTATGCTGGTGGTCACCCTGGTGGCCCAGCTTGGGCTGTCGCTGACCAAACATGGCCGCCGGATGTATGCCATTGGCGGTAATCCGGAGGCGGCGCGCCTGTCAGGTATTCGTACGAATCGTTATCGCGTGCTGGCCTACGTTATTGCCTCGCTGCTGGCGGGGCTGGGCGGCATTCTGCTGGCATCGCGCATCGGCTCATCGCAGGTCAATGCCGGTGGCGGATATCTGATGGACGCGGTCGCCGCCGCCTGGATTGGCTTCTCGCTGGCCGGTTCCGGTAAGCCGAATGCGCTGGGCACGCTGGTGGGGGCGGTGATCCTCGGCGTGCTGCAAAACGGACTGGTGATGCTCTCCGTTCCCTATTACGCCATGGATATCATCAAAGGTCTGGTACTGGCCGTCGCGCTGGCTATCACCTATATCCAGCGGCGTTAGTCACCGTTGCGGCTTCCCGGGTGCCGGAGGGCGCCCGAACCCGTGCTGAATCCGGCGTCTCTGACGTCATGACTGTCTAAGAGGATAGTAATAATAATGAAAAAGCTCCCACTGGCACTGCTTGCTATCAGCCTGCTCCCCACTGCGCCGACCTTTGCAGAGACGGGCGCTGCCGTTCCGGCCGCCATTGCCAACCACGCCGGTCCGGTACGCATTGCGGTTATCCGTAATCTGGGATCGGATGACAACACCACCCAGTTTGTTGCCGGTGCCATTCAGGAAGGCCGCAGCCTGGGCTTTAAGGTCAGCACCTTTTTGAGCAACGGTGACGACGCGCGTTTCCAGGACTTCGTCAATCAGGCGATCAGCCAGAAATATGACGGCATTATCCTCTCGCACGGCAAAGATCCCTATTCAACCGGGCTGGTGAAGCGCATTGCCGATGCGGGTATTAAAGTCTCCGTGTTCGATACGCCGGTTAACCAGCCGGTGGAGGGCGTAACCGTCACCGCGCAGGATGATGCTTCGCTGGCGCAGCTGTCGCTCGATCAGCTGATCAAAGACACTAACGGTAAGGCGAATATCGTTAAGCTGTGGGTCGGGGGCTTCCCGGCAATGGATCGCCGCCAGGTGGTGTATGAGAAAGTGCTTAAGGCCAGTCCAGGCATTCACCAGCTGGAGTCGATCGGCGCGGTATCCTCTGACGTGCAGGGTGATACCGCCAATAAAATCGGGGCGATTCTGGCCAAATACCCGAAAGGGAAGATCGATGCTATCTGGGGATCCTGGGATGCCTTTGCCCAGGGGGCTTATAAGGCCCTGCAGGAGAATGGCCGCACGGAGATCAGGCTCTACAGCATCGACGTATCCAATCAGGATTTGCAGCTGATGCACCAGAACAACAGCCCGTGGAAACAGACCGTGGCGGTAGACAGCAAGCTTATTGGCGCTACCAATATGCGTCTGGTGGCGAATAAAATCGGGGGGGAAAAGACCCCGGCCAGCTGGCAGTTTAAGGCGGCGGCAATTTCCCAGGCGCAGCTGGCCAGCCAGTCCGGTGCAGTTAACGTCGCCAGCCTGAATAAAATCCTGCCGGGCTGGGGGGAGTCATCCGATTTTGTCGCGCCGTGGTTTGCCACGCTGCAGGCGAAGTACGCGAAGAAATAAGCGTTTTTTATGCAATTCGAATAACACTATTTCCCAAAATATCCCTCCTGGGAGAGGACAGCAAATTTATGATGATTTTTCTCTCTGTTTATTAAATGTTTCTTTAAGGGATTCACACCATGATTTTACATCTTCCACATGGGCTTGCAGTGCTTGCCATTCTTTTGGCTTATCCTGCGAGGAGAGCTGGCGGTCACCATAAGAGGTGAAAGAGCGTTCACTGACGATCTCTTTTTTTAGAAGATCGTCTGCAATAGTAGCTATCCCTGGTGTCTTTGTATCTTCAACTTTTGCAAACGTTGCCAGGTTGGTAACAATCTTACGAAAATCGTTAATAAAAGCATAGGGTTCTTTATCTCTGTTTTGTTGATTATCTGCTTTACTCAATAAATTATTACAGTTATTAATGGCCTTTTCGACTATACTAATTAAAAAATTATCGTTATTAACGAAAGCATTTAATTTTTTTTCAGTGTGCTCAGTGGTGACAGAAGGACTTATATTTGAATCACCAGTTTGCTTCGGCATATTTGACACAATCAATGTGTTCGGCAAATTTGACAGTGTTAACAATTTATCTGATGTATTTTCAAGTTTTTTAAGACGATATTTATGATCATCATTAACAATTTTCTTTAGGTTTTTTTCGAGCAATCCCCTGGCGAGCTTGTGGTACTTAACGTCTTCTTGTGCGAGTTTAAAAGCTGCATTATCATCTCTTAATATATAGGCTTTTAAAATATTTGTAACATGCATTTTATTTTCCCTCCTGGATAATTGCCTCAACTTTAATGAATTTTTTTTTAAAATAATATAAAAAAGCAATTATTTATGTTTACACCATTGAAAAAAAGGGGCTGACAACCCTGGAGATAAAACCAGCGAGAGTAATTACGCAGGGTGACATTGTGTTGGCATGCGGGGATAAGGGAACTTTATCCCCGCCGCAGGGAGGTAAGGATTAGAACGCCGCTTTGGCGAAGCCGGTCATTTCTTTCAGGCCCATTTCGCGACCCAGCGCGGTCATCGGGTGTACCACGATAATCCCGCGCACGCTTTTCTTCAGCGCGCCCATATTAGCCTGCTCTTTTTTAGTGATCGCCCGGCTGAACGGGAGCTGCTTCAGCTTCTGCGCTTCCTTGCTGAGTTTCTCTTCGCGCACGCCGCGCAGGCGCTCAATCTCAGCAATCAACTTATCTTTGGTTTCCTGCAGCTCGCCGAGCTTCTCAGTATCGCCGGATTCCAGCAGCATCGGCTCTTTATGCATGAGTGCGTCCAGCTTATCGCTAAGGACTTTTATCTCTTCCTGAACTTGTTCTTTCATTATCATTAACCGTAGTGTGATTCATTGCTGCAAGGATACACGAAAGCGGCAGGAAGTGGGAAAAGCCGCCGGCTACTTTTTGAAGGCCTGCTTGAGGCTGATGCGGGAAATAAGTTCGGTCAGCGACAGGACCAGGGTAGAACGGACGACCTGCTGGTAGCGCTGCCTGAGCATGGCGGCCATCTCCGGATCGGCGGCAGTAAAATCGGGGCGAGTGGGTAAAGCGGTTACGCAGTGTAGTTCGCCAAAGGGCCCCAGTAGCTCATCATCGGTAAAGCGGTAGTCGGTGCCATCGTCGTTAAGCGCCTCGCGCAGCGCCATCAACAGCTCTGCATCTTCATACTCGCTGCGGTTGATTACGCCAAGGCCATAAATCAGCTTCAGCCGCACCGACAGTTCACCCAGCGGCCCGTTGCCCAGCAGCAGGGGCTCGACCGCATATTTCACCGCATAATCATCCTTGCGGAAAACCTGAATCACCAGCAGGTTAACGGCTTCGGCCAGCAGCTCAACGGCTGCAATCAGAAAACTTCTTACCGAACGTCCTGCATTCAGGCGTTCCAGCACCCGATTCTCAAAAGCCTGTGGTTTTTCCATAAGAGCCTGCATATCAATCTCTGACCCTGCGGGATGCCGCCTTAACGGGTACGGCGTTTGCCGTACCCTGTCCGTTCATCCGTTGAATGCGGAAGTGCGCGCATTATGCCATAGCGTTCCAGGCTTTAACTACGGCGGTGACCACTTCGCTATCGGCATCAAGCCCGGAAATCTCCGCCAGGGTAGCCTGCACGCCCAGCGTTGACAGCATCGTCGTCAGCGCCTGTGCCTGAGGGTCCTGGTCGCTGCGATAATGCAGCGCAGCGGCAATGCCCGTCACCAGGTTGTCGTGCGGCAGGCCATATTCCAGCGTACCCAGCGTAGGTTTGATCAGGCGGTCGCCTGCGCTCAGCTTGCGCAGCGGCTGGCGTCCCACGCGTTCGACATCATCCTTAAGCCAGGGGTTTTCAAAACGGCCAAGAATTTTTTGAATGTAGGCCGCATGTTTATCAGCATCAAAGTCATAGCGCCGCACCAGCACTGCGCCGCTCTCCTCCATCGCCCCTTTAACCACCTTACGTACGTGCTCATCCAGAATGGCATCACGGATGGTCTGGTGTCCGGCCAGCTGGCCGAGATAGGCGGTAATCGCGTGTCCGGTATTGAGCGTAAACAGCTTACGCTCGACAAACGCCATCAGATTATCGGTCAGCTCCATGCCGGGGATAGCGGGGAGGGGGCCTTTAAACTGCGTCTTATCGACGATCCACTCGCTGAATGTCTCAACGGTAACTTCAAGGGGGTCAGCCGTACCCGTCTCAGAGGGCGGCACAATGCGGTCCACGGCAGAATCGACAAAGCCAACGTTGGCATCGACCCAGGCGTGATACTGCACCGGTATCGCCTTGAGCACGTGCCCCTTAAGCTGAGTGGTGCCGCGCACCATATTCTCACAGGCAATGATATTTAGCGGACGGCTATTGCCACTGTCGCTACGCGCGATCAGTCCTTTGGCAATCCCGCCTGCGATACGTTCGAGGATCTGCGGGCCGACTGCGGTAGTCACGATATCCACCTCGGCAATCAGGGGGATAATGTCATCGCTGGCGCTGCTGACCGCATTCACACCCTTCACGATCTCCAGCCGGGCTTCTTCGCCGACGACGCGAACCGGGTATTCGTTGCGCGCATTGAGCGCGTCCAGTACGACCTGGTTGACGTCAGCGAACGTCAGCTGAATCCCGGCGTCTGCCAGTAACTTACCAATAAACCCGCGGCCGATGTTACCGGCACCAAAATGTAATGCTTTCATAACTTTTTCCCGTATTAACGATCGAGGGCCGGACAAACCCGACCCGAAAAATGGGCCGGGCATGCCCGGCCCAGGGAGGTCAATTCTGTCAGCCTGATGCGCTACGCTGTTTTTTTACCTGACAGCAGATCCAGCACTTCCTGCACGCTGGATGTGGTGGTCAGCGTAGCAATCACACTCTCATCATCCAGCGCATTCGTCAGGCTGGTGATCACCTGAATGTGTTCATTATTGCGGGCGGCGATACCAATCACCAGCCGGGCTATGTCGTCGTCTTCCTCGCCAAACTGCACGCCGTCAGGATACTGGCAGAATACCACGCCGGTTTTCAGTACGCGGTCTTTGGCTTCAATGGTACCGTGCGGCACGGCGATGGATTCGCCCAGGTAGGTTGGTGTGAGCTTTTCACGATCGAGCATGGCTTCAACATATTCTGGCTCAACGTAGCCCCCCTTAACCAGCTGTTCACCGGCAAAGCGGATGGCCTGCTCTTTGTTGCTGGCGTGGTTGCCGAGGAAAACGTTGCTGGCGCTCAGCCGGAACAGATGCTCCTGGCTGTCGTCGTAACTATCACTCAGGGCGGCACTCACTTTATCACGGTGACCCGCGCTGCGATTCGCCTCCACCAGACGCGACGTCAGGTCGGTATAGAGCCCGCTATCGAGAAAGTTAGTCAGCGAAATGTGCTGCGCATGGGGTGCCTGACGCAGGGCGCGCTCGGTAAGATCGCGGTGGGTAATCACCAGGTCCACATCGCCCGGCAGATTATTGATGGCGGTATTGGTCACGGAAATATTCGTCAGGCCGGCATCATTAACCTTTTTACGCAGTACGCCTGCGCCCATTGCGCTGGAACCCATACCGGCATCGCAGGCCACGATGATTTTACGCACCAGGCTCAGATCGCTATTCAGGCCGTTAGCGCCAGCGGCAGATGCCGTCCCGACCTGGCCTTTAGACTGTGCTTTCATATCGCTAACGCGACGTGCGGCCGCGTCGATATCCTCTTCTTCCTTCACCTTGCTGGTCTTCAGTAAGATAGCGGAAACCACGAAAGAGACGGCAAATGCGGCCACAATCGCCGCGATATTCGCGAAGTAGGCCCCTTTTGGCGTCATCGCCAGTACGGCGAGGATAGAGCCAGGCGAGGCAGGAGAAACCAGGCCGCCATTGAGCAGCGTCAGGGTAAAGACGCCGGTCATGCCGCCGAGGATAACGGCCAGAATCAGCCGCGGGTTCATCAGCACATAGGGAAAGTAAATTTCGTGGATACCCCCCAGGAAATGGATGATCGCCGCACCGCCGGCAGACTGTTTGGCATTGCCCCGGCCAAAGAACATATAGGCCATCAGCACGCCCAGGCCCGGACCGGGGTTAGCTTCGATCAGGAAGAAGATCGACTTACCGGCTTCGCTCGCCTGCTGAATTCCTAAGGGGGAGAAAATACCGTGGTTAATGGCGTTATTGAGGAACAGGATTTTCGCCGGTTCAACAAAAATAGAGGTCAGCGGCAGCAGATTGTTCTGCACCATCAGGTTTACGCCTGCGGCGAGAATATGCGACAGTCCCTCAACCAGCGGGCCGATCGCCAGAAAGGCGAGGATAGCCAGCAGCATGCCGATAATCCCGGCAGAGAAGTTGTTAACCAGCATCTCGAAGCCGCTTTTGATTTTGCCATCGACCAGACGGTCAAATTTCTTAATAGCCCAGCCGCCCAGCGGGCCGGCAATCATCGATCCGAGAAACATTGGCATATCGGCACCGACAATCACGCCCATGGTGGTGATTGCACCGACCACGCCGCCGCGATCGCCGCCTACCAGGCGACCCCCGGTATAACCAATCAGCAACGGCAGCAGATAGGTGATCATTGGCGCGACCAGTTTGGCCATGGTCTCATTCGGCCACCAGCCGGTGGGTATAAAGAGCGCGGTGATAATACCCCAGGCGATAAACGCGCCAATATTCGGCATTACCATGTTGCTCAGAAAGCGACCAAAGTTTTGTACTTTGATCTTGATATCTGATGAGGACATAAAAACACACCCCTTATTGTTCCGCGCTGACAAAAAAGCGCGCGCGAGAGATTTTTTAGTTGAGGAAGTCGCGGTGGCACCGTCGGTATCACTGTATGCAGGCGGACTCTATCACGTGACTTTCTGCCTGCGTAGTGAGCTAAGAAAGTGTGATCAATGTCACCAGGTTTGGGTGGTCAAGAGGGGGTTTTTAGTGACTCTGATCACAATATTCCGCTGTAAATAAAATACGCAGGCAGGATCTTTAACCTTAATTGGGAGTAAATGTGACGGGAATCACATTATATATTTGGCTGTTTGTTTTGAAATTGTGATCTCATTCAAATTTTATTTTCCGCGCGGCAGGGGGAAAGGGCGTAATGACAGGGGAATGTAAATAAGTTACCAACGGGGCAGAGGAAGGAAACGGCATCCATGCCGTATCAGGACGTTACTGGAAGGTGTTTTGTAATGCGCTCTGTGCCTGGGCCAGCGCCTGTGAATTGGCTGCCAGGGTAGTCATCAACTGGTTGTACTGCGTAGCCTGCGGCTGGGTTGGAAACTGAATAGCCGGGCCATTAAAAGTCACCTGTGTTCCCTGCTGTTGCAGGAAATCACCGGTCTGCACTGCATCCTGGCTAAGGGTCTGCAGGGCCGGCAGCAGCGGCATCAGTACGCTAACGGGCTGCGTTACCACTTTGTTGTAGACGTTATCGTAAACCGCTTTCAGATCGGAGGGCTGTTTCAGGCCAGCCTTACCGCTATCCGCCTGCGTTCTGGCCGCCTGAATTTGCTGCGTCAGCACGCCGAGCGAGCCGCTTGCCTGGCGCAGAGAATCACGGCGGGTCAGGTAATCCTGCGGCATACGAATGGCCGACAGCTCATCGACGACGGGCTTGATACCGGAATCGACCGCATGGTTAACCTGCTGCGAGAAACCGTAAATGATCGCGTAATCATTGATGTAAGGACCAAACTTCTGCTTTTGATCCGCGCTCAGCGCCGGTAAATGTTCGCCGCTGCGCTGGACGGTGTTTTGCAGGAAATCAATAAATGCTTTGCGCTGATCGGCTTCTTTATCGCCGCAGCCGGTCAGTTGCAAGACCAGAAACAGTGCCGCGAACGGCACCAGCAGACGCGTCCACGCACGCGAGATTCCTGTCGTCATGGGAAGTAACTCCTGTAAATAATAAGGCTGTTTTAAGCAAGCATGAAGGCGGCAGACGCCGCGCCTAAAGAATAGTCCAACTCGGAGGCCGGGGATAGGGCTTAAACTTACTCTTAAACGTTACGCTTCAACCGCCAGCGGGCCGCGCTACAGGCCTGCTGGGAGGATATGGAAACATTGGCTAAAAGCAAGGTTGAAAAATAGTCTCAAATTACGACGCAAATCGCCAAATCTGATCTAATACTTATGATCCTGGCGTACCCCCGCGCTGTACTCTTTATGTATACGACGAGAGCATCTCCGTGGCAACTGGCCGCCAGCATTATGAACCTGAGGCTCAGGTTCTAACCCTCTGGCCGTTCACTATTGTGATTTTAATGAGGAGTGCTCTATGGAAATCAAAGATCCTATGTCCGAGCTGTTATCCAGCCTTGAGCATATTGTATTGACCCGAGAAGTGATCCAGTCCGCTCCCCCATTAAAGGGTGAAGTGTTGATGCCCGAACCAAAACGTATCAGGGAAATTACCGGTCTGGAAATTGATGAGTTTGCCCTGGCCATGGGCGTTAGCGTTTCATCGGTGAAAAGCTGGGAGGCGAAGCGTACCAGACCTTCGCGCAGTGCGCAGAAGTTAATGCAGTTGATTCAGTCCAATCCGTGCCTCAGCCGCGAGCTGCTGGCATAAAAGAAAAACCCGCCGTCGGCGGGTTTTGTGTTTTACGGGCGTGCAGCTTTCATATCGATCACAAAGCGGTACTTCACCTCACCTTTCAGCATCCGTTCAAACGCGGTTTCCACCTCATCCAGACGAATCACTTCCACATCCGAAACGATATTGTGCTGACCACAAAAATGCAGCATCTCCTGCGTTTCACGGATGCTGCCGATAGAGGTGCCGGAAATGCTCAGGCGGCGAAAGACAATCGGCGCCACGTCCGGTGAGGTATGAGGTGCATCGGGAATGCCCACCAGCACCAGATGACCGTTCGCTTTCAGCGTGTTGAGGTATGGGTCCAGATCGTGCGGAGCCGCGACGCAGTCCAGAATGATATCAAGGCTGCTGACCTCTGCTGCCATTTGCGCGGCGTCTTTAGAGACAACCACTTTACTGGCTCCCAGACGGAGCGCATCGCTGCCTTTTGACGGCGACGTGGTAAACAGCACCACTTCCGCACCCATGGCATGGGCCAGCTTCACCGCCATATGACCCAGTCCACCCAGGCCAATCACGCCGACCTTCTGGCCAGGCTGCACGTTCCAGTGCTTCAGCGGGGACCAGGTGGTCACGCCCGCGCACAGCAGCGGCGCAACTGCGCTCAGCTCAAGGCTTTCCGGAACGGTAACCACAAATTTGCTGTCCACAACGATGCTGTCTGCATAGCCGCCAAAGGTTTTGCCGCCGATAACCTTCTCGTCACCGTTATAGGTGGCCGTGTAGCCCGCTTCGCAGTACTGCTCTTCGCCCTGGTTACACTGTGAGCAGTGACCGCAGGAGTCTACCATCACGCCAACGCCAACCAGATCGCCTGCTTTAAACGCGGTGACGTCGCTGCCGGTGCTGATGACGCGACCAACGATTTCATGTCCCGGCACCAGTGGAAACTGGCTGACGCCCCACTCATTGCGCGCCATATGCAGGTCGGAGTGGCAAACGCCGCAGTAGTGGATATCAATATGTACATCGCCGGACTGAAGTTCGCGACGTTGAAATTCAAAAGGTTCGAGTGGCGTAGTGGCGGATTTTGCTGCCAGACCTGTTACCTGCATGTTAAAGCTCCCGGAAAGGTAAAGCGGCGTAGGGTAAAGAATTGTATCCACGGGGGCAACGAGGAGTTGTAAGCGGAGGTGACGTATTGCAGTGACGGGCTGCCACAGGCACGGTATGTACCCTTACAGGATGAGGCTCCGGCATCGCGGTTGCGCCATTACGCTCTACCCGACCTCTTTCGCTCGGTGAATAATATCACGCTGAAAATAAACGGGCGGATAAAAATCCGCCCGTTTATGTTTACGTCATCACGCTAAGCCTTTTGGGCCTATTGCAGCAGCGAGATATCCGCAACCTGCAGGAACAGCTCGCGCAGCTTCGCCAGCAGCGTCAGGCGGTTGATACGCACGTCACGATCTTCCGCATTCACCATCACTTTCTCGAAGAAGTTATCGACGGCGGTACGCAGCTGCGCCAGCTCGACCAGCGCATCCTGATAGCGACCTTCAGCGAACCATGGCGCCAGCTTGCTGCTCAGGGCAGAAACATAGGTCGCCAGCTTAATCTCTTCGTTCTCTTTCAGCAGCGAGGCCTGCACGCTGTCGTTCAGCGGCTCGGTCGCCTTCGCCAGAATGTTGGACACGCGCTTGTTGGCGGCGGCCAGCGTGGCGGCTTCATCAAGGGTACGGAAGTGTGAGACGGCCTGCATACGGGCGTTGAAATCAGCCGGACGCGTGGGACGTCGCGCCAGTACGGCCTGGATGGTATCCACGCTGTGACCCTCCTCCTGATACCAGGTGCGGAAGCGACCCAGCATAAAGTCGATCACCTCGTCGACCACCTTTGCATTGCTCAGCTTGCTGCCGTAGAGGCGCACCGCTTCTTCGGTCAGCGTTTGCAGATCCAGCGGCAGTTTCTTCTCGACGATAATACGCAGCACGCCGAGCGCGGCGCGGCGCAGGGCGAAGGGGTCTTTATCGCCTTTCGGATGCTGCCCGATGCCGAAGATCCCGGCCAGGGTGTCCATCTTGTCGGCGATAGCCAGCGCACAGGCCACCGGGTTAGACGGCAGCGCATCACCGGCGAAGCGCGGCTGATACTGCTCGTTAAGCGCAACGGCAACGTCTTCTGCTTCGCCGTCGTGGCGCGCATAGTGCATGCCCATCACGCCCTGAGTGTCGGTGAATTCAAACACCATATTGGTCATCAGGTCGCATTTGGACAGCAAACCGGCGCGCGTGGCGTGGCTGACGTCGGCACCTGTTTGCCCGGCTATCCAGCCCGCCAGCGCCTGAATACGGTCGGTTTTATCACGCAGCGTACCCAGCTCTTTCTGGAACAGCACGGTTTCCAGACGCGGCAGATTATCTTCCAGACGCTTTTTGCGGTCAGCATTAAAGAAGAATTCGGCATCGGCCAGGCGCGGTCGCACCACCTTTTCATTGCCAGCGATAATCTGCAGGGGATCCTTCGACTCAATATTGGTCACGAAGATAAAGTGAGGCAGCAGCTCGCCCGCGCTGTTATAGACCGGGAAGTACTTCTGGTCACCCTTCATGGTGTAAACCAGCGCTTCGGCCGGAACCGCCAGGAATTTCTCTTCAAACTTCGCCGTCAGCACCACCGGCCACTCAACCAGCGAGGTGACCTCTTCCAGCAGGCTTTCGCTCAGATCGGCGATGCCGCCAATCTCACGCGCGGCGGCTTCCACACCGGCTTTAATCTGCGCTTTACGCGCCTCGTAGTCGGCCAGAACTTTGCCGCGCTCCAGCAGGATTTGCGGATACTGGTCGGCCCGGTCAAGAGTGAACTCAGGCTCGCCCATAAAGCGATGACCGCGCAGGGTGCGCGCGGCCGTGACGCCCAGAATGGTGGCGGGGACAACCTCATCGTCCAGCAGCAGCGTCACGGTATGCACCGGACGGACGAACTGCACGTCGGAGTCGCCCCAGCGCATCAGCTTAGGGATCGGCAGCTTAGCAAGGGACGTGCTGACCATCGCAGGCAATAGCGACTGGGCGCTTTCGCCCTTCACGTGGGCGCGATAGAGCAGCCATTCACCTTTGTCAGTGCTCAGGCGCTCGGCCTGATCGACAGTGATGCCGCAGCCACGGGCCCAGCCTTCGGCGGCCTTGGTGGCCGCACCCTTAGCATCAAACGCGGCGGCGATAGCCGGGCCACGTTTTTCCACTTCACGATCCGGCTGAGCCGCGCTCAGGTTAGCCACTTTCAGCGCCAGGCGGCGCGGCGCGGCGTACCAGCTCACATCGCCGTGGGTCAGGCCAGCGGCGTCCAGTTCAGCGGTAAAGTTTGCGGCAAAGGATTCGGCAAGGCTGCGCAGGGCCTTTGGTGGGAGTTCTTCAGTGCCGATCTCCACCAGAAAAGTTTTCTCAGTCATGGCGGCCTCTTATTTCTTCTTATTGCACATCGGGAAGCCAAGCGCCTCACGTGACGCATAGTAGGCTTCAGCCACGGCTTTAGTCAGGGTGCGAATGCGCAGGATATAGCGCTGACGCTCGGTTACGGAGATCGCTTTACGCGCGTCCAGCAGGTTAAAGGTGTGACCCGCTTTCAGAATGCGTTCGTAGGCCGGCAGCGGCAGCGGTTTTTCCAGCGCCAGCAGGGTCTGTGCCTCTTTCTCATACTGCTCGAAGCAGGTAAAGAGGAAGTCAACATCGGCATATTCAAAGTTATAGGTGGACTGCTCAACTTCGTTCTGGTGGAACACGTCGCCGTAGGTGGTGATCCCCAGCGGGCCGTCGCTCCAGACCAGATCGTATACGCTGTCCACGCCCTGGATATACATCGCCAGGCGCTCCAGGCCGTAGGTGATTTCACCGGTTACCGGCTTACACTCCATGCCGCCGACCTGCTGGAAGTAGGTAAACTGGGTGACTTCCATCCCGTTCAGCCACACTTCCCAGCCCAGACCCCAGGCACCCAGCGTCGGGTTTTCCCAGTTATCTTCCACAAAGCGAATATCGTGGATGGTGGGATCCATCCCCAGCTCTTTCAGCGAGCCGAGGTACAGCTCCTGAATGTTGTCCGGGGAGGGCTTAATGATCACCTGAAACTGATAATAATGTTGCAGTCGGTTGGGGTTCTCGCCGTAGCGGCCATCGGTAGGACGACGTGAAGGCTGAACGTAGGCCGCCGCAATCGGCTCTGGCCCTAACGCACGCAGGCAGGTCATTGGATGAGAGGTGCCAGCACCCACTTCCATGTCCAGCGGCTGAACGATGGTGCAGCCCTGGCGCGCCCAGTAATCCTGTAAGGTCAGGATCAGTCCCTGAAAGGTCTTGGTATCAAACTTTTGCATTTTGAATTCGCACGCGATACGAGAGGTGATAAAAGTGGGCGTCAGTATACCCTTTGACCGGGCGTTAGTCAGCCCGCAGTCGCGGACAACCTTATTCAGACCGGACTCTGGCGCGGCATCATCCCAGTCTGAATTCTATGATTTGAGGCTTGTTGAACGATCGCCGCCCGGCTACCCTCTTTACGCACTGACGCACTGACGCACTGACGCACTGACGCACTGACGCAACAAGCAGGACAGATGAGAACAGAAATGAAGGATAAGATCGGCTGGATAGATAATTTGCGCGCGGTGGCCTGTCTGATGGTGATAATGATCCACACCACCACCTGGTATGTCACGCATGCTCCGGTGGTCGGCGAGCGAACATGGGACCTCTCCAACCTGCTTAACTCCGCCTCGCGCGTCTGCGTACCGATCTTTTTTATGCTCTCCGGCTATCTGTTTTTCGGCGAGCGTAGCGCGCAGGGGCGACATTTTCTGCGCATTGCCCTCTGTCTGGCGTTCTACAGCGCGGTCGCGCTGGCCTATATCACCTGGCTGACGCCGATTAGCGAAGGGTTATCCCTTAAATATGTGTTTCAAAAGCCGGTGTTTTACCACCTGTGGTTTTTCTTCGCCATTATCGGCATCTATCTGCTGTCGCCGCTGATTCAGGTCAAGCCGGTAACCGCGGGGTATCTGGCGATGGTCACCCTGGTGCTGGCGGTGCTGGCAAATCCAAATACCGTTGACCAGTCGGTTGGGCGGGTGCACTGGCTGCCGCTGAATCTCTATATCAGCGGAGACAGCTTCTATTACGTGCTTTATGCGCTGTTTGGCCGCGCCATTGGCATGATGGACACCCATCGGCGCGGCGTGAACTGGCTCGCCGGGCTGGTGTTTATCGCCAGCGTTGCCGGCATTGCGATGGGAACGAAAAAGCAGATGGCGATTAACGGCGCCTTTGCCGATACCTGGTATCTTTACTGCGGGCCGGTGGTGTTTATTGCCGCCGTCAGCCTGCTGATCCTGTTTAAGAACGGCCTGAATCAGCGCCCTTTACCGATCCTCGCCGCGATTTCGCGCTATTCCCTGCCCATTTATGGCTTCCATGCGCTGTTTATTCACTTTATGCGCACTCACGGCCTGGATAATACCCGCCATCCGCTACTCGACATTCCGCTGGTATTTACGGTCGCCCTGACGGGGAGCCTGCTGCTGGGCGTTTTTCTGCACCGGATTGATAAGCGGCGTCTGGTGAGCTGACGCGCGGCGGCGACGCTTTATTTTTACGGTGATTCGCCGCCGTCCGGGTCTTAAGCGGGCGCAGGCTACTGATGCGTGGCCGCAGGATCACGCCTGGCATGGCAACCAGCCTGCGGCGTATACGGTTTTTCCCCGGCCTTTCGTGATAAAGCTTGAGCAGGATCACCGCCAGCGCCAGCAGCGCCGTCAGCCCATTGGCCGACATCACCGGGATATCGCCCATGCGGAAGCCATACCACGTCCAGCATGAAACGCCGAAGAACAGCGAAGCCCACATGCCGAGCGACAGCCCGCTGGTATCTTTATTCCTGATGATGTGCAGCACCTGGAGGAAAAACGAGCCGGTGGTCACCCATGCGGCCAGCGTGCCAAGGGCAACCGGCCACGGGGAGAGGAAAACGATCGACAGCAGTGCCAGAATCACCGTTGCGGCGACAATCAGGATATTTTTCACGCCTGTTCTCTCCCCATCATTTGCAATTGCGTATCCACCCGCTGCACGGCATCCCGTAAATCGGCCAGCAGTTCAGGCTGTTCACTTAGCGAACCAAACAGTTTTTTTGTTTTTGCAAATGCGGCCAGCGGATCCCCGGCGCGGAATATCGCCGCAAAGTCTACGCTTTCCAGCGCGCGATCCTCATATTCAAAGCCCAGCGTCTCCCGATCCCGCTGCTGCATAAAGCGGAAATAAAGGGCGGGGAGGATCAGCGTCGCGCGGGGTGTCGCTCCCTGCTGATAGCAGGCTTTGAGGGTCGGCACGATAAATTCGTGCAGCTTGGCGATGCTGTCGGAAGAGACGCGCTGGTTAGTATCACGCACCCACGGGTTGCTGAACCTGTGCAGCGTGGTCGCGCAGTACTCCGCTAAATCAATGTTGGTCGGAGGCAGCGCCGCGCTGACGTCCTGCATAACATAGTCAGTTATCCACTGCCTGACCTGTGGCAGCAGGCTCTCATCAATATAGCGTTTACCCAGCAGGGAACCCACCCAGGCCACGCCGCTGTGGCTGGCATTTAACACGCGGATCTTCGCCTCCTCATAGGGAGTAACGTTTTCGGCAAATTCCACGCCCACTTTTTCCAGTGAAGGACGGCCGGCGATAAAGTTATCTTCCATCACCCACTGGGAAAACGATTCACAGGAGAGCGGCGCTTCATCATCGTAAATGCCGTTCTGCGCCAGGCGCGTGTAAATCTCTGCGTCGAATTTAGGCGTAATACGATCAACCATGCTGTTTGGCGCACAGGTGTTTTTCCTGGCCCATGCCAGCAGCGTCGGATCCTGTTTTGCCGTGAGAAACGCCATCAATCCGCGATAAAAACTATCGCCATTATTGCGCAGGTTATCGCAGCTCATCAGGGTGATCGGTCCGCTGTCGCGCGCTATTCTTGCACGCAGTATCTTTACCAGCGCCCCGTACAGCGTGATGGTTTCCGCCTGTTCTTGTAAATCCGAGGCGATAGCGTTGTCGGTCAGATCGAGATGCCCCTCATCATCGAGGAAATAGCCGCCCTCGGTGACGGTAAAGGAGATAATTCTTGTCTCAGCGCGCGCGGCTTCATCAACCAGCGTACGCAGTCCCGCATCCCAGAGAATGACGTTTTCAATGGCGCGCAGCGTCTGATACTGCTTTTGCCCCTCGGGCGAGATGATTTCCAGCGTGTAGCGACCCTGCTGGCGGGCAAGCTGCTGCAGGGTTTTTTGCGTGGCGCTGTTGCGGATATTTGCGAGAGAAAGAGACCAGCGGTTATCGCCTTTTTCTTTGAGCTGGTTAAGATACCAGCTTTGATGCGCGCGGTGAAAAGCGCCTGAACCCAGATGCAACCATATCGATTTTTTTTGAGGATCGATACTCAAACTTTCTCCTTAAACCCCTTGCGGATTGTGCCAATGTTACCAGTAACAATAGCACAAAATGAGCACTGGATGAAAAATAGCCTGAACACGATTGCCTGCAAGTGAGGAAAACAGACAGGTGAACCACCCTCACCGCCGCGCGGGCGTCAGCCCCGTCCTACAGGCCACGGACAAATTCGACAGACCCCTAACTGCGCTCTGATATTTACTTTCCGCGCTTGCGCTCAAGATAGCCGACAACGATTTTCGTCCCTATCAGGAGCAGTTAATGGCGATAAAAAAGCAGGCCAGGGCGACAAAAGCCCAGGCCACAAAGCAGTTTGGCGTTCTTGCCATGACGTTACTTGTCATCAGCGCCATGTTTGGCGGCGGGGTTTTTAATATCCCGCAAAACATGGCGCAGTCGGCGGCGCTGGGCGCCATTCTTATCGCATGGATGATTACCGGGCTGGGGATCTTCTTCCTGGCGAGAACCTTTCAGATCCTTGCCGATGTGCATCCCGAAATGACCTCCGGGATCTACATGTACTCCCGCACGGGCTTCGGCAAGCTGACCGGCTTCCTGATTGCGTGGGGATACTGGATGTCAGCGGCCTTTGGCAACGTCGGCTACGCCGTTCTGTTGATGGATGCGCTGAACTTCTTTTTCCCACCCTACTTCAAAGGCGGTAACAGCTGGCAGGCCATCACCGTGGCGTCGGTCATTATCTGGGCGCTGAGTATTTTTGTGATGCGCGGCGTGAAAGGCACTTCGGTGCTCAATAGCATCGGCACCGTCGCGAAGTTTATTCCCGTCGTGGTGTTTATCGTCGTGCTGGCGTTCTTCGCTTTCAACCACCATCTGATGGGATCGGATTTCTGGGGCCATCTCCGCGATAACGCGCTACAGGACAAACCGCTGGGCGATATTTTTGATCAGGTCAAAAGCACCATGCTGGTAACGCTGTGGATGTATATCGGCATTGAAGGGGCGGTCGTGATGTCCGATAAGGCCGATGGACGTACCGTCGGTCGCGCCACCTTTCTCGGCTTTATCATTGCCACCGTCCTGTTTGTGCTGGTCAGTATTATTCCGTTTGGCGTCTTCTCGCAGGGTGAGCTGGCTGCCATGGCGGCGCCCTCCACGGCCTCGATCCTTAAAGCGCTGGTCGGGCCCTGGGGCGGTATTTTTATCAATGTCGGCGTGATTATCGCGCTGCTCTCCTCCTGGCTGGTGTGGACGCTGCTGGTGGCAGAGCTGCCGTGGGCCTGCGCCAAAGACGGCACCTTTCCAGAATTTTTCGCTAAAACCAATGCTAACGGCGTCGCCTCGCATTCGCTGTGGGTCTCCACCCTGGTGATGCAGGCGGCGATGCTGCTGGTCTTTTTCTCCAATAACGCCTGGAACGTCATGCTGTCGATCACCGGTGTGGTGATCCTGCCCGCCTATATCGGCTCCGCGGCCTTCTTATGGAAGGTGCTGGCAACGAATTGCTACCCGCAAAAGGCCCGGTTCAGCCGCGCCGGCGCGCTTGTCACCAGCGTTCTGGCCACGCTTTACGGCATCTGGCTGGTCTATGCCGCCGGACTCTCTTTCATTCTGGTGGGATGCGCCATTTACGCCATCGGGCTGCTGGTCTTTATCCGCGCCCGTAAAG
This sequence comes from Erwinia sp. PPS120, assembly GCF_047918655.1. Classification (GTDB taxonomy): domain Bacteria; phylum Pseudomonadota; class Gammaproteobacteria; order Enterobacterales; family Enterobacteriaceae; genus Erwinia; species Erwinia tasmaniensis_A. The sequence continues at coordinate 95,767 of NZ_JBLREF010000019.1, read as the reverse complement.
AGCAGTCGCCCGACCAGCCGCTGTTTACCCGCAACGAAGGTCTGCTGGCGCTGCTTATCGTCATCGCTGCGCTGGTCGGTTTGTGGATGCTCTTTACCGGCCATCTGCCCCAGGTCTATCAGCCATCGTAATCAACCTTAATTTCATCACTCATTTATAAGTGGAGTTCCCATGACAACTGACATAAAGCCCTGTAATAAAACCTATACCGTGGGGAAATGGATGCCTGCCGATCGGCAGACCCTGCATGGCTGGATGCTGAAAATCATGCGTAAAGCGGAGGCAAGCAGCGAGCCTCTGCTGCCCGTGGTCGATGCGTTCAAAACCTTTATCGAGACCGATCCCAGGGCCTGGATGCTGTTTACGCAAATGTTTGATGAAGTGAGCGAGGATGAAGCCCACCAACTTTCGCCAGCCGGACTGCCGCAGGTGCGCGATTATCAGCATATGCTCGCACTGATTAACGTCATCATGACGCATGCCCCGGAGTTCGATGAAACGGGCCTGGTTGGTTTCCCTTTCAATGCCATCCTCAACTGGTCAATGGCGACGCAGGGCGGCTGGAGTGGCTTTCTCGACGAGCGCATTAATCAGCATATCAAAGCGATACTCAATGAGTGGGCGGTCTTTCTGCGCTCAAAAGAGAGCGCCGCCGTACTCAGTGACGATCCGCGCTCGGGGTGGTTTGGCGAGGATGCGCGCCGGGCGATGCCGACGTTTGTGGACGACTTTATCTGCGAACCTTCGCTTCCCCATCACGGTTTTACCTCCTGGGACGACTTTTTTACCCGCCGTTTTCGTGAGGGAGTCAGGCCGATAGCCGCGCCGGAAAACGATGATGTGGTGGTAAATGCCTGCGAATCTGCCCCCTACCGGCTGGCGAAGGAGGTAAAGCTGAAGGATAAATTCTGGATCAAATCACAGCCCTACGCGCTGCAATTTATGATGAACAACGATCCGCTGGCATCACATTTTGTGGGGGGAACAATTTATCAGGCGTTTTTAAGCGCCCTGAGCTATCACCGCTGGCATGCGCCCGTCTCGGGCCGCGTCGTTAAAACCCGCATTATCGACGGCACCTACTACTCCGAAACGCTAAGTGAAGGGGAAGATACGGCCGGGCCGAATGCTTCCCAGGGCTATATCACTGAACTGGCGAGCCGGGCGCTGATCTTTATTGAAGCGGATCATCCCGGCATCGGGCTGATGTGCTTTATGGCCGTGGGCATGGCCGAAGTCTCGACCTGTGAAGTGACCGTTTATGAAGGGCAGACCATCCGTAAGGGCGATCAGCTCGGCATGTTTCACTTTGGCGGCTCCACGCACTGTCTGTTTTTCGGACCGCAGGTGGATATTGAGTTCGATCTCAGGGGACAGACGCCGGGCCTGGATAGCAGCAGCATCCCCGTCAACAGCGCGCTGGCACGCATTATCAGCCGCTAATTTCAACAGCCGGGGAGCATCTTCTCCGGCCTTCTCTTACCAGTGCAGTCGAGTTTTTATGAAAATATCTCATTTCGTTGCCAGTCATACCTTCAGGGGCGTCATGCTGTCGTCCGTTATTATTTTCCTGAGCGCCTGTGCTTCCGTGCCGCAGAGCATACGCGGCGAGCCGGGCGCGCTAAGCCCGGCATCATTCGAAAAAATTTCGCAGGCGCCTTCGTTATATCAGGGCCGTGAGGTGCGGCTGGGCGGTAAGGTAATAAACGTCATTAATCTGCCTGAAAAGACCATTATGGAAATTGCGGTCCTGCCGCTCGCTCGATCGGCTAAACCGGTTCTTGGGGATAGCTATCAGGGGCGTATTCTGGCGTACAGTAAAAACTTTATCGACCCGGTAAATGTGCGCCATCACTATATTACGGTCCTCGGTCAGATTGAGGGCACGGAGTCGCTAAAAATCGGGCAGACGCCTTACCGGTTCCTCAGGCTAAATGTCGCGGGTTATCAGGTCTGGCAGCAGGAGGAGAACTTTATTCCGTTTGATGGTATGAGCTACGCCTGGTCCCCCGAATGGGGTTATCCACTGCCGGGTGACGGCCTTAACGGCGTCTATCCGGTCGCCGATGGCTCATATCTGGTCAGGTAACGATAACAACCAATCCGCGACGGGACACCGTGGCGGATTTTTACTCTCGCCTCCTTCAACGTTTACTCGCGACGCCTTCAACCTCCATTCACCACGCCTGTTCCGTCAGGTCCGACCAGGAAAAATTAATCACGCGCAGCCCCTTTTTCGCTGCGTCCTTCACGACATGTATGACATGGTCTGACGGACTTTCCTCTGCGGGCTCAGGCTCGTTAATCATATTGAGTTCCGGTTTTACCGGGGTAAGAGGAAGCTCTTCCGGGTCGGTAGAGAACCAGGTATAGAAGAGGAAGATAAATAACAGAGCGGCGGCGACACTGCGTTTTTTCATATTAACTATGTCCATTAATAAAAAAATGCCAGTCTTAGAGACTGGCCTGAAAAGGTGCGAAATACTCAGCAGAAGGGTTTATTACCCTGAGCGTTCCGAAATAAAACCCGCCACGATCGGGCCTGCGCAGGCTAACCGGCGTTTTTCACCGCATCGACGACTTTCATATTCGGATTCGTTTTACACTGGCGGGTTATTTTGGGGATATAAAGGGTATCGATCTGATTCATATCGATAAAATCACCGCCCTTAAAATCAATATCCTTATTCAGTGCCCAGAAGGCGACGGGCGACATTGCTTTTGGGTTGAGGTTAATAAACTCTTTACAGCTCATCTCCGTCGGCGCAGATGACTCAGCCCAGGCGCTGCAAAATGGAGCTGAAATCGCTGTGCAGAGGATGAAAGCAGAGAGGGGGGTTTTTACGTTCATAGCTATCTCCGGGTTAATTATTCAGGGTTAAATTCTTGCAGGCAGCGCCCGACGCATCATCAGAATGCCCCAGGCGGTAAAAAGCATCTCAAGGCCAATAAAGAGGGTGGTAATAATGAAGGTCTGGGTTTCACTGCTGGAAAGCCAGAGAGCGGCGATGATGAGATCCAGAAGACCAATCAAAATCTGCCAACCCGCTCCGCTGCCTTTGCGCAGGCTAATCCCTGCGGCTATACGCGAGATGCCGCCGAAAATAAACAGAAAGCAGATAAGGGTTGTCAGCGAAATCATTCCGCCGACGGGGTTGATAAGCAGTGAACAACCCATAATCAGCCATACCAGACCAAATATGACCGTCAGTAGCAGCGCTTTCTTTCCCCGGTGACGAAAGATAAAACAGCTGCCCAAAGCATAAAGGCCACACAGGCAAAATAAAAACCCGACCAGATAGCTGATATAAACCCCCATGACAAAGGGATAAACCAGACAGCACAGGCCACAAATAAGCAGAAGCACAGCCATGATAGTTGCTGAACGTCGATAGTGTTGGAATGCTTTAGTGCTGAGCTGACTCAGTTTTTCATTACTGATAATTATCATTATCATTCCTTTTTTTATTAATCATTTTCTACCTTTTCCAGGGGCGTGTTGACGAACCGTCGTAGGATAATGCACGCGTTAACAGGGATAAATAAGAGGGAAGGGTGAGGGGGTTCAGTTCTGTCCTACAGCTGTAGGCGTAATCATTCATTATCAACGTCCGGCTCTGATTACGCCTGGCGGCGTTATTAATTAGTATTTACTCCCGCAGGTTAATTATTAAGAAGGACATGAAAATGAAAGAAATCATTATTGCTGGCGTACTGACCTCCATGCTGGCGACCTCACCGGTATGGGCTGCATCCACGGAAACGGCCTCATCCAGCGTCGCCGCTTCAGCGTCACTGCAAAAAGAAGTCACCGATGCGCAGAATATCGCTACCCAGGGGATGGTCGCGGTGCGTGATATCCGTCTGGCGCGCGTTGCTATCTTTCAGGGGCAGCCTGAAATAGCCAAAAAGCTGACCGCTGACGCACAAAAAATGCTGGCAGATGACAGCACCGACTGGACCCGATTTGAGAAGACCGACCATAAAGCCAGAATGATCGATGATAAGTATGTGATCATCAATGCCGCCATCGCCGTGTCAGAAAACTATATTGCCACGCCAGAGAAAGAAGCCGCGATTAAAAAGGCCAATGCCAGGCTGGCAAAAGGTGATAAGAAAGGTGCAATGGAGACGCTGCGTGAGACCGGTATCGGTATTATGGAGAATCAGGAACTGATGCCGCTGAATCATACGCGTCATGATGTGGCTGAAGCTCAGCGCATGCTGAATAACGGTAAATATTACGAAGCTAATCTGATGCTTAAAAATGCGGAAGATGCCATCGTGGTGGAAAGCGAGGTCGTCGTCGACCGCTAGCTGACTGCGCGTCATACTCCGTACTCCGGTTTTATTACCCGATGTGTCTGATGAAAAAGACAGGGATGTTTTTTCTGCCTGGCCAGGACTCCGTGCTTTTACGTAATTTTGAATCGCCTTGCCAGCTCGACCTCCAGCTCCTGCACAATTTGCGAGACCTCATCAACTATCACGTTGCGGACAGGGCGGGAAAGCTGGGAAGGAGATTTCTCCTCCACATCGCGACAGCATCGTTGCAGCGCATCAATTTCCAGGATCTGAGCCGAGCCGTGCAGGCGATGAATCGCCCGCTTAAAGGCAGCCCGATCGTCCTGCTCAGCCGCACGTTTTGCCGCCGCCAGGTCCTTCGCCGTCTCCCTGCGAAAGGTGGTCAGGATCTCGTCCGTCAGGGCGCGATTGCCCTGCGTATTGGCGTTCAGCAGGCAGACTTTTACATGCTGGGTGTGTGGCGCCAGTGCCTGCTCAGAGGGCAGCTTACACAGCGCCTGCGCGAGTTTATCCAGGGAGAGTGGCTTAAACAGGCAATCATTCATACCGCTCTGTAAACAGGCTTCACGCACCTGCGGCAGGGCGCTGGCCGTTAAACCCCAGATGACCAGATCGGCCTGCTGACCGCGCAGCGCCTGGGTCAGTGCCAGGCCATCGCGCTTCGGCATATTCAGGTCGGTGATAAGCAGATGATAATGTTTTTTGAGACACCGCTGCGCCGCCTCCTCGCCGTCCCGCGCTTCATCAACCTCATAACCGAGCGCGTTCAGCTGCCGCTTCAGCAGCAGGCGGTTCACCGGATTATCATCCGCGATCAAAATCGACAGGGCAGGCAGCGGCGCCATCACAGGGCGTGCGCAGGTGGCACCTACCGGCGCCGCCTCGGCGATCTCAACGGGCAGGATTATCGTCAGGGTCGTTCCCTTACCGGGCGTACTGTTCATCTCCAGCGTCCCTGCCATCAGGCTGACTAATTCCCGACAAATAACCAGACCCAGTCCCGAACCGGTCTGCTGCCGTCCCTCTTCACCCTGAACGTAACGGTGGAAGAGCCGTTTTTGCTCCTGCTCATCGATCCCACAGCCGGTATCGCGGATGACCAGCGCCAGACGTCCCGGTGTTGCTGTCTCCTGGGAGGGGATAAGCGTTGCCGACACCTCAACGCAGCCCTGAGCGGTGAATTTCAGCGCATTACACACCAAATTGGTGACTATTCGCCGCAGGGCATGGGGATCGAGAAGCAGCTGAACCCCTGGCGGCAGCTGCATGCTGCACGTCAGGGCAATATTTTTATCGGCAGCCTTAATATCAAACGTACGACAAATCTCGCCAATCAGCGCCGCCACGTCCGTCCACTGCGCCTCGCATTGATAATTTCCGGTCTCAATTTTATCAACGTCGAGGATATTGCCAATTAACCCAAGAAGAGACTGCGCGGTAGCGGTGGCCAGCTCAATAGCTTCCTGGCTCTGCTGGGGCGTCAGATGCTGTCGGGAAAGCAGCTCCAGAAAGCCGACAATTGAACTGACCGGGGTACGTATTTCGTGGCTCATACTGGCCAGAAAGTGACTTTTGGCCTGGGTGGCGTGAATTGCTCTGTTTTTCTCGGCTTCCAGACACTGCGACAGGGCTTCCCGCTTTGCCAGCCGCTGCTGTAGCTCCCGTTCACTCTGCCCGCGCTTGTGGAATTTGTGCAGCAGAAAGTAGCCCCAAAACACCATCAGGAGAAAAATAAAGGCGGCCACCGTCAGCACCAGATAAAACGGCTTACTGTATAAATTCCATGTCTCGATTTCGACATTGGGCATCTTTGACCATTTCCCCACCATTTGCAGCATTTCACGCGGCGGGATGACCTGCAGCGCCTTATTCAGGATCGATTGCAGTTCCGGCTCCTCGCGGGCGGTGGCGATCCCCACCAGCGCCGAGGGGATAACGGAGAGAGGGGCGTAGTGCAGGCGCTGAGGATAATAGCGCGACACCAGATAGTTAGCGGTAATTTCCGTGGTAACCGCAGCATCCGCGCTCCCCTCCGCCACCATCGACAGCGCCATGGAAGAGTTATCGGCCAGCATCCATTTTGCGTGCGGGTAGCGCGCCTTAAGCTGCTCGCTGATGGCGAAGTGGAGCGGTATCGCAATCCGCTTAACCTGTTCAAGCGGGGCTTCCGGGCTGACGTTGAGCGGGGAGATGGCCACATAATGCTGGCGGATCCAGGGGATGCTAAAGCCTATTTGCGCCTGTCTCGCCTCACTCAGGGTCGCGGCCGCGATTAAATCTCCTTCATGATTAAGCATTTTATGCCGTATCTCCTCGTTAGAATTGACGGCGACGGGCTCAAATTGCAGTCCTGTTTGCAGAGAAATGATATTCAGTAAATCAGCGGTTACCCCGCGCAGCGTGCTGTTTTTATCCACCATGGACAGCGGCGGGTAATAGCGGTTAATCAGAACGCGAAGCCTGGGGTGGGCTTTGATCCATCTCTTTTCCCGCGCCGTTAAGGATAAGGGATTGTTCAGAAAAGAGAGGTTGCCCCGTTCCAGCCAGTACTGCGCCAGCTGATCGTGCTGTTCATTTGAAATAGCGGAAATAAACCGGTTAAGCACCTCGTGCAGTTGCGGTTGATTAGCCTGTGTAAGAAAAACGACCCCCCGTTGCTGCCCGTTAAGGTAGCGAACAATCGTCAGGGACTGCGGGAAATACTTCTCGATGTTATAGCTCGCGGTGACGTTATAGCCGAGAAAATAGTCGCTTTTGCCGGTAGCGACGGAGAGCAGCGCCTGATGCTCATCGTCGTAAAATCGGAGTATAGCCTTAGGAAAGTTTTGCTCAACCGCCCGGGCGGCGGGATAGCTGCGGTGAACAGCGACGGTGACCCGCTCCCGGCTCTGCGAAAGCGGTAGCGGAAACGCGCGATTCTGCGCGGCGACTAGCGTCGAGTGAAAGGTCATCAGCGCATGAGTGCGTTGAAACGGCTTCCCTGGCGTAGCGTTGCTGTCGGGAAGAATAAGCAGGGCGTCCACCTCGTTATTCTGCAACGCGGCGGAGGCAAGCGCCAGTGAGTCATATTTTTTAATAACCACATTTATGCGCAGGCTGGAGCGCAGCAGGAACAGATAGTCGGCGAGCATCCCCTGATAATCGTCATCGGGATAATGAAAGAGAAGCGGCGAGACATCCGGCATAGCGATACCAATAAGCAGGTGGTCCTTTTTCCCCAGCCAGCGCGCCTGGTCCCCGTTTAAACGGATCTCTTTCACCGGGGTGATATAGTGCCCCTTTATTTCAACGTTATAGGGTAACGCTGTCGCAAATGACGAAAACATCAAAAATAATAAGGGTGCCAGGAGAATGCTGAGCTTGTTCATTGTTCACCAGATTTTATTCCGCTGAGCGAAATCATACAGTTCAATCAGAGATGGACAATTCAGCTTTTCCATGAGTCTTATTTTATAGCTACTGACGGTTTTATTACTGATATGCATTTTACTGGCAATGTCGGCGTAGCTGGTGCCGTTCAGAATATAACGCAGTACATTAATTTCCTGCGTGGAGAGGGAGTCCAGTTTTTTCTGCTCCGATGTGGCCTCACCTGAAAAGTGATCGAGAGAAAAGGGGAAATAGCTATACCCATTGCTGGCGGCCTCAACGGCGGCAATGATACTGTTCATCCCCTCTTTTTTGCTAATAAATCCATTCGCGCCCAGTGCCGCGCTGCGCTTGCCATAGAAGAGTTCATTCTTGGCGGAAATAACGATAATAGCCCCGGAATAGCGCCTTTTCCGCAGCTGCTCAAGCACTTCTATTCCACTGAGCGAAGGTAAATCAACATCAATAATAACCAGGTCTGGCTGAGTTATCTCCACGGTCTTAATGACTTTCGCACCATCATCCAGCTCAGAAATTACGTTGATACCCTGGGTATCAAGCAGATTGCGAATAGCAATCCGGGCAAGGGGATGATCGTCAACAACGATGGCTTTCAAAACATAATTTCCTTCTAAAAAATAAGCATGAAAGAATCTTCACGGCGATATTCCGTCTTAATTAAGAAGAGTGATGGGCAAAGCTGAAGAGATGCTAAATGAAAGCGGTCATTCAAACTCAGAAAGTAAGCATATCACAGGCATTTAATTCACTGGCTAAATGAAAACTAAATGAGGCGAAATCAACACGTGTAGATGCTTATCAATATCATTTAACGTGTTTCCCGGCGTGCGATTATCGTTAACAGATACCGTTAAGGATATATCTACATTCTTACCTTTCTGTTAAAAACCAGATTTTCCTGCGCGGCGTAAGAAAAATAATACGTTTCAGGCAGCATTGTCTGCTACCAAAAAAAACAGCAACCCTTAGGCTAAACAGTGGTTACAAAGAGTACTAACCCTGTCATTTTCCCCGCCGTCGCCTTTTATTACGGCGAAAGAGAGTATTGTGTGAAAGATTCTGGTATTGAAAAAGTCCTGTCGAAGAATAAAAAGGGCATTGTCGTCCTGCTGCTTATTGTGCTGCTGGTATGCATTGCCGTCGCGGCTTACTGGCTGATTATGATCAACGATCGGCAAAGTACTGATGATGCCAATGTCGCAGGCAATATTAATCCCATCGCTTCCCAGGTTGCGGGAAATGTGGTGACCATTAACCACGCTGACACCCAGCTGGTGAAGAAAGGCGATGTGCTGGTAGTGCTGGATGACACGGATGCGAAAATAGCCTTCAAAAAGGCACAAAGCTCGCTCGCCTGGACGGTACGCCAGATTCATCAGCTGGCCCTACAGGATGGGCAGTATTCCGCCGATGCCGACAGGGCCGCCATTGCGTTGAATCAGACGCAAGCCGATTTCAGACGTCAGCAGCAGCTCTACCAAAAAGGTCTGATCGCCCGTGAAACGCTGGAACATGCTGGCGATGCCGTGGCGAGCGACAAAGCGTCGCTGGCGGCTGCCGTCCAGCTTTACCAGGCAAACAGGGCGCTGCTGCTCAACACCAGGCTGCGACACCATCCGCAGGTTCTCCAGGCGGCGGATACCCTGCGTGAAGCCTGGCTCGCCTTACAGCGCACCATAATCCGCAGCCCGGTTACCGGTTATATCGCCGGGCGCAGCGTGCAGGTCGGGCAGACGGTGGCCGCCGGACAAACGCTGCTTTCGGTCGTGCCGCAGGATCAGATGTGGATCAATGCCAATTTTAAAGAGACGCAGCTGAATGCGGTGAAGATCGGTCAGAAGGTCAATGTGGTGATCGATCTCTATGGCAGTAGCCTGGTGTTTGATGGCTCAGTGGAGGGGATCGGCATGGGCACCGGCAGCGCATTTGCACTGCTGCCGGCGCAAAATGCGTCAGGAAACTGGATCAAAGTGATCCAGCGCGTACCGGTTCGGGTGGCGCTCGATCCCCGGCAAATCCAGCAGTACCCGTTGCGCATTGGGCTTTCCGCCACGGCGACGATTATCACCGCAGACGGCACTTCAACGGCGGCGCAGGCGCTGGCGCAAAAGGTATCGCCGGTGCCGGCGTGGCGCAGTATGGCCCTGGTGCTGGATACCGCTGACATCGACCGTCAGATTGAGCAGGTCATCGCTCAGAATGGAGGACTGTGATGGCCGCCGCCGCTGACGCTCCGGTCCCCCTGAAGGGGGGGATGCTGATCATGGTTACCGTCGGATTAGCGCTGGCAACCTTTATGCAGATGCTTGACTCGACGATCTCTAATGTGGCCATTCCGACCATTTCTGGCTTCCTTGGCGCGTCGACGGATGAAGGAACCTGGGTGATCACCTCCTTTGGCGTGGCGAACGCCATCTCACTGCCTGTCACTGCCCGGCTGGCGCTGCGGCTGGGGGAAGTCCGGCTTTTTACGCTTTCGGTCACGCTGTTTGTAATCGCTTCACTCTGCTGTGGCCTGGCAAACAGTCTCGATCTGCTGATCGCTTTTCGCGTGATACAGGGACTGGTCGCCGGACCATTAATCCCTCTCTCGCAAAGCCTGCTGCTGCGGAACTATCCCCCCGAGAAGCGCACGCTGGCGCTGGCGACCTGGTCAATGACGGTGATTATCGCCCCAATCCTGGGTCCAATATTTGGCGGTTATATCTGTGAGAATTACCACTGGGGATGGATATTCTTCATCAACGTACCTATGGGAGTGATTGTCGTGGTGATGAGCGTGTTTCTGCTTAAGGGGCGCGAGACGGTCACCCACCCGGTTAAGCTCAATCTTACCGGGTTGAGCCTGCTGGTAATGGGGGTTGGAAGCCTGCAAATTATGCTCAGTAAGGGTAAAGATCTGGACTGGTTTAGCTCACCGGCGATTGTTGTTCTGGCCGCCGTTTCGGTTATTGCTCTGACCTTACTGATTATTCACGAAACGCGCAGTGCGAACCCGATAGTGGATTTTACCCTGTTCAGGTCGCGCAATTTTTCGATTGGCGTACTGTGCATCGTCTGCGCCTATCTCATCTACTCCGGTGCAATCGTTCTTATGCCGCAGCTGCTCCAGGAGGCCATGGGTTACACCTCCTTGTGGGCTGGACTCGCCTACGCGCCGATTGGGTTTATCCCGCTGATTCTGGCCCCCCTAATCGGCCGTTACGGTAACAGGATGGATATGCGCCTGCTGGTCACCTTCAGCTTCATCGTCTACAGCATGTGTTACTACTGGCGGGCGGTGATCTTTTCCCCTGATATCACCTTTTCCGCTATTGTTTTACCTCAGTTTATCCAGGGATTCGCCATTGCCTGCTTCTTTCTGCCGCTGACCACCATTTCGCTTGCCGGCCTTCCGTCAGACAAGTTCGCCAGCGCGACCAGCATGAGTAATTTTCTGCGTACGCTCTCTGGCTCCATCGGCACCTCATTAACCATTACGCTCTGGAGCCGGCGTGAAACGCTGCATCATAGCGAATTAAGCGAGTTTATCCGGCCGGGTAATCCTGCCTGGCAGCAGACAGAGCAGGTTTTACAGGGTATGGGGCTTAGCCCGGCGCAGACTCTGGCCTGGGCAGACCAGCAGATCACCCAGCAGGCACTCCTGCTCTCCGCCAATGAGATTTTTGCCCTGTCCGCTGCGGTATTTTTGTTTCTTACCCTGCTGGTGTGGTTCGCTAAACCCACCCTGGAGAGGGTAAGACATTAACTCCACGATCGGGATCGCCGCCCTGCAAGGCCCGCTGCGCATAACAACGCCGGCGGCGGGAGGGCTGGTGGCGCCAGTGAGGGGTTTTCATTGCTTCAGGAGGGGTTAAGTTTCCTGTCAGGGCGTCACATTAGCTACCTTATGTCCGTTTCAGGCGGGGGACCGGTGCGTGGCGGATTGCAGCAGGGGCTCGCCGGGCGAATCACGAAGGCGCTCACCTTTATTCCAGCCAGGCGAATATTAACCCCTTCTCGGGGGGCGTCCTGAAAAAAAAGGGTTATTGGCTGATTATGCAGGGTTTAAGTTAGAAAAAAATCGAATTTTCACGCCCGCGCTGAGACTAACTCCTCACAGAGATGATCGAATACAATAGAGGCTGGCCGCTCAGGAGGCCGCGTAAACCGCCGGAATATGTCACGTAATCCGTAGCTGTACCTTTACATCTACCCTGTCGCATCAATTAACTTCATCAATTACTATATCTTTGCATAAGACAGTTTTAACCATCTCATTAAAAACCCCTGTACAATAGTGGTTACCGACTTCTGTCAGTCGTGGAATTTTTGTTTAGTAAATTTAACGTAATCAGGGTGATGGAATGCTTGAATTTTTTGACGTCAGTTACGATGAACTTAAAGGCGTACAGTCGGATGAACTATACCGCCTGCGCAAGAAAACCTTCAGTGACCGGCTGGGCTGGGACGTTGTGTGCAACAGGGATATGGAGTTCGATGAGTTTGACACGCCGGGAACGCGCTACCTTCTGGGTTTGTATCAGGGTCAGCTAATCTGTAGCGTACGTTTTACCAGTCTCGATCAGCCTAATATGATAACCCACACCTTTAAGGCCTGTTTTGACGATGTGCCGCTGCCGCCGGGTGAAAGGGAGTCGAGCCGCTTTTTTGTTGATAAGGCGCGTGCGCGTCAGCTGCTGGGTGAACGGTATCCCATTAGCCAGTTACTGTTCCTGGCGATGATTAACTATGCCCGCCACTATAGCTACAATGGGATTTACACGATCGTCAGCCGGGCAATGCTGACCATCCTCAAGCGTTCAGGCTGGCAGATAAAGCCGTTAAAAGAGGCCTGGCTCAGTGAGAAAGAGCGTATTTATTTGCTCTTTTTGCCGACGGACAGGGACAGCCAGGCGCAGATGGCCGCGAAAATTAATGCCACAATCCATGCTTCTGAGTCGTCACTCGTCAGCTGGCCGATGTCACTTACGGCTACGACTGCGTCGGCGTAATCAGCTCCAGCTCAACGCCCAGCCGGATTGCCTGGCGGGCGTTACTCACCCCCAGTTTGCTGACCACGTTGCCCATATGAAACTTCACCGTCCGGACAGAGATACCGGTAATGGTGGCGATTTCCGCATAGGTTTTTCCCATACTTGCCCAGTACAACACCTCATTCTCACGTGTGGTGAAAATAGCTTTATTGTTGCTGGCGTCCGCATGTCCCCGGCCCGATGAGACGGAGTGCACCAGCCGGTACATCTGCTCGTTAATCTCAATCAGATGCATCTGCATGGTGGCGCGGTCGGTTGAAAGAAGCCCTTCCAGATGATCCTGCACGTTGCGGTCAATGATTATCGATAACAGCGCAAGGTTGTTAAAGTGGTCATGGAGGACAAAGGTGAAGCCATTAAGGATGTTGTACTGCTTCGACAGTGAGAAAATTTTCGTAAACTTCAGGTCGGACATCAGGGTGATGTTTTCGTCCCAGGCAAAAGGAGAGGTCCGTCTGAACGCGGTGAGTATAACCGGGTCGGTATGCTGGAGGTTATTGGTACGGTAAAGGTTCACCCATTCGTCAGGATAACTGGAAATAATAAGAAGATTTGATGGATTTTTCTTGCTGACGACGGTGTATGCATACTCCGGGCTGCCCAGGTATAAAAGTTTCCTGTCGATATAATTACGGAGTGTCTCCGTTATTATCTGATTTTCCTGAAATATTGAAAACATGTGGACTCCCTGAAGATCTGAGCTTCCCTGTTTCAGCATGGTGATGTACTTAAGTACAGGGTGATGCAGTACTTAAGTACAACTTACGGAATCAGGCTGAAGACCTATAATAGATTCCGTAAGCTAGAGGCAAAAAAAACCTGACATCAACTGTCAGGTAGCTAATTTAGCCGACACCAGGGAAAAACCTTTCCGGGCAGACGGGGCATAAAAAAAGCGTTCGCTGTCCGGAAATTCTTACTAATTTAACACCCCCATTTTGTCCTTTCAAACCGTATGGCAAGCCACTCCGGCATCTCCTTTCATGCATTATCTTAAAGTTCATATGCTTAGCTGAAGAATTCACTGATTAATTTTTTTTGATAAAAAACACTGCAACTGTTTGTCTCAGTGACCTGTTCCTGATGATTCCAGCTAACAACCCTCACACATCGCTTACCTGTAGGATAAATAAAATCATCATGGGCTGTACGATTTACCTTCCCTCCTTTGCGCAGGCAGGTATCATAAAATGCTTCGCTGCGCGGCCGCAGGGGTTGACTCTCTCTCCCTCGCCGACAGGCAACAGGATAGTAATAAATGTGGAGATATTATGAGTAAGTCGACGTCCGTATTGTTGTTTTCAGCCCTCTTATTGGGTGCCGTGCCGCTGGTATCAACGGCCTGGGCCGCAGACGAGCAGTCCGTGCAGCCCCAGCCCACCCCGGACCAGCAGGCGCCTGCCGCACAGTCCCCCGATCCTCAGGCCATTCCCGCGCCGGCACCTCAGGGGCAAAAGCCCGCGCAGAATCAGGACGGCGATAACGCGGCTCAGCCGGATCCGGCACACCCTTATGAGATCACGTCCTTTTTTGCAGATTTCCAGCGCTTTACCCTCGGCAGCGTGGTCCCGGATCGGTACCGTACCAAAAAGTATGAGATTATCGACTGGAAAACCCGTCACCTTCCGCCACCTGACGAAGGTACCAGCTGGACCTATATGGGCGGAAATTACGTATTGATTTCCAAAGAAGATGGGAAGATTTTAAAAGCAGAGTCGGGCGACATTTTCTACAAGCAGTAATCGCCCCGGCGGCGGCGATGCCGCTCCTCTCCCTTACTCTTCGCTTAGCGAAACCTGGCCCGCAGTGGTTGATGCGGGCTTTTAGCCGTGCGCTGAGGGCTGCGGGTCGTCAGACACCGGGTATTTATTTTGCTGGAGCACAAACCAGGAGGGCGGAACGTGCCAGGGCGCCTGGGTTAGCTGATTGATACCACGTTCAATAATGGCTGACGCCTGCTGCCACAAATCGCGATCGCCGTCGGTCAGCAGCGTGATCTGTACCCGTTTTTCAACCAGATAGACGCGAGCGAAATCGGCGTTAAACTGAATAATAGAGCGGGTATTATCAATAATATCTGCGAGTTTTATGGTCTGCGCGTCGGCTGAAGCCTTTGCTGTATGGCGAAAGTGGGCAACCTTTCGCGCCGCGCGGTTTTTTGCCTGTGGCTGTTGCGCATCGGTGAGCATTTCAACCAGGCTGGCAACCTCAGGGCCAAAGTGGCTGTCGATATCGGCAAGCGTGCTGGACGTATCCTCTACCGTGTCATGCAGCCAGGCGGCAGCCAGCATGACCTCGCTGTCGGTCACGCTGCGCACCAGTTCAACCACCGCAGCCGGGTGTACAATGTAAGGCTCATCGGTGTATTTTCGTCGCTGCCCCGCATCTGCATGTGCCCTGGTCGCATAGCGTCTTGCCCGTTCTTCCAGTGAATGCATCACCCTTACCCCCAGAGATTAAAATTTGCTTGCAATTATGTAGCGTGCTATTTATATTTTTGCCATGGATAACAAACAAGATGACAAAAAAGCGAAAGACACGCCACTGTTGCTCGATCAACAGCTCTGTTTTGCGCTTTATTCTGCCAATCTGGCGCTGCATAAGCTCTATCGCCAGCTCCTGACCCGGCTTGATATTACCTATCCGCAGTACCTGGTAATGCTGGTGCTGTGGGAGCGGGATGATGTAACCGTGTCGGAAATTGGTGAGCGGCTGTTTCTTGACTCTGCCACGCTAACGCCGCTGCTGAAAAGGCTGGAAGCGGCGGGGCTGCTGAACCGGCAACGCTCGCGCAAGGACGAACGTCAGGTGGTGGTAACCCTGACCGAAGAGGGTAAGGTATTACGCAATAAAGCGACGGGCATCCCGGAATCGGTGCTCTCTGCGTCATCCTGTGATGACGTGACGCTACAATCGCTGAAGCAGGATTTAGAAACCCTGAGGGATAATCTCAACGGGTGAAGTATTCAGTCTCACCCTCTCCTGAGTCTGTCGGCCAGACCACGCGTTTAGCATGCTGGCCCGGATCCACGGAGAAGAGGCAACGGGATGCGCGTTATGCGTTATCCGGGTCTATAATAGTAAAAACCGGTTTATAAATCGTGCGCGATAGAGTCGCACAAAATATAAAACACCAACCGCAGGAGTTTTACCATGTCTTTAGAAAAAGTCGTTTACCGTGCAAAAGCAAAAGCCACCGGTGGTCGTGATGGCCGCGCTACCTCTTCCGACAACGTACTGGATGTAAAACTGGGTGTGCCGAAAGAGATGGGCGGCGCGGGCGGTGAAGCCACCAACCCCGAGCAGCTGTTCGCGGCGGGCTACTCAGCCTGCTTCCTGGGCGCGATGAAATTTGTTGCGGGCCGCGACAAAATTGCCCTGCCAAAAGAGGCGTTCATTGAAGGCGAAGTCGGTATCGGTCCTATCCCAACCGGCTTTGGTATTGAAGCAAAACTGAACATTCATCTGGAAGGGATGGATGCAGCAGAAGCGAAGAAACTGGTCGATGCTGCGCACATTGTCTGTCCTTACTCTAATGCCACCCGCGGCAATATTGATGTGACCCTGAATATCATCAACGAATAGTTAGTGCTTACCAGGGCAGCGTCTGCTGCCCTGTATCGTAACTTTCTTTAACATAATTCTTTTCTTTTTCTCCTCGTTTATTTACTCAGTCCGACCAGACTTAACGGGCAAACGCGTTAAAACACGGTTTCCAACTCGTTCAGGAGATGAACATGATTAAGTCTCGTATTGCAGCTCTGCTGCTGGGTTCTCTGCTGGTCAGCGGCAGTACGCTGGCGGCAGATACCACCATTAAACCCACTCGTGGCACCATTGATTCCGTCAGTAACTCTGCCGTGCAGATAACCACCCGCCAGGGCGAGAAGCTGGATGTAAAAGTCACCGATCAAACCAAAGTCAACAGCGTCAGCAAGGCGCAGATGAGTGATATCAAGGCTGACAGCTATATCGGCACGGCCGCTGTCCCTATGGCGAACGGCGAGCTGAAAGCCCTGGAAGTTCACGTTTTTGCCCCGGACCTGCGCGGCAGCGGCGAAGGTTTTAACCCCTTTGAATCCCCGGATGGCAAAATCAACACCATGACCAACGGCACCGTTGGCAAGCTGGTTAACAGCAATGGCCGTACGCTGACCGTGAAGGTTCACGATCAGGAAAAAACGGTCATCGTGCCTGACGATGTACCTGTGGTGCTGATTGAGCCGGGCAACCGCAGCCTGCTGAAAGCGGGCACTAAAGTCGTGCTGTTTGGGACCAAAGACGCGCAGGGCAACCTGGTGGCACGGGGCATCTCCGTGGGTAAAGATGGCCTGACGCCACCGATGTAACCTGGAGTGATCATGCCGAAAATAACCAGAAAGCGCGTTCATCCCTGGCCGGTACGCCTGTGTCACTGGCTGAACGTAATGGTGATGGTCGGTATGGTGATGAGCGGATGGGGGATCTATAACGCCTCACCGCTTTTCAGCTTCACCTTTCCAAAAGTGATGACCCTGGGCGGCTGGCTGGGCGGCAACATCGCCTGGCATCTGGCCGTCATGTGGCTGCTGTTTGCCAACGCCCTCTTTTACCTGATTTGGGGCGGAGTGAGTGGTCACTTCAAAAGGCGCTTTTTCCCGCTTTCCCTTACCATGGCAATGAGTGAAATCGGCCGCGCGCTGCGTTTCAAACTTCCGCATCAGCAGGGTAAATACAATGCCGTACAGAAGCTCCTTTATGTCACGGTGATCCTGCTGGGCGCGCTGCTGGTGCTCTCGGGTCTGTCGATATGGAAACCCGTACAGCTTAGCTGGCTGGTGGCCCTGTTCGGTGGCTTCGACACTGCGCGCTACGTCCATTTTTTTGCCATGAGCGGCCTGACGCTGTTCGTGGTCGTTCATGTGGTTATGGTACTGCTGGTGCCGAAAACGCTGCCAGCGATGATCACCGGCGGTCGCAGGGAGGAGTCGGACGATGAGTAAAAAACCAAAATTAATTCTTGAGCCGGACCAGCGCAAAAAGCTGGTGGATCTCGAGCGCCGTCTGCTGATCCGCTCCGGCCTGACGCTGGGTGCCGTTTCCATGCTGACCGGCTGTAATCTCCAGGACGGTGACCAGGTGGATAAGGTGCTGTGGGCGATGTCGCGCTGGAACGACCGGGTTCAGGCCTGGCTGTTCAGCGGCAGCAGGCTGGCGCAAACTTACAGCGAATCCCAGATTACCCGGCCCTTCCGCTTCAACGCGTATTATCCCGAATATAACGTACCTGACATTGATATTGCCGACTATCGCCTGGAAGTGTCCGGTAAAGTTGAGAAGAAAGCGCCCTGGACGCTGGAGCAGTTGCAGCGTCTGCCGCAAACTGAGCAGATAACCCGCCTGATCTGTATTGAAGGCTGGAGCGCCATCGGCCAGTGGAGCGGCGTACCGCTGAAAATCTTCCTGCAGCACATCGGTGCCGATTTGACGGCAAAGTACGTCGGTTTTAAGTGCGAAGATCGCTACTATTCCAGTCTGGATATGGCCACCGCGCTGCATCCGCAAACCATTCTTGCGCTCGATTTTGATAAAAAACCCCTGCCGCCCGACTTTGGCTATCCGCTGCGGCTGCGCGTACCCACCAAGCTCGGCTTCAAGAACGCCAAACATATTGCGGCGATCTTTGTCACTAACGATAATCCCGGCGGCTACTGGGAAGACCAGGGCTACAACGGCTTTAGCGGCATTTGAGGGGGGCCTCCGGGTTAGTCTCTGTTAACGTTATTACGGTCGCATTGCACTGTAATACTGCCTTTCTTCCTGTCGTTTCCAACAAGACAATCGCTTATTTCGTCGTTATCACCTGCGGGTAATGATCTTCATCGCAGGCGTCGTGCCCGGCACGCCTGTCCGGGGAGAGCAGACTACTCTGCGGCCAGAGGTTTATCGACCCGGCAGTCGAACTCTGTTGTAATGCGCAGGTCTGAATATCGTTTAAGAACTGTTTAGGTTACACCAGGAAAAAAAGTTTAATGAATTATATAAAGTTGCTTACGCAGCAAAAGCTCTCGCTTCTGCTGGCCTTTTACATCGGTATATTTCTTAATCTATCGGTGTTTTACCGTCGATTTGACCCGTTTCTGGCCCATTTCAAAGCTTCCCAGTGGCTGTCGGCCCTTGCCGAAGTCGCGGCCATCGTCCTGCTGACATTTTTTCTGCTGCGCCTGCTCTCGCTGGGGGGCCGGCTCTTCTGGCGGCTTACGGCCAGCGCGCTGCTGCTGATTTCCGTAGCGGCCAGCTACTATATGAGCTTCTTCAACGTCGTTATCGGCTATGGCATTGTCGCATCGGTCATGACCACCGATACCGACCTGTCAAAAGAGGTAATCGGCTACCACTTTATGCTGTGGATGGTACTGGTCAGCGCGCTGCCCCTGCTGATGATCTGGCGAAACGCGCTGCGCTTTACGCTGCTCGAACAGCTCCAGACGCGCGGGCGGCGTCTTGTTCCGCTGCTGACGCTGCTGCTGGCCGTCGCGCTGGTATGGCTGCCTATCCGCTATTTTGATAAGCAGCAAAACATTAATGAAAAGCTGACCAATATTGATCTGCCGAGTTACGGCGGCGTAGTGGCGCACTCTTATCTGCCGTCAAACTGGCTCAGCGCGCTGGGGCTGTTTGCCTATACCAGCTTCGATGAGAAAATGGATAGCAAGGACCTGCTCGACCCGGCGAAAAAATTCACCTATGTGGCACCCGCCGGACTGGATGATACCTACGTGGTCTTTGTTATTGGTGAAACCACGCGCTGGGACCATATGGGCATGCTGGGCTACGATCGTGACACCACGCCGAAGCTGTCGAAGGAGAAAAATCTCGTCGCCTTCCGTGGCGAGTCCTGCGATACGGCGACAAAGCTCTCCCTGCGCTGTATGTTTGTGCGTGAAGGGGGAACTGAAGAGGGGCCGGGCAGGACGCTGAAGGAACAAAATATATTTGCCGTGCTGAAGGAACTGGGGTTCAGCTCCGAACTGTTCGCCATGCAGAGTGAAGTGTGGTTTTACAACAACACCAATGCGGACAACTTTGCATTCCGTGAGCAGATCGGCTCTGAAAAGCAGAACCAGGGCAGGTCGGTAGACGATATGCTGCTGGTGCCGGAGCTGCAAAAATCCCTTGACCGCCATCCGCGGGGCAAACATCTGGTGGTTCTACATACCAAAGGCTCGCACTACCTCTATTCCCAACGTTATCCGCGTGAGTTCGCCCGTTACCAGCCGGAGTGTATGGGCGTGGATGAAACCTGTAGTAAAGCGATGCTGATCAACGCCTTCGATAACTCCGTACTTTATACCGATACCGTTCTGGATAGCGTTATCGACCGGCTACGGGACAAAAAAGCCATTATCTTTTACGCCGCCGACCACGGCGAATCCATCAGTGAAAATATGCATCTGCACGGCACGCCGCGAAATATGGCGCCGCCGGAGCAGTTTCGCGTGCCGATGATTGTCTGGGCGTCGGATAAGTATCTGGCCGATGGCAATAATCAGCGTGCCTTTGAGCGTCTTCAGGCCCAGCAGCGCGTCGGGAAAACCCATCGGCAGGTTGAGCTGTTCGACACCATTCTGGGCTGTCTGGGCTATACCTCGCCGGATGGGGGCATAAACCAGACCAATAACTGGTGTGCTGCCCCTGGCACAGCCGCACCCGCTGAAAATAAGCGCCAGTCGCCTGCGGTGGGATCCTAAACCAGGCCCCGACCGCCTGCGGGCAAAGGAGCGACATCAGGCGGCAAACAAAGGCGTCTGCATCATCAGGGCGGGCGGGCATCAGCCTGTCGCCGCCTTCCCACCACTTAATTTGCGCTGCGTTGCCCGTCTCCGCGTTAATGGATTGTTGATCATTTCCTGAACCGATGTTGCAGCATATTTAGCTGCCCGTGTAGCCATAAGGAAAGGTTATCGTTCATAAAAGAGCCAATTCCTGGTTTTTTTTAAAGGTTATTTTACGGTGAAACGTGCTGATATTGCGACTGACTCCCCCCGTTTTGGTCTGCCTGAACACCCTTGGCCAGGGTATTACGCTACCTTTCAGGCGAAATACTTTTTTTTATATTTGCTTGCACTTACTCACACTCTGTGTAAATACCTGTGGGTTGTATTGACGTTCCCCGTAACTGTTGACAAATTGAAGCCTGAGTGAAAAAGGATGCAGATTTGTCTGATAGTGTTTCCTGCTTCAGCATTCCCCATCCGGTTTTATTTCACCTGGGCCGACAGGCACTGCGCCATGCCATATTCAATAAAAAACAGGCAGGCGATAAGCACACAACACCACATCACTACTGGAGCAAAAGCATGAGTAATTCCCCGGCTAAGAGAGGGATGCTGAAGGTCGGTCTGAGCCTTATCGCTCTGACCGTTGCCGCTGGCGTGCAGGCGAAGACCCTGGTTTATTGTTCAGAGGGGTCTCCTGAAGGCTTCAACCCGCAGTTGTTCACCTCCGGCACGACCTATGACGCCAGTTCCGTTCCAATCTATAATCGCCTGGTCGAATTCAAAACCGGCACCACTGAGCTGGTGCCTGGCCTGGCGGAAAAGTGGGATATCAGCGAGGATGGCAAAATCTATACCTTCCACCTGCGCAAAGGCGTGAAGTGGCAAACCACCAAAGACTTCAAACCCACCCGTGACTTCAACGCTGACGATGTGGTGTTCTCCTTTGAACGCCAGCTGGATAAAAACAACAAGTACCACGGCGTCTCCGGCGGTAACTACGAATATTTTGACGGCATGGACATGCCTAAACTTATCAGCAAAGTTGAGAAGGTGGATGACACCACCGTGCGTTTCGTATTGAACCGCGCTGAGTCCCCGTTCCTGGCCGATCTGGGCATGGACTTCGCCTCAATCATGTCAGCGGAGTACGCGGACAATATGCTGAAAGCGGGCACCCCGGAAAAAATTGACCTCAACCCGGTCGGCACCGGCCCGTTCCAGCTGCTGCAGTATCAGAAAGACTCCCGCATTCTCTACAAGGCATTCGATCAATACTGGGGCACTAAGCCAAAAATCGACCGGCTGGTGTTCTCCATCACCCCGGATGCGTCGGTACGCTATGCCAAGCTGCAGAAGGGCGAATGCCAGGTGATGCCGTTCCCTAATCCGGCGGATATCTCCCGCATGAAGGAAGATAAAAATATCAACCTGATGCAGATGCCGGGTCTGAACGTCGGCTATCTGGCGTTCAATACCGAGAAAAAACCGCTGGATAACGTGAAGGTGCGCCAGGCGCTGATTACCGCCGTCAACAAGCAGGCGATTATTGATGCGGTGTATCAGGGAGCAGGGCAGACCGCTAAAAATCTGATCCCGCCTACCATGTGGAGCTATAACGATGCGGTGCAGGATTACGCTTACGATCCGGCAAAAGCGAAAGCGCTGCTGAAAGAGGCCGGTATGCCTGAAGGCTTCTCCATCGACCTGTGGGCGATGCCGGTACAGCGCCCGTATAATCCGAACGCCCGCCGTATGGCCGAGATGATTCAGAACGACTGGGCTAAAATTGGCGTTAAGGCCAAAATCGTCACCTACGAGTGGGGCGAGTATCTGAAACGCGCCAAGGCCGGCGAACATCAGACCGTGATGATGGGCTGGACCGGGGATAATGGGGATCCGGATAACTTCTTCGCCACCCTGTTCAGCTGTGCGGCGGCGAAGGACGGTTCTAACTACTCCCGCTGGTGCTACAAACCCTTTGAAGACCAGATTCAGCCAGCCCGTGCCGAGGCCGATCACAACAAGCGCATTGAATATTATAAGCAGGCGCAGGTAGTGATGCATGACCAGGCACCGGCGCTGATTATTGCGCACTCTACGGTGTACGAGCCGGTCAGCAAAAAAGTCTCCGGCTACGTGGTCGATCCGCTCGGGAAACATCACTTCGAGAACGTCGATATTCAGGAATAAAGGTTGGGCCGGTCCGCCGGCCCTGCTCCTGAACGCTTCAGGGCCGCGCCTGTCGGCCCAATTCCATTGCTGTATCGCTCGGAAGCAAAAATGGTAAAGGCGTCCTGCGGGACGTCGCGGTGAGGGTTTCCCCGCCGCTGGATGTGAGCAAATATAATCCCTCCGGCTATGAGTCGGTGGGAACTGGTGAGAATCATTATGCTTCAGTTCATACTCCGACGTTTGGGACTTGTCATCCCAACGTTTATTGGCATCACCCTGTTAACCTTCGCGTTTGTCCATATGATCCCCGGCGATCCGGTGTTGATTATGGCAGGCGAGCGCGGAATGTCTGCGGAACGTCACGCGCAGCTTATGGCCCAGATGGGGCTGGATAAGCCGCTGTGGCAGCAATATGTCTCCTACGTCTATGGCGTGCTCCATGGCGATCTGGGCATCTCCCTGAAAAGCCGTCTCCCCGTCTGGCAGGAATTCGTTCCGCGCTTTAAGGCGACCCTTGAGTTGGGCATCTGCGCCATGCTGTTTGCCGTGGCGGTGGGGATCCCGGTAGGCGTGCTGGCGGCGGTAAAACGCGGCTCCATTTTCGATCATACCGCGGTGGGCATCTCCCTGACCGGCTACTCTATGCCGATTTTCTGGTGGGGAATGATGCTGATTATGCTGGTCTCGGTACAGCTCAACCTGACGCCGGTATCCGGGCGCATCGGTGACACGGTTTTCCTTGATGACAGCAAACCGCTTACCGGTTTTATGCTGATCGACACCCTTTTCTGGGGCGAGTCGGGGGATTTCAAAGACGCCGTTATGCACATGATCCTGCCGGCCATCGTGCTGGGCACCATCCCGCTGGCGGTCATCGTGCGCATGACGCGTTCGGCCATGCTGGAGGTACTGGGGGAGGACTATATACGTACCGCCCGTGCCAAGGGGCTGACCCCGATGCGCGTCATTGTGGTACACGCCCTGCGCAACGCGATGCTGCCCGTGGTCACCGTCATCGGTCTGCAGGTGGGTACGCTGCTGGCGGGCGCCATCCTGACCGAAACGATTTTCTCCTGGCCAGGGCTGGGTCGCTGGCTGATCGATGCGCTCCAGCGCCGCGACTATCCGGTGGTGCAGGGAGGGGTACTGATGGTGGCGACGCTGATTATTCTGGTCAACCTGCTGGTTGATGTGCTTTACGGCGTGGTTAACCCACGCATTCGTCACAGGAAATAGGGGGCCAGGATGTCAATTATCGATCCGGGCAGCATACCCGCTGCTCCCAAGCCTATGACTCCTCCGCAGGAGTTCTGGCACTACTTTAAGCGTAATAAAGGTGCCGTAGCGGGCCTGGTTTACGTGGTTATTATGTTTCTTATCGCCATTTTTGCCAGCGTGTTTGCGCCTCATGCGCCCTCGGACCAGTTCCGTGACGCGCTGCTGCATCCGCCAGTCTGGCAGGCGGGCGGCAGCTGGCACTATATTCTTGGCACCGACGACGTCGGTCGTGACGTGCTCTCCCGCCTGATGTACGGCGCACGGCTGTCGCTGCTGGTGGGCTGTCTGGTGGTGGTGCTTTCACTGCTCTTCGGGGTGATTTTTGGCCTGATCGCGGGCTATATCGGGGGCGTCACCGATGCCATTATCATGCGCCTGGTCGATATTATGCTCGCTCTGCCCAGCCTGCTTCTGGCGCTGGTGCTGGTGGCGATTTTCGGCCCGTCGATCGTCAATGCCTCCATCGCGCTGACGTTTGTGGCGCTGCCGCACTACATCCGTCTGACCCGCGCTGCGGTGCTGGTGGAAGTGAATCGCGACTATGTTACCGCCTCTAACGTGGCGGGCGCAGGCGCGATACGCCAGATGTTTATCAATATTCTGCCTAACTGCCTCGCCCCGCTGATTGTGCAGGCGTCGCTGGGTTTCTCCAACGCGATCCTCGATATGGCCGCGCTGGGCTTTCTGGGTATGGGTGCGCAGCCGCCGACGCCGGAGTGGGGCACCATGCTCTCCGATGTGTTGCAGTATGCGCAAAGTGCCTGGTGGGTGGTCACCTTCCCTGGTGTCGCGATCCTGCTGACGGTTCTGGCATTTAACCTGATGGGCGACGGCTTGCGTGACGCCCTCGACCCGAAACTCAAGCAGTAGAGGCATCCGATGGCATTATTAAATTTAGACCAACTGTCGGTTCACTTTGGCGACGCCAGCACGCCGTTCCGCGCGGTAGATCGCATCAGCTATCAGGTTGAGCAGGGCCAGGTAGTGGGTATCGTTGGGGAGTCCGGCTCTGGCAAATCGGTCAGCTCCCTGGCGATCATGGGGCTGATTGACTACCCCGGCACGGTAAAAGCGGAAAAGCTGGAGTTTAACCAGCGTGATTTGACGCGCATCTCCGAAAAGGAGCGCCGCCAGCTGGTGGGTGCAGAAGTGGCGATGATATTTCAGGATCCGATGACCAGCCTGAACCCGTGCTACACCGTCGGCTTTCAGATTATGGAAGCCATTAAGGTACACCAGGGAGGCAACCGCAGTACCCGTCGCCAGCGGGCTATCGATCTGCTGAATCAGGTGGGCATTCCCGATCCGTCATCGCGCCTTGACGTTTATCCGCATCAGCTCTCCGGCGGTATGAGCCAGCGTGTGATGATCGCCATGGCTATTGCCTGTCGACCAAAGCTGCTGATAGCCGATGAGCCGACTACGGCGCTCGACGTAACCATTCAGGCGCAGATCATTGAGCTGCTGCTTGATCTTCAGCGTCAGGAAAATATGGCGCTGATCCTGATCACGCACGATCTGGCGCTGGTGGCCGAAGCTGCGCAGCACATCATTGTAATGTATGCCGGACAGGTGGTGGAAACCGGTAAAGCGGTCGATATCTTTAAGGCTCCCCGTCATCCCTATACCCAGGCGCTGCTGCGCGCGCTGCCGGAGTTTGCGGCAGACAAGGCCCGGCTCGCTTCGCTGCCGGGCGTGGTGCCGGGAAAATATGACCGACCAAACGGCTGCCTGCTTAATCCACGCTGCCCCTATGCTAACGACCACTGCCGGGTTGTAGAGCCTGAATTACGTAATATTGCGGGGCGTCAGTCCAAATGTCATTACCCACTGGACGATGCCGGGAGACCCAGCTATGAAGCCTGAACAACATTCGACGCTGCTGATGCAGGCGATCGATCTGAAAAAGCACTATCCGGTGAAGAAGGGACTGTTTGGTCAGGAGCGGCTGGTTAAAGCCCTGGACGGCGTCTCCTTTGATCTGGAGCGGGGCAAAACGCTGGCGGTCGTCGGCGAGTCCGGCTGCGGAAAATCGACGCTGGGTCGCCTGCTGACGATGATCGAAACGCCGACCGAAGGGCAGCTGTTTTATCAGGGGCAGGATCTGCTCAGGCACGATCCGCACGCGCAAAAGCTGCGTCGCCAGAAGATCCAGATCGTTTTTCAAAATCCTTATGGATCGCTGAACCCGCGTAAGAAAGTCAGCCAGATCCTGGAAGAGCCGCTACTGATTAACACCGGGCTGAACAAGGCTGAGCGCCGCGACAAGGTGCTGGCGATGATGGCGAAGGTGGGGCTGAAAACCGAGCATTACGATCGCTATCCGCATATGTTCTCCGGCGGCCAGCGCCAGCGTATTGCCATCGCCAGGGGGCTGATGCTGGATCCCGACGTGCTGATTGCCGATGAGCCGGTGTCGGCGCTGGATGTCTCCGTGCGCGCCCAGGTGCTGAACCTGATGATGGATTTGCAGCAGGAACTTGGCCTCTCCTACGTATTTATCTCACACGATCTCTCCGTGGTGGAGCATATCGCAGATGAGGTGATGGTGATGTACCTGGGGCGCTGCGTGGAGCGGGGCAGTAAGGAAGCGATCTTTGCCAATCCGCGCCACCCTTATACTCAGGCTCTGCTTTCCGCTACGCCGCGTCTGAACCCGGATGAGCGGCGCGAACGCATCAAGCTGACCGGCGAGCTGCCCAGCCCGCTGAATCCGCCGCCGGGTTGCGCATTCAATGCCCGCTGCCACCGTCGGTTTGGTCCCTGCACCCAGTTTCAGCCCAGCCTGAAGCAGTACGGGGATCAGCAGATCGCCTGCTTCGCCGTGGACAGGGATGAAGGCCAGCCGATCCCCGGCTGACAGGCAAAACCGACGCAGACGATAAAGGCTCTGCGTCGGTTCTCATTAGAAAAAATAAAGCATTCGCTAAGCGGGATAACGGCTCGCCCTGATTTTGGCCTGGCGGGATAAAGGCTAAGGTAAATAGTTACCTGAGTAAAATAAGCGCACTAAGCCAAATATTCTTAAGATCATTCTTCCGCCTGAATAAGCCGGTTTTCTGTTTTTACTATATAGTTAATTATTCAGCAAACTGATGTAATACAGGCGGCAAGAAGATTCTGATGCAAATAAAAATTGTATGTTATATTGCCGCGAAATTTCCTACTCAGCGCGGCAATTCCTATGAAAAGCTATGATGACCTGCAGCGTTTTAAAGAAAAAACGCAAACTAACCATATAGAATTCAAGGATATGTCTGATCAAATGCGGCATGCCGATAGCCCGAACTGGGCGATCATCCGGCAGTTAATGAACGCCGGCGCGGAGTCAGCGCTGGGTAACGGCCAGCGTATTGATGTAGCCGCGCCGCAGCCTGCCGACGCGCGGGCATTCAGCCCAGCAAACGTACCACTGAAAACTTCGCCTGTGCAGGCTGAGCAGCCGGTGTTATCACTGCCGCCCGCGCCGCGGCAGAGCCTTGCAGCCTTTGCCGCCGCAAAACCTGCCGCTCAGCCGGGTGGTTCGCTGTTTGACAACATTTCGGCCCTGCTCGGTCCGGCTGAATCAGCGTTGCAGCGTCCAGCTACTCAGCCTCTTGCCGCTGATACGCAGCCTCCGTTTTCACCCGCGCAGCCTCTTGCCGCTGGTACGCAGCCTCCGATTTCACCCGCGCAGCCTCTTGCCGCTGATACGCAGCCTCCGATTTCACCCGCGCAGACGCTTGCCGCTGGTACGCAGACGCCGTTTTCTCGCACTCAGCCTCAGAGCGCCGCCGTCCCGCAGACGGAGCAGGCGCGCTTTAAACAGTTATTCAGCGCTACGCCTGCCGCGTCGGCGGGGCGGTTGCCGAAAGACACGTTGCTACAACCCCTGCTGGAGAGAATCGCCTCATGCCGTTAGTTTGTGTTTGTTCTCCTAAGGGCGGCGTGGGTAAAACCACCCTGGCTGCCAATCTGGCCTATACGCTGGCCCGCGCGGGCAGCAAAGTACTGGCCATAGATTTTGATGTGCAAAATGCCCTGCGCCTGCATTTTGGCGTGCCCCTCTCTGACGGGCGCGGTTTTGTGGCTAAATCGGCCGATGCGTCGGACTGGGGCCAGTCGATCCTTACCACTGGCGGCAATATATTTGTGTTGCCCTACGGGGAAGTGACAGAAGAACAGCGGATTACCTTTGAAAACAATCTGACCCACGACGCCAACTTTCTTACCCGCGGGCTGCACAGCGTGCTTAACTACCCTGGCCTGGTGATTGTGGCCGATTTTCCGCCCGGCCCCGGCCCTGCATTGAAAGCCATGTCGGCGCTTGCCGACCTGCATCTTGTGGTGCTGCTGGCCGATACGGCGTCGCTGTCTCTGCTGCCACAAATCGAAAATGACAAAATGATCGGCGGCGCGCTTAACCACCGTGCAGGACACTATTTTGTCCTGAACCAGAGCGACAGCCGCCGTAATATCAGCCGTGACGTAACTGCTTTTATGCAGCAGCGCCTGGGCGACAAATTATTAGGCGTGGTCAACCGCGATGAAAGCGTCGCAGAGGCCAATGCTTCACAGCAGTCTGTTTTTGAATTCAGCCCGGTTTCCAGCGCGGCATTTGATATTGAAATTATCAGTAAACGCATTGCCGCGCTGCTTAATATCACCGTCGGCGACGGGGAAATGCATGCTCCGCTAAGATAGCGCGCCGGCCACGGCACTAACCGGCAGGGAAAGCCGACATCCCGTGGCGTGCCTGCGCTACGACACAGAATAATAGTTTCGTTTCCAGGATGACTTATGAAAAAAGTCCTGTACTACCTTCTGCTGCTGCTGTTATTTCCCCTGGCCGCAGTGATTGTGATCACGCCTATGGACAGCCAGAAGCAATATATTTTTGGCCTGATCGGTATCGCACTTTTATTAATACTGGGCTTCAGTAAAAGCCGCAATGTCTCTATGGTCATGGTGTTTCTTTCTGCCCTGATGTCCACGCGCTATATATACTGGCGGGCGACGCAGACGCTGGCGTTTAATTCGGAAGTGGAAGCCATTCTGGGAATTGGTTTATTTATTGCCGAGCTGTATGTCTGGCTGATCCTCATACTGGGCTACCTGCAAACATCATGGCCGCTAAAGCGAACCATTGAGCCCATGCCTGATGATATTCGCCTGTGGCCAACGGTAGATATCTATGTTCCCAGCTACAACGAAAGTCTCGACGTGGTGCGGGATACCGTGCTGGCCGCGCAGTGCATTGATTATCCGCGCGATAAAATTAAAATTTACCTGCTGGATGACGGCAAACGCAGTGAATTCGCGGTTTTCGCCGCCGACGCGGGCGTCGGTTATATCACCCGCGATGATAACCGCCATGCCAAGGCTGGCAACCTTAACCATGCGATGCGCATCACTAAAGGCGAACTGATCACCGTTTTCGACTGCGATCACGTGGCGACCCGCGCTTTCCTGCAGGCGACCGTCGCGCCCTTTCTGAAAGACCCCAGGCTGGCGCTGCTGCAAACGCCGCACTACTTCTATTCGCCCGATCCTTTTGAACGCAATCTGAAAGCGGCGCGTGAAATTCCTAATGAAGGCGCGCTCTTTTACGGTCCGGTGCAGCAGGGTAACGATAACTGGAATGCCACCTTTTTCTGCGGCTCCTGCGCGGTGATCCGCCGTTCAGCACTGGAAGAGATCGGTGGCTTTGCGACTGAGACGGTAACCGAAGACGCCCATACGGCGCTGAAGATGCAGCGCCGGGGCTGGAAGTCAGCATTTCTTGCGCTGCCGCTGGCGGCGGGCCTGGCGACCGAGCGTCTGGGTCTGCATGTGGTGCAGCGTACCCGCTGGGCGCGCGGCATGACGCAGATTTTTCGCGTGGATAACCCGCTGCTGGGACGCGGCCTGAAGTGGCAGCAGCGGCTGTGCTATCTCAATGCCATGTTGCACTTTCAGTTTGGCCTGCCGCGCGTGATCTTTCTTACAGCGCCGCTGGCTTACCTGCTGTTTAACCTCAATATTATTCACTCTTCGGCCAGCCTTATTTTTGCTTACGTGCTGCCGCACCTGTTTATGTCACTCTACGTAAACTCACGCATGAATGGCCGCTTCCGCGCCACCTTCTGGGGTGAAATTTACGAAACGGTGATGGCGTTCCACCTGATTATCCCTACCCTGCTTACGATGATTTCGCCGAAGCATGGCAAATTTAACGTGACGGATAAGGGTGGATTGCTCGACGTGGGCTTCTTCGATTTCAACATTGTGCGTCCGCACGTTATCTGCGCCGCCCTGCTGTTTATCGGCGTGGTTTATGGCGTGGTTCGCGCCGTCGCCCATGACTATTTCGGCGTCGATCCCTGGGTTATCGCGTTAAACGTCGGCTGGGCAATATTCAGCCTGATTATTCTGATGGCGGCCATTGCCGTCGCCCGTGAAACTAAGCAGACGCGTAAAACCATCCGCGTTGCGGTCACGTTACCGGTGATACTCCACTACGCCAGCGGCATCAGTTCGCGCAGCAAGACGGTCAATCTGTCGATGGGCGGGGCGCAGGTTATCGCCCCGGACAGCCGTCATGAAAGTGACGCGATTGAAGCGATAGATCTGATGCTACAGTCCGGCGCAATCTCTATCCCGGTGGGAATTATCGGCGCAGAGAAGGACGTTATTCGCCTGCAGTTTGATGAAATACCTCTTTCACGCCGCCGTGAACTGGTACGCGTGGTGCTTTCCCGCGCGGATGCCTGGATTAGGCCCGAGGGGCCAAAAGATAAGCCGCTGCGTTCGCTGCTGACCATCATTCGTACCGTATTCGAACTGTTCTGGCTGACCTGGAAAGATCGACGCAATAAAGATCAACGTCCGGCCGCTAAGGCTGAAGAGGATGGCGTAGCATGAAGCGACTGATATCTGCACTCTGCGTTGGGGGCCTGTTGACCCTGAACAGCGTATGGGCGGCGCCTGACGGCGTCACGCAGGACAGCGGGGCGCTGTCAAACATACCTCCGCCTGCCGACGTCAGTACTTTGGCAGCGAAGGCCTCGCAGGACTCGCAATCTTCGCAGGCCTCGCAGGGCTTGCAGGCCTTGCAATCTTCGCAGGGCTTGCAGGCCACGCAATCTTCGCAGTCCTCGCAGGCCGACGGCCCAGCCCAGGCGGCGCCAGTGGGTGCGACACCGGCCGACAGCGCGCAGCCCTCCGCGCAGGAGAGTCCTTCTTCGCTACCCACTGGGCTGCCGCCGCTGCCGCCCGTGGTTTCCGCCGCGCCGGCCGCCACCAGCCTGATGACCAACCAGCCGCTCTCCACCACCGTGACGGTCGGACAGATGGGCCAGCCCGGTGGGATGTTGCTGACCGGCAGGCAGCTACAGTCCGGTATTGTCTTCACGCTGCCAGCGGATGAAGTGGTGACGAATGCGCGACTGAATCTTTCGCTCAGGGTGTCGCCCGCGTTGGCCGCCCGCAACACCTCGCTTCAGCTGATGTTGAATGGTCAGCCGCTGGGCACGCTGCCGTTGAGCGCCTCAGACAGCGCCAGCGAGGATTATCAGCTGGATATTCCAGCGGCGATGGTGGTTTCCAGCAATAACCTGAGCTTCAAAATCAATGAGGCCGACCAGCTGCTGTGCGAACGCGACAGCGCCAGCCTTTACCAGCTCACTATCCTGCCAGATTCGACGCTGTCGCTGGACGGGCAGCAGCTGAATATCGGCAACAGGCTGAGCAACTTCCCCCGTCCATTTATCGATCCGCTGCGCATGACGCCCTCCAGCGTTTCAATGATCTTCGGCCAGCAGATTACCCCCGGGGAGGTTAGCGCAGCGGCCACTGTCGCTTCCTGGCTTGGTATACAAACCGATTATCGCGGTATCGACTTTCCGGTCATTCGTAACGATCTGCCGGAAAAAAACGGCGTTGTTTTTGCCCACCCCGGCGAAGTCATTGGCGGTCTGGTCGTTCCCCGCGTCTCTGGCCCCACGCTACAGATGGTCGATAACCCGCTTAACCCGGTTTATAAGCTGATGCTGGTGATCGGCGACAGCGATGAGGCGCTGCGCCAGGCCGCCTGGCGACTGACGCAGCCGCTGGATACGGATGCTCCGACGCTGGCCGTCAGGGCGCAAAATCTGCCGCTGCGCAAAGCCTGGGACGCCCCGCGCTGGATCAGAACCGATCGGCCGGTTCGCCTCGGTGAGCTACTGCGTAAAGATCAAAGCCTCACCACTACCGGCATAGGACACGACGCGCTGCGGGTTAATTTTCGCGCTGCGCCTGACCTGTTCCTCTGGGATGGCGATACGTTGCCGATCCAGGTGAACTACCGTTTTCCGTCAGAAAGCTGGATTGACGAGGATAAGTCGTGGCTTAACGTCAGCCTGAACGACACCTTTCTGCGCAGCCTGACCGTAAACAAAGTCGGCCTGCTGGAAAATATCTGGCGCCGCCTGGGCGGCGATGCGCGGCTGGAGAAATATACCCTTAAACTCGATCCCTATCTGATTTACGGCGACAATCAGCTGCAGTTTTACTTCAACATCGCGCCTAAGGCCTCGGCGCCCTGTAGCGTATTGACCAGTAATAACATTAAAAGCCAGATTGAGGATGACGCTTATATCGATCTGAGCCACACCCGTCACTTTACCCTGCTGCCTAATCTCTCCTATTTTGTCGGCGCATCCTTCCCGTTTAGCCGCTTTGCCGACTATTCACAGACCGTACTGATGCTCCCTCCGGCCCCCGGCAACGCGGAAATCAGCACCCTGCTGAACATGGCCGGACGTTCGGGGAATGCAACCGGCGTGGCGCTGAACAATAATGTGGTGATGTTCGGCTTGCCAAAGGACGATCAGCGTGATGAACGGCTGCATAACAGCGACGTGCTGGCGGTATCGACCCTGACGCAAACGGACTTCAACCAGTCCATGCTGGAAGGAACGCGCTACAGGATAAACGGGCGCCAGCTGGGGGTAGCAGAACCTGGGCTGCTGGATAACCTGCGCAGCTGGCTGAGCGGTGACTGGTTCGGTCAGGCGGTTGATGCCGATCGCTATCTCTCCTCAAATGATGCCTGGCGCGGATTTATTAGCTATCGCTCACCCTGGAATAGCACGCGGCTGGTGGTAATGACGGTGGCAACGAATGATACCCAGCTTGCCCGGCTGCACGAAGATCTGACCCTGCCGCGCATTAACGCCGGTATACGGGGCGATACGGCAATCATCACCGATGAAAACGGCATCCGCAGCTTTCGCGTTGGGCCACAGTTTCCGAGCGGTCAGATGCCGTGGTACATGATGGTCGTATGGTATGCCAGTCAGCACGCGGTCGTACTGGCGGTACTGGCGCTGCTATTCTCTGTGGCGGTGGGGCTCAGCACCTGCGCACTGCTCAGGCGTCACGCCTGGAAACGCCTGAATCCACAGCATGACGCTCGCTCCTCTGGCGAGAAGAAGTGAAGACGATGATGAAAATAAAAACGCTCTCCGCCCTGTGCCAGCGCTGGGTGCCTGGCCTTACCCTGGCGGCTTCTGCGCTGGTTTTTCCCGCACTGGCCGCTGAGGTGAATCCGGCCATCCAGGCGCTTTTCGACCAGGCCAACTACTGGCATCAGAAAGCCCATGACGAGCTGGCGCGCGATGCGCTGAACAAAGTCCTCATGGTGGATGCGACTAACAGCCAGGCAATCTATTTAATGGCACTCTGGGCGCAGCAGAGCGGCGATGAAGCCGCCGCGGCGACGTGGCGTGCGCGTCTTAGCCAGCTCTCACCGCAGGATGCCCGGCTGGCCGAGCTGGATAGCGCACGCCAGCTACGGGCTATACCGGCGGCTGAGCTGACACTGGCCCGCCAGCAGGCGCGCAGCGGCAATATCGCCGCGTCGTTACAAACCTGGCGTAACACCTTTAGCGGTAGCGAACCCCCCGCCAGCGTGGCCGCCGAGTATTATCTGACCATGGCCGGCGACCGCACGCTGCTGCCCCAGGCGGTGGATCACCTGCGCCAGTTTGCGGCTCAGCACCCCCAGGATACCGGTGCGAAACTGGCGCTGGGTAAGGCCCTGACCTACCAGGAGTCGACCCGGCGCGAAGGCCTTCAGCTGCTGGAAGGCATGGCTGACGGCAATGCTGATGCGGATCGTTCGCTGCGTCAGGCGCTGCTGTGGCTCGGCCCACAGCCGGAGGATTCGGCGCTCTATCAGCACTATCAGCAGCGTCATCCGCAGGATCGCGCGGTCGCCGACCACTTCCGTAATGACGCGGGAGGTGCCGAAAAAGGCGAGGGCTTTAGCGCGCTGAACAGCGGTAACGTCACCGAGGCGCAGAGTGATTTCAACCGCGTACTGCAAGCTAATCCGCAGGATGCCGATGCGCTGGCGGGGCTGGGCTATGTCGCCCAGCGCAGCGGCAACTATGCGGCAGCGGCAGATTACCTCGAGCGCGCGGCTAAGCAGGGGGGAGACAGTAGCCAGCAGCGACAGCAGCAGGCGGACGATGCCCGTTTCTACGCTCAGCTGGCGCAGGCTCAGCAGGCGATGAAGGAGGGTAACAGCGATCGGGCGCTGAGCCTGAGTGAACCCCTGGCCCAGGCCGAGGGGGCGAAGGGCATCGCGGCGAAGCTATTCCGCGCCGACGTACAGCGCCGCAGCAACCAGCCTGTGGCGGCAGAGCAGACCTACCGTGCGGTGCTGCAAAGCGATGCCGATAACCGCCCGGCGAAGGAGGGGCTGTTTTACGTGCTGCGCCAACAGAACCGCAGCGCGGAAGCCAGTACGCTGCTGGCGTCGCTGCCGGACAGCGTTCGTGCCAGCGTGACGCCGCATTCCGGCGCCACCAGCGATCCTGTTCGTCGTCAGGCGAAGCAGGCCCTGGCGGCGGGAAACCCTCAGCAGGCGATTACCCTCCTTCAGCAGGGTATCGCGCGCTTTCCGGCCGACGCCTGGCTGCGCCTCGACCTGGCGCGAATTTATCAGCAGCAGGGGAATACGGCGCTGGCCTCTGGCGTGATGCAGTCTTCGTTCCGCTCCGGCGCCAGCGATAGCGATATTTATGCCGGTGCGCTGTTTGCCAGTGAAAACGGTGCCTGGCAGCAGGCACAGTCGCTGCTGTCGCGCCTGCCTACCCGTGCGCAGACCCGCGAAACCCGTTTGCTCTCCCGGCGGGTGAATTTCAATCTGCAAATGGCGGTTGCCCGGCAGTATCTGGCGCAGGGAGCCAATGTTGCTGCCGCCAATACGCTCAAAGCGCTGGCGGTCAACCCGCCGGAAAGCCCGGTCGATGCCGGCAATCTGGCGCAGGGGCTGGCCGCTGCCGGGGATCTGACTACGGCGATCGCTGTGGTGCGCAACAACATGCAGCGCGGCGTGCAGGGCAACGCGGGGGATTACGCCGCACAGGTGGCGGTGCTGAATCAGGCAGGGCTGACGGAAGAAGCCGGACGTTTCCTCGGCAACCCGGAACTCCAGTCGCGCAGCACGCCCACCCAGCTTGCCAGTATTCAGAATGGCTATCTTATCAATGAGGCCGATCGCCTGCGTAATCAGGGGCAGTACGCAGCCGCCTACGATAAGCTGATAGGTGCGCTGCAGCACGACCCGCAAAATGTCGATCTGATGTTTGCAATGGGACGTCTCTACCAGTCCGGCAAGATGAATAAAGAAGCGGGCGTGGTTTATGACTATCTGATGACCCGGGATACGCCGGCCCAGGATGCGCGTGTGGGCGCGATCAACGTGGCGCTGACCAGCCACGATCTGCCGAAAGCGAAGAGGCTGATTGGTGGCCTGCACGGCGAGCAGACGCCGGATCGCCTGCTGCTGATGGCGCGCGTGGCGGAAGCCGATGGCGATCACCAGCAGGCGCTGGCTTATCTGCGTACCGCGCGCGGCAAGCTGACCGGCCTGCAGGGTGCAGAAACCGGCACCACGCCGGTGATTGGCGGTATGGCGCTGGCGGATAATCCCTTTATTGACCGCAGCACCACGTCATCCCCGCGCCGCTCGCCTTCCACCTATGGCACGGTGATGCCGTGGCAGCAGGCCCCGGCAAACGACGCTGCGGCCGCGCAGACGGCGGACGTGGCGTCTTCTCCACAGGATCAAACGCTGCATCAGGTGGATACCCTGATTGATGACCTGGAGACGCGAACCGGCAGCTGGATACAGGGCGGTATGCAGGTGCGGGGTCGCGACGGCGAATCCGGATTGAGCAAGCTGACCGAAGCGAAAGCGCCACTCACCTGGTCTACGGTGCCCTACGGGGATACGCGCTTCGACTTCACCCTGACGCCGGTGACGCTGAGCGCGGGCAGCGCGTCGGGCACCTCGGTGGCGCGCTTCGGCACCGGGGCGCTGGAGCAGGGCCGTATTGCGGCGCAAAACAACGTTGCACCGGGCACCGTGAATCTGGATTCACCCGGTTCGCAGAACGCGTCTGGCGTCGAGGTAAACCTGGGGCTGACCAACGATAATTTCAAAATCGATCTCGGCTCCACGCCGCTGGGGCAGGATCTGAGTACGCTGGTGGGCGGTATTCAGTGGTCACCTAAACTGACCGATTACCTGACGCTGATCCTGACCGGCGAACGCCGCGCGGTCACCGACAGCCTGCTCTCCTACGTGGGCGTCGGGGACAAGCTGAGCGGCAAGCGCTGGGGCAGGGTCACTAAAAACGGCGGTAACGCGCTGCTGAGCTATGATAACGGCGATGCCGGATTTTATGTCGGTGCCGGGGGCTACAGCTATCTGGGTGAAAACGTTGAGAGCAACCAGAGCATTCTGGGTCAGGCGGGCGCTTACGTCAGACCCTTCCACGACGACAGCAGCGAGCTGAAAACCGGTATCAGCATGAGCTGGATGGACTTCTCAAAAAACCTCAGCTACTACAGCTACGGACAGGGCGGTTACTTTAGCCCGCAGGACTTTGTGGCGGTATCCTTCCCGGTGGACTGGAGCAAAAACTACGCGGATATGAAAGTCAGAATAGGCGGCTCGGTGGGCTACCAGTCCTACTCTGAGGATCGCAGCGCCTATTTCCCAACCGATTCGGCAAAACAGGCCGAACTTGAAAACTACGCCAACGCCGGTTACGCCACCGAGGCCTGGTACGAGGGCAGCAGCAAAAACGGCATCGGCTATAATCTTCACGCTGGTGCAGATTATAAGGTCAATAAAGACGTGACTATCGGTGGCCAGCTCGGCTATGACACCTTCGGTAACTATAACGAAAGCACTGCCCAACTCTATTTCCGCTATATGCTCGGGGAAAAATAAGCATGAGTGAACCGACCGACCGCACCCTGGATTACTACCGGCAGCAGCAGTATCAGCCGGGCTGGTTTGATCTGCTGAGCGTGATTATTAACGGCATGCTGCGTAATGCTGGCGAACGTGAAAGTCATGCCTTTCTGCTGCAAATGGGAGACAACCTGGCCACCCGCTATCCACTGAGCACTGCGCTGACCGTGGCGGATTTGGAGCAGCAGATTAACCAGGTGCTGGCCCGCTTTAACTGGGGCTTCGTTGAGGTTGAGCCGCGTGAGACCGCGATGGTGATTTGTCACAGGGCGCTGCCGCCGGGCGATGACCAGTTTGATGCGTGCCAGTGGCAACAGGCGCTGGGTGCGGTACTCACCGGGCTATATGGCCGCTGGTTACAGGAACAGGGCGGTTCTCCGGCAGTGCCGATGGTATGCGAAGCGACGGATGCCGACGCCACGCTTAATTTTCGCTACCAGCGCTGAAGGTGATAATAATGAAGCTGTTAAGAACGAGCATGATTCTGCTGATGCTGGCCCTCGGGTGTGCGCAGGCCAGTGCGGCCGACGGCTGGAGTACCTTTAAAACGCGCTTTATGACCAGCGACGGGCGCATACAGGACACAGGAAACAACAACGTCAGCCATACGGAGGGGCAGGGATATGCCATGCTGATGGCGGTGTGGTACAACGATCGCAGCAGCTTCGACGGCCTGTGGCGCTGGACCCAGCAGCATCTGAAAAATCCGCAGAATGGGCTGTTTTACTGGAAATATACGCCAGATTCGGCCAAACCCATTGCGGATACGAATAACGCCTCGGATGGCGACGTGCTAATCGCCTGGGCACTGCTTAAGGCCGGGAAAAAGTGGCATAGCCAGGTTTATCTGGACGCTTCGGACCAGATCCAGCGCGCCATTATCAGCCATAATGTGATCGCCTTCGGCGGCTATACGGTCATGCTGCCCGGCTCGCAGGGCTTCAATAAAACCAGCTATGTGGTGCTCAATCCCTCCTATTTTCTGTTTCCGGCCTGGCGTGACTTTGCCAGCCGCAGCCACCTGAAAGTGTGGGACAATCTGATCGACAGCGGCATGAGCCTGCTGGCTAAAATGCGCTTTGGTGAGACTGACCTGCCCGTAGACTGGGTGGCGCTAAACGCTGATGGTACGCTCGCCCCGGCAACGGACTGGCCGCCGCGCTTTAGCTATGATGCCATTCGCATTCCACTGTATCTGTACTGGTACGATCCGCAAAGCCTCCAGCTGGTGCCGTTCCAGCGCTTCTGGATGAACTTTTCCCGCCTGCAAACCCCGGCATGGATTGACGTAATGAGCAACAGCCGGGCACCCTACGTCATGGCAGGTGGCCTGCTGGCGGTACGGGACCTGACGCTGAACGAGACGGGTAATATCAGCGATCGGCTGGATGACAGCGAAGATTATTACTCTTCAAGCCTGCATCTGCTTGCCTGGCTGGCGATGAAAGATCGCTGAGTCGCCCGCCATTTTCCTCGGAAAACACCTAATCCGCCGGATGAGGACAGGGAGAACTTAACAAGCGGCCGTCATACGATATACTCAGGGCAGTTTTTACCGCCCGTCCGGGGCGGCATTCAGGATGTCGGAGAACAGGCTTGCGCGTCAGTCGGTCATTAACGATAAAACAGATGGCGACGGTATCGGGCGTCTCGGTCGTCACCATCTCGATTTTTATCGTCATTCAGCTTTTCCATTTTGTGCAGCAGCGCAGGGTGGACTATGCCCAGCAGATGGAAAATATTGCCCACACCGTTCGCCAGCCGCTGTCGCAGGCGGTGCTTAAGGCGGATATCGGTCAGGCCGGCGTCATTCTTGATTCACTGAAGCCGGCGGGGGTACTGGCCCGCGCGGAAGTGGTGTTACCCAACGGCCTGCACGTGCTGCATACCGATTTTGCCGCGGAAAAACCGGTCCCTCCTCTTATCGCAAAACTTTTTGAACTGCCGGTGCAGATAACCGTGCCGCTCTACTCCGTCGAGCCCGCGAACCCAAAACCGCTGGCGCTGCTCCGGCTGCGCGCCGACTCCTGGCGCGTCTATCAGTTTATCCTCAGCGCGCTCTCAACGCTGGTAACCACCTATTTGCTGCTGGCGCTGACGCTTTCTGTCGCCCTGAGCTGGTGCATCAATAAGCTGATGGTTCGGCCGCTGCGCCGGATAGCCAACGAACTGCATGAGCTACCCGCCCAGGATGTTCTCGCCCATCGGTTAACGCTGCCCTCCCGCCATCGCGGCGACGAGCTGGGGATGCTTATCCGCAGCTATAACTATAATCAGCAGGTTACGGCCTCAGCGCACTCTGAGATGAGCAGGCAGACAACGCGATTTGCCCTGACTAACCTGCCTAACAAGGCGCTGTTCCTTGCGCTACTTGAAGAGCATCTGCAATCCGTCGCCGATGATGAGGTCTTTACGGTTGTCGTGGTGCGGATAGAAACGCTTCAGGACGCGAACGGTGTGGTCACGGACGAACAGCGGGATGCGCTGTTGCTGACGCTGCTGGAGAAAATGCGTCAGTGCATTGATGAGCAGACGGTGCTGGGGCAGCTTTCACTGAGTGATTTTGTCCTGTTAGCTAAGCGGGCGAACAACCCCTTCCGGGCGATTCGGCTGGCGCGACTGCTGCTGATGCGGCTGAACCAGCCGGTGGCGATCCAGCACCTCTCCCTGCGCCCAAACATCAGCGTCGGCATGACCCTGCGGGCGGAAACACCGCTCACCGCTCAGGATTTCCTCAGCCGTGCCGCATCGGCGATGATATCAGCCCGACATCAGGGAAAAAACCAGATCCTGTTTTTCGAGCCGAAGATGACCGAGCGGGCGCATAAGCGTCTGACGCAGGAGCATGATATTTTGCAGGGGCTGAACGAGGGGCAGTTCGCCCTCTATCTTCAGCCGCAGATCGATATGCGCAGCGGCGCGGTGGTCGGCGCAGAAGCGCTGCTGCGCATGCGCCAGCCGGACGGCAGCTGGTCGCTGCCTGAAGAGCTGATCGTCAATGCGGAAGAGATAGGCGTGATTGGTGCGCTGGGCCGCTGGGTGCTTGAAGAGTCCTGCCGGGTACTTGCCGCCTGGCAGAAGCGCGGTATCAACCTGCCGCTGAGCGTAAATATCTCCGCCACTCAGCTGCGCGAGCGCGATATGGTGGCGCATCTACAGGGGCTTATCCAGCGTCATCGGATCCATGCCGGTAGCCTGATGCTGGAAATTACCGAAACGGCGCAGATAGGCGAACCCGCGCTGGCGCTGCGGCTGCTCAGCGAGCTACAGCAGGTGGGGATCCGGGTCGCGCTGGATGACTTTGGCATGGGCTACGCCAATCTCAACTGGCTGAGTCAGTTTAAATCGGTGCCAATCAGCAAGCTCAAAATGGATCGCAGCTTTGTCTGTGCGCTGCCACAGGACGACACCATGGTGCGGATCGTGGCGGCTATCGCCAGCATCATTAAGCTTGAGGTGATTGCCGAGGGCGTCGAAACCAGCGCGCAGCGCGACTGGCTGCTGGCGCGCGGTATTCATATCGGTCAGGGCTATCTCTATTCAGAAGCGCTGCCGGTGGCGGTGTTTACCGAGCGCTATCTGGCAGGGTAAGTTCACTCCCTGCCTGCGGGGGAAATTATCCGCTGGGCAGGGTGAGACTGAGCCTCAGTGACAGATTTGACGCCATGCTGGCTGACGCCTCTTTCAATCCTCTCCGCGTGCCCGCCGCGGGCAGAAAAGGACTCTCGTCTTTGCATACGTGATGCAGCTCAAATTATGGCATTCAGAGCGGCGGCAAATTGTGTCAACTTATATCAATCCCGTTAACAGGGTGTTATTTTCGCAGAGCATTGTGATTATAACGAAAGCGATTTAACCCGCTGCCACCTGCCGTTAACGGATATTCTTATGAAAACTTCTCTGTTTAAGAGCCTTTATTTCCAGGTATTAACGGCGATCGCCATCGGCGTGCTGTTGGGGCACTTCTACCCCGAGCTGGGTGCCCAGATGAAGCCGTTGGGAGACGGCTTCGTCAAACTGATTAAAATGATTATTGCCCCGGTGATCTTCTGCACCGTGGTTACCGGCATCGCCGGCATGGAAAGCATGAAGGCCGTAGGCCGTACCGGTGCCGTGGCGCTGCTCTACTTTGAAGTGGTCAGCACCATTGCGCTGCTGATCGGGCTGGTGGTGGTAAACGTTTTGCAGCCCGGTGCGGGGATGAACGTAGACCCCGCGACGCTGGATGCCAAAGCGGTTGCCGTCTACGCGCAGCAGGCCGAGCAGCAGGGTGTTGTCGCCTTCCTGATGGATATCATCCCGGGCAGCGTTATCGGGGCCTTCGCCAGCGGCAACATCCTCCAGGTGCTGCTGTTTGCCATTCTGTTTGGCTTTGCCCTGCACCGCATGGGCGACAAAGGCACGCTGGTCTTTAACTTTATTGAGGGATTTTCCCAGGCAATCTTCGGCATTATCAATATGATCATGCGCCTGGCCCCGATTGGCGCTTTCGGCGCGATGGCCTTTACCATCGGGAAATATGGCGTCGGTTCGCTGGTGCAGCTGGGCCAGCTAATCCTCTGCTTCTACCTGACATGCATTCTGTTTGTGGTGGTGGTGCTGGGGCTGATTGCCCGCGCGGTCGGCTTCAATATCTTCAAATTCATTGCCTACATCAAAGAGGAGCTGCTGATCGTACTGGGCACCTCCTCTTCTGAATCCGCGCTGCCGCGCATGCTGGATAAAATGGAAAAGCTGGGCTGTAAGAAGTCGGTCGTCGGGCTGGTCATTCCAACGGGCTACTCGTTTAACCTCGACGGTACCTCAATTTATCTGACGATGGCAGCGGTGTTTATTGCTCAGGCAACCAACGCGCATATGGATATCATGCATCAGATCACGCTGCTGGTGGTGCTGCTGCTCTCATCCAAAGGGGCCGCAGGGGTGACCGGCAGCGGGTTTATCGTGCTGGCAGCCACGCTCTCAGCCGTCGGGCATCTGCCGGTAGCGGGGCTGGCGCTGATTCTGGGTATTGACCGTTTTATGTCGGAAGCGCGCGCGTTAACCAACCTCGTTGGCAACGGCGTGGCAACCCTGGTGGTGGCAAAATGGGTCGGACAGCTGGATGAGCAACAGCTTAAAGCCACGTTAACCGCCCCTAAAAAGGGGAAGAAGCTGCCGGAAACCACGCTTTAAATCGCTAAATCATTAAATATTCCCCAAAATGCCCGTCGCGACTTGCCCTCGCAGCGGGCATTTGCATAATAACCTGCATATCTTTTTAAGATTTTTCACTCAAAAGTGCGACATCCTCGCCTGGTCGCGGTCTAAAAGCTGCTTCGTTTAAAAAACAGCGGTTTTACAGAGTTATCCATTCTTGTGATAACCACAGGCCGCCGATTGTTAGTCATTTTTGGGTTTGTGATTGATTAGGGGTTCACATGCAGGGCACCAGAATTCGTCTTTTGGTTGGCGGGATACTGCTGGCCGTCGCCAGCATCACTGCGCAGGCTGAAACACTCCAGCCCGATCCTGCCTGGCAGCAGGGAAAGCTTGATAACGGGTTTAGCTGGCAGGTTCTGACCACGCCGCAGCGGCCCAGTGACCGCATCGAAGTGCGTTTGATCGTTAATACCGGATCGCTGGTTGAAAATACCGATCAGGCTGGCTTCAGCCATTTACTTCCGCGTCTTGCCCTTGTGCATAATGCGAAGCTCGATCCTGCCCAGCAGCGTGCGCTCTGGCAGCAGGCCATTGATTCTGAACATCCTCAACCGCCCGCCGTCACGTCTTATGATTTCACGATCTACTCCCTGAGCCTGCCGAATAACCGGCCGGAGCTGCTGAAAGAAGCCATGAACTGGCTGGCGGCAACCGGGGGAAATATGACGATTAACGAGCAGACGGTGAACACCGCCCTCCAGGCCGACGATCCCGGGACCAGCTGGCCCTCCGATCCGCGCGATCCCTGGTGGCGCTACCGCCTGAAAGGATCGGTGCTGCTGGGTCACGATCCCTCAGCGGAAGCGCGTACGCCGGTCGATCCCGATAAACTCAACGCCTTTTACAAGCAGTGGTATACGCCGGATGCGATGACGCTGCTGGTGGTGGGCAACGTCGACAGCCGCGCCCTGGTCGAGCAGATCGGCAAAACCTTCTCCCCACTCAGCGGCAAGCGTGATGTGCCTTCACCGATGCCCACGCTCTCTCCCCTGGCGCAGAAGCCGATCAACCTGGTGGGTAATAATACCCTCGGCCAGGATCGCCTGTCGCT
This sequence comes from Erwinia sp. PPS120, assembly GCF_047918655.1. Lineage (GTDB taxonomy): Bacteria > Pseudomonadota > Gammaproteobacteria > Enterobacterales > Enterobacteriaceae > Erwinia > Erwinia tasmaniensis_A. Next base: position 52,297 of record NZ_JBLREF010000019.1, on the reverse strand, counting down.
GGTGTGGGATACCGCCTGGCAGCCAATCAGGGACTCGCAGAATTTACTGCGCTACTGGCAGAGCGACCTCGCTCGCGAGGCGCTTTTCTGGCATGTGCAGAAGATACTGGCCGACAACAAAGCGCAAAAAGCCCAGGTCGGTTTTGACTGCCGTGTTCTCTATCAGCGCGCCCAGTGCGCTATTAATATGGAGACGGACAACGCCGCGCTGGGAAGTAACCTGACCCTGATTGCTCATGAGATGGCGAATATGCGTGACAATGGTCTGCCGCAGGAGGAGTTTGATGCGCTGATGGCGCAGAAGACGGCGGAGTTGAATAAGCTGTTTGCCACCTATGCGCGAACCGGTACCGATGTGCTGATTAATCAGCGTCTGCGCTCGCAGCAGAATGCGGTGGTAGATATTGCGCCTGAGCAGTATCAGAAGCTGCGTCAGAGCTTTCTGTCGGGGCTGACGCTGTCAATGATGAATCAGGAGCTGCGCCAGCAGCTTTCACAGGAACCGACCCTGGTGCTGATGCAGCCCCAGGGAGAAGTGGAAACTAACGTTGCCGGGCTACAGGATATTTGGCATAAAATCATGACCCCGATGCAGGCGACGCCATCGGCCGGCATGGATGATAACCGTCCCGCGGTTTCCGATATTCCTCCCGCGCAGAACTGAGGCTTAAGGGCGGCGGCTGGCCGCCCTGATTACGTTGGCTGCGGTTCAGCCGCCCCTTACCAGCTTCGCGCGCGCAGCCATTCGTTCACCAGCATCGGCCAGCTGGCCAGCGGCAGATCGGCAACGTTACGGATGCCGAAGCCGTGCCCGCCTTGTTCATAAAAATGCAGTTCGCTGGCGACGTGGTGTTCACGCAGCGCACTGAACATCACCATGCTGTTATTGACCGGCACCGATTCGTCGTTAACCGCGTGGATCAGCAGCGTTTGTGGCGTTTTCTCCGTGACGCGCGTCTCCAGGGAATAAGCCTCGATTTCACGCTGGGTGGGGTGCTCGCCGAGGAGCCTCAGCCGCGAACCTTTATGTGCCAGCCCCTCACGCATACTGATCACCGGATAAACCAGCACCAGCGCGTCAGGCCTCGCCGCCAGCGAATCGGCAATATCCTGTACTGGATAGAGTTTTTCGCTAAAGCGTGTCCCTGTGCTGGCGGCGACATAGCCCCCAGCGGAAAAACCCATCATTACAATACGCTTACCGTTAAGACCGCGAGCCGCCCGATGCCGCAGCACCCTGACGGCGCGCCCGGGAATCGCTGGCGCCGGGTGCATCACCCTGCGGCCAGATATTAATGATTTCAGTTCTCATGGCGCTCCTGATTTATATTATAAGGGTGAACCGCGAAGAAAAACGGGGCAGCAGGTAATATCGAATGGCTGAAACATTGCCCGTTTATTAATAAAGCGTCCAGTTAAACAGGGAAGGGAATAGCCAGTTTCAGACTTATACCCAGGTATAATCGGAGACGGGATTTTCTCGCTTAATCAGGGGGGCATTCACCTGTGAATCACGCTAATTAATCTCTGTTAAGGCGAAAGATGAATTAATGACTCTGCACCAGCAGATTAATCACCGACAGTAAGGTTAATATATTACACCGTTCCAGCATAAGGTATTTCCTTCACTCAAATTCACAGGCGTCCCCTTTTGTGGATTACGTGGGCAGGACGAATGTTGCGGCGTATTCTGTGGCTAACATTGCAATCTTTTAATGTATCAACCGGCCATTTTCACGAGGTTCGCCCGGCGATAAAGTGAACGCCCTGAACCTGAACGGGAGAGGAGATTTGCCAAATGGGGCGACTTATAACGGTTACAATGGCACTCATGCTGGTTTGCCTCTGTGCGCAGGCGCAGCAGCCTGCCTTTACGGATATGCGCGTGCTGGAAGAGGTAAAGGCACAGCTTCAGACCCACCGCGCTGCAATCCCTTACCCTGGCGTGGTACTTCTCCGGACAGCCCCGCTATGCGCAGAAAGCCCTTGAACTGATGCGATACTGGTTTATTGCACCGGAAAGCCGGATGAACCCCAACCTGAACTGGGCACAGGGCGTTCCGGGGATAGCAGCGGGACGAGCGACGGGGATTCTGGATGGTCGCTACTCTGACCGCCCTCGACTTTATGGCTCCCTGGACAGACGATAACCGGGTCTGGCCATATCCATCGCGCGATCGCATTAGCGCCCGGCTAATCCCGCTACTCTCGCAGGCGGACAATCGTCTGCACAGCCAGCGCTAACGGCGCGACATCCAAAAGGCCACCTTTACGTCGGGACAGACTGATAGCGGAGATGCGCAGCGCGGCGCGCTAATCAGCGCCCGGCGTGATACCTGGCTGCTGACGCTTCCTGATTTCAGCCCGCATTAATGTGATGGCATTCGCAGGCTAAAACCTTGCTAATCAACCCTGTTGGGTGCCGTTTCCTGTTCTCTGGACTATCTTTAGTGAAAGCCGAAGCGAGCAAGGAGACCAGGTATGTCGCGTACGGGAAAAATAATTAGCTGGATTGTCGGAATAGTGTTGTTACTGATTGTGGTGATTGTCGTGATCGTTGCCCTGTTTGACTGGAACCGACTTAAGCCCACCATAAACCAGAAAGTTTCAACCGAGCTGAACCGGCCCTTTGCCATACGCGGCGATCTGGGCGTCAACTGGGCGCGTAATCGGGAAGAACATGGCTGGCGCAGCTGGGTTCCCTGGCCGCAGATTCACGCGGAAGATATTATGTTGGGTAACCCGGCAAACATACCTGAAGTCACCATGGTGCACCTGAATCGGGTGGATGCCACGCTTTCGCCGCTTGCGCTGTCAGGCAAGGAGATCTACCTTCCCTGGATCCGTCTGACCCAGCCAGATGCCCGGCTGCTTCAGACCGCGGACCATAAAAACAACTGGACCTTTAATCTGGCCAGCAGCGAGAATGCCGATGCGAATCAGCCTCCGTCCGCCTGGACATTTCGTCTGGATAACATCCTGTTTGACCGTGCGCAGATTGCCGTAAAAGATGCCATCAATAAGGCCGATCTCCAGGTGATCGTGAATCCGCTGGGTAAACCCGTGCCTTACGGGCAGGTCGCCGGAAGCAAAGATGATAGCAGCCAGAAGGGCGCATCCGACTTCGTTTTTGGCTGGAAAGCAGACGGCACTTACAACGGCGAGAAGCTGAACGGAGAGGGTAAAATCGGCGGCATGCTCTCGCTGCGCAGTAAAACCAACCCATTCCCGCTACAGGCTGACGTGCATAACGGCAGCACGCGTGTCCAGGTGGCAGGCACCCTGCAGGATCCGCTTAATCTCGGCGGGCTGAATATTCGTCTGCGCTTCTCCGGTGACACGCTGGCTAACCTCTATGGCCTGACCGGGATTGTGCTGCCCGATACGCCACCTTATGAAACCGATGGTCACCTGATAGCGCACTTCCAGCAAAAAGGCGGCCCGGTATTCAATTATGAAAACTTCAACGGCCATATTGGCGACAGCGATATCCATGGTTCCATGACCTACACCCAGAGCAAGCCACGGCCCAAACTGGAAGGATCGCTGGAGTCCCGCCAGCTGCGTATGGCCGATCTTGGCCCGCTGATCGGGGTTAATTCGGGTAAGAACAGCAGTAAGACTGAACAGGCTAAGGCGAAGCGTGGGGATGTCTCGAACCAGCCCGCTGACCGCGTACTGCCGCACGACAGGTTTGATACCAAAAGCTGGGGTGTGATGGATGCCGACGTGAAGTTTAGCGGCAAGCGCATTGAGCACAGTACCTCGCTGCCGCTGAGCGATCTCTATACCCATCTGGTGTTGAAGAACGGCGACCTGCTGCTCGATCCGCTGCGCTTCGGCGTGGCGGGCGGCAGCCTGAACTCCACCATCCATATGGAAGGGAATCATACGCCAATGCGCGCGCGAGCCGATCTGCACGCCCGTAATCTTAAGTTGAAACAGCTGTTCCCTAACGTGGCGGCGATGCAGAGCAGTATGGGCCAGATGAACGGCGACGCCAGCCTGAGCGGCACCGGTAACTCTGTAGCGGATATTTTAGCGACCAGCAACGGCGATCTGAAAATGCTGATGAACGACGGCGTAATCAGCCGTAGCCTGATGGAAATCGTCGGTCTTAACGTAGGTAACTACGTGGTGGGCAAGCTGTTTGGCGATGATCAGGTGCGCATTAACTGCGCTGCAGCCGATCTCAACGTCAGAAACGGGCTGGCCACCAGTAAACTCTTTGTATTCGATACGGAAAATGCGGTGATTAATATCAACGGCACCACTAATTTTGCCAACGAGCGAATGGATCTGTCGATTAATCCGGAGAGTAAAGGGGTGCGCATCGTCACCCTGCGCTCGCCGCTCTACGTGCGCGGCACCTTCAAGAAGCCCGATGCCGGGGTGAAAGCGGGTCCGCTAATTGCGCGCGGTGCCGCGGCCGTCGCGCTGGGCGCCGTGGTCGCACCCGCAGCGGCGCTGCTGGCACTGGTTTCACCCAGCGATAACGAGCAAAACCAGTGTACTAACGTGCTGAAGGAAATGAAAAGCAAGAAATAACCGCAGCGGGCCAGGGACGCGCTCTGGCCCGTATTCAGAAGACAAACAAGCCTGCTCAATGGGTCATTGAGCAGGCTTTTTTTTGGACAGGATAATCAGTCGTAGAGCGTTTCGTGGCGCGTCTCTTTGCAGGCCAGCAGGGCAATTAACGTCAGGCAGGCCATTGCTGCCAGATAGATGCCCACTGCGAACAGACCGTAGTTATGCGCCAGCCAGGTGGCGATCCAGGGGGCCACGGAGGCACCCAGAATCGACGACAGATTGTAGGAGAACGAGGCACCGGTATAGCGCACTTCCGTGGGAAACAGCTCCGGCAGCAGGGCGCCCATCGGACCAAAGGTCAGCCCCATTACGCTCAGGCCGCACAGCAGGAACGCCATCACCAGCAGCTGGTTGCCGGAACCCAGCATCGAGGGGAAAATCAGCGCAAACAGAATAATCATCAGCGTAATCACAATCATCGTCCTGCGGCGGCCGAAGCGATCGGCCAGCAGCCCGGCAATCGGAACCATCACGCCAAAGCCAATCACCGCCACCATCAGCATCCACAGCAGCGTATTGCGGGGGAAACCCAGTCCGTTGGGTACCGGGGTGGTGCCGTAAGTCATGGAATAGACGGTCATAATATAGAACAGCGTGTAGGTCGCCAGCATAATAAAGGTGCCGAGCACGGTGGCCTTCAGGTGCTTTGTCAGCAGCGTACCGATCGGCACTTTAACCTGCTTATGCTCTTTTTTCACCCGGGCGAACACCGGTGATTCATGCAGCGAAACGCGAACGTACAGGCCGACCAGCACCAGAATCGCCGAGAGAATAAAGGGTACGCGCCATCCCCACTGAATAAACTGCGCGTCGGTCAGCAGCCAGGAGAGCAGCAGGAACGTGCCGTTGGCAAAGAAAAAACCAATAGGTGCGCCAAGCTGTGGAAAGGAGCCGTACAGCGCACGCTTTTTTGCCGGCGCATTTTCCGTCGCCAGCAGCGCTGCGCCGCCCCATTCTCCGCCCAGCCCCAGGCCCTGTCCAAAGCGCGCCAGCGCCAGCAGCAGCGGGGCGAACACCCCGATGGTGTCATAGCCTGGCAGCAGGCCAATTACTACGGTTGAGATCCCCATGGTGAGCAGCGAGGCCACCAGCGTGACCTTACGGCCCACGCGGTCACCAAAGTGGCCAAACAGCGCTGAACCAATCGGACGTGCAATAAAAGCGATGGCAAAGGTCGCCAGCGACTGGAGCGTCGCGGCGGTGGCATCACCCTGTGGAAAGAATATATGCGGGAAAACGATCACCGCAGCGGTGGCATAAATATAGAAATCAAAAAATTCAATGGCGGTACCAACCAGTGAAGCGATCAGGACTTTACCGCGTGAGTTTACGGGGGCGGCATCGGGTTGGCCGGCGGAAGCAGGTGCGATAGAGGCTTGCATAGCAGTTTCTTATTTGTAAGACGTGTTACAGAATCTTACGCACTGCAACGGCCTCGTTCAATGGTGAAAAGCCCGCTATGCAGGGCATTGCGCGCTGAAAAGTGGATTGTTCGCATGTGAGAATATTTGCTGGCTGATATCCGGGCGAAACGGCTGTTTGCTGGCGGTAACCACTGTAAAACGGACAATAAAGAGTGCAGGCATGGCCGCACCGGCGCAATCTGGGACGGAGTGCGTTAGGCGAACGCAAGAGGCACGTCGCTGCGAGAAACGGACGGGAGGATTAGCACGGGATAAAACCGGGTCATGAATGGCATAAATAACGCGCTGGTTGATAAACCGTTTACACAACATCTGATGATTAGTTACCGTGAGATATTATATAACTTATTGTTAGTTATATCCTTTTTAAGAAATAACATCTCTTTTTCTGCCCCGATCTTTCCGGTTTACTTCTGTTCAGGCCAGGCTTATAGTGGCGGCGAATTTCACAATGGAGTCAAAAATTGGACAGTCACCCTTTAGGTTATACGCACTAAGGTAAGCCAACTCCGTTGTTTGCTTGCCGACCGTCGGCGGGCAATGTTTCACCTCCTCTCTGAGCTGCTGCATCCCCGTAATAACCTTTTTTGTACTGGCTAAGCCGTACAGGAATTACCTGCGCCCAGCCTCGTAATGCCAGCGTACGCAAATTTTTCCTCCAGATTAACGGTTACAGGTTCTGCTACAGGCTTTCTGTCATGTGGCCGACACCGGTAACGATCGCTGCCCGGCAGCTGGCCTGTTATCTCTTCCAGGAGTCCGTGATGAAAGAACCTCCGTCCAGCGATGGGCGAAGAGAGCCGCGCCGCGCCGGGAGGTGGCATCACCTGTAACGATCTTCCCGCCACGACATCGCCTCCTTCGTCCCAATCTTCACGCTTTTAAATCATCCTCATATGCAGGACAGCGTCCCCACGCCTGAATAAAAGAAGAACAAAGGATCTGGCTGATGAAAATGAATAACGCCAAACTAACGCTCGCCCGCGAACTGGCAATTGGCAGCGAGCTAAAACAGAGCCTGGACAACACGCTTGCGCGACTGGGCTCCCAACGTCAAGGCCTGACCCAGGACGATGCCGCAGAGCGGCTGCTGCACTACGGAAAAAATCAGGTCGCTAATGAGAAAGCGCCGCACGCGCTGGTGCAGCTTTTTCAGGCTTTCAATAATCCCTTTATCTGGGTTTTGATCATCCTGTCGGCGGTGAGTTTTGTAACCGATTACCTGCTTCCCGCGCGCCGGGGAGAAGAGACCGACCTGACCGGTGTCAGCATTATGCTGTGCATGGTCATGCTTAGCGGTCTGCTGCGTTTCTGGCAGGAATACCGTACCAATAAAGCGGCGGAGGCACTGAAATCACTGGTGCGCACAACCGCGACCGTTGTCCGGCGCAGCGGCATCATGGGCCAGCCCGTAAAGAGGGAGATTGCCCTTCAGGATGTGGTGCCTGGCGATATTATTTTTCTCTCCGCTGGCGATATGGTTCCAGCCGATGTGCGCCTGCTGTCGTCCCGCGACCTGTTTGTCAGCCAGGCGGCTCTAAGCGGTGAAGCCATTCCGGTTGAAAAATATGATCCGCTAAGCGCGCGCGCGCAGGAGACCGGCCCTGCGGATGAAGGGGACGATAATATCCTGCATGCTCCCGGCATCTGCCTGATGGGAACCAACGTGGCCAGCGGGACGGCTACTGCCGTAGTCGTGGCAACCGGCGGCCACACCTGGTTTGGCTCTCTGGCAAAATCAGTGGTGGGAAGCCGGCCTCAGACCGCTTTCGATCGTGGAGTGAACAGCGTTAGCTGGCTGTTGATCCGTTTTATGCTGGTAATGGTGCCTGTCGTACTGCTGATTAACGGCTTTACCAAAGGAGACTGGACCGATGCGCTGATGTTTGCGCTGGCGGTTGCCGTTGGCCTGACGCCTGAAATGCTGCCGATGATCGTCAGTTCAAATCTGGCGAAAGGGGCGATTGCCCTGTCGCGCCAGAAGGTGGTGGTCAAACGACTGAATGCGATTCAGAACTTCGGCGCGATGGATATTCTCTGTACTGACAAAACCGGCACGCTAACTCAGGACCGCATTATTCTGAGCCAGCATCTGAACGTTCAGGGCCGTGCTGACGAGCAGGTTCTTCAGCTGGCGTGGCTGAACAGCCGTCACCAGAGCGGCATTAAGAACCTGATGGACAAAGCGATTCTGCGCTTCAGCGAGGGCAAACAGGCCACCAGCGGACTGTGGCGCTGGCGCAAGATTGATGAGCTGCCGTTTGATTTTGAACGCCGACGTTTGTCGGTGGTCGTCGCCGACGAGCGAAATCAGCAGAAGCTGATCTGCAAAGGCGCAGTGGATGAGATGCTGAAAGTGGCGAGCCACTGGCTGGATAACGGCCAGCGCTGCGAGCTGGATGAGGCCGCGCGTCAGCGCTGGTTGCAGCAGGCAGAACATTTGAATCAGCAGGGCTTTCGCGTGTTAATGATCGCCGAACGGGATCTGGGTGATTCGCCGCTGCATCTTCCGCTGCACAGGGATGACGAACGCGATCTGACCCTCTGCGGGCTGCTGACCTTTCTCGATCCGCCCCGGGAGAGCGCAGGCGAGGCTATTGCAGCACTGATGGAAAATGGCGTTACGGTGAAGGTGCTCACCGGCGATAATGCCGTGATTACCGCAAAAATTTGTCGCGACGTGGGGCTGGAACCCGGCGAACCGCTGACCGGCGGGGAGATTGAATGTCTTGGTAATGAAGCATTACGGGCAGAAGTTGAATCCCGTACGGTGTTCTGCCGCCTCACGCCGCAGCAGAAATCACGGGTGCTTAAGGCGCTACAGCATAATGGCCACACGGTGGGTTTTCTCGGTGACGGCATTAACGATGCGCCAGCGCTACGTGACGCCGACATCGGTATTTCGGTAGACACCGCGACGGATATCGCCAAAGAGTCAGCCGACATTATTCTGCTGGAAAAAAGCCTGATGGTGCTGGAGCAGGGGGTCATTAAGGGCCGGGAAACCTTCGGCAATATCATCAAATACCTGAACATGACCGCCAGTTCTAACTTCGGCAACGTCTTTTCAGTGCTGGTGGCCAGCGCCTTTATTCCATTCTTACCGATGCTGGCTATTCAGCTGCTGCTTCAAAACCTGCTGTATGACTTTTCCCAGCTGGCGCTGCCGTGGGACAAAATGGACAGGGAGTTTTTGCGCAAGCCCCGCAAATGGGATGCGAAGAATATTGGCCGCTTTATGCTGTGGGTAGGGCCGACCTCATCACTGTTCGACATCACCACTTTTTTGGTGATGTGGCATGTATTCGCTGCGAACAGCGTTGAACATCAGGCCCTGTTCCAGTCCGGCTGGTTTGTGGAAGGGCTGCTGTCACAGACGCTGGTGGTACATATGCTGCGCACGCAAAAAATCCCGTTTATCCAGAGCCGCGCTGCGCTGCCGGTTATGCTGATGACCGGGCTGGTCATGGCGCTGGGTCTTTATCTGCCGTTCTCGCCGCTGGGTCATGCCGTTGGCCTGGTGCCGCTGCCCTGGTCTTATTTCCCGTGGCTGGTCGCTACGCTGTTTGGATATTGCATCGTTGCCCAGAGCATAAAACGTATTTATATGCGCCGCTTTGGTCAGTGGTTCTGAGGAGGATTAAATAATGAAACACAATAATGCGGTAACCGCTATCGTGCTGTTCTTCGTGGGGCTGATGATACTCTCCAGCGGGCTGCTAATGATATTTAGCGCGTAGGCAGGTGAGCGGCTAACGGATAGTCAGCGGGCGGATAATAACAGGCTGCTCACGATATTCAACGGAGGAGCGACAGCCAGCTAATGCTTAGCAGTAAAATTTGAAGGGGCGAGTCGATAACTCGCCCCTTTTTTTCTGGCTAAACCTGATAAAACTTTAGCCAGAGAAAGCGAATCACAACGTATTCCACCGCGCCCAGCAGCAAAAACCACAGGCAGAACACCAGCGTATAGAGCTGGCCGACATCGCTCAGGTGAAACATCTCCACCAGCCTGTGGGTCAGACTGAGGCCGAACCATGGAGCGGGCAGTAGCAGAGCCGAAAGAAAACCCAGCATCAGGGTGCTCATGGGCATCAAAAAAGTCAGAAAGGGGTTTTTCATCGGATTTCCATCACGGGTCGTTGCAGGCTATTTTCCGGCAATCCTTGCCAATCTTCAATCCCTGACGCTCCCTGCCGGGCAGGGTGGATCTTTTTTTCCTGCCAGAGAAGAAATGGCGCTGCTTAAAGAGGAAGCAATTCCCTGCGGTTTCAGGGGCGAAACGGGTAAAGTAGTAATTCTTTTAGGCTTTTTGGCCTTTTTTTAGGCGCGATATTAGCATTCGTTAAAAAGTATAGCCGTTGCTATAATTAAATCCATGATTTTACTGTCTTTTTTTTACTGATTCTCCATGGTAGCATGCATCCCACATTAACCTTCTCGCCTCTTTTTTCCAGCGGGATCTGTTCTTTTGATGCTTTGAGCGGCTGTTACGCTTCCGGGCCGGTATAACCACAATGAATCTATACGCTACACTCATTCTTGCTTTCGGTATGTCCATGGATGCCTTCGCGGCGGCCATCGGGAAAGGTGCCAGCCTGCACCGTCCGGGCCTGAAAGAAGCGCTCCGCACGGGGCTTATCTTTGGCGTTATCGAGGCGTTGACGCCGTTGATTGGTTGGGGGGTGGGTATCGCCGCCAGCCGTTACGTGATGGCCTGGGACCACTGGGTAGCGTTTATCCTGCTGTTCATTCTCGGTGCGCGAATGATTGTTGAAGGCTTGCGTAAGAAAGTTAACGCGCCGGAAGAGGCCCCGGAGCGTCACGGATTCTGGCTGCTGGCCAGTACCGCCGTTGCCACCAGCCTGGACGCGATGGCTGTTGGCGTCGGGCTGGCTTTCCTCCAGGTTAATATTGTGACGACCGCGCTCGCGATTGGCGCTTCAACCATGATCATGGCCTCAGCCGGTATTCTCCTTGGCCGCTTCCTGGGCCCGATGATGGGAAGATGGGCGGAAATTTTTGGCGGTCTGGTACTGATAGGGATTGGCAGTAACATCCTGATCGAGCACCTGGGGCTGCTGGCCTGAGCAATGTGCCACGCCGATGCCTGGCCGCACGGCGTCACTTCTAAAGGGCTTAATAAATGAGATTTGTTAAGCCGCTGTTTACTTCGATAAATCCATAATCCCAGCTGATTAATGTGATCCACTTCAAATTAAATTGCCTGATAAACCCCCGGGCTGTATAATTTTTGTGTTTTATTAACAAAAGTTGATACAGGCAGGCTAATGAAAAAATTTCTTAAATACGTGTTTCGCACCTATGTTGAAACGTTCAGACACGTACCGCCGGGCGCACTCTCCTGAGGCGTTCTGCACCGAAACCCTCGATAGTCACGGTCAGGGAAGGACCGCTGGCTATCACTTAAGCGCCCCTGTTATTTCCCCCCCCCTTATGTTTAGCTTTCTCCGTCTCCTGCAGACTCCTGTTATTGTGCCTGTCAGGTCAGAATGACAACCGTAATTTCACCGTTCACACTTTTCACCCACTCAATAGCTGACTACTATTCATTCAGACTTTGCGCCGCTTCGTCGATACCGGTTAATCCTTATCAGTGCCGGTGACAGGAGCCAGGGCGCAGTAAAGTTCGATGGAATGAGCCGAACTTATATCGACTAAATGATGAATATAAGGTGATAACAGATGGAATTTAAAGACTATTACGCGCTGCTGGAGGTGGAGCCGACAGCGGATCTCAAGGCGATTAAAACCGCCTATCGACGACTGGCGCGAAAGTATCATCCTGACGTCAGCGATGAAAAAGATGCGGAAAGTCACTTTAAAGCGGTCGCTGAAGCTTACGAAGTGCTTAAGGACAGCGAGCGCCGCGCCGAATACGATCGGATCAGGCTTCATCGCAATGATCCGCGCTTCTCCGGGGCTTCTTCGGGTTTCGGCGGCGGGAGCTGGCAGCATACACCGGGAAGTGATGCCGAATATTCTGACTTTTTTGAATCCGTTTTTGGACAGCGCTTTCATTCGGCACAGCAGGGCTCCACGCGCCGTCAGCCTCGCAGAGGTGAAGATCTTGAGATGGAAGTGCCGCTGTTTTTGGAGGAAACGCTGGCCGAAGAGACGCGCGCTGTTTCCTATAAGCTCCCGATTTATGATGCGCTGGGCCGCCAGACGGATGTTAAGGTCAAAACCCTTAAGGTTAAAATTCCGGCCGGGGTGGTGGAGGGTGAACGTATACGCCTGAAAGGTCAGGGCGTGGCGGGAACACAGGGTGCGGCGAATGGCGATCTCTATCTGGTGGTACGCCTGGCTCCGCATCCCCTCTATGAGGTAGCCGGACAAGATCTTCATATCATCGTGCCAATCGCGCCCTGGGAGGCGGCGCTGGGCGCAACGCTTCAGGTCCCGACCCTGAACGGGAAGATCGCGCTGACCCTGCCTGCGAACAGCCAAAATGGTCAACGCCTGCGGATAAAAGGCAAGGGGCTGGCCAACAAAAAAGGCACCGGCGATCTCTACGCCATACTCAATGTCGTGATGCCGCCGAAAAGCGATGAAAAAGCCAGTGAACTATGGCGGGAACTGTCACGACAGGCCACCTTTGATCCCCGTGCCGCATGGGAGAAACCCTGATGACTGAACTTACCCGCTTTACCGTCACTGAACTCTGCCAGACCCTGGAGATCTCACAGGGTGATCTGTACGAAATTGTCGGGCTGGGGGTCATTTCCCCGATCGACACCGAAACGGTGTGGCTGTTTGACTATCAGGCGCTGTGCGCGCTACGCCGCGCCCGACGATTACAAACTGAGCTGGATCTGGAATGGGCAGGGACGGCAATGGCGCTGACCCTGCTGGAGAAAATCGACCGGCTTGAGCATGATAATGCGCAGCTGCGGCGACAGCTGGACCGGCTGCTTCAGGTGTAAGCCGCTGGATCAGGCGTTAATCCTGACTCTGATACTCGTTCAGGGTGGCATCGTGGCAGGCCTGTTCGCTCTGGCGCGCCTCTTTTTTCTGCACATCGTTGAGATTCATCCATGCTGCCACCACGGTTCTGGCCTCATCTTCGTCAAATTGTGACGTATTCATTGATGAGGAGGAGTGTCCTCGCGCGTCCAAATCTTTTAGCTGGTTGATGTAAGCCTCAGCGGTTGCAGGGCTTTTTTCCTGCGTCACTATCGTGCAAAGATTGGTGATATAGCTCTGAGAACCATCATCGGTTCCCTCATCGGCCTGGGCGCTGCCTGCCATCGCGACGGCGGCGAGAAGCATCAGTACTTTTTTCATTTTCGCTCCTTGTTACGAGATTAACGAGGGACTCATTTTAACCTGTCTTATCGAAAAGTTTAGCGGCTTAGCGAATGATGCGCTATCAAACAGGGAAGGCGCGGCCGCTTACTTGTTTTTTGAACCCAGTGCGCATTCTTTACTGAAATCAACCTTCAGGCAGAAAATTATCTGTATAGTTAGCAGGGAAATTAATCCTGAAAAGTGAGGGAAAGGCTATGAAAGCTGCTGTGGTAAATAAAGATCATACAGTCGACATTGTTGAGAAAACGCTGCGTGCTTTAAAGCACGGGGAAGCACTGCTAAAAATGGACTGCTGTGGCGTATGCCACACCGATTTGCACGTCAAAAACGGTGATTTCGGCGACAGAACCGGCGTTATTCTCGGCCACGAAGGGGTAGGCATCGTTAAAGAAATCGGCCCCGGCGTGACCTCTCTTAAGGTGGGCGATCGCGCCAGCGTTGCCTGGTTCTATAAGGGCTGCGGCCACTGCGAATACTGTACGACCGGTAACGAAACGCTCTGCCGTGACGTACAAAACGCCGGATTTACCGTCGATGGCGGGATGGCAGAGGAGTGTATCGTTGTCGCGGACTATGCGGTCAGAGTGCCGGACGGGCTGGACTCGGCGGCGGCCAGCAGCGTGACCTGCGCAGGCGTAACCACCTATAAGGCAGTGAAGGTTTCAGGTATTCAACCCGGTAAGTGGATTGCTATTTACGGTCTTGGCGGCCTGGGCAACCTGGCGTTACAGTATGCAAAAAACGTCTTCAATGCCAAAGTGATTGCGGTTGATGTCAATGATGCGCAGCTCCAGTTTGCCAGCGAAATGGGGGCCGATCTGGTCGTTAACTCCCTGAAAGAAGATGCTGCCAGGGTTATTCAGGAGAAAACGGGCGGCGCACATGCTGCGGTGGTGACCGCCGTGGCAAAGGCTGCGTTTAACTCAGCGGTGGATGCGATGCGCGCCGGCGGCCGCATCGTTGCCGTTGGCCTGCCACCAGAATCAATGAGCCTGAATATTCCGCGACTGGTGCTGGATGGGATACAGGTGGTTGGCTCCCTGGTAGGAACCCGGGAAGACCTGGCCGAGGCGTTCCAGTTTGCCGCCGAGGGGAAAGTCGTGCCGAAGGTCACTAAAAGGCCGGTTGAGGATATCAACGCAATTTTCAGTGAGATGCTGGACGGCAAAATCAAAGGCCGCATGGTGATTGATTTCACCGGGAAATAGCCGCTGCGATAGCGAATGCTTCGCAGCGCCTCAGGCTTCGGCTGCCGATCGGAAAAAATGACTGGTGGCCGGAGCGGGTAATAAAGCGGCAGTCTGTTAACATGCCAGCCACTCCGCGCGGCCTGAGGGGCAGGCCGGGCAGTCTCAGTCCTGCCGCTCCAGAACGACCAGGACTGGCAGCTGTATCAGGCTTGCATATAAAAGCTGGAGCACTCTGAGGCTCTGGGTTCGAGCAGGGTATACAGGCGTAGCCAAAGCAGTGAAACCAACCAGTTTGTGTTACTCAGCATGAGTGTTTCCTTGGTACACGCAGATATTCCCATAAATGTAACCTGAAAAGCTAAATGTGCCAGGGGTTGTCGCTTTTTTTGTTAAAGAATATGAAATTATTTCTATATCTTTTCCCAAATGAGCATCTATATTGCGAGTAATAGTCGTTAAGTTTCGCTCTTTCCCGATTATCCGTCGTGCCTGAAAGGTAACAACCCGCTTTCTCTGTTGCAGACTCACCCATATCTCTGGCGAGGATCCCCGTGCTAAAACGCCTTTACTGCCTGTTAATGCTGGCTGCGGTAATGCTGACATCCCAGGTCATCGCTCAGGTTAACCCGGCCCCCCCGACGCCAGCCTATGGCGCCGAACTCCAGGGCTTTTCCTTCCCCTATCCCGTGCAGAAATTTACCTTCACCTCGCAGGGCCAGTCGCTCACCATGGGGTATATCGACGTTAAACCCCAGAACAGGGCCAACGGTCGCACGGTGGTGCTTTTGCATGGCAAGAATTTCTGCGGCGTGACCTGGCAGCAGACAATTGATGCCCTGAGCCATGCAGGTTACCGAATCATTGCACCGGATCAGATTGGCTTCTGTACCGCCTCCAAACCTGCACAGTATCAGTACAGTTTCCAGCAGCTGGCGCTGAATACGCATCAGCTGCTGGAGAGTCTGCACCTGGACAACGTGGTAATGGTGGGGCACTCCACCGGCGGCATGCTGGCGACGCGTTTTGCGCTGATGTATCCGCAGGCGGTGCAGAAGCTGGTTCTGGTAAATCCCATCGGGCTGGAGGACTGGAAAGCGAAGGGGGTGCCGTGGCGAAGCGTGGACGACTGGTATCAGCGCGAGCTGAAAACCTCCGCCGCCAGTATCAGGAAATATGAGCTGAACACTTACTACGTGGGCCGCTGGAAACCGGAGTATGACCGCTGGGTAAACATGCTGGCCGGGCTGAATAATGGCCCGGGCAAACAGGTGGTGGCATGGAATTCCGCCCTGTTGTACGACATGATCTTCACTCAGCCGGTTTACTATGAGTTTCGAAACCTGACGGTTCCGACCACCCTGATGATTGGTACCGCTGACACCACCGCTATCGGCAGCGATATTGCCTCTCCAGCGGTAAAGGCAACCCTCGGCCACTATAACGCATTAGGCAAACAAATCGCTGCCATTATCCCGCACGCCACGCTGATTGAGTTCCCCGGGCTGGGTCATGCGCCACAAATGGAAGAACCTGCGCGCTTTAACCAGCGGCTGATTGAGGATCTGAACCTTTAGTATGGCTAATGGCACTGTGAGGTGCAGGACTGTATACACGCCTGCATCTTCGCGCCACAGCCGCTGCTGTCATTACGATCGCACTGGCTGTTCTGGACGTAGCAGTTTTGCTGGCACAGGCTGACGTCGCATTTTGCTGCCGCCGGGGTGAAAAGCGTACTGGCTGGCTTCGGCTGGAAAACGGAAGCGGGAGGAAGCTGTGAACAGCCCACGCCCGGCAGGACGAGACACAGAATAGCCAGAATGCCGCTGAGTTTCATAATCTGCTCCATGAGCCAGTCAGTTGGGGTTTAACTTAAGTATAGTTTACCGACGGGCAATACAGGCCCTCGCTTTAGTTATCCGGCCCCTGGCCCTGTAGAATCCTTGCTGCCTGGGTTTTGTTCAGATCGTAGTTAAAGAAGCGCTGATAAAAATCCTGCGTAGCCTTCACCATATCCAGGTCTTTAAACAGCGCCGGATGCAGCAGCTTAGCGGCCCACTGGATTTGCAGCGCGGCCTCGGTGCCGTAGCGATCCCAGGGGAAGACCCCAGCCGGATTCTGGAATACCTGATGGTTTTTCACCGCGTTAAGATTGCTGAACAGCGAAGCATAGTCCGACGCCTCTATGGTGCCCGCACCGGCACCGATGATGATGATATCCGGCTGCCAGAACAGGACGTTCTCCGGCGAGGTTTCCTTCATATTGCCGTCTACCTCCGCTGCCGCGTTGCGCCCGCCCGCCAGCTTAATCCAGGTATCAATCAGCGTATTGCGACCGTCGACCTTAAGGGGATGGAGCGACTGAATATGCAGCACGCGCGGGCGCTGGGCCTCAGTCAGACCAGCGGTTTTCGCACTGATGGCCGCTATTTCGCCGTCGAGCCAGGCGTTATACGCTTTTGCGCGCTGCCTGGCGTCGTCGCTGCCGATAACTTTAGCAGTGGTCAGCAGTGAGCGCTTCATCGACGGGAAATCATCAAAGCGCATTACCAGCGTCGGCAGACCCGCCTGGCGATAGGCGGCAGCATCGGCATCTTCGGCGGGTACAAAAACCACATCGACCTTGCGGGCCAGCAGCGCCTCGCTTTCAAAGCTGCGGCCATGCACCGACAGCGCCTGATTCAGAGAGGGCTGGATTTTGAACATCCAGGGCCGGTCCTGGGGATGATTGACCGTGGCGACGATGCGATCGCCCGCCGCGAGCGTCATCAGCAAGGAGTGATGCGCATACCAGGCATCGGCAATGCGATGGGCTTCCTGCGGCACCTCAACCCGGTTCCCCATATCATCCGTCACCGTGCGGGCAAAGGTGGCGTGGCTGACCGCTGTCAGGCTCAATGCCGCCAGCAGCGGCAGAATCAGGCGCTTTCTCATCATATCCTCATCAGAAACTCAGCTGCATGGAAACCTGCACCATCCGCGGCTCACCAATCTGTGCACTGGCATAGCCTGCGCCGCTGTAACCATTCAGGCCACCTGGCACAATGTTAGTCCAGTAGTGACGGTTCGTCAGATTGGTCATATCCAGCCGGAACGTGGTATCGGTATTGAACAGTCGGGTTTTGTAGCGGGTGCCCGCATCAAAGGTGGCGTAGCTGCCCACCCAGCTGTCATTAGCATTATCGGTGCTGCGTCGGCCCACGTAGCGCATCCCACCGTGCACATCGGCACCGCGAATAAAGGGCAGGTCCCAGGCGGCGAACAGGCTGGCGGTATAGCGTGCCAGACCAACGATCTGCTTGTCTTCGGTGCGGGTGCTGGCGGTATCACGCAGGCGTGGATCGAGCCACGTCATGCCGCCGTAAAGATGCAGATTATCGCTCAGATCGCCGTCAGCCATCAGCTCCAGTCCGCGGTTGCGCTGATTACCCTCTACCGCGTAATCGCCGCGGGTAGTGGTGTAGGCAAACGGACGGTCAATCTGGAACAGGGCGGCGGTGAGCAACACTTTCCCCACGGCCAGCTTGCTGCCAGCCTCTACCTGCTTACTGCGGTAAGGAGAGAGAATATTACCCGCATTGCTGGCACCCGCAGGGGCGGTATCCCCCTGTTGCAGGCTGTCTGCGTAAGTAACGTACAGCGTCAGTGGATCGACGGGTTTGTACATCAGGCTGGCCGACCCGCTAAAGCCGCTGTCGCTGGACTCGCTGGTACGGCTGCCGGTTTTGGCGTAGTTGGCGGAGTTAAGCAGACTCTCGCTGCCCGCCAGCAGCAGGCTCCACTGGGGGGAGAAGGTCAGGGTATCGCTGAGCAGTAATGACTGCTGCGTGGCCGTCGCCGAGTGATAACGCCGGGTAAAGTCAGGGTAGTTCGGCTCGGCAAAAGACTGGGGATTATCCAGCGAGGCGCTGCCCAGCGGAAACGTGCCGCCGCTGCGTGGGTTTTCGTTCTTAAGTACAAACCCGCGAACGCCAGTGGAGATCTGATGATGTAGCCAGCCGGTATCCACTTCGCCATTCAGGTTAGCCATATAGCTGTTAACCGTAAAACGGCTGGCGGTGGCAGAGGAGGTGGTGGTTTTGTAATGGCCGCGGTTATCGGTAAAGGTATTGGTGACCGCCGTGGACTCGCGGTCGGCAATCTGGCGCAGTACGCCCACCTCGCCCTGCCAGTTGCCGTCAAAGTCATGCTTCAGGTGCAGGCCGGCGGTCAGCGTATGGTTATCGTCCCCGGCATAGTACTGGCCGAGATTTTTTGTTTTGGGGTTCGGTGCAGAGGGGAAAGAGAGCCCGCTACCCAGCGCGAATTTGCCCGGCAGGCCTTTATCGTAAAAATGGTAGTAGCTGAAGTTAGTCTCCAGCACCGTTTTATCGCTCAGGTTAGCATCCAGCGCCAGGCTGAAAAGCTGGCGGCGCTTTTTGCTGCCGCTTACGTAGCCGCTTCCCTCGTCATCAAGGAAATTGGCGCGATAGCGCAGGCGATCGTTATCATCAAGCGGGCCGCTAAAGTCGCCGGACACCAGATGGCTGAGGCCGGTGCCCGCGCCCACCGTCAGGCTGTGCTGCGCGATATCGGTCGGACGCTTAGCGACAAAGTTAAACAGCCCTGCCGGGTTGGCCGGGCCGTAAAGTGAACCCGCAAGGCCATTCAGGACTTCAATATGATCGAACTGTTCGGCGGCATAGTCAGTGGTGGATACCACGTTTAAGCCGTCGATCATCGAGTTCTGCACCACGCTCCCCTGCATGCCGCGCGTTTGGGGCCGGGCGCCATCGCCCTGTACGGACGGCATATAGCGATATATATCGCTGACGCTCTTAAGCTGCTGCTGCTTCATCAGTCCCGGTGAAATAACCTGCACCGGGTAAGGCGTATTGCGTATCGCCTGCTTACCCAGATTACCAAGCGTTGCCTGCTTATCGGGTGCGGCGACCTCCTTGGTGGGGGCGCTGGCCTCTACCGTTAATGTATTCTCCTGCGCGGCGGCCTGAGCCTGCATCGCGAAGCAAATTAACACGCAGAGCGCGCTTTTCCCTGCCACCAGGGACGTTTTTACCACTGCCATTTAGATACCTTAAAGAGACGGTGACGACTCGAACGGTCGACTGCGCCGGGGATGCTGTCAAAAGAGCGCAAAGATTAGCATAACGCTATATAAGATTATATATAGCGTTATGCAGCTAACATAATGGCTGCAGAGTGCTTTCCATCCCGGCCGTCGAATGGTTAAATCAGGGTGATATGTTTTTTCAGGAGAATTTATGCTGCCATCGCAAACCATCAGTATGACCATTCCCCGTAACTGGGTTGATCTGTATGAAACCATCTGGAAGCCCGACTATTTTCCAAAGTGGGCCTCAGGCCTGAGCCAGTCAACGCTGGTGCAGGAAGGCAATTACTGGAAGGCCACCGGAACAGATGAGAACGTAAAAATCCGCTTCACCGACCACAACCCTTTCGGCGTGATGGATCACTACGTGGACAGCGGTTATGGCAAAGAGGTGTACGTACCGATGCGCGTGGTGGAGAACGAAGCGGGTGCGGAAGTGCTGATCACCGTATTTCGCCAGCCGCTTATGTCCGACGAGAAATTTTCTCAGGACCTGGAGTGGATGAAGCGTGACCTACAGGCGCTACATACCCTGCTGACCACCTGACTGACCGGGCCAGCAGCCGTGCGCTGCTGGCGATAGGCGATAAAAATATATTGCTACCCGATATCAGACGACTTAATTAAGGGGTTCTATAAATTCAAAGAGCATTAATCAATTTACGGCCTCTGATTAGCCAGGTTTTCAATTTTGAAGACACAGTTGAAGCATGGCGATTCATGCAGGATAAGAAACATACCGGAAAGGTAGTGATTACTGTTCAGTAGCCGGGGTATGCAACAAAGCGCAGCGACATGACTAACAGTTATTGAGTATCAAAAAAATTTTTGACAGTGCTGCGCTGTCAGGAAAGGCTATTTTGGTTCAGGTATACAGAAATAGGTTTTCTGGAGGCGGTATTCACCTCCAAATTTTTATACTTTTTTTACGCCGCACCCCGCTATTTTTACATTAACTTTTCATCCGTCACGCCACACTAACGCCATCTGAAAAGGCTCCGGAGGTGTGTTGTGAGCATGGCGTTAATTGCCGGCATTGTGCTGGTTTTTCTGCTGATGGGCTATCTGGTCTATGCCCTGATTAATGCGGAGGCATTCTGATGGCTGCCAGCGCATTTTTACTGATCGCCAGCTACATGGTGATCCTGATTGTCCTGGCCAGGCCGCTGGGAACCGGGCTGGTACGTCTGATCGACGACCGGCCCATGCCGGGTCTGGCGGGGTTCGAGCGGCAACTATGGCGCGTCAGCGGGGTCGATGCTGAGCCAATGAGCTGGCAGCGCTATCTGCTGGCCATCCTGCTGTTTAACCTGGGCGGCCTGATCCTGCTGACGGTCATGTTGATGACCCAGGCCTTACTGCCGCTTAACCCGCAGCAGCTGCCCAATCTTAGCTGGCATCTGGCGCTGAACACCGCCGTCAGCTTTGTCACCAACACCAACTGGCAGGCCTATGCGGGTGAGAGCACCCTGAGCTATTTCAGCCAGATGGCTGGGCTGACGGTGCAGAACTTCCTCTCCGCTGCCACCGGTATTGCCGTGGCCTTTGCGCTGATCCGGGGTTTCGCCAACCGGTCACTGGGCACCCTCGGCAATGCCTGGCGGGATATGACGCGCATCACCCTGTACGTTCTGCTGCCGATCTCGCTGCTGATGGCGCTGTTCTTCGTCAGTCAGGGGACGCTGCAAAATTTCAGCGGTTACGTTGACCTGCATACGCTGGAGGGTGTGAAGCAAACGCTGCCGATGGGACCGGTCGCCTCGCAGGAAGCGATCAAAATGCTGGGCACGAACGGCGGCGGCTTCTTCAATGCTAACTCGGCGCACCCGTTTGAAAATCCTACCGCCCTGAGCAATTTTGTGCAGATGCTGGCGATCTTTTTGATCCCCGCCGCGCTCTGCTTCGCCTTTGGCGAGGTGGTGAAAGATCGTCGTCAGGGCCACGCGCTGCTGTGGGCGATGTCGATGATGTTTATTGCTGCCGTGGTGGTGGTGATGTGGGCCGAGCTGCGGGGAAACCCCCATTTCCTCAGCCTGGGCGCCGACAGCGCGATCAATATGGAGGGCAAAGAGACGCGCTTCGGCATCCTTAACTCCAGCCTGTTTGCGGCAATCACCACGGCGGCCTCGTGCGGGGCGGTTAATGCGATGCATGACTCCTTTACCGCGCTGGGCGGCATGGTGCCAATGTGGCTGATGCAAATTGGTGAGGTGGTATTTGGCGGCGTGGGCGCGGGGCTGTACGGCATCCTGCTATTTGTGCTGCTCGCGGTGTTTATCGCCGGGTTGATGATTGGTCGTACGCCGGAATATCTGGGCAAAAAAATCGACGTCTGGGAGATGAAAATGACTGCGCTGGCCATTCTGGTCACGCCTGCGCTGGTCCTGCTGGGCACCGCGCTGGCGATGATGATCGATGCCGGGCGCAGCGGCATCTTTAACCCCGGTATTCACGGCTTTAGCGAGGTGCTGTATGCCGTTTCTTCGGCGGCGAACAACAACGGTAGCGCCTTTGGTGGACTGAGTGCCAATACGCCCTTCTGGAACCTGCTGCTGGCGTTCTGCATGCTGGCTGGTCGCTTCGGCATCATCATTCCCGTAATGGCGATTGCCGGTTCGCTGGCGGTGAAAAAGATCCAGCCTGCGGGCAACGGAACCCTGCCGACCCACGGCGCGCTGTTTATCGCGCTGCTGATTGGCACCGTGCTGCTGGTTGGCGCGCTCACGTTTATCCCTGCGCTGGCCCTCGGGCCGGTGGCAGAACATCTGCAAACGTACAGTCATTAATGCCGGAGAGAAAGAGAATGCGTAATCAACAGGCGCTGTTTGATGCTGCGCTGATGCGGACCGCCGCAGGTGATGCGGTGAAAAAACTGACCCCCCGCGTACAGCTGCGAAATCCGGTGATGTTTGTTGTCTGGCTGGGTAGCGTGCTGACCACTCTGCTGGCCCTGGCGATGCTGGCCGGTAAAACGCCCGGCAGCGCGGGCTTTACCGCCGCTATCTCGCTGTGGCTCTGGTTTACCGTGCTGTTCGCCAACTTTGCTGAAGCCCTGGCGGAGGGACGCAGTAAGGCGCAGGCCAACAGTCTGAAGGGCGTGCAGAAAACCAGCTACGCAAAAAAATTGGCCGGGACGCGTTACGGCGCGCCTCATCGTCAGGTTTCGGCAGATACGTTGCGTAAAGGCGACGTGGTGCTGGTGGAGGCCGGGGACATCATTCCGTGCGATGGTGAAGTGCTTGAAGGCGGCGCGTCGGTGGACGAAAGCGCCATTACCGGCGAATCCGCGCCGGTAATCCGCGAATCCGGCGGCGACTTCGCTTCGGTGACCGGCGGCACCCGCATTCTCTCTGACTGGCTAATTATTCAGTGCAGCGTTAATCCCGGCGAGACCTTTCTTGACCAGATGATCGCTATGGTAGAAGGGGCGACCCGCCGTAAAACACCGAATGAGATTGCTCTCACCATCCTGCTGGTGGCGCTGACCCTCGTCTTCCTGCTGGCAACCGCCACGCTCTGGCCCTTTTCCGCCTGGGGCGGTCATGCCGTCAGCGTAACCGTGCTGGTAGCGCTGCTGGTCTGCCTGATCCCAACGACCATCGGCGGGCTGCTGTCGGCGATCGGCGTGGCCGGGATGAGTCGCATGCTGGGGGCTAACGTGATCGCCACCAGCGGTCGCGCGGTGGAGGCTGCCGGTGACGTGGATGTGCTGATGCTGGATAAAACCGGCACCATTACCCTCGGGAACCGCCAGGCCACGCAGTTTATTCCCGCGCCGGGGGTCAGTGAAGAACAGCTGGCGGACGCGGCGCAGCTGGCCTCGCTGGCTGACGAAACGCCGGAAGGGCGGAGCATTGTGGTGCTGGCAAAGCAGAAATTTAACCTGCGTGAGCGCGATCTGGCCAGCATGGGCGCCACTTTTATCCCGTTCTCGGCACAAACCCGCATGAGCGGCGTGAACGTTCAGGATCGCATGGTGCGTAAAGGGGCGGTGGATGCCGTGCGCCGTCATATCGACAGCGGCGGTGGACAGTACCCGCTGGAGGTCAACCGTCAGGTTGAAGAGGTGGCGCGCGGCGGCGGTACGCCGCTGGTGGTGTGCGACGGAATGCGGGTGATGGGCGTGGTGGCGCTGAAGGACATCGTTAAGGGCGGCATTAAGGAGCGCTTTGCCGAGCTGCGCAAAATGGGCATCAAGACCATCATGATCACCGGCGATAACCCGCTGACCGCCGCCGCAATAGCTGCCGAGGCGGGCGTGGATGACTTTTTGTCCGAAGCGACGCCGGAGGCCAAGCTGGCGCTGATCCGCCAGTATCAGGCTGAAGGGCGGCTGGTCGCGATGACCGGTGACGGCACCAATGATGCGCCCGCGCTGGCCCAGGCCGATGTGGCGGTCGCCATGAACTCGGGCACCCAGGCGGCAAAGGAGGCGGGAAATATGGTCGATCTGGACTCCAACCCCACCAAGCTGCTGGAGGTGGTGCATATTGGTAAACAGATGCTGATGACTCGCGGCTCCCTCACCACCTTCAGCATCGCCAATGACGTGGCGAAGTATTTCGCCATTATCCCGGCGGCGTTTGCCGTGACCTGTCCACAGCTAAACGCGCTGAACGTAATGCGGCTGCACTCGCCGGACTCGGCGATCCTCTCGGCGGTGATCTTTAACGCGCTGGTGATTATCTTTCTCATCCCGCTGGCGCTGAAGGGAGTGAGCTATCGCCCGCTGAGTGCCGCCGCGCTGCTGCGGCGCAACCTGTGGATCTACGGTGTTGGCGGCCTGCTGGTGCCCTTCGTGGGCATCAAGCTTATTGATATCTTGCTGACCCTGACCGGTCTGTTTTAAGGAACTATCATCATGAGTCAGTTACGACCCGCAGTGATTTTGCTGCTGCTACTAACCTTAATTACGGGTTTACTCTATCCTCTGCTAACGACCCTGCTGGCACAGTGGTGGTTTCCCTCACAGGCCACGGGCTCGTTACTCTACAGAGAGGATAAACCGGTTGGCTCGACGCTGATCGGGCAGAATTTTAGCCGGCCTGACTATTTCTGGAGCCGACCCTCTGCAACCGGCGATTCTCCCTATAATCCGCTGGCCTCGTCGGGCAGCAATATGGCGGGCAGCAATCCGGCGCTGGATGCGGCGGTAACACAGCGGGTGGCGATGCTTCATCGTGCGAACCCGCAGGCCAGCGACAGGGTACCGGTGGATCTGGTGACGGCGTCCGGCAGCGGGCTGGACCCGCAAATCTCGCCGCAGGCGGCACTGTGGCAGGCGGACCGGGTCGCGACGGCCCGTAACCTGCCGCTGGAAGAGGTAAAGCGGCTGATTAACGACAATATCCAAACGCCTTTTCCCCGCTTTATCGGCGAGCCGGGGGTGAACGTGGTGACGCTGAACCTGGCGCTGGATGATCTGACGGCGCAGTAAGGTATCGGGTTAGCAGACCCTCGGGGGCAGGAATGCTCGGGCCGCAGGGAGGGACGCCTGTTATCTCTGCGTTATGTATAGCGCAACCCGGGGTTGCAACAACGTGGGTCACTACGACGTGCAGTTGTTTAGCGGGTAGGATAAACCGGGTCTGCCAGTCATAAGGAACAGGATGAACGATGAACTTCCGCGCCCGGATCCGGACGCGCTGCTGCAGCAAACCCGCGACACCGGACGCGGCAGGCTGAAAATCTGGTTCGGGGCCTGTGCGGGCGTGGGTAAAACCTGGTCCATGCTGCAGGAGGCGCAGCGCCTGCGGTCGCAGGGGCTGGCGGTGCTGGTGGGCGTGGTCGAAACGCATGGCCGGGTTGAAACGGCGGCGCTGCTGGAGGGCTTAACCCTCCTTCCGCGTCGTGCCATCGGACAGAACCGTCATCCGGAATTTGATCTGGACGCTGCGCTGGCCTGCCATCCGGCAGTGATCCTGATGGATGAACTGGCGCATACCAATGCGCCCGGCTCGCGTCACCCTAAGCGCTGGCAGGATATTGATGAGCTGCTGGAGGCGGGGATTGACGTGATGACCACGGTCAACGTTCAGCATCTGGAAAGCCTGAATGATGTGGTCGGCGGCGTGACCGGCATCCGCGTGCGTGAAACCGTTCCCGATCCCTTTTTTGATGCCGCCGATGAGGTGGTACTGGTCGATCTGCCCGCCGACGATCTTCGTCAGCGTCTGAAAGAGGGTAAGGTTTACATCGGCGAGGGCGCCGAGCGCGCCATTGAGAACTTCTTCCGTAAGGGAAATTTATACGCCCTGCGCGAGCTGGCACTGCGGCGCACAGCCGATCGCGTTGACGATCAGGTGCGCGCGTGGCGCGACGGTCAGGGACGGGAAAAAGTCTGGCATACCCGCGATGCCCTGCTGCTCTGTATCGGCGATAACACCGGCAGCGAAAAGCTGGTGCGCACGGCGGCACGGCTGGCCGCCAGGCTCGACTGCGTGTGGCATGCCGTCTACGTCGAGACGCCCCGGCTTTACAGGCTAAACGAAGCGCGACGGCGCGCCGTTTTGCGTACGCTGAGGCTGGCACAGGATCTGGGTGCCGAAACGGCGACCCTTTCCGATCCCAACGAGGCGGCGGCGGTGCTGCGCTACGCGCGCGAAAATAATCTGGGGAAAATCATCATTGGTCGCCGTCCGGTGCGCCGCTGGACGCGCGACAGCTTTGCCGATCGCCTGGGTCAGCTCGGGCCGGATCTCGATCTGGTTATCGTGGCGCTGGACGAGTCGACTCCACTGCCGTCCGGCCCGGCGGAGGGCCAGCGCCCCAACCAGGATAAATGGCGCATGCAGCTGAAAGGCTGCACGGCGGCAGCAGCGTTATGCGCGCTGGTTACGCTGGCTGGCCGGTGGCTGCTGCCGGGCGTCGACTCGGTTAATCTGGTGATGGTCTATCTGCTGGCAGTAGTGGTAGTGGCCTTGCGCTATGGCCGCTGGCCGTCGGTGGTCGCGACTATCCTGAATATTGTCGCCTTTGACGTGGTTTTTGTTATGCCGACCGGCACCATTGCGGTGTCAGACGTTCAGTACCTGGTGACCTTTGGCGTGATGCTGGCGGTCGGCGTACTTGTGGGTAATCTGACGGCGGGGGTGCGCTATCAGGCGCGGGTAGCCCGCTACCGTGAACATCGCGTCCGACATCTCTATGAAATGGCGAAATCGCTCAGTCGCGCGCTGACCCCGCAGGACATTGCCGCAGCGCTACAGCGCAGCGCAAATATTACGCTCCAGGCGCGCAGTGAGCTGCTGCTGCCGGATGAGCAGGGCGAACTCATCGCTGCGGGGATCCCAGAACTCAGCACCGTTCCCGACAGGGCTATCGCGCGCTGGAGCTTTGATCGTGGCCAGCCCGCCGGCGCAGGCACCGACACGCTGCCGGGCGTGCCGTGGCAGATCCTGCCGCTGAAAAGCGGCCCCAAAACGCTGGGGCTGCTGGTGCTGGAGCCCGCCAACCTGCGCCAGCTGATGATCCCCGAGCAGCAGCGGCTGATTGAGACCTTTATCGTCCTGACCACTAACGCGCTGGAGCGCATGGCTCTTAGCCATCGGGAAGCCGCCGCGCGCCTCGCGGCCGAGCGGGAGCAGCTGCGTAATGCGCTGCTGTCGGCGCTTTCACACGACCTGCGCACGCCGCTGACGGTGCTGTTTGGTCAGGCGGAGATACTGACGCTGGATCTGGCCACGGCGGGTTCTGAACACGCGCCGCAGGCCAGCGCGATGCGTGAGCAGACGCTGAATACCATCCGGCTGGTGAATAATCTGCTGGATATGGCACGCCTGCAGTCCGGGGGGTTCAGCCTGTGTACCGAATGGATGGCGCTGGATGAGCTGGTCGGTAGTACGCTGAGAATGATGGCATCGTCGCTGGCCGGACGACATATCGCACTGGATCTGCCGCCTGAGCTCGTGCTGATTCAGTTGGACGGCCCGCTGATGGAGAGGGTGCTGACCAACCTGCTGGAGAATGCGCTGAAGTATGCCGGACCAGTGGCTGACATCGGCATTCGCGCGCGCGTTGAGCCACCGATGATGGCTGGCGAAGGCCAGAGGCCGGGCGGCTCAACAGGGCGCGATGCTGGAAACCGGATGCAGCGTGGGGCAGCGATGAACGAGGCTGAGAACCGGATGCAGCAGCTTACCCTTGAGGTCTGGGACGGCGGGCCGGGGATCCCCGGTGGGCAGGAGGCGCAGATATTTGAGAAGTTTTCACGCGGGGATAAAGAGTCTGCGGTGCCGGGCGTCGGTCTGGGGTTGGCCATTTGCCATGCCATTGTTGATATCCACGGCGGGCAGATCCGTGCGGAGAACCGCCCTGAGGGCGGTGCCCGCTTCATTATTACCCTGCCGATGCAGACGCCGCCGGTGATTGAAGAGTATGAGCCGGGCGGGTTGCACTAAAGCGTAGTGCACAGATGCCGTGGGCTAAATTGCGCGTTTGTGTGCGAAATATGTAAGCTTCGTTTAAGGGCCATTTCACAAACTTAACGGGTAATGTTGTTAAAGGCGGCCCCGATCACAGAGAGTGTGTAGTAATGGGTGTCATCAAACAGGCTCCTGGCGGCGGATAGATACACCGCCCAAATGTCCACCTTCTGATGCGTCAATGGACTAAAATTAATTCCTTTAGCCGTAGATGTGAGCCTTAACTATGCTGTACAGCCGCTTTGAACGACTGATCGATATCTTCCGGGATGCCCCTGCTTCTACGCCGCCCAACAGCGTCTGGGCCTTTTATGTCTATTACCTGCGCCAGGTATGGCAAAGTTTTGCCCTGCTTCTGGTCGTGGGGCTGGTAGCCTCGCTGATTGAGGTCGCCCTTTTTCGTTATCTCAGCACTATTATTGATATGGTCAATGCCACCCCGGCCGCGACCTTTTTCAGCGCGCATGCGTCGACGCTTATCTGGATGGCCGTGGTAGCGCTGGTGTTGCGGCCACTCTTTATCGGCCTGCACGATCTGCTGGTGCATCAGACCATCAACCCCGGCATGACCAGTATGATCCGCTGGCAGCATCATAACTATGTGCTGCGTCAAAGCATGAACTTCTTTCAGAATGATTTTGCCGGACGCATCGCGCAGCGCATTATGCAGACCGGCAACGCCCTGCGCGACTCCGCGGTACAGGCGGTGGACGCGCTCTGGCACGTACTGATATACGCCATCACCGCGCTGGTGCTGTTTGCCGAAGCGGACTGGTGGCTAATGGTCCCGCTGCTGGTCTGGATTGTGGGCTATATCATCAGCCTGATCTACTTTGTACCCAGGGTGAAATCCCGCTCGGTGGCCTCTTCTGATGCCCGCTCAAAGCTGATGGGCACCATTGTGGATGGTTACACCAACATCACTACCCTTAAGCTGTTCGCTCACAGCGACCTGGAACGTCAGTATGCGCGTGAGGCGATTGGCGATCAGACCGAAAAAACCCGCCAGCAGGGCCGTATGGTGACCAATATGGATGTGGCGATCACCACGCTCAACGGCCTGCTGATTGTTGGCACGACCGGTCTGGCGCTCTGGCTGTGGACGCAGTCGCTGATAAGCGTGGGGGCCATTGCGCTGGCGACTGGCCTGGTTATTCGCATTGTGAACATGTCGGGATGGATCATGTGGGTGGTTAACGGCATTTTCGAAAATATTGGTATGGTACAGGACGGTCTGAAAACGATTGCCCAGCCGGTCAGCGTCACCGACAGACCCCAGGCACCGACGCTGAAGGTCCGCAGCGGGGAAATTCGCTATGAGAACGTTGATTTTAACTACGGTCACGACCGCCGGGTAATTGATAATCTCCAGCTGGCTATCCGTCCGGGCGAAAAAATTGGTTTGATTGGCCCGTCCGGGGCGGGTAAATCGACGCTGGTAAACCTGCTGCTGCGGCTGTATGACCTTGATGGCGGCAGGATTTTCATTGATGGACAGGATATCTCTCAGGTGAGCCAGGAGAGCCTGCGTGCTCAGATAGGCATGATCACTCAGGATACCTCACTGCTGCATCGCTCGATCCGCGACAACCTGCTGTATGGTCGGCCGCATGCCACCGGGGAGGAGGTGCTGCAGGCTATCCATCGTGCGAAAGCGGACGAATTTATCCCTCTGCTTTCCGACTCTGAAGGACGTTACGGGCTGGATGCGCACGTTGGCGAGCGCGGCGTAAAACTCTCTGGCGGCCAGCGGCAGCGGATCGCCATTGCCCGGGTTCTGCTGAAAGACGCCCCTATTCTGATAATGGATGAGGCGACCTCCGCGCTGGACTCCGAAGTGGAAACGGCGATCCAGGAGAGTCTGGAAACGCTGATGAGTGGCAAAACGGTAATAGCTATCGCCCACCGTCTGTCCACTATCGCTAAAATGGACCGGCTGGTAGTGTTGGAGAAGGGCCGTATTGCAGAGACAGGTAGTCACAGCGAACTGCTGGCGAAGGGCGGACTGTATGCGCGGCTATGGCACCATCAGACCGGGGGATTTGTTGGCGAGTAGCCTGAGTAAGATAACGTATTGACTACGGCCTGGCGGATCGATTGGAATTAAAGGGTGAGTGTGTTGCTGACTCTTAATTCCATCGTCTCCTGGTCGTTAAGATAAGTCGATTCCCCGGCTTATCCTGGTACTATATCTGGCAGTGACAGACAGCAATCAATTTATTAACAATGAAGGCATGAAGCTAAAAATAAATTCTAATATATTCCCAGCCTTCCTGTCAGCCGATCCGTTTTTCCCATGAAGTTGTGGGTAATAAATCCAGAAGAAAAGAGCGGATGCCATGGCTAACTATTACCGTTCATATTGCTCAGTTGGCCTTTGCACTCGCGAGGTCTTTGTTGAATAAATCAGACTCAGCGCGAAGGTTATATTCTGTTGTCATGTATTCCGCTGTCAACGACCAGATGCCGCCTCTGCCAGAGACGACGGCATGCATTGCCGTGTGTATTGGCTTTCCATTTGCCTTAACCGAAGACCCTCAGCCCCGAGGAATCCATCACCAGGGCATGATTTCGCCCCGGCTGGGTATTTTGAAGCTGACATTGACTGTCCTGGCTGATTGCTGACCCGGGTGTAATCCAGACTGCTTAACGAAACACCATCAGAGCAAAAGGGGAATAAGGAAGCCCTGCACGGTCCGTAGAGTTGGCGGGAATATGCGTTTAACTATCAGGAGAGCAGTGATGGCAAGATAAGAAGATCGCTGAGGCCTCCCCTGTGAAGGAGGCGTTACTGATACATACCAGGCCTGGACTGGCTCGTCATCCAGCCAGAAAGCCATAGAGTTACAGTTGATAAGGGTTTTTATCGAGGTGTGCCAGTCGGCGACTATAAACTTCTGCCTGGCGACGAGACTGACCGCCCTGGCAGGGAATACATGTTCTGATCCTTCAACTCAGCAAAAGTTCGGTTTATTCAATAACGCACAGAATTCTCATAATTTCTTATTGATTCATAGAGCTGATCTTGAAAAGAAAGCAAAAAAGCTTATCGCGCATCAATTAATCTGTTTTTTTTTAAAAAAAAACGATGTTTTTTGAGCACATTTACGATAATTTGCGCATATGAGATTATTTTTACTCTTAATGCCTTAACCTATGCAGGCCTGGAAACATCTTGCAGAACAGGTCCCCCCTCGTTAAAATATATAAGGGATTCTGATTCATAATGGTAAGGTTATAATGCTGAAAAGAGTCACTTTATCAATGAGAGGAATAAAATAGCCGCCTCCATTTCGGTGCAATGTGTATGAATTAATCTGTTATCGTTTATTATTGTTAAATAAGGTATCGATATTTTCACATAGAAACATTCAAAACAGTAATTTATGCACGTCAGGTAAGAAAAAAAGGACCATTTATTTCTATTGGGCTGGTCAGGGCATCAGGAAAATGTCGAACGTCTGATGAGGCTGGATAGAGTGCAGCGACATTCAGAAAAACTATTAAAAGGAATTATCTAAATGAGTGCAATCTACTATGAATTTGGTCAGTTTCGCTTCTTAAATGGACGACTGCTGAGTAAAGATAAGGGTGAAATAGCGCTGGCTCCCAAGGAGGTATCAGTTCTGCTTTTTTTGTTGGAGCAGGCGAATACAGTAATCTCTAAAGAAGACTTAATCCGGGAGGTCTGGAAAGGAGGAACGGTGTCAGATGAATCATTAACACGCTGTATCTATGTGCTGCGCCGTGCCCTTGGTCGAACAGATGCCAGGCGTTACATTGAAACAGTTTATGGAAAAGGTTATCGGTTTCTCGCTCAGGTGATTGTAAAAGAGGTACAGGCGCTGGAAAACAGATCTCATTCAGGCACACCTCAAGATGATTTAACCAAAAAATGCAGCATTGCATTGTTTCCATTCAAAATGCAGCGGGAGAACATTGCGGTTTGCTTGCACGATCAGCTGATTGAATGGATGCAATATTTAAAAAAAGAAAATAATTTGTCAATCCAGCTTGTCTCTTCGTGTTTCATAGAATCCATTAAAAGCTACAGTAATTTCCTCGTGGCGCTTGAAAAATCGAAGGCGGATTACTATATCGCGGGCACTGAAATTAGTTATAAGGATCAAGGGATTATCAGGGTAGAACTTGTCAGAGCACAAGACCATTCCGTCGTGCAGCGCGAAGCGGTATATTTATCTGACGATATGAATATTTACTATCAGGCGCTTCTTTCAGTGATTATGACAATGATCTCATCAATTAATCCTGAGATTGCATCGAACATAAGCATCAAGCCAACGTTAGAGCCTCTCTACCAACTACCAGCATAAGGCTTATTTCCGCGTTTTATATAAGAACCCCATAACGTATCGTGAGAAAATATTCTCAGTAAAAGAGAATAAGGGGCGGCGAATGCAGGAGAGTCGTATAAAAGAGTATTGCTTCGGGGATTTCTACCTGAAATATAACGAAGTTTTATATAAATCTCAGCAAGTCATATCTGTTCCACCTAAAGAGATGCATCTTTTAAGCATTTTGGTGGAATCCGCGGGTCAGATAGTTAAAAAAGAAGAGATTATTAGAACTATTTGGAGGTATGATGAAGTAAACGGAGAGTCACTTACGCGATGTGTCTATGCGTTAAGAAAAATACTTGGCGAGAACCCCAAGGGAAAGTATATCAAAACACTTTACGGTAAAGGGTATATATTTGTATATCCTGTCAGCGTAACGAATAAAGCTAAAGGAACACATACACCTGAAGTTGCGGGGTTAGTTAAGGTTTTAAAAGAAGGGGAGGGGACATTCGTTCCTTCTTTTCCACTGTCTAAAAATCTCTCCCATGAAGATGAAGCTGCAGTTACGATTTACCATTCATGTCAGCTAAATAAGAATAATAAAATAAAAATAGTCATCAACCTGATCCAGGATCTTAATAAAGATCAATCATATTTTTGTCGTGTGAAATTGCTCAAGAAATAAATCATAAAGAAACTGATTACAATTGTCATGTCAACTTAACTCTGTGTTTTGGAGTCTATGCTATCTGTGCGACATTTATCCATGTAAACCTTTCCTCCTGAGAGTGGGATCTGATACTATAACGTCCATGATCTATTGAATTTTTTCGCGTGAGCAGCAACCTTCTAAAGCTATGTTTAGTTATTAAATTGGCACTACTATTAAAATTGGACACATAATAATATCTGTTGGATGGATGTCTCATCATTATTTCATCAGGATTGTACGCTCTCAGCTACCTATACTAAAAGAATGATATTTGTCCTATTGAAGAGACAGTGATGAAAAGTAACATCGAGAGCGATTGTTTAACGGTGGGGAAGATTCATGAATTCCCATGTCACTCTTTGCTGCTTATCAAAGCCGGTCACGCTGGGTGTGATATAAAGATTAATACAAGGAAAAAAGAAGAGAGATTATGTATTGAAATGCATGAGAGCGGAATGCTGGTATTGACTCCCTGCGTGCTTACCATTGAAATGGGTAATCTGTTTTATACAAAGCTCGATCTCCCTCACCTGGCCAAACTGCAGGTTTTCATTGATAAAGCTAAAAATAAGAAAAAAGAACAAAATAACGCGATCTATGGTTATTTGCCAGCGAACCTGAGTATGAAGCCGACAACAAAGGAAATTGAGTATTTTTTCCTGAACCTGTCACTGAAAAACGCTGACTCCATCGAGTCATTCAGCAAGGCATTAAGAAATAATGAATGGTACGACCTGGTTGAATTTCTGCTGGATGAGTCATGTGAGAGCTCAACTCAACGCATAAGTACCCTTAGCCTGCGTTATGGATTATCTGTGTCCCATTTCCGGCGGCTTGCCCGTCAGGCTTTAGGAAACACGACCAAGGTAGAAATGCGCGACTGGAGGCTGGTAAGAGCAATACTGGATCTTATTAAAAGTGAAAATAATAACCTGACGACTATCGCGTTGAAGCACGGGTACGCCTCTCTGTCTCATTTCTCTAATGAAGTAAAGGAAGAATTCGGAGTGTCTCCGCGAAATTTAAAAAAGTTTACACATGAGAGATGATTCATGACCATATCACAATGGCATATAAGATTATGTATTCTATTTGCTGTTTTACTGGCAATTTGCGCACCACAAAACGGTTATGCCACTGAGAAAAATCAACAGGGTTATATCGCTCGGGAGGAAGGCGTTAAAGGTATATTTGATGCCATCTCCTCAATTATGCGTAAGCCCGTTATATTGAGTAAAATTGCCGTTCGCAAGAAAATTAGTGGCGAATTCGACATAACCAGACCTCAGGGGGTCCTTACCGCCATCTCCGATCAGCTTGGTTTGATCTGGTATAACGATGGCCAGGCTATTTATGTTTACGATGCATCAGAAATTCGTAATGCCGTTATCGTATTGCGTAACACATCATTCAGTGTGGTTAGTGATTTTCTGCAAAATTCTGGCTTATACGATACACGTTATCCGCTTCGTTCTGATCAGCGTAACTCAACATTTTACGTGTCAGGGCCACCGATTTACATCGAATTAATCTCGAATGCAGCGAAGTATCTTGATCAAAAAAGTGATGGTTATGATGGGCGAGAAAATATCGCTGTCATACCTCTTTATAATACTTTTGTTGAAGATCGGGAATATAATTACAGGAATGATAAAATTATCATCCCTGGAATATCCACTGTGGTTAATCGTGTCATGTCGAATGGTATGAGTTCTGGTGGACGCATTCAGAACACAAAAAAGAAGCTGGTTGAAAATGAAGACATGGGGCCAGATGATTTTTCTGATTCAGGAGACGGAGGGGGTGCCGGATATATTCAGATGATTGATGGTCAGGTCCGCACCCCGCTAACGCGTAATGGTATGAGCATCATTTCCGATCCGGGAACGAATAGTCTTCTGGTGAGGGGAAGCGCAGAGCAGGTTGAGTATATTCGTAATCTGGTAAGTTCATTAGACAAAAAGAAACGACATATAGAACTGTCCGTATGGATTGTTGACCTACAAAAAGAGGCTTTCGAGAACTTAGGCGTTGAATGGACCGGAAATCTCAATGTGGGCTCAAATCTCGGTTTTTCATTTAATGGCGGATCAAGCACCATAGATGGAGCAAGCTTTATGGTAACCGCACTGGCTTTAAGTGAGAAAAAACTGGCGAATATTGTGTCTCGCCCCATGCTACTTACCCAGGAAAATATTCCAGCCATATTTGATAATAGTCGTACCTTCTATTCTAAACTGGTAGGCGAGCGAACCGCTCAGCTTGACAGCGTGACTTACGGCACCCTGGTCAGCGTACTTCCTCGTTTCACTGCAAACGGCGAGGTTGAGATGATGTTGAACGTCGAAGATGGCAACCAGTTCGATAATGTGCAGGTTAAAGAGGGTGATTTACCGGAGGTAGGCCGCACGAATATCAGTACCGTTGCCAGGGTACCCAGAGGTAAAAGTTTGCTGATTGGTGGATATACGCGGGATGAAGATACCAGAGTTGAGGGAAAGATCCCCTTACTGGGCGATCTCCCCTGGGTCGGAAAGCTTTTCCGCTACTCGCGAGACAGGTCGTCGAACATGGTGCGCGTCTTCCTGATTCAGCCACGTGAGATAGAAGCTCCTCTCAGTCCGGACGCAAGCACCCTGGTCGGCGAGATGAAGAACGATTTTGCCAGTGATAAGCTTCAAAACTGGATGATGAATTACCTGGACAGTCAAAAATGGCGCTAGGAATAGGTAAAGATGGCTCGGGCATGCAACATTATATGCAGAGCAGAGACAAACTTTCTACAGAAAAGAAAGTGAACTCAGATCTGACCGAACGCCTTGATAATTTCTCAGAAGGAGAGGTACAGATTGCTGAGGACGAGTCCCCGGCAGCGATGTTGCAAAAATTTGCGCAGGCGACAGATGAAATGTCCGCGATAATGGCGCAGTTTCGCAACAGGCGTGACTATGACAAAAAAGCAGGCGCTTCGGGTGAAACTGTCCTCGATCAGGTTCTGGAGGAGGACGTAACACCGAAGTTTGATAAGCTGGTGAAGATTCTCAAGGGGAGTGACGGAAGCAATATCGAGAATCTACTTCGTCAGGCGCGGGCTTTTTTTCCTGATGACAGCGATCTGGTACTCGTTCTGCGCGAGATGCTGCGGCGCAAAAATCTTAATGAAATTGTTCGTAAGCGACTCAAAAATCTTCTCTCTAAGCTAGAAAAAGAGGCCAATCCCAAACGCTTGAAAGCGGGCATCAACGTTGCGTTGAAGGCGCGTTTGTTTGGGAAGAAATTGATGATGAGTCCCGCCCTGATGCGTGAAAGCTATCGGGACTTTCTGGAAAGTGATGAGGGCGAAATTGAACTTTATAAGAAGTGGATTAGCAATTACGGAGTAGAAAAGCGTGGAATAGTTATTAATTTTATGGAAGATGCTCTTCTGGCAGATATTGATTCAGCCGATCCAAGCTGTAGTCATATCGAATTTGGATATCTTTTGGGCCGCATCGGTCAGATAAAGCTAATACGTTCATGCGATATTATCTTCATAAAGAGTATTGTTAATCACATTTCAGTAGGTGATTTCAACAGAGAAGAGGGGGACTGGATATATTTTATGTTCGGTGTGCTGGAGAACCCCAGTCATGTCAGTTCACTTCTTATGGATATATTAGGAGATTGTCTTCGTTTTGCCAGGAAAAGCGATCGCGCAAAACTCTTGCAAACGATTTACACCTCCTGTAAGAGGATCCCGCTTGAAGCTTTCAGCGAGCCGGAAAATCGTGAGGTTCTGCTGAATACGCTTGAAATTATAGCTGATAAAACAATGCTTGAAGAGAATATTGAGCGTCGCCAGGAAGCAAAATAGATTATAAAATGGATGTATGATAGATGAATATTTTTTTGGGTAAAATAAGGAAACATCCAGAATTATTTATACTGGTGTTGGTCGTCGTTATTATCTCAATGCTGGTTATTCCCCTGCCAACCTATCTGGTCGATTTTTTAATCGGCTTGAATATGGTTCTTTCAATCATGGTGTTTCTGGCATCATTTTATATCGACAGGATTTTGAGTTTTTCTTCCTTTCCTTCAGTGCTGCTTATAACGACATTATTTCGTTTAGCGTTGTCGGTTAGCACCAGTCGTCTGATTTTGAATGATGCAGACGCAGGTGAAATCATTGAGACCTTTGGTCAATTTGTTATTGGTGACAATCTGGTTGTAGGGTTTGTAATCTTCTCAATTGTTACCATTGTACAGTTTATGGTTATCACCAAAGGCGCGGAGCGCGTTGCTGAGGTGGCGGCACGATTTTCCCTGGACGGTATGCCCGGAAAGCAAATGAGCATTGATGCTGATTTACGTGCTGGATCAATTGATGCTGAGGGCGCAGCAGCACGCCGGAGCGTGGTTGAACGTGAGAGTCAGCTATACGGTTCTTTTGATGGAGCAATGAAGTTCATCAAAGGAGATGCCATTGCTGGTATTATTGTTATTTTTATTAACTTCATTGGGGGAATTAGCGTAGGGGTGTCGCAGCATGGCATGGATATGTCAAGCGCACTTTCTACTTATACTTTGCTGACTATTGGTGATGGTCTGGTCGCACAGATACCTGCGTTGCTGATTGCTATTGGTGCAGGATTTATTGTTACGCGCGTAAACGGCGATAGCGACAATATGG
This sequence comes from Erwinia sp. PPS120, assembly GCF_047918655.1. Taxonomy (GTDB): domain Bacteria; phylum Pseudomonadota; class Gammaproteobacteria; order Enterobacterales; family Enterobacteriaceae; genus Erwinia; species Erwinia tasmaniensis_A. The sequence goes on along the minus strand of NZ_JBLREF010000019.1, from coordinate 14,546 downwards.
GACAAACCATAATAAATCAGCTTTTCAAAAATCCCTCTGTGCTGGTTATTGGGGCAATCATTGCGCTTGGCATTGGCAGCTTACCTGGCTTTCCTTTTGCCGTATTTCTCATTTTAGCTGTGTTACCTACCAGCATTCTTTACTACCAATACTGGAAAAAGAAGAAATCCCAGAGAGAATCGGACACGCAGGTAGAAAGTGGTTTTGATACTGATTCAGCCTCAGGCGACAGTGAGAGTTCTCTGGGGTTAATAACCGATCTGGACAGTATTCGATCAGAAACCGTACCTGTAATTGTTCTTGTAAATGAGGGTGATGTAGCTGTTTTCGAGAAAGAAAAACTTATCGATCGCTATCGCAGTCAGTTCTTCATCGATTACGGTATAAATCTTCCTGAAATTACACTTAAACCCTCAGTGAACACCGAACCAGGCACGGTAATCATCCTGATTAATGAGATCAAGGCCGATCAGTTTCGCGTACAGTTCAACCATTATCGTGTTGTTAACAGTTCTGAAGAACTGAAGCATATGGGCATCCCCTTTGTCACAATCGATAATATGGTGTGGGTTGACAAAGAGCAGAAAAAAAATCTCTCTGCATTAGGGTATCAATTAAGAAAGAGTATTGATGAAGTTTACTACACGTTCTCCGCTATTATGATCAGGTATATTGGCGAGTATTTTGGTGTTCAGGAAACAAAAAATATGTTGGACAAACTTGAAGACAAATACCCTGATTTAATGAAAGAAGTGATGCGGCATGCCACTATACAGAGGATTTCTGAGGTATTGCAGCGTTTACTAAGTGAGCGTATTTCCGTGCGTAACATGAAACTTATTATGGAAGCTATTGCACTATGGGCGCCGCGAGAGAAGGATGTTATTTCTCTGGTTGAGCATATTCGAGGGGCGATGGCTCGATACATATGCCATAAGTTTTCGGCGGGAAGTACATTACGTGTAATCATGCTTTCGAGTGAGTTTGAAGAGAAAATCAGGCAGGGGATCAGGAATACCTCGGCAGGAACATTTCTTAACCTGGAGCCAGCAATCGCGGACGAGCTTATGGACAAGTTTTCACTAGCTATGGACAGTGTAACCATTTCATTACGCGATCTTGTCGTTCTGTCATCGATGGATATCAGGCGTTTTCTAAAAAGATTCTTAGAGTCCCGATTTAAAGATCTTGAGGTTATGTCATTTGGTGAGGTAACCGATACGGTATCAATTGATGTTATTAAAACCATTTAGCAGAGAGTGAAAATGTATACAGATATTGTTTCATTGATTCGAGGGGCTTTACTTGAAAATGGATGCGATGAATCTTTATTGGGGGGATTTGATAGCCACTCAACAATTTCCCTCGATTTCGAGAATCATCCAAGCATGCTTATTAGTGAAGATGATAATTATATCTGGATTTGGTCAAGGCTTTGTGAAGTCAACGATGGCATTATGCAATATAAAGCAAGTGCTCTCCTTGAAAAAATGACAGAGGGATGTCACTTCTCAATCACAGGTCAGCTCCAGATTTCTATCAATGAGGGGTATATCGAACTTAAAGGTATGGTGCATCCAAAGTTTCTGGAAAATAGCACAAGTTTTGCGGAGGCGATGAATGAATTTTTCACCCTGCAGGAAGCATTTTTGGGGATCATTCGGTAATGGCAACGCGGGCGTTGTTACGGCATCAGGCTCACCCCTTGCGGCTTTCTGGTCCTCTTATTGAAGCCGTGTTACCTCATGTGAAAGTGGGGGAGATTTGTGAAATCCGCGAAAGCTGGAGTCAGTCAGCGATTGTGGCTCGTGCCCAGGTACTCGGTTTTAACGGTGAACGTACCATTTTAAGCCTGATTGGTACCTCAAAAGGCCTGTCCCGCGAGGCAATCATCAGCCCAACAGGGTCAGGACTCTCTGTAACACTTAGCCCGGATTTACTGGGCTGTGTACTGGATCCTTCGGGCCGGATTGTGGAGCGTTTTGCGAATAATGCAGGGGGATTCGTTACCGAAATCAGGGCAATAGATTCATCACCTCCTTCTTACCAGGAACGCGTCGGCATTCGTCAGCCCTTTTACACTGGCATACGTGCTATTGATGGCCTGATTACCTGCGGTGTCGGCCAGAGGCTTGGAATCTTTGCTTCAGCGGGCTGTGGCAAAACGACCCTCATGCACATGCTGATTGAGCACTCGGATGCGGATGTCTTTGTTATCGCGTTGATCGGCGAGCGTGGGCGAGAAGTTACTGAATTTACCGAAACCTTGCGTCAGTCGGATCGTCAGCAGAAATGCATTCTGGTCTATGCAACGTCTGATTATTCATCGCTCGACCGTTGCAACGCAGCGCTCGTGGCAACCACAGTGGCAGAGTATTTCCGGGATGCTGGTTTGAGCGTGGTGTTATTCTTTGACTCTATAACCCGGTACGCCAGAGCATTACGAGATGTGGCATTGGCGGCGGGAGAGTCTCCCGCACGGCGCGGCTATCCTGCTTCGGTATTTGACTCCCTACCCAGGTTACTTGAGCGGCCAGGTTGTACGCTTTCTGGCGGTATTACGGCATGGTTCACAATTTTACTTGAAAGTGATGACGAACCCGATCCGATAGCCGATGAGATTCGCTCCATACTTGATGGGCATATCTATTTGAGTCGGAAATTAGCTGCACAGAATCATTATCCAGCAATAGATATTTTGGGCAGCATCAGCCGCGTTGCTAGTCAGGTCTGCGAACCAGAGCATTTACGTCTGGCGGGTGAGGTACGCCGTATTTTAGCAAAACTTGCGGAGCTCCAAATTTTTATAGATTTAGGTGAGTACCATCCGGGAGAAAACAAGGAAAACGATCGCGCAATGGCTAAGCGTGATGCATTACTCGCGTGGTTAAATCAAAAAGGCGATGAGCATGCGGAATTCAGCGATATTATGCAGGAGTTAGCTCGCCTTGCGTCATAATATTAAGAATTTAATGACTCGTTCTGAATTAAAAATAGAAATAAACGATCTACTCCTTGCCAGGAATGAGAGTGAGCACCGTACCATAACTACGCGCATTGATTCTATTGGTGAAGAAATGATAGCACTGGTTAACCTGAGCCGTAGCCTTTACCCGACGGGGGAGGTGACCAGGGAGCAGTTGCTCTCTATTCAACGTCGTCAGGGGGCAATTAAAAGAAAACTGGCGGATATGAAAATGCAAAAAGCTCAAATTTCGCTTGAACTTGAAGCCTGTCAGCAGAAAAAAATTGAACTTTCAGAGAAACAGAAATTCCTGGTCAGGAAGAAGGACAAATACACTCATCTGCATACCACCGAGCGTCACAAAAAACGTCTCAAAGATGTGCGAATTGAAGAGTCTGAAACAGAAGAGAGGATTTCATGGCTACGGTGAATAGTGTCAAAACGACGGATAGCAGTCTTCAAAAAAATGCAGGCGAGGTGGTTTCAAAAAGTCTGGATGATATCGTTAAGAGAAAACTAAAAGACAGGGACAGCAAAAAAGATGTCTTGCCTGTGCTCCAGCACGTAGACCTACCAACGCAGCGTGAGCTTAGGGAGGCCTCTTTACCTCTGCAGGGTGGGAAATTAACTGAGATCAGGGTTAACCAGACGCATAACCTGGCGCTGTCCAGAATTCTGCGCTTACCGGAAAGCGCTGATACTATACAAAAAAACAACGACATTGCAGTGACGGAGACGGGAAAGAATAAAACGAGTACGGCTCCCGGGCATGACCGGTTCATGATTAATCCGGGGCAGAAAAAACTGCCTGATTCTGCCGCAGACCGTTCAGACACTTTGAAAATAGCGAACGGAACATCTCCGAATCCTGCGCAGCTTCATTTAGCTTCGTCGTTAAAAAAAGTTGATGCTGACGAAAATAGAGTAATGCAGGAAGCCCATGACAGTAAAAAGTTTCCTGTGAGGGAGATCCCGTTACATCAGCTATCAGCTAATACATCTGCCCCGTCTCAGCAAGTTAATAATCCAGAACAGGCAACAGTTTTTAAGCCGATGAATATGGCAAAGAATGAAGCTTCATGGGGCAGATTGGTTGAAACCTCACGGGTTGCTGATAATTCTTCTGAGGTAAAGGAGGGGGCCGGGAACAGTAAACTGACCTATACCTTCTCGGATTGGGGGAAAGGCCACCAGGTTAACGTCCAGATTAGTAGCAATCAGGGTACCCCTAATATATTGCATCCTTCAGACCCTCTCGTACATCAACGGCTGTCAGATCATAGTGGACAGCATCATGGACAGAATCACAGACAGCCTGAATGGGTTTTTCATGATGAACATGAGCAATCACAACGTGCGCATAAACAACCTCAACCGGATGAGGAACAGACGTGATTAAACATCACTTTCGGCACTACTCAACTACTGAGCTGTTATGGCGTCAGCAGGTCTTATCCTGGGTAAAAAAGGGATTTGAAGTTCAGCAGAATATACCGCCGGGAGAAGGTTTATTCCAGTTTATTAGCGATACGGGGTGGGAGGGGCTGATAGATTTACAAAGCTGGTTTGCAAGCGTAATGCCACAGAGTGCAAAAATGGCAAGTCGCTGTTGGTCTGTGAACCAACTTGAAGCTCTGTTCGTTAACAGTGAACGCCCTCTTGAGGGATTGCCTGCTGAACTTGAATATCAACGGATGGAAAGTAAAGGGGATATTGATAGCACGCAAAGAGTCAATTCAATGTACTCGTTGCTGACCCCGCAAGGCCGCGTGTGGATCAGCAAAATGCCTGGAGTTACACCCATTATAAACGAGCATGAAAGAATATCATTAGACCAGGTGCCTGTTGATATCCAGTTTGAAATAGGGCATAGCGCTATTTCAGTTGCCCTGCTAAGTCAGTTGCAACAGGGTGATTTGCTGCTCATTAATGTTAGAAAGAATTTAATTATTAATAATCAGGCTGTAATAGGCAGCTTTGACTACGTTGAGGAAGGATTTATGTTTCAAGAGGATGATGAGGAGATGCTGTCTGGTGCATATGAGGAAAACGCGTCGGAGGATGAATCCGTTAGAAGCGAATCAGAAAAACTTCTCCCCTGCGATAAAATATCAATCCGGCTGGGTTTCGTTCTGCAACAAAAAAGACTTTCTATTAGCCAGCTTGGATCGCTATATGAAGGTGAAGTGCTGCCGTGCCAAATAGAGGCTGAGAAGAATGTAACAATCACTGCAAATGGCACCGCCATTGCCCGTGGTGAACTGGTTTGGATCGAAGATCGCATGGGAGTCGAAGTTAAAGAGCTTTATCAAGAGGCCAGTGATGGTTCAAAGTAATGATATTACTCTTATAGCACTGCTGGCATTCTCTACGCTACTCCCTTTTATCATCGCGTGTGGTACATGTTATATCAAGTTCTCTATTGTATTTGTTATGGTACGTAATGCGCTGGGATTGCAGCAGATCCCATCGAATATGACGTTGAACGGTATTGCCCTGGTTCTGGCGTTTTTCGTTATGATGCCCGTGGTCAAAAATGGTTATGAAGCGTATCAAAGTTCAGGAAGTGATGTAAATAACCCGCAGTCTATGGCCTATTTTATTGAAAATGGGTTGGACAGCTATCGTAATTATTTGGAAAAATACTCCGATTCCGATCTGGTTAATTTTTTTGAACGTGTACAACTTCAACGCGATAGAGAAGAAAATGGTACTGCTGAGGAGGTACAACGAGCATCTATTATTTCTTTATTGCCGGCATATGCTTTAAGCGAAATAAAGAGTGCTTTTAAAATAGGATTTTATCTCTATCTACCGTTTGTCGTTATAGACCTGTTAATTTCCAGTATATTGCTGGCCCTGGGGATGATGATGATGAGCCCGGTAACTATTTCGGTGCCTATCAAGCTTGTGCTTTTCGTGGTACTGGATGGTTGGACCTTATTATCAAAAGGATTAATATTGCAGTATATAGAGCTGGCCTCCTGATGAGTCGGACTGAACTATGAATGAAATCACTTTTGCAGGCAATAAAGCGCTCTATCTGATATTGATGCTTTCCGCTTTACCCATAGGGGTTGCGACGATAGTAGGGCTTTTAGTCGGCCTTTTCCAGACGGTCACACAATTGCAGGAGCAAACGCTACCCTTTGGCCTGAAACTATTAAGCGTGACATTATGTTTATTTCTGATTTCGGGCTGGTATGGTGATGTGCTGGTGAGTTTTTCACGTGAGGTAATCCGCATGGCATTGGCTCGTTAAAGATGTCTACTGCATTATTCTTTGATGTACATACCTGGCTATATGAAATGGCAATGGTTTCCGCCAGACTGATGCCAGCTTTTATTCTATTGCCTTTCTTCAATACTAATACATTGACAGGCGCAATCCGGCTGCCCGTAGCGATGCTCGTGGGCGTTGGATTATGGCCACATGCCGGGGAACCTTTTGTAGATTATGATGATATTTTTTTATTTATCATCATTGGAAAAGAGCTGATCGTGGGACTTATCATTGCCATTTTCCTCTGCCTGCCATGCTGGGTGCTACATGCAGCAGGTAGTTTTATTGATAATCAACGAGGAGCGACTTTGAGTAGTAGTATCGATCCTTTGTCTGGTGTCGATACTTCTGAGCTGGCCAATTTCTTCAATTTGTTTGCTGCCGTGGTGGTATTACAAAATGGTGGCCTACTTATTATGCTGGAAGTATTTGAGAAGAGTTATCTACTGTGGGAACCCTACCAGTTAAACGTACCTGGCCTTAAGACCGTGTTGGGATTCCTGGTTCTGTTGACCAGGAACGCCATTATCCTGGCCAGCCCACTCATTGCTGTGTTTTTACTTTCTGAGTTATGCCTGGGGCTGCTGGCACGATTTGCTCCCCAGTTGAATGCGTTTGCGCTGGCACTGACGGTAAAGAGTATAATTGCTTTCTTTTTATTACTAATCTATTTTACGCCAGTATTGCCGGGTAAAATTATATTGCTGGAATTGCTCCCTGATACGCTTCCTGGCTGGTCAGGTAAAATTTTCTAATAAGCTGAAAGATTCTTATTATGAGGAAAGATTAATGGCCGGGAGTAAAACAGAAAAACCAACCCCAAAAAAGAAAAAGGATGCCGCAAAGAAGGGGCAAGCCTTCAAAAGTAAAGATCTTATTATATCCATTCTCATTCTGGTTGGCGTACAGTATCTTGTCAATTTTTCTAATGTAATGGAGCTAATGCTTTTATGGCGTCGTATTATCGAAAACAACTTTACCAATAATATGGAAAGTTATGCACGCGCTGTACTTTGGACAGGTGTTAAAATTTTCCTACCATTTCTTATTTTATGCGTTGTTGCTTCAGCCTTGCCCACTCTGTTACAAACTGGATTTATGCTTGCCAGTAAGGCACTAAGAATAAAATTTGATGCGCTAAACCCCATCAATGGAATTAAGAAATTATTTAGTCTTCGTACAGCTAAAGATGTCATTAAATCAACGCTGTTCCTGACAAGCTTTATTGTAGCCGCCTGCTTATTCTGGAGTAATAATAAGTCTGTTATTTTTTCTCAAGTTAACGGCACTGTTCGGCATATTTTACCTGTGTGGGGTGAACTCTTTAGCTCGTTAGTTGCATTATGTCTGATCTGTGCGCTATTAGTGGTAATTCTGGATGCCCTGGCAGAATATTTTTTACATATCAAAGATCTAAAAATGGAAAAGCAGGAGGTAAAAAGAGAATACAAAGAGCAGGATGGTGATCCGGAAATCAAAGCCAAACGTAAAGAACTCCATATGGAGCTGCTTTCAGAACAGGTTAAATCTGATATTAAGAATTCCAAAGTTATTATCGCTAACCCCACTCATATCGCCGTGGGCATCTATATGAATAAAGATGTGGTGGGCTTGCCTTTTATCTCGGTACTGGAGAAGAACCAGCGGGCACTTGCAGTGCGTGCCTATGCTGAGAATGTTGGGGTACCGGTGGTGGAGAACGTCAAACTGGCGCGACGTATACTGAAATCACATCGCAGATATTCTTTTGTAAGTCTGGAAGAACTGGATGAGGTCATTAACATCTTGATTTGGCTCGAGCAGGTAGAAAATGCCTGGGTGAGTGAGCAACACCAACCGGACCTCGAAGAGAACAAATGAGCGTTATCTATGAGAACGTATTACACATGCATGGTTTAATGAGGTCATCAAGGCTTGAGGTGGCCCTACCTGGGAGAGAAAGATGAGCACGATGAAAGGTAATTTCACTGAAAAAGAAGCCGAGTTAATGATGACGGCGACAATGGAGCATGGTGCAACATTACGTGAAATTCACGGGATTCCGGATGATGTAATGGAAAACATTTATGCACATGCTTACCAATATTATAAAGAGGGTCGCCTTGATGAGGCGGAGAATTTCTTCAACTTTCTTTGTATGTATGACCTGAAGAATCCAGATTATTTTATTGGTCTTGGTGCTGTTAACCAGTTAAAGAAGAATTACATTAAGGCTTGTGATTTTTACGCTCTTGCTTATTTTATGGCTGAAAATAATTTTAATCCCGTTTATTACTCAGGTCAGTGCCAGTTATTAATGGGTAATGTGATTAAAGCTCTACAATGCTTTGATATTGTTTGCCAGCGTTGCCCCGATGAAAAACTGGTGGCGAAAGCAAAAATCTATATGGAAACCATCAGGTTGAATAAGTCTGATATCCATCAAGATGATACCACAAAAATTAACGATGAAAATATCTAGCGACGAGGTTAAATACTAAATATGGATCTGAGCTTTTCTAAAACGGCAGGCCTGGGTAACCAACTTCCTGTGGCAACTCCTTTGCATGACAGTTTAGTGACTAATAAAACACATATTTCGCCTTCAGATGGGGTGAGATTACATATCAAAGCCCAGGAAAAAAAACTGGAAGCTTTAGCGAAAAGCATATCTGATGACTACGACCTCAATATGGAAGATTATAATGAACAGCCTGTTCTTAGGCCTTCCAATAGTCAGTTAACGAATAAGGCTCAGGTGCTACTAGCGATGGCACGCTACCAGTCCATTACTGAAAAATTGGATCAAAGTAAGCTGGATAATGCGTTAGCAACTTTTGTAGCTCAGTCAGAGGCGAAGATTAGTAAAGCAGAAGAAATGTCAGAAATTCTGGATGGCCTGCATAAAGAATTCGATGAATTTGAAAAAAACATTATCACAGCAAATGAACAAGAAAGCAATGCACATGAACAGTGGAGTAACGCTGATAAAAAACTAAGCGAAGCGAAAAAAAATCTTAGTAATCTTATGAATAGTACAGATGCCAGCCCTGACGATATTGCCAATGCAAAAGAACAGGTCAACAAAGCATCTCAAACTGTAGCTGAAGCGAAAGATATTCTCGCGGTCGCCGAAAATAATACGCGGAAAGCCCTGGAAGCCGGACAGAAAATCATGGATGCCATTAGTGCTAAAACGGCTGAGATGAATAAAGAGTACGCTGATATTAACTTGCCCGCCACGAGCCGGGCCAGCTCCGCAATTGAACAGTCGGAAAAGGCAATGACTCGTACTTCCATCATGATCATGCTGCTCTCAGAATTCATTATGAAAATGGATGAAGCTGCTTCGGATAAGCTGCAAAGCGATCTGGAATTGAACCGTATTCAGATGAAAGCTCGTCAGGCTGAAATGAAGCGTAAATCTGATGAGTATGAAGAACAGGTTCGTAAGGCTGAAGAAGCGCAAAAAATGGCCGGCTGTATTGCTAACATCCTTGGTGGACTGGCAATGGCTCTGGGGATTATAACATCAGTATTTGGTGGAGCGGGAGTAGCTTTAATGGCGATTAGCATTGGGGTGATGATTGCTGACCCTATTACTGAAGCCATCACAGGGGAATCCCTTACTGGAATGATTATGAACCCATTGATGGAGCATGTTCTTATGCCTTTGATGAAGATACTGGGAGATATCGTTTCAAAGATTTTTGATGCCACCGGACTTGGGGCGCTGTTAAATGCCATCGATAAGGCTACAGGCGCGAATATGATGGGCACTATTCATACCATCGTGACGGCAGCAGTTGCGATTGCAGCTATTGTAGCTATAGCTCTTTTAGCTAAAAGCGCAGCAAAATTTTTGATTGAGAAGATGTCCAAGGCAATGACATCCGCAATCATGCAAGCGATAAAAAAAGCCATTACGCAAGTTATTAAAAAAATTATCCCGAAAATTATCAGAAATGCTGCAAAAAATGCTTCCACGGCATTGACTAACATGTGGAAAGCGGCTGCAAAAGAGGTCAACAGAATTTTATCAGAGATTTCGAAAAAAATTGATAAAATCTCTGCAAAGATGACCAAAAATATTACAGGAATAGTAAAAAATAGCAATTCAGCCGTGCTGAATAACTTGAGTAAAATTAACATAAATCATATTAATATGGTTCGTAACGGGATTGAATTAACAAATGCGGCTACTCAGCTCGGCCTGAATATCAATGTGGCTAATATTCAGCTCGAAGCATCTAAAGCCTTAGCGCAATTTCAGCTTGCTAATAGTGATATTAAAATTTTACGCGATTTAGTATCTACAATACTTTCCCGTTTTCGAGAGGAACAAAATCTCATTAAATCGGTTGGGCAACAGCTGACGGACAGCTTACAGAATAATGCTTCTACGAATCGTTTCATTGTGCAAAATATAAAAGCGTAGCTTTAATTAAGAGGGAGTTTAGCATGACCTATTTATCTGGTAATACCGTTACTAACAACACAACCCTTCAGGTTTTGAGGAATAAGCCTGGTGACGATGTCGCACTATCCAAAACGGATATTCTTAAAAATAATAAAGTCACTAAAGAGATTATCGATCCTTTTGTTTATAAAGCTGAAGAGAATGCTGCAACCAAAAAGTCCTCAAATGTTGGGGTTCCCGGAATTCGTAAAGCTTCGATAGTAGCTGAGCCAGATTTACTGGATAAACAACTTTCACAGTTACTTACCGGATTTGCGAATCTGCCACAGCAGAAAGGAGACCAACTCAGTCAAACTATGCTGAATGGCGTGAAAGAATTATCCACAACCAGCAAATTCGATATTTCATCGCTGGTTGGTGGTTTCACTGGAAAAATGGCAGCGTTATTGCAAATTGTAGTCGAGGCCGAGCAAAAAAATGCTAAGAGTCTGGCCGCTCAGGCTAATGCCAATAATATAATGGCCAGAGCTCAGGGGGAGAACAGTGCCAGAAATATTGTTAAGGCTGGCGAGGAAGGCAGGAATATGGTTATCACGCAGTCCGCTGCGGGTTTGGCCGCTACTGGCGTTTCATCGGCTATGCAGATTAAAGCTTCTTCACAGAAGAATTCAGCGATTAAATTACATGCGCAAAAAGAAAACGCGCTTAAATCTCAAGCGGCGACTCTTGACAGTAAAACTGCTCCATCTAAATTGATTAAAGAAGGTGATGCACTTCATTCAGATTCACAAATTCTGAAAGCCACTCCCAAAAATTTAGAATTTCAAGCTGCAGAGCAAAAACTTCAATATCAGCTTCGAACGAATGATGCTGATAAGCTTTACGGCCAGGGGATGGCGCTGAATCAGATCGGTCAGAATGGTGCCGCGATTGCTGCTGCGAATGGTCAAATCACTAAGGCTGAGGCTGAATCTAAAGCTGCGCTTGCCAAATCAGATGAAAGTATCTATCAAGCCGGTAAAGATTCTGACGAGCGCCGTATGCAAATATCAATGCAGATGAAAGCAATGGTGATGGAATTGATCGCGCAGGCTAGCCAAAACAGAGCTAACAACGTTAGCGCAATGGCTAATAACCTCAAAGGCTAGTCATACTTATAGTTAACTTCTAATCCAGCCTCTTGCACATGCAGGAGGTTTATTATGAGAAAAATTCATGAAAATACAGTCCGCGCCCCTCACTTTGCCGTCTGCCTATTTAGCAGGATCACCAGATAAAGAAACTTCCATATCAAGTAAAAGGCAAGTGATATTCCCAGGAACAGTTCCTCTCACAGGTTCTGCACGTACATCTCTGGAGAAGATAAATCACAATGATCCTGAATCAATTAAGGCCAGAATTGCTCTGGAAAAACAGCAACGCGAAGTACAAATTACCGTTCTTAAGGCATTAGTTAGCTCAATCCATTCTGATGATTCATCACCTTGTTCATCAGACATGCTGAAAAATTTCCAACCCTTTACCACATCTAAAGATGCACTTAGCTTCGGTCAAAATTTACGTAAGTTTGAACCTGTTCGGTCTGCGTCTGTTGAAGCCAGCGATACAACATATCGGTCTGAAAATGTAAGTTCAATGATTAGGGGCGAACGGTCTGGACCGTCTTCAAGTAAGGAAATATGTGATTCCGTAGCTGATTCTATCGAGTCCATGGGAAAAGATTATCTCGATGTCTTCCAGCAGGCGGTTGAGAAAAACGCTGCATTTTACAGTGACTTTTCGGATTTTATGACTGGCATCAATAAGTACATCAGTGCAGATGATGATAAAACTATTCTAGACTGCAAAAGTTTCGATAAAGCACTCTCTCAGCTCAAGTCCAAGTATACGGTGCCTGCTTTCAATACAACTTTATATCCCGTACAAAGTGGTGACCTCTGGACTGGAGCGACAAAAGAAGAATGCGAGGCATGGGCAACAGAAATGGGTCTTAATCCAGATAATTGTGTCAAATACTTAGGACCAGGAAAATATATAGTTCACATCGATGTGTCACCTTTATCGAAAATACAAGATACGTACCCAAAAGCGCCGCCCCCGGGGACTGCAGGTGATTTTTTGAGTAAGTGGGAAATGTCGTGCAATTCTGCTCAATGGGCTGCCTGGCAAAGTGGTGTCGATATGCAAAAAGACAGTATTCAGACTGCAATGCAAACCCTGACGCAAAAATATTCCAATGCCAACTCCACCTTTGATAATTTAGTCAAGGTGTTAAGTGGTACTATCTCATCTTTACTGGAATCTGATAAGTCGTTCTTTAATATTTAATGAGGAATTGTAAATGACGATAATATCTGGTACCTGTACAAGAGTACTTAACCCAGGGGTTCAACAAAATAGGGATAATTCTACTAAAATAAGCAATAATCTTAATGGTGTAAGTAATAAGGTTATAACTAATGAATTACCTTCTGCTTTAAATGCCAATAAGAATGACCTTATAAAAAATATTTTTGAGTCAATTACTAAGTTTACAGCCCTGCCAGATAATTTAATTACTCAGGGGCAGTATCAGGAAAAATCTTCGCACATATCGGGAGAGGCTAATCACACCTCAAATAACATTGCGCAACTCCGGCAGGAATTGCCATCATCTCTCACTTTTTATAATGAAAAATTAAATGCAGCATTAAATGATTTTAGTGGTGATGACAGCAATACTAAGTCAGATGTTAATGTGGCGCTCAATAGATATCATGGAGATCCAAATAAAAGTGAATCCGCGCGTAAACGTTTCGAAACTTTTTTAATTCTGCGCAAAGCGGTTAAGGATAATATCCCGATTAATGATTCCTATTCATTAGAAAAACTTAACAAGTTGACGAAAAGCTTTGCTACAACCATTGCTAAAAATGGTTTTGATCTGGACTCTGTTGTTGCAGGATCAAGCAAGTCTGGCGTGGGTAAATTAAAGAAATTTCAACAAACCTGTACTGATCTTGTCAACTTAAGTAAGCTCAATAATAAAGTTGAATTCAGTTTTAATAAACAGTTGTCAGAAGTTATTTCAGGACATGTCACCAAATATGAAACTGGAAAATTGATAACTGGTGACGTTATCAATAATATATTTCGACCATCGCTAGAACAGCATCAAGACATGTGGGTTCAAACGGATAAATCAAATTTAGAGCCTATTGACGCGATTGAGTCAAGAATTCAACATGAATGTCTTGTCCTTGATCTTTTAAAAGGAAACGCTAAAAAAGAAGGTGATCCTTTATCACCTACAGCGGAAAGTCCGGACCCAACAGAACCTTCTTCCGCTCATCCTGAAAAGCCACTGCAGGCACAGCCGATTATTAATATTACTTATGCGCCTGTTAATATAAATATAAATAATCCTACTGCAAGCCCTGATGTTGCGAACAAAGACGTGGAGGTTAATTTAATAAGGGAGAAAAAAAATTCTAAACCCCAAGGCACATCATCTCAAAACGATGATGTCATAGATGGTCGGCAGAAAAAAAAATCTACCTTTACGAATACAAATCCCGCTGATATAAAAAATGAAGATTCAGAACAGTATGATGTCCCGGATGGCCACCTGGTTTCAGCGGACATAATTAACACTGCAGGGCAGGGCGAGCAGACTAACAGCCCGACTGGAGGTCGCCCCGTGTCGGGTATGGACGCCAGCACCGGCATGGATGATGGCGTCGATGGCGGGACCGGCAGCTTTGACGGTACGGTTTCCACAGCGGATAACCGGACGGGCGGAGGACGCCCCTTGTCGGGTAAGGACGTCAGCACCGGCATGGATGATGGCGTCGATGGCGTCGATGGCGTCGATGGCGGGACCGGCAGCTTTGACAGTGCGGATTCCACAGCGGATAACC
>NZ_JBLREF010000018.1:0-89489 GCF_047918655.1 Erwinia sp. PPS120 | reverse complement strand
CTCCTCTCTCCTCTCTCCTCCTTTGCTTTTTACCTTCTCTCCCTCTATATATAGTACCCTGCTACCTGCTACCTGCTACCTGCTACCTGCTACCTGCTACCTGCTACCTGCTACCTGCTACCTGCTACCTGCTACCTGCAATCTGCTCCGGGTAGCAATGACCAGTATTACTGGCCATCAGTAATTGAATCTGTTAGTTATGCATCACTCCGTATTGACCGGGCAGGCCAGCAGCTGACGAATATGTGATTGCTGGTCGCTGTTTTGTAACCAAACAGCATACAGTGGCCTTACTGCAACGGGCGTATCTGGCATTACGATGAGATCGGCATATTCGTTCTGCCAGAAATCGGGTAAAAAGGCGCAGGCCCCGGTGGTATGCAGGAGCTGGCGCGTCAGATGAGCGGAGGTGGTAGTCAGAACCGGAACATCATCCGCGCCGGCCATATAGCTTTGATGCTGATGAAAATCTGCCCCCCATTCCAGCTTGATATAATCATATTTCTCCCGCCTGCCAGATTGTTGAGAACAAAACAGCGTGAGCGAGATATGACCAATTTGCTGACTGGTCAGCTCGTCCATTTTGGGCGCTTCGGTAGTGATCAACAGGTCTAACTGGCGCTCATGAAGCTGTTTCACCAGCAGATGACGCTGTGCCACACGCGCTTCAAGGTGAAGACTCTCGCGGCTCTCGTAAAGCGTCTGCAGCCAGGGCGTAAGATAGGCTTCCCACAGCGAAGCGCTGGCTCCAATCGACAGTTCATGGTGCTGCGGCGTATGTGACACCTCTTTCTTTGCCATCATCCAGGTGCTCATCAGGCTTTCGGCGTAGGGAAGAAGGCGTTCGCCTGCCGACGTCAGCCGGATATTATTACGGTGGCGGGTGAAAAGATCCACGCCCAGCTGGGTTTCAAGCTGCCTGATGCGAAAGCTAACGGCAGATTGAGTGAGATAGAGCGCTTCAGCGGCACGTCCAAAGTGGCGGGTTCTGCTCACTTCAAGAAAGGTCTTTAATAATTCCGTATCCACGGCCATCTCCTAAAAAACATTTGTCGTTATGATTTAAATGTTTTGTTTTACACTCTGTCAAGCGTATCTAATACTCCGCGCCATAAATAGCACGGCCATAAAAGAGTTAGGAGCGTGTAAAATGGCGGAAAGCTTCGCAACAACAAATCGTTTTTTTGATAACAAACATTATCCACGCGGTTTTTCCCGTCACGGTGATTTCACAATCAAAGAGGCCCAGCTGCTTGAGCGTTATGGTTACGCTTTTAACGAGCTGGATCTGGTAAAGCGTGAACCTGTGACGGAAGAAGAGCGTCTGTTCATTGAAGTGTGTCGCGGTATTCGCGAGCCACAAACCGAAGCAGAGCGCGTCTGGTCGAAATACATGTCGCGTATCAAGCGTCCTAAACGTTTTCATACCCTTTCAGGCGGTAAGCCTCAAGCGGAAGGGGCTGAGGATTATACGGACAGCGACGATTAAGAGAAAGGGCCTGAAAAGGCCCTTTTTTTACGCCTGAGCTTAGGTCCGTATCGCGTAACCCACTGTGTTCAAGTCCAGGTGCGTCCTGCTGAACTGGCCGGGCGCGGCAGAGGGTTCTACTTCAGGTTAGCATTAAGGGAGCGGATGGTGCTACTCCAGACTTTTATTCAGGTGTATAAGCAACCGGTCAATGCCCCGATAACTTACCGCTTCCTGCAGATGTGCGCGCTGAAGCTCTTCATCGCCCGCGAGATCGGCAATGGTTCTGGCCACTTTTAAGATGCGCTGCCAAGCCCGTACAGACAGTCCCAGCTGATTAAGTACCTCCTCCAGCCACAATGCATCCTGCCGCTGCAGCTGACAGTATTGATGAATCTCAGGAGGATTTAGATGTGCATTGATTTTTCCTCCCCTCATCATCTGCTTATCCCGTGCCGCCAGCACCCTTATACGGACGACTTCGCTTCCTTCGCGCGCGACAGGCGGATGACTCAGGGTGCCTGAGGGGAGCAGTGGAACTTCCAGTGAAAGGTCAAAACGGTCGAGGAAAGGGCCGGACAGACGATTCAGATAGCGTAACGTTTGCTGCGGGGTGCAGAGATTATGAGGGCCGTGGTAATGACCACCGGGGCTGGGATTCATTGCGGCGACCAGTTGAAAGCGGGCAGGGTAAGTCACCCGGGCACGTGCTCGCGAAATACAAATCTCGCCCGACTCAAGGGGTTCCCTCAGTGCTTCAAGCGTCTTTCGGTCAAACTCGGGAAGCTCATCCAGAAAAAGTACGCCGTGATGAGCGAGTGAAATCTCTCCGGGTTTGGGAATTGAGCCGCCACCTACCAGGGCATAGCGTGATGAAGTATGGTGAGGCGAACGGAAAGGGCGCTGACGCCACTGTCGCCGCATTGCGCCGAGACTGGAAAGGCTGGTGATCGCAGCGCTTTCAAGTGCTTCTGCGTCGCTCAGCGGGGGCATTAATCCGTTGAGCCTGGTGGCGAGCATGGTCTTCCCGGTGCCGGGGGGCCCTATCAGCAGCAGGTTATGTCCACCCGCAGCGGTAATTTCAAGCGCCCGTTTAGCCTGCTGCTGACCGATAATGTCCTGTAAATCTTCGCTCTGAGGCAGAGTATCCTGCTGGGTATATTGTGCTTCCCCAAGTGGTGACTGCCCATGGAGGAAGGCACATACCTCAAGCAAATGCCCGGCAGTTAAGCTATTGCCGTTTTTGATCAATCCCACCTCGCTCAGGTTATCAGTAGAGAGAATGAGCTGGCGTTGAGCAGCTGAAGCCGCCAGAGCCGCCGGGATTGCGCCCTGTACGCCTCGCAGAGCGCCTGTAAGCGCCAGTTCGCCCAGGAATTCATATTGGCTCAGTTTGTCCGCAGGAATCTGTTCAGAGGCGCCCAGAATGGCAATAGCAATGGGGAGATCGTAACGTCCGCCCTCTTTAGGCAGGTCTGCCGGTGCCAGGTTGACGGTGATCCGCCTGGCAGGGAAGGTGAAGCCACAGTTAAGGATTGCACTTCGCACACGCTCGCGCGCTTCTTTGACCGTGGTTTCGGGCAGGCCGACCAGCACCAGCGCGGGCAGACCGTTACTCAGATGAACTTCTACGGATACCAGAGGGGCATCTACGCCTATTGCGGCACGGGTACAGGCTATGGATAGCGACATATCATCTCCTTTAAGACGCCATACCCTGCACCCATGTTTGGCACAAAACGAGCCCAAAGATCTATTTCACCGGGCAACGCTGAAAAATTTTTACCCCTCTTCGCATCATTACATGACGATCTTCACAACGCATCACGTTAATCAACACATCCAACCGCCGCACGATGCATTACGGCGTGTGAGTAATGAATAATTTTCACAGTGTGCTTATTTACTGAAAAATGTGGCTTTTTCTGGAAATGTCTTCTGGCTGACTAAAATAAAAACGTAAAAAAAGTTGAAAGACCCGCAGAAACTGTGATAACTCTGTAGGCATTACTTCGAACAAGCGAATATACAGAATACAAATGAAAGCCCTCCTACGCGTCCTAAGCCTGGTCCTCATTAACGTCGTCGTGATTATTATCACGCCGTGCGGGGCTACGCTCGGAGGAAGAAAGGCTTAAAAATCAAGCCTGATTTCGAAAGAACCCCCGCACCGAAAGGTCCGGGGGTTTTTTTTTGGCAACTTATCAACGAAGAGGAACAGACAATGAACAGTAGAATAAAATGCTGTTGTTCCCCACAAGAGGCGGGGAAATAACTATGAATGGTGCTCAGTGGGTGGTTCAATCGTTGCGTACGCAGGGTGTCGAAACAGTTTTCGGCTATCCCGGAGGTGCGATTATGCCGGTCTATGACGCGCTCTATGATGGTGGCGTCGAACACCTACTTTGCCGCCATGAACAGGGCGCTGCTATGGCTGCCATTGGCTATGCCCGGGCGACCGGTAAAGTGGGCGTCTGTATCGCAACTTCAGGTCCCGGTGCCACTAACCTGATTACGGGCCTGGCGGATGCGATGCTGGACTCGGTGCCACTGGTTGCCATTACGGGACAGGTTTCTACCGCCGTGATCGGAACCGATGCTTTTCAGGAAATCGACGTGCTGGGCATGTCCCTCTCCTGCACGAAGCACAGCTTTCTGGTTCAGTCACTCCATGAGCTGCCGGAAATCATGGCTGAGGCATTTGCTATCGCCGCATCCGGCCGCCCTGGCCCCGTACTGATCGACATTCCGAAAGATATCCAGCTGGCCAGCGGCGACCTTACCGCCCACCTTGTTCCGGTTGAAGCCGAGGCAGAACACCCTCATCAGGCATTACAGCAGGCGCGCGCTATGCTGGCCCAGGCGGAAAAGCCGGTGCTGTATGTTGGGGGAGGCGTAGGTATGGCGGGTGCCGTAAATGCCCTGCGCGCCTTCGCTAAGGAGAGCGGCATTCCTGTCGTCGCCACGCTTAAGGGCCTGGGGTCGCCAGACAGTCACGATCCCTGCTATCTGGGCATGTTAGGGATGCATGGAACAAAAGCGGCCAACCTGGCGGTGCAACAGTGCGATCTGCTAATCGCCGTAGGCGCCCGCTTCGATGATCGCGTAACGGGAAAACTTAACGCGTTCGCCCCCCATGCGCGCGTCATCCATATGGATGTCGATCCTGCCGAACTCAACAAGCTGCGTCGGGCGCATATTGCCCTGCGCGGTGACCTCAATAAGCTGTTGCCAGACCTCTATCACCCGGTTGAAATCGACGCCTGGCGTGAGCATGTGCAGGCACTGAAGGCCGGGCATGGCTGGCGCTACGATCATCCGGGTGATGCCATCTTCGCTCCGCTGTTCCTGAAGCAGCTTTCCGACCGTAAACCCCACAGCGCGGTCGTGACCACTGACGTTGGCCAGCATCAGATGTGGGCCGCCCAGCATATAAACCACACCCGCCCCGAAAACTTCATCACCTCCAGCGGGTTGGGAACTATGGGCTTTGGCCTGCCCGCTGCCGTCGGCGCTCAGGTTGCGCGTCCTGATGATACGGTTATCTGTGTCTCTGGCGATGGCTCGTTCATGATGAACGTGCAGGAGCTGGGTACGATTAAGCGAAAAAAACTGCCGGTGAAGATCGTGCTGCTGGATAACCAACGCTTAGGAATGGTTCGCCAGTGGCAGGAGCTGTTCTTCTCTGAGCGCTACAGCGAAACGAATTTATCTGACAATCCCGATTTTCTGACCCTGGCCAGCGCCTTCGATATACCCGGCCAGCGGATTACCCGTAAAGATGAGGTCAATGCGGCATTAGACGCTTTGCTACAGAGTGAAGGGCCTTACCTGCTCCATGTCGCCATAGACGAACATGAAAACGTCTGGCCTCTGGTGCCGCCTGGCGCCAGTAACGAACATATGATGGAGAAAACCTCATGATGCAGCATCAATTGTCTATCGAAGCGCGTTTCCGACCCGAAATACTGGAGCGCATTTTACGCGTGATCCGCCACCGTGGCTTTCAGATCTGCACCATGAACATGGCGACAGAAACGGGTAGCGACAATATTAATATTGAAATGATCGTTGCCAGCCTCCGTCCGGTCGAACTACTGTCAACGCAGTTAACAAAATTGATGGATGTCGCGAGCGTCCAGATCCAACAACAGACAACACAACAAATAAGCGCCTGAGCGCAAAGGAAATAAGAATGACAAAGAAAGCTGACTTTATTTGGTTCAATGGCGAGATGGTTAAATGGGAAGAGGCGAAAGTCAGCGTGATGTCCCATGCGCTACATTACGGCACCTCGGTGTTTGAAGGTGTCCGCTGCTACGACTCGCATAAAGGCCCGGTCGTCTTCCGTCACCGTGAACATATGCAGCGTCTGCACGATTCGGCAAAAATCTATCGTTTCCCGGTCAGCCAGAGCGTGGATGAACTGATGGAAGCCTGTCGCGAGGTGCTGCGGGTCAACAAACTGAAAAGCGCTTATATCCGTCCGCTGGTGTTTGTGGGTGACGTAGGTCTGGGCGTGAACCCGCCGGATGGCTACGAAACTGACGTAATTATTGCCGCCTTCCCGTGGGGCGCTTACCTGGGCGCTGAAGCCCTGGAGCAGGGCATTGACGCGATGGTCTCTTCATGGAATCGCGTGGCGCCTAACACCCTGCCGACGGCGGCAAAAGCGGGCGGTAACTACCTCTCCTCATTGCTGGTCGGCAGTGAAGCGCGTCGTCACGGGTATCAGGAAGGCATTGCGCTGGATACGCAGGGTTACATCTCTGAAGGGGCGGGCGAAAACCTGTTTGAAGTGAAAGACGGCATTCTGTTTACGCCACCTTTCACCTCTTCAGCGCTGCCGGGCATCACCCGCGATGCCATTATTAAGCTGGCAAAAGATAGGGGAATCGAAGTGCGCGAGCAGGTGCTGTCGCGCGAATCTCTCTACCTGGCCGATGAAGTATTTATGTCCGGTACGGCGGCTGAAATTACCCCGGTACGCAGCGTGGATGGTATCCAGGTTGGTGAGGGCAAACGCGGCCCGGTTACCGGTCGTATCCAGTCGGCCTTCTTTGGCCTGTTTACTGGCGAAACCGAAGACAAATGGGGCTGGCTGGATCCGGTTAACCCATAACAATTCGATTAATACGGGCATCAGTTGATGCCCGTGCACTCTCTTATTCTGGAGTATGAGCATGCCTAAGTACCGTTCCGCTACCACCACCCATGGCCGTAATATGGCCGGAGCCCGCGCCCTCTGGCGTGCCACCGGTATGACCGATGACGATTTCGGCAAGCCGATTATTGCGGTGGTTAACTCCTTTACGCAGTTTGTGCCGGGTCACGTTCATCTGCGCGACCTGGGAAAACTGGTCGCTGAAGAGATTGAAGCCTCCGGCGGTGTGGCAAAAGAGTTCAACACTATCGCGGTGGATGATGGCATTGCGATGGGCCACGGCGGCATGCTCTACTCTTTGCCTTCACGTGAACTGATTGCCGACTCGGTAGAGTACATGGTTAACGCACACTGTGCGGATGCTATGGTCTGTATCTCAAACTGCGACAAAATCACCCCGGGGATGCTGATGGCTTCCCTGCGTTTAAACATTCCGGTGATCTTCGTTTCCGGCGGCCCGATGGAGGCCGGTAAAACGAAGCTCTCGGATAAAATCATCAAGCTGGATCTGGTCGATGCGATGATTCAGGGTGCGAATCCGAACGTCAGCGATGCCGACAGCGACCAAATAGAGCGTTCAGCCTGTCCGACCTGCGGCTCCTGTTCAGGGATGTTTACCGCCAACTCAATGAACTGCCTGACCGAAGCGCTGGGCCTGTCTCAGCCCGCGAACGGCTCGCTGCTGGCCACTCATGCTGACCGCAAAGATCTGTTCCTGAACGCCGGAAGGCGCATTGTTGGCCTGGCGAAACGGTACTACGAGCAGGATGACGAAAGCGTGCTGCCGCGCAGCATCGCCAGTAAGGCGGCGTTTGAAAATGCCATGACGCTGGATATCGCCATGGGCGGCTCGACCAATACCGTGCTGCACCTGCTGGCCGCCGCGCAGGAGGGTGACATCGACTTTAATATCTCCGATATTGATCGCCTGTCACGCAAGGTTCCGCATCTGTGTAAGGTGGCGCCAAGTACTCAGAAATACCATATGGAAGACGTACACCGTGCCGGTGGCGTGATGGGTATTCTGGGCGAGCTGAGCCGTGCGGGCCTGATGGATAACAGCGTCAGAAATGTGCTGGGCCTGAGCCTGCAGGAGACGCTGGATCAGTACGACATTGTGCTGACCCAGGACGAAGCGGTGAAAAAAATGTTTCGTGCCGGCCCGGCAGGCATCCGCACCACTAAGGCATTTTCACAGGATACCCGCTGGGAAACGCTGGATGATGACCGCCAGGAGGGCTGCATTCGCTCGCGTGAGTTTGCATTCAGTCAGGACGGTGGGCTGGCAGTTCTGTATGGCAACATGGCTGAAGACGGCTGCATCGTTAAAACCGCCGGCGTGGAGAAAGAGAGCCACACCTTCCGCGGCCCGGCGAAAGTTTATGAAAGCCAGGATGATGCGGTTGCCGCAATTCTCGGCGGTAAGGTTGTTGCCGGTGACGTGGTTGTGATCCGCTACGAAGGGCCAAAAGGCGGACCAGGCATGCAGGAAATGCTTTATCCCACCACCTACCTGAAATCAATGGGGCTGGGCAAAAGCTGCGCACTGATCACCGATGGCCGCTTCTCGGGCGGGACCTCCGGCCTTTCCATCGGACATGCGTCACCGGAGGCGGCGAGCGGCGGCACCATTGCGCTGGTGAAGGACGGCGACATCATCGATATCGATATTCCTCAGCGCAGTATCAGGCTGGACGTGCCGGATAACGAGCTGCATGCCCGTCGTGAAGAGGAAGAAGCGCGCGGAGACGCCGCCTATACCCCTCACGGTCGTGAACGTGAAGTCTCCTTCGCCCTGCGCGCTTATGCCTTGCTGGCAACCAGCGCGGATAAAGGTGCCGTACGGGATAAGAGCAAGCTGGGAGGCTAATGGTTATGGCTGAATCTCAACCGCTATCCGCTCAGCCCTGTGGGGCTGAGTATCTGCGCGCGGTTCTGCGTTCCCCCGTTTATGAGGTGGCGCAGGTCACTCCGTTGCAAAAAATGGAGAAGATCTCTTCCCGGCTGGGTAATACGATTCTGGTGAAGCGCGAAGACAGGCAGCCGGTGCACAGCTTCAAGCTGCGCGGCGCGTATGCCATGATTGCCTCCCTTAATGCGCAGCAGCGGGCGGCGGGTGTCGTCACCGCGTCGGCAGGCAACCATGCCCAGGGCGTAGCGCTGTCGGCAACGCGTCTGGGGATAAAATCGTTGATCGTAATGCCGGTGACGACCGCCGATATCAAAGTTGAGGCGGTAAGGGCATTTGGCGGTGAGGCCTATCTGTTTGGTGCCAATTTCGACGAGGCGAGGGCGAAAGCCCTCGAAATGGCGGAGCAGAGCGGCTACACCTTCATCCCGCCGTTCGATCATCCCATGGTTATTGCCGGTCAGGGCACGCTGGCCATGGAGCTGCTCCAGCAGGATGCGCATATCGATCGCGTTTTTGTGCCGGTGGGCGGTGGCGGCCTGGCGGCGGGCGTGGCGGTGCTGATCAAACAGCTGATGCCGCAGATCAAAGTGATCGGCGTCGAGGCGGAGGATTCTGCCTGCCTGAAAGCCGCGCTTGAGGCCGGTGAACCGGTCGATCTGTCCCGCGTCGGGCTATTTGCTGAGGGCGTGGCAGTCAGGCGTATCGGCAGCGAAACCTTTCGGCTCTGTCAGCAGTACCTGGACGACATCGTCACCGTGGACAGTGACGCGATCTGCGCGGCGGTGAAGGACCTGTTTGAGGATACGCGTGCCATAGCGGAACCCTCAGGGGCGCTGGCGCTGGCGGGCATGAAAAAATATATCCAGCAGCACCAGATCAACGGTGAGCGCCTGGCCCACGTGCTGTCAGGTGCTAACGTTAACTTCCATGCTTTACGTTATGTATCAGAACGCTGTGAGCTGGGGGAACAGCGCGAAGCGCTGCTGGCGGTCACCATCCCTGAGCAGCAGGGGAGCTTTCTGCGATTCTGCCAGCTCCTCGGCGGCCGCGCGGTTACTGAGTTCAACTATCGCTATGCCAGCCCGGATAGCGCCTGCATTTTTGTCGGCGTACGGCTGTCGCGTGGTCTGGAAGAGCGCAGCGAAATCCTGCATCAGCTTGAAGCGGGCGGTTACAAGGTGGTCGATCTCTCCGATGATGAGATGGCCAAGCTTCACGTCCGCTATATGGTGGGCGGGCGGCCTGGAAAACCCCTGCGGGAGAAGCTGTTCAGCTTTGAATTTCCCGAAGCGCCTGGCGCGCTTCTGCGCTTCCTGCAAACGCTGGGGACACACTGGAATATTTCGCTGTTCCACTATCGCAGCCACGGCACCGATTATGGTCGCGTCCTGGCGGCTTTTGAACTGAGCGACAATGAACCGCAGTTTGCGGAGCATCTGGCGGCGCTGGGTTACGATTTCCATGATGAAACCAGTAACCCTGCGTTTCGCTTCTTCCTGGCGGGTTAGGTTTACATCAGGCTCCAGAACGCGTCGATAAGCGGTTCGTTGAGCCGTTTCTTCTGTACGCAGATGCCTAGCTCAAAGGGGGCGACCATCTCGACGTTGTCCAGTTCGAGAATGCGATTGCGTATCGGCTCCGGGCTGTTTTCCAGCACCACATCCGGCAGCAGCGCTATGCCGCAGCCCAGTGCCACCATCGAAACAATGGCTTCGTGGCCGGAAACGGTAGCGTAAATCAGCGGATTAGGAATGCGCTGGCGGCGGAACCACAGGTCGATGCGCTGCCGGGCAGGCCCCTGGTCCGGCAGAATAAACGGAATTTGCGACCAGTCCGGGTCAGGCTGGGTGGCCTGGCTGCGTACCGGACAGGGTAGCGCCGGCGCTATCAGGATCAGCGGGATGAGCCCCAGCGGCATAAAGCCGATGCTGGCAGGCAGGGTTGCCGGACGACCAGCAATAGCAATGTCCGCCTCGGTGCCCTGCACTTTGTCCACGGCATCTGCCGCATCGCCAGTGGTCAGTTTGATTTCAACAAGGGGATGTTCGGCACGGAAGCGATCCAGGATCGGCGGCAGATGGCTGTAGGCCGCCGTCACCGAACAGAACAGCTTTAGCTCGCCGCTGAGCGACGGCCCATGCTGGCCGATAGTATGGCGAAGCTGCTGGTATTGCAGCAGCGTCTGCTGGGCGAAATGGCGCAGTTCCTCACCCGCATCGGTCAGCGTAACGGTGCGATTATCACGCAGGAAAAGCGGCTGGCCGAGATCTTCCTCCAGCCTCTGGATCTGTCGCGACAGCGTCGACGGGCTGACGTGCATGGCTCGGGCGCTGCGGCCAAAATGGCGGCTTTCGGCAAGGTGAAGAAACAGCTTAAGGTCACGCAGATCCATCGGCTTAAGGCCTCGTTTTAACGTTGCATTTTATGCAACATGATATTGTTAATATATCAATTTCAGCAATACATTTCCTGTCATATGATGGGGAACAGACAGGGTGAGCCGGGACGCGGCTACACTGATAAATAAAATGCGAAACACAACCTCATACGGAGTACCCATGGCTAACTATTTCAACACACTCAACCTGCGCAATCAGCTGGCGCAATTAGGCAAATGTCGCTTTATGATGCGCGATGAGTTCGCGGATGAAGCCAGCTACCTGAAAGGCAAAAAAGTGGTAATCGTTGGCTGCGGCGCTCAGGGCCTGAACCAGGGTCTTAACATGCGCGATTCCGGCCTTGATATCGCCTATGCGCTGCGGGCTGAAGCCATCGCTGAAAAACGTGCCTCCTGGCGCAAAGCGACCGAAAACGGTTTCAAAGTGGGTACTTACGAAGAGCTGATCCCGCAGGCTGACCTGGTGGTTAACCTGACGCCAGACAAGCAGCACACCTCCGTAGTTCGCGCCGTTCAGCCGCTGATGAAAGATGGCGCGGCGCTGGGCTACTCTCACGGTTTTAATATCGTTGAAGTTGGCGAGCAGGTGCGTAAAGACATCACCGTGGTGATGGTTGCGCCGAAATGTCCGGGCACTGAAGTGCGTGAAGAGTACAAGCGTGGTTTCGGCGTTCCAACGCTGATTGCTGTTCACCCGGAAAACGATCCGAAAGGCGAAGGCATGGCGATCGCCAAAGCCTGGGCGGCGGCGACCGGTGGCCATCGTGCGGGCGTGCTGGAATCCTCCTTCGTTGCCGAAGTGAAATCCGATCTGATGGGCGAGCAGACTATCCTGTGCGGCATGCTGCAGGCAGGCTCTCTGCTCTGCTTTGACAAGCTGGTGGCTGAAGGTACCGATGCGGCTTACGCTGAGAAACTGATTCAGTTTGGCTGGGAAACCGTTACTGAAGCGCTGAAGCAGGGCGGGATCACCCTGATGATGGATCGCCTGTCTAATCCCGCTAAGCTGCGCGCATTTGCGCTCTCTGAACAGCTGAAAACCATTATGGCTCCGCTGTTTCAGAAGCATATGGATGACATCATCTCCGGTGAATTCTCTTCCGGCATGATGGCCGACTGGGCGAATGATGACAAAAAGCTGCTGGGCTGGCGTGAAGAGACCGGTAAAACCGCGTTCGAAACGGCACCGCAGTTTGAAGGTAAGATAGCCGAGCAGGATTATTTCGATGAAGGCGTGGTGATGATTGCGATGGTGAAAGCGGGCGTTGAGCTGGCGTTTGAGACCATGGTTGATGCGGGGATCATTGAAGAGTCTGCCTACTACGAGTCACTGCATGAACTGCCGCTGATCGCCAACACCATTGCCCGTAAGCGCCTGTACGAAATGAACGTGGTTATTTCAGACACAGCCGAATACGGCAACTATCTGTTCTCCTATGCTGCGGTGCCGCTGCTGAAAGAGTTTATGACCACCCTCCAGGCGGGCGATTTGGGTAAATCTGCGGCGGTCTCCGCCACCGTCGACAACGCCCAGCTGCGCGATGTAAACGAAGCCATCCGCCAGCACCCTATTGAAGCCGTAGGACGCAAGCTGCGCGGCTACATGACGGATATGAAGCGCATTGCCGTAGCCGGTTAATGGCGCAGGCTGACCGGCTGCATGCGGATAATGGGGCGGTGATGAAATCGCAGCCGTTGCAGATGAAGCTGCATGAGTTGGCAATAACGCCGTTTCACAGCCGGCCAGGGGTCAGTAACGACGACGCGTATGTGGAGTTATTGTTCAGGACGCTGAAAGATATGCCGCAGTGGCCATCATCGGGGGTGCGGCAAGTTAGATGATGCGCGTGAATGGGTAGAGAGTTTTACCCGGTGGTATAACGAAACGCATCGACATAGCGGCATCAGGTACGTAACGCCAGGCCAAAGGCACCGGGGCGAAGATGACACGGTGCTGAAGAAGCGGGATGACGTGTACCAGATGGCAAAAGCGCAACGCCCTGAATCCCTGAACGTTGGTCTGGCAGGACACGGAACTGGCAGCCGGTAGATGAGGTTATGTTGAATCCAGAGCGGGAAAAACAGGCAGCCTGAATCAACCAGGGGTGCCAACTACCTTGACACTTACCGTAAGGGCGCTACGCTCTCTGACTACGCGTAGCATCCTGAATATTCGACAATATCACGTTTCCGCCCGCTTTGGCGTCCTTAACATCTCATTAAAGTCGCATAGCGTTTGGTATTGCCCTAAGGTTTGCACCATCTTGTCAGAACCAGTTTTTCGCATATCGAGAACAATGTCTTCAACGCTTCGTTGATTGGTATTATCAGCTAATGCCATTGCCCCGATTAACGTACCGGTGCGACCAACCCCGGCATTGCAGTGAATTAACGGCTTTGCACTGAGATGACTGTTTTCCGCACATTTTTCGCTGATTTTACTTTTAACATAATGAGTCAATTTATTTAATTCGTTCACGTTGATGGTGGTTCTGTCAGGCCAGTTTGTCACATGTATAACTGAAAGCGTCTTTGCCTTCTGCCCATCATCGATTGTCATTTGGTGATGATTTAAAATCAGGTCACCAAGTCTTGTATTTTTTTTCATTCTTGTTTTACTTTTAACCCTTGTCCTGGTGGTAACCTGGATGCCATCATAATTTTTATCCTCGCAAAAATACATAGGTAGTTTTTTTGCAGCGATATCTTCTGATGATGATAACACGACGACCACTGCTGGTTTTTGTTCCAGCAACATTCGGCAATGCTCGGCCATATAATTAGCCTGGGGATACTGGCAGCGCATTGCAATTTCTCTACCGTTAATCGCAATCTTGTTTGCTGGCATAGCCGTGCCATTTGATGTTCGAATCTGCGAACATGCCGCTGTACCGATATCTTCGTAACGCTGGATATTCGGAACGTTGATATACTGAAAAGATTGTGCAAGCTTATTTATCTTATCATACTGGGTTACCACATCATTATCCGTAACGTAATCTTTGCGTGGTAGCGCCGGAAAACAAGCGTTCGCGCGGGAAAGAAGATCCGCATACTTCGCTGAACACTTCATTACCATATTATTATAACTAACCGATTTATTTAGCTTTAGATTATCAGGCCTATTTTTCACCTCAAGTAACCTTTTGGCAAAACAAACGTTCTCAGGGCTTTTATTTTCTTCGGCCAATCTAACTGCTGACAGGGTACTCTTGAATAGATGAGCTTTAATGTAGAGCATGGGTGTGTTAACTTTAATCATGTCATTACCCTCTGGGTTGAAGAGTTAAAGATTTACTAGTATCTCGCTAAAACTCCACTCAATCACTAAACTAGAAAAGGCTTTATTAATTGAATTTTCTTCTGATTTTCGGGCCGCCAAACCCTCAATACAGGAGGAGTTATCACGGGGCATAGCCATAACAAAACTCCTACCATCATAATTTGTAACCTTAAAAATATTACCGCCCAAAGCAGATGAAAAAAAGATTTATTTGACGCGGCTTTTCAAATTTGAGAGCCTTGCCAATTTTCACCAGGCGAGAATGTGATTTATATATTAAGTTTGGCATATACTTATACCTCTATTAGGTAAATATTAAAAATATCATTTATATGATACAATTATGTTTATGCTGGTTTCTTTCTAAAAACGGTCAAATCTCATTTGAAAAATGGGATGAAATAGCTGCAGATGACAAATACTTCTCCGCAACCATTCCTTATCAGACTGTAGTCTCTACAGAACGTAGCACGCCTGCGACGTGAGCGGCGCTGTGGGCAAGACGCCCCGCTGGCACTTCCATCACTCAGATAAAGGTTCTCAGTATGTGTCGCTGGCCTACAGGCAGCGGCTTAAGGATGCAGAGCTGCTGGCGTCAACAGACAGTACCGGTGACGACTGCGACAACGCGATGGCAGAAAACATCAACGGACTTTTCAAAGCGGGGCTGATTCACCGTCAGAGCTGGAAAACCCGGGCAGAAGTTAAGCTTGCCACGCTGACGTGGTTGGACGGATAGAACAACAGCCGCCTGCTGGAAAGGCTGCGTCACATCCTGCCGGCAGAAGCGGAACAGGCATATTATGCTTCCATCGGGAATAGGGTTCTGGCAGCCTGACTGTCCCAGACAAAAAACTCTCCAGAAAACCAGGGCGGTTCAGTTGAGGTAATGAGCAACAACCTGCGGCCTAAATTCTGGTGAGAACTTTTTTCTGGCCATAAAAACAGAAGACCCCTAATCGCTGGGTGTCCAACTTTCGGGGTTCACTTCATTTCAGTGGTTTTTTTGCCAACGGCATCGCGAACCGATTAGTTACGGTACAGCACCTTGATGATGTGGTAACCGAACTGAGTATGCAGTGGGCCATAAGGGGTGATAAGCGGGCAGGAAAACACTACTTTATCAAAAGCGGGGACCATTGCGCCCTGTTTAAACTCGCCCAGATGCCCACCCTTTTTGCCCGATGGGCAAATGGAGTGCTTCTTCGCCAGCTTTTCAAAATCGGCGCCCTGTTCCAGCTGTGCCAGAATGTCCTGCGCTTGTTTCTCTTCCTTTACAAGGATATGCAGTGCTGCTGCGGTTTTTGCCATGATCGTACCTTGAGTCGTATGGATGCTGCTGGCTATACTACCACGCTGTGATTTCTTTCCCTCTGTCATTTCATCGAGCGACTTCCTTATGCGTCTTAATCCTGGCCAGCAACACGCCGTCGAATTTGTTACCGGACCCTGTCTGGTATTAGCCGGGGCGGGATCGGGGAAAACGCGCGTTATCACCAACAAAATCGCCCACCTGATCCGCGAATGCGGCTATCAGGCCAGACACATTGCTGCGGTAACCTTTACCAATAAGGCCTCGCGGGAAATGAAAGAGCGCGTGGCGCAGACGCTCGGGCGTAAAGAGGCACGCGGCCTGACCATCTCCACCTTCCATACGCTGGGCCTGGAAATTATCAAGCGTGAGTACGCCGCCCTGGGAATGAAATCGAACTTCTCACTGTTTGATGACCAGGATCAGCTTGCCCTGCTGAAGGATTTAACGGAAGAGTGGCTGGAAAACGATAAAAACCTGCTGCAACAGTTGATTTCGACGATCGGAAACTGGAAAAACGATCTGATGGATCCCTCCCGCGCGGCGGCCGCCGCGCTTACCGATCGCGACCGGCTGTTTGCGCACTGCTACGGCCTGTACGATCGGCATCTTAAATCCTGTAACGTGCTGGATTTTGATGATTTAATTCTGCTGCCTACCCTGTTGTTCCAGCGTAATACCGAGGTACTTGAGCGCTGGCAACAGCGTATTCGCTATCTGCTGGTGGATGAATATCAGGATACCAATACCAGCCAGTATGAGCTGGTGAAACTGCTGGTGGGCGCGCGAGCCCGCTTTACCGTGGTTGGTGATGACGACCAGTCAATCTACTCCTGGCGCGGCGCCAGGCCGCAAAATCTGGTGCTGCTGAAGGAGGATTTCCCTGCGCTACAGGTGATCAAGCTTGAGCAGAACTATCGTTCCTCTGAACGCATCCTGAAAGCGGCCAACATTCTGATTGCCAATAATCCTCACGTCTTCGAAAAGCGCCTTTTTTCCGAGCTGGGCTACGGTGCCGAACTGAAAGTGGTGACGGCCAATCAGGAAGATCATGAGGCAGAACGGGTGATCGGCGAGCTAATCGCCCACCACTTTGTCAATAAAACCCAGTATAAGGATTACGCGATCCTCTATCGCGGTAACCATCAGTCCCGCGTCTTTGAAAAGATGCTGATGCAGAACCGCATCCCGTACCATATTTCCGGCGGCACATCTTTTTTCTCCCGGCCGGAGATCAAGGATCTGCTGGCCTATCTGCGGGTGCTGACCAACGCCGACGACGACAGCGCGTTTATGCGCATTGTAAACACGCCGAGACGTGAAATTGGCTCAGCAACGCTCCAGAAGCTGGGCGAGTGGGCGATGCACCGTAACAAAAGCCTGTTCAGCGCCAGCTTTGATATCGGGCTGGAGCAGACGCTATCGGGAAGGGGGCTGGAATCGTTGCAGCGCTTTACCGGCTGGCTCCGGGAGATCGCTCAGCTGGCGGAACGAGAGCCGGTGAACGCCGTGCGCGATTTGATCCGCGGTGTCGATTACGAAAGCTGGCTGTTCGAAACCTCCGCCAGCCCGAAAGCCGCTGAAATGCGGATGAAAAACGTCAACACGCTGTTCCAGTGGATGTCCGAAATGCTGGAAGGCAGCGATATTGATGAGCCAATGACGTTAACCCAGGTGGTTACCCGTTTTACGCTGCGCGATATGATGGAGCGGGGCGAAAGCGATGAAGAGTCCGACCAGGTACAGCTAATGACGCTGCATGCCTCTAAAGGCCTGGAATTCCCCTATGTCTATCTGGTGGGGATGGAGGAAGGACTGCTGCCGCATCAGAGCAGCATTGATGAGAATAACGTTGAGGAGGAGCGCCGACTGGCCTATGTGGGTATCACCCGCGCCCGGAAGGAGCTGACTTTTACGCTCTGTCGCGAACGGCGCCAGTACGGTGAACTGATTCGTCCTGAACCCAGCCGCTTTCTGCTTGAGCTTCCGCAGGATGATCTGAACTGGGAAACCGAGCGGAAGGTGGTCAGTCCGCAACAGCGAATGCAAACGGGGCAGAGCCGCGTCGCCGGTCTTAAAGCCATGCTGGAAAAAGCGAAGGGGAACGCGAGTTCCTGACAGGGAGCCGGATTCTGACTCTGACGGCTAAAGGAGGAACAGGGGAGGCTTATCCTGTCAGGTGATGGTCAGGCACCAGTGGGCGTAGCTTTGCCAGTGGCACTCCTGCTCCAGCAGTTCAGCGCGAAGCGGGTGCGCCTCCAGCCAGCCATCGGGTAGCGTCACGCTCAGATTGTCCTCATCGGCGTCCAGTTTGATCGCTGGCAGCGTGTTGTCACGGCGTCGGCTGGCAAAAATAATCGCCAGCCGCAGCAGACGGCACAGGCGCTCTGCCATGCGCGGTGGCACCGCATTTTGCTGGCTCAGCAGCGCCAGATCGATGCTGTTAGCCTGGTTTTTTAGCAGTGTGGCGATAAGTTTCTTCTGGGCGGGCGTAAAGCCTGGCAGGTCGAGATGGCGGATCAGATAAGCGGCATGCTGAGGGGCCTGTTTGAAATCTATGCTAAGTCCGATTTCATGAATCTGACTGGCGCTGTCGAGCAGTTCCCTACATCGTTCATCCAGTTTCCAGCTCTCACCGACCTGCCGGGCAAAACTTTCAGCCAGCTGGCGTACGCGATCGGCCTGGTCTGCATCAATGGCAAACCGGCGCTGGATAGTGCGCAGCGTACGACTGCGGATATCGCGATCGACCGGCAGATGCAGCATGCCGTATACCAGGCCTTCACGCAGCGCCCCCCCGGCCAGCGTCATACTGCTAATGTTCAGCTCATTAAAAATCGCAATCAGGATCGACAACCCACTGGGAAACACCAGCGCACGCTCAAGCGTCAGGCCTTCAATCTCCAGCTCTTCCAGCTTGCCGCACTGAATGGCGCGCTGTCTGAGCTGTTGCAGTTTACTCAGCGTAATGTGCTCATCCATGCCCTGCGCCATCATGATCTCCTGCAACGCCTGAACGGTGCCGGACGCCCCCACGCATACCTGCCATCCCTGTTCGCAAAGGGAATTGGCAACAGGGCGGATCATGTCGCGCGCCGCCCGTTCTGCCTGCTCGAAATTTACTTTACCCAAATGGCGATCGGCAAAGTAGCGCTCCAGCCAGGTGACACAGCCCATCGGCAGGCTAAACAGGGAGGTCGTTTGCGATCCGCTGCCCGTGACCAGTTCGGTGCTGCCGCCGCCAATGTCCACCACCAGGCGCTTATCCGGGCCGCCAGTGGTATGGGCCACCCCCTGATAAATCAGACGGGCTTCCTCTTCGCCACTGATAACGTTGACCGGGCAACCGAGAATGTGCTGCGCCGTTTGCAAAAAGGCGCCCGCATTGGCGGCGAGACGCAGGGTGGCGGTTGCCACCACGCGGATTTGCGTCGGCGGAATGTCCTGTAGCTGCTCTGAAAAGAGCCGGAGGCAGTGCCAGCCGCGGGCCATGGCCTCGTCGGAGAGATGGCTGTCACTGTCGAGGCCAGCGGCCAGACGCACTTTGCGCTTAATGCGCGCCACCGTCTGGATGCCTCCGGCAACCTCGCGCACCACCAACATATGGAAGCTGTTTGATCCCAGATCTATTGCTGCATAAAGTGATGACGCGCTCAGCATGGCAGGCTTATCCCGATCGTTTACGGTTACTATTACGCGGCGCGCCGCTGCGACGGTTGTTATTGCCACCGCGGCGAGGCCCATTGCCAGAGCGGTGACGCGTCAGGCGCTTAGGCGGCGGAAGATCGGTCATTAACGCGTCACTGTTGTAGCGGCTGACGGTAATGCTGTGGCCGATATACTCTTCAATCGCCGGCAGATTCAGCGCGTACTCTTCACAGGCCAGGCTGATGGAGTGCCCGTTGGCCCCTGCGCGACCGGTGCGTCCAATACGGTGCACGTAGTCTTCGCGATCGTCCGGCAGGTCATAGTTAAAGACGTGGGTAACGGCGGGAATATGCAGGCCACGCGCGGCAACGTCGGTGGCGACCAGAATATCCACATCTCCTTTGGTAAAGTCGTCCAGAATGCGCAGACGCTTTTTCTGAGCCACATCGCCGGTTAGCAGGCCAACGCGATGGCCATCGGCGGCCAGATGGCCCCAGATATCTTCACAGCGATGCTTGGTATTGGCGAAAATAATCGCCCGATCGGGCCACTCTTCTTCCAGCAGCGTTTGCAGAAGACGCATTTTTTCTTCGTTAGACGGATAGAAAAGTTCTTCTTTGATACGGTGCCCGGTTTTCTGCTCCGGCTCAACTTCCACATACTCGGCGTTGTTCATATTTTCGAACGCCAGTTCGCGAACGCGGAAGGAGAGGGTGGCGGAAAAGAGCATATTCAGCCGCTGATTAGCCGCAGGCATGCGACGGAACAGCCAGCGAATATCTTTGATAAAGCCGAGATCGAACATACGATCGGCTTCGTCGAGCACAACAACCTGAATCGCACCTAAGTTAACGTGATTCTGTTTGGCGTAATCAATCAGCCGACCGGTCGTGCCAATCAGGATATCAACGCCGCTTTCCAGCACCTTAAGCTGTTTGTCGTAGCCGTCGCCGCCATAGGCCAGCCCCAGCTTCAGGCCGGTAGCCTGGGTCAGCGGTTCAGCATCTGCATGAATTTGCACGGCTAATTCGCGCGTTGGCGCCAGGATCAGCGCGCGTGGCTGATTAGTCTGGCGACCAACAGGTGCAGGGTGAGAAAGAAGATGATGGAACGTTGACGTCAGAAACGCCATCGTTTTGCCGGTACCGGTTTGCGCCTGTCCCGCTACATCACGCCCCTGAAGGGTGAAAGGTAGTGCGAGCGCCTGTATAGGCGTGCAGTTATGAAAGCCTTTAGTTTCAAGGGCTTCAATTACCTGAGGGTGCAGGGCGAAGTCGGAAAACTTCTGTTCAGTTAAGTGTGTTTTGCTCATAGTGTGGTAGAATATCAGCTTACTATTGCTTTACGAAAGCGTATCCGGTGAAATAAAGTCAACCTAAGTTGGCAGATTTTACGCCAACCAGCCAGGCATAATCTTTTGGAGTAAGACATGAGCAGCGATAAAATTGTTCACCTGACCGATGACAGCTTCGAAACCGACGTATTAAAAGCAGAAGGTTTGACGCTGGTCGACTTCTGGGCAGAGTGGTGTGGCCCTTGCAAAATGATCGCCCCCATTCTTGATGAAGTCGCCGAAGAGTACGACGGCAAGCTGACAATCGCCAAACTGAATATCGACGATAATCCGGGCACGGCACCAAAGTATGGTATTCGCGGTATTCCTACCTTGCTGCTGTTTAAGGATGGTGAAGTGGCCGCGACCAAAGTTGGCGCACTCTCTAAAGGTCAGCTTAAAGAATTCCTGAACGCGAATCTGGGCTGACAAACTGGCTGCGTCCGGCAGAGAGCGAAATTTCAGCTCTGCGCTGGACGCAAGCCATTAAGCGTGCTAACTTACTTCTACTGCACTATGTACTTACCTGTACTAAGACTCTAAGTTTTACTCCTTGTTGAACACTGTTTTCATCTAAATCTTACAGATATTCAGCAATCTGACGGTTAGCATCATCAGCATTTCCGGCGTCTTGTCCTTACCGTCTCCTCGTCTCAGATTTGCGTTATCCTGCACGTAATCATCGAGCGGACCCAGACAAGAGTGCCATTAACAGGCATGGATTTTTCGCCATTCCACTTACGACAAACATTTCGAGATTTACCCCGAGTTTAAGAACCCACCATTATGAATCTTACCGAACTAAAAAATACGCCGGTTTCTGACCTGATAATACTCGGCGAAAATATGGGGCTGGAAAACCTGGCGCGTCTGCGTAAGCAGGACATCATTTTCTCCATCCTTAAGCAACATGCAAAAAGCGGCGAAGATATTTTCGGCGATGGCGTACTGGAGATATTGCAGGATGGATTTGGTTTCCTCCGCTCTGGAGACAGCTCCTACCTCGCCGGCCCTGACGATATTTACGTTTCCCCCAGCCAGATTCGGCGCTTTAACCTCCGCACAGGTGACACCATTTCCGGCAAGATCCGTCCGCCGAAAGAAGGTGAGCGTTATTTTGCCCTGCTGAAAGTTAACGAAGTTAACTACGATAAGCCGGAAAATGCGCGTAACAAGATCCTGTTTGAAAACTTAACCCCACTGCATGCGAATTCACGCCTGCGGATGGAGCGCGGCAACGGTTCGACTGAAGATTTAACCGCTCGCGTACTGGATCTGGCGTCGCCAATCGGTCGCGGACAGCGCGGTCTGATCGTCGCACCGCCTAAAGCCGGTAAAACCATGCTGCTGCAAAATATCGCGCAGAGCATCGCCTATAATCACCCAGACTGCGTACTGATGGTGCTGCTGATTGACGAGCGTCCGGAAGAAGTGACCGAGATGCAGCGTCTGGTTAAGGGTGAAGTCATTGCTTCTACCTTTGACGAACCAGCGTCACGCCACGTTCAGGTTGCGGAGATGGTAATTGAGAAAGCTAAGCGCCTGGTTGAGCACAAAAAAGATGTGATCATCCTGCTGGACTCCATTACCCGTCTGGCCCGTGCTTACAACACCGTCGTACCGGCTTCCGGTAAAGTGCTTACCGGTGGTGTGGATGCGAACGCCCTGCATCGTCCAAAACGCTTCTTCGGCGCGGCACGTAACGTTGAGGAGGGCGGAAGCCTGACCATCATCGCGACAGCGCTGGTCGATACCGGTTCAAAAATGGACGAAGTGATTTACGAAGAATTTAAGGGTACCGGTAATATGGAACTGCATCTGGCGCGTAAAATCGCCGAGAAGCGTGTGTTCCCCGCGATTGACTACAATCGTTCCGGTACGCGTAAAGAAGAGCTGCTTACCAGCTCGGAAGAACTGCAGAAAATGTGGATCCTGCGCAAAATCATCCATCCAATGGGTGAAATTGACGCCATGGAGTTCCTCATTAACAAACTGGCTATGACGAAAACTAACGATGAGTTCTTCGATATGATGAAACGCTCATAACGCGTTTCGCCTGTACGGCGGTCACTGGCCGCTGACAGGTGTCATTATGGCCGCTTTGAACTTTATGGGCGGTCAAAGGCAAAAAGAAAACTCGGGCAACGCCACGTTCAAACGTGGCGTTTTTCGTTTGTGGGTTATACGATATTCAGCTACCGGAGAATTAAATAAAGGTGCCTTTCAGGATAAAATTTCAGCGCATTACGGAATTTTGAAGGGAAGCACAATGGAAATCAGAAATCTGCGGTTGTTTAATGGCACAATAGTTGCTTATAACACTGCGAGATTCTTTGCCGAGAGCTGTTTAATGTGAATTTACTCAATATGAGTACAGAGCTTGCCTTAATATTTTTGTTTTCACTGGTATTTCTCTTTTTTGCCCGTAAAGCAGCTAAAAAGGTGGGGCTGGTTGATAAGCCTAACTATCGCAAACGTCATCAGGGCGTCGTTCCCCTGGTTGGCGGCATCTCTGTTTTTGCAGGAATCTGTTTTAGCTACGTCATCAGTAATTACTATCTCCCTCATTTTGTTCTTTATCTCGGCTGCGCGGGCCTGCTGGTGCTGGTCGGTGCGCTTGACGATCGTTTTGATATCAGCGTGAAATTCCGTGCCATCGTCCAGGCGGCCATCGCCGTGGTGATGATGACCTTCGGTAAGCTCTATCTGCTGAGCCTGGGGTATATCTTTGGCCCCTGGGAACTGATCGTCGGGCCGTTTGGCTATGTGCTGACGCTGTTTGCCGTATGGGCTGCCATCAACGCCTTCAATATGGTTGATGGCATTGACGGGCTGCTGGGCGGTCTCTCCTGCGTCACCTTCCTGGCGATGGGCATTATTCTCCTGCTCGACGGGCAGCAAAGCCTGGCGATGTGGTGCTTTGCGATGATCGCGGCCATCGTGCCCTATATCTTGCTGAATCTTGGCGTATTGGGTCGCCGGTATAAGGTGTTTATGGGCGATGCAGGCAGCACGCTAATCGGCTTTACCATTATCTGGATCCTGCTGGAGGCGACGCAGGGGCAGTCTCATCCGATTACGCCGGTCACGGCGTTATGGCTGATTGCTATCCCGCTAATGGATATGGTGGCCATTATGTATCGCCGCCTGAGTAAGGGCATGAGCCCGTTCTCCGCTGACCGTCAGCATATTCATCATCTGATTATGCGTGCGGGTTTCTCCTCGCGGCAGGCCTGCCTGTTAATTACGCTTGCCGCTACGCTGCTTGCCGGCGTCGGCGTGGTGGGCGAATCCCTCTCTTTTGTCCCGGACTGGGCCATGCTGCTGCTGTTTTTAATGGCATTTATGCTTTACGGCTACTGCATCAAGCGGGCATGGCGCGTGGCACGGCTAATCAAAAGAGTAAAAAGACGCCTGCGCAGGGCGCAGTAATGACCCGCTGAGCCGCAATTGCACGATTCCGATACGCTGATGAAAAGGAAAATTATGTATGACGCATCCTGATGCTGCCGATAACGAACTGGATATTCGCGGCCTTTGCTGCGCCCTGTGGAGGGGGAAGCTGTGGATTATCGGCGGTGCGTTGGCGCTGGCGCTGCTGGCCTTTCTCGGCTCGCTGCTGATGACGCCGCAGTGGAGCACGACCGCTATTACCGATCGCCCAACCGTTAATCTGCTGGGCGGCTATTACTCGCAGCAGCAGTTTTTGAATAATCTGGATACGCATGCCAGCAATGCCAGCGTCACGCCGCCATCGGTGATGGATCAGGCGTATCAGGAGTTTGTCCGACAGCTTTCTGCCTGGGATACGCGGCGGGACTTCTGGCTGCAAACCTCCTACTACAAACAGCGGCAAACCGGCAATGCGCACGACGATGCGACGAAACTGGATGAGATGATAAACAATATTCAGTATCAGCCTGCGGACATGGCCAAAAATGTCAGTGACACGGTCAGGCTGGTGGCAGAAACCTCTGCCGAAGCTAATACGCTGCTGCGTCAGTACGTTGCCTTTGCCAATCAGCGGGCGGCCACGCATCTGAACGACGACGTAACCGGTGCCTGGGCCGCGCGCACTATTCAGCTTAAGGCACAGGTGAAGCGGCAGGAGGCGGTTGCCAACGCGATATACCAGCGTCAGGTGAACAGCGTAGAGCAGGCGTTAAAAATTGCCCGCCAGCAGGGTTTTGAGCAGGCGAAGACCTCCACGCCGGTTGAGCAGCTCCCTGACTCTGAACTTTTCCTGCTTGGGCGTCCTCTGTTACAGGCGCGGCTGGAGAATTTGCAGGCCACCGGTCCCGGCTACGAGCTGGACTACCTGCAAAACAGAGCGATGTTGTCCACCCTTAACGTCGGCCCAACTCTGGTGGCGTCTTTCCAGACTTATCGCTATTTGCGTACGCCAGAGGAGCCAGTAAAACGCGACAGCCCTCGTCGCCTGTTTTTAATGATTATGTGGGGTGCAGTAGGGGCTTTAGCCGGTGCAGGGACTGCTCTGGTACGCCGCCCTCGTGGTCGGGCGCGTAATGCGCATTCAGCGACCTAACAGACGAACGAAGAGAGTAACAGTGAAAGTACTAACTGTTTTTGGCACGCGCCCGGAAGCGATTAAAATGGCTCCGCTGGTTCATGCACTCGCACAGGATAGCGAGATAGAAGCGCGTCTGTGCGTCACTGCGCAGCATCGTGAGATGCTGGATCAGGTTCTGAAACTTTTTGCCATCGTACCGGATTACGATCTCAATATTATGCGTCCCGGCCAGGCGCTAAGCGAAATTACCAGCCGTATTCTGGAGGGGCTGAAAGGCGTGTTTGCCGAATTTACCCCTGATGTCGTATTGGTTCACGGCGATACCACCACCACCTTTGCCGCCAGCCTGGCGGCCTTTTACCACCGTATCCCTGTGGGCCACGTCGAGGCCGGGCTGCGGACGGGCGATCTCTATTCGCCCTGGCCGGAAGAAGCGAACCGCACGCTGACCGGCCATCTGGCTTCATATCACTTCACGCCGACGGAAACCGCGCGTGCCAACCTGCTGCGTGAGAATCTGCGCGGAGACCGCATGTTTGTTACCGGCAATACGGTCATTGATGCGCTGTTCTGGGTTCGCGATCGGGTATTGAACGATGAGACGCTCAGAAACAGCCTCGCTGCGCGCTACCCCTTTCTGAAAGCCGGTAAGAAGATGATCCTGGTTACCGGCCACCGACGGGAGAGCTTCGGCGGCGGTTTCGAGCGAATTTGCAGCGCGCTGGCCGAGATCGCCCGGCTTCATCCCGACGTACAAATCGTCTATCCGGTGCACCTGAACCCTAACGTCAGCGAGCCGGTAAACCGCATCCTGCGCGGCATTGATAACATCGTGCTAATCGAGCCGCAGGAGTACCTGCCCTTTGTGTGGCTGATGCTCCATGCCTGGCTTATCCTCACTGACTCAGGCGGCATCCAGGAAGAGGCCCCCTCGCTGGGCAAGCCGGTTCTGGTGATGCGCGACACCACCGAGCGCCCTGAAGCGGTCGAGGCGGGCACGGTCAGACTGGTGGGAACTGACGTGCAGAAGATTGTCAGTGAAGTTTCGCGTTTACTCACGGATGAGCTGGCATACCATTCAATGAGCCGTGCCCACAACCCTTATGGGGACGGTCAGGCCTGCCAGCTTATTGTGCAGGCGCTAAAAAATAATCGGGTTTATTTATGACGTTCAATACCATCTCAATTATCGGACTGGGCTACATTGGCCTGCCTACCGCTGCTGCCTTTGCTTCACGGGGCCATACCGTGGTTGGCATTGATATTAACGCCGACGCTGTAGAAACCATCAACCGTGGCGAAATCCATATTGTGGAACCCGAACTCGACCAGGTGGTGAAAACCGCCGTCGGGCAGGGCTACCTGCGGGCGGCCACCAAACCGGTAGCGGCTGATGCCTTTCTGATCGCCGTCCCGACCCCGTTCCAGGATGAGCATCAGCCGGATATGTCATGGGTTAAGGCCGCTGCACTGTCGATTGCACCGGTGCTGAAGCGCGGGGATTTAGTGATCCTGGAGTCCACATCCCCGGTGGGTGCCACCGAGCAAATGGCCGAGTGGCTGGCCACGGAACGACCCGATCTCCGCTTTCCACAGCAGGCCGGTGAGGCAGCCGATATTCAGATAGCCTACTGCCCCGAGCGCGTGCTGCCCGGAAAGATCATGCTTGAGCTGTTTAAGAACGATCGGGTTATCGGGGGCATGACGGAAACCTGTTCCCAGCGGGCGAAGGCGCTTTATATGCTCTTCGTGGAAGGCGAATGCGTGATCACCAATTCACGAACGGCGGAGATGTGTAAGCTGACCGAGAACAGCTTTCGCGATGTGAATATCGCCTTCGCCAACGAGCTGTCGCTGATCTGCGCCGATCAGGGGATTAACGTTTGGGAGCTGATCCGGCTGGCGAATCGTCATCCCCGCGTCAACATCCTCCAGCCTGGCCCGGGCGTTGGCGGGCACTGTATCGCCGTCGATCCCTGGTTTATTGTGGCGCAGAATCCGGTTCAGGCGCGCCTCATTCGTACTGCGCGTGAAGTCAACGACAGTAAGCCTCACTGGGTACTGGAGCAGGTGAAAAAGGCGCTGGCAGAGTGTCTGACGGCCAGCGATAAACGCGCCAGCGAACTGACTATCGCCTGCTTTGGACTGGCGTTTAAACCAGACATTGACGATCTGCGAGAAAGCCCGGCCATGGAGGTGGCAGAGATGATCGCCAACTGGCATTTCGGCGCCACGCTGGTGGTCGAGCCGCATATTCGTCAGCTGCCTGCGCGGCTGGCCGGTAAGGCCGAACTGGCGCCGCTGGATGAGGCCCTTCGCAAGGCCGACGTGCGGGTGATGCTGGTCGATCATGCCGCGTTTAAAACGGCAGACGTTACTCAGTACGGACCGCGCTGGGTTGTCGACACCAAAGGCGTCTGGCAGTGAGTGCAACCGTGCTGGGCCGCATTGAGCCCCTGACGTGGGAAAATGACTTCTTTGCGGTAAACAGTGCCCTACTGAGTCTGGACGCCCGGGGAGCCGTGCTGGACAGCCATGGATTGCAGGGCTTTGATATCGTCCAGTGCCGGGTGCTTTCGCAGCAGACCGCCGAGCTGGATGCACTGGGCGAGATGGGATTTCGCCTGGTTGAAGGTGAAGTGGACTGCGTGCTGGGCGTGTCGGCGACGTCGCGCCCGGACGGCATACGAATTGCACGCGCTGAGCATATTCCCCTGCTGCGTGAGGCAGCCAGCGCCGCGTTTGCCTTCAGTCGCTTTCGTGCGCCCTGGTATCAGCCCGCCGACAGTGGCCGGTTTTATGCACAGTGGAGTGAAAACGCCGTACGCGGGACGTTTGACCACCAGTGCCTGCTTGCCGTTAATGAGCAGGGTGATATGCAGGGATTTATTTCATTGCGTGAGCTGCCGGACGGCAGCGGCAGAGTCGGCCTGCTGGCCACGCTGCCGGAAGCGCAGGGGCTTGGCGTCGGCCAGCGGATGATTGCTGCCGCCACCGACTGGTGTCGGGTTCGCCGCCTGTCGCGTTTACATATCGCGACCCAGCTGAGCAATCTCCCCGCTCTCCGGCTTTATCATCGCTGCGGTGGCGTGGTTGAACGCACCGCCTACTGGCTTTACAGGTAACAACCATGAATTCGTTTAACGCTTCACCTGGTGGTATGGCAGGTAACATGATGATCCCCTTTAATTCACCCCCGATTGTCGGTACTGAACTGGCGTATATGCAGTCGGCCATGGAGAGCGGGAAGCTCAGCGGCGACGGCGGCTTTACGCGGCGCTGTCAGCAGTGGATGGAGCATCGCTTTGGCTGTAAAAAGGTCCTGATGACGCCCTCCTGCACCGCCTCGCTGGAGATGGCGGCCCTGCTGATCAATATTCAGCCCGGCGATGAAGTCATTATGCCGAGCTATACCTTCGTATCGACCGCCAATGCTTTTGTGCTGCGCGGGGCGGTGATCGTGTTTGTGGATATCCGTCCGGACACGCTGAACATTGATGAAACCCTGATTGAAGCGGCGATCACGCCGAAAACCAAAGCCATTGTGCCCGTACACTATGCCGGTGTGGCCTGCGAAATGGACGCCATCATGGACATCGCCAGCCGTTACACGCTGTTTGTGATTGAAGATGCCGCGCAGGGGATCATGTCCACCTACAAAGGCAGGCCGCTGGGCACCATTGGCGACATCGGCTGCTTCAGCTTTCATGAGACAAAAAATTACACCGCCGGAGGCGAAGGCGGCGCGACGTTGATCAACGACGCGGCGCTTATTGAACGTGCGGAGATCATCCGGGAAAAAGGCACCAACCGCAGCCAGTTCTTTCGCGGTCAGGTCGATAAATACACCTGGCGTGATATTGGTTCCAGCTACCTGATGTCGGATCTTCAGGCCGCCTGGCTCTGGGCGCAGCTTGAAGCGGCAGAACAGATTAATGCCCGTCGCCTTGCCCTCTGGCAGCGTTACTCTGATGCGCTTGAGCCGATTGCACAGACCGGACGCATTACGCTGCCCTCCATGCCGCCCGAGTGCCAGCATAATGCGCATATGTTTTATATTAAGCTGCACAACAATGAGGATCGCGGTGCGCTAATTGACTGGCTGAATGAGGCTGGAATCCTGGCAGTGTTCCATTATATTCCACTCCATTCCTCACCGGCCGGTCAGCGTTTTGGCCGCTTCCATGGGGATGACCAGCATACGCAGGTTGAAAGCGAACGCCTGCTTCGCCTGCCGCTGTTTTATAACCTTTCTGATAATAATCAGAAAACGGTAATCAACTCGCTGCTGAGCTTCTTTTCCTGATATGTCACTGGCTAAAGCATCGGTATGGACAGCGGCCTCTACGCTGGTCAAGATTACAGCAGGTCTGCTGGTGGTGAAGATGCTGGCGGTGTCGTTCGGCCCGGCTGGCGTGGGGCAGGCGGGTAACTTCCGGCAGCTTATTACCGTGCTGGGCGTGCTGGCGGGCGCCGGGATTTTCAATGGCGTCACTAAATACGTTGCGGAACAGTCGCAGCCCACGCCGGCGTTACGCGCCATTACCGGTACGGCTTCGGCGATGGTGCTGGGCTTCTCTACGCTGCTGGCGGCAGGCTTTTTACTCTTTGCCGCGCCGATTAGCACCGCCCTGTTTGGGCACGACCACTACCAGAATGTGGTGCGGGTCGTCGCCTTTTT
Source organism: Erwinia sp. PPS120 (assembly GCF_047918655.1). Lineage (GTDB taxonomy): Bacteria > Pseudomonadota > Gammaproteobacteria > Enterobacterales > Enterobacteriaceae > Erwinia > Erwinia tasmaniensis_A. Next base: position 59,759 of record NZ_JBLREF010000018.1, on the reverse strand, counting down.
GCAGGTGGGCATCGCCTGGGCCAACCTGACGCTGGCGGTGTTGAAAGGCTTCCGCGATGCGCGGGGGAACGCGCTGGCCCTTATCCTGGGCAGTCTGGTAGGCGTGGTCGCCTGGTTTATCTGCTACTGGCTGGGCGGCTACAGCGGGGCGCTGGTAGGGCTGGCAATGGTCCCTGCGCTGGTAGTCTTTCCGGCCGCGATAATACTGGCCCGCCGGGATCATCTTCCCCTGCGCTTTCTGCTCCCGCAATGGGATCCGGCGATAGCCGCGAACCTGAGCAAATTTACGCTTATGGCGCTGATCACCGCGGTAACGCTGCCGATCGCGTGGGTGATGATGCGTAATTTGCTGGCGGCGAACAGCGGCTGGGATCAGGTTGGGCTCTGGCAGGGCGTGACCAGTATATCGGATGCCTATCTGCAATTTATTACCGCCTCTTTCAGCGTTTATCTGCTGCCCACGCTTTCCCGCCTCACCAGCCGGCAGGCGATCTCCCGCGAGATCGTTCGCTCGCTCAGCTTTGTGCTGCCGGTGGTGGCTGCGGTTAGCCTGACCGTCTGGCTGCTGCGGGATGTGGCTATCTGGCTGCTGTTTTCCAGCCAGTTTCACGCCATGCGCGACCTGTTTATCTGGCAGCTGGCGGGCGACATTTTTAAGGTTGGCTCCTATGTGTTTGGCTATCTGGTGATTGCTAAAGCGTCGCTACGATTTTATCTTCTGACGGAGGTCAGCCAGTTTCTGTTGCTGACCTTGTTCGCTCGCTGGCTTATCCCTTTGCACGGTGCAACAGGTGCCGCCCAGGCCTATATGGCCAGCTACATCGTCTATTTTGCGCTCTGTACCAGCGCCTTTCTTCTCTATCGTAGAAAAGTATGACCACATTGATTCACGTTCTTGGCTCACCCATTCCCCACCATAATCAGACCGTGCTGCGTTTTTTTAACGACGTACTTTCCGTACGGATGCCCGGCACGACGCCGCGTCATTTCTGGATAGTGGGTGAAGCGCCCGTGGCGTCTGAGTTCACCCGGCTGGACATTCGCTACTTCGCGGATAAACGCGCGATCGCGCAGGCGATCGTTGCCAGGGCCAGGGCGTCGCGGCAAACCCGCTTCTTCTTCCTCGGGCAGTTCAATGCCGCGTTATGGCTGGCGCTGCTGGTGGGGAAAATCAAAGCCGCGCAGTTCTACTGGCATATCTGGGGAGCCGATCTCTACGAACAGGGAAAAGGCTGGCGATTCCGGCTGTTTTACCTGCTGCGTCGTCTGGCGCAGAAGCGCGTGGGACGGGCGTTCGCAACGCGTGGCGATATCACCTGGTTTCAGCAGCGCTGTCCGCGGGTGCCCGCCTCGCTGCTCTATTTCCCTACCCGGATGGCACAGACGATACTGCCCGTCGGAGAGAAAAAAGCGGATGAGCTGACGATTCTGGTGGGTAACTCCGGGGATAGCAGCAATCGTCACGTTCAGGCGCTGCAGGAGATCGCTCAGCAGTTTGGCGACAGGGCATCGGTCATCGTACCGCTCGGGTATCCTGAGAATAACGACGCCTGGATCCAGCAGGTACGGGAGGCGGGCGAGCGGCTGTTCAGCGCGGATAAGCTCCATATCCTCACTGACAAACTCGATTTTACCGCTTACCTTGAGCTGATTTCGCGCTGCGATTTAGGTTACTTTATTTTTGAGCGTCAGCAGGGGATTGGCACGCTGTGCCTGCTGATCCAGGCCAATATTCCCTTTGTGGTGAACCGTAAAAACCCGTTCTGGCAGGACCTGGTTGAGCAAAACGTCCCGGTACTGTTTGCCGGTGATTCGCTGGATGGGCCACGCGTTAAGGAAGCACAGCGGCAAATGGCGCTGCTGGATAAGTCGGCCATCGCTTTTTTTGACCCGGCGTATATCGAAGGCTGGTGTCATGCGCTTACGCTGGCGGAAGGGGATAAAGTATGACGCTGTCGCAGTTTGCGGGCCTGCTGGTGGTCTATCTGCTGTCGCTCGGCGTGGTGCTGACGCTGACGTGGCGAGAGTTTCGTCGGGTGCGTTTTAATTTTAACGTCTTCTTTTCGCTGCTATTCCTGCTGACCTTCTATTTCGGTTTCCCACTGACCTGCCTGCTGGTATTCAGATTCAACGTGCAGGTGGTGCCGCCTGAAAATCTGCTTGAGGCACTACTTTCAGCGACGTGCTTCTACGCAATTTACTATGTGAGCTACAAAACGCGCCTGAGGGCGGCATCAGCGCGGCCATCAAAGCCAGTCTTTACCATGAATCGCGTTGAGACGCATCTGACCTGGGGGATTCTGGCGCTGATTGCGCTGGGCACCGTGCTGGTCTTCTTCCTGCATAACGGCTTTTTGTTATTCCGTCTCCACAGCTACAGCCAGATTTTCTCCAGCGACGTCTCGGGCGTGGCGCTAAAGCGCTTTTTCTACTTTTTTATTCCCGCCATGCTGGTGGTCTATTTTCTCGATCAGCGCATGCGAAACTGGCTGCTGTTTCTGGTGGCGACGGTAGGATTTGGCCTGTTAACCTACGTCATTGTAGGGGGCACGCGCGCCAATATCATCATCGCCTTTGCACTGTTTCTGTTTATCGGCATTGTTCGCGGCTGGATCACGCTGTGGATGCTGGCGATAGCGGGGGTGGCCGGGGTGGTGGCGATGTTCTGGCTGGCGCTGAAACGCTATAACCTTGACGTCAGCGGCGCGGAGGCTTTCTATACTTTCCTCTATCTGACGCGCGATACCTTCTCGCCCTGGGAGAACCTGGGATTGCTGCTGCAAAACTACGACAGGATCGACTTTCAGGGGCTGGCGCCGATGGTGCGGGATTTCTACGTATTTATCCCGAGCTGGCTCTGGCCGGACAGGCCGACAATGGTGCTGAACAGCGCTAACTACTTCACCTGGGAAGTGCTTAATAACCACTCGGGCCTGGCGATTTCACCCACGCTCATCGGCTCACTGGTGGTGATGGGCGGGGTCGGGTTTATTCTTCCCGGCGCTATCGCAGTCGGGATGGTTATAAAATGGTTTGACTGGCTGTATCAGAAAGGCCAGCAGGAGAGTAATCGCTATAAGGCTGCGATATTACAAAGCTTCTGCTTTGGTGCCGTTTTCAATATGATTGTGCTCGCCAGAGAGGGCCTGGATGCGTTTGCATCCCGGGTCGTCTTCTTTTGCCTGATTTTTGTCACGGCGGTGGTGGTGGCGAAGCTGCTCTACTGGCTGCTGGACAGTGCAGGCGTGGTCCGGGCGAAAAAGAGCGCAGCGCAGCCTCTGTCGCATTAAGCCTGAGCGGACACGTCTGTCCGTCAGGCTATTTTTACCTAAAGGAAACGCTCATGGATGCCCCTTCTTCTGTACCGCACTATCAGATCCGCGGCTTTTCGCTGTTGGGTTTTCGCGATATGGCTGGCTTCCTTGATTACCTCTATCAGGGAAGCACCCTGAAGACCGGAACGCTGGTGGCGATAAATGCCGAAAAAGTTCTGACGGCAGAGAGTCAGCCGATGGTTTGCGAATTGATTGATGCGGCGGAATACAAATATGCTGACGGCATCAGCATTGTCCGTTCGGTACGCAAAAAATACCCCGAGGCGCAGATTGCCCGCATTGCCGGTGCCGACCTGTGGGAAGCGCTGATGGAACGGGCAGGCCGTGAAGGGACGCCCGTTTTCCTGATTGGCGGCAAGCCTGACGTGCTTGAGCAGACGCAGGCTAAACTGCGACGCCAGTGGAATGTGAATATCGTGGGTGCGCAGGATGGCTATTTCGCGCCCGCGGATCGCGAGGCGCTGTTCGCACGCGTGGCCGCCAGCGGTGCACGAATCGTAACAGTAGCCATGGGATCGCCCCGGCAGGAAGTACTAATGCGCGACTGTAAGATAAATAATCCTGATGCCCTGTATATGGGCGTAGGCGGCACTTACGACGTGTTCACCGGCCGGGTGAAGCGCGCGCCCCTGTTCTGGCAGAAGATGGGGCTGGAGTGGCTGTACCGGCTTCTTATGCAACCTTCCCGGCTGCGCAGGCAGTTAAAACTGCTTAAATACCTGAAGTATCATTTACGCGGCGATCTTTAAAAAAACTTTTTGTCTTGCGGTAATCGTTGGAATGCAACAATTTTTAGTCCGTTTTCTATACATTCCGTATGTGGTTTAGACAGAACGCACAAAGCGTAAGCAAACGCGATTTTTTATGAAAAAAGCACTGGACAGGATCGGCTCGAATCCGTAGTATGCCCATCCGCAACGGCGCTATGCGCCCGTAGCTCAGCTGGATAGAGCGCTGCCCTCCGGAGGCAGAGGTCTCAGGTTCGAATCCTGTCGGGCGCACCATTAAGTTGTGTGCAAGAGCTGCGGTGGTAACAACCGCGTTAGTTAAGCAGTACAGAAGTAAGCAGTAGGGGTGGTGGCTATAGCTCAGTTGGTAGAGCCCTGGATTGTGATTCCAGTTGTCGTGGGTTCGAGTCCCATTAGCCACCCCAGATTTTGTTCGGTATGCGAAGGTGGCGGAATTGGTAGACGCGCTAGCTTCAGGTGTTAGTGTCTTAACGGACGTGAGGGTTCAAGTCCCTCTCTTCGCACCACAAAATCAGCAGTAATAAAGAAGTCGCAGTATTTCGGCGAGTAGCGCAGCTTGGTAGCGCAACTGGTTTGGGACCAGTGGGTCGGAGGTTCGAATCCTCTCTCGCCGACCACTTTTCAGGACCTTGCTGTGGCGAGGTTTTTTGCTTAAGGTCTGAGGATCTGAGCAACGTAGTACCGCAGTATTTCGGCGAGTAGCGCAGCTTGGTAGCGCAACTGGTTTGGGACCAGTGGGTCGGAGGTTCGAATCCTCTCTCGCCGACCATCTTCAGAAACCCCGCTTCGGCGGGGTTTTTTCGTTTCAAAGTCCAGCTCAGACGGCTTACGCTCTTTGGCAAGGCAACGGTCTCAGGCTCCAGCTACCTGTTTCCCTCTGATTCCTGCAGCACATCCTCCCCCAGGCTTTACGCTTCGCAAACCGCAAACCGCAAACCGCAAACCGCAAACCGATCCGCCTGTTCCGGACTGTGCGTGAATGTCCAGGCATCTGCAATGGCAATATGCTCACCCACTGTCGCTGGCATGAGACGTATAAGTTGATGTATTAAATAGCATTTAATCAATCAGCAGATTGCTGTCGCCGGACAGGGACAAAAGAGGAAAGGGGTGTCGCACTTTTAGGACGTCGTTAAGCGGACAGGGGGAAAGCCCGGGAATTAACGCGATAAAAAACAGCCAAATAGGTGAAAGTATCCGGCTTAACGGCAGGGTGGCATGATGAGTGCAATAGTACAGATGTAGATGCTCATTCCACTGCTTATGTTTGCTCAGGCTTCATAAGGCCGGAATGATGCAGAGCCCTTTATGGTACCTGTTGTCCACCTGCCCGTATCGTTACTGACCTTACGGGACACCCGGACACGACGTTGAGTCAGGTATCCGCCAATTGTCTTACCGACCTGATTTCACACCTGCCTGACCGGCAGGTGTTTTTTTTGGCTGCCCGGCTTAACTACCGGGAGAAAGGGGATTAAGGATTATTCTTCAGCGTGAGCAGCAGGCCGTCGCGACGCATCTGGGCGGCTTCTTCCGGCTTATGCTGATGATCCAGCGTATCAGCCAGCCAGGCATAATCAAATGCGTCCGGGCGCTGCTTAAGGGCTTCCCTGAACGCCTCGCTGGCCAGCTCCCATTCTCCGTGCTTCATCAGCAACTGCCCCAGCGTACTGTGCAGCAGCGGAGTCGCGCCATGCTGTTTAATCTGATGACGCAGCGCTTTCTCGAGCTGTTCCGGATTGCCGGTCTTCAGCCGGGGCATTAGCAATATCAGGCGTTCGTCATAGGCCCGCTTCAACCCGTCCAGCACGATTTGCTGCGCCGTTTCATGATCGTTGCACACAATCAGATGGTCAGCCATCGCAACCTGGAGCGCCGTTTCATGCCGCGTTTTACGACTCTGCGACTGCCACCAGCGCTTCAGGCCATCGCTGCCCTGATCCGCCATTGCCTGATTCATCAGTCCCAGCCAGGCCTCCTGTTTCAGCGCCTGACGGTGAACGTCGTCTGAAACCTGCGCTTTCTCCATTGAAGGCAGGATATCAAGCAGCGCGCTCCATGCCCCCGTGCGGACGTAAGCCTGTTCGGCAAGACGCAGCACTTCCGGATGACGCGGGGCCACCTCGAGCAGGCGATCGACCCCGTTACGGGCCGCGTGATCTTCATTTCTTGCCAGCTGAATGCGGACGCGGGTGATTTCCACCGGTAGCTGATCGCTGCCTGCCAGTTCTGCAGCGCGTTCCAGATGCTGATTGGCGCGCGTGTCGTCGTTACGCTGCTGAGCGGCTTCCGCTGCCAGCAGGTAATTTACCATCGGCTGCTCGGCGTGATCGGCATTGCGCGACAGCAGCTTTTCAACCTGACGATAATCCCCTTCCGCCAGCTTCACCAGCGCGGCATTAGTCTGTTTGCGGGCCCGTTTGCCCTTACGGCCAAGGAACCAGCCGCGCGTTCTGACACCCGTGCGCAGCATACGGCGCAGGATCCACTCAACAAACAGAATAATCACCAGCGAAAGCAGCAGAATGATAGCCAAACCGGTGACGCTGGTTTCGATATTCCAGTTATCGGTCTGAATGAGCACGTAACCCTGATGGCCCGCCAGCATCGGGCCGAGTACCACGCCCGCGATAAGTAAAAGAAAAAGTATCAATACCTTAAGCATGCTTATTCTCCCTGCTGCTGTTGCCCGGCACTGGGCTGCGCCAGCAGGTTGCGCACGCGCGTTTGCATCAGTTTATCCAGCATAGGCTGGCTCTGCAGCGATTCAGGAAGATCCATTGAGATGCTTTGCTGACTGAGATCGTCCAGCTGACTTAAGAACGCTTTCGTGGCCGGGTCGCTGGTATCAAACCAGGCACGCACCCAGGCCGATACGGTATCGATGGATTGCTTGTAGATCTCATCCTGATGACGGGGAACCGCCTGTGCCGCAATGAGCAGACGGGAACGGATGTTTTCGCGCAGATAAATGTCCTGATTCGGGGCCAGCAGCGGCTCCGCCGTAGTATCACGGCGACGCACGGTGATGAAATCATCCATGAAATTGTGCCAGCTTTTCACCAGGTTCTGGCGCCACTCACGCAGGGAAGAGGTCAGCTCGCCGCTATCGGCATCCATCGGCGTATCGTCGTTATCGTTATCCGCCAGGCGCAGATTGTCCACCCCGTTCGACAGCTGGTTAAGCTTGAGGATAATGCCATCGTAGTCCACCTGGCTGACTGACGACAGGCTGCTAATATCCTGGGTCAGGGCGCGGCGTACCTCAATCAGGCTGGGATCGTTCATATCGGCCAGGCTGGAATCTGCGCTTTTAAGCAGCGCGGCGGCCGTGGTCACATCCCGATCGCTCCACAATTTACGACCTGCCAGCTTCACCAGATAATCGGCCTGCGCCAGCAGCCAGGTATGGGCATCGTTCCCGGAGATGGTGGCCACCTTTTGTTTCAACTCATCAAGCTGCTTACTCATTACCGCCTGCTGCTGCCTGGCGGCATCCAGCGCAGCGGTTTGCGTCGTCAGCTGCTGTCCCAGCGTTTGTTTATCGCTAACGGCCTGCTGTTGAAGCTGGGAGAGCTCCCCGGCCAGCGCTTTGCTGGCGGCTGCCTGCTGCTGCGCCTGATGCTTACCGTTAAAATAGAGGCCACCGCCTACGGCCAGTGCGATAGCAATTGCCACAACGGCCAGCGCCGTGCCGGTATTCTTCGACTTATGGGGCGTTTTACTCTCAGCCAGAGAGGGCCCGGCCGCTGGCGTGGTCTCCTCAATGCTGGCCGAGGGATCTTTGTGTTCCGTCATTGTGGCTTTCCCGTTTAAAAGTTTATTGTAACGCGCGGAGCAATGCGTCGTTATCGGCACCATCCGCAACCCTGATTTCGCGCCAACCCAGTTCCCTGGCGCAGGTTGCCAGGCGTTCACTGACGACAATCAGCCGACAGTGGAGAAGCCACTCCTCGCGATCGATTGCGGGAAATAGCGAAAAAAGCTGTTGCAACATCTCGCCGCTGGTCACCACCAGCGTGGTAATCCCGCTGTCCCGCCAGCGTCGTCCCTCTAACGGGCCGTGGTAATATTTCGCACAGCGTTGATAGCACTCGATAAACTGTACATCAGCACCGCGCTGTTGCAAGGTTTCAGCAAGTAATTCCCTGCCGCCATTGCCGCGCAAAATCAGCGCCCGCTTTCCAGCCACCTGCTGGAGTGCAGGTAATTGTATCAGCACCTCGCTGGTTTCGCGCTCGTGTGGCCAGACCACATTCAGCCCGCTGACGGCGTGCAGCGCCAGCGCGGTAGAGCGGCCTATCGCATAATAGTTGAGATTTGCGGGCCAGCTGCCCCCCGCCTTTACCAGCGCGGGCTGGGCGTAGTGAATAGCGTGCTGCGAAAGGATAAACACCAGATCGTCGTCGCGCAGGCTGGCTATCTGCGCCGGGAGACTTCCCAGCTGCGTACCCGGGGTGAATTCAATCAGAGGCATAGCCCAGGCAACCTGACCGGCAAGGCGCAACCGACTGACCAGCTCTTCAGCAGCAGGCTCCGGACGCGTTACCAGGATGCTCATTCGGGAGGATTCCCCTGATAAACGTCAGCGAGGATTTCCCGCCCCCCGTTATCAAGCAGCTCTTCGGCCAGGGAAATGCCCATTTTTTCCGCGTCTTCGCGAGGACCGCGCCGCTCACCGCGTACCATGGTTTTGCCGTCCGGCGCGCCGATCAGCCCGCGTAGCCAGATCTGGTCATCCACAAGCACGGCGTAGCTGCCAATCGGCACCTGACAACCCCCTTCGAGACGGGTGTTCATCGCGCGCTCGGCCCGGACGCGTGTCGCGGTATCCTCATCATTGAGCGCCGACAGCAGCGCGATAGTTTGCGCATCCTCAAGGCGACACTCAATGCCGACCGCGCCCTGGCCAACGGCGGGCAGTGACTCTTCGGCAGGCATGGCGTGACGAATACGATCGCCCAGCCCCAGGCGCTTAAGGCCGGCGACGGCAAGGATAATGGCGTCATAATCGCCCGCGTCCAGCTTCGCTAACCGCGTACCAACGTTGCCGCGCAGCGAGCGAATAATCAGGTCCGGGCGGCGGGCGCTTAGCTGACACTGGCGTCGCAGGCTGGAGGTGCCCACCACCGCGCCGTGCGGCAAATCGTCCACCGAGTCAAACTGGTTAGAAACGAAGGCGTCGAGCGGGTCTTCGCGCTCGCAGATCGTCACCAGTCCAAGGCCTTCAGGGAAGTCGACCGGCACGTCTTTCATCGAATGTACGGCGATATCCGCACGATCGGACAGCATGGCCAGTTCCAGTTCTTTGACAAACAGTCCCTTGCCGCCGACCTTCGCCAGTGGCGTATCCAGGATGATGTCGCCCTTAGTCACCATAGGCACCAGTTCGACGTTAAGCCCCGGATGACATGCCATCAGGCGCTGCTGCACATAATGTGCCTGCCACAGTGCAAGTGGGCTTTGTCTGGTAGCAATTCTTAAAATTTTGTCTAACATGCTTCTTACCGTTTTTATCGTTCATTGATTATCCTATCATTGAACCGTGAAGGCTGTCAGTTTCCGCGGCCTTAAACGGCAGGGAAGAAACGGATCCCGTACGCACTGGCAGGGGATATCGTAAATCGTACTAAACTGTTGTGTAGCGCAACTTTCTTTACGGTCAAGCTGCCAGGTGTTAGATTGATCACGTTTCCAGCAAAAATCCGTACGACTATTTTCTAAAAAAATGCGGCGGACGGCGGAAACAGGCTTTTTTATATGCACTGGGACAATCAGGCGAGACGTCTTGTACCTCTATATAGAGACACTGAAGCAGAGACTGGATGCCATTAACCAGCTGCGCGTTGATCGCGCGCTGGCTGCAATGGGGCCTGACTTTCAACAGGTATACAGTCTGCTGCCAACGTTATTACATTATCATCACCCGCTGATGCCGGGTTACCTTGAAGGTAACGTTCCACATGGCATCGGCTTCTACGCGCCTGATGAAAGCCAAAGCGCCTGGCTTGCCGATCTTGAAGGCGAGTCTGGTGCCAGCGCCGCGTTACCTCCCGAGGGTGAAATGCCCATCACTGGCGTTTACTCTATGGGCAGCACCTCTTCCGTCGGCCAGAACGTTACCTCGGATCTGGATATCTGGGTGTGCCACCAGTCATGGCTTGATAACGAAGAGCGACTGGGCTTACAGAAAAAATGCACCCTGCTGCAAAGCTGGTGCGCGGCGATGGGCGTGGAAGTCAGCTTCTTCCTGATTGATGAAAACCGCTTTCGTCATAATGAAAGCGGCAGCCTGGGCGGCGAAGACTGTGGCTCCACGCAGCATATTCTGCTGCTGGACGAATTTTATCGCACCGCCGTCCGCCTGGCAGGCAAGCGTATTCTGTGGAATATGGTTCCGGGCGAAGAGGAAGAGCACTACGACGATTATGTCATGTCGCTTTACCAGAAAGGCGTACTGACGCCGAACGAGTGGCTGGATCTGGGTGGCCTGGGTACGCTGTCTGCGGAAGAGTACTTTGGTGCCAGCCTGTGGCAGCTCTATAAAAGCATTGATTCCCCTTATAAAGCCGTGCTGAAAACGCTGCTGCTGGAAGCCTACTCCTGGGAGTATCCGGCGACCCGGCTGCTGGCGATGGATATTAAACAGCGCCTGCATGATGGCGAAATCGTCTCTTACGGCCTTGATCCTTACTGCATGATGCTGGAAAGGGTCACGCAGTATCTCACCAAAATCGATGACACCGCCCGGCTGGATCTGGTTCGCCGCTGCTTTTACCTTAAGGTATGCGAAAAGCTCTCCATCGAGGAAGAGCAGTCTGGCTGGCGGCGGGAGATCCTGAGCCAGCTGGTGAAGGAGTGGGGCTGGGACGACGCGCGTCTGGAAATCCTCGATAACCGTGCCAACTGGAAAATTGGCCGCGTGCGCGAGGCTCATAACGAACTGCTGGATGCGATGATGCAGAGCTATCGCAACCTGATCCGCTTTGCGCGGCGCAATAACCTGAGCGTCAGCGCCAGTCCGCAGGATATCGGCGTCCTGACGCGTAAACTCTATGCGGCTTTTGAAGCGCTGCCTGGCAAGGTGACGTTGATCAACCCGCAGATTTCGCCCGATCTGTCCGAAGCGCATCTGACCTTTATTCACGTGCCTAACGGCCGCGCTAACCGGGCGGGCTGGTATCTTTATAATCAGTCGCCGGATATGCAGTCTATTATCAGCCATCAGCCGCTGGAATATAACCGCTACCTTAATAAACTGGTGGCCTGGGCATGGTTTAACGGCCTGCTGACCCGCAATACGCGGCTGCATATCAAAGGCAATGCCGTATGCGATCTGGCGCGACTGCAGGAGCTGGTGGCGGATGTCTCCCATCACTTCCCGCTGCGCCTGCCATCCCCCACGGCAAAAGCGCTCTACAGCCCCTGCGAAATTCGCCATCTGGCGATTATCGTGAATCTGGAATATGACCCGACCGCCGCCTTCCGTAATCAGGTGGTGCACTTCGACTTCCGCAAGCTCGACGTGTTTAGCTTCGGTCAGCAGCCGCAGTGTTTAATCGGCAGTATCGATCTGCTCTATCGTAACTCGTGGAATGAGGTGCGTACGCTGCACTTTAACGGCGAGCAGGCGATGATTGAGGCGCTGAAAACCATTCTGGGCAAAATGCATCAGGATGCCGCCCCACCGGATGCGGTGGAGGTCTTCTGCTACAGCCAGCATCTCAGGGGGCTGATCCGCACCCGCGTTCAGCAGCTGGTATCGGAATGTATTGAGCTGCGACTTTCCAGTACGCGCCAGGAACCGGGCCGCTTTAAGGCCGTTCGCGTGGCAGGCCAGACGTGGGGGCTGTTCTTCGAGCGCATGAGTGTCTCGGTGCAAAAGCTGGAGAATGCGGTGGAGTTTTATGGTGCCATCTCTAATAACAAGCTGCACGGCCTGTCAATTAAGGTGGAAACCGATCAGTCGCGTCTGCCCTCGGTGGTGAATGGCTATGCCAGCGAAGGCATCATCCAGTTCTTCTTTGAAGACACCAAAGACGACCACGGATTTAACATCTATATTCTGGATGAAACCAACCGGGTCGAGATTTATCACCACTGCGAAGGCAGCAAAGAGGAGCTGGTGCGCGATGTCAGTCGCTTCTACTCCTCATCGCACGATCGCTTCACCTACGGTTCCAGCTTTATCAATTTCAACCTGCCGCAGTTTTATCAGATTGTTCAGGTCGACGATCGTTTTCAGGTGATCCCCTTCCGCAGCCAGACGCTCGCTCAGCTCTGCGCCAACGTATCTGATAATGCCTCGGGCGGGGATTACGCCCAGCACATTCAGATGCACTAAGCCAAACCTGCTTCGCTTCGCCAATTGAGAAACAGGATCACCATTTCAGTTGCTTTTAGCACTTCACCTGCGATGATAGACATCCAACAGGCACTGATAACGAGCAGAATAAGCATGAATAAAGTGATTTGCCGGATGGCGCTGGTGCTGGCTGTGGCCAGCCTGACGGGATGTGGACTAAAAGGGCCGCTCTACTTTCCTCCTCAGGAACAGCCAAAAAAGCAAACCAGCGCAAGCGACTATAAGCCAACCCGCGCGGATGCGCAGAAGCAGACAACCACCACCGATCCGACGCAGACCAGTACGTCGTCAGAGACCACTGAATCGGGCACGACGTCGGCTCAGTAAACTATGACATATTCGTCGGAGCAGAAAATGCAGTTCTCGAAGATGCACGGTCTGGGCAATGACTTTATGGTGGTCGATGCCGTTACGCAAAACGTCTATTTCTCGCCCGAGCTGATCCGGCGTCTGGCCGATCGTCATCTGGGGATCGGTTTTGATCAGCTGCTGATCGTTGAACCGCCCTACGATCCCGATCTGGATTTCCACTATCGCATTTTCAATTCTGACGGCAGTGAAGTTGCCCAGTGTGGCAATGGCGCGCGCTGTTTTGCCCGTTTTGTTCGCCTGAAGGGGCTGACCAATAAAAAAGATATCCAGGTCAGCACGCAGTCTGGGCGCATGGTACTCAGCGTGACCCAGGATGAGCGGGTCTGCGTGAATATGGGCGAACCCAACTTTGAACCCCAGCAGGTGCCTTTTCGCGCCAACAAGGCCGAAAGCCTTTACCTGATGCGTGCCGCTGAGCAAACGGTAATGTGCGGCGTGGTGTCATTGGGGAATCCTCACTGCGTGCTCCAGGTCGACAGCGTTAAAACCGCGCAGGTCTCGGTACTGGGTCCGGTACTCGAAAGCCATGAGCGCTTCCCCGAGCGGGTTAACGTCGGCTTTATGGAGATCGTGGACAGCGGGCATATCCGCCTGCGCGTCTTTGAGCGAGGCGCGGGCGAGACGCAGGCCTGCGGCAGCGGTGCCTGTGCGGCCGTGGCGGTTGGGATCCAGCAGGCGCTGCTGGCAGAACAGGTTCGGGTCGATCTGCCAGGCGGCAGCTTAAATATTGCCTGGAAAGGTCCCGGTCATCCGCTCTATATGACCGGCCCTGCCACTCACGTTTATGACGGGTTTATCCACTTATGAAATATGTCGGGGAACAACAGGTTACCAGCGAACTGATGCTGGACGATCGTGCCGTTAGCGATTACCTGCTGCAACATCCGGACTTCTTTATTCGCAATGCGCGGCAGGTCGAGCAGATGCTGGTGCCCCACCCCGTACGCGGCAGCGTATCCCTGGTGGAATGGCAGTTGGGTCGTCAGCGCCATCATATCGGCCAGCTGGAAGAAGAGATCACCCTGCTGATGGAGCAGGCCAGTGCCAATCAGCAGCTGTTCGATCGCCTGCTAACGCTACAGGGCCGTCTGGCCTCAGCCCCCAGCCTGCATGAAATGCTTAACCGCCTGCATCGCTGGGCGCGCGAACTGGGGCTGGCCGGAGCGAATGTGCGTCTGTTCAGCGAAAAGTGGCGCATAGGCGCACCATCGGATTTCACCCAGCTTGCGCTGTCGCGTCAGGCGTTCGAATCCGTTCGCATTCAGCGTCTCGGCAATAAGCAACACTTCTTAGGCAGCCTGAATGGCCCCGAGCTGCTGCTGCTGCTGCCGCAGGCGAAAGCGATTGGCTCGGTTGCACTGTCGCTGATGGGCGAGCAGGGCGATCTGGGCGTACTCATTTTCAGCAGCCGCGACACTCAGCACTACCAGTCAGGCATGGGCACGGTGCTGCTCCAGCATCTCTCCCTGATGCTGCCCGAACTGCTGGCGCGGTGGGTTGAGCGCGTATGAGCAGCGACGCGCCTCTACTTAACGCCGTAGAGGGCTTTCTGCGTTATCTTAAGGTTGAACGCCAGCTAAGCCCGCTGACGCAAATCAATTATCAACGTCAGCTGACCGCCTGTATCGTACTGCTGGAAGAGATGAAACTACCCGACTGGCGGCAGCTCGACGCCGCCCGGGTCCGCTCGCTGGCGGCGCGCAGCCGTCGTGCCGGGTTGAAACCCGCCAGCCTGGCGCTGCGCCTCTCCGCCCTGCGCAGCTTTCTCGACTGGCTGGTCGCCCAGGGGGTGATAAAAGCCAATCCGGCAAAAGGCGTTGCGACGCCGCGCGCGCCGCGCCACCTGCCAAAAAATATAGACGTGGACGACGTCAACCGCCTGCTGGAGATCGACATTAACGATCCGCTGGCGGTGCGGGATCGGGCCATGCTGGAGATCATGTACGGCGCCGGACTTCGTCTCTCTGAACTGGTCGGGATCGACACCGGCCATCTTGATCTGGCGTCCGGTGAAGTCTGGGTGGTGGGTAAGGGCAGTAAAGAGCGCCGCCTGCCCATAGGCCGGACGGCGGTAACCTGGATGGAGCACTGGCTGGCGCTGCGTGAACTCTTTGCGCCTGAAGACGATGCGGTTTTCCTGTCAAAGCAGGGCAAGCGTATCTCGACGCGCAATGTGCAGAAGCGCTTCGCCGAATGGGGCGTAAAGCAGGGCATCTCCAGCCATATTCATCCACACAAGCTGCGCCACTCCTTTGCCACCCATATGCTGGAGTCCAGCGGCGATCTCCGGGCCGTACAGGAGCTGCTGGGACACGCCAACCTGAGTACCACGCAAATCTATACCCATCTCGACTTTCAACATCTGGCGTCGGTCTACGATGCTGCCCATCCCCGTGCGAAACGAGGAAAATCCTGATGCACTTTTACCGCCCGCTGCGCCCTGTGGCGGCGATGTCGTTCGATCTCGACGACACGCTGTACGATAATCACCCGGTTATCCGCCGTACGACCAAAGAATCCCACGCTTTTTTACAGCAGTATCATCCTGCGCTTAACGGATTCAGCGTAGAGAACTACCAGCAGCTGCGCGACAGCCTGCGCGAGCAGGAGCCGGAGATCTATCACGACGTCAGCGAATGGCGCCGCCGCGCCATTGAGCTGGCGATGCGCCAGGCGGGACTGAGTGACAGCGAAGCGGATAAGGGATCGCGGGTGGTGATGACGCATTTCACCCACTGGCGTAATCAGATTGCGGTGCCGGATGAGACCCACACCACGCTTGCCGCACTGGCGGAAAAGCTGCCGCTGATAGCGATAACGAATGGTAATGCCGATCCGCATCTGTTTGGTCTGGAAGGCTATTTTACCTTTATTCTGCGAGCCGGCCCGCACGGCCGCGCCAAGCCGTATCAGGATATGTATCACCTGGCCGCAGAAAAGCTTAATCTGCCGCTGGAAAGCATTCTGCATGTGGGCGACGACCTGACCACGGACGTGGCGGGCGCGGTGCGCAGCGGCATGCAGGCCTGTTGGATAAACCTGCGCGGCGGCAATCTGATGCATATTGATGATGCCCGCCTGCTGCCCACGCTGGAAATTTCACGGTTGGCATCGCTGACTACGCTGATATAATAGGCTGGTTAAATATCCAGTGGGGCGCATGACGCTCCTTTTCTCTTTTTCTGGTGGTGCCTGTGGACGTTTCTGAGTTGCTGGACAGTTTGAATGACAAACAACGCGAGGCCGTTGCCGCGCCGCGCAGCAACTTACTGGTGCTGGCGGGGGCAGGCAGCGGTAAAACCCGCGTGCTGGTGCACCGCATCGCCTGGCTGATGGCGGTGGAGAACTGTTCTCCCTATTCAATCATGGCGGTAACGTTCACTAACAAAGCGGCAGCCGAAATGCGCCACCGCATCGAGCAGCTGATAGGCACCAGCCAGGGCGGCATGTGGATCGGTACCTTCCACGGCCTGGCGCACCGCCTGCTACGCGCTCATCACCTGGATGCCAGCCTGCCACAGGACTTTCAGATCCTCGACAGCGAGGATCAGATGCGTCTGCTCAAGCGTCTGATCAAGGCGATGAATCTGGACGAAAAGCAGTGGCCTGCCCGTCAGGGGATGTGGTACATCAACGGCAAAAAAGATGAAGGGCTGCGACCAAAGCATATTGAAAGCTACGGTAATCCGGTTGAACAAACCTGGCTGCGCATCTACCAGGCCTATCAGGAAGCCTGCGATCGGGCAGGATTGGTGGATTTTGCCGAACTGCTGCTGCGCGCGCACGAACTGTGGCTTAATAAGCCGCATATCCTCAATCACTACCGCGAACGCTTTACCAATATCCTGGTCGACGAATTCCAGGATACCAACAATATCCAGTACGCCTGGATACGCATGCTGGCGGGCGATACCGGCAAAGTGATTATCGTGGGTGACGACGATCAGTCGATCTACGGCTGGCGCGGCGCGCAGGTGGAGAATATTCAGCGCTTCCTCAACGACTTCCCCGGTGCGGAAACAATCCGCCTCGAGCAAAACTACCGCTCGACCAATAATATTCTGAAAGCAGCCAATGCGCTGATCGCCAACAATACCGGTCGGCTGGGCAAAGAGCTGTGGACCGACGACAGCGACGGTGAGCCGATAGCCCTGTACTGCGCCTTTAACGAGCTGGATGAAGCCCGCTATGTGGTCAACCGCATCAAGGTATGGATGGAAAACGGCGGGGCGCTGAATGACTGCGCCATTCTCTATCGCAGCAACGCCCAGTCGCGCGTGCTGGAAGAAGCCCTGCTGCAAACCAGCATGCCCTACCGTATTTATGGCGGAATGCGCTTCTTTGAACGTCAGGAAATCAAAGACTCACTGGCCTATCTGCGGCTAATCGCGAACCGTAATGACGATGCGGCCTTTGAGCGCGTGGTGAACACGCCAACGCGCGGCATCGGCGATCGTACGCTTGATGTTGTCAGACAGACCGCCCGTGAGCGGCAGCTAACGCTGTGGCAGAGTACGCGCGCGCTGTTGCAGGAGAAAGCGCTGGCCGGACGCGCGGCCTCGGCGCTACAGCGCTTCAGCGAGCTGGTGGATTCGCTGGCCCAGGAAACCAGCGAGCTGCCGCTCCACGTCCAGACTGACCGGGTAATTAAGGATTCGGGCCTGTGGCTGATGTACGAGCAGGAGAAGGGTGAAAAAGGCCAGGCGCGAGTCGAGAACCTTGAGGAACTGGTCAACGCCACCCGGCAGTACAGCTATCAGGATGAAGACGAAGATCTGATGCCGCTACAGGCTTTTCTCTCGCATGCCGCGCTGGAGGCCGGCGAAGGTCAGGCAGATAAGTGGCAGGACGCGGTACAGCTGATGACCATGCATGCCGCGAAGGGCCTGGAGTTTATGCAGGTGTTTATCGTCGGAATGGAAGAGGGCATGTTCCCCAGCCAGATGTCGCTGGAAGAGGGCGGCAGGCTGGAAGAGGAGCGGCGGCTTGCCTACGTCGGCGTCACGCGCGCCATGCAGAAACTGACGCTGACCTTTGCGGAAACCCGCCGCCTGTACGGCAAAGAGGTTTTCCACCGCCCCTCTCGCTTCGTTGGCGAACTGCCTGAGGAGTGTGTGGAAGAGGTTCGCCTGCGCGCCAGCATCAGCCGTCCGGTCAGCCACCAGCGTATGGGGACGCCGGTTTCGCAAAATGACAGCGGGTTTGCGCTTGGCCAGCGGGTACGTCACGCTAAGTTTGGTGAAGGGACCATCGTTAACCTGGAAGGCAGTGGCGATCACAGTCGCCTTCAGGTGGCGTTTCAGGGGCAGGGCATTAAGTGGCTGGTAGCCGCCTATGCGAAGCTGGAAACGGTGTGAATGAATGTCACTATGAAACCGTTCAGTAGCTGAAACCCAATAATGGTGTTTCCGGAGCTGGCGGCCCCAACAGCGGTGGCGGATGGACCACCACCACCGATCCCGGTGGCTGGAGTGTGCATCACTATACTGGCGGTAACAGCAGTTCTACCAGTCCCCAGGGGAATGGTGGGGGTAACGGCAATAACGGATCTTCAGGCAGCAGTAAAATCAATCTTACGCTCTTTCCGGAGGCACAGGCATCGGTAGCTGCGGAAAAAGTCACCAACATCGCGCCAGAAGCACTACCGAAAAGTGGCACCGTGGCGGTTAAGGCGCGTATTCAGGATGTCGTGGTTGAGGAGAAACAGCAGTTAGCGGTGGTGCGCCCCGGCAAAAGTCAGCCCGCGCAGCAGGTTCAGGTAGTGCAGGCGGTCAGTACCGCGCGACCGGATGTCTATCAGGTTAGCGTGGTACCGGGTATGCCGCCGGTGCATATTCAGCTTTCGGATGAAACCAAACCGGCGCTCAGTCAACCCTCGGCGGTGTTTACGGAAGTTAAAGAGGCGCAGCCTGGCGCAGTGATCCCCGCAGGGGGCAATAACACTCATGATGCCATTGTGCATTTTCCCACCGGGTCCGGGCAGCCACCGCTGTATGTCTCGGTGGTTGAAATCATGGCACCCGTTAACCAAAAAAACTCAACGAACTCGCCCGAAAACAGCAGACCGTCTGGGCCATTGAGTCTTTGCAAACGCTGCTGAACGAATCACTGCCCCGTATCCGGAGCGACAGCTACACCCTTCCCCTGTTTACCGCAGAAGAAAACCAGTTGCTGCGTGAAAACAGCTATGCCCGGCAACTGGTACAGGTTAAAATTTTTGACATAAGCCATATCCGTGCCAGCGCAGCGGCGCTGCTGGCCGAAACGGATCTGCTCCGCGCCAAAGGCGATACTGCCGGAGCCGACCAACTGCAGCAACAGGCCGCCGCGTTAAACGGGTCGGTTGCTGCATATGAAGCTGAGTTGGTTGCGTTACGTGAAAGTGCTGCAGAAATTAACACCCGCTATGAGGCGATGTATCAGGCGGCCAGCCAGCGTTTTTCTCAGCATCGCGCGGAGGAGAACCGCAAGGCGGTAGAGGCGTATCGCCAGCAAAGAAAGCAGGATCTGCAGGATTATCTCAGCACGGCGATGGTCGCCGCTAATATTAAATCCGCTGAACAACTCAGTGAGGAAATAGAGAAAACACGGCAGTCCCTGCAACAGTCAATTCCCTCCATTGATGCAGCCTGGCAGGAAATTGCCGAGAGCATAGCGGCCACTCTCCCGGTCACTGAACCGATCTCTCCGCCCGATATAAAAATTGATATTCCCGCTTTTGGTGTACCGGCACCGCCCTCTTTTATGCCGCAAAAAACGCTGGAGGAACAGCAGGCGTGGGCGCAAACCAAACTGGCTGTCGCCGGAACCGTGGTATTGCGCGGGTTTGCCGCAGAGGCAGAATCCAGCCGTTCACCGCTGAGTTTTGCCGGGCATCAATTGGGCAGCGTTACCTTTGCTGGCGAGGAAGCCGACCGGTTATGGCAAAGAGCTGAAGAGGCGCGAAAAACGTTGCAGGAAACATCGCACACTCTGCCCGCGGCGGTGACGCTGACCGCGATAGATTTCACTGACACCGATATCAGCACCGTTATGCTGCCCGCTGATGTGCTGGGGCTGACGGATAGCGCAGCCCTGAACAGGGTCGGTGATACGATAGCACTGTCACTGACCGCGCAACTGGTGTTGCAGGATAACCTGTTGAAGGTGGCGTTGGTGCGTCATGAAAAACCGGTCAATGTTCCTGTTGTACACCTTTCCGCCTGGAGTGATGCGGACACCGGATTCTATCATTATGATCTTTGTGATGATGCCGGGGTCAGAGTACCGGTCTTAATCACTCCGGATAAAGCGCCAGGCAGCGGGCCGCTCACGCCTCAGGTGCCGCAAATCCCGGAAGCGATTATCCATACCGGCAATAACAGCGGAACTCAGCCCGCGCCGGTTGTCGAAACGCTGCCCGCTGCGGGGGATACCGGCTACCGCGAACGGATCATTATCCCCCCTGCGGCATCCGGCCTTAAACCCCTCTGGATAATGTTTAACTACCTGCCGGGTAAGTTAAGTATAATGAGGTCTGTAACCCACTGAACCAAAGATTAAGATAATTATTTCAAATAGCGGTCGCCCGGCTGTGCGCTGGCATACCAGGCCATCACTTCAGCCGTTCCTTCGGCACCTTCCTGCGGTGCCCAGTGCTGACAGTCATCTTCCGTCAGCGCCTGATATGGGCCATGTTTCACCTCAAAAATTACGCCGCCTTCATCCAGAGACAGCACCGCATGCCAGCTAAAAGCGGGTATTTCCTGTAACAAAATATCTTCGCCCAGCACGATACGATGGGTCACTTCTCCTGCGTCGTTAAACTGCAACACCACAAAGCGGCCCTTTAGCGGCGTGAGCAACTCCCAGGTTTGCGGATGGCGGTGCGGGCGGATATAGGTACGCGGTTCCATGGCGATGGCCAGACGTTGTACCGGATCGCTGAGTTCTTCATGCAGCGTGCGGTGTGAACGCAGTCGGGCCACGCTGGCAGCCTGTTCACTCATGTGTCTTAAGTCGGAACGGGTAATCTGTTTCATTGGAATCCTTATTATCCGGGGTTGCTGTTGACGCCATTTTCAGCACAGCGTAACATGCGCGCACCATTACCCTAAGAGGACATTCGCCTTGGACACACCCAGTAGATACTGGCTCATTGACCTGGATAACAGGTACAACTCCTAAGGCTATCCTCCTCTGCCGATAGCCTTCGTGGTTGTTGGCGACCTCCGCTTTGCGTCGCTCTGAGTCATATCGACCTGAAACGCCCCGTGTTCAAGCGCCAGTCCCACGTTATTGCGATTTGGGAGTACAGCTATGCTGAGCGCATTTAAACTTGATCACAGCCGCCTGATCCGTCTCGAGCTGGAAGAACCTGGCGATGAGCTGGTCAGTTCGGTCTGGGTTGACCTGGTTGAGCCTGAAGAGAACGAGCGCGATCGCGTGCAGAACGAGCTGGGCCAGAGCCTGGCAACCCGTCCTGAACTGGAAGACATCGAGGCATCTGCCCGTTTCTTTGAAGACGAAGACGGCCTGCATATCCACTCTTTTTTCTTCTATGAAGATGCGGACGACCACGCCGGTAACTCCACGGTGGCATTTACCATCCGTGAAGGCCGTCTTTACACGCTGCGCGAGCGCGAACTGCCTGCGTTCCGTCTTTATCGCATGCGCGCACGTAATCAGGTGCTGATTGACGGTAATGCCTGGGAGCTGCTGCTGGACCTGTTTGAAACGAAAATCGAACAGCTGGCGGATGAAATTGAAAACATCTACAGCGATCTGGAAAAGCTCAGCCGGGTTATTATGGAAGGACAGCAGGGTGACGAGTTTGACTCAGCGCTGTCAACGCTGGCGGAACTGGAAGATATCGGCTGGAAGGTTCGCCTCTGCCTGATGGATACCCAGCGCGCGCTTAACTTCCTGGTGCGTAAGGCTCGCCTGCCGGGCAATCAGCTGGAGCAGGCGCGGGAAATTCTGCGCGACATCGAATCGCTGCTGCCGCATAACGAATCGCTGTTCCAGAAGGTGAACTTCCTGATGCAGGCGGCGATGGGCTTTATCAATATCGAACAGAACCGCATCATCAAAATCTTCTCGGTGGTCTCCGTGGTGTTCCTGCCGCCAACGCTGGTGGCCTCCAGCTACGGCATGAACTTTGAGTTTATGCCGGAGCTGAAGTGGAGCTTTGGTTACCCCGGCGCGATTGCTCTGATGATCCTGGCGGGGCTGGCGCCTTACGCCTACTTTAAGCGCAAAAACTGGCTCTGACGCCGCCGTGTGGATGACATCCACCCTGACCGCCAGGGTGAATGTCACATATCAGACGGGTACCGGCTGTCTGCGCCTGAACGTCCATATTGCATCAAAAATAAACACCGCCAGCGCGGCCCAGATAAAGCTAAAAGAGAGGACTTTATCCGGCGTCATCTGTTCGCCGTAAAAGATAACGGCCAGCAGGAACATCAGCGTCGGGCCAAGGTACTGAAAAAAACCGACAGTGGAGAGGCGCAGGCGCGTGCAGGCGGCGGTAAACAGCATCAGCGGGACGGTGGTCACCACCCCTGCGGCAATCAGCAGCAGGTTAAGATGTAACGTATTCTGGCTCAGATGGCTGGTGTGGCTGTCGGCCACGACGAAAAGATAAATGGCGGCCGCCGGGAGCAGCCAGGTGGTTTCAATCAGCATGCCGGTCTGGGCATCCACCCCAATCTTCTTGCGCAGCAGGCCGTACAAGGAAAATGTCACCGCCAGGCCCAGCGCAATGACCGGTACCGAGCCAAACTTCCACAGCTGTAGCAGGACGCCGCAGGCGGCCAACGCCACTGCCAGCCACTGTGCCCGCCGGAAACGCTCCCCCAGAAACACCATCCCCACAAGCACGTTGAGCAGTGGATTAATGAAATAGCCCAGGCTGGCCTCCAGCAAATGCTGGTTATTCACCGCCCAGATAAACAGCAGCCAGTTACCGGCTATCACCGTGGCGGAAAGCGCCAGCAGCAGCACTTTCTTCGGCTGACGAAGCGTAAGCTTTACGCTCTCCCAGTTCCGGCAAAGGCTAACCAACAGCAGCATAAAGAAAAATGACCAGATAACCCGGTGTGTCATGATTTCCGTGGGCGGCACCTCCTGAATCAGCTTGAAGTAGGCAGGTGCTACGCCCCAGATAAAATAGGCACCCAGGGCGAACAGTACGCCCTGTCGCGTTTGTTGCGCGTCCATGAAAGTTTACTCCGTTAAATGAGTGGATAGGAGGCAGATGTTTGTTCGTAAAGCTGTACAGGCAGATAACGTTTAGTTTTTACTAGCCGACAAGATAGGTTGCCGTCGCGCTGGCGATGTAGACCCCTATGTCATTGTGCAGCTCCACCCGGGCAACGGCCACTTTGTTCCCCGCGCGTAGCAGACTGCTGCTGGCGATAAAACGCTCTCCCCGGCCCGGCCGCAGATAATCCACGCGCATATCAATGGTGCCCATGCGCGAAAGTCGCTGACGCAGTTCATCTTCGGTGATGCTCTCCTGACGGGTGAGGGCGCTGCTCACGCAAATCAGCCCCGCGGCAACGTCCAGTACGGCGGCAATCACCCCGCCGTGCAGGATCTGTTGCGCCACGTTACCCACCAGCTTTGTCTGGTTGTCAAAACTGAGTTCGGCATAGTCGGGTTCCAGACGATCCAGGCGCAGGCCCAGTGACTGATTGAACGGCATATCATAGACAAATATATCTCCGATCAGGCGCCGGGCAGCGTCCTGAGGCAGAGAGACGGCTGAGGTCATAAGGCGTTTCCTTTGTGGCAAAATGGCACAGAGAGAGTGGGCAACGGCATCACTGTTATACGCTCAGCCTCTGCCGCGTTTTACTTTATACAATCAGCACTAATGCCCCCCGACGTTTCTGTGTAGAATGGCGTGCTTTTTACCCACATTACGTTCAATTCTGGAGAACACATATGGCTATGCTCAAAGGATTGCTGATGACAGCACTCCTGTTTCCCTCGTTAGTACTGGCACAGGAAGCGACGGTCACGGAAGTACATGACCAGCCTGCCGTGCGCGGCAGTATCATTGCTAACCTGCTGGAAAAGCATGACAACCCCTTTGTGCTTTATCCCTATGAAAGTAATTACATCATTTATACCGATACCAGCAGCATCAATAAAGAGGCGATTAAGTCATATAACTGGGCGAATAAGGCGAAGCACGACGAGGCAAAGTTTCAGCTAAGTCTGGCGTTTCCGCTGTGGCGTGGAATTGCGGGCGATAACTCGGTGCTGGCGGCCTCCTATACTCAGGACTCCTGGTGGCAGATCTCGAACCGGGGCGGCTCATCCCCGTTCCGCGAAACGAACTATCAGCCGCAAATTTTCATCGGTTGGGCAACGGATTATTCGTTCGCGGGCTGGACGCTGCGCGATGTGGAAACGGGCCTGAACCATGAGTCCAACGGACGTTCCGATCCGACTTCCCGTAGCTGGAACCGCGTATACGCCCGACTGATGGCGCAGAACGGTAACTGGATGGTGGAAGCTAAACCCTGGTACCGCATTCCAGAAAGTGAAAATAATGATGATAACCCAGATATCACTAAGTACATGGGGTATTATCGCCTGACGGTAGGCTATCAGTGGGGCGAAAGCATCTTCAGCGTGAAGAGCAACTATAACTGGAACACCGGTTACGGCGGCGCGGAGATGGGCTGGAGTTATCCACTCAGTGAGCATATGCGCTTCTACACCCAGTTGTTTAGCGGCTACGGTGAATCACTGATTGACTACAATCATCGCCAGACGCGTATTGGCGTCGGCGTGATGCTGAACGACCTGTTTTAAAGCTCTCGGGGTGGGCCACCTGGCGCTGGCCCACTCATCATCAGATTTGGGGAATATGTGTCTACGGCAGCAGTAATAAATCAGGAAGCGTTGGCGGAACAGGTCCTGCAGGATACCTTCGGCTACCAGCAGTTTCGCCCCGGACAACAAACGATTATTCAGGCGTCGCTGAAAGGGCGAGACTGCCTGGTGGTGATGCCTACCGGCGGCGGTAAGTCGCTGTGCTATCAAATTCCCGCTCTGGTCCGCGAAGGCCTGACGCTGGTGGTCTCTCCCCTTATTTCACTGATGAAAGATCAGGTGGACCAGCTGCTGGCCAACGGCGTGGCGGCGGCCTGTCTGAATTCAACGCAGACGCGTGAAGAACAGCAGGAAGTGATGGCGGGCTGTCGCACCGGGCGGATCAGGCTGCTCTATATTGCGCCCGAACGTCTGATGATGGATAACTTCCTTGACGGACTGATGCACTGGAATCCGGCGATGCTGGCCGTGGATGAAGCGCACTGCATCTCCCAGTGGGGACACGATTTCCGGCCGGAGTATGGCGCGCTGGGGCAGCTGCGCCAGCGGTTACCGGACGTGCCGGTGATGGCGCTGACTGCTACCGCCGATGAAACCACCAGAAACGATATTGCCCGGCTGCTTCAGCTCAACGACCCGCTGATTCAGGTTAGCAGCTTTGACCGTCCCAACATCCGCTATACGCTGGTAGAAAAATTTAAGCCGACCGAACAGCTGATCCGCTACGTGCAGGATCAGCGCGGCAAGTGCGGGATTATATACTGCAACAGCCGCGCCAAGGTTGAAGATACCGCGGCTCGTTTGCAAAGCCGGGGTATGAGCGTAGGTGCCTATCATGCCGGTATGGACAATGCCCACCGCGCGCAGGTACAGGAAGCCTTCCAGCGCGACGATCTGCAAATTGTTGTGGCAACGGTCGCCTTTGGCATGGGCATCAATAAACCCAACGTGCGCTTCGTGGTGCACTTTGATATCCCCCGTAATATCGAATCCTATTACCAGGAGACGGGGCGCGCCGGCCGTGACGGCCTGCCGGCCGAAGCGCTGATGCTGTACGATCCGGCAGATATGGCGTGGCTGCGTCGCTGCCTGGACGAAAAAGCGCCCGGGCCGCTACAGGACATTGAGCGTCACAAGCTGAATGCGATGGGGGCCTTCGCTGAGGCGCAGACCTGCCGCCGTCTGGTGCTGCTCAACTATTTTGGTGAAGGCCGTCAGCAGCCTTGTGATAACTGTGATATCTGCCTCGATCCGCCGCGTCGCTACGATGGCCTGGTAGAGGCGCAGAAAGCACTCTCGGGGATTTACCGCGTCGGGCAGCGCTTTGGCATGAGCTACATTGTTGAGGTGCTGCGCGGGTCGAATAACCAGCGGATCCGCGACATGCAACACGACAAGCTGCCGGTCTACGGCATCGGGCGGGAGCAGTCCAACGAGCACTGGGTCAGCGTGCTGCGTCAGCTGATCCATCTGGGCCTGGTGACGCAGAATATCGCCATGCATTCCGCGCTACAGCTTACCGAAGCGGCCCGGCCCGTGTTGCGCGGCGAAACGCCGCTGATGCTGGCGGTGCCGCGCCTGGTCAGCGTTAAACCACGCAGCGGCAGTCCGAAATCGTTCGGCGGTAATTACGATCGTAAGCTGTTTGCCAAACTGCGTAAGCTTCGCAAAGCGATTGCCGACGAAGAAAATATCCCGCCGTACGTGGTCTTTAACGATGCCACGCTTATTGAGATGGCGGAGCAGATGCCCGTGAACGCCTCGGAAATGCTCAGTATCAACGGCGTGGGGCAACGAAAACTGGAGCGTTTTGGAAAACCCTTCCTGATGATGATCAAGGAGCATATTGATGATGAAGACTGACGCTTAATCGGGTTTATATACCCAGGGAACGATAGCGTCCATCGGGTTCAGCCTGTTTGCTTTATGCCATGCGTCGCGCTGAAGCTAACAGGGCACCCACTGCCATAAACATTCCGCCAAAAATTCGGTTCAGTCGCGTCATCTGCCGGGGCCCCTTAATCCAGCCCGCAATGCGCGTTGCCAGCGTGGCGTAGCCAATCATCACGATGATATCGACCACCACGGTAGTGACGCCCAGAATCAGGTACTGCATCAGCTGCGGCTGATGAGGAATGATAAACTGGGGAAACAGCGCGGCCAGAAAAACGATACTCTTCGGATTGGTCAGATTGACCAGAATCGCCCGCCTGAACAGCCTGCGGCGCGGCATCGCTTTTGCTACCGCCTGAAGATCGATGCCTCCGCCTGCACGCCACTGCTGAATGCCCAGCCACACCAGATAAGCGGCACCCGCCCACTTGAGTATTTCAAACGCCAGTACCGAATGGGAAAATAGCGCGCCCAGCCCGATCCCAACCAGCAGAATGTGCAGCGACAGACCCACCTGAAGACCGGAAATAGAGGCGGCGGCCCCGCGAAAGCCGTGACTGATACCGGTGCTCATGGTATTTATCGCGCCGGAACCCGGCGATAAGCTCAACACAGTGGTGGTTAAAAGGTAGGTAATCCACCATTCGATGGTCATTGGTTAAGGCTCCCTGGACAGGCAGAAGTATGACACAATACGACATATTAAAGGGTTGCGCTACGGGCTGACACGGGGTCATGCAGAGCGTTTAACGATGTGAGCGATGAGCGGATGACAAACCATCGTAACGGCTGGCCAACGCGGGAAAAAGCGTTTGCGGCATTTGCCACCGGGCCGCTGCTGGCGTTCTGGCAGACGCGTGAAGAGGGTGAATTTAACGGCGTAAATAACATCCCTATCCGCTACGTTCGCTTTCATGCGGCGCACCACGACAAGGTTATTTTACTCTCTCCCGGACGTATCGAGAGCTATGTGAAATATCCCGAACTGGCCTGGGATCTTTTTCACTGTGGCTATGACGTGCTGATCCCCGATCATCGCGGGCAGGGGCGATCCGGGCGGCTGCTGTCGGATCCCCATCGCGGACATGTGGACGCGTTTGAACACTACGTTGACGACCTGGAAACGCTCTATCTGAAAGAGATTGTCAGCCGCCCCTATCGGCATCGCTATGCGCTGGCCCACTCGATGGGCGGTGCCATCCTGACGCTGATGCTGGCCCGCCAGCCCAACGCTTTTGCTGCGGTGGCACTGGCGTCGCCGATGTTTGGTATCTATCTGTCGATGCCTGACTGGGTGGCACAGCGTATTCTGAACTGGACGGATAAGCGTCCCGGTCTGCGCGAAGGTTATGCGCCCGGCACCGGAAAATGGCGGGCGCGGCCCTTTGGCATCAACGACCTGACCCATAGCCGCGAACGCTACCGGCGAAATTTGCGCTTTTATGCGGACGATCCGCAGCTGCGCGTCGGGGGACCCACCTGGCACTGGGTGCGCGAAGGCGTTCAGGCCGGTAAAAGTATTCTCAGTAAGGCCAAAGAAATCTCAACGCCGCTGCTGCTGCTGCAGGCCGGCGAGGATAAGGTGGTTGATAACCGGGCCCAGGATCTGTTTTGCCAGGCCATGACTGCCGCGGGTCAACCCTGCGAAGGGGGAAAACCGAAGGTTATCGTCGGTGCGCGTCATGAGATCTTGTTTGAAAAAGACAGCATGCGTGCCGAAGCACTGGATGCCATCGTGGCTTTTTTTGCCCGGCATCCCTGATTGCCCCGCTCAGATATTACCCTTAACCGACAGGTCACGCTGTCCGCTAACCGATTAACCAGAGGTTTTATGTACCCTATTGTTGCTTCCGATCTTGATGGCACCCTGCTGTCGCCCGACCACCGTTTGTCCTCCTTTGCCCGCGAAACGCTTCAGCTTCTGACGCAAAAAGGCGTGCATTTTATCTTTGCTACCGGCCGTCACTATATTGACGTGGCGCAGATGCGCGACAGCCTGGGTATTGATGCTTTCATGATCACCTCTAACGGTGCTCGGGTACATAACACCGCGGGCGAACTGGTTTTCAGCCAGAATCTGGATGAGGATATCGCCCGTGAGCTGTTTGCGATGCACCACGATCACCAGGATATTTTCACCAACATCTACCGTGATGAAGAGTGGTTTCTTAACCGGCACCGGCCGGAAGAGATGGACTTTTTCCGTGAGTCAGACTTCAACTATCAGGTCTACCAGCCGGGCGCACTGCCCACGGACGGCATCAGCAAGGTCTTCTTTACCTGTGGTAAACCGGAACTGCTGATCCCACTCGAAGAGGCGCTGATTGCCCGCTGGGGCGATCGCGTAAACGTCAGCTTTTCGCTGCCGACCTGCCTGGAGGTGATGGCGGGCGGCGTATCAAAGGGCCACGCGCTGGATGCCGTTTCCCGCTCTCTGGGCTATTCACTGAAAGAGTGCATTTCGTTTGGTGACGGCATGAACGATAAAGAGATGCTGAGTATGGCGGGCAAGGGTTGCATTATGAGCAATTCTCACCAGCGACTGAGGGATCTGCTGCCGGAGCTGGAAGTGATTGGCAGCAACGCTGACAACGCCGTATGCCACTATCTGCGTCAGCTACATCAGGTTTAAACCGTGCGGATTTCCGCCCCGGTGATGGGGCGGAAAAAGGATTAACGACGAACCGCGTTAGTGATGCAGGAAACTAACGGCTTTATCCGGGAAGTCGGTAAACAATCCGTCGACGTTCGCCTGATTATAGAGCACGTCATACAGTTCGTTGACGCTGTCTGCCCAGACGGGGAGCTGATCTGCCCGCACGGTATAGGGATGGACGACCATATTGCTGTCGTGAGCTTCCTTCACCATATCCGTCAGGCGTATGTGGCCTTGCGTTGACCCCTCAGCCACCAGCATATGGTAGTCGGGGCCAATGCCGTCGGCATACTGCGCAATGGTTTTCATCGCGCCAGGCTTGAACATCCAGTCGTAGCTGTAGTTGACCCATTTCCCTTTCTGCTGCTCCTGCGTCTCTTTATCCGCCGTTTCCGCAATCAGCTGTACCATGCGCAGATTCATCCCTCTGGCGGGCTCCAGCTCAGTTTTAATCCGCTTCACTTCGTTGTAATCAAAGCATTGCAGATAAACGTTGTCGCTTTTGCGGGTATAGCCATACTGCTTCAGGACGTCGAGTACCTTCGCGGAGATATCCTTACCCGCCTTGCGGTGGAACCAGGGGGCTTTGATTTCGGTGTAGAGACCAATATTTTTACCGGTTGAATGATTCAGTCCCTGAATAAATTCGATCTCCTCTTCAAAGGTATGTACGCGGAAATCTGACTGGCCCATAGGGAAACGGCCGGGGAAGGTCTGCGCCTTCTTGCCATTTTTAATGCTAAAGCCTTCGGTAAACTTAAGGCCTTTGATTTCCGCCAGGGTGAAGTCGATCGCATAATAGCGCCCGTCGCTGCGCGCGCGATCAGGATAGCGTTCGGCAACGTCGGTAACACGGTCAAGGTAGCGATCGTGCAGCACCACCAGGCGATCGTCCCGGCTCATGACCAGGTCCTGCTCAAGGAAATCGGCACCCTGCGCGTAGGCCATCGCCTTGGCGGGGAGCGTGTGTTCAGGCAAATAGCCGCTTGCGCCGCGATGGGCAATGACTACTTTATCCTGCGCGGCCACCGCACAAAAGGCGGCGCTCATCATCACGGCGACCAGTAGCGTATTCAGTTTCATCTGCTTCTCCGTTTGCTGTTATTCAGTCTGACTCAGCCGCTGTTTGTGTTTTTTCTCGCTGAACATGGTCAGCACCAGCAGAAGTACCGCCATCACACAGCCGCCCACCATAATGATAAAGCCGCCATTCCAGCCGAAGTAATCCACCGTGTAGCCCACAATGGCGCTGGCCGCGACTGAACCGCCAAGATAGCCAAAGAGGCCGGTAAAACCGGCTGCGGTACCCGCCGCTTTCTTCGGGGCCAGCTCCAGCGCATGGAGCCCGATGAGCATGACGGGACCGTAGATCAGGAAGCCAATAATAATCATGCAGGCCATATCAATGCCCGGATTCCCGGCCGGGTTCATCCAGTACACCACGGTGGCAATGGTGACCAGCACCATAAAAAATACGCCGGTCGCGCCACGGTTCCCCTTAAAGATTTTGTCCGACATCCAGCCGCACAGCAGCGTGCCAGGGATCCCGGCATACTCATAGAGGAAATAGGCCCATGAGGACTTATCCAGGGCGAAATGCTTCACCTCTTTCAGATAGGTGGGCGACCAGTCGAGAATGCCGTAACGCAGCAGGTAGACGAATACGTTCGCCAGCGCGATGTACCACAGCAGTTTGTTAGGCAGAATGTACTGCATAAAAATTTGCCGGGCAGTCAGCTCCTGCTCCTGCTTTTCGTTATAGTCAGGGGGATAGTCGTTTTTGTACTCCTCCACTGGCGGCAACCCGCAGGACTGAGGCGTATCGCGCATCAGGGCAAAGGCAATCATCGCCACCACGATGGCCCCGAATGCTGGCATATAGAGTGCCGCTTTCCAGTCGTTAAACCAGGCCATCCCCAACAGAAAGAGCAGAGGCGGAATACCGCCACCGACGTTGTGGGCGCAGTTCCAGATGGAAACCACTCTTCCACGCTCCTTCTGTGACCACCAGTGCACCATAGTCCTTCCGCACGGCGGCCATCCCATTCCCTGGAACCAGCCACAGAGAAACAGCAGCACAAACATCACCATGATGCTGGAGGTAGCCCAGGGGACAAATCCCATAAACAGCATGACGGCGGCGGCAAGGATCAGCCCGGCAGGCAGGAAAACGCGTGGATTAGAACGGTCAGAGACGGATCCCATGATAAATTTTGAGATGCCATAGGCAACAGAGATGCCTGACAGGGCAAAGCCCAGATCGCCGCGTGAGA
The DNA here is from genome assembly GCF_047918655.1 of Erwinia sp. PPS120. GTDB lineage: Bacteria > Pseudomonadota > Gammaproteobacteria > Enterobacterales > Enterobacteriaceae > Erwinia > Erwinia tasmaniensis_A. Next base: position 28,284 of record NZ_JBLREF010000018.1, on the reverse strand, counting down.
AACCCTGATCGACCAGATAAGGTATTGCCAGGGCAAAGTTCTTACGTACGAGATAATAGGCGGCGTAGCCGAAGAAGATACCGAGGAAAATTTGCCAGCGCAGTTTGCGGTATAGCGGATCGATTTGCTTCTCGTCTACCCGTGGCTGGTGCGCAGCTGGCTTAAAAATACTTAGCATTTGGCCTCCAATGGCGCGGTTTATTTGTTTTATTGACGCCCTGAGGCGCCTGGCAGGAGTGGTCGAACCTTTTCGTACGATCCCATGTTCCATTTCGCGCACAGGATAAATGAGAGGGGCTAAGCGAACCGTGAAGAAGGGCGCAAATGTTACTGGTTTATGTCAAATGGATGTTTTATATGTCTTTCGTCACATGTTTACATTTTTCTGGTGAGGCAAAAAGGTGATATCAGTCACGTGTAAATCCCGTTCTGGCATCGATCTCAAGCAACAGTTCCGTCAAATCTACCGGCGGGAGCAGCTGCCTTACCTGACTGTTGAGACGATGCAACGATGGAGGCTCATTCAGTTTCTCCAGGCTGCTGATAGTCAGGGAAGGATATTTACCGTCGTGGCAGATATGAACCTCCGCATCGTACACCAGGCGTTTCCAGGGGCCGGTAATAATATGTTCAGGCGCATCGTCCAGGATGCGCTTTTTCGAGCCGTTCAGTTCCGTCAGATTAAGAATGGCGGACAGCGTATGTTCTCCGGCTGTCGCTGCCTGGAAATACAGGTCGCGCCATACCGCCGGAAGAAAACGCGTTACCCGCCCGTACTGCTCCACCATTTCGTCATGGAAATTGTTGTTCTGAGGCCGAACGGCGCAGAATACTGGAGCGTACCAACGAAGGCCAGGCCGGCAGCAAAGCTCAAAGGCGTCAGGTTTGGCCGCAAACGCACCATCGCCCGTAACGCTGTGCTTTCTCTTAGGCAGGAAGGTAAGGGCGCTACAGCGATAGCCAGGGAGCTAAACATCGCCCGCTCTACGGTATATAAAATTCTGGAAGACGAAAGGGCCCTGAGTTTCTTTTCGTCCATAATTTGCCTGTCTCCGTTGTTGAAGTGAAAATATCAAAAACAGGCAGATACACAATTTAAATTACAGGCTCCAGATTTTTGTATTTGATGTAGTCGTAATTCAGGTGTTACTTATTGGGGCGTTTCGCCAGACCTGGGCACTGGGAAGACCATTTTACAAATTTGGCATTGTAGACAGATTCATCGTCGCTGACGAAAGATACTTTGCCTTCTTTAGCTCCTTCCTTCAGAGTTCCCAGTAGATCCAACTGCACGGTACGCTCATCAAACTCCTTGCCTTTATCATCGAAGGCTTTGTAGCAGCCGACAAAACCAGTTAATTCAATCGGCTTTTTGATGTTGCTATATACAGTCACCTTGAACGTTTTTTCGTACTTAGGCTGTCCTTCAACCACTACCGTCCCCTCAGAGGATGGGATAGCCTGAATAATCAATTTACTATGTAAATCTTCAGCCGCTACTGAAGAAAATGAGAAGAGAACAAGCGAAGAAAGGAGAACTGTAGACAGCTTTTTCATCGAATATATCCTTTTATCAAAAAATTAGTCATTAATTCCGCAACCAGATTACACGCTACAACCTAAATCCAGACTTAATAATCATTATCTTTTGTAAAGTGATTTGCAGCTATCGGTCTTCAAACAACGCACATTGACCTTGTCACCGGTGGCGATGTTGAGCCGCTCCTTCTGCAGCTCCATCTGGTAAATCTGGTTGTCAACTTCGGTGGCCTGGATATGGATATGGCTTTCCAGCGTGGTGATCTGCAGCCATTCTGTTCGTTCTGGCCGGACAGGCCCAGCAGGTTGTTCTGCTGCTGGTAATACAGCGCTACCTGGTTGGTGAGCTGATCCTTATTGATCAGCCCCTTCGTCTGATAGTGCCGGTAGTTCCCCATATTCTCCTTCATAATACGTATCCCTTCCTGGGCACGCCGGAGGATGTCGGCGGAACGGATGAACGCGGCGGTATATTGCGCCTTCTGTTTTTCAGCATGGTAAGCGTGGCCTGCTTGCTGCTTTCCAGTCGGCTGATGATTTGCGCAATGCGTGCCCGCTGGTCATCGATATCCCGCTGCTGGTTATCGATGACCACCCCGCTGCGGGTGCTTTTGCTGAGGTGAATCTGGTAAATGGGGGCGCCGGCGGCGATCGCCAGGGTAAGAAAAGCAATGAGAAAAAACAGGCAGAGCCCTGCCGTGAGCCAAAAGGGAGTGCCGGGTAACAGCAATGCCCGACCGCGCGATCTCAGGTTGTGGTTATCGATCGCTTCCTGGCGAAACACCGTTTTTCTTCCTTAAAAAGAAGGGGGAGTGAAGTCCAGCCCCATTATGCCGTCAACAAATCGTTAAACACCAGCGTTGCGGTGAGTGGGCGTTTGATGAATTGTTGGACATATTAAACAGTAAATTATCTCATTGGCGTGTGTTTTAGTTCTATTGGCCCTCAAACCCCTAAACCAGATATTTTCCTGTACACCCGGGGTTTTCGCTACACTACGGCCCCTTTTACTGCCGAGTGAATCATTGTGACGTTACTGATTGTCACCACAGTCCTGTGGGCCTTTTCTTTCAGCCTTATAGGCGAGTACCTGGCGGGGCAGGTCGATAGCGTCTTCTCCGTGCTGATCCGTCTGCTGCTTGCCGCAGTTGTTTTCCTGCCCTTTTTACGTTTTCGCGGCCAACGGATGTCGACCATTCTGCTGTATATGGCCGTCGGGGCGATGCAGCTGGGCATTATGTACTTGATCAGCTTCCAGGCTTTTCTCTATCTTAGCGTGTCGGATTTTCTGCTTTTTACCGTGCTTACCCCGCTCTGGGTGACGTTGATTTACGATGTGCTAAGTGGTCGTGGCATACGTGCGGGCTACCTGTTCAGTGCTCTGCTGGCGGTGGTGGGAGCGGCCATTATTCGCTACGACAAAATCAGCGATCATTTCTGGTTCGGTCTGCTGCTGGTTCAGCTGGCGAATATCTGCTTTGCGATTGGGCTGGTGGGATATAAGCGTCTACAGGAAATTCGGCCCGTGCCGCAGCATACTGCGTTCTCCTGGTTCTATCTGGGTGCCGCCGCTATTGCCGTCGCGGCCTGGTTTCTCTGGGGCAATCCCCACAGGCTGCCCACGACGTCATTCCAGTGGGGGATACTCATCTGGCTGGGCGTGGTGGCTTCGGGTCTCGGCTACTTTATGTGGAATTATGGTGCCACTCAGGTTGACGCCGGGACGCTGGGGATAATGAATAATATGCATGTGCCGGCCGGGCTGTTGGTTAATCTGGTTATCTGGCAAAGGCAGCCGCACTGGCCGAGTTTCCTGATCGGTGCCGCAGTGATTTGCGTTTCGCTCTGGGTACACAAGAAGTGGATTGTAAATAAACGATAACGTACAGTCTGGCCTGATAAAGCCGGGGAAAGGGTCACCTTCCCCGGCGAAAGACGGCGCTTTTATTATTTGATCAACGTATTAATACAGTCAGTGATTTTGCTTAGCCTGTCTTCAATACGGGCACCAATACGGTCGCCCAGATCTTTACCTGCATCATTGAACTGCTGTTCGCTATAACCCAGTTCGGCTGCAAAGGTTAGTGTTTTAAAGATATCTGAGAAAAATGAACCAAATATTCCGGACATTTTTTCCTGAACCTTACCTGCGCCGCTAACGGTTGCTACTTCAGTACTGGTTAGAACTCGCATAGTCATTACCTCAATCCTTGATTTGAAAAAATACAGTGTGTGCACCCCTCAAGGTGAGCGGTAATGTTATGAGAGGATGGATCAGGATAAAATAGTACTTAATCCAAATGGTTATATCTGTTAAATCGGGATAAATAAGAAGCAAAAGGGAGGCTGTGGTAAAGAGGCAGGGGGAAAAAGGTGGTCAGGGGTAACCGGCGTGAGCAGAGTGACGCTGCCCACGCTGCCCACGCTGCCCACGCTGCCCACGCTGCGGCGCGAGGTTTACTTCGCTGCCGGACGAATTTTCTTCGTTAAACCTTTCAAAAAGTTTCGCAGAATCTGGTCGCCGCATTCACGGTAGTTCTTATGCCCTGGCTTGCGGAAAATGGCCCCAATTTCCGATTGTCCCACGGCAAAGTCTGCCAGTTTTAATATCTCAAGAATATCGGTTGTCTTTAAATCGAACGCGACCCGAAGCTTTTTCATAATGATGTTATTGGTCATCTTCCGCTCAATAGAAGGGGCGGGGGCGTCTTCACTCTTGCCGCGACGGGAGAAAATCAGCCCGTTAAGAAAATAGCCCATAATGACGTCCGGGCAGGCGCGGAACCCCGCTTCATCATCTTTTTTCAGGAAGCTGTTTACTTCAGCTTCGGCCACTTCGCTTTCTGCCAGCGCCAGAATGCTGACTACCTGGGTATCGCTTAAATTCAGCATGTAGCGCACGCTGCGCAGAACGTCGTTATTTGTCATAGCAATCTCATCAGGGAACAAAAGCTGTTGGGCGCATTATAGAGATAAATGGCAGCGGAAACAGGAAAAAACGCCAGCAGGGCATTAACCGCGCGGGGTCAGCAGACGCGGCGCTCAGGCTGTATTTGGCCGGTCAGTGACCGGCTAAAGGTGCTCAGGATGAGATAATCGACTGGGGCAGAGGCGTGCCGGGAAGGGAGGCATCTTTCACGCGCGGAAGGTTATCGCAGGCATGCTGGCGAGCCGAGCGAATAAACGCCTCCACAACCGGCTGACGCTGCTCACCGTCCCTGACCGCTGCATATAAGCGGCTCCACAAACCTTCACCCAGGGGTTTAGTCACCACCAGCCCCTGATGTTCAAAACTCTCCACCACCCAGTGCGGCAGGGCGGCAATCCCCATTCCCGCAGACACCATCTGGATCAGCAACAGCGTATTGTCCACGCTTTTTAGCGCCGGACTGATGCCCGCGGGCTGAAGAAAATGGCGCCAGATATCCAGACGCTGGCGCTGAACCGGATAAATCATCAACACCTCATTCGCGAGGTCTTCAGGATTAATATGTTCACGCCGGGCGAGAGGATGATCGGGAGAGAGCACCAGGCGGACTTCAAAATCAAACATCGGCGAGTAGAAGAGGCCGCTGCGCGGCAGGATATCTGACGTCAGCACCAGATCCAGCTCTCCCTGTTGCAGGGCGGGCTGCGGGTCGAAAGTTACCCCCGATTTGAAATCCATCACCACCTGCGGCCAGTTCTGGCGAAAGTTATTCAGCGCCGGGGTGAGCCACTGAATGCAGCTGTGACATTCAATCGCAATGCGCAGCGTGGTCTGATGCGGCTCGTGGCAGGCCTGTAGCGCCTGCTGGATCTGCGGCAGGACCTGTTCGGCCAGATTGAGCAGGATCTCTCCCTGCGGCGTAAAGCGCAGCGGCTGACTTTTTCGCACGAATAAACGAAACCCCAGCCGCTGTTCCAAATCACTGAACTGATGTGACAGGGCGGATTGTGTTTGATGGAGCTGTGCAGCCGCTGCGGCCAGCGAACCTGTCGTTCGCAGTGCCTGCAACGTTCGCAGGTGTTTGAGTTCGATCATGAGAGTCCTTCACATCGACAGTGAACATTTTGCGCTTGTGGTGACTACAGTACCTGCGGATTATAGATGTGTAAACATCTGGACGTCTAAAAGCCTGGTTGCAGCGACAACCGGCGGCAAACGAGGTAAGTACTGATGACCATTCTGAACCATACTCTCGGATTCCCTCGCGTCGGTCTGCGCCGCGAACTGAAAAAAGCCCAGGAAAGCTACTGGGCAGGTAACAGCACCCAGCAAGAATTACTGGCCGTTGGCCGGGAGCTGCGCACCCGCCACTGGCGGCAACAGCAGGAAGCGGGCGTGGATCTGCTCCCGGTTGGTGATTTTGCCTGGTACGATCATGTGCTGACCACCAGCCTGATGTTAGGTAACGTACCGGCCCGCCATCAGAATAAAGACGGCTCGATCGATCTCGATACGCTGTTCCGGCTCGGTCGCGGCCGCGCGCCCGGCGGTGAGCCTGCCGCCGCCGCTGAAATGACCAAATGGTTCAATACCAACTACCACTATATGGTGCCGGAGTTCACCAAGGGTCAGCAGTTCAAACTGAGCTGGACACAGATCCTCGACGAAGTCGATGAAGCGCTGGCGCTGGGCCATAAAGTGAAACCCGTTCTGCTGGGCCCGGTGACCTATCTCTGGCTGGGTAAAGTCAAGGGTGAACAGTTTAACCGCCTGAGTCTGCTGAAGGATATCCTGCCGGTCTACCAGCAGGTGCTGGCCGGGCTGGCAAATCGCGGTATCGACTGGGTGCAGATCGATGAACCTGCGCTGGTTCTGGAACTGCCACAGGAGTGGCTGAACGCATTCAAGCCAGCCTTTGATGCTTTGCAGGGCAATACCAAACTGCTGCTTACCACCTATTTTGACAGTGCTGACACCAACATAGAGACTATCCGCGCGCTGCCGGTACAGGGGTTGCACGTCGACCTGGTGCACGGGAAGGATGATATCGCGCAGCTGAATAGCCGGATCCCAGCCGACTGGCTGCTTTCCGTCGGGGTCATTAATGGCCGTAACGTCTGGCGTGCCGATCTCAGCCGCTGGTTTGAACGTTTGCAACCGCTGGTCAGCCAACGCAATCAGCTGTGGATTGGTTCGTCCTGCTCACTGCTGCATAGCCCAATCGATCTGAGTACGGAAACCCGTCTGGATGAGGAAGTGAAAAGCTGGTTCGCTTTTGCCCTGCAAAAATGTGCCGAGCTGTCACTGTTAAGCAAGGCGCTGAACAATAACGATCCGCAGTCACTGGAAGCCTGGAGTGCGCCAGGTCGTGCGCGTCTTCACTCCTCGCGGGTGCATAACGCGGCGGTGAGTAAACGCCTGGCGGAGATCACGGTGAAAGACAGCCAGCGTAACAGCGGCTATCAAACGCGCGCCACAGCCCAGCGAGCCCGTTTTCAACTGCCGACCTGGCCTACCACGACCATTGGTTCATTCCCGCAGACCACCGAGATCCGCAGTCTGCGACTGGACTTCAGGCAGGGTCGCCTGGACGGTAGCCACTACCGCACCGGCATCGCTGAACATATCAAACAGGCGATTAAGGAGCAGGAAAGTTTAGGTCTGGACGTGCTGGTGCATGGCGAAGCTGAGCGTAACGACATGGTGGAATATTTTGGTGAAAACCTGGACGGCTTCGCCTTCACTCAAAATGGCTGGGTCCAGAGCTATGGCTCCCGTTGCGTTAAGCCGCCGGTGATTATCGGTGATATCAGTCGTCCGCAGCCCATTACCGTGGCGTGGGCGAAATATGCGCAGTCTTTGACGAATAAGCCAGTCAAAGGCATGCTCACCGGCCCGGTAACCATTCTTTGCTGGTCTTTCCCGCGCGAGGACGTTTCCCGCGAAACCATTGCCAAACAGATTGCGCTGGCGCTGCGTGACGAAGTGGAAGATTTGGAAAAAGCGGGTATCGGCATTATTCAGATTGATGAGCCTGCCCTGCGAGAAGGTCTGCCACTGCGCCAGTCCGACTGGGCCGCCTATCTGGCATGGGCCGTTGACGCCTTTCGCCTGAACGCCGCAGTGGCGAAGGATGATACGCAGATCCACACGCATATGTGTTACTGCGAGTTCAATGACATCATGGACTCCATTGCTGCGCTGGATGCGGACGTGATTACCATTGAAACTTCACGCTCCGATATGGAACTGCTGGAGTCGTTTGAAGAATTTGACTATCCAAACGGAATGGGTCCGGGCGTTTACGATATTCACTCCCCTAACGTCCCCAACGTGGAAGACATTGAGGCGCTGCTGCAGAAAGCCGCGACGCGTATTCCAACCGAGCGCCTGTGGGTGAATCCGGATTGTGGCCTGAAAACCCGTGGATGGACCGAAACCCGCCAGGCACTGGCGAATATGGTTAAAGCGGCGCAGAACCTGCGCAACGCTAAAGCATGAGCAGGGCGTTAACGCGTTAGCAAGGCAGAATTTGCGCAACGCGCTAACGCCTGATTGCGAGTGTAAGCGCGACAAAGATCGACAAGGGATAAGACCCCGAAGATCGGGCGATCCCCGGGACTTTACTGCACTATTCCACGCCGTACTGCCGGAACCAGGCCAGCATCCGCTGCCAGCCGTCTCTGGCTGACTCCTGGTGATAGCTGGGCCGGTAATCGGCATTGAAGGCATGACCGGCATCCGGGTACACCACAATCTCTGCATCTGCGTTGGCCGCGCGCAGCGCCTGACGCATCGTTTCTACGCTCTCAAGCGGGATCCCATCATCCTTGCCGCCATACAGGCCCAGTACCGGCGCGTTAAGGTCGACGGCCACATCTACCGGATGCTTCTGCTGCTTCAGCGTTTTTTCACCCACCAGTTTGCCGTACCAGGCAACGCCTGCTTTCAGCTGTGGGTTATGCGCGGCATAAAGCCAGGTAATACGGCCGCCCCAGCAAAATCCGGTAATCGCCATATTGCGCATATCACCGCCGTTGCGTGACGCCCAGTTCGCCACATGGTCAAGATCGGCCAGCACCTGGGTGTCAGGCACCTTGCTGACCAGCTCGGAAAACAGAGTCGGAATGTCGCTATACTCTGAGGGATCCCCCTGGCGGAAATAGAGTTCTGGTGCGATAGCCAGATAACCTTCAACCGCCAGACGACGACAGATATCCCGAATATGCTCATGGACGCCAAAAATTTCCTGTACCACCAAAACGACCGGGAGCGGGCCTTTTGCGTGGCGTGGCCGGGCGTGAAAGGCGGGCATATTTTCGCCCTGAGTAGGAACAGAGGTTTCGCCGGACAGGATATCGGCGCTGTCGGTCAGGATCGTGGTTGAAGCGGTGGGCGATACCGCGGGAGTGAACCCATTGTTGCTCAATTTCTGAGTCATATTATCTTCGGTTTTCATTGTCCTCTCCGTGCATGGGTTAGCGCAATCAGCTAACTATAGCCAGGATTGCGTTCAGACCAGGTGGCCGGGCTTTACTTCTCTTTAACACTGGCAGCGCGGAGCCAACAGGGTTAATCGGTTCCCTGACAGGGGAGAGAGTCTTAAAATGCGATACATATCACTATTATTATTAATTTTCCTGTAACTTTCATTATGTGTAGTGAGGTTAGTCACATAAATAGGCGCGACATTCTTTTATGGTACAGCGCTGTTACCTATCCCTTTTCTCTAACAGGAGTATCACATGGCGCAGTCAGATGTTTTCCACCTCGGTATTACCCGGGCTGATCTTCAGGGCGCGACGTTAGCGATTGTGCCGGGCGATCCTGAGCGGGTGAAAAAAATCGCCGCCCTGATGGAGAATCCTGTGCATCTGGCTTCGCACCGTGAATTCACCACCTGGCGCGCAGAGCTTAACGGCAAAGCCGTGGTTGTGTGCTCAACGGGTATTGGCGGACCTTCAACCTCTATCGCCGTCGAAGAGCTGGCGCAGCTTGGCGTACGAACCTTTCTGCGCGTAGGCACCACCGGGGCGATTCAGCCGGATATCAACGTCGGCGATGTGCTGGTGACCACCGGTTCGGTTCGTCTGGACGGTGCCAGCCAGCACTTTGCGCCGCTTGAATTCCCCGCCGTGGCGGACTTCTGCTGTACCACCGCCCTGGTCGACGCCGCTAAGGCCGCCGGTGCTAAAACGCATATCGGCATCACCGCCTCCTCTGACACTTTTTATCCCGGCCAGGAACGCTATGACACCTTTTCAGGCCGCGTGGTGAGCCGCTTCCAGGACTCGCTGAAAGAGTGGCAGCAAATGGGCGTGCTGAACTATGAGATGGAGTCCGCCACGCTGCTGACCATGTGCGCCAGCCAGGGTCTGCGGGCAGGCATGGTTGCCGGGGTGATCGTTAACCGCACACAGCAGGAAATTCCTGATGCAGAAGCGATGAAGCGTACCGAAAGCGACGCGGTACGCATCGTCGTTGAGGCAGCCCGCCGCCTGGTATAACCTTTTGTCTGGACATTGATACAGTGCGCCTCTACCTTTCCTCCAGACATGATCGGGACGGAGGACGCCTGTGGACGCAACAACGATATACAGCGTAGGGATCGGGCTGGCTGGCCTGCTGGCAGGCTGGCTGTTAGCCTGGTTTCTTAGCCAGCAGCGCATTTCCCGCCTGGAAACCGAACGGCAATTACTGATGCAGGCGGCCGATCAGCTCCGACAGGAGCGCGTTCGTCTGCATCAGCAGCTTGAAAATCAGCAGCAATCGCAAAAACAGTCTGAAGCAGAATTACGCCAGCTACACGGTGGGCTGTCGGCCGCGCAGGAAAAACTGCATCACCTTGAACACTGGCGTAACGAAAGCGAGCAGCTCAGCCGGGAGCTGCGTAATCAGCTGGAGGTCAACAGCGCTCAGGAAGTTGAACTGAGGGAGATGACTATCCGTCTTGAAGAGACGCGCATGGCCGCGGAAGAGAAACAGCGCCTGCTGGTTAACAGCGAGCAGCGGCTTAACGCCCAGTTCGAGAACCTGGCAAACCGTATCTTTGAGCACAGCGGCCGCCGGGTGGATGAGCAGAACCGGCAGAGCCTGAACGGTCTGATTACTCCCCTGCGTGAACAGCTGGAGGGGTTCCGTCGCCAGGTTCAGGAGGGGTTCGGTCAGGAAGCCCGCGAGCGACACACGCTTTCTCATGAAATCCGCAACCTGCAGCAGCTCAATGCGCAAATGGCGCAGGAAGCGATCAACCTTACCCGTGCGCTGAAAGGGGATAACAAAACGCAGGGCAACTGGGGTGAAGTGGTGCTCAGTCGGGTGCTGGAAGCCTCGGGACTGCGTGAGGGGCATGAGTACGAAACTCAGGTCAACATCCAGCTTGAGCAAAACGGCAGGATGCAGCCCGATGTTATCGTCCGACTGCCGCAGGGTAAGGACGTGGTGATTGATGCCAAAATGACCCTGGTGGCCTACGAGCGCTACTATAACAGCGAGGATGACGCCTCGCGCGAAGCCGCTATTACGGAACACATCACCTCAATCCGCGGGCATCTTCGCCTGCTCAGTCGAAAAGATTATCAACAATTACCCGGTTTACGCTCGCTTGATTATGTGTTGATGTTTATCCCCATCGAACCGGCTTTCCTGCTGGCCATTGACCGCCAGCCGGAGCTGATTAACGAGGCGCTGAACCAAAATATCATGCTGGTGAGCCCGACCACGCTGCTGGTTGCGCTGCGCACTATCAATAACCTGTGGCGCTATGAGCATCAGAGCCGCCATGCGCAGCGCATTGCTGACCGCGCGGCGAAGCTTTACGACAAGATGCGGCTGTTCGTGGATGATATGACGTCGATGGGACAGAGCCTCGATAAGGCGCATGACAGCTACCGCCAGGCAATGAAAAAGCTGTCCGAAGGGCGTGGAAACCTGATCGCCCAGACCGAAAGCTTTCGTCATCTGGGGGTGGAGGTGAAGCGGCCAATCAACCCCCGACTGGTCGAGCAGGCGATGCCTGAATCGCCTGAAGATCCCGGCGATGACGAAACGGGTGAGCCGATCGAAACAGAAGCCGCGATGGGCTTTAATCCCGCAGCAGGCGTCAGTGAATAAGCGGCCAGGCAACGTGCCTGACCTGCGGGACTCTGATACACTTGATTGATAATTGATTGCAGAGCAGGCAAAACAAATGGCAGATGAATCAAAGGACACCACCCATTTCGGCTTCCGTACCATAGCGAAAAGCGACAAAGAGGAAATGGTCGCTGACGTTTTCCACTCCGTTGCGGCTAAATATGACCTGATGAACGATTTGATGTCGTTTGGCATCCACCGTATCTGGAAGCGATTTACCATCGACTGTAGCGGCGTACGCCGGGGCCAGCGCGTGCTGGATCTGGCGGGTGGAACGGGCGATCTGACGGCGAAATTCTCGCGTCTGGTGGGCGACACCGGTGAGGTGGTGCTGGCGGATATCAACAGCTCTATGCTGAAGGTCGGCCGCGAAAAGCTGCGTAACAACGGCATTATCGGCAATGTCAGCTACGTCCAGGCCAACGCAGAAGCGCTGCCCTTCCCGGACAACTATTTTGACTGCATTACCATCGCCTTTGGCCTGCGTAACGTGACGGAAAAAGAGAAGGCGCTGGCATCAATGTTCCGCGTTCTGAAGCCGGGTGGCCGTCTGCTGGTGCTGGAGTTCTCAAAACCGGTGCTGGAACCCCTTAACAAAGCGTATGACGCTTACTCATTTCATATCCTGCCGCGCATCGGCGAGCTGGTGGCAAAGGACGCCGGAAGCTATCGCTATTTAGCCGAGTCCATCCGTATGCATCCGGATCAGGAGACGCTTAAGCAGATGATGGCGGACGTGGGTTTTGAAAATACCACCTACCATAATCTTACCGGTGGCATTGTTGCACTGCATCGTGGATTCAAGTTTTAAACAGGAAAGCGAATGACCTTAACGCCGCTGTTAACCGCAGGGCTGGAAACGGCGCTAAATAAGATACTGTATCGCGACCGTGGCCTGAAAGCGGCGCGCCAGCGCCTGTCCGGCAAAAGCCTGCGCATTGAGCTGGCTGAAATAACGCAGCCCTTCATTTTTATCTTCAGTGAGAAGCAGGTAGATGTGCTGTCTGAATGGAGCGATACGCCGGATTGCACGGTGAAAACGCGCCTTGCCACGTTACCTAAGCTGCGTAACCGTCAGCTGCTCACCGGGCTTATCCGCAGCGGTGAGCTGGAAGTGGAAGGCGATTTGCAGGTGGTACAATACTTCTCGGCGCTGATCGATCTGGCTGAACTTGATCCGGCTGAGTACCTGTCGCCGTGGATGGGAGATGTTGCTGCTCATGGCATCAGCCAGTTTGGCCGTCGCGGCCTGCAATTTATTCAGGGTGATATTCAGCGGAAGCAGGGTTATCTGAGTCAGGCGCTGACCGAAGAGTGGCGCCTGGCGCCTGGTGCGCTAGAGCTTGCCTGGTTTGCCGAAGAAGTTGACGCCGTCGGGCGCTCTCTGGCGGCACTGGAAGCGCGTATCGACAAGCTGGAGGTCAAATGAGTTTCGGAGAACTCCGCCGTCTTTACTTTATCATCAGCGTATTCCTGAGCTACGGTCTGGACGAATTTATCCCTAAAACCCGCATGGCGCTTCCGCTGATCCTCTGGCGCAGGTGCCTGTTCTGGATCCCCAACCGCCATAAAAATAAGCCGGTTGGCGAACGCCTGCGGCTGGCAATGGAGCAGCTTGGCCCGGTGTGGATCAAGCTGGGCCAGATGATGTCCACGCGTCGCGATCTGTTCCCGCCGCTCATTGCCGACCAGCTTGCCATGCTCCAGGATCGGGTGGCACCCTTTGATGGGGTACTGGCTAAGCAGCAGATTGAAGTCTCGCTGGGCTGTCCGGTCGAAACCCATTTCGACGATTTTGACATCAGGCCGCTGGCCTCTGCTTCTATCGCTCAGGTTCATACCGCCACGCTGCGGGAGAGCGGTCAGAAAGTCGTGATCAAAGTGATTCGCCCGGACATCCTGCCGGTGATTAAAGCGGATATGAAGCTGATCAACCGCATGGCGCGCTGGGTTCCACGACTGCTGCCGGACGGGCGGCGCCTGCGACCACAGGAAGTGGTGGCGGATTACGAAAAAACGCTGATTGACGAGCTTAATCTGCTACGTGAGGCGGCCAACGCCATTCAGCTGCGTCGCAATTTCGATAGCAGCAAAATGCTCTATGTGCCGGAAGTCTATTCGGATTACTGTAGCGAAAACATGATGGTTATGGAGCGCATCTACGGTATTCCCATTTCGGATGTCGTGGCGCTTGAGCAGCACGGCGTTAATATGAAGCTGCTGGCGGAACGTGGCGTGCAGGTGTTCTTTACCCAGGTGTTCCGCGACAGCTTTTTCCACGCGGATATGCATCCGGGCAATATCTTTGTCAGCTATGACCACCCTGAAGATCCGCAGTATATTGGCATTGACTGTGGAATTGTGGGGTCGCTGAATAAAGAGGATAAGCGCTATCTGGCGGAAAACTTTATCGCCTTCTTCAACCGCGATTATCGTAAGGTCGCCGAGCTCCACGTTGATTCCGGCTGGGTTCCACCCGACACCAACGTCGAAGATTTTGAGTTTGCGATTCGCACCGTCTGCGAGCCGATTTTTGAAAAGCCGCTGGCGGAAATCTCTTTCGGCCACGTCTTACTGAATCTGTTCAACACCGCGCGCCGCTTCAATATGGAAGTTCAGCCGCAGCTGGTGCTGCTGCAAAAAACGCTGCTCTACGTTGAAGGGGTAGGGCGACAGCTTTATCCCCAGCTTGATCTGTGGAAAACGGCAAAGCCTTTCCTTGAGGAGTGGATTAAAGATCAGATCGGCATTCCGGCCATTGTACGGGCGTTGAAAGAGAAAGCGCCTTTCTGGGCGGAAAAGCTGCCTGAACTGCCGGAGCTGTTCTACGACAGCCTGCGTCAGCATAAACATTTGCAGCACAGCGTCGACAAGCTCACTCACGATCTGAAAAGCGAGCGGGTAAGACACAATCAGTCCCGCTATCTCTTCGGCATTGGCGCGACGCTGCTGCTGGCCGGGACAGCGATTTTACTGACCCGGCCTGACTGGGATCTGTTCTCCGCAGCAATGATCGCCGGTGGTCTGGTGAGCTGGCTGATAGGCTGGCGCAGAACGGACTGATTGTCACAAAAGGTAAAGAGCCCCCGGCCGTGGGGGTTAGCGCATCGTCACCGCGGCCGTAGCTGTTATATACTGCAAAACGGGCATTACAACTCATCTGAGGCAAAATTATGGGCGGTATCAGTATCTGGCAATTATTAATCATTGCCGTCATCGTAGTTCTTCTGTTTGGTACCAATAAACTGCGTAATCTGGGTTCCGATCTTGGTTCTTCCATCAAAGGCTTTAAAAAAGCCATGGGTGATGAAGACGAGAAAGAGAAAGAAAAAACTCATGCTAATGATGCTGATTTTAATGCCACTCTGGCAGACAAACAGCAGACGGAAGCGAAGAAAGAAGACGTTAAGAACGACAAGGTATAATCCGTGTTCGACATAGGCTTTAGTGAACTGATACTGGTTTTCGTTATCGGACTGGTGGTGCTGGGTCCACAGCGTTTACCTGTGGCGGTGAGAACCGTCGTAGGCTGGATCCGCGCGCTTCGCTCAATGGCATCCAGCGTACAAAATGAGCTGGCGCAGGAACTTAAGCTACAGGAGCTACAGGACAGCCTGCGTAAAGTGGAAGAGGCCAGTAAGAACAGCCTCACTCCCGAGCTGAAGGCCTCAATGGAGGAGCTTAAGCAGTCGGCTGAATCGATGAAACGTTCTTACCTGGGCGAGAATGAAAAAGCCGACGATGTGGCTCACACCATCCATAATCCGCTGGTGAAAAACGCAGAGGCGGCCCATGAAGGCGTCACGCCAGCAGAGGCTGAACATCATGTGAGTGCACCCGCGCAGTCACCCGAACAGGCTGAGGCTGCTGTCAACGCTCAGCCCCTGTCCGGTGCTGCCGAGCAGGCTGAAGCTGCTGTCAACGCTCAGCCCGCGTCCGGTGCTGCCGTTCAGACACAGGCGCAGCCTGAGGTTTATGTACAATCGGCATCAACGGCCGGGGTGTCCGCGCAGCCTGCTGAGCAGGGTGCTGCGCCCGCTCACTCTCCTGCACCCGCCAGCGTGGAGCCTGCGACTACGGCAGCAGTGACGGGCGATGATCCTCACCTCTCAAGCCGCGCCCCCACATCCACTACTCAACCGGGCAATAAGCGATAACCATGGCTGTTGAAGATACCCAACCGCTTATCAGTCATCTGATTGAACTGCGTAAGCGCCTGCTGAACTGTATTATTGCCGTCTTAGGCATTTTTATGTGTCTGGCCTGGTTTTCCAACGACATCTATCAGCTGGTTTCTGCCCCGCTGATTAAACAGATGCCGGCGGGAGCCAGTATGATTGCCACCGATGTGGCTTCGCCGTTTTTTACTCCGATCAAACTGACGATCATCGTCTCGGTCTTTCTGGCCGTACCGGTGATCCTCTATCAGATTTGGGCGTTTATCGCACCAGCGCTCTACCGGCATGAACGCAAACTGGTTATGCCGCTGCTGTTTTCCAGTTCATTCCTATTCTATATCGGCATGGCTTTCGCCTATTTTATTGTCTTTCCGCTGGCCTTTGGCTTTTTCGCCAAGACGGCACCGCAGGGCGTACTGATTGCCACCGACATCAACAATTATCTCGATTTTGTGATGTCGTTATTTATGGCTTTTGGCGTCTCTTTTGAGGTGCCGATTGCGATCGTTCTGATTTGCTGGACCGGTCTCACGACCCCGGAAGATCTGAAAAAAAAGCGCCCGTACGTGTTGGTGGGTGCCTTCGTGGTGGGGATGCTATTAACACCGCCTGACGTCTTCTCGCAAACGTTGCTGGCTATTCCGATGTACTGCCTTTTCGAGATTGGCGTTTTCTTCGCACGCTTCTACGTAGGCAAACGGCGCCGGGACGATCTGCAGGAAGAGGACGAAGCAGAGTGACAGAGATGCTCTAATCCAACGCCTTGCGTTCAACTCAATTTCGTAAACCGCCCGCCAGGGCGGTTTACGTTTGGAAAACGGTATGTTTGATATTGGTGTAAACCTGACCAGTACCCAGTTCGCGAAAGACCGTGACAGCGTAGTAAAACGTGCCCAGCAGGCGGGGATTACCGGCCTGCTGCTGACCGGCACCAACGCACTGGAAAGCCAGCAGGCACAGAGTCTTGCCTCCCGCCGCCCCGGCTACTGCTGGTCTACCGCCGGAGTCCATCCTCATCATGCCGCCGAATGGTCCGCTGAAACGGCTGCCACGCTCAAAAGGCTGGCTGAGAGTGAGCAGGTGGTGGCCATCGGCGAGTGCGGACTGGACTTTAACCGTAATATTTCTGAGCCTGAGCAGCAGGTATACGCCTTCAAAGCGCAGCTGAAGCTGGCTGCTGAACTGGCAATGCCGGTTTTTCTCCACTGTCGTGAAGCCCATGACCGCTTTCTTGAGGTGTTAACGCCATGGCTGCCAGCGCTACCCGGTGCGGTGGTTCACTGCTTTACCGGGACACAGTCAGAGCTGGAGGCCTGTCTGGCGGCAGGACTCTGTATCGGTATTACCGGCTGGGTGTGTGATGAGCGGCGCGGTACGGAATTGCGTAGCCTGATGCCGTTAATTCCGGCCGACAGGCTGCTGCTGGAAACGGACGCGCCCTGGCTGCTCCCGCGCGATATGCGACCCAGACCTCCCTCAAGGCGCAATGAACCCTGCTTTCTTCCTCATATTGTGCAGCAGGTCGCCGCGCTAAGGGGAGAAGAGGCAGAGAGTCTTGGGCAGCAGTGTGACCGCAACGCGCGCCGGCTGTTCCGGCTGGCGGATTAGGCCTGGCCCTCAGGGGCGGGTATAGCCGAGTCAGTTAGCGAGCCATAAGGTCGGTCAGCACGAAACGTTGAGGGAGCAAATAAGCGTTACAGCTTCTGGAATTGCAGATTGTCCACGCTGCGTACAATCTGCTTGTTGAGCAGATTAAGCAGCAGCATTGAGCGCGCTTCACCGTCGGGTTCGGTAAAGATGGCTTTAAGACCTTCAAAAGCACCGTCGGTGATCAGCACCATGTCGCCCGCCAGCGGCAGGTCAGGATCAAGCAGGCAGGCAGCTGGCTGCGTCTCCAGCGCGGTTATGACATCCTGTGGTACGGTGGCGGGCTGCGCGCCAAAGCGAACAAAATGGCTGACGCCCCGCGTGGCGCTGATGGTAGTGGTGTGGATCGACTCGGGGTCGAACTCAATAAAAAGATAGTTAGGGAACAGGGGTTCATTCACCTGGGTACGCTTTCCACGAACCAATTTCTCTAGTGCAATCATTGGGCTGAGACAATGCACCGCCTGGCGCTCAAGATGTTCTTTTGCGCGAAGCAGCTGGCCACGTTTGCAGTAAAGTAAATACCAGGATTCCATAACGTCACTTTTTAATAATCAGGCCGCTAAGAATACCAAACTCGCCGCGAGAGTCATAGCTGGTTCAAGGTGAGATGCGGCCTGAACGAAATTCTGCCTTCCCAGGACCTGTGATGCAATCCTGTAATTTAAAGAAATAACGTCGAATTAACTGGTACTAATATTCGTTGCTGCGGACAGTGGTTAAATTTGTTTATGCAGATACTGGTTGGGAATGTAATCTCTTTGTGTATGCGAGCGACCTCGCGCTGGCTCAGAAAAACTCAGCACAGCGTCCGAATCATCCCTATAATGGCCAATTCACTGACCCTATTGATGAGAAGTCATGAAATACCACGACTTACGCGATTTTCTGTCACTGCTTGAGCAACGCGGGGACCTGAAACGTATTAAACACGAGATCGACCCCTGCCTTGAAATGACTGAAATTGCCGACCGCACACTGCGGGCGGGCGGTCCTGCACTGCTATTCGAAAACCCTAAAGGCTACGGCATGCCGGTACTGTGTAACCTTTTCGGTACGCCGGAAAGGGTGGCATTGGGAATGGGGCAGGAGAGCGTTTCGGCGCTGCGTGAAGTAGGCCGCCTGCTGGCCTTTCTGAAAGAGCCTGAGCCTCCGCGCGGTTTCCGTGACTTCTTTGATAAAATGCCGCAGTGGAAGCAGGTGTTGAACATGCCGACCAAACGACTGCGGGACGCCCCCTGTCAGCAGCAGGTCTGGCAGGGCGACGAGGTGGATTTACATCAGATCCCGGTGATGAAGTGCTGGCCTGAAGACGCGGCGCCGCTGATCACCTGGGGTCTGACGGTAACGCGCGGCCCACATAAAGAGCGGCAAAACCTGGGTATCTATCGCCAGCAGGTCATTGGCAAGAACAAGCTGATTATGCGCTGGCTTTCTCATCGCGGCGGCGCGCTCGATTTTCAGGAGTGGTGTCAGCATCATCCCGGTGAGCGTTTTCCGGTTTCCGTCGCGCTGGGGGCCGACCCCGCTACCATTCTCGGTGCCGTGACGCCGGTCCCGGACACGCTGTCCGAGTATGCCTTTGCCGGGCTGCTTCGCGGCACAAAATCCGAAGTGGTCAAGTGTATCTCCAACGACCTGGAAGTCCCCGCCAGCGCTGAGATTGTACTGGAGGGATATATTGAGCAGGGCGAACTGGCCCCGGAAGGCCCCTATGGCGATCACACCGGTTATTATAATGAAATAGATAATTTTCCGGTTTTCACCGTAACTCATATCACACAGCGCCGCGATGCCATCTATCATTCAACTTATACGGGACGTCCACCCGATGAACCCGCCGTGCTGGGTGTGGCCCTGAATGAAGTTTTTGTTCCCATTCTGCAAAAGCAGTTTCCTGAAATTGTTGATTTTTACCTGCCTCCTGAGGGATGCTCCTATCGCCTGGCGGTGGTAACAATTAAAAAGCAGTATGCGGGGCATGCCAAGCGGGTAATGATGGGAGTCTGGTCTTTCCTGCGGCAGTTTATGTATACCAAGTTTGTTATTGTTTGCGATGACGACGTCAACGCTCGCGACTGGAATGATGTGATCTGGGCCATTACCACGCGTATGGATCCGGCAAGAGATACGGTTCTGGTTGAAAATACGCCCATTGATTATCTGGACTTCGCCTCGCCGGTTTCCGGGCTGGGTTCAAAGATGGGACTTGATGCGACCAATAAGTGGCCGGGAGAAACCCAGCGCGAATGGGGACGTCCAATTCAAAAGGATCCCGCAGTAACCGCTCATATTGATGCGATCTGGGATGAACTGGGCATTTTTAGTGACAGGCCTGCGCGCGACGCTGCGCCCGGCAAATGAATTCGACCCGACAGAGGGAACGCATGACAACGTTAAGCTGTAAAGTGACCTCGGTAGAGGCGATTACCGATACCGTATACCGAGTTCGTATGGTGCCGGAAGCTGATTTCAGCTTCAAAGCGGGCCAGTATTTGATGGTCGTGATGGATGAGCGCGATAAACGCCCGTTTTCGCTGGCCTCCACGCCGATGGAAAAAGACATTATTGAACTGCATATCGGCGCGTCGGAGCTGAATCTCTATGCCATGGCAGTGATGGAACGTATTCAGGAACAGCGTAAAATTACCGTGGATATTCCCCACGGCGACGCCTGGCTGCGCGAAGAGAGCGATCGTCCTCTGGTGCTTATTGCCGGTGGTACGGGCTTTTCCTATGCGCGTTCCATTCTGCTGACTGCGCTATCGCAGCAGCCCGATCGGCATATTGCCCTGTATTGGGGCGGACGTGAACTCAAGCACCTCTACGATCTGGAAGAACTGGACGCGCTGGCGGTAAAACACCCTAACCTGAAAGTGATCCCGGTTGTCGAGCAGCCTGAAGCGGGCTGGGAAGGACGCAACGGAACGGTTTTAACCGCAGTAATGAATGATTATGGCAGTCTTGCCGATCAGGATATCTATATTGCAGGACGGTTCGAAATGGCCAAAATTGCCCGGGAACGCTTTTGTACCGAACGCGCGGCAAAAGAAGACCGCATGTTTGGTGATGCCTTCGCCTTTATGTAAAGGTTGAACACCTGGTGATGCCCTCGCCTTACTGTGAAAGGTTGAGGGCGTGCCAGTGGCGCTCTGCTGCTTCTCAGGCTCTTTCGAAAATCGTCGCGATCCCCTGTCCCAGCCCAATACACATTGTCGCCAGGCCAAACTGCGCATCGCGTCGCTCCATCAGATTAAGCAGCGTGGTGCTGATGCGCGCACCGGAGCAGCCAAGCGGATGCCCCAGTGCGATAGCGCCGCCGTTGAGGTTAACTTTTTCATCCAGCACGGCTTCTAACCCCAGATCCCTGATGCAGGGTAGCGTCTGAGCGGCAAAGGCTTCGTTAAGCTCGAAAACGCCAATGTCACTGGCGTTCAGCCCCGCACGTTTAAGCGCCAGCCTGGAAGCCGGAACCGGCCCGTAGCCCATGATTGACGGATCGCATCCAACCACGGCCATTGATTTAATCCAGGCTCTCGGCTGCAGACCCAGCTCCCGCGCACGCGTTTCACTGAGGATCAGCATGGCCGCCGCGCCATCTGACAGGGCAGATGAGCTGCCCGCCGTTACCGTACCGTTAACCGGATCAAAGGCAGGGCGTAACGCAGCCAGCCCTGCCACGGTGGTATCCGCACGAATCACCTCGTCCGCATCATATCGCTTCAGTATACCTTCAGCATCATGCCCGCTGGTCGCGACGATCTCACTGGCAAAATACCCCGCCTGCGTGGCATTCCAGGCTCTCTGATGTGAGCGGGCCGCAAAGGCATCCTGCATTTCCCGGCTGATATGATGCATACGCGCCAGCATTTCGGCCGTCAGGCCCATCATTCCCGCCGCTTTGGCGACGGTTCTGCTCAGGCCCGGATGAAAGTCCACGCCATGGCTCATAGGTACGTGGCCCATATGTTCAACGCCGCCAATCAGGCAGGCGGTGGCATCGCCGACCATAATGGCGCGTGCTGCGTCATGAAGCGCCTGCATTGAGGATCCACACAGACGGTTGACCGTGGTAGCCGGGACGCGATGGGGAATTTCTGCCAGCAGGGCAGCGTTACGTGCAATGTTAAAACCCTGTTCCAGAGTCTGCTGGACGCAGCCCCAGTAAATATCATCCAGATCGTCAGCCTGTAGCGCGGGATTACGGCTCAGCAGGCTTCTCATCAAATGGGCCGAGAGATCTTCCGCCCGAACGAGGCGATATGCGCCGCCTTTAGAGCGCCCCATCGGCGTACGGATCGCATCAACAATAACGACTTTTTCCATTTTGCTATCCTTATGCCGTTTTCAGCGCGGCGTCGTAAAGTGATTCTGCCCGGGGATACCAGCTCTCATTATTCCGGGCCCTGTCGATCAGGCCCACCGGCGGTGTGTACAGGGCGCCAAAGCGAGAAAGCTGTTCTGCCTGAACGGTGACGTATGCGCTGCCGCGGGTGTCGAGATAGCGGAAAACGCCGCCGTGGAACGGTGGGAATCCCAGTCCATACACCAGTGCAATATCCGCTTCAGCCGGAGAGGCAACAATTTTCTCCTCCAGACAGCGGATAACCTCATTAATCATCGGGATCATCATGCGTAAGATAATTTCCTCATCGGTAAATACGCGCGTTGGCTCACAGACGCTGCGCAAGAGTGCCTCTGCCGCAGGATCGGCGATTTTCTTCTGCTTGCCCCGACTGTCGGTTTCCCAGCGATAAAAACCCAGCTGGTTTTTCTGACCAAAGCGTTTGGCATCAAACAGCACATCAATTGCGTCGCGATACGTTTTGCTCATCCGATCAGGAAAGCCCTCTGCCATCACCCGCTGTGCATGGTGCGCCGTGTCGATACCGACTACGTCCAGTAACCATGCCGGCCCCATTGGCCAGCCAAACTGTTTCTCCATCACCTTATCAATCTGACGGTAGTCCGCGCCGTCGCGGAGCAGCAGGCTGAAGCCAGCAAAATAGGGGAACAGTACGCGGTTGACGAAGAAACCGGGACAGTCATTAACGACAATGGGCGTTTTCCCCATCTTACTGGCCCAGGCGACGACTTTAGCCAGCGTGGCCTCGGAGGTTTTTTCACCACGAACCACCTCAACCAGCGGCATACGGTGAACGGGGTTAAAGAAATGCATACCGCAGAAGTTTTCGGGCCGCTGAAGCGCGTTAGCCAGCTGGCCAATAGGAATAGTGGAGGTATTCGAGGCCATAATGGCGTCATGGCGAATATGTCCTTCGGTTTCGGCCAGCACGGCGGCTTTAACCTGAGGGTTTTCCACCACTGCCTCAACCACGATATCGGCACGCTCAAAGTCGGCGTAATGAAGGACAGGCTGGATATTACCCATTATGCGGGCCAGTTTTGTCCCGTCGATTTTTCCGCGCGTCAGCTGCTGATTCAATAATCTCCCCGCCTCTTTCATCCCCAGTGCCAGGGCGGTGGGATTGATATCCTTCATCGTGACCGGAACGCCTTTCCAGGCAGACTGCCAGGCAATGCCGCCGCCCATAATGCCTGCGCCCAGCACTGCCGCCTGCATTGGCGTATCGACATCGCGCGTCAGCTTTTTCACCTTCGCCTTAACGGCCTGATCGTTAAGGAAAATACCGACCAGCGCGCGAGCTTCATTCGATCCCGCCAGCGGGACAAACGCCTGCGTTTCCAGCCTGAGTGCCTCATCGCGCCCCAGACTGGCGGCAGCTTCAATCGTTTTTACTGCCATTAGCGGAGCGGGGTAGTGTTTACCGGCGGTTTGCAGCACCAGGCTTTTTGCAATGCTAAAGCTCATCGTGGCTTCGGTTTTGCTGAGCTTGAGCTTCGCAAGCTTAGGCTGACGGCGCGCGCGCCAGTCCTGCCTGCCCGCAATGGCGTCGCGCAGAATAGCTAACGCGGCATCCTGTAATTTATCGTCTTTTACTACGGCATCGACCAGTCCCAGCGCCAGCGCACGCGCGGCATCAACGTCTTTCCCGGCGGTGATAATTTCCAGCGCGCTATCAGCGCCCAGCAGGCGCGGTAGCCTGACCGAACCGCCAAAGCCAGGCATGATGCCCAGTTTGGTTTCCGGCAGGCCAATGCGGGCGTCCGCGGTAGCAATGCGGAAATCCGTTGCCAGCACACATTCGCAGCCTCCCCCCAGCGCGTAGCCGCGGATGGCGGATAGCGTAGGAACCGGCAGATCTTCCAGCCGGTTAAATATGCCGTTAGCGACGTTCAGCCATTCGGTCAGTTTCTCTGCGGGAGCGGCAAATAGTGACAGGAACTCGGTAATATCCGCGCCCACAATAAAGGCTGGCTTGCGCGTGCTCAGCAGGAGCGCTTTCAGTTCCCGCTGGTTTTCAAGCACCGTAATCGCCTCGCCAAGGCTGGTAACAGTGCGGGTGTCCAGCTTATTGACGGAACCGGGCGCATTAAACGCCAGCTCGGCGATGCCATCTTCCAGCCAGTTTAGGGTCAGGGTGTCGCCTTGGTAGAGCATGTCTTTCTCCTGAGCAGCGATAAGGGATCTGGTCATACCAGATGATCGAGAGTGTGGAAGGGATGTTAATTATTTGCAAACGAGAGTTTGCTTATTTGCAAACAAGATCACAGCCGTGGCAAAACGGCATCCTGGACCAGGCTGTGTTAAGATGCGTGCAATTTCGCGATAACGGAGTGAAGGCTGTGGAAACGTTGGTAAACCTTTATCATGATCATGTAAAAGTCCTGCAAACCCGCGCCCAGCAGGTGCTTGCACGTTTTGAACTCGACGCCATGCTGATCCACTCGGGAGAGCTGTTATCGGTATTCCTTGATGACCATGCCTATCCCTTTAAGGTAAACCCACAGTTTAAAGCCTGGCTGCCAGTCACGTCGGTACCTCACTGTTGGCTGTGGATAGACGGGGTAAACAAACCTAAGCTTTGGTTCTATTCTCCCGTGGACTACTGGCATAAAGTTGAACCCCTGCCGCAAAGCTTCTGGACCAGTGAGATGGAGATCGTTGCGCTGAGAAATGCCGACGATATCAATCAGCAACTTCCCGCTCAGCGCCAGAACGTTGCCTACATTGGCCCGGTGCCGGAGCGCGCTTCGCAAATCGGCATTAAATCAGCATCGATCAATCCGCAGGGCGTGATAGATTTCCTGCACTATCACCGTGCTTATAAAACCGATTACGAGCTCCACTGCATGCGTCAGGCACAGAAGAGCGCCGTAACCGGGCATCGGGCGGCGAAAGAGGCTTTTCTTTCGGGCATGAGCGAGTTTGATATCAATGTCGCCTATCTCAGTGCGACAGGGCATCGCGACATTGACGTTCCTTATGGCAATATCGTGGCGCTGAACGAACACGCGTCCATTCTTCACTATACCCAGCTGGACCATTTGCCGCCGGACCAGTCACGCAGTTTTCTGCTTGACGCTGGCACCGAATACAACGGTTATGCGGCGGATCTGACGCGAACCTACGCCGCTCATGGCGACACTGAATTTGCCCAGCTGATTAAAGATATGAATAGCGAAGAGCTGGCGCTGATTAGCACCATGAAAGCCGGCGTGCGCTACACCGAATACCATCAACAAATGCATCAGCGCCTCGCCAGACTGTTAGTTAAGCATCAGCTGATCAAAGGGCTAAGCGAAGAGGCTATCGTTGCTAACGACCTGACCGGGCCGTTTATGCCGCATGGCATTGGTCACCCGCTTGGGCTTCAGGTCCATGACGTGGCGGGCTTTATGCAGGACGATTCCGGTACGCACCTTGCCGCTCCCCGCCAGTATCCCTGGCTGCGCTGCACGCGGATCATGGAGCCGCGTATGGTAGTGACCATTGAGCCCGGCCTCTATTTTATCGACTCCCTGCTGGCGCCCTGGCGGGAAGGTAAGTTCAGCCATCACTTTAACTGGGGGCGTATTGACGCGCTAAAACCTTACGGCGGTATCCGTATTGAGGATAACATCGTGATCCACCCGCATAGCGTAGAAAATATGACGCGCGATCTTAAACTGGCCTGATGAACGCCTACGATATTCCTGCAGAGCCTTTAAGCTTTAGCGAGGAGATTAAGAAAAGCCGTTTTATTACCCTTATCACTCATACCGATGGGTTAGAGGCCGCACGGGCCTGCGTGCAGCAGGCCCGGCGGGACCATCCCGCCGCGCGACATCACTGCTGGGCCTGGGTTGCGGGCGCGCCCTCAGATTCCCAGCAGCTGGGCTTCTCAGATGATGGAGAGCCTTCGGGAACAGCGGGGAAACCGATGCTTGCTCAGCTAATGGGTAACAACATTGGCGAAATCACCGCAGTGGTGGTGCGTTACTATGGCGGCATCCAGCTTGGCACGGGTGGACTGGTCAAAGCCTACGGCGGCGGTGTACAGCAGGCGTTAAAGCTGTTGGTGCGGCAGCAGAAGGTCCCGATGCTCAACTTCTCCCTCACCTGCGACTATGCTCAGCTGGCTGAGATTGAGAGGATGATAATCCGCTTTCATGGTCAGCTGTTGCAGAGTGACTTTGTGCAGCACGTTGCACTTACGCTGGCATTGCCCCATTCGCAGGTTGCCGGCTTTGCCCAAAACCTTACCGATTTCAGCAGAGGGGCGCTGACGCTGGCCCCGCTCAAATAATTTTAATACTGTCAGGAAAGGAAAGGCTGAATGCATTTTCGTGCCATTACCCGCATTGTGGGTTTGCTGGTTATTTTGTTCTCGGGAACCATGATTGTCCCTGGCCTGGTCGCGCTGCTTTATCGGGACGGCGCGGGGCGAGCTTTCGCGCAGACCTTTTTTATGGCGCTGATAATCGGGTCGCTACTGTGGTGGCCTAACCGTAAACAGAAGAGTGAGCTTAAACCCCGTGAGGGCTTTCTGATTGTGGTGCTGTTCTGGACCGTTCTGGGGAGCGTAGGGGCAATGCCCTTTATCTTCGCTGAACACCCTAACCTCTCCGTGACCGATGCTTTTTTTGAATCCTTCTCAGGGTTGACCACCACCGGGGCGACCACGCTGGTGGGTCTTGATTCATTGCCCAAGGCGATCCTCTTTTATCGGCAGATGCTGCAATGGCTTGGCGGTATGGGGATTATTGTGCTGGCCGTTGCCATTCTGCCTATCCTCGGCGTCGGGGGGATGCAGCTTTATCGTGCCGAAATGCCCGGTCCGCTAAAGGATAACAAAATGCGGCCACGTATTGCCGAAACGGCCAAAACGCTGTGGCTGATCTATGTATTGCTGACGGTAATTTGTGCCCTGGCGCTCTGGCTGGCTGGCATGCCGTTATTCGATGCCATAGGGCACAGCTTTTCAACTATTGCCATCGGCGGTTTTTCAACTCACGATGCCAGTATTGGTTATTTTAACAGCCCAACCATCAATACTATTATCGCCATCTTCCTGCTGATTTCCGGCTGTAACTATGGTCTGCATTTCTCACTGCTAAGTGGCCGTAACCTGCGCGTGTACTGGCGGGATCCTGAGTTTCGTATGTTTATCGGCGTTCAGATTACGCTGGTCATCATCTGTACCCTGGTGCTGTGGTGGCATAACGTTTATGCCAGCGGAATGCAGACGCTTAATCAGGCGTTTTTCCAGGTGGTGTCGATGGCCACCACCGCAGGCTTTACCACGGACAGTATCGCCCGCTGGCCTCTGTTCCTGCCAGTGCTTCTGCTGTGCTCCGCATTTATAGGGGGATGTGCTGGTTCTACGGGGGGAGGACTGAAGGTTATCCGTATCCTGCTGCTTTTCAAGCAGGGGTCACGCGAGCTGAAAAGGCTGGTCCACCCCAATGCGGTTTACACCATTAAGCTTGGGCCACGCGCGCTGCCGGAACGTATCCTTGAAGCCGTATGGGGGTTTTTCTCGGCCTATGCGCTGGTGTTCCTTCTGAGTATGCTCGCGATTATTGCCACGGGCGTCGATAATTTCTCCGCTTTTGCGGCGGTAGCGGCTACGCTAAATAACCTTGGGCCGGGATTAGGGGTGGTGGCGGATAACTTCACCACAATGAATGACACGGCGAAATGGATTTTGATCCTGACGATGCTTTTTGGCCGCCTTGAGGTCTTTACGCTATTAGTCCTGTTCACGCCTACTTTCTGGCGCGAATAACCGAGTTGAGTACATATATGAAAGCGTTAATCCTTTTTTCCAGCCGTGATGGCCAGACCCGGCAAATTGCAGCAACGATCGCCAACACGCTTAAAGCGCGCCAGGAGTGCGACCTCGTTAATATCTTGCATGCGTCTTCGGTTGACTGGTCGCAATACGATCGCGTACTGATTGGCGCATCAATTCGTTATGGGCACTTTCATCCGCAGGTTGCCAAATTCGTTAAGCAAAACCTTGCCGAAATCCGCCAGCGGGCAAGCGGGTTTTTCTCAGTGAACCTGACAGCCCGTAAACCGGAAAAGCGTACGCCCCAGACGAATGCCTACACGCGCAAGTTTCTGTTGCAGTCGCCATGGGAGCCGGACTGCTGTGCGGTCTTTGCCGGCGCGCTGCGCTATCCACTCTATGGTTTCTTTGATCGCATCATGATTCAGCTCATTATGCGGATGACCGGCGGTGAAACCGATGCCAGTAAAGAAGTAGAGTACACAAACTGGGACCAGGTGAACCGTTTTGCTCATGAATTTGCTGCATTAACCGGCAAAATGTAGTTAAAAGAGGCGCTTTGTTGAAAAATAACGCTGTCAGTTATTTATTTCTAATAAATACTTGTCAGCCGTCAGGAACTCCCTATAATGCGCCTCCATCGACACGGAACAACGGCTTACAGGCCGCCGGGTTGAGAGGTTCAGGAAGCTGAAGCGCCGGAGAAAAACTTCCCAAA
>NZ_JBLREF010000017.1:23519-117838 GCF_047918655.1 Erwinia sp. PPS120 | reverse complement strand
AGATGTGTATAAGAGACAGTCGAAGGTGCTTTCACGATCGCGTGGCGTACTGTTTACCGAGTATATTGAAAAACATTACTCAGTCGTTCCGTTTTAGCACAAAGCGAGTGGTGACAAGACCACATGGTTACCTTGGGGCAAATTTGTCTTTGGTTATCGGTATTTCTGCTGCGTTCACAGGTGATGTGGCCGCCAGCGCTAATGCAGAGAAGAATAATGGGGGAAAGATGGTTCCTGTTAGTATTAAATTAATTCATTACATATTAATAACATTATAACATTCAGCGCGATTTCAGCCGCTGGATTGCTCATTCTGCCCTGCCAGTAAGCATTCCGCCCTGTAATTCCCGCTTGCACGATGTAACATACCGCACCATTTACTTCACATTACGTCCTGATTACTGTAGTGAAATAGCATTCCCTACGACCAGGAGTGAACTATGAATCGCCGTCATTTTCTCACCGGTGTTGCTGCTACATTCGTCGCCGTCCGGACGGGCATTTTACAGGCCAGCCCGTCAGGACAAAACAGTGAAATTCCTTTGTGGGACGGCAATCCGCCCGGGGGCGGCGGGCCATCCGGTAGCGCCGAACTGTCAGGCAAAGGCGCCCTGACCCACGTGAGCCGTCCCCTGCTCACCCGCTTCACGCCTGCCGTTCCGAACGGTAAGGCCGTGCTGATTGCGGCCGGCGGCGGATATAAAAGAATCGAAATGGGCCCAGAAGCCTGGCCCGCCGCAAAGTGGCTTACCGCTCGTGGCTATACGGCCTGGGTACTGACCTACAGGCTGCCTGCCGAAGGCTGGAAAGACGGAAGCGTGGTGGCCTTTCAGGATGCCCAGCGGGCGCTGAGGATTGTCCGGCAGCATGAAAAGCACGTCAGCGTTTTAGGCTTCTCTGCCGGGGGGCATTTGCTTGGGATGGCGGCAACGCGCACGGATTTTGCGTCCTGTCCCGCGCGTGATGCGCTGGACAACGCGTCTGTCCATGCCGATCGTATTGCGCTGATTTACCCGGTTATCACGCTGGAAAAGCCCTATACTCATACCTCAACGCATAAAATTATGGTTGGGCCAGCTGCTTCGGCCTCAGCAGAAGCGGCCTGGTCAGTGCAGAATTATGTTACCAGGCAAACCCCGCCGGTGTTTCTGGTACAGGCCGAGGACGATCCCATTTCAGATCCGCATAACACGCTGATTATGGCGGCAGCCTGTGAACATGCGCATGTGCCGGTCGAAATGCACCGTTATTCCAGCGGGGGTCACGGTTTCGGCATGGGGAAACCCGGTACGCCAACGGTGGCCTGGCCGGAAAAATATGAAAATTGGCTGCATCAGGGCTAGAGGAGCGTCATGCCTGAGCTGGATACGCAATCTGAAACAGACCCGCTGAATCGGTTTTCCGCTCCCGTTCAGGCCTGGTTTCGTTCCGCCTTCCCTGCCCCGACGCCCGTTCAGCGGGCGGCCTGGCAGGCTATTGCTTCTGGCATTAGCTGCCTGGTTATCGCCCCAACCGGATCAGGCAAAACGCTGGCTGCCTTTCTCTATGCCATAGATACGCTTTTTGCAGAGCGTCAGTCAGCAACAGAAGCAGGTAAAAAGGCGGCCAGAGCGCCCACGCGCATCCTTTATCTCTCCCCGGTCAAAGCTCTGGCTGCCGACGTCGAGCGCAACCTGCGGCTTCCGCTCGACGGCGTGACCGGGCAGCGCAGCAGAATGGGTGCCCCTGAAATTGGCATTAACGTTGGATTGCGATCCGGTGACACCTCTACTGCGGAGCGAGCCAGATTGCTGCGGCGTCCGCCAGATATTTTGATCACCACGCCGGAGTCCCTGTTTTTAATGCTGACGTCGAAAGCGCGCGAGACGCTGCGCGGCGTTACTACCGTTATCCTTGATGAAGTCCATGCCGTAGCGGGGAGTAAGCGCGGATCACAGCTCGCCCTGAGTCTGGAAAGACTCGATGCGCTGCTCCCGGCGCCTGCTCAGCGGATCGGCCTCTCTGCGACGGTGCGCCCGGTTGGCCCCGTCGCCGCCTTTCTCGGCGGTTCGCAGCAGACCACCATCGTGAATCCCGCCTCTGACCGCCAGCTGAATATGAAAATTGTTGTGCCGGTGGAAGATATGACGGATATCTCCAGCCGACCGACGCGCCCTGACAGCGCGCAGGAGAGCGGTGCGGCGGGTTCGATATGGCCCCATGTGGAGGCCAGCATCCTCGACCGGGTGCTGGCATGCCGCGCGACGTTGGTTTTCACCAACTCCCGGGGGCTGGCTGAAAAACTTACCGCCCGCCTTAATGAGCGCTACGCCATGCGGCTCAGTCAGGCACCTGAGGCCTCAACTCAGGCCTTTCAGTACGGTTCGCGCAGCGGCGGTGCCACCGAAAGCGAAGAGGAAAGCGAAGAGGAAAACGCACCGGTCATCGCCCGTTCGCATCACGGTTCGGTTTCAAAAGAGCAGCGCAGGGTGATTGAATCGGCCCTGAAAGCGGGTGAACTTCGTTGCGTAGTTGCCACCTCCAGCCTGGAACTGGGCATTGATATGGGGCTGGTTGACCTGGTGATTCAGGTTGGGTCACCGCCCTCCGTCGCCAGCGCACTCCAGCGCGTGGGCCGTGCGGGCCATCAGGTGGGCGGCATCTCGTCCGGGGTGATTTTTCCACGCACCCGGCGCGATCTGGTGGATGCAGCGGTCACGGTTAACTGCATGCTGGCCGGTCAGCTGGAGGCGATCACCCCACCGCGTAATCCCCTGGATATTCTGGCTCAGCAAACCATTGCTGCCGTTGCTATGGATCCCCTGCACGTTGATGACTGGTACAGCACCGTACGCCGTGCGGATCCGTTTAAAACCCTGCCGCGCGGCGCTTTTGATGCCACGCTGGATATGCTGTCCGGAAAATACCCTTATGATGCCTTTGCGCAGTTTCGTCCGCGAATCGTCTGGGACCGCGACAGCGGTATACTGACGCCCCGCCCGGGCGCACAGCATCTGGCTGTGACCAGCGGTGGCACCATACCGGATCGCGGCATGTTTAGCGTGGTATTACCCGAAGGTGAAGATCAGGCGGGTTCGCGCCGCGTCGGTGAGCTGGATGAGGAGATGGTGTATGAGTCCCGCCTGAATGACATCATCACGCTGGGTGCAAGCTCCTGGCGCATCCAGCAAATCACTCACGATCAGGTCGTGGTAGTGCCCGCCCCGGGCCGGCCTGCCCGCTTACCCTTCTGGCGCGGCGAAGGCCCGGGGCGATCCGCCGGGCTGGGTGAATCGACCGGGGCTTTCCTGCGGCATCTTGAGGAACAGGTGGCCGCTAAGCGGGGTCTGAGCGGGGTCGAAAAAGAGTTATACCGAAGCGGGCTGGATCGCTATGCGGTGCACAATATACTTGCGCTGGTCGATGAACAGCATCAGGCCACCGGGGTGAT
Source organism: Erwinia sp. PPS120 (assembly GCF_047918655.1). Classification (GTDB taxonomy): domain Bacteria; phylum Pseudomonadota; class Gammaproteobacteria; order Enterobacterales; family Enterobacteriaceae; genus Erwinia; species Erwinia tasmaniensis_A. Next base: position 114,408 of record NZ_JBLREF010000017.1, on the reverse strand, counting down.
CCCCACCGATCGGACGCTGCTGATAGAACGCTGCCGCGATGAGAGCGGCGACTGGCGGGTGATCCTCCACTCACCCTGGGGTAAACGGGTCAACAGTCCCTGGGGACTGGCCGTCGCCGAGCGTATTCGTGCGGAGCTGGGGCTGGATGGCTCGGTGGTCGCCAGCGATGACGGTATTATTGCCCGCTTCCCGGACACGGCCGGACGCGTTCCCGGCGCTGAGCTATTCCTGTTTGAACCGGAGCAGCTTCAGCGCACCGTTGCTGATGCAGTCGGGAGTTCCGCTCTGTTTGCCGCCCGCTTTCGCGAGTGCGCCGCCCGTGCGCTGCTGCTACCACGACGCAACCCCGGCAAGCGTTCGCCGCTCTGGCAGCAGCGGCTTCGCGCCGGACAGTTGCTCGAAGTGGCGCGTGAATATGCTGATTTCCCGGTACTGATTGAGACCGCGCGTGAATGCCTGCAGGATGTCTATGACCTCCCGGCGCTGCACGGGGTAATGGCGAGGATCCAGCAGAACGAGATCCATTTTGCCGAGGTGACCACGGAGGTTCCCTCGCCCTTTGCTGCGCCGCTGCTGTTCGGCTACGTCGCCGAATTTATGTACGCCACCGATGCCCCTTCAGCAGAGCGCCGCGCCTCCCTGCTTGCCCTTGATAGCGGCCTGCTCGGTGAACTGCTGGGACAGGTGGACATGGCCGGGCTGCTTGATGCCGGTGTTGTCTCTGTCATTGAACAGCAGCTTCAGCGACTGACGCCAGAGTACCGGGTCGTCAGCGGTGAAGGCCTGGCGGATTTGCTGCGCGAGCTCGGCCCGCTTTCGTCCGGGGAGATAAGCCGGCGCTTTGAGGCTGAAGATCAGACGGCAGCGGAGTGCCTGCGGGCGCTGGCAGATGCCCGGCGTATCATTCAGGTCACGATAGCCGGTAAGCCATGCTGGGCATCCGTTGAGGATGCTGCCCGACTGCGCGATGCACTGGGCACCCTGCTGCCTGCGTCTGTGCCTGCGGCCTTTCTGGAGCCGGTTTCGCATCCGCTGCGGGATCTGATTGGCCGCTACGCGCGCACCCATACGCTGTTCAGCACCCAGGACGTGGCCTCAGGATTCGGGCTGGGTGTCGCGGTAGCGGACGCAGAGCTGGAACGCCTGCGGGAACAGGGAAAGGTGCTAAAGGGTAACTTTACCCTGTCGGAAGATGCCTCCACCGCTAAACAGTGGGTGGCGCAGGAGGTGTTTCGACGAATGCGTGGACGCTCCCTGCAGGCTGCCCGCGAGGCCACGCGCCCGGTTTCGCAGGAGGCATGGGTCACGTCACTGCTAATGCGGCAGGGGCTGATCGGCGAGGGGATCCCAGAGCAGGATGGCGTCGCGGAAGGCGCGTATTCCGGAACCAACGGCGTTGCGCGCGTCATTGAGCAGCTGGCAGGCGTTTCACTTCCTGCTTCTCAGTGGGAGACACAGATTTTACCCGCGCGCGTGCGGGACTATCAGCCTTCCATGCTGGATGAGCTGTTGGCCACCGGTGAGGTGGTCTGGACCGGAGAGCAGGCTGCGGCCGGTCATGATGGTCTGGTTTCCCTGCATATCAGCGAATTTGCAGCCGAAACGCTACCCGTGTCCGTGGAAGCGGCAGAAGGAACGGGCATCCAGACGCCGCTTCAGCAGGCCATTATGAAGATACTGGCTAACGGCGGGGCGTATTTTATGCGTCAGATCCTGGCACAACTGGAAGACAGCGACCCGGAAGAGGTCGCCAGGGCGATGTGGCAGCTGGTGTGGTCTGGCTACATCACCACCGATACCTGGGCTGCGCTGCGTGCGCTAACGGGCCCCTTGCCAACCCAGCGCGGACGCGCCCATCGGGTGCTACGCAGCCGTCGTGGACATACCCCTCTGGCAGCAAAAGCGCCCTCACCGCGCCCAGGAATGGGTATCAACAGTCTGACCGGACGCTGGTCTGCGGTTATTCGTGACACCGTAACGCCGACGCGGCGCATACTGGCGTGGGTTGAGAACATGCAGGATCGATATGGCGTTATCGCCCGGGGGGCGGCGATATCCGAGCAGGTGCCGGGCGGCTTCCCTGCCCTGCAACCGGTTCTGCGTGGCATTGAAGATGCCGGACGCATGCTGCGGGGTCGCTTTGTTCATGGGCTGGGCGGTGCCCAGTTTGCCGATAATGCGACGATCGAAAAACTCCGTGCCGTCGCGGACAGGCGAGCGGACCGATTTCTCGCCGTGGCATTATCTGCCATCGATCCCGCTAATCCTTTTGGGGCTACGCTCCCATGGCCAACATCGTTTCAGGGGGGCCGCCCCACGCGCCGCAGTGGCTCGCTGATTGTTATCTGCCGTGGACGGCTTCTGCTCTGTCTGGTTCAGGGCGGAAAAGAACTACTGACTTTTACCGCCGAAAAGGACGGCGATGAGCGCGCAGCTATTGCTGCGCTGGCCGTGGCGCTTAAGCGCGACAGGCAGCTCAGATTTACGCTGGAACGGGTGGATGGAAAACCGGTTGGCGTCTCCCCGCTGGTTCCAGCGCTGCGAGCGGTGGGCTTCTCTCGCGTACCAAAGGGCTACAGCTGGTTCCCTTAAATCACGCCTTCATAGGGTTCTGTGCCGGAACCGCCGTAATTTCCGGCATCAGGAAGACCAAAAAGTGATTAGCATTTTTCACACAGCCTGTGCCAATAACAGACATTGATGAATTCCCTACTTCAACATGAGTGAGCCGAACAGATACTGCAGCCCTGTCCTAACCAGAGGTAAGTGTTGAACAGCACTCAAATAAGAGGTGGCTAAAAATGGCAATCTGCGATGTAAAGTGGCCGGATAATTTTTGGCTATTTAAAATGACCTGTTAATGGAGGTTTAGCTTCATCTGTCCAGGTTCTCAATTAACTTAGTATCCATAAAATAAATATTGAAAAAGTTATCAATCGTGTTTTTCATCATAAGCTCGGATATAAAAGCCCGCTGATGAAGGAAAGTGTTTTTTTATTTTTTGTAAACCAGGACGGATTAATCATCGGCGTACTCATCAAAAATATAAGCCGCACGTTCTTTGTCGCCGGCGCGCAATACATCCGATCCCATCAGATAGCGACTTCTCTGATTGTCATTTGAGTACAGGCCAGCACCTTATTAATAAGCGTGGCCGCATCTTGATGTCGCCGTAAGCGCATATACGCCAGCATGGCTCCCTGCAGAGCGCGACGAAACGGACGATTCTCCACATACCCCAATCAATAACACCTGAAAAACTTTCAGGAATACGTCGGTTACAATCGTTTCTTGATAGCCCCCCCATCATAAAATCTGCAATCATATGAGTTTTCTCAATCTTATACATTAACAATATTTATGTACTCAACAACGAGGTGAATAAATGCCAATAAATTCTGTTAGAAATCATATCGCCGTGCCTATGGATCACATACGGCAAGAGCGGAACGAATTAAGAAAGGTTAGAAAAAATCTATCGCAAAAGATTTCAGGTATCAAAAATTCCGTAACTGAACTAAATAAATCGATCACGGCACATAAAAAGACTATTGCCGGAAACCAGTCATTACTTGACAGTCTTCAGTCAGTCTTAGCAAAACATGGTGAGAATGCCTCTGTACGTCTGAAAAATGATCATTTTAAATACGGTCAGGCCAGTAACTTTTTTAAAAAAACTTTTCATGGTAATCGTTATCAGACTGAGCGCGAAGCTGCAGTCAAAAAAATCAATGCTGAAGGGAGTACAGTATCTGCCGGAAAGGTGATAAAGACGTTACAGTCAAAAATTGATAGCGCCTCAGGTAAGATTATTGAGCTTAGAACAGAGGTCGGCGAGTATGATAAGAAAATTGATAATATCGAAGCGAAAAAAAATGTTATTGAGGAAAGAATAGACAAGCTTGCAAAAATTGAAACCGATGCGAAAAAAGCTGATGAGAAAAACCATCAGACTCGACAAAATTTTTCCTCGATATATCAAAGCAACGCGGGATGCAAAGCGCTCAACATTGAGGCACGTCATCAGTTTGGCAACGCTCCCTCAGGAGGCAAAGTGAGCGGGAGTAAGGTCGTTGAAGAATACCGCAGAGTTCATGGTTATGAGATTTTTAGCCGCGGTAATAAGGCACTTGAATCTACAATCAAAGCAACATGTAGCAATCTGAGCGAACTGGTGCAGAAGGCCGCTAAAGCATGGTACACCCCGACAGAAAAAAATATGACCACTTACCGCGGGCAAGGAATGACAACGCGCGGGATTGATACGTTAATTTCACGATTCAATGCCGATGAACAGAATAAAACTGAAACCGTGTACAACCTTGGGCAATTCTTCTCCACATCCAGATTTGGAAATGTTGCCAGCGATTTTGCAAAACGTAGCCAGGATGATGAAAAAGTCATATTCACGGTGAAAGGCAATAGCAGCAACGAGTTATCCATCCCGGGTGGCCTGTCATTTGAAAATGATGAGGGCGAAAGACTGTATTCCCCGCTGGCGAATTTCAAAGTTACAGACGTATCCATATCACAGTCGAATACTTACCATGTCACGTTAGAGGAAGTCACGAAGGGTCACAAGGCGGTGCTCCTGCCCTATTAACTTCACAAAAAGGTGTGAACGTAGCGGCCATACCGGATGTTGCGTTCACAAAAAGAGTGAAACCGTAAGTTTCTGCTCCACACCTTCCTGACCTCTGACAGTCGCGCCTTATCCCTGTTGCAAACTCAATCCCACCTAAACAACCTGTTCGCCCACCTTGCCTTTGAGCAACCGCTCAAGTAACTTCCCGGCTTGAGCGGTTGCTCAAACGTTATTACGCCACCCTTCCGCGCGGTGCAAGAAGCGATCGAACCTGGAAACCCGCCTGCATTACCCTGAGCTGGGCCAGGATACTTTCAATCCGAGGCAAAATCATGTACGTCAAAAATCGCTGGTTGGTACTGGCGATCATCACCAGCACCCTTTTTCTTATTATCATTGATATGTCCGTTCTCTACACCGCACTGCCGCGGCTTACTCAGGCACTGGATGCCACGGCTTCGCAAAAATTGTGGATTGTGAATGCCTATCCGCTGGTCGTGGCCTGTCTGCTGCCGGGCGCAGGGATGCTTAGCGATCGCATTGGCCATAAAACACTCTTTATGAGCGGCCTGCCCGTCTTTGCCACCGCATCACTCTGTGCGGCTTATTCACCCAGCGCAGAAATCCTGATTGCTTCCCGCGTGTTTCTGGCGGTGGGCGCAGCAATGATGATGCCTGCGACACTCTCCATCGTACGCCATGTTTTTACCAATCCGCGCGAACGAGCGCTTGCCATCGGCATCTGGTCCGCTGTGGCTTCAGGCGCCGCTGCCCTTGGCCCGGTGATCGGCGGCGTATTGCTGGCGCATTTCTGGTGGGGATCGGTGTTTCTGATTAACGTGCCGGTCGTGCTGGTGGCCATCGTGTTCACCGCGCGCTATATTCCCCGCATCGAGGGTGATGTAAAACGCCCCTGTGACGTTATCGGATCGCTAATGATCATGATCGGGCTGGTCGGCGTCATTTACGCGCTGAAAGAGCTGAGCAAAATAGATGCTTCGATGATGGCCGTGGCGGTAAGCGGGTTAACCGGTATCCTGTTTATGGGGCTGTTTGTCAGACGCCAGACGCGGTCAGCCCATCCTATGATTGACTTCTCCCTGTTCAAAAATGCGGGATTCAGCGCCGGTGTCGCCGTCGCCATTGTCTCGATGATCGTGCTGATCGGTATCGAGCTGGTACTCACCCAGCGGCTACAGCTGGTTCAGGATCTGTCGCCGCTGAGGGCCGCGCTGACCATTCTCCCTGTTCCGATCGCTTCTGCGCTCTCCTCCACGCTGGCCGGCATGATGCTGCCGCGCCTCGGTGAACGCCGGATCATTCTGGGTGGCCTGACGCTGACCGCCCTGGGGATTATCTGCCTGGCGCTGAGCTTTGAAAATGGCCTTTTATATCAGATGATTGCACTGTTCATCCTCGGGTTTGGCCTTGGTGGCCCGGTGACTGCGGCCTCAACGGCGATCATGCTCAATACGCCGGAGGAAAAAGCCGGGATGGTCGCCGCCATAGAGGATGTATCGTGGGAGCTGGGTGGCGTACTGGGAGTCACCCTGCTGGGCGGGCTGATGACGGCGGCCTACAGCACTCTCCTTGTCCTGCCGGAAGGGTTAGTTAATGGCATGAAGGCCTATGACAGCCTGGATGAAGCACTGCTTATTGCCAGGGAAATGAGTCAGCCCTATGCCACTATGCTTACCGAGCTGGCAAGAGAAGCTTTTGATCGGGCATTCAGGCTGGTGCTGGTCGGCGCGACAGTTCTGGTTGCCTGCAGTCTGGTTGCGTTGAGATACATGTTAAGAGAGCCTGAAATCCGGCAGCAGGTCGGGGCGAAAAGCTAAAACCAGTGATTCAATGCTGTTCAGCCGATCAAGATGTTGTAAAAGATATTGTATTTATGATGGAAATCCCGGAAAATTTCCTGGCGAGAGGAAATATCAATATTTATAATGGAAATTTTTTGTTACATCCAGGGAGGTATTATGAACAGTTCTCAAGTAGGTTTAAAATCTGGTCATGGCTTGTATAATAATCATTTAAATGACATAAATTACGGAAATCACATAAGTAACATTAAGAGAATAAATAATAACTTATTGAAGATAGAAAGTGAGTTATACGGCGAAAACGAACCAGACAATAAAAGAAAACTTGAGTTAAACAATTTAATATTCGGTTTCATTAACGAAATAGAGGGGCATCTCGAAGCAGGTCATGGGTTGACAAATAGGTTAGAGAAAAATTTGCAGGTGTTGAAGATAAAATTCGGCATGGCTGCAATGAAATGCGGAGACGCTGACTGGGAAAGTTTTAATTTATCAGGAGAGGTTCATAGTAATAATGAGCTGTTTATAAAACAAAATTCTTTTGCACTGTCCCTTGACGAATTACAAACACAAGGGATAACAGAAGAGATAAGAACGTATGCATGGAACTGTTGTCAATATAATTTTGCGCATACCCTTGTATATACCGAGATGCCTGCCCCTGCGGATAAACTGCAGGAAGAATTCTCAACTTTTTTTGAACAGTACAAAAAACAGGGTGTTTCGGAAAGTATAACGGTCGCCGCAGTAAATGCCAAAATAGCAGAAAAATTGTGCAAAAAAAGTTTTGACACAGAAGATAAAATAAAAAAATCTGATTTATTGATTGCCAGTATAAAACTTAACAGATTTTATGATGATTATATAAAATGCGAAAAACCTGAAACGGACGATAACCTCAGATTAGAGGGAGAAATGTTGTCTAAATATCATTCATTGTTCATCCCTATGGAAGTTAAAGAAAGATTAAAAATATGATAAAAACCGTAACTACTACCATAATTTTCAATATCCAAACTGACTCCTTATAAAGGAAGAAAGATGAAAGAGATGGCTGACACGCTCAGAGGCAAAATCCTTGATGGGGCGATCGAACTGTTTATCGTCAGGGGCGTTGAGAAAGTAACTACGCGCGAGCTGACGGAACACTTGGGGATTTCGCGCAGTCATATCTATCACTACTTCCGCGACTGGCAGGCGCTCTGTATTGAGGCGCTGACGCAGTTTATGCTGTCCGAGCTGGAGGAGGTCAAAGCCCGCATTGCGCACCTGCCGCCGGGGGAGAAGCTCCAGGCGCTGGTGGATAACTATCTTCCCGAGGGACAGGATGCAGTCTGGCAGCTCTATGTTTCACTGTGGCAGCTGGCAGCGCATAACGAAGCCTGGGCCGCGCTGGCCGATCGGCTGATGCGTCAGTGGAAGCAGTTTCTGACTGAAATTATCATCAGCGGCGAGGCGAGCGGCGCGTTCAGGGTGACGGACAGCCAGCGCGTCACGCGCCAGCTTGCGGCACTGCTTAACGGCTACTCCGATAAGCTGGTAGTGGCACCTTCTGCCGCCGCACGTCAGCAGGCAATAGACGATATTGACGCCTTTATTGCGATGGTACTGTGACAGCGATATTCAGATAAAGGGTCTGAAGCCCAACCGTACGAAAACGTATGCTAAGTGCATTTTTTGTACAATTGTGCATTCTGACTCCTCGTTTATATGACCGTCACAGAGGCCATTCATCTGTTTCTTCCAGGGAATAACGCCCTGCATATTATGTGCCCTCACTGGAATGGCGAAATTTTTTCAAAATCGCCACCCTAAACCGGATATCCTTCACGCCTCAGATTCAGGTACGCTGCATAAAATTAAAAAAAACGTTTTTTAAAAGAAATATCATGTGTAAGTGTTTATAATAAACTTTTAAAAGTGAGGGCGTAATGAAAGTATCTGGTCATGCATTATACCAAAATGTAATTTCACGTATAAACTCAAGAAACATCAATGATAATGATTCGAATGATGTCAAAAGAATCAAAGATGCTCTACGTATTGAATCAAAAGTGAGGACTCTGTATCCACAAAACTTGAGCCAACATGATTTAAAACAAATGGCCAGATATGTAAATAATACATACGTCCATTACTCTGGGAACTGTGTTTTATTATCAGCTTGTTTACATTACAACATACATCACCGACAGGATATATTAAGTTCGAAGAACACTGCCTCTCCTACAGTTGGATTAGACAGCGCTATTGTTGATAAAATCATTTTTTATCAGGATCTTAACCAATCATATTGCTTAAATTCCATCGATGAAGTGGAAGCAGAAATCTTAAACCGTTATGACATTAAGAGAGAAAGTTCTTTTATCATTAGCGCAGAAAACTACATGATTCCAATAATTGGTGAGTGTGGACATGATTTCAATGCTGTGGTTATATGTGAATATGATAAAAAACCATATGTACAATTCATTGATGCTTGGAATACATCCAACACCCTTCCTGGTTTACAAGAAATAAAAAAACACTTCCCTTCATCACCGAGTTTTCATATCAGAGCTTATGATGAAAAAAACGGTTGATAACTTTTTTCAATATTTATTTTATGAATATTAAGTTAATAGAGAACCTGAACAGATGAAGCTAAACCATCATTAACAGGACATTTTAAATAGCCAAAAATTATCCAGCCAATTTACATCGCAGATTACCATTAGTTGAGTAAGTCGCCCCGTTATTGAAGCTGTATACATCCCCTTCTACGGTTAGGTGAAATATGACCGGACGCGCATAAATCCCCTACTGCGGGTGCACAATTCCTCACCGCCGTTACACTTACAGCAAATTTAGCGGCGGTACGCCTGTAAGAGGAATTACGATGCCCGATCTTAATAACATTATCCCCCTTTCCGCACCAACACGCGTAACAATTGCTCCCCCCCTCATAAAACCTGCCACGTTATCCTGCGCTGCCCTGTTCATTTCGCTGCTGATACTGACCGGCTGCGGCGGGGGCAATACGCCGCCTAAGGTTCACGCGCCAGGAAACCCAGAATCCACTAAGCTGGAGGTGCTGGATAAAGGCGCAGCGTTGATGCAGTCCCGCCCGCCCGTTGACGCGATCAATGCTTACCTTGACGGCTTTCATTTTTATAACGGCGACAAAAATGGTCAGATGGAAGCGCATCATTACGTCACCGTGCTCAATGACGATGTAATGCAGGCGGTTATCTACGACGGGAATACGCGTGATGCCCATTTGATGGGCGTGGCATACATTATCAGCGAAAAACTCTTTGCGGGCCTGCCGCCCGAGGAGAAAAAGCTGTGGCACAGTCATCGCTACGAGGTCAAATCCGGCAGTCTGATTGCACCCGGCCTGCCCGATGCGGCTGAAAATTCACTGATGAAAAAGCTGGTAAATACCTACGGCAAAACCTGGCACACCTGGCATACCGATCGGGACAAAACGCTGCCGCTTGGCATTCCGTCCCTGATGATGGGCTTTACCGCCGACGGGCAGCTGGATCCTAAACTGCCTGCCGACAGGGATCGTCGCTTCGATACGGATACCCGGAAGATCCGCCAGCAGCGCAGTGATATTCAGGCTCATCCCATCGTCACTGGAGCTGATGCATGGGAAAAAGGGCAAACGATCCAGTTACAAAGGGTGTCCGGAGCCGGTGAGCATGCTCAGGGCACCACTGGCTTCTCCACCTCGGAACAGACCGAACACGGCAAGGTGGGAAACTGACCGGCGCCCTGCTCCTTGCGAAGCTGGCTGGGTGAGAAACAGATGGCGCCCTGCTCTTTTACTCGCGCCAGCCCAGCGCAGGTGCGACGTGCGTCAGAATGGCTTCCATCACGTGAGCACAGTAGTCAACGCCGAGCTGATTAGGGATAGTCAACAGCAGAGTATCCGACTCGGCAATCGCTTCATCCTTTGCCAGCTGGGCGATCAGTGCTTCCGGCTCGGCTGCATAGCTACGGCCAAAAATAGCCCGCGTTTTCTCATCCAGATAGCCTATCTGATCGCCGCCCTCCCGGCTGGATCCAAAATAGGCGCGATCGGTGCTGTTTATCAGCGCAAAAATACTGCGGCTGACCGACACCCGCGGCTCGCGTTGATGACCCGCCTCTTTCCACGCTGCCCGGTAAGCGCGGATCTGCCTGGCCTGCTGAATATGGAACGGCTCACCGGTTTCATCGTCTTTCAGCGTGGAGCTTTGCAGATTCATCCCCAGCTTTGCGGCCCATACGGCGGTAGCATCGGAGCCGGATCCCCACCAGATACGTTCGCGCAGCCCGTCGGACCAGGGTTCCGGGCGCAGTAATCCGGGCGGATTAGGAAACATCGGCTGCGGATTGGGTTTGGCAAAGCCCTCTCCCCGCAGCACCTCCAGCAGCTCCTCGGTGTGCCTGCGGCCCATCTGCACGTCGTTTTCACCCTGCTGCGGCTCAAAACCGAAATAACGCCAGCCGTCGACAACCTGTTCCGGCGAACCGCGGCTCAGCCCCAGCTGCAACCGGCCTCCGCTGATCAGGTCAGCCACGCCCGCATCTTCCGCCATATAGAGCGGGTTTTCGTAGCGCATATCAATAACGCCGGTGCCAATCTCGATACGCTTCGTCCTGGCCGCCACCGCCGCAAGTAGCGGGAATGGCGCGCTAAGCTGGCGGGCAAAGTGATGCACGCGGAAATAAGCCCCGTCCGCGCCCAGCTCTTCGGCGGCCACGGCAAGGTCGATGGACTGGAGCAGCGCATCCGCTGCTGAACGCGTTGCCGACTGCGCCGAGGGCGTCCAGTGGCCGAATGACAAAAAGCCTATCTTTTTCATGGTCGGGCTACCTTTATCTCAGGTCAGATTCAGTACAGACTAGCATACATGCTGCATTCTCAGGCTGACAGCCCGCTTCGATAAGGGCGCACATAACGATCCATTTTAACCCTATGTGGGTGAAATCATTTCAGGCTATATTACAATTTACCCGTCCCGGAGATACCAGGTTATCTGGCGAGTGAATCGTCTGATTCGTTCGCAAAATGACCTGATTGAAATGGTCAAGTTGCTGGAGTCGAATAATATCGGCTTAAAAACCTTCGGGGATCCATTGATATCACCTCCAGATCCGGTATGCTGACATTTCATCTTTTTGGGGCACTGGCTGAATTTGAGCGTAATTTGACACGGGAAAGAACCCAGGCCGGACTTCAGGCTGCGCGGGCCAGAGTGAAAAACGGCGGAAGACCAAAAGCGCTTATGGAATAAATTACACTTTTATTAAAAGGAAATTAATAGAATGGCAATACCAGCATATATGTGGTTGAAAGATGACGGCGGAGCTGATATCAGAGGTTCCGTTGACGTGAAGGAAAGAGAAGGTAGCATCGAAATAAACGGATTTTCGCATAATCTCAGTTTACCAACAGATGCTATGACAGGGAAAGTGACCGGAACCAGAAAACATTCTTCAGTAATCCTTCAAAAAGAATTTGATTCATCTTCCCCTTATTTGTACAAAGCCGTTGCAACCGGTCAGACACTCATGTCAGCTGAAATTAGATGGTATAATATCAATGATGCCGGCCAGGAGGTTGAATATTTTAACATGCTGTTGGAAGGTGTTAAAATTGTTGGAATGTCACCCATAATGCACGACACCAAAGATCCAGCAAAAGAAAAACATAATCACCTGGAGTGTGTCGAGTTGCGTTATGAGAGAATTACCTGGAAACATTGTGATGGCAACTTGTTGTTCTCAGATTGCTGGAATGAGAGAGCGTAACTATGCGCTATCCAACCTTAGCAGTAACATCTCATCCACCTTATGATGTCTCGTCTTTCGCACCACCAGGTGTGTCTGTACTCAACAACATGATGATTGCCAGATTCCACAAAGGGCCATCTGCTTTGACCTATGCCTGGTTTTACTCTCAGGTGCGTAATAACGGTCCATGGGATTATAAAAAACGGTCTGGAAAACACTACGCTAATTTCGGAAACTTCAATTACGGAGCTGTAGGAACGGCTGCTGGGATCGGAAAAGAAGTATTATTCAGAGCCGCGGGATGGGCGCAAGGCAGGGCTGGGACGAGTGAGAAGGAATATGGCATTTGGTATGGCGATAGCCCTTTTGGTGATGATCCTGATGACCAGGGGTGGATTAGAGCGGGGATAGATTATGCGATACGCTCAGGTTTTTAAAAAAAGCTATTTTCTGATTGCTTTAATCGCACTGATCGTGACTGGAACATATCAGATAATAAAATTTTCACCACTTGAACAGTCCATAATAAAGAAGGTAAGGGTTAATAATTTAGCTAATCTTTATATCACGGAAGCGAGCGCTGGAGCCACTACCAATTTCTCTTATCGGTATTATGTTTTTGATGCGAGTAGAAGTGATGCGGATTTTCAGGAAAGCGTAAAAGGAGATAATAAGAAGCCTTTTCTTATAACTGACGATAAAAACGCTTCAGTTGAAGTAAAAGAAAACTGTATTTATCTTAAAATACGAGGGCGGATATACTCATACATTAGTCCCGCGTCATACCGAAACAAAACAGGTATTTTCTCTGTTCCGATCTGTATGGAATCCTCTCCCTGATAAACTCCGGGGAATGGTTGCTGACATGAATACCAGGCCTCACCCCGCGCGACCGGTTGACTTAAGCAGGCAAGGGTTTCGCACCCTGCATAAAGGCCAGAGAGAACGCATTCTCTCTGGCCTTTTTTTACTGCATCAGGAGGCCGCTAAGACGGCATCCTGGTTTGTTACAGCGTACCGGTACCGCCGTCAGAACACCAAACCTGACCAGAGGTGTAGGTGCTCTCCTGGGAGGCGAGCGTGACGTACAGCGGCGCGATTTCAGCCGGCTGGCCTGGGCGGCCCAGCGGCGCGGTGGCACCAAATTGCTCAACTTTCTCCTGCGGCTGTCCGCCACAGCACTGTAGCGCGGTCCAGTAGGGTCCGGGGGCGACCGCGTTAACGCGAATTCCCTGCGGCCCCAGCTGTTTTGCCAGTGATTTAGTAAAGGCAACGATGGCGGCTTTCGTCTGCGAGTAATCCAGCAGAATATCGCTTGGCTGGTAAGCCTGTACCGAGGTGGTATTAACGATAGTTGCGCCGCGTGGCAGATGATCCAGCGCAGCTTTTGTTATCCAGAACATGGCATAAACGTTGGTTTTAAACGTGGCGTCAAAGTCCTCAGTCGAGAGGTCTTTAATGGATTCATGGTACTGCTGACGGCCAGCGTTGTTGACCAGAATATCCAGTCCACCCAGCTGTTCAGCGGCTTGCTTTACCAGATTCTGACAAAAGCTTTCTTCACGAATGTCGCCAGGGATAGCAACCGCTTTGCGGCCTGCTTCCTTAATTAACTTGATCACTTCCTGCGCATCTTCCTCTTCTTCAGGCAGGTAGTTGATCACTACGTCGGCGCCTTCGCGAGCATAAGCAATGGCGACGGCGCGGCCAATACCAGAATCACCCCCGGTAATAAGCGCTTTGCGACCGGCCAGGCGTCCACTACCTTTGTAGGAGGTTTCGCCGTGATCGGGACGGGGATTCATTTTGCTCGCCAGACCAGGAAACGGCTGCTTCTGTCGCTCGAAAGGCGGGACGGGATAAGCATCGCTGTTGGTTTGGTTCAGTGATGCCGGGAGGCCATTCTTGCTCGTCATAGTTTGCTCCTGTTAATTTCGGGCGGTGTTGCCACTAAGCATAGAACAGGATTTCACGATCGCCAGGTATTGTTCCCGGTAACCTTTTTTTCTGAGCCACGTGAACTTCGGCAAAAATTATCTATACTTTTCAATCAGGATGAAAAAAGACCGGGCCGGAATGATTCACTTATTCTGTCCAATGCCGTTGCGCAAAAGCCGTTTCCTGGCCGCGTATAACCCCTCCCTGACAAGGATGAGTGCCGAGTGAAAAACAAAACGTATCAGAGCCCGACGCGCAAGCAGGGCTATGCCGATCTGGGTGATTATGCCGCCATTGGCGAAGGTCGTTCCGTTGCGCTGATCGCACCCGACGGCGCCATTGACTGGTGGTGCGCCCCCAATCTCGACTCCCCGCCGCTGTTTGACCGTATTCTTGATGATGAGATCGGCGGATATTTCCAGCTTGAGCCCGTGCAGCCCTACTCCGTTCAGCGCCAGTATCGTGAAAACAGCAACGTGCTGGAAACCCGCTTTGAAACTGAAACGGGCGTGGCGCGGGTGACTGAATCGATCAATAGCACCCTGGCCGGACGGCTGCCGTGGAGTGAACTGGCCAGACGCATTGAGGGCGTTGAAGGCGAAGTGGCGTTTACGCTTTGCATGCGGCCTGGCACCGTGGCAGAAACCCGCTCTCCCTGGCGTGCGGAAACGCAGCAGGGAACCGTTTTTCACATTGCGGATCTGATGCTTATGCTGCGCACCAGTGATGACGTGACCCTCGAAGAGAGCAGCGACGAGCAGATAACCGGTCAGTTCACTACCTCCCCTGGCTCACGTTCGCTGGTTGCGCTTCTGGCGACGGAAAAAGAGCCGCTGGCGGTACCCGAACTGACTGCTATCGATGGACGAATCGAAACCAGCCATACGGCCTGGTGCGACTGGGTCAATAGCCTGAGCTACGAGGGGCTGTTCCCCGGTCACGTTAAGCGCTCTGCGCTGGCGCTAAAATTTCTGTGGTACTCACCGACTGGCGCACTGGCTGCTGCCGCCACCACCTCACTGCCGGAAGGCATTGGCGGCGAGAAAAACTATGATTACCGCTATGCCTGGGTACGAGATGCCTGCCTGATTATCAAATCTTTCGTCTACCTTGGTGCACTGGAAGACTGTAAGGCGGCATTCTCCTGGTTAACCCGCACCATCATTCGTCACGGCGTGCAGCTACGCGCCTGTTATACCCTCGAGGGCGGAATTGTCCCGGAAGAGCGCTACCTGCCGCTGAAGGGATATCAGGGATCCCAGCCGGTGCGGGTGGGAAATAACGCGCGCGATCAGGTCCAGCTGAGTATGTATGGCGATATGCTGGCGACCGCGCAGCTGTTTATCGAAGCGGGTCACGTGCTGGATCTGGCGACCTCACGTATGCTGGGAGAACTGGCTAACTGCTGCGCCGACAGCTGGCGGCAGAAGGATTCCGGCATCTGGGAACTGCCTGAAGAGCAGCACTATACCCACTCTAAAATGGCCTGCTGGCTGGCGCTGGATTCAGCGGTAGCCATGGCGGAAGGCAAGCATATTGAGCCGACCTGGGTTGAGCGCTGGCAGCGTGAGCGCGATCGCATCCGCGACTGGATTGAAACGCACTGCTGGTCCGAATCAAAACAGGCGTATCTGTTCTACCCCGAGAGCGAAGCCGGACTGGATGCCTCGATGGCGCTGGTTTACCACTATGGCAATACGGTAAATCCGCAGCGGATGCTGTCAACCTATCAGGCGATTCAGAAGGAACTGGGGCATGATACGGCGATGCTTTATCGCTACAGCGGCGTTGAACAGGAGGAGAGCACCTTTGTCGCCTGCTCTTTCTGGCTGGCTGAGGCCTGGGCGGCCATGGGCGAACGCGAGCGGGCAGAAAATGCCATGAATGAGATCCTCGACAGCCTGTGCGATCGCGGTAACGTTGAGACCTTCAATGAGATGTTTGACGTCAGAACGGGCAGCTGGCGCGGCAACTTGCCTCAGGGTCTTAGCCATCTCGCGCTCATCTGTGCCGCCCAGAGGATTTCGACGGCTGGCGAAACGCATTCTGGTAGCAACACTGAATGATATATCAATCGCGGACGCATTCATGCCGCGTAAGCTAACTCTGCTCCCCTGCCCGGTGTCATCGCCGGGCTAAAATACAGCGAAGAACTCCTATAGCGACATTTTACCTCTCATCTCCTGCTGTGCCTAACAGAGCAAAAATCTACGCTAATGGTCAGGTAGAGTGAATAAGAACCTTTTGTATGTTGTAACTAATAATCTAACTAAGACTCAGTATAAAACCTGCACAGTCCTGAGCTGTGACCGAAATACCATACAACTGAGCGGTAGCGGCAATGCCTTCCATCTGGCGCTCCAGGCGAAGGTTTGTTTCAAACGGGCTCGGCGGCGTCAGTCCAGAAAACAACCCAAATGAGACAGAAAAACTGTCTCATTTGGGTTGCCTGTTTTGGGTATACTCATTTGAGACACAAATTCAGTAATAAACTGTGGTGACTTGGGTCAAACCTATCAAACACAATAATCACTATTAAGCGATTATCTTTTTAATATATTCAGGCCTTTTTTGATACTTTCAGCAAGCATACCAGGATCTCCGATTGCTCTAATGTTTTTTATAAATGGAAGTCCCATTTTATCAGCCAATTCATCGATGTTAATATCATTCTCGATGGACTGTTCATATGATAAGCTCATTATGTCATTCCATAAATTCCCTGCAAACCAGGAGCAATTCGTTATTGGTGTGTATACTCCATTTGGCAAGTCAGCATCCGTAAGCTTCATCAGCTTTGACAATATATTGCTTTCGTCAATGAATTTTGGAATTAGTTTCTCCTCTATTAGACTTGGTGTTATTAAATTGTTATTCAACTTGATACAACGTTGAAGGTGGAATTTTCTTTCAGCTGAATCATTTACATTGCTGTGCTCGGAGTTTTTTTACAAACCCATAACCTTCATGAAAAGCATATGAAATGTAATCCCCTGGCGCAGGACTATTAAAGTGAATAATCCATGCATGACCAAATCCTCCACCGCCGAAGTCGCTTCCAAGAGACTTGAAAACTTCCTTAATTATTGTGTACTTTTCACTCCAGGGGTATTGCTTGCCAATTGACACGGCCTTATCTATTATTGGCTTCATATTCGTACGTTTAGCTGTTCGATTTGTCCGTATGCATATTTGCGGGTATCCTACACTTTCATCTCCAGTCGGCTGGTATTTATCTGCATCAATCATAATTTCCACCTTTAAAAAATGAGTGCCTGTTGATAATGAATAGCTATATAAGAGCAGTATAGGATTCGTATGCTAATCTATGCATACAACATGCTGATATAGGCGATTTTTGATATTAAAAGAATTTATTTAAATTATACTAAAGTGTATCTATTTGCGTTAGGTGACCACAATGAATGTACATCTGCATCTGCTCACCAAATAAACCTGAGCCGTTGCCTCCATACAGCACGCGAATGCGACCAACGTCGCCAGTTTTCTTTTTTCTGGCAGGCGCTGAAGTGCACTGGTTTTGGCCGTCGTTGCATACCGGGCCAGTGCTGCGATCCGGGTATCCGAAACCGGCTTTATAGTGGGTAATGTTATACCGAGGCTGCGTATGGCCTGCAGACGTGAGATGGCCTGGAGCAGTGATGCTGCATTGACTTTTGTTGGCCCCGTGCGCAACTGCTCAAGTAACGAATAGCGGCTTCCGGCTGGTACTGAAAGAAGCTCAAGAAGGCATAACATCTGCTTCTCATCAATACAGGCCGCCAGGGTATGCCAGAGCCTGTTTTCCACCCGACTTCGTAACCGGGCAATGTAACGCTCAGGCAACGAACACGCTGGTAGTAATACTTTGTGCGATAAAAGCCAACTGGTGCCGCGTTCAAAAAGAATGCTCGGTCTGCTTGTACCGGTCCAGAATAAGGCATATAACCATCGCGACAGAGAAAAACCCACACGTGTATCGGTAAATTCGGTATATCCGTAAATATTGATTATTTCATCAACATGTTGTCGACGTTGTTTCCCTTCACTATAGATACTTATGACATTTTTTATATTATCGATATGTAACTGCTTGGCCAAAAACTCCGTCACTGCCTTGGGTATTTTGTTGAACAGATCAGGAAATCGTCCCAAATAACGAACGGTACATAGCTGAACAGCAAATCCCAGGCGGTTGTGGTCGCCTCTTTTTGACGATATATGCTGCCGGTCAACATCATCCAGATGAAAATAACGTGCCAACATATTCTTTCTCGGTTCACCCTGATAATTACCATAACTATCACGCTGATCTGCTGAAAGAAAATTAACAGGCATGGGATACCCTCCTTAGCAAAAATGCAATTAGTCAGATTGAGTTCGGGACTGGTGAATAGCCCAGATGCGTTTAACCTGGCTTACGCTGCACCCGGCCAAGGTGGCTGTACGCTCAAGTCAGACCTGACTGACGAAACGTGATGATGCGCTCGTGGGTCGTGAGGTCAGCTTTTCGACCAGAATATTTGCCAGCGGCTTTAGCGAGCTGAACACCCTGGCGTTGCCTTGAACGCCGTAATTCATAATCATCACGGGCTGTTTGCAGGGTAAGCTTCAACAACAGTTCCTGAACGGATTCAAGCACAATACGGGATACACCGTCGCTTTCAGCAGCCAGTTCTGATAAATCCACGATACCGGGAATGGCCAACCTGGCCCCCTTTTCACGATAAACGCCGGCAATGTAATAATTGTTATCTATCGCCATCTTCTCGATGGCAGCCTGGCGAGTCAGATCCTGTTCAGAGGTACTGACCCGTTCGTAGATGCGAGCAATTTTCATTTATGATAGCCAAATTGAGTATAGTTAATTTGGCTATCTTAAAAGAGATGGCTAAAAATAGCCATTTGCGATGTAAATTGACTGGTTGATTTTTGGCTATTTAAAATGACTAGTTAGCGGGATTTTTTGATTCATTATTCCTCAAATTCTAAAAAACGCATTGATACCAACTTAGGTGTTAAGGCCTTTGGTCAGTTCGGCAGCTGATATCTTAATTTTTTTCGTGCATAACCTCCCACGTATTTGAAATTTGTTTCTGAATTTCAGTATAAATCAATGATGTATTTCCGCTCCAAGTACTACCACGGAAATTATCATTCAAAAATGATGCCTGTTCGAAATTTTTTATCCAATTTTGATTCAACTTACTATCTTTAGACATCACAACTCTATTATTTTCTGGCATCCTATTGGGACTTCCTTCAACTTTGGGAAGAAAACCCATCTTAAGATAAAAACCCTCACTTCCACTAAGTGGTGTCAATAAAGTTGATTTAACATTATTTTCATTACCAAATTTCATCATTTCATACATAAGAATTCGCCCTGCTCCAACATGCTCATTAGGCTTGGCTATTGTTGGGAAATTACCATTACCTTCGACATATAATGCTGAGATAAATAAAAATTCACCCTCACCTGGGTTTTCTTGAATAGAGCAGCGGCCAGAGGCAATCTCTTCATTTTTCGAATTTTCTAATGAAATGTTCATGCCGCATGGTTCACCATTTGGTTTTAGTTCTATTTCTTTTTTTACAAAACAAGCCCCTGAGATTGCATTTTGTGAATTATTTTTTATAAGAAAGGTTGTATTTTTCGGTGCTTCATATTGTTCTGCAGGTTTTAGAAGTGTCAATTCTTTTGTTGAGGCATTAGTAATATTTAATTTACCACAGTTGTTAATTAGTGTATTTATTGTATTCTTAACGCTGTCATTAAGTACATAGGGTATAACATTATTCAATTCTTTGAGTAAATTTTCCGAGAACGCACTCTTTGCAATCGATTTGCCATATACAAATAAATCTTTAGCGTCTGACTTCGAGAGCCCGATAGAAGTATTACTTACCTTTACTAATTTCTCTAAAGTTTTTGATGAGAGTGAGGTGTTATTTGTTTTTTTAATAATGCATTGCTGATTGAATCAGTTATTACATTAATATGTTGTCGTGACCTTATACAAAACATTTCGCATACTCATGGTGATTGAGTTTATTAAAAATACCATAAATTCAAGTGGTAATATTTCAAAAAAGGAGCATTTAGTTGTCGTATATAAAGTAATATCTCATAGTTAGAGGGATGTATTTTTTGATGATGCCTAACAATGAACGGGATCAGCGGAATATCAAATGACGGACGGGTTCAGATCTTCTTGGCTAGCTAGAACGTTATTGGCAGGCTTCGAACTAGTACAGATGATACACAGAGGGAAATGCTGAAGATTTTACGAAGCATATCTAATTGATTTATATTTAAATGGCCACTTTAGTTGGCCTATTAACTGCGTTTTTGGTTCCGTTACTCCCCAAACGCCTTATCCAGCTTACCGGATACACAAACCGGCTACCCCAGGTATTACTGGCGGGGTAGCCGTGCCCGACTCTTCCCCTATTCGCCGTTGCCTATCTGCCAGACATAGGTGGGTTCGCTACCGTTAACCTCCCAGTCTCCGACGTTACGCATTTTATAAATCACCGGATTATGCGATGCCAGCGTCCGGGCGTTGCGCCAGTGCCTGTCCAGCGCTTTGCTAAGCCGGGTATCCGATGCGCCCAGCGCGTTAAATAACTCCCCTGCCGCGCGGGTAATCAGTTCGCTGGCGATGACCTGCGCTTTTGCAGATTCCACCTCGGCAAGGATATTGGCGTGCCGGATCGCACTCTCGCCCTCAGCGTTATTATGGGTTTCAAAGGCCTGCTGGAGCGAATGCGTGGCGCGCTGGACGGTCGATTCAACCGCCCACGCCCAGCTGGCAACCTGCCCCACCACCTGAAGTACCTGGGCATCCTGCTTCACCTGTCTGGCGTTACCGTGACTGTAGATACGTTTACGACCAGCCACGCCCTGTGCGGCATCCCGACTGATGGCCCGGCCAATGCCCGCCAGCGTCGATAGCAGCACATGCTGATAAAAAGCGGTCTGATAGCGGAAGCGTTCACTAAAGTCATAAACGTGCGGCGGCTCTACCCTCGCCTGCTTAAAGCGCGTGGTACCGCTGCCGGTCAGGCGCTGTCCGAAACCGTCCCAGTCATCATCGCACTCGACCTCCGGCTGGTGCGTGCTGACCACGGCGATGACATCGCGGCCGTTATCAGTCCGCTGTGCGTAAACATCGATCCAGTCAGCATAAAGCGTTCCGGTACTGTAAAATTTCTCGCCAGACAGGTGCCAGCCGTTTTCAATGGGCGACACTTTAGTCAATACCTCACCCAGCTTCAGGTTGCCAATCTCACTCCAGCCGCTGCCAACCAGCTCCCCATCGCGAAAGCGATTAAACCAGCGGCGGCGATCTTCACTGTCCGGCTGATTTAAGCGGTCTTCAACAAAGGCAAAGTGTGCTCTGAGCGCCTGAGGAAGATTGGAGTCCGCTTCGGCCAGTTCGGTCAGCAGTTGAAAAAGCTGCGGGAGCGTAGCGCCCAGTCCCCCCTCCGCCACGGGAATGCGCAGGGTGCCAAAGCCCGCTTCTTTTAACCAGCGGATCGGCTCATAGAGCAGCTCTCTCTGTCGTTCCCGCTCTGTCGCACCCGCTGCGACACGGGTAAATATCGGACGAAAGCGAGCAGCCAGCGCGTCATACTCGGGTTGATATGATTCAGACATGGTGTTCTCCTGTGTCGTTCAGGTCATCGATATCCTGACGGGTCGGTTCGTAACGAATGATGAGTAGGAAGAAGATCGGGATAATGGCGGCCAGCGAAACAATCCAGAACATATTGGTGCCGTAAGCGGCCTGCAGTATGGGCAGGATAAACAGCGCCAGCGCGCTGCCGATGCCGGAGAGCGAACGCCCGAATCCCACGCCGGTGGCGCGAATATGGGTTGGGTAAGCGAGCGCCGGATAGATCATCATCTGGGCGCCAGGGCCAAAGCCTTCGGCAAACAGCCACAGCCCCAGCATCAGAATGGCAAAGACTACCCCGGCCGCCGCCTGCGGATGCCCGACCAGCGCCAGTGAAATCAGTGCGATAAATTGCAGGGCAAAACCGGCTATGGCCACATGACGGGATTGAAACTTCCATGCCAGACGCATCCCCAACAGGCCGCCGGTAAAAGCAAACAGCGCGTTGAGCCCCAGTGAGGCCGAGATCGTCTCAAACACCCCTGCACCCAGAAAGCGGGCCAGGATAGAGGGCAGAAAGAAAGCGATGGCGGTGTATTCAAATGAAATACAGATATTCATTACCGCCGTCACCAGGGTTCGCTCACGCCAGGGTTTTTGAAACAGCAGTCGGAAGCTGCCTGCCTGGCGCGCGCGCTCCTCGTCCACCCGCTGGCCCGTTTCCTGCGCATGGGCATTGATGCCGTAAGCCTGACGCAGAATGCGTGCGGCCCCGGTTAAATCGCCCTGCTTCGCCGCCCACAGCGGTGACTCATTCATAAATTTGCTGCGTACGGCAATGATCAGCAGCGCGGGGACTGCGCCAAACAGCAGCGAGGCGCGCCACAGCCAGTTAGCGTGCCCGGCAGGCAACAGGAACCAGAGCGCGAAAACGATCAGAAAGCAGACCGAGGAGGCGGCGTACCACATCGGGCACCAGGCCGCCAGCCGACTCGCCTTGTTACTTTTCCCCGTAAACTTCGAGAATTCGGCCAGGTAGGCCATCGCTACCGGGAGATCGATGCCGACTCCGATGCCCATCAGAAAACGCGCCCCAATCAGTACCCAGACATTGGGCGCCAGTCCGGCGGCAATGGCGGAAACCACAAAAAACAGCATATCGGCCATAAACACCGTATAGCGGCCATATTTGTCCGTCAGCCAGCCGCCGATCAGGTTACCTGCGATGGTGCCGATCATGATCGATGAGGTCACCAGCCCGGTTAGCGCTGGCGTCAGGCCGAACTCTTTCACCACATCGTCAATGCCGTAAGAGAGCGTGGTGAGATCGTAGGCATCCAGGAAAACGCCACCCAGCGCCAGAAAGACGATCCAGCGGGCATAGCTGTTCTTATGCGCGCTGTTGTTGATCAACCGCGCCACATCGCTAACCGAACTGACCGGTGTCGAAGAGGGTGGCGCGAGGGTATCGTCAATATTGAGCGTGCTCATTCAGACCTCCCTGAGTTATTCATGCAGGTTGCCGGTAGCCGTCGCGAACTCCGCCTGCGCGGGTTCGCGGGAAGGATGACGGTAGCCGGCGCCGGGATGCGGTGCCACCAGCCGGGGGCCCTGCCCGAACAGCTTTTCCCGCAGCGTGCCTGGCCGGTAATCCTGCTTATACACGCCGCGCTTTTGCAGCTCGGGTACCAGTAGCTCCACCACGTCGGTAAAGGTTTCATGGGTCACCGCATAGGCCAGGTTAAAACCATCGACGTCGGTCTCCTCTACCCACGCCTGCAGTTCATCCGCCACCGTTTCCGCACTGCCCACCAGCAGCGGACCGAAACCGCCGATCCCAACCCAGTCGGCCAGCGCCTGCACCGTCCACTGCCGGTTGGGATCGGCGGTGGAGAAGGTTTCCACCGCCGACTGAATGGCGTTGGTGTGCAGATTTTTCAGCACCTGATCCGGCGCGTACTGGCCAAAATCAATACCGGTCCAGCCTGAAATCAGCGCCAGCGCCCCTTCATAACTGACGTAGCCCTTGTACTCCTGCCATTTAGCCTGCGCGGCGCGATCCGTGTCGGCCACAATCACCGTTTGCAAATTAAAAATCAGTACGCTGCGCGGGTCACGTCCCGCTTCGGCTGCACGACGACGAATGTCAGCAACCGTCTTTTTCAGCAGCACTTTTGACGGCGCGGCGACAAAGACGCATTCGGCATGTTCCGCGGCAAACTGTTTACCCCGACTGGATGCCCCGGCCTGATAAAGCACCGGCGTACGCTGCGGTGAGGGTTCACACAGATGGATGCCGGGCACCTGGAAAAAGGTTCCCTGATGATTAATGGGATGGATCCGGGCGGGATCGCTGAAAATACCCCGCTGGCGGTCACGTATCACCGCCCCCTCTTCCCAGCTGCCTTCCAGCAGTTTATAGACCACCGCCAGGTACTCATCGGCATAATCGTAGCGGGCATCGTGATCGGTCTGCGCCTGATAGCCGATATTCTTCGCACCGCTCTCCAGATAGGAGGTCACAATATTCCAGCCGATACGGCCCTTAGTAAGATGATCGAGCGTGGAGAGACGGCGGGCAAAGGGATAGGGATGCTCAAACGACAGGGAAGCCGTCAGACCAAACCCCAGATTTTCCGTCACCATCGCCATCGGGGTGATCAGTGCGAGCGGATCGTTAACCGGCACCTGCGTGGCATGACGCAGGGCGGCATCGTTATTACCGTTGAGCACGTCATAGACGCCCAGCACGTCGGCGATAAACAGTCCGTCAAACCTGCCACGCTCAAGCAGGCGCGCCAGATCGGTCCAGTAGTCCAGATCCTTGTATTGCCAGGAACGGTCGCGCGGATGCATCCACAGGCCAGGCGACTGATGACCGACACAGTTCATATCAAAAGCATTCAGGCGTATTTCGCGTTGCAAAGACATAGCACACTCCACGGTCAGACATGGCCAGCGGCAGGCCGTCCGTATTAACAAGGTGTAAAGGGGAATAAATCAGTTTGTTAGCGAGGCGGGACATCGCTCCTGATGAGGGCTGGAGGTGATACCGAGCAGCTGATGCGCGATAAACACGGCATGTTCGGCAACCTGGGGCAGCCCCATCAGCTCGCCAAAATGCCCTCGCGCAGCGGGACCCGCCACCCACAGATGGGCATTGCTCTGCCCCTGTGCATTGACCGTTCGGGAAGCGTCATCGACCCGGATCCCAAGCGCCAGCGGATCGGCCTGAATCACGCCTTCGGCCACCAGCTGGCTCAGCAGCGCATCGCTATTGAGCAGTGCACCCTGTGCCGGGCCGGTAGTGATAATCAGCCGGTCGGCCAGCAGCGTCTGCTGAGTGCCGTCGCGGCGGGCAAGCGTCAGCGCTAACGTCGATCCTTTACGCTCAACCCGTTCCAGCCGCGCCGCCAGGACAGTCAACTGCCCACTGATTTGCAGCAGCTCAAGCACCGCGCTAACCTGGGGGGCGAGGCGGTAGCGATGAACATCCCACCACGGGCGGAGATGGCGCAGAAAACGCTGCTGCTCCTTCAGCGGTAGCTGCTGCCAGATTCGCTGTCCGTTGAGGCGGATATCATCCAGCACCCGCTGCCACGGCAGATTCTCCTTTGCCCCCAGGGCTACCTCCCGGCGGATCCGCCGCAGCCAGCCGCGCACGGTAGTCGGCGACTGCTGATAATCGAGCGGTCTGGCATCCCAGCTGCCGCTGAGGTTGTCGCGCGGCAGCTGTCCCCGCCGTGAGAAGACGGTAATCTTCCCCCGATGCCCCTGACGATGCAGCGAGGCGACCACATCCGACATGGTCAGCCCGCTCCCCATAATGGCTACCTGCTCCTCTTTGCCAACCCGCGCCAGCGCGTCCTGCTGCCAGGGATTAGCGATAACCCCACGATGGCCGCTCAGCGACCTGGTCAGAACTTTCGGCAATGCCGGCGGGGGATGGCTGATCGCCAGTACCAGCTCATCCGCCCGATAGCGCTCCCCGGAGGCGGTCACCACCACGCCGTTATCCAGCGCAACGGCACGATCGCGAACGTGAACCAGCATGACCGGAGCGTGTTCTGCCTGGTGGTCAAACTGTGCAGCAATGTAGCGGCCAAACTGACTCCGCTGCGGATAGACGCTGCCGTCGGACCACTGCGCATCCGGATCGGCAATAAAGGCGTCCGAGGCGCGATACCAGCGGTCAAATGCCCCTTCTTCCTCCCCCGACAGCTGCATGCGCGACGCGGGCACGTTAATGCGGTGCGTCGGATCGTCCGTGCTGTAGGCCACCCCCTGCCCCAGACGTTCGCGAGGCTCGATTACCGTCACCCTCAGCCCGGCGTGACCGAGCCGGGCCAGATGAATAGCCAGCGCGGTCCCGGTAAAGCCGCCGCCGACGATAACAATCTCTCTTTCAGCCATGACTGAGCTCCGGTTGCAGCTGCCGCTCCAGTTCGCGTACCAGCGGGATCACCTCACGGCCAAAATATTCCACCTCTTCCTGACAGTGCAGAAAGCCCAGCAGCAGCAGATCCACCCCGGCCTGATGCAGTTCGATGATACGTTCGGCAATCTGACGCGGCGTGCCAATCAGATTGGTTTTGAATCCGTCGTTATACTGCACCAGATCCTCCAGCGTCGAGTTGGCCCAGTTGCCCTCACCTTCCGGCGATGCGCTACCGGCATTTTTCACCTCGTGCTGAAAGCCCTTTACCGCGTCGGGGTTGGCCTGCTCCACGATCTGACGCAGCACCTGATGCGCCTCCTGCTCGCTGTCGCGGGCGATCACAAAGCCATTAACGCCAATCCTGACGCTATGCTGGTTTTCAACCGCTTTCTGCTGAATATCCACCACCTGCTGACGAACGCCTTCCAGCGTATTGCCGTTAGTAAAGTACCAGTCAGACACCCGGGCGGCCATATCGCGGGCGGCGCGTGAGCTTCCCCCCTGGAAGATTTCCGGCAGAGGCTGCAGCGGCTTCGGTTTAAGCGAGTAATCGCGGTAGCGGTAGAAATCACCGGCAAAGGTAAAGCTCTCCTCCTGCCAGATACCTTGCAGGCAGCGAATAAACTCTTCCGACCGCAGATAGCGCTCTTCGTGATCCAGCCACGGCTCGCCAATGGCTTTGAATTCTCCCCGGAACCAGCCGCTGACGATATTCACCGCAATACGCGCCGAAGAGAGGTGGCTGATGGTGGCGATTTGCTTCGCCGCCAGCGTGGGATTCCACGGGCCGGGCAGCAGCGCGGCAATCACCTTAAGCCGTTCAGTCGCCCCGAGCAGCGCCTGAGAAAAGGTCACCGACTCATGCTGATTGTCCGCCCCATAGCCCGCCGTAAAGCGGATCTGCGTCAGGGCGTATTCAAAGCCGACGCGCTCGGCAGTCTGGGCGAGTTTCCGGTTGTAGTCGAAATCCCAGCTGGTACGCTGCGGGATCTGGCTGATCACCAGGCCGCCCGAGACGTTAGGCACCCAGTAGGCAAATTTAATCGGTTGACGGGTCATGCTTAAACCTCACTGTTGTGGTTTTTGCGGACGGCGATCGCCGCCGATGGTTTCACCAAAGGGTCCGGTGTTCAGGGTCTGCTGTGGCCGATCGCTCTTCCCGCTGAGCGGCAGTAGCGGCATCACCAGTTCGGCAAAACGATGCGCCTCCTCCAGGTGGGGATAGCCGGAAAAGATAAAGTTCTCAATACCCAGCGCCTGATACTCGCGGATGCGCTCGGCGACCTGCTGCGGATTGCCGACCAGCGCCGTACCTGCTCCCCCCCGAACCAGACCGACGCCGGCCCACAGATTGGGCGCGATGCGCAGCCCCTCGCGCGAGCCCTGATGTAGCGCGCTCATTCTTGCCTGACCGGTGGAGTCCATCCGTGAGAAAATCTTCTGCGCCGCGGCGATGGTGTCATCGTCAAGATGCGCAATCAGCCGATCGGCTGCCGCCCACGCCTCCTCTTCCGTTTCGCGGACGATCACGTGCAGACGAATGCCATAGGAGAGCGTCCGTCCGCGCGCCTCTGCACGCTGACGCACCACCGCCAGCTTCGCAGCAACCTGATCGGGCGGCTCCCCCCAGGTCAGGTAGGTATCGACCTGGCTGGCCGCCACCTCAATGGCTTCATCAGAGGAGCCGCCAAAGTAGAGCGGCGGCCCGTCCTGCTGCACCGGTGGAAACAGCACCTCGGCGCCCTCCACGCGAATATGGTCGCCAGCAAAATCGACTTTCTCCCCCTTCAGCAGGCGGGAGTAGACCGTCAGGAATTCGCGCGTGACCTGATAGCGTTCAGCATGCGTCAGAAAGATGCCGTCGCCCTTGTTCTCAACCGGATCGCCGCCCGTTACCACATTGATCAGCAGCCGCCCCTCCGAGAGACGATCCAGGGTCGCCGCCATACGGGCGGCCAGGCTCGGCGGCTGGAGGCCAGGACGAACCGCAACCAGATAGCGCAGGCGTTTGGTTATTGGTGCCAGCGCCGAGGCCACCAGCCAGGAATCCTCGCAGCTTTTCCCGGTCGGGATCAGTACGCCGTAATAGCCCAGGTTGTCTGCTGCCAGCGCAACCTGTTGCAAATAAGGCAGATCCACCGCCCGCCCCCCTTCTGTGGTGCCCAGATAGCGTCCATCGCCGTGGGTCGGCAGAAACCAGAATACGTTGATCTTTTCCTGCGTTGCGTCGCTCATTATCACTTTCCTATATAACGATATCTGAATTTATTTCATAGATTATGCTCATTAGGTTATAAAGAACTTAGCAGGATACATGCCAGATTTTAAATCAATAAAATTTGATTTTTTTCATGGAGTTATCTGTTTATCACTGCGGTACAGGCTGCTGCAAATGCAGCAGCGGCCGGGCATAAATTGCTGCATTCGCAGCAAAACGGACGCCTTCCCCCTCGTCTCATTTTCCAACAGCAGGTATCGTGGCTTTTCGTTAAACCGCAGGAGAATCGCATGCATAACCCCGGCCCGGACCTGATCGATCCCGCCTCGATTGCGTTTCAGAGCGTACTGGACCGTCTGGCCCCCACCGACGCCACGGTGCTTATCGTCGGCGAAACCGGCACGGGAAAAGAGGTGGTGGCACGCTATCTGCACTACCACAGCCCCCGTCGCCAGCAGCCCTTTCTGGCGGTTAACTGCGGCGCGCTGACCGAGAGTCTGGCGGAGTCGGAGCTGTTCGGTCATGAGAAAGGCGCGTTTACCGGTGCGGCTGAGCGCCATCAGGGCTGGTTTGAGGCCGCCGAGGGCGGTACGCTGCTGCTGGATGAGATTGGCGAGCTGAGCCTGCCGCTCCAGGTGAAACTGCTGCGGGTGCTCCAGGAACGTGAGGTGACCCGCGTCGGGTCGCGTCGCCCGGTCAGGGTTAACGTGCGGGTGGTGGCGGCCACCCATGTCGATCTGGCCAGCGCTATTCGCGAACGCCGCTTTCGCGAAGACCTTTACTACCGACTTAACGTCGCCGCCGTCACCCTGCCACCGCTGCGCCAGCGACGCGAGGATATTCCGGTGCTGGCCAGCCATTTTCTGGCCCTCTACGCGCGGCGTCTTGGTCGTCCACTGCTGCGTCTGAGCGACGAATCGCTGGCTACGCTGATGTCCTGGTCCTGGCCGGGGAATATCCGCGAGCTGGAAAATACCCTGCACAATGCGGTCCTGCTCAGCCGGGAGCCGCTTATTACACCGCGTCAGCTGCGCCTCGGCCCGGTGAGCGGCGCGGCGCTGCCGGATGAGGAAGAAGATCTCGACCGCTTCCTGCGCCAGCAGCTGCGCGAGAATAACGGCCCTCTCTATCCACGGGTAATCGAATCCCTGGTGCGCAACGCCTTTGAACTCAGCCAGGGCAACCAGATGCAAACCGCCGCCCTGCTGGGGATCAGTCGCAATACGCTACGCACCCACCTCGGGCACCTCGGCCTGATCAAACCCCGGCGCAGCCTGGCCACAGGTGGCGCGCGAACATCCGCCCCGACGGAAGATGGCGAACGCGAGCTGCGTATTGGCTATCAGAAGTTTGGCAACCTCGGCATTCTCAAAGCCCGCCAGTCGCTGGAGGCGCAGTTTGCCGACCAGGGCGTCAGCGTGTTGTGGAGTGAGTTTCCCGCCGGGCCGCAGCTGCTGTATGCCCTGGAAAATCATGAAATTGATTTCGGCACCACCGGTGACGTTCCGCCAATCTTTGCCCAGTCCACCAGCAGCGCGCTGCGCTACGTGGCCTGGGAGCCGGCCGCGCCGCAGAGCGTTGCCCTGCTGGTTACCGGGGACAGCCCCATTCGCACCCTCGCTGACCTTAAGGGAAAACGGGTGGCGGTTAACAAAGGCTCGAACGTCCACTATCTGCTGCTGCACATTCTTGATGAAGCGGGCCTGACGTCACAGGATGTCCGCATCGTCTATGCCCCGCCGAAATACCCGCTGACGCCCAGCGATCGCCATGCGGTGGATGCCTGGATGATGTGGGACCCGCTACTCAGCGATGCGGAGCAAAGCGGCCAGATGCGGGTTTTGGCAAACGGCGAAGGCCGGGTCAGCAACCATCAGTTCTATCTTGCCGACCAGCAGTTTATTCGCCACTCCGCCGACCTGCTTAACGTACTGATTGACGCGCTTGAGCAGACGGGCCGCTATATCGATGCACACCGCGCAGACGCCGCCGACCTGCTCGCGGCTGAGCTGGGCCTGGCACCCAAGGCGGTAGGCCGTGCGCTGGGGCGGCGCAGCCATCAGACGCGCCGGATGGATCTCACCATTATTCGCCAGCAGCAGGCCATTGCCGACCGGTTCTATGCGCTGGGCCTGCTGCCCCGGGCGATCAAAGTACGGGATGCGGTGTGGCAGGAGTGACGGCGCCCCTGTCGGCCTTAGCCAGTGGATTAATTACCGGGAAGCATTAGAATACCCTCATGAAAAATCATCCACTCAGTACAGCCACAGAAACCGATCTCCCCCGTCGGGGTCGCCCGCCCGTCCCCGAAGCGACGTTGATTAACAAAATCCAGCAAAGCACCTTTCACCTGCTGCAAACCAAAGGCGTTGAGGGGGTCAGCGTGGATGAGATCTGCCGGAACGCCAGAGTGGCGAAAAAAACCTTTTACCGGTTTTACGCCGATAAAGAGAGCCTCATCGAGAGGATTATCGTGGACTGGTCCTCCACGCGGGTTATCCCCGACCTGGCCATCCCCCAGAGCCGCGAACAGACCGTGCACATTTTGACCCTGTTTTTTACCGAGCTGGCGCAGCGGGCGCTATCTGCCGAATCTGTCGCCCTCTTCAGGCTGCTGCAAAACGAAAGGGGCAAGCAGCAGCAGTTCCTGAGAATGTATCAGGAGATGGGCATTGAAAACGCAAGCCTGCTGCTGAACAGGTGGTTTGAGCACATTCAGCATCTGCCTTTTATCAACCCTGACTGGCCGCAGAATGCTGCTAAGCAGCTCCAGGCCCTGATTATCTCCCCCGTACTGCGGGAGATCCTGCTGGGACTGACGCCCCCTGTTCCGGCGTATGATATCCGTCCCCGAATCAACGACGCCCTGACGTTTATCTCCCCGCTGCTCTTTCATCGGACGTAACCGCCTCGCCGCCATCCGTCCAGCCGTTATGCCTGCTTACCCTTTATCACCGTTGCTTACAGCCGCTGGCTTATGCTGCTGCGTCATCGCCCGTATAGTCGATTAAGGAAACGACAGGCGTTTCCTTAATATTCCACCTTTGACAACTAATGGACCGGGCTGATGAGTAGCAGAAGACACTTTTTACGCAGCGCAGCGACGCTTGCCGTGGGCAGCAGCATACTGACGGCAGGCCAGTTATCGGCCTGGGCGGATGATAGCGTGCCGCACAGCGAGCCTGAATCGGCCCCGAAAAAGATTATTGCCCTGGAAGAACACTTTATGCTGCCGGAGTTTGTGACCTACCTGGCTGAAACAAAACAGAATATCAAACCGGCGCTGTTCAACAACGTCGTGCCCGTTCTGTCCGACTTCGGTGCGGGCCGTCTGGAGGTGATGGATAAAAACGGCATTGATTTCGCCGTGCTGTCGCTCTCCGGCCCCGGCGTCCAGATTGAGCCAGACAGAGAGCAGGCGGTGAAGCTCGCCCGCTACGCTAACGATCGCCTTGCGGAAGAGATGCATAACAATCCACATCGCTATGGTGGCTTTGCGCATCTTGCGATGCAGGATCCCCGGGAGGCAGCCCGGGAGCTGGAGCGCTGCGTCCGGCAGCTGAAAATGCAGGGGGCAATGATCAATGGCGAAACTAACGGTCTCTATCTCGACGACCGCCGCTACGATATTTTCTGGGAAAAGGTGCAGGAACTGGATGTGCCTGTCTATCTCCATCCGGGTAATCCACCGGATCATCCCCATATGTTTACCGATCACCCTGAGATGTGGGGGCCAGTATGGAGCTGGGCGGTTGAAACCTGTAGCCATGCGATGCGCCTGATCTTCAGCGGGACCTTTGACCGTTTCCCCGGCGCTAAAATCATTCTCGGCCATATGGGGGAAACCCTGCCCATCCAGCTCTGGCGGCTGGACAGCCGGATACAGACCGCCAATCTGAAATACGCCCTGAAAGAGGTGCCCTCGTACTACGTGCGCAAGAATATCTTTATCACCACCTCCGGCGTCTGTTGCGATGCCGCGCTGCGCTGTGCGTTAGACAGCATAGGCCCGGAAAATGTGATGTTCTCGGTCGACTATCCGTTTGAGAAGACGGATATCGCCAGCCGCTGGATCCGCAGTGCGAGCGTCAGTGAAGCCGAACGTAATGCCGTTGCCTGGCAGAATGCCTCCCTGCTGATGAAGCTCTGATTTGTCCTGACCCTGTGCCCCAGGGTGACGTGACGTTGTCACCACCCCTCACTGATTAAAGATCATTTATGAAAACACTCCCGCAAACGGGTGGCTTTACGCTGATGGCCGTGGCCTGCCTGACCATTATGGTTGGCTGCGTTATCGTACCGGGCCTGCCCTCAATTTCCCGCCATCTGGGCGTGGAGGATGCCGCCGGCTGGCTTGTAACGCTTCCGGCACTTGGCGTGGTCCTTTTTGGTCCACTGGCCGGACGGATTATTGACCGGGCGGGGCTGACGCGTTCACTCCATATCGGACTGTTTTTATATGGCCTGTTCGGTGCGGGTGGCGCTTTTCTGCACGGGCACTGGGCGGTATTTACCGACAGGCTGCTACTCGGTATGCCCACCGCGCTGGTGATGTCCAGCGGCACCGCGCTGATCTCATCGTTTTATCACGGCGAGGCCAGGATGCGAATGATTGCCCGTCAGGGAATGTCGATTGAACTGGGCGGCGTCATCTTTTTGTTTCTCGCCGGGCTACTTGCCACCGCAGGCTGGCGCTGGCCATTTACGCTCTATCTGCTTGCCTGGGTATTACTGGCGATGGTGCTGGCCTTTATACCGGGCGACCCACACACTGCACCGGAAGAGACGGCCGCGTCCGCGCGGGCGAAAACCGGCGCGCTAAGGCTGACCTATACCGCCGCACTGTTTTCGATGATCTGCTTTTTTACCGCCATTATCCTGCTACCGCTGCACTTTAACGCCCTTGGGGTGAGTGAAGCGCAAACCGGTTATTTTCTCTCATTCGTCTCACTGATAGCGGTTTTTGCCGCGTGGCTGATGCCAGAGCTGGTCAGGCGCCTGTCCGGGCGGGTAACGCTTGCCCTGGCTTTTACGCTGTATGCCGTGGGGCATCTGCTGTTTGCCTTTGCTCCCTCTATGCCCTTTTTTGTGCCTGGCGGCATCGTCATGGGCTGTGCATTTGGCTTCTCGGTCCCGCTGGTTAATCATCTGATGGTGCAGCTTTCCAGCCCGGCTCAGCGCGGACGAAATCTTGCCCGCCTCTCCATGGCCCTGTTTCTTGGGCAATTTCTGGCTGGCTTTATGGGGTATCTTCCTGGGAACAGTACGGCGGTGTTTACTGCGGCAGCGCTCATTGCGGCAACTATGGCCGCGCTGACGTTCGCTTATAAGCCTTTTCAATAATCGGCTGCGAGTCCGGGCCATGCCCGCATTTCCGCCGCCGGGCTTAGGTTAGCTATTTTCGTCATTAAGCGGTTGCCACGCCTTTTGCTATGTTGCCCGTAGTGTAATGACATAGAGGGAAACAGGATGAAAAAGGTCTGGCTGAGCAGCCTGGTGGCGGCCGCATTAATTAGCATTACCTCTCACGCACTGGCGGAAGAGACCCCTGCGGCGGTAAATGGCGAGCCGTAAGTTTGCCGACCGCTATCCGCAAACGGCGCTGAAGGTGGTGGATCAGCTGGGGGATCTGAGCGACTGGGCCAATCAGCACCCGCAGGATGCGGCGAAAATCCTCTCCGCCTCTACCGGCCTGGCGCAGCCCATCTGGCAGCGTGCGCTGGCCAGAATGCCCTTCGGCGCAGAGCGCATGACCCCGGCCGTGTTTCAGGAGCAGCAGAAGCTGGCCGATAAGTTCACCCAAATCGGCCTGCTGCCGGTGAAAGTGGACGTCAGCAGCGCGACCTGGTCGCTCGACAGAAAATAACGCCTGTGCAGGTGGGCGGCCGCGGCTGCCCACCTGCACTTGTGTCACAGCAGTGAATATACCTTAATTTTCCACCCGCGCAGGCTGTCTGGCCTGCTCCGCCGTCGTCGCATAGCGGCTGGTTTTAAAGGGGAGCGACAGTCGCCCGCGCAGGGTAGCCTGGTCTGATGGCTGCCAGTAGCCGCGCGCGGCGAGGATCGGCAGGACAAGCTGGGTGATATCCTCCAGCGCCTCCACCAGCACCGGCCCGCTGATAATAAAGCCGCTGGCTCCCCCTTCCTCCACCCAGCGAATAAAGGTCTCAGCCACCTGCTCTGGCGTACCGAAAAACTCCCCCCGGGGCAGCGTGGTTTCAAAGGCAACCTGCCGCAGGGTGAGCCCTTCCGCCTTCGCCCGCTGTTTAATACTGTCGGTGGTCGAACGGAAGGTATTCTGTCCCAGATCGCCCAATTCCGGGAACGGCCCGTCCAGCGGATACTGACTGAAATCATGGTGGTCAAAGAAGCGTCCCAGATAAGCCAGCACGTCCTCTGCCGAGAGCAGCGAAAGCAAATGCTGATATTTCGCTTCGGCCTCTTCTGCCGTGTTCCCGACGATCGGGCTGATGCCGGGAAAAATACCCACCGGCTCCCGCCCATTTTTCGCCACTTCTGCCTGGAGCCTGTCGGCATAGATCCGCGCCTCCTCCAGCGTACGGGCATTGGTAAACACCGCATCCGCTGATTTGCCGGCCAGCGCAATGCCGGTTTCCGACGCGCCCGCCTGGAAAATAACCGGCTGCCCCTGGGGGGAACGCTGGATATTGAGCGGCCCTTCCACCGAGAAATACTCCCCCTGGTGATTCAGCTTATGCAGCTTTGTCGCATCAAAAAACCTGCCGCTCTGCCGGTCGCGAATAAAGGCATCATCCTCCCAGGAGTCCCACAGCCCCTGTACCACGCTGATATACTCCCCGGCAATTTTATAACGCAGCGCGTGATCCGGGTGCGCCTTGCCAAAGTTGCGCGCCGACCCTTCCAGGGGCGAGGTCACTACGTTCCAGCCTGCCCGGCCGCCGCTGATATTATCGAGCGTGGCCAGCTGGCGGGCGACGGTAAAGGGATCGCTGTAGGAGGTGGAAACCGTCCCCGCCAGGCCGATGTTATGCGTCACCGACGCCAGCGCGGAGAGCAGCGTAATGGGCTCAAATCGGTTCAGAAAATGCGGCAGTGATTTCTCATTAATGTGCAGGCCGTCGGCGACGAAGAGAAAATCGAAGCCCGCCGCCTCTGCACGCTGCGCCAGCCCGGTGAAGTAGCGGAAGTTAACGCTGGCATCCACCGGGGCCTTTGGGTGACGCCAGGCGTTCATATGCCCGCCCGCGCCGTGCAGCATCAGTCCGAGTTTAATCGTGGTCGTGTTGCTCATCAGATTTCCTTACTGCTGGCCCGCCAGCAGGGCGATGGAACGCAGACGCTGGCTGGCATCGGCCAGCGGCGTATGCAGGATAAATTCGGAGATGTTTAGCCGCTGCTGCAGGGCCGCCAGCTTTTCATGAATCTGCGCTGCGGTGCCGTGCAGGATGGTCAGCGGCTGCTTATCAATGCGGTAATCGCTGGCCCCCGCCTGACGCACAAACGCCTCTGCCTGGTCGCGCGTACCGACGGTAACGTGTTTGTCCCCCAACGTGACGCGGAAGTTATGCTGATCGGCCACGTGTGCCCGCGCCTCTTTTTCGGTATCGGCAGCCAGCGCCGCCAGGCTCACCAAAGCCTGACCCCGCCCACCGGCATACTCATGGTAAGCCAGCACGGCCTCAGTCATCTCGACCTCGTCGGGGTTAATAAAACCGGCAAAGACAAAGTTCCAGCCCAGGGACGCGGCCAGACGTGCGCTCTCTTTACTGGCCCCCAGCAGAAACCGCTGCGGCGAGGTGGCCGGGGCGGGTAGCGCGCGGGCTTCGTCCCCGGAAGCATTTGCCCCATCCTGATTCAGATACTGGTCCAGCCGGGTGAGCTGCGTGGTGAAATCGTCACGGCTTTCCCCTCGTGCGCCCTGAAGCGCCCGGGTAGAAAGCGGCAGCCCGCCCGGTGCCTTGCCGATGCCCAGATCCACCCGATCGGGAGCCAGCGACGCGAGCAGATGGAAATTCTCCGCCACCTTGTAGGGGCTGTAGTGCTGAAGCATCACCCCGCCGGAGCCGATGCGTAGCCGGGCGGTTTTTGCCAGCAGCCAGGCGATCAGCACCTCCGGCGAACTGCCTGCCACCCGATCGCTGTCGTGGTGTTCAGATACCCAGAGGCGATGATAGCCCAGCCGCTCGGCCTCGAGCGCAAACGTCAGGGTGGTGCTGAGCGCCTGTTCAGCACGCTCTCCCTCAGCAATGGGGCTTTGATCTAATAAACTCAGTCGGTAATTCACGGCAGCCTTCCTCGCGGTTTTGCATCAGAATTTCATATAAGCCGCCGGGTATTAAATATTAATTCCGACTTAGGTTTTCCGTTATTGTCACAAACCTCCCGGTAATGGAGCGCCGTGGTTTTTAATTAGCCCTTATTGTTATTTCGCCCTTAGTTTATTTAGTTTTGTTGTTTTACTTCATCCGCCCCCTGGAGAATAGTGCAGGGAAAGTGGAAAATGAAAATATGGATAAACAATAAAATGATGAATCGAACGCGCCTGGCCGCACTGGCCCTCGCCCTCAGCTTTACGACTTTAAGCCACGCCGCTGGCGTCGACCTGGTGGCGAATGAAACCCCCATTCATACCGTTAAAAATAACGCCGCCGCGGCATTAATTCCCCCGGGGTTTAAATTTGTTAAGCCGGGTAGCCTGACCGTGGCGCTGGCGGCTGGCCTAAAACCGCCAATATTGCCGTCACCCTGAAAAAGGGTAATGGGCTGGTGAACGCCGTTCAGGCCTCGCTAAACAGCGCAATCGCCAACGGCAGTTATCTCCAGGTGCTGGATCGCTGGGAGGAGAGCGTGGAGAAAATAGACCACTCTGAGATTAATCCGCCGGGCCTCGGCGACTGAGCAGGGAGAACCCGATGATCGACGACCACTTTATTCATACCAGTCCGGACGATCCGCTGATTGAACCGGTGCTTGATGGGCTGTTTGCGGAGTACCGTCAGCGCTACGGTGATTATTTCGCGGCACAGGCCGAAGAGGTTGAGCCGCTGGGGCTGTACGCCCCACCCGAGGGTGCCTTTATCGTCCTGCTGCGCCATGAGACGCCGATCGCCATGGGGGCGTTTAAACGCTATGACGCCCACACGGCCGAGCTTAAGCGCATCTGGACGCATCGCTCTATGCGGCGCCAGGGGCTGGCGCAAAAGGTGCTTGCCGAGCTGGAACGTCTGGCACGACTCCAGGGCTATCAGCAGGCGTTTCTCACCACCGGCTTTCGCCAGCCGGAGGCGGTCAGGCTCTACCTGTCCCACGGCTACCAGCCGCAGTTTGATACCTCCGTCGATGCGGAACGTTACTCCCTGCCGCCCTATGACGGGCGTCTGCCCTTTACTAAAGCGCTGTATCTTCCGTCCGCGCTGAAGCAGAGTGCATAAGGCGCTGAGATGTCGTCCGATAATCCCGTTCGTTCCGCGCTGACCACGCATACCGAGCTGGATAACGTCAGCCTGACCATTGAGCAGGCACGGTGACGGTGATCCTTGGGCCGTCAGGATCGGGTAAATCCACCCTGCTGCGTACCATTAACCATCCGGAACGCGTCGATGAAGCCTTTATACAGATTGATGGCGAATATGTCGGCTACCGTCGCAAAGGCGACCGGCTGTACGAGCTTAAGGAGCGGGCAATTCTGAAGCAGCGCACCCAGTTTGGCTATGAGCATGGCCGCGCCAGCTCTCCGGAGGTCAGCAGCAGCGGGTCGCTATCGCCCGCGCGCTGGCGCTGGAACCTAAGGTGATGCTGTTTGACGAGCCGACGTCGGCGCTGGATCCGGAACGGGTTGGCGAAGTGCTGGAAACCATCAGAACGCTGGCGCTATCGGGAGTGACGATGGTGGTGGTCACGCATGAAACTGGCTTCGCCCGGCAGGTGGCCGATCGCGTGGTCTTTATGGCTGAGGGTAAAATAGTTGAAGCCGGTAGCGCAGAGCGGGTACTTAACCGCCCCGCCCATCCACGCAGCGCTTTTTGCAGCGGGTGCTGTAAACGACTTATACCGGTTTTTATGGAAAAACATCGTATCCACCAGGTTGTTACTGAACTGGCACGTCAGCGTGAGAAGGAAGCGGCCAAGAAAGCCAGTGCTGAAAGAGAGACGCTGAGCAAAACCAGTGGGCTTATCGCTGATGTTGGTGACCGAATGGGTGAGTATCTCGGAGATAAGTATAAATCGCTGGCTAACGAAATTGCGAATGATATAAAGAACTTCCAGGGGAAAAATATTCGCAGTTACGATCAAGCGATGGCATCGCTGAGCAGGAAGTAGAGTCCTGGGTGCTGGGCGGGATAGCTGCCAGTCTGGCTTTGGGTTTTTTCTCAGCGACAATTGGGTTTGCTTTGTTATATGCTGGCATTCCTGCGATAGCTGTGGGTATATCAGGAATTATGTCCTGACATCAGCCTGAGAGGTCTCCCGGTGGTGGTCAGTTCATGATCGCAGCACAATAATAGATAAAAACAAAATGCATAGAAAAATGGACTGAGCAGACAAGAGCATATAAGCGCCGCTCTGTCAATACTCTTAATTACTTTGCGAATTCTTATCGTACACGCAAAGCATAAAAAAGCCAAAATGGGTGCGGTTTTGCAATAAACATCCATGACCTTAGTCATCAGCGGATTTTTTGCAGATGTTATTCCCGGAAGATCGGCGGTTCTGGCTGCGATATCCTTCAGAATGGCAGAGTCAGCGTTATGCAAATCCATCGCCCAAATCACTACCAGCGGAGTAACACCCGCAAACAAAAACAGACAGGACAGCCTGTAGTGGATCGGTAATTCAGGACACCTCGAAATCCTGTTAATGTTAAAACAGTGAACATGAGGTGATGCATGATCAAAACTCGTCGGACTAAACGCACATTTTCTCCAGAGTTCAAACTCGAAGCTATCGAACAGGTTGTTAAGTATCAGCGAGATGTTCGGGAAGTCGCGCAGGCGCTCGAACTCAATCCTGATCATTTGCGCAAATGGATACGGCTTTATAAGCAGGAACTTCAGGGTATTGAGTCCACTGGCAATGCGATTACACCTGAACAACGTGAAATTCAGCAGCTTAAAGCGCAGATAACGCGTCTTGAGATGGTAAAAGAAATACTAAAGCAGGCTGCCGTGCTGATGAGCGAAGTCCCCGGAAAGCTATCGCGCTAATCACACGGCTGAAAGCAAAGTGGCCTGTGTTGGTTCTTTGTCATTTATTCGGTGTTCACCGCAGCGTTTATTACGCGCAGATGAAACGTCCTGTTAATGTGCAACGAATAGAATTACGAAGTCGGGTGAGAGCATTTCATGCTCTCAGTCGTGGCGCTGCGGGGAGTCGGGCAATCAGCCAGATGCTGCGCCAGAGTGGCGTTGATGCAGGCCGGTGGCTGGCGCGACGACTGATGCAGGAGTGCGGACTGACAAGTCGCCAGCCGGTTAAACATCGCTATCGGGTAAACGAAGACAACAGTCCGCCGCTGCCAAACTTATTGAATCGGCAGTTTAACCCTGCCGCACCCAATCGCGTCTGGTGCGGCGACATCAGTTTTATTCGCCTGCAGGATAAATGGTGCTATCTCGCGCTTGTCGTTGATTTATATTCACGCCGGATTATCGGTTCAGCCCTCTCATTAACCGCTGATGCTGATTTGGTGTGCAGGGCGTTGTGTCATGCTTTGGAAACACGACCGCGTGATGGTCGTCTGCTGTTTCATTCAGATCAAGGGGTTCAATATAAAAGCAATAAATACAGAAAGTTACTCTGGCGTTATGGGGTAATGCAAAGTATGAGTCGCCGGGGGAATTGCCTGGATAACTCGCCGATGGAAAGATTCTTTCGTAGCCTTAAAAGTGAATGGCTTCCAGAAGGCGGGTATGGTGATTTTAGCCATGCGGTACGCGATATAAACCAGTGGATAAATGGTTATTACAACGCATACCGCCCTCATACGAACAATGGTGGTTTATCGCCTTGCTTACATGAAGAAAAATGGAAACAGGTTATTCCGGTGTCTTGATTTTGTGATCCACTACAGCGAGCCTGTGAGCTAATTTATTGTCCTCTTCAATACTCCGCATTGCGATTCCTTCGCCTCTGTGCTGGTCACCTTTTCTTCATCATATACCCATCCCGGTGGTAATTACGCCGCTCAAACAACCCTGCTGATATCCCCTCACCACTTCATCGCACCCTGCTGCCATGACAGCAGGCGGTCACGCAGGGTAAACAGCAGCGTGATTAGCGAGGAGAATAGCAGCGCCATCACGATCAGCGCACCGTACATATTGGCATAGGCGGCCCAGCCCTGCGCCCACTGTAGATACCACCCCAGCCCCGACTTCACCCCCATCATTTCCGCGGCGACCAGCACCGAAAATGACGCCCCCAGTCCCATAAACAGCCCGACAAACACGTGCGGCAGCGATGCCGGTACCGCCACGCGCAGGATCAGGAACAGCGGACGCGCCCCCAGAGTTCTTGCCACGTCAAAATAGCGATCGTCAACGCTGCTGACACCTGACCAGGTCAGCACCGTCACCGGAAACCAGGTTGCAAGGGCAATCAGAAAAATTGCCGCGGAAAAGCTGGAGGGAAAGAAATAGAGCGACAGAGGCAGCAGCGCCGTTGAGGGAACCGGACCCAGCAGGCGCAGTACCGGATGAACCCAGTACCCCAGCCCACGCGACCAGCCGATGGCAACGCCGGTGATAAAGCCACTCAGGCTGCCCAGTACAAAACCTGCCGCCAGCAGCCGCAGCGAATTCAGCACGCTGTCCCCCAGCCGTCGCCAGTCGGTGGCATAGGCCTCAACCAGCGCGCGCGGCGGCGCGAAAAAAGGCGCGGGCAGCAGCGCCAGCTTGGCGGTAACCGTTTCCCACAGGG
Organism: Erwinia sp. PPS120; assembly: GCF_047918655.1. GTDB lineage: Bacteria > Pseudomonadota > Gammaproteobacteria > Enterobacterales > Enterobacteriaceae > Erwinia > Erwinia tasmaniensis_A. The sequence goes on along the minus strand of NZ_JBLREF010000017.1, from coordinate 73,114 downwards.
CAATCAGCACGGCCAGCACCACCAGCCAGCGTGCCGCCCTGCGCAGCGGGTCGAACAGCCGCCCGTTAAGCACTCTCCCCAGCAGCGTTGCGAGGGTGAGTATTACCGCCAGCACCACGAACAGCCGGTGAGTTTCACCGACAAAGCGCGGCGGCGCAAAACCCACCTGCCGGTCCGGCCAGAAGATCATCAGCGCCGCCAGCAGCCACCAGGCGAGTACCGCCAGCGCTAAGGCGGGCGAAATGGCTGCCGGGGGCGCAGGCGTTTGTACGAACGTGCGCGGAATAGTAGCTGATGGTGCAGACGTTTGTGCTAATGCGGATGGGATTGCAGGCGACGAGACCGGCGGCAGTGCAGTATGCCCGCTGCTTTTCTTCGGGCTGGCATCGGTAAAGGCGTCGCTGGACATGGTGCCTCCGTTAGCTCATATGCGCGTGCTGAACCTCAGGCAGCAGCTCGGGAACATAGTGTTCCGCAAAGCGCTGCGCATCGGTATCAGGACGTATCACATTGATGAGTTTCAGCTCATTGACATACACCGCGACCTCTTTACGCAGCTGGTCGCCGGTCGAGTGATGATGGTGCGTATGTTCGCGCAGCATCGCGGTGATGTCGTCAATCGGTACCTGGCCCGGCACATAGGGGGCAAAGATTTTTGCCGTCTCTGCCGGATGATCGGCGGTCCACTGCTGGGCATCCACGATCGCCTGGGTGATTGACCGCGCCACGGCGGGATTATCCCGTACCAGCGATCCGCGCAGGCCTAATACACAGCAGGTCAGATTGCGGTACTCGCCGTTAAGGTTGTTGTCCACCTCGACCAGCCCCTCACGATGTTTGATTAACCATCCCTGGGGATCGTCGGTGGCCAGCGCCTGGACTTCCCCCTTGCGCAGCGCCTCACCAAACAGGTCTTCCGGGTACTGTACCCAGTTGACCTGTTTGTCGGCATCAATGCCCTGCTTAGCCAGCTGGATAGCGAAGAAATTGCGGATTGGACTGGCCTGATCGGACACCGCGACGCTTTTGCCCACCAGGTCGCGTACGCTGTGGATCCCGGCGCTGGCCGGGGCCAGCAGCCGCATACAGCCGCCGTGCGTACCAACGGTCAAATCGACGTCAAACCCCTGTTCGAGCGGTTTAAGCCAGCGCAGCGCCATACCAATGCCGCCATCAGCCTGCCCGGTGGCGATGGCCTGGAGCAGGGCATCCGTCGGGCCGCTAAAATTGACCGGCTCAACGTCCAGGCCATATTTTTTAAAAAATCCCTGCTGTAGCGCCACGGAGATCGGTGCCTGACAGACCGCCGTCTGTCCCCAGGCCAGCTTAACGGGCGTCAGTTTTCCCCCGCCGGCTGTCGGGGTTTCAGCCCAGACAGGCAGCGCTGAAGCCAGCCCTAATCCTGCTCCCATCGCCCCAAGCGTCTGAATAAAAGAACGTCGCGAAAAACTCCGGTGACCGGCCATAATTAACTCCCTGAAGTATGATGTGCTCATTACTTTTACAGGACTGGAAATATCCACCAAATAACATTAGTGCATTAATATTTCTGCCAGCGGCAATATGTCTTACAGCCTCACTATATTCACTTTGTACGTTAGCTTAGCGGTTATTGTTTATTTACCTTTTATTCTCAGCGCGGAATATATCCGCCAGCTGCAAAAAAATATAGGGACTATCAATGACGTTAGCCGAAGATATTAACCCGGTTACCGGGCTGGCATTAACGATTGCGGGCATCAGTCACGCGTTCTGGCTGGGCGGTGAGACGCTCCCGGTGCTGGACGACGTCTCGCTACGGGTGAAGCCGGGGGAATTTGTTGCCCTGCTTGGCCCCTCCGGCTGTGGGAAATCGACCCTTTTGCGTCTGGTGGCCGGGCTTGACAGGCCTGCCGTGGGGCAGATTGAGGAAAACGGCAGGCCGCTCAGCGGCCCCGATCCCAGCCGGGTGGTGGTGTTTCAGGATCCTACCCTCTATCCCTGGCGCAGCGTGTGGCGGAACGTCGCGCTGGGGCTGGAAACCCGCAGCAGGCTGACCGCAGAGGACAAAACCCGCGTCGATGCCATGCTTGAGAAGGTGGGTTTAAGCCAGTTTGCCCATGCCTGGCCGCATCAGCTTTCCGGCGGCATGGCGCAGCGTGCCTCGCTGGCACGCGCGCTGGTTAACCGGCCCCGGCTGCTGCTGCTGGATGAGCCTCTCGGCAAGCTCGATTCCCTGACGCGCATCCGTATGCAGCAGGAGCTGGTCACGCTGTGGCGGGAGCAGCAGTTCAGCGCGCTGATGGTCACTCATGATGTGGAAGAGGCGCTGCTGATGGCCAGGCGGGTGGTAGTCTTTAGCCCGCGTCCAGCCCGTATTATCGACACCCTTGACGTGCCCCTGCCCTGGCCGCGTCGGCGCGACGATCCGCGCCTGATCCAGCTACGTACCCGCGTGCTCGATTTACTCGGCGCGGATCAGCCCGCGGCCTGAATTATCCCCGGAGCCTTTGATGACAATCTATAACGGCATTACCGAACTGGTCGGCCAGACCCCACTGCTGCGGCTCAACGGCTTCTGCCAGCAGTTTACCCTTCATGCCGGGCTGGTGGCAAAACTGGAGTATTTTAACCCTAATCACAGCAGTAAAGACCGTATCGCGCTGGCGATGATAGAAGCGGCGGAGCGTGACGGCAGGCTGCGGCCCGGCATGACGCTGGTCGACACCACCAGCGGCAATACCGGTATTGCGCTGGCCGCCATTGCGGCAGCAAAGGGCTATAAATTTCGCGTCTATCTTCACGACAAACTGAGCGCCGAGCGCTTTGCTATTCTCACTGCCTTTGGTGCGGAGATCGTGCCGTTTAGCCAGGTCGAGGGCTTTGACAACGTTATTGAAGAGACAGAGGGTGACTTTGTTGCCGCCGCCCGCTGGCTGGCGGCTAACGTTATCCTGAAGCAGCCGAATATCTGCTTTACCTGCCAGCTGGAGAATCCGGTAAATCCTGATGCCCATTATCGGCATACCGGACCGGAGATCTGGCAGCAGACCGGCGGCCATATTGATCTGCTTATCGCCTCGGTCGGCACCGGCGGCACCCTTTCCGGCGCGGGACGCTATCTGAAGCAGCACTCGCCATCCATTCAGCTGATTGGCGTTGAACCTGGCAGCCACTCGATCCCTGGCCCTGATAACCCGGACAGGCGTGAGATAACCGGGGTGCACGCCTTCCACGACGTGGCACCTGAACGGGTGCCGCCCACGCTCGATCATCCCCTGCTAGATGATGTCTTTGCCGTGGAGAGCTGGCAGGCGATACAGACCGCGCGCGAAGTCGCGACTTCGGACGGTATTCTGGTGGGGGAGTCTTCCGGCGCGGTGCTCTTTGCCGCGCGTGAAATTGCCCGCAGGCCGGAGAACGCCGGCAAACGTATTGTGGTGATTCTGGCTGACAGCGGCCTGACCTATCTCTCGACCGGACTGTTTGATCCCCGGCTGACTATTGCGCAAATCGAAGCGGCACAAAAACCAATTTATTTGAAGGCATTATAACTACAGCGGATGGTTATTGTTCTGCAAGATAATACAAGGGAATGTTTCATTGCTATAATGACAAAAAGCCGCCTTAACTGGCGGCCTGTTTTAAAAAAAAGATTTATGGCCTGTGGTCTGTATCAAAATCAAAATACCCACAATATGGACAGGCTACTACATCACCAGGATCGTCTATTTTATCTACAATAGCATTATAAGATACTGTTTCACGGCAATTACTGCACGTCACGATCTCGTTTTGTTCAGCGCAAATCCTGAATGTATGTAAAGTAAAATTGATACCTCTAAATTTTTCCACGGATGTCCTCGATTTGAGTATTTAAGGCAACACTGGCGCCTTATATTTCTCAAAGTAAATTGACTTAGTTGCTTGCACGACAACCTCTGCACCAGCTCTGGTTCGTTGCGCCAGAAGGCACCGTTCTGAACCCAAACAACATCTGAAGATCGCCTGCTGTGTAAGCAGTAATTTTTTTACACTTTGGACAGGTGTGCGGGAGGTTAACTAAACCTACCATATGACTTCTCCTTATGCGCCGCTGCGCTCTAACGTACCTGTAAGGATTATCGGTAGAAGGAAGGTTATCTTTAGATAAATTTATGAGACGCTTAAATCTGACACAGGCGATTTATCTCAAGTTTTCATGCGCCTGAGGTTGAAACAGCGGACATGTGGTGGTTGCAGTGGCACGTATAAGATAAAAAAGGCCGGTTTCCCGGCCTGATGCATCAGTTATTAACGGGAATAACCGCGCCTTTATATTTGGTGCGGATCCAGTCCTGAATTGATTTAGAGTGCAGAACGGTAACCAGTGCTTTAATGTCTGGCTTATTCTCATCACCGCGATGCACGGTGATGATATTAGCATAGGGGTTATTCTCGCCGCTCTCAACCGCAATCGGATCTTTCACCGGATCCAGCCCCGCGTCAATCGCGTAGTTCGCGTTAATCACTACCGCGTCGCCTTCATCATTGTTATACATCTGCGGCAGCAGTGCGCCCTCAACGTTTGCGAGGAATTGCAGATGCTTAGGGTTGTCCACAATGTCACTGATGCGCGCATCCACTTTGCTGACGCCTGGCTTAAGCTTAATCACGCCGGCCTTTTCGAAAATCGAGAGGATACGCCCCTCTTCGGCTACGGCGTCACGCATGATCACTTTGCCATTCTGCGGCAGATCCTTCAGCGACTTATACTTTTTGGAGTAAATGCCAATCGGTTCAATATGAATGGCGCCCGCGCTGACAAAGTCATAGCTTTTATCGCCCGCGTGATCTTTCAGCACGCTGTTCAGATAGGGAACGTGCTGAAAGTAGTTCGCATCTATGTCGTGGCTGGCCAGCGCCGTGTTCGGCAGGATGTAATCCTGGAAAGGCTTGATCTCAAGGTCGATACCCTGCTTGGCCAGAATCGGTTTTGCCTGCTCCAGGATTTCCGCGTGCGGGACATTGGAAGCGCCCACGGTCAGGGTATCTGCCCACGCGCTCAGACTCAGCGCGCCCAGGGTGGCCGCAGCCAGCAGCGTCAGTGTTTTTTTCATTATTCCTTCCTTAACGTTAACGTTTATCGAGCCGTGTAGTTATGACATCACCTAAAAACTGGATGATAAAAACGATCACCAGAATCATCATCGTTGCCACCAGCGTGACATCGCTATGGTTACGCTGAAAACCTTCAAGGTAGGCCAGATTACCCAGACCACCCGCGCCAATCACCCCCGCCATCGCGCTGTAGCTGACCAGCGCTATCAGGGTGACCGTAATACCGGAAACCAGCGCCGGAGAGGATTCAGGCAGCAGAACGCGGAACACCAGCGTACTCAGTCGCGCGCCCATTGAACGCGTGGCTTCAATCACGCCACGGTCCACCTCACGCAGAGCGATCTCCACCAGCCGGGCATAAAAAGGCGCCGCGCCGACGATCAGCGCCGGAAGCGCCGCATTAGCGCCCAGAATGGTGCCAATCAGCGTTTTGGTGAAGGGGATCAGCAGTACGATCAGAATGATAAAGGGAATAGAACGGAACACGTTGACCAGAATCGAGATGACCGAATAGAGCACGCGATTCTGATACAGCCCACCGCGCGCGGTCAGAAACAGCACCAGCCCCAGCAGCAGTCCCAGCACAAAGGTCGCAATGCCTGAGAGTGCAGTCATATAAAGCGTTTCACAGGTTGCTGACCAGAGCTGGTCCAGCTTCAGATGCGGAAAAAGTGTCTCAATCATGATTGACTACCTCGGTCGTGACGGCACGGGCATGCAGATCGGCCAGGATATTCTCCAGCTGAGCACCGCTGGCCGGGACCTGTAGCCACAGCTCGCCGAAGGTGCCGTGGGCGGTTTGGGTCATTTTTCCATGCAGGATATTGAACGGCAGCGCGTATTTCAGCGTCAGCTCGCCCACGATGGGCTGGCTGGTATTATGCCCGACAAAGGTCAGCTTGAGCACGCTGCCCGCGTCGCCATCAACCAGTGCGGCGTTAAAGGGCGTGTCGGCGCTGCTGTATTCCGTGGTTTGCTTCACAAACTGGCGGGTAACAGGCTTTTGCGGATGCGTAAACACCGACAGCACCTCGCCCTCCTCCACAATTCTGCCTTCCTCCATCACCGCAACCCGATGACAGATTTTACGCACCACATGCATTTCATGGGTGATCAGCACAATGGTGAGCTGAAGCTTGCGGTTTATGTCCAGCAGCAGTTCAAGAATGGCATCGGTGGTCTGCGGATCAAGGGCTGATGTCGCCTCGTCGCAGAGCAGAACTTCCGGATTATTCGCCAGCGCGCGGGCAATCCCCACGCGCTGCTTCTGGCCGCCGCTGAGCTTAGAGGGATAGGTGTTCTCTTTGCCAGCCAGCCCTACCAGCTCAATCAGCTCTTTTACCCGCGCCTGTATCTGGGCCTTAGGGGCCCCGGCAATTTGCAGGGAAAATGCGATATTCTCACTAACGGTACGCGACCACAGCAGGTTAAAATGTTGGAACACCATGCTGATTTTTAGCCTTGCCGCGCGCAGGGCTTCGCCGTTTGCCGTCGCAATATTCTGGCCGGCAATCGTTACACTGCCGGCGGTGGGTTTCTCCAGTCCGTTAAGCAGGCGAATAAGCGTGCTTTTGCCTGCGCCGCTGTAGCCGATAATGCCATAAATCTGACCCTGTCCCACCTCAAGGCTGACATCGTCAACCGCGGTGACCGGACCGGCGCTGGTGTTAAAAACTCTGGAAACGTTGCGCAAAACTATCATCGGGTGGAGCCTGCTGTTGTTATATACAAAATCGACGACCAATTAAGTAAACTGATTAAAATGAATACATTATTGTCCGGGCTAATGCCCTCGCGATAGTAGAGGTGAGTAATGAGGCTGAAAAGGACCATTAGGAAATGAGTTATAACGAAAATGAATAACGGTTTTACAGGGCTTTCTCCAGGGAATTGTTGCCTGCCCCGGATACTCTGGCTTAAATTTGTATCAAATTAATTCCCTGCGAATTAGAAAAACAGATATACCAGCTTATACGAAGCTCTCATTAACACTCTTATTAAATAGCCATTTTTAGCGCACGTAGCGATATCCTCCGCTGTGGGATATGTTTATATCGGCAAAAAAAGAAATGAGGATTTCTAAATCGGTGGGGTTCATTCAGAATTGATATCAATAATCACCGCCGCCATAGCGAAAACTATGACGGCGGCAGGCGTAACGCGATGAATTAATCTGACTTACCTTATTCAGGTGAGCAAGTTATTTCTTTGAGCCGCCTTTTTTTCCAGCTTCAGAAGCTTTTTCTCTATCATTCTTGAAGTTGCCAGCGCCGCTGCCCTGGCCGCCCTTTTTACCTGCGTCTGATGCTTTTTCACGATCTTCGTTTTCACGATGCTGAGTCATACAAAATTCCTCTTCGTGTTAAAAGATATCCCGCTGGAATATAATCCTGTTAAAAATGGAAATCACCCCAACAGGCCTCTTGCCTTTATAAGGCTAGCAGGCTGCCGGGCCTTTGCAAGAAAGGGATGCGACATCAATCACAAAACAATAAATAACCCTATCCTTATGATTAATAAATAAATTACGCTTCACCCGTTTAATGTCAGAGTGTAAGTAAAAAACCGCCACCTTAATAAAAGGAAGAAATTCTTTTATTTATCAGTCGATATATGTAAACGGGCGCAATAAATAAAACGATGATAAGGATAAATAAAATAACATTTATCTTTTGTACGTTTCGATATGCCCTGCGGCAGCGGGCAGATTTCACTGCCGGGGCACGTCCGGTCGGTGAGAATGACCGAAACTCAGGTTTACGTTACGGCTCAGAAAGCTGTTTAGCTTCTACGTGTGTATGCTTGCCGCGCCCTTTAACATAGCCACTTATGCGAACCTGATCATCAGCGCCATACTTTTTCCCCTTCCATGCCGCATGGGGAACGGTGACATCAATGGTTCCGGACTTATCACGAAAAAGAAACGTATCGCGCCCGGTTTGCTTGATCAAATTCCCCTCCAGCGTTACCCATGCTCCATCCCGGAGATCGCGAATGCCGCTGATCTGACTTTCGGTTGTATCCTCGGTGCCTTTATACCCGGCATCCTTTTTCTGCGGCGGCGGTGGCGCATCTCCGCCCTTGAATCCACCGTCATCGGCCATTACGTTTAAGCTAAAAGCCAACAGGGCTGCCAGCGTCAGGATTTTTTTCATCTTATCTCCTTAATGTTTCAGGCTATCTCATTTACAACGTGGTGTTATTCATCCTGGCACACCGCTGGCAGTTTGAGTAATATCCCCAATGCAACTGCTGCTTAATTACGCATGAAGATAAGGGCGCTTCGGTTGCCACTTTTACCAAATGCTAACAATTTTAAGATGAACCCTAACGGTAAGTGACTGTTTATGCCGATGCCGTAGCAGTACTATAGGAGGTCCTAAGCCGTAGTGGATAACGAGGTACTATGATTTACCGTTTCACCCTGGCCGCCGCTGTGGCCGCCGTAACGCTCACCGGATGTGCTAAAAATCAGGCCGGTGGGCCTCCACCCGATTTCTTCTCCGGCCCTTCTCAGATAGATGTTTCTCACTTAACCACCAAAGCCGATGATGGTTCCTCGGTATTTGTGACTATTGACGGCAATGAGGGAGGCATGCTGACCCGCGGCGAGAGTAAAGCGTTACATATTCCCGACGGTAAGCATAAAGTGGGCGGCTATGTACGTACGCTGTTCGGCTATGGCCGCGTGACTATCGATCCTATCACCGTCGTCTCGAAGAAGGGCGAGGTCAGGCATGTTGCCTATTCGGTCACCCGGAATAAGCCCTCCTTTACCGATCGGGGCGAAACGCCGCTTCCTCCAGCGCCAGAAAAACAGGCTGCGCCAGCGGCGGCACAACAGAGCACTGCGGCAACCGCGTCGCAGCAGAGCACCACAACCGCTCAGCCCACGGCAACCGCGTCGCAGCAGAGCACCACAACCGCTCAGCCTGCGGCAACCGCTACGCAGCAGAGTTCCTCCGCTACAACCGAGAAGAGTACAACCTCAGCGGCTGAAGCCGCCTCCACGCAGCAGATTATTGATGCTTATGGGGAAACATCCGCCCAGGAGTAAGTGCTTAAGTCTGACCCACGGTTAATCCCTTTCCCGGAGTCAGGCTGCTCAACATTGCGTGGAAGGGACTTTGCGCACCGGTTCGTCATCTTTACCCCTTTCAACACCTGTTTCTCACTGAAAATCTATAAACACGCGTACCTTTTGCAGCATGTAAGGGGTTTAACGCTCAACCCGGGCCGTCGCTCCCCCCCGCAAGAAGTGGCACCAGTATGTCGCTAATCGGCGTCGGGACGCCATGAGCCCGGCCGCGCCGTGACCTACGACGGCGACAACAGTATTGATTTCAGTATTCATGAAAGCGGACTCCTTCAAGGTGGGCGTTTGGGATTCCGATAAGATTGTAAGGTAAGCTTGTTATTTATACAGGCTGCGTTATCGCAGTAAGGTGGACTTCCGCGCTATACGTAGCTCGGCGGATAATTTTAACAAATGAGATAGCCTTAATACGATAAAGCATATGCCATAATCGAAAAGCGACCGGCGCTGACGCTAAATGCTACGAATCAGCCGGTCATACTCAAATACTGCCTGTCTTGTCGGACTGGTTGTTGTATATGTGCACAATTTGCGGATCGGCGCTATTTTGTTGAGGCAATAGCGCGGGATTTATACGGATCAGTCACAGTTTTCAGCGGTAATAATATTGAAATCAACCTTGCCGCTCTGATAGATATCCGCATCCTGATTTGCGCTGAGTTTTTTTAGCATAATATCCATCGCCAGCTGGGCATGCTGCCGGGCGTTTTGATCCAAGACGTATGAGAGACAGCCATTGTGCAGCAGACGCCGGGTCAGGCTGTAAAGTTCATGGGTAATATAGACGCACTGACCCAGCAGCTGATGATTTTCCAGCTCGGCGCTGATCTCAGTATTGCCGGAACCGGTATTGTACAGTCCGACAATTTTGTCATTTTTTTTCAGCGTCTCGCCCAGCAAACGTCGTATGGTCTGTCGTTCATCCTGACCCGCCAGCACCTCCTTCAGGCTGATCTGGGGAAAGCGCAGCTGAAGCACCCGCCGAAAACCTTCTATGCGCTCACGGTGCGCGCTATAGTCGCCGCGGCCGCTGACCACCACCACTTCACCCGCTGTTTTCAGCGTCTGCCCCATCAGCAGACCAGCCGTACGCCCCGCCTGAAGCTGGTTGATGCCGACATGGCACAGGCGGGCAGCATCCGGCAGATCGGTGACGATGGTGATCACCGGGACACCACGCTCACGACAGCTCACCAGCGCGGCATAAACCGCAGGATGATCCTGTGCATAAACAATGACGCCATCGCGCGTGTGGGCGCACTCAGCGATGTGTGCGGCCAGTCTTTCAGGGTGTGATTCAGCGATAAACGTGCGATGCAGCGTTACCCGGCGATAGCCGAGCGCGCTGGCGATTTCCCTGAAATGGTTATCCAGGCCTTTGAAAAAATAGGATCCATTAGCGCTGAGGATGACCTCAATTCGCCAGGGATGTTGATACGCCTCTGGCAAAATACGGTTAAGGCCGTTCAGCTTTGCGGCCAGCAATACCTTGCGCGCCGTCTCCGGCGAGACGCCGCCGCGCTCATTCAGTACCCGATCCACCGTAGCTACGCCAACGCCGGCCAGCCTGGCCAGCGTCTCCAGGGTCATTTTCTTCATTTCTGCTCCGAAAAAAATGACCCACGACTGCAACGCTTACTCTTCAATCCTGCCGTTCCTCATTAAATACAATGCCTAACTGGCGCCGCACGTTATCCATGGTGCTCAGCGTCATCAGCGACGTCTCCAGCGGCCGGATGGGCGACTCAGTCAGCCCCTGACCAATACACCACGCGGTGTGCTCAATTTCATACGAGAGCTGTTCATAATGTCCGCCCTTATCTTTCCAGTGCAGGAGCTGGTTACCTTCGCTGGAGGCCAGGGTAAAATCACCGGGCGCATAGAAATGCCCGTTAAGGCTCAGGGTCGCATCGCGTCCGGCAATCACCGCACCTGAAGGCGTGCGGCTGAATAGCGTGGTATTCAGCACCGAATGCATGCCGTTGTGGTGGGTGAACAGCATGGAAGCCTGTCCGTTAACGCCACCCGGCGCCGGTTGCCCCTGCGCCAGCACCTGGGCCGGTACGCTGCCGGCCACGGTGATGCTGAGCGAGATCAGATAACTGCCCAAATCCAGCATTGGCCCGCCGGCCAGGTCCGGGTTAAAGATACGGTGATCGGGCGTAAAATACTCGCCGTGATCGGCAATCAGCGTATGAAGGTCGCCCAAATCGCCGTTTTCCAACAGCTGACGCAGCACATCATACTTCGGTGTGAAGTCACACCACATCCCCTCAAGGCAGAATAATTTTCTGGCGCGGGCTTCCTGCTGGAGTTTTGCCCCTTCCTGCGCGTTAAGGGCCAGTGGTTTTTCAACCAAAACGTGCTTTCCGGCCTGGAGGACTTTCATCGCATCGGGAAAGTGATGATTATGCGGCGTGGCCACATATACCACGTCCAGATCTTTCAGTGCCAGCATTTCACTGGCCTCGGTGAAGATCCGAGGAATATCCCAGCGTCCCGCGAACGCTGTGGTCTTGTCCAGGTTGCGCCCAGCCACCGCCACCAGCTGCTGACGGGTATGGTGACGGAACGCTGCCGCAAAGCGATCGGCTATCCAGCCCGGACCGATAATCCCCCAGCGCAGCGTGGGCAGGCCATCGACAGACAGTATTTCAGGTTGCGGTAGCGTACGAGGAAACATAGTCACTCCAGTTTTTTTGTAAGAAAGCCGCAACGTGTGGCGGCCTGCAGGGTCAGGTGAGTTCACTATAGAAAGGCATCAGCGGGAAGAAAACCTGGCCGATGATGGAAAACCCTCAACAAATGATGGAAAACCCTCAACATAAAACTTCCCTGGCCTGGGGGAAAAAATTATTCTGGTACTGTTGTTAAATTGTTAATAATTCGCTTGTTATTTTATAAAAAAAAACTCTGGTCAGGTGCTTTTTTCATCGAGTCACCGCCATAAAAAAACTAAAAACAGTTCCTAGCATTGTGATCAGTTAACCAGGAAAATTATGAAACGCAGAGAATTTCTCACTTCAGTGGTTGCACTGGGGGTTGCCTCATCGCTGCCTGCTGCGCAGGCCGAGGTTGTGAATGGCGGACAGCCATGGGAACCCGGTAAGATTAACACCCCACCCCCTCCACCCCGTAAAGGGGGGCTTCAGTATCTGACTCAGCACGAATTCGATACGGTCGCAATCATTGCCGAGCGCTTTATTCCGGCTGATGAAATGAGCCTCAGCGGCAAAGATGCTGGCTGTGCCATTTTTATTGACCGCCAGCTGGCGGGTGATTACGGCAATGCCGTAGCCGAATACCGCCTTGGCCGCTTCGTTAAGGGCACCCCCGAGCAGGGTCCTCAGTCTCCTCTCACGCCCGCTCAGCGATATCGTCAGGGTCTGGCCGCACTGGATCGTGCCACCCGCGCGCGGTTTGGTCGGGACTTTATTGGTTTAAACAGCGAACAGCAGGAGAACATCCTGCACGCGATGGAAGCCGATAAGTTCGATTTAGGTGCCGACGTCGAAACGAAGGTCTTTTTTGAGCTGCTGCTGCAAAACGTGCGCGAAGGATTCTTATCTGACCCCATCTATGGCGGTAATAAAGATATGACCAGCTGGAAAATGATTGGTTTTCCCGGCGCGCGCTACGATTTCCGCGACATGCTCAGTAAAAAAGGGCAAAAGCTGAATATCATCCCGACCAGTCTGATTGATAACACCCTGTAAATTTGGGCGTTGTGTTTCTGAGTAAATGTGAGTTCTGAAGATGAATAATGTACGTCCAAAAGCTGATGTTGCTATCGTCGGCCTGGGGTGGTGTGGCTCGCTGATCGCCGAAGAGTTAACCCGCGCCGGATTAAATGTCGTCGCGATTGAGCGTGGCCCCTGGTTTGAAACCGCCACGGACTTTCCCCCGTCGGTAGATACCGACGAGCTGCGCTGGGACACCCGCCGCAGCATGCTGCTGCCCCCTGCGGTAGAAACCACCACCTTTCGCAATAATATTACCCAGAAAGCGCTGCCAAGCCGCGACTGGAACCTGAATGAGCTGGGCTATAACGTTGGCGGATCGGGTACACACTGGGCCGGTATGGCCTGGCGCTTTACCCCGTTTGATTTACAACCCTATACGCAAACCATTGAGCGCTACGGTAAAAAGCAGATTGCCGACGGCCTGATCCTCCAGGACTGGGGCGTAACCTATGATGAGCTGGAGCCGTTTTACGACCGCTTTGAAAAAATTGCCGGCGTCTCCGGTAAAGCAGGCAGGCTCAACGGCAAAACCATTCCTGACGGTAACCCGTTTGAGGGCAACCGCAGCAGTGAGTATCCGCTGCCGCCGCTGGAAGGCATGCGCCTGACCGATCTGTTCCGCGATGCGGCCAAATCCCTCGGCCAGCACCCCTTTATGGTTCCGGCCGGCCAGGCGTCCCGTGCCTACGTCAATCCACTGGGCGTGCGCATGGGCCCCTGCACCTACTGCGGCTACTGCCTCTATTACGGCTGCGGTAACTTCTCTAAATCCAGCCCGAACGCCTGCGTGATCCCGGCGCTGATGCAGCGTGAAAACTTTACCGTATTAACCGACTCTGCGGTGGTGCGGGTCAATAAAGCGGAAGATGGCAAAACCGTTACCGGCGTAACCTACGTTGACCGTAACAAAAAAGAGTGGGAGCAGCCGGCAGGCATCGTGATCCTGTCTGCTTTCCAGATGCAAAACGTCCGCCTGCTGCTGCTGTCCAAAATCGGCAAACCTTACGACCCGGTCAGTAAAACCGGCGTGGTGGGACGTGCCTACAGCTTCCAGACGGTAGCGGGCGCCAGTCTGTTTTTTGAAGATGAAAATCTTAACCAGTTTATCGGCGCGGGCGCGCTTTCACAGCAGGTTGATGACTTTAACGGCGACAACTTTGACCACAGCAATCTCGGGTTTATCGGCGGAGCCGGTATTCTGGTGGTGGCCCGTGGCGCAAGGCCAATCGGTAATGCCGATGCCCTGCCGCCGGGTACGCCACGCTGGGGGAAAGAGTGGAAAAAAGCCTATACCCATGCGTTCCAGAACGGCACCTTTATCTTCGGCCAGGGGACCAGCTATTCCCACGAGGATTATTATCTGGATCTGGATCCTGAGTATAAAGACAACAATGGCAACCCGCTGCTGCGCGTCACCTTTGACTACAACGAAAATGACCGCCGCGCAGCCAAATTTATTGAAGAGAAAAGTGTCGAGATTGGCAAAGCCATGGGCGCCAAAATCGTTCTGGGGACCAACTCCGCTTCGGGCCACTATTCACCTTATAATTTTGCCAGCGACCACACCATCGGCGGCGCGGTGATGGGCACCGATCCAAAAACCAGCGTGCTGAATCGCTATCAGCAGAGCTGGGACGCACATAATCTGTTTGTGCTGGGCGCCTCATCCTTCCCGAACAATGCCGGTTATAACCCAACGGGCACAATTGGCGCACTGAGCCTGTGGACGGCAAAAGCTATCCTGGAGCAGTACATGAAAAACCCTGGTCCGCTGGTGAAGGTGTGAGATGAAAAAAATCAAAATTGCAGGCGGTATCGTTGTGGTTGCCGCCGCCGTTACCGTGGCTTTGCTGTGGCAAAACGGCAATACCCGCGCGGATGACGTTGCCGGAAATACCGCGCTGACCGGACAGCCGCCAGCGGCGTCGGATGCAGAAGCGGTGATGCGGGGTAAATATATTGCGATTGCCGGTGACTGTGTGGCGTGCCATACCGCTCCCGGCAGCAAAGCACCCTTCTCCGGCGGCTATGCCATCAGTACGCCATTTGGGGGCATCTTTGCCAGCAATATCACCCCAGATAATGAGTACGGCATCGGCAAGTGGACCGAGCGTGACTTCTACCGCGCCGTTCGCCACGGTAAGGGGAAACATGGAGAAAACCTCTACCCCGCAATGCCTTATAACGCCTATGTGAAGGTCAGCGATGCCGACATGCACGACCTGTGGATGTATATGCGTTCGGTTAAGCCGGTGCACTATAAGGCACCGGAAACTAACCTTCCCTTCCCGTATAACATTCGACTGGCGATGATGGGCTGGAACCTGCTGTTTTTCGAAAACAAAGGTTTTACGCCTGATCCCTCTAAATCTGCCGAGTGGAACCGGGGTGCCTATCTGGTTCAGGGACTTGAGCACTGTGCCGCCTGCCATACGCCGAAAAACATTATTGGAGGTGATACCAGCGCGTATCTTCAGGGCAGCAACCTCAGCGAGTGGTACGCCCCTGAAATCACCAGCAATACCTACACGGGAATTGGCAACTGGTCCGAAGATCAGGTGGTGGACTATCTCAAACTGGGGAGTAACCATGTGGCGGTGGCCTCCGGACCCATGGCCGAGGCGGTAACCAATTCGACCCAGCATCTGAGTGATAAGGATCTGCACGCAATTGCAGCCTATATCAAATCGCAGCCCGGTTCGGATCGTAAAAAGCCTGCGCCGCTGGCGGCAGATTCAGCGCAGATGAAAATGGGGGCAGACGTTTATTCAGTGAACTGTACCGCCTGTCATAACAGCGACGGCAAAGGCATTCCTAACCTGGCCGCCAGCCTGGCGAATAACCCGGCAATTATGGGACCGGATGGATCCTCGCTGATCACCACCGTGCTTCAGGGTGGACGCGGCGCGGTGACGGCAGGTAACCCCACCAGCGGGGCGATGCCGAGCTTTGCCTGGAAGCTTTCCGATGAGCAGGTCGCTGCGGTGACCACCTACATCCGTAACGCCTGGGGTAATGCCGCACCGGCCATTGACGCTAAGGAAGTGGCAGGTAAACGCAGCCTGTTAAAACTCCCTTCGCAGATGCCGGAGAACAGTCCGAAAAGTCACTAACGCTGGCACGATATCGCCGCGCTGTGCTCTCTGGCGGCAGGGCCGATGTTTATCAGGGCCATCCCTAACGGGGTGGCCTTTTGCTTTTCTCCCTCACCATTTTGTGCCAGGGTTGACTCTTCCCCTCAGGAGAAACGCTATGCCTCTGCTACCCCGTCTGTTGTTATCCGCGCTACTACTGACCAGCCTCCTTGCGACCGTTAAGGCTGTTGAACCGCCCTCCTCCTTACTGATAAAAAATGGCTACGTGATGTCGATGCGCGCGGGCGAAGCGGATCGGGAAAATACCGACGTTTTGATCCGGGGCGATACCATCGCCGCCATTGGCAAAAACCTGCACGCGGCGGATGCCAGGGTGATTGATGCCACCGGAAAGTTTGTGCTTCCCGGCTTTGTTGATGCGCATTCCCACCTGTGGATCACCACTCTGCGAGGCCAGTTTCGTAACAGAGACGGAAAATTTTTCCCGGTGAGCAACCGGCTTGGCGCCGTGATGAAGCCAGATGATATCTATACGGCAATGTATACCGGGGCCATTGAACAGCTCGCCTCGGGTATTACCACCAGCAGCGACTTTTTCGACAATATTCACGGCCCGGCGGCGGGCGATGCGGGCTACCGCGCGCTAAACGATGCAGGGATCAGGGCGATTATGTTTTATGGCGGGCCGGATAAAACCTTAGCCACGCCGATCGATCTGACGCATCTTAAGCAGCTGATGGCGAAACCGCATGACCGCCTCCTCCCCGGCCTCGCCTGGCGGCTGCCGCGCGATCTCCATGACGAGGCTGCCTGGACCCTCCGCGATCGGGAATACGCCTTTGCCCGGGATAATCACCTGCCGCTCCAGGTTCACGTAAGCGGCGAGGCTGATGCGATGTTTAATGCACTTATTCAGCGGCACTATCTTGCCCCCTTCGTCACCGTTGTTCATGCCACCCAGGCCACGCCCGCCCAGCTGAACGCGCTGGAAAAGGCCGGAGGCAGCCTGGCTCTGACCCCGATAAGCGAAGAACGGGTCGGTTACGGCCTTACCCGCTATGACCAGTTTAAAGGCGTGACCCGCCAGGGGCTGGGCCTGGACGGTAACGCGCTGGCCGGCAGCGCAAATATGTTTGCCACGCTGCGGCTGGCCGCGCTGACGCAAAGCGGTGCAACGCAGGATGAAACCGGGCCGGATCCCCGTCGTCTGCTGGAGCTGGCCACCCGACGCTCGGCTGACGCCGCCGGACTTGGCAGGATAACGGGAACAATTGAGGTGGGTAAACGCGCCGATATACAGATTATTAATCCTGACGCGCTTAATATGAGCGGGTTTGGCGGCGGCGACCCCGCCTCGCTTATCGTCTATTCGGCTGAACCGGAAAATGTCGATACGGTCGTGGTGGATGGAAGGATCCTGAAACTGTCAGGCCAGATGCAGCACACCAATATCACTGCGCTGGTGGCAAGGGCCAACGCATCTGCGCGTCACCTGCGGGAAGACGCCGCTAAATAATGCGTTTTATAACCTGTCCACTCTTTTGCCAGCCTTGCGGCTGGCTCACTTTTTGCAGGCCGTGATGCCGGAATAACATTACCAATAATATCCTCCCGGCTCCACATTGCCGCTGCATAGCAGTAATGAATTAAGTGGTCGCACTGCCCTGACTGAATGATTTTCTGCACCTTTTCATTCAGTTTCGTCCCATTACTTTTATCAGGATGATTAGAGGACTAAGCAGCAATAAAACCAAAGCTGGTCTTTTTAGCTTCGCACTTAAGCTGTGTCATCGTTTCAATTTACCGTTAAAATCTGTGGGCGCGGCGGGCTTATCGGTATTTCCCGGACTCCAGCCGGGGGCAGCGGCAGTACCGGTGGTCAATCCCTCTACTGGATACAGGCTATTCAGAATTATGCTCACGCAAAGATCACGCCTGCCCAGGGTTTTAATGCGGTCGTAAAACAATTATTCCCGGCTTACTGGCCATATAGTCGGTGAACGGCGAATCCACCACCTGCCTGTTTATTTTCAGGGATGAGGCATTTCTGAACCACACCTTGCCGCCAGACTTAATGACGATGCCAACATGCGTCACGTCCAGACCGGCAAGAGGCGTCCAGACCCCAACGTAATCGCCCGTTTGCAGTTTATCGAGTACGGCTGAATCAATCGCATGGGCGGGGATATAACTTATTTTCCTTGCTATAACGGGCAGCCCCGGAATATATGTACTGCCGTCAGCCTTACGATTGAGCTGTTTAACAACTGTGACCGCTTTCGCGCTGAGTTGTCGGGTCACATCCGTCGCATTGAGCGGCTGTGTGGCAGACCAGTCAGTGAAAAAGTGCTTTCTGCTCAGGTAACTGACTCTGCCGCCAACGTATCGCGTACTGATAAGGTTGCTGAGAAACGTCTTCTGGTCATGTGCCTGCGACAGCGCCCTGACATAATCAATCAGGGTGAAACAGTCTACCCCGTGGAAATCTGCTACCAGAACTTCGCTGACCTCAGTCGATCCAATCAGGGTATTTTCCTGATAAGGCGTCGTCAGAAAAGCGGAGGATACGGCGGCAATAATCTCACCGGGTTTCTCACCGGCGGCGGGAATAACGTGGGTGCGGATAATTGCCTGAACTTTATTTGCTGTGTAATCATCCATTGCAGTCTGATAGTCATTTCCGCGTGACTCCGCACAGGAGACAAGAAAGAGGACCATAAAAATCGCGCGTTTCATATCAATTTCCCTTTTTAACTGAAGGCTTCCGTTCAGCATTAGTATCTCCTCCAGATGAGATTTACAACCTCCGGCGACAATCTGTTTAAGATCTGTTTACACCTGCAGGGGATATTAAAATGACAAATCAGTTACCTCTCAACGATTAATTAAAGCGTGCTTTTCAGCAGCATTCTGTTCGCTACTGTTAATGCGGCGAGGAGTGCCATGACACTAACCGGTTAAGGTTAAGATAAATAGCATGTCGCAAGAAATGGATTATGACTTTACCGCTATTGAATTAATCGTTTACTACGGGGGGAAATATCAGCACTTGAGCAGAACGTTAGAAAATGCGTATTTGGACAGAGTGGGATGGTATTAGCCGATAATATAAGTAAACAGGCAGGTAAACGCTGCCTGTTTTTATTAGCCGCGTGAATCAGCCTGGGTGGCGCTGGCCTCGCAGCAGGCGTTTGCAGTAAAGCAGCCCGCTGTAAAGGGGATAATAGCGCCACAGCAGCCGTAGCTTAAGGTTATTACGGGTCATCTGCCGTGCGAGGCGATTGATTTTCTCATCATACTCGCGCGGTACGTCCATCCTGTTTTTCCGTATTTCAATCAGGCAGCCGCCCATCAGCGCGGCGTAATAGCCGTCCACCAGCTCGCGGTCAACGTTAGCCACCGGATGCTGGCGCAGGGCATTATCGGTGTTCTCCCGGGCAATAAAATAGTTTTTCACCCAGGAGAAATCACGCGTGCTGATCGATAAAGAGGTATCCACCACCCGCTTAAGATAGTAGGCGCTGCTGGTGAAAAAAGCCTGCCTGGCCTGGGTATAGACCCCAAACATAAAAGGCGCGTCCTCATGATTCTGGATCGGCAAAAACGGGCTGTTAATCCGGTCAATCAGCGCCTTAGAAATAATGCTGGTCCACAACACCCGATGCGCCGAACCGCGCGCGATCAGTTTGCTGAGCAGGGCCGCTCCGCCGTTAAGCTCACCGCTGAGATGACGGGGATGCGTACCCTCATACTGGCGCTGCGCCAGCGGGGCATTGTTAAACTTACGGGCCGAAAAGCCAAACAGCTCCAGGTCAGGGCGATCGCGCCAGACGCGGGCAAAATCGGCAAACAGCTCGGGCGCCACAACGTCATCGGCATCCATAAAGTAGACATAGTCGCTACTGACCAGGCTCAACCCTTTATTGCGGGCCGCGCTCACGCCACCGTGCGCTGCGCGAACCGGCTGTACCTGCGGGTGCTTACTGGCGTACTCCTCCAGCAGTGCCAGCGTGCCGTCCGTCGACCCGTCGTCAATAACGATCACCTGGGCCGGAAGCAGCGTCTGGTTTAGCAGCGAATCTATTGCCTCACCGATATACTCCCGCCCGTTCCACACTGGCATAATGACGGCGATGGAGGGAGTGGTTGCCGCGTTTATCAGGTTCATGACTCGCTCCTCAGACTGGTACGTTTGAACAACCCTTTGCCGATTTTTTCCAGCACCTTGGTATGCAGCAGGCAACACACGCTCAGGTTGACCAGTCCAATCAGTCCCAGATAGAGCAGGTTAAGCCAGCGGTTCTGATCCCATTCGAAGGGGACGAGGTGCGTCAGCAGCGCCACGCCAGCCGATACCAGCCAGATCATCGCCACATCCCGCGTCAGCCAGCGCGCATGAATGGTGGGTGCAAATTTGCGGTGAACGATCCATGCCCAGACCAGCAGGTAGAAAATATTCTGCCCCAGCCAGACAATCCCGGTTCCCAGCGCACCGTAGTGGATGGCGGCATAGATATTCATCGGAATAAGCACGATGGCGAACAGGCTGAAGCCCTTCACGTGCATCGACAAACGGCCGTTGACATATTGCAGATGATACAGCAAACCGCAAATCGCCTGCAGCCCGCTTCCCAGCGCATAGAGCGTCATTACGAATGACATCTGCTGGACAATTTGCGGATTCTGCGTCCACGCCCAGATCAGCTGACCGGAGTAAAGCGCGATGGTTATGCTTAGCGGCGCCATAAAGATGCTGACGGCCTGGGTGGTGTAACGATAGAGGGTCAGCGTCTCGGCTTCGCCCTGCTCTTTTTTACCGCGCATGCCGGTCATACGCGGCACGATGGCCTGCATAATCGGGCTGCTGAGCATGACAATGCCCGTTGCGGCGGTTGCCACCACGGTAAAAGCACCGTAGGTTGAGAGTGGCAGCGTTTTGGAGAGCACCAGACGGTCGATCTGCGAAATAAAGGTCCAGATCGCACTGGAAAAAGCCGCGCCTACCGCAAAACGTAAAAATGGCTTTAGCACTCCTTTCAGCTCAGCGGAGTGATTCTGCCGCTTAGCACGTGGCACCAGCTGGTAGGATTTGTAGACGCAGCAGGCCGCTTCCGCAATGGAGATACAGAGCTGAAAGGCAAAGAAAAATATCACCGGATTGGGCGCAAAGCTGATAACAAATACCGCACCGAAGGTACGCAGGGTAATGGAGATAACGTTCAGGACGTTCAGCCACACCTGATGTTCATAGCCCACAATCACGCTGCGGAACGGTCCGGTGCGCCAGCGGATCGCGGCGGTAACCACCATGACGGCCACGGCAATCACCAAATCGCGGTACGGCAGTGTTTTAGCGTTTAGCCAGTGCTCAGCAATATAGGGAGTGAAAATCCAGCCCAGCACCACCAGCACCACGGAAGTAAGCAGGAAGAATTTGCCTAAGCTGGCAAACAGCGAAGGGAAGTAGGGATTATCTTCACTGTTTGCACGATAGCGCGCGGCCTCTCGCAGCAGCGTGGTCGACACGCCCACGTCCAGCAGTTGAAGCCAGGTTAACAGGATGGAAAAAAAGCCAATCAGACCGTAGGCTTCCATGCCCAGCTGATGGATATACATTGGCACCACGAGTATTCCGGCCAGCGTTGAGTAAATCTGTCCAACATAATTCGCCAGTGCATTACGCTTAATCGACATAGTCTCTTCTTTTATCTTAGCGGAGCGCCATTCACCAAAAAGTGATTCACCCTAACAATCGGGGTGAAACTGGGATAGGGGCACTTTTCCTAAAAGAGTGACCTTAAAGATGTTATCGCGTAACAAATCATGACCACTCTCCCGCCCGGAAAGACCCATCGGCGTAAAAACCGACAGGAAATAATTACCTTACAACACAGGATGAGAGGTTAAATATTTACCTTACACTGCTGCAGGTGGTGAAAGGGTTCAGGCTTTACGCACTCTCTTTTTTAAACCGAGTAAGGTGGTGTACGTGTCGGGGTGACGAAGCATCAGCCAGTTAATAAATGAACCCGGCTCCAGATCGCGGCCTAAATAACCAATCGCCTGTTTAACATACTCAGGCAGCGGTGTACCATTTGACAGCGATAAATGAATCATCAATTTAAAAGAGTGAATCAAATAGAGGCGGCGGAGTTCATTACGGGAAGGATCGCTACCCGGCAGGCTGGTTAATTTTTCGTACGAGCAGAGGAAAGCATCATAGCGATGACGGAAATAGGCCTCTTCTTTCGTACTGTTGGTTAAGGACCCCTGGCGGATACGCTGACGATAATAAAGATTTTTACTTACCCAGGCGATACCCGTACGCATAAAGGCCTGTAGCGTATAGCGGTGGTCTTCGTGCAGACGATCGCGATATTGCAGGTTATAGCGCGTGATAATGTCGCGTTTCAGCACATAGTTCCACGGTGCGGAGGTATAAGAGCCATTTCGCAGCAAACCGGCCATCACGTGCTGCGAAGGCACCAGACCGAAGGTGTCATGCTTTACCTTACCGCCGGTCTGCGTGGGATTACCGTCGACAAAGGTTTGTGAATTAAAACAAAACAGCTCGACCTCGGGATGTTGGGTAATGACCTCGCTAAACTCCTGATAAAATCCCGCGCAAACGATATCGTCGGGATCGCAGCAGAAAATGAATTCACCTGATGCGAGGCTGATCCCCTTATCACGCGCATTGCCAGCACCGCCATTCGGGATGGTGACAATGGTCACTACGGGTGAGTCGCCATATTTTTTCTCGATCAGTTCAAGCGTATTATCCGTTGAACTGTCGTTGACAATAATAATTTCATTTGGCAGTGCAATTTGACTCAGTAGTGAATCAACGCACTCAATAATGTATGCCCCCACATTATATGCCGGGATCACGACTGACAGATTTTTTTTCATCATAGTTTTTCTCAACCTTTAAGCTGCCTCTTAATAAACAACAGCGCCCCTGTAAAATCAATGCGAACCTCTTAATTAGCAGACTAATAAGAATAAGCTCAGGGCTTGTTTTTCGCTAAATTAAGAATTTTCCCGCGTAATTCTATTTTTGGCTGGTCTGAATTGTTCAATGTATTCTTGAGTAAATTTACCTTAAAAGCGCTTATAAGCATTTCCTTCTTTACTATCTGTTAAAATTTATTGAATCAAAGTTTACTTCTCTCCTGGCACATTTCAATCGGCCAAATGTGAATAAAATAGCGCTAAACCCAACGCAAACAAGTAACGTTATGGGATTATTCTTAGGAGAAACCGGTTTCTGAATATTTCCATGAAGGGATAACCTCACAGCGGCTAATCTGCGACACGTTTTTACCATCGAGTGCTGAACTGATGAATTATATAGAGAAATTGCGAGGTGCGTCGCAAATATAACCTGCGCAGCGTGGAGGAGTTGTGGTAGTGACAATATTTTTTATTTACAACTACGCAGGGATCCACAGGAGAGCGGAAATTGTTGCAGTGGGAAACTTTGATACAATTCTAAGTCAGTAAGTGCAGTTTTCCCCATGCCTTCAGCCCCGGCTATACCACAGAAGTATCAACCCCCTGCGGTGAAACATTAGCCATGCTGCTGTGAGTATACAGAAAACCTTAACTGTATTCTGAGACAATTCCGCTATAAAAAACCAGTCGTTATTATTGAACTGCATGACGAGCCGGTAATGGCTGAATTTTATACAATTAAGCGGTGAAACGAATTTCGTAATCGTTCTATAGTTAAGCATACCGTTATTGCTATCGGCCAAACCTTAAGCTGGCCTGACAGACGCTAGCGGATGAGAAATGCGTAAAGCGCTTACCTCCACTTTCAGACAGGGGATCCCTATGCCTAAGAGCAGAGAAATCATCGCCAGCGTTGTCAGCGCGGCACATGATGTCCGTAATGAAAACCGCACTCTGACCTGGGGAGAAGACCAGGTATTAGTCAGAGTGGAGCGCGGCGGTATCTGCGGCTCTGATATTCACTATTTCCTGCATGGCCGGGCAGGTATGTCCGTGCTTAAACAGCCGATGATTATCGGACACGAATTCGTTGGGCGCGTAGTTGAGACACCGTCCGGGAGTCAGCTTAAGATCGGCCAGCGCGTGGCCATCAATCCCTCGCTGCCCTGCAACCGCTGTTCGCGCTGTCTTGAGGGAAAGCAGAATCTCTGCGGACAGATGCGCTTTATGGGCAGCGCCCAGTTTCTTCCGCACGTTCACGGGGGTTTTGCCGATTACGTCGCGGTGAGTGAGCAGCAGTGTGTTCCCTATGCGGATAGTTCGGATGCGAAAGTGATAGCCTTTGCCGAACCGCTGGCCGTCGCGATACATGCCGTTAACCGGGCTGGTAGCCTGGTCGGAAAAAAAGTGCTGGTCACCGGATCGGGCCCGATTGGCTGCCTGACGATTGCGGCGGCGCTGGCCTCCGGCGCGGCAGAAATCGTGGCAACGGATATGAGCGAACGCTGCCGCCTGCTGGCCCGGGAAATGGGTGCCGCACGGGCTGTAGATCCGGGTAACAGCGATATGACCGATGCCTGGCAGGAAAATGGCGGCTATTTTGACGTCTGTTTTGAAGCGTCAGGCGCAGCGGCCGCAATCGCCTCCACCCCAGGCTTTACCCGCCCGGGAGGACGCATTGTGCAGCTGGGCATGGGCGCAGCCATCCCGGCGTTCCCGCTGGGTTTGCTGCTGGTAAAAGAGATTACGCTGGTCGGCTCCTTTCGTTTTATTGACGAGTTTGCAACCGCCGTGCGCTGGCTGGAGAGCGGTCGCATCAACCCGCTGCCGCTGTTATCGGCCGAGTTCCCCCAGTCGGACGTGGTTAAGGCGCTGGAAACCGCCTGTGATAAAAACCTTGCCGCCAAGGTACAGGTGGTATTTTAAGCCCTCCTGTGTCGTCCGCTGCGCCAGACCTGAGGATGTCAGGCACCCTATACCACCGGGCGCCTGACGCCTGACGCCTGACGCCTGACGCCTGACGCCTGACGCCTGACGCCTTGCAGGGGATTATATCGCCTCGCCGCGCGTCGCCGGCTGCGCCATGATTTTTTCAGCGGCCTTTTTACCGGCAATAAACGCATGATCGGAATTATAATATTCCCATTCGCTGTAGCGTCCGGCGAGGGTGATATCGTATTGCAGCAGCCATTCACGGATCAGGCTGACGTTAGATTCCCGGGCGTGATCATAGATCACATAGGCGTAGTGAATGTCAGCTTCGCTGGCGGTAAGTACCTTATCTTCGGCGGTAAACAGCCCAACGCTAATGCATTCGCGTATACAGCGCTGGATCAGCGCCTCCCCCTCCTCAGCCAGGGGGATCTCATCCGTATAGGTGATTTCACACGTCAGGCCAAAACCATTTTCCGGGTTGCAGTGCGGACTGGCGTTGCCCTGGAGGAAAACCCGGTGAAATATCGTGTCTCCGGGGTAGTAAATCCAGTGCTTTTCGGACAGGTTCGCCCGTCCAATTCCCAGATTCACGCAGCGCACCGAGGTATGACGCAACCCTGCGGCTGCGGCGTGTATTTCCGCCGGGGCCTGAACCCCCAGCATGGCAATCAGGGCCGGAAGCGGTACGGTACTGATCAGGTGGTCATAATGGTAGCGTTGGCCATCCTGCAGAACGGCGATATGCTGCGCGGGAAAGAGCTGAACAATCTCGGCGCCGGTCTCCAGCGAGCCTTGCAACAGCGGTAAAAAACCGGACATCAGCGCCTGGAATCCCCCCTGCAGCGGGTAACCAAAGCGAGCGTTGGGACCCAGCGGTTTACCCACCGGCTCCAGCGCCCCCTCGATGATGGCGGCAAGATCCGGCAGCGGCACGCGTCCGCCCAGCCAGGATGTTTCCATCTCGCTTAGCGGCACCTTCCACAGCTTGCGGTTGTAGGGGATCGCGAAATGCCTCGCGATGCCGCTGCCCCAGGTGTGATAAATGAACTGCTCAAAATTGTCCTCCGCTTTGTCACGCAGTGACAGCGAACACCCCTCCACTTCCGCTATGCTTCCATCAGCGCAGCAATCTTTAATGATAACCGGAGCGGCCTTCTCCGCCGCAGGCTGACCATAGCGCGCCTCTATCGCGCCCAGCACACACTCCTTAATGACCGCAGGTGGCAGGCCGTAAAGCGCCCCCTGAAAAGGATAGCGCGTGTACGTCCCCTCGGTATAAATCCAGGCCTCACGCATCTGCCAGTGCAGGTTATCCCCCAGCAACAGCTGGTACATCTCCAATACCCAGGGATCGTTGGAAAACATAATATGCCCGGCATAGTCGAAGACAAATCCCGACTGCTCCTCCGATCGGCACCAGCCACCCACGCGGCTGTTACGCTCAAGCAGCACCGACTCACTGCCCAGCTGCAACGCGGCGCTCAGCCCGGTGGGGCCCGCGCCGAGGATCAGATAGCGGGCATGGTGTGTGGTCTCGGGCTTAACACCACCCGCCTGAGCCGCGCGCTGCGAGGCGGCAGTCAGCGCAGCCTGATAGGTTTTGTGCTGAACCGGGGTGGCCGCCTCGCGGCTGATCAGGGCATGCTCGATCAGCCCGGCCATGTCCCCGACCGTTTTCTCCCAGGACGTACTGCTCACCACGGCCTTCATCCCGGCGGCCATTGCGGCCCGCTGGGTGGTGGAGAGGGCAATGGCCCGCTCACAGTGGCGCACAAAATCCGCTCCATCGCGGGCAATCATCACCAGTCCGCCATAGGGCGTCGCCACATCTTTGATAGCAGTGCTCACTACCGGCAGGGCCGCCGCCATATACTCCAGCACCTTAGTCGGGCTGATAAACTGCGTGGAGGCATTGAGCGCAAAAGGCATCAGACAGACGTCCCAGCCTGCCAGAAACTGCGGCAGAGCCTGATAGGGCTGCATACCAAAATAGTGAATATTGTCGCGCACCGGCAGCGCCGCCGGACTGATTTTTACCACCGGGCCGACGTAAATAAAGTGCCATTCGGGATGAGCATCGGCCAGCTGGGCCATCAGGATGGTGTCGATCCTTTCATCAATTACGCCATAGTAGCCAAGTCGGGGATGGGGAATTGCCGCCTGCAAAGGATGCTCATTGCTTCTGTCCAGCGCCTGCTCAAAGTGAATAGCATCCACGCTGCTGGGAAAACAGTACACATCGGGGTGCCGCGCCCGTTTGGCGTCATACAGGCTGGGACCGCCGGTAAATACCAGATCGGCCCGCTTAAGCAGCGCAGATTCACGCTGTAACAGCTGGCGCGGCGCCTGATCGAAGGCAGCCAGTTCATCCATACAGTCATAGATGACCAGAGCAGGATCGAGCGGGGTAAGCAGCGGTAACGCCATCGGCGTATAGAACCAGACGATGGGCCGCCCCTCCGGGCTAAGCGCCGCCATCAGCGTCTGAAGACGCGCAATCTGATCGTCATGAAAACCAGGCTGGCGCACGTCGGTATGCGGTCGCGCCACGGTCACATTGGGCGCCGGATGAGAGAGATGCAGTCCGGCCTCACCCTCCTCGTAAACCGGCTCTTCGATAAACACTACCCGGTAATGCCTGGCCAGCCGGGAGAGTAAATGCTGTGGACGCTGGAACACAAAATCCCAGCGTAGGTGGCTAAAAACAATCAGCGTCGGGGTCGTCATTGCACTCTCCTCATTATGAGCCTGTTGGATCCATCTGTTCTGAAAATGTGCGGTCGTCGCCTGCGCCTGAATAAGCGCGTCGGCATAGGGCTGGTCAAGTTCGCGGACAAAAGGATCCGTGGCGGCGGGAACAACATCCCACAGGCCGCTGCGGTGCCAGATATCGGCATTGTCCCATTCAGGTCGGTCAGTCACCGGATAAAGGCAGATGCCGGTAAGGTGAGTGCCCATCAGCATGGCCTGAGCGGCCTCGGCAGCAATATGGTTAATCCAGGCGCCCCGCCCACTGCCGACGTGGCTGGTTTCAGCAATCAGTATGGGCCGCTGGTAGCGCAGCGAGAGATCGTAAAGCATCCTGTGCAGCGGCGCGCGGCGCGCATCCCCAAGGTGCCACCACAGTCGCTGATTACTGACGTATTCCCACTGATTGTCGTGATAATAATTTGCCCCAATCAGATCGAGATAGCGCGGCGCCCCGCCCAGTTCAGGTTCAAGCCTGCCGCAGAGCATGTCCCATGCCTGGTACTGGGCGAGACATTCCCCGGCAACCTGTTCCCCCCATTTCGCTTCCTCACCCAGGGGGGGAACGATATGGATAAGCGGATCGCAGTGCATGATTCTCGCCCGGGGATCAACCTGCCAGATGGCATCACAGGCGGCAATTGCGGCTCGCACCAGCTGCCGTTTAGACTCAATCCCGGTTAAGTGACCCGGCCCGGCCGACGAGGGAAAATACCCCACGGACAGCGCCCAGCTGGTAAAGGAGATCTCATTCACCGGCGAATAGACCGGTGCCACGGCGTAATAAGGGGCCAGGTGGGCCGCCAGGGCGGCGCAGAACCGGGCAAAACGCGGTACGAAATCAGTCTGAAAGGGATCGGTTCCTTCCGGCCAGCCATAGTGGCAAATCGTCCAGCATATCTGTACGTTTGCCCGCTTTGCCGCCCGCATGCGTCTGTCGACGCTGCTAAAATCGTAACCCGTTACCCTGTCGCACAGCCGCCAGCCGACACTTTCACGTACGGTCCGGATGCCGAAGTCGCCCAGCCCCTGGTAATCTTCCCCGGCTTTGGCGCCGTGTCCGTTAGCGTCGATCATCGACAGACGCATACCCTGTCGGTTCAGGTGATCGGCACCCTCAAATCCTGCCTGCCAGAATGAAGCATACGGGGCCATTCCTCTCCTCCGTTCCAGATCCAGTTTAAAAACATCTCCTCCCCGTGGGGGCGGGAAATAAATGTTTAATATGATAAGATTCAGCG
This sequence comes from Erwinia sp. PPS120, assembly GCF_047918655.1. Lineage (GTDB taxonomy): Bacteria > Pseudomonadota > Gammaproteobacteria > Enterobacterales > Enterobacteriaceae > Erwinia > Erwinia tasmaniensis_A. The sequence continues at coordinate 44,220 of NZ_JBLREF010000017.1, read as the reverse complement.
GGAAATGTATTTTTTGACGTTCTTTTTCTTTCATTAAAAATGGCAGTAAAATTCTGCTAATGAGCGTACGCAACACCTGGAAATAACCTGCCTTTTCATCCCAGTATAGTCAATCAGGTAAAATACCCCTTAATCACCCGACCAATATTTAATATTTAAGAAATAATCCGTACTGTACTTCACAAATCGCCTTACAAATCATTGGCAAAGCGTGAAAGCACAAATCATTAGCAAAGTGTGAAAGTTAAAAATAAATTTTTTTCTTCTTTATGAAAATTGCGATAACTCGCACGGTTTTTTTTCGCGTGCGTAACAACTCATTAAAAACAAATAGAAAAATTTAAAACCCTCATAATGAGATCCCATGAGGAAAGATTAATTTTTTCAGCATTTTTGCCGATATTACCTTCAACTTTTCTTTAATAAGGATGCTAAGATGTCACTCAAAAAGTCCTCGCTGCTTGTTCTGCTTGTGTTATTTACCCTCTTTATAACCAGTATGCTCACTAACGTCTGGCTTTTAACGCGCAGTAACACCTCACTCGATAAGGTAAACAAAGAAATACGCGTGGTGCTTTCTATAATTGATCCTATTAATCACAGTCGTACCCTGCGTGTTCGCCTGATGGAATATATGAAGGCCATGGAAAATAGCGCCACCCTTTCCTCTAAACCAACGCTCGACGGCGTTAATCAGGTGCTGTCAAAAGCGGATGCGGCTTTTCAGGCTTATCTTGCTGCGCCAAGGCTACCTGATGAACAACCGCTGGCTGATGCTTATCGCACTGCCTGGCTCGCCTATCGTCAGCAGGGTCTCGAGCCGCTTATCGGGGCGGCAACGGATAACAATCGGGCAGCATTCGACCTGCAGATACCCAACGTAGTTCGGCTCGACAGGCAGTATGAAATCGTTCTTGATAAGGTCCTTGCCCGGCATGAACACTATGCTAAGCAGCTTAATGCCACAGCACAGGGCAACTTCACGTTCGGCCTGGGTCTGATCGCCACTTTTAGCCTGCTGTTTATGATCGTCATTATGGCCGTACTTATCCTGCTCCGCCGCTTCGTATTGGCTCCGCTAACGCTTGCCCGCGACCACTGCCGTCAGATAGCAGCGGGTGTGCTGGATAAGCCCCTGACTGTGACACCGTCACGCAGCGAAATCCAGGCTTTAATAAACGCGATGGAGCAGATGCGCGGCTCGCTCACCGATATTATTCGTCAGGTGCGCCACTCTGCCCAAACCGTCTCCAGCGCCTCTCAGGACATTGCCGCCGGTAACACTGACCTTGCCTCACGAACCGGGCAGCAGGCTGCCGCCCTGACGCAAACCGCAGCGAGCATGGAGGAGCTGGGAGCCACGGTAAAACAGAATAATGAGAACGTTCATGAAGCCAGTCGCCTTACCCTGCAGGCGGTGCAAAATGCCCGCGCTGGCGATCGCGTCTCGCGCGACGTGATTAAGACGATGGAGCAAATCAACAGCAGCTCAAAAAAAATTGAAGATATCATCGGGGTAATTAATGGCATTGCGTTTCAGACCAACATTCTGGCGCTTAATGCGGCGGTAGAAGCGGCCAGAGCCGGTGAACAGGGACGCGGCTTTGCCGTGGTGGCAGGAGAGGTTCGCTCTCTGGCGCAGCGTAGTGCCGTCGCCGCAAAAGAGATCGAGGAGCTTATTGTTGCTTCCGCCGCCAGCATTCAGTCGGGTTCACAGCGGGTGTCAGAAACGGGTGAGGTGATTAACGCCATCATCACCTCGGTTACGCAGATAGATGCGCTGATGAACCAGATTTCCATTGCGTCTGAAGAGCAGAGCCGCGGCATCAGCCAGATTGAACAGGCAGTGACTGAGATGGATAGCGTGACCCAGCAAAACGCAGCGCTGGTTCATCAGTCTGCCGACTCTTCCGCCTCGCTCGAAGATCAGGTCAGGCATCTCACCCAGGCCGTCTCTGCCTTCCAACTGACAACGGGCTGAACGGGCCCCACCGCCGCCGCATGTCCCTTAAACAACAAGGGGCTGCGGCATCATCAGGGAATGCTCAATCCTGACCTGATTGCGGGTGAAAAGTTTTAAGGGAATTTATTAACATATTAATAACGCAACTGTGTTTGAGATTATGTCGCGTTTCTGAGTGAATGATAAAGAAAAATAAAAACAGACATCATTTGCGGCCTTTAATTTTCTTTGCTATATAACAGCCAAATATTCGTGGTTTTTATCCTAATTAAAATAATACATTTAGATTGGGGTTAGATAAGTCGCACCGACAAATAAAGAATTAAGCTAAATTATCCCCTGGAGCACAGCATGTCCATCGCATCATATCTGTGGAATACCCTTATTCCACGTAAAATACATTCACTGGCTGCCCGGCCGGCCGGCAATACCTTTGATTGCCGGGCGGTGCCGACGCGGTTTCCGGTTGGCAGCGGCGACGGGCGCGGCCTGATGATGGTCTTCGTGCCGCCCGAAGCCGATTTCAGCCGGATTAACAGCGCCTGGCAGAAACTAAGCACTCCGCATCGCCGGATTATTACGCTCTCATCGACGGGTGCGCTCTGTGCTAAAAAGGGGCAGTCCACCTACTGCGCCACCAGCGGCCCGATGGGAAGCTGGCTCTGGCTGCCGCAACAGACCCTTGCCGAACATGAAGTACATCAGCTGGACCTTGCTATGCCGCCGGAGGCCACGGCCAGGCAGCGTATAGCTGCGCTCAGAAGCCAGCTGGACAGGATGCCGGTCAGCATGGCGCTCTCCTCTGAGGATACCTTCGCCATGATCTACTGCGATGGCCTCTCTTCGGCAGAAGGGTTTCTGATGCAGGCCTGGTATGACAGCGGACGTTTCCCCTGCCTGGCGATAGGCGGGTCAGCGGGTGGGCGCACCGACTTCCTGGACACCTGGATTGGAACCCATGAGGGGCTGCTACAGAATAAGGCAGTGATTATATTTTGTAAGATGGCGAAAGGTAAATCATTCGCACCTTTTAAAAGCCAGAACTTTATCCCGACCGCGCAAAGCTGGCTGATTGCGGAAGCGAACCCGGTTGCACGTACCGTCACCTCACTTTTTGATACTAACGGGCAGCAGAAACCGATTGTCGGGGCACTTGCCGACTATTTTAAATGTCCACCTTCGCAGCTTGAAAAACATTTAGAGGGAACCACGTTTGGCGTGAAAGTCGGTGAAGAATACTTTATTCGTTCCGTTGCTAAAATTAATGCCGACAGTCTCAGTTTTTTTTGCGACCTGGAATTTGGCGATCGCCTTTATCTTTTACAGGCGCAGGATTTTGTTAAAGCCACACAGCAGGAGTGGCTGAAATTTTCAGCCGGAAAAGGTAAACCCAGCGCCATGCTGCTTAATGACTGCCTGCTGCGTCGCCTCAACAATCCAGACAGCCTGCCTTCGGCTCAGCTCTTTAGCGGCGTAACCGCCGCGGGCTTTTCCAGCTTTGGCGAAATTTTTGGCGTACCTATTAACCAGACGCTGTCAGCGCTGGTTTTTTACGACCGGGATGTGAAGGCCATGTCGCACTTTGCTGTCGAGTATGCGGCCTATGCCGGGCACTACGCACAGCGTTCGCTGCGCCGCCGGGAAGCCCTGCATACGCTACAGACCGGCGTGATTGATAAGGTCATTGCCTATCAGCAGGCCATCGCGCCGGTGATCAATACCTTCCCGCTGCTCGAGCAGGCCACCAACCGCCAGAGTGATGCCCTGGATATCGCCGGGGTAAATATTGGCGCTATCAACGATGCCGCCGCCATCACCCTGACCGCACAGGAGGAACTGACCGCCCAGCTTGCCGAACTGGAACAAATTTCGCGCGGTATTACGCAGATAACCGCAGGTATCGGCGCGATTGCCGATCAGACTAACCTCCTCGCGCTCAACGCGGCCGTGGAAGCCGCTCGCGCTGGCGCGGCGGGACGCGGATTTGCGGTGGTTGCGGAGGAAGTGCGCCGTCTGGCACGATCGTCAAAAGAACAGGCTGATGCCACCCGCCAGAACATTAATGAAACGGTCGCCACGCTGGCTATGCTGAAAAAACTGGCGGGCCGCAGCGCCAGTACGACCACGGATATGGCGCAAAAGAGCCTTTCGGCGCGCGGGCAGATCGCGACCATCAGCGAAGAGAACGCGCTTGGGCGTCAGAGCATGGCGGAAAATATCAGCCGACTCAAAGATGCCGCAGCAGGGATGGATGCAATGAATCAGGCGGTCACCCAGCTCACCGTTCTGCAAAAGCTGCTGAACCTCTAGCACCCTGGCGACTCGCGTTTCCCTGCCCCTGACCCGGCGCAGGGAAACGCGGCTGATAAAATCTTAACCACGCAGTGAGGCGACCGCGCGGGCGAAAAACGTTTTCCCCCCGAAGTTACCCGATTTTAGCGCCAGCGCGATGGGCTGATCTCCCTGAGAAAACATCGCCGGTACGCCCACATCGATCTCTTCACCGATAGTGAGCGCCCCCAGATCCAGCGCGCTGACGACCGCCCCCGACGTTTCCCCTCCACCGACCACGATACGTCGGATGCCTGCGGCCACCAGCCGCTGCGCGGTGGCGCCAAACAGCGCGTCCAGCGCAGCGGCGACCTTCCCACGGCCATATTGCTGCTGGATCTGCCTGACCGAAGCCGGGTCACCGGAGGAGTAAACCAGCGGAGACTGCCCCTGATGCGCCTGAATAAAGTCGACCAGCCGATCGGGCCCGGTTGCGCCGCTCATCACGTCACCAACGTCGATCATCATTACCGGATGATATTTCTGGTGTTCAGCAATCTGCGCGCGGGTGGCCCCCGAACAGCTGCCGACGAGAATAGCCTCCGCACCGACAATCTTCGGGGTATATGCAGGTTTACCGCTTACCCGCCCCTGGGCAATAAAGTTGTGCGGCAGTCCAAGGGCGATGCCGGAGCCACCGGTGACCAGCGGTGCATGGCAGCAGGCTTCGCCGATAGCCGCAAGATCGGCCTCGCTGATAGCATCCACCACCACCAGCGTGGCCCCCATTAGCTGCGAGCTGGCCTCCGACGCCGCGCCAGGCTGACGTTCTGACAGGGCGTCTGCCCACTGTTTAGCGTCAGCTGCTCCGCCCGGCGTGCGTTCAGTCAGGGTTTCTGCCCGCTGTTCCGCTTTCGCTAATGCCTGGCTCAGCGCGTCGCTCCCCTGGCTCACGGTTTGCCAGCCAATATGCGCCACCCGATTATGCGACTGACGTTGCAGTACCCGGCGCAGATCGGCATCGGTCATCGGGGTAAGCGGATGATGCTGCATCCCCGATTCGTTAAGCAGCCGATCGCCCACGAACAGATGCCCCTGATAAACCGAGCGGCCCATGGCGGGGAAAGCGGGACAGACCACCACGCTTTTGGCCCCAAGATGCGCCGCCAGCGCATCAATGACCGGCCCGATATTGCCGCTATCGGTTGAGTCAAAGGTCGAGCAGTATTTGAAAACGATCTGCTCGCACCCCTGCGCCTGCAGCCAGCGGCAGGCTGCCAGCGACTGGGCCACGGCCTGATCCGCCGGAACAGAGCGGCTTTTGAGGGCGACCACCCCCGCTTCCACTTCTGCACCGGCAGGCCGCGAGGGCACCCCCAGGTACTGCGTGGTTTTCAGGCCGCCTTCGCCCTGTATCCCTTTCGCGAGCGTCACCGCGATATCGCTGGCCCCGGTAAAATCATCCGCTATTACGCCAATTAACATCGTCTACTCCTTGCCGTCTGCGAGGCAGCGCGCATACGCTGCCGCCACGCTGGCCTTCATCCGCTTCACGGCGGCATGGGGCGCGGTCAGTACCGGAATTGAAACCTGCTGACGAACGCTGTCGGCAGCACGTGAGGTGGAAAAGTGCGCAAGCATTATGACATCACAATGTGCCAGCTCTTTTGCCCGCGCGGCCACCCGCCGGTTATGCCCCTCAACGTCGCCCTTCTTCAGCAGATCGATGGCTTCTTCCACCAGCACAGTGGTCAGCGTGGCCGCAGAGTGATGCTCCGCAACGTACTGGTTAAATTCATCGGTCATGGTCTGTATCGAAGGGCCAAAGGTGGCGAGCATCCCGATGGAATTTCCCTGCTGCACCGCCTCGTGAAACATCGCTTCGTTAGGCTTCAGAACCGGGATGGGAAGCCGCTCTGCCAGCCTGTCAATGGCCGGGCCAAAGGCCGAGCAGGTCACCAGAATGCCCCCGGCCTGCATCTCATAGCCATATTCGCCCAGGCGAACAAAGCGATCGATCAACTCTGGCGAGAGCGTCGCCGCGCGCGCGCGGTCCACCGACAGGCCGTCGTCCAGAAGGTTAATGGTCTCGGCTTCCGGCCAGATATCACGAAAGGCCGCGTCAATTGGTGCCATGGCGACCGGGGTGGCGTGCAGTAAAACAATACGGGTCATTTTTCGCTCCAGATAGTGGGCTGGCGGGCGTGCTCTGCCCGGTAGGGTCGTAGCGCGTCAGGCACAGGCTACAATGTAAGGGCTTACAAATGTTTCTGTAAAGTGAAGCTGATCACAGATCACGCGGTTCATATTGTTAATGTCATGTTGAAATATTAACGATGATTGCTCACAATTGAAAGCGCTTACAAAATAAATGCATTATGCGTCATGCCCCGTCATGCCCTTATGCCTCACTGCTAACCCTGTTCACCCACTGTGAGAACGCATTATGACTTCATCTGCTACGCCCTCCACGCTGCGCGGGGTTGACCCGGATACCGCTACCGTCGTGAACGCACCGGCGACGGCTAAGCTGCCGCGCCGGTTTCGCGATCTGCTGGCGCTGGATGATTTTGAGCGCCATGCCCGCCGACGCCTGCCCAATATGATCTACCAGTACGTGGCGGGCGGCGTCGAAACCGGACGCGGTATCGCCGGCAATCCTGAAGCCTACCAGCGCTATACCTTTATCCCCCGCATGTTCAGAGACGTATCAGGGCGCAGCCAGCGCACCACCCTGTTTGGCCACAGCTATCACCATCCTTTCGGCGTTGCCCCGCTCGGCGGCGCCTCTTTTGTCGCCTATCAGGCCGATATTGCGCTAGCCCGCGCCGCCCGGGAGATTAACGTACCCATGATCCTCAGCGCCTCATCCCTGATTAAGCTGGAGGATGTATATGCCGCTAACCCGGATGCGTGGTTCCAGGCCTATCTGGCGGGCGATCAGCCGCGTATTGACCGTCTGCTGGAGCGCGTGGCGGCGGCGGGCTTCAGCACGCTGGTGGTAACCGGCGATACGCCGATGCTGGGTAACCGCGAGCACAATATCCGCAGCGGCTTCAGTATGCCGATTAAGATCACCCCGAAGGTAGCGCTTGAAAGCGCTCTCTGCCCGCGCTGGCTGCTGGGTACTGTCGCACAGACCTTCCTGCGTCACGGCGCACCGCATTTTGAAAATACCGACGCCGAGCGTGGTCCGCCGATGATGTCGGGCAAGGTGCGCAACACCCAGGCGCGCGACAAGCTCTGCTGGAAGAACGTTGAGGCCATTCGTAAAAAGTGGCGGGGAAATCTGGTGATTAAAGGGCTGATGTCGCCGCAGGACGCTTTTATCGCTCGCGATCTAGGTGCCGATGCGGTGATCCTCTCCAACCACGGCGGCCGCCAGCTCGATCACACCCTGCCGCCCCTCTATGCGCTGGCAGAGGTGGCTGCGCAAAAGGGCAGCATGAAGGTGATTATCGACAGCGGCATTCGTCGTGGCACCGATGTGATGAAAGCCATGGCGCTGGGCGCCGACCTCGTACTGCTCGGCAGGCCTTTTCTGTATGGTGCAGTCATCGGCGGGCAGGCAGGCGTTGAGCATGCCATGCATATTCTGCGTGACGAAATAGACCGGGATCTGGCGCTACTCGGCGTACGAACCCCGGCTGAACTGGATGAGAGCTATCTGCGCATAACACGCTGAACCTAAAATGAGCGCTATCTGCGCATAACGCGCTGAACCTAAAATGAGCGCTATCTGCGCATAACACGCTGATCTGCATATTGAGGAGTACCCTATGTCCGGGACTACAACCCTGCGCGTATTTAGCGCACTGGCGGTTCGCGCGCCATTCGACGCGCTGGAGCGCGACTTTCTGAAACAGTATTCCCACTGCGAACTGACGCTGGAGTGGAATCCCACTTCCGTGATTGAGAAGAAAATTGCCGCCGGTGCAACGGCTGATGCGGCAATCCTTACCGTACCGGTGATCGAGCGGCTGATTGAAGAAGGCGTCATCATTGCCGACAGCCGCGTGGATCTGGTGGATTCGCGCATCGGCCTGGCAACGCTGCCCGACGCGGTAGCACCGGATATCAGCAGCCTGCCCGCGCTAAAGCAGACGCTGTTAACTGCACGATCAGTGGCCTGGTCGCTCGGGGGGGCCAGCGGCATCTATTTTCAGACGCTGATCCAGCGGCTGGGCATTGAAGCGGAGATAACGTCGCGCGGCACCACCATTCCCGAAGGATTCACCGCCCGCCAGCTGCTGACGGGTAAGGCGGATCTCGCCCTGCAGCAAATCAGCGAACTGCTGATGGTGCCGGGTGTGAAAGTAATCGGCCCCCTGCCCGATGAGGCGCAGAAGGTGACCGCCTTTGCCGGGGGCATTTTCCGCACGGCGGCCAATCGGCAGGATGCGGCGGCGCTGCTGGCCTCGCTGCGCACCCCGCAGGCCCGGACGACCTTTGAATCCTTTGGACTGCGCTGTCGCGACCAGGCTGTCTGAATGGGATAGCCGGAGTTAGCGCGGGGCACTCCCCGTGCTGCTGCGCACAATCAGCTGTGGGATCAGCAGCGTCTGCCTCGTTGCGGGCTGGTCATTCAGCGTTGCCAGCAGATAATCTGCCGCACGACGGCCAATTTCATCCAGCTCCACGCGCATGGTGGTCAGCGGATGCTCAAGATGCTCCGCGTATTCATAATCGTTAAAACCGGTAATGGATATATCATTGGGTACCCGCAGATAACGCTCCCCCGCGCCGCGTAGCGCACCAAATGCCAGCAGGTCGTTGCCGCAGATCACCGCCGTCGGCGGTTCCGGGCCGTCGAGCAGGCGAAACATCGCCTGACGCGCATCGTTCATGGTAAAGGCATTATCAATCAGATTCACTTCTGCCAGCGCTATCCCCGCAGCGGCCAGCGCCTCACGCGTGCCGGTAATACGATCGAATACGCGATCGTTGGAGGGCGGCGTACCGACAATCACCGCGAATCGCTGATGCCCCAGCGCCAGCAGGTGCCGGGTAAGCTCGCCCGCCGCCTGCTCGTTATCGTAGCCGACGCTCGGGTGCTGCCGATCAACGGAAAAAGTCTGCACGCAGGGAATATCAAGCTGATTGATACGTTCGCGCAGACGGGGATGGTGGGAATTACCCACCAGCATCAGCGCGTCAATACCATATTCCACCAGCTTGTTAACCTCCTGTAGTTCGGTTTGCGGATCGAAGTCGGAGTTCGCCAGCAGCAGGGTATACCCGGACTGGTGGATCTGCTGCTGAAAGGCAGCCAGCGGCCTGGAGAAGGTTTCGGTGGCAAGCGTTGGCACCACCGCGCCAATCGTCATGCTTCTGCGTGACGCCAGCGTCCGTGCCGCGCGGTTAATCACATAGCCCAGTTCCTCACACGCCCGTTCTACCGCTTCACGCCGCGACTGGCGCACCGAGGCGCTGCCGTTGAGCACGCGTGACACCGTCGCCGTTGATACACCAGCGCATTTGGCAACATCTTCAAGGGAGACTCTGACAGGCAGAGCGGGCTTATCGGACATGACGGAACTCCATGCTGAAATGAGTGACGCCGCCCACAAATTTTGCAGACAACGAATACTTAGATTTGAAAGCGCTTACTTTTCACTTGACTGAATTTTGTAATCGCTTACTTTTAACATCATGTTATCACTTTGCCTTCAAATTTTACCAAATGATAACAGGGATTGCGGCAGTCAGGGGCATCCTCCGTCTGAAAACCCTCATATAAAAGCATCAGGATAATAAAGGAATTCACCATGCGTAGATACCCTCGGATCCGCTGGCTCATGATCGCATTTTGTTTTTTCGCCATCGCCATTAACTATATTGATCGCATTAATCTGGCGATCGCCGCACCGCATATTAAACGGGATCTGGGGCTGGATGACACCAGTATGGGGCTTATCCTCGGGGCCTTTTTCTGGACCTACGCGCTAATGCAGATCCCCGCCGGTCGAATGATTGACCGCCTCGGTGCGCGCCTCGGGCTGGCCATTGCCGTGGGCTGGTGGTCGCTATTTACCGTCTTTACCGCTTTCGGGCGCGGCTTTACCTCAATTTTCGCCTTCCGCCTGATGCTGGGCCTGGGTGAGTCCGGGGGGTATCCGGGCTGTGCCAAAGTGGTCTACGCCTGGTTTGCAAAAAAAGAGCGCGCGACCGCCAGCGGTATTTTTGATGCCGGTCCGCGCGCCGGGAGCGCCATCGCCCTGCCCCTGGTGGCTTGGCTGATCGGCACCTGGGGATGGGAAACCTCTTTTGTGGTTACCGGTGGTCTGGGGCTGGTATGGGTGGGTATCTGGATGCTGTTCTATCGCGAGCCGGAGGAGATTAAGGGGCTGGACCCGGTGCAGCGCGACAATCTCCTCGCCGACCGCAGCGTCCAGGTGGTGGATAAAAGCGAGAAGGTGAATATTCCAGGCCTGTTCCGCTACCGGACGGTGTGGGGCATGATGATCGGCTTCTTCTGCATGAACTTTGCCACCTACTTTTTTGTGACCTGGTTCCCAACCTATCTGACCATGGCACACGGCTTCTCCCTCAAGGAGCTGGGAACGCTGGGCGCTATTCCCGCGCTGATGGGTATCCCGGGCAGCCTGCTCGGCGGCCTGTGCTCTGACTGGATGTACCGCAAGGGGTTTTCGCTCACCACCGCGCGTAAAACCTGTCTGATTGCCGGAATGCTGCTCTCATCGGTGATCGCCTTTGCCGCCTTTACCAACAGCATGGCGGTGATTCTGACGCTGTTTTCTCTGACCTATGCAGGCCTGGCCTTTACCGCGGCCAATATCTGGACCCTGCCTGCCGATGTGGCACCCGGTCCGGGCTATGTGGGGACGCTAAGCGGTATTCAGAATTTTGCCGGCAACCTGGCGGGGATCGTTACGGCGTCCTTCACCGGTCTGATGCTCAGCCTGAGTCACGGATCCTTTGTCGTGCCGCTGCTGGTGGCGGGCGGCATCTGCCTGTTCGGTGCGTTTAACTTCATGTTTATCATGGGGAAAATTGAGCCACTGGCGCTGAAAAAAAACGCGACAGCGGCCCAGGTTGCGGCGGCTAACCGGTAACCGCCTGCCTCAGGGCAACCGTCGCGCCCTGCACCGCTACGCGACCCCACTGATGCGAATGAAAGAGCGTAATGATGAAAAATGAAAATCAGCTTCGTGAAGAGATCTGCCAGGTGGGTTTCAGCCTCTGGTCACGCGGCTATACCGTTGGCACCGCAGGCAATATCAGCGCCCGACTGGATGATGGCTGGCTGATCACCCCCACCGACGCCTGCCTGGGCCGACTGACGCCGACGCAGATCGCGAAAGTCTCTCTTAGCGGTGACTGGCTATCGGGCGATAAACCCTCCAAAACCCTGCTGCTGCATCGCCAGGTTTACGATCGCAACCCGGACGTTCAGGGCATGGTACATACCCACTCCAGCCATCTGGTGGGACTGACGCTGGCGGGCGTCTGGCACGCCGCAAGCATTCTGCCGCCGATCACCCCTTATCAGGTGATGAAGGTAGGACGTATTCCGCTGATCGTCTATCGCCGCCCCGGCGCGCCTGAGGTGGCGGAGCAGGTGGCAAAACTTGCCTGCGAGGTCAGAGGGGTGATGCTGGAGCGCCTGGGTCCGGTTATCTGGGGCCGATCCGTTTCCGCCGCCTGCTATGCCCTGGAGGAGCTGGAGGAGACCGCCCGCTTATGGATGCAGGCCACGATTAAGCCAGTGCCGCTGGACGAGGCTCAGGTCAGCGAACTCTGTGAAGCGTTCTCCACAAGCTGGTAACGCCGGATCATAACAGGAAAAAATTATGCAAAATAAACGTGTTTATGCCGCTGCGCTGCTGTCGCTGCTGGCAACCCTCAGCGGCGCACAGGCCCGCACCCTGGTGTATGTCTCCAACGCCGACAGCGGCACGATTACCGGTTACCAGCTGGATAAAGAGAAGCCCAGCCTGATCCCTACCGGCACCTTCCCAACCGGCGAGAAAGCGATGTCGTCGGTGGTCTCTGCCGATAAGAAAACCCTCTATGTTTCGATACGCAGCCAGCCCTGGCGGGTGGCGGCCTGGCATATTCAGCCCGACGGCACGCTGGTGAAAGCCAGTGAGACGCTGCTACCGGAAAGCATGGCCTATCTCTCAATGGATAAACAGGGACGCTATCTGCTCAGCGCCTCCTACGGCGGCGATCTGTTCAGCATCAACCGTATTGACGCTCAGGGACGGGTAGAAACGCCGCCGGTGCAGGTGGTTCATACCGGCAAACGTGCGCATGCGATTCAGGTTGATCCGACCAACCACTTTCTTTACGTCACGCTGCTGGGGGCTGACCAGCTGTTGCAGTATCACTTTGATGCGATCAGCGGCAGGGTGACCCCGGCTAACCCACCCTTTGTGAATATCCAGCAGGAAGCGGCAACCGGCCCGCGCCATTTCGTTATCGCGCCGGGGCTGGACAGGCAGGGTAAGCGCAATATGTATATTCTCACCGAGATGGCGGGCAATATTAGCCGCCTGACGATTAACCCTGACGGCACCGTCACCCCACAGGAGGCGGTGAATTCGGTTTCGCCCAGGGAGGATATGCAGCGTGGTGAAGCGCGGCCCCTGACCGGAGATGACAAGCTGCCGCCTTCGGCCAAACCGCGAATTTGGCAGGCCGATATCCATCTCAGCCCGGACGGACATTTTCTCTACTCCACCGAGCGCACCCGCAGCCAGCTCTCCTCGTTCTCTGTCGATCCCGCTGATGGCCATCTGACCTGGCTCTCCAGCATCAAAACCGAAGAGCAGCCGCGCGGCTTCGCCATCGATAATAGCGGCCGCTTCCTGATCGAATCCGGGCAAAAATCCCCCCAGCTCTCTTTATACACCCGTGACAACGTCACAGGTGCGCTCACTCTGGTGGGCCGCTACCCTGGCGGTAAAGGCGCCAACTGGGTCACGCTGGTAGAAGAGTAACCTTAGCCACCCGCCCGGTGGACCGTTCCACCGGGCGGGATCAACCCCCTATGGAGTCATTATGCCCCTTAAAAGACGTCCCCTGATTGCTGCCCTGCTTACCGCAGGCCTGTTCACGCTGACTTCCCTGCCTGCGGCCAGTGCAGAAGAGAAAGTCGTCGCCACTGACCTTGAGCCGCTGCATCACGTTATCATGGAAAATCAGTATTTTACGGTGATGCGGGTAATTATCCGACCAGGTCAGTCAACCCAGTATCACGAGCAGCATCTTGATTACGTCAATACCCACGTTAACGGCAGCCGGGTAAGCATCAGCTGGCCTGACAAACCCGCTAAAGAGAGTGAAATGAAGAGCGGTAACGTCAAGTTTGGCGCACATCAGGGTAAATCGACGGTCGATCGGGTCACCAATATTGACACCACAATCAATCATCAGGTGGCATTTGAAATCAAACAGCATGGTCCACTGGGCTTTGGGGACGCAACCCGACCGGACAGTCCGCTCTTCCAGCAGGTGCTCGATCAGAAAACCGTGAAGGGCTGGAAGGTCACGCTACAGCCCGGTGAAGGAACCGGCGCATACGCCCAGCGCGGTCCCGGCGTGCGGGTATTCTTTACCGAAGGCCGCCTGCTGGTGGCTGTTCCCGGTCAGCCAAACCGTAATAAAGAGATTTGGATCCACCGTGGCGATGCAATGCTCACCGATCCCGGCAAGGTGGCGTTAACCAACGGTGGCGAAACGCCGCTGGTCTTTAACGATTACGAACTGCTGTAGAGGCTACCCGGTGAGATATCTCTGTCTGCCGCTGGCGATAAGCCTGCTGCTGTTCAGCGGCGCAGGCGATGCTGCTGGCAGCACTGAAAATAACCGGCTGCCGGGCAGCGCCAGTCATGGCGCGGGCAGCAACGGATATAGCGATCTGCTGGCCAGGGGGAAGTATCTGGCTACTGCCGCTGACTGCGGCGCCTGCCACACCTCACCCCGCCAGGGTGCGCCGATGGCCGGCGGTTACGCCATTCAGTCCCCGATGGGCAGCATTTACGCCAGCAACATCACGCCGTCAAAAACAACGGGCATTGGCCTGTGGAGCGAAGCGGAATTTGTTCGGGCAGTACGCAAGGGCATCAATCGCCAGGGTGAGCATCTCTACCCGGCGATGCCCTACAGCGCCTACGCCCGTATCACCGATGAGGATATGCATGCGCTCTATTTTTACTTTATGCAGGGCGTAACGCCAGTAGATACGCTCACGCCCCGGACGCGGCTTCCCTTCCCGTTCAGCTTTCGCGGCGCTATGGTGCTGTGGAATGCTCTTTTCGCCCGAGCGCCACAGGGAGGGGCGACTCCCGTTGCGCGCGGCGAGTACCTGGTCAGTGCACTGGCGCACTGCGATACCTGCCATACCCCGCGCAATATTCTGATGGGTCAGCAGAACGATCGGGCACTATCAGGCGGCAGCCTGGGCAGCTGGTATGCGCCCAATATCACGCCCGATCCCCAGTCGGGGATCGGGAGCTGGACGGCGGCGGAGCTGACTCGCTACCTGAAAACCGGACGCGTGCCGGGCAAGGCGCAGGCGGCCGGTTCGATGGCCGAGGTGGTGGAGCACAGCCTGCAATACCTCTCCGATGCGGATATTGCGGCGATGGTAGCCTGGCTGCGTCAGCAGCCGGCGGTGAATAACGGTGAGGTAACGGCCAGAGAGAGCATGGGCAGCCCCGTCGCCAGTGAGGCGCGGCTGCGCGGGCAGCAGGATGCCGACCCCGGCTGGCAGGTATTCAGCGCCAGCTGCGCCAGTTGCCACCAGCCCGACGGCAGCGGTAACGCCCGCTACCCTTCGCTGTTTCATAACAGCGCCACCGGGGCCAGCCAACCGGATAATCTGGTTGCCGCCGTCCTGTTTGGCGTCCAGCGCAATGTACAGGGGGAGTCGGTTGCCATGCCCGCATTCGGACCGGATGCCGATTTCGCGATGCGGCTGAGTGACCAGCAGATTGCCGACGTCAGCCGCTATGTAATGAAGAACTTTGGTAATCCGCAGGTAAACGTCACGGCAGAGCAGGTCGCTCAGCTGCGCCGGGGCGGCGCCACGCCGCTGCTGGTCCGGCTGACCCAGCCTGTCGTGCTGGCGGGAGCCGCGCTGGCCGTTGCCCTGCTCGCGACAGTCCTGATCATCCGCAGAAGGAGGCGACATGTCTGAACCCACCTCATCCCCACTATCGCTGTCCCGGCGCCGGCTGCTACAGGGCATGGCGGTACTGTCGCTTAGCGCACTCACCGCCTCGCTCCTTCCACAGCAGGCCTCCGCGGGCGCGCAGGAATCAATGGCCTTTCAACAGATCGCAGCCTTTCTGGTCGGTCGTCCGGTCAGCCCGGTGCTCAGCGCCCGCTATTTTGCCGCGCTGAATCGTCGCGTAGCGAACTTCTCTGCGCGCTTTAGCTCGCTGGCCCGGTATCTGGACACGCAGCGCTTTAGTCACATTGACGATCTTGCCCGAACCCTTGCCGTGCAGGATCCCCGGCGTCAGACGGCGTCGCTGATTGTCGCCGCCTGGTACACCGGCGTGGTGGGTGAAGGGGCAGACCGGGAGCTGATTGCTTACGCTGACGCCATGATGTACCTGCCGACCCGCGGCGTGCTGGTCATACCCACCTACGGCGGCGGCCCTGATTCCTGGGGCAGCAAGCCTGACGATCCGCAGATAACCAAAGGAGAGGAGTAATGGACAAACCCGTCGATGCCGAGGTGATCATCATTGGCTCTGGCGTGATGGGCGGCCTTATCGCAACCCGGCTGGCAAAGGCCGGAAAGTCGGTGATTATCGTCGAGGCTGGCCCACGCGTTAAACGCCAGGAGATCGTCGAACGTTTTCGCGATTCACCATTTAAAATGTCGCTGACCAATATGAAGCTCCAGGGCGTGGGTTCCCCCTACCCCGATCTGCCGCACGTACCCTCCACCTATGGCGACTACATTCAGCACGTCGGCCCGGTAAAGTACGCCACCCGCTACCTTCGCGTGGTCGGCGGTACCACCTGGCACTTTGGCTCCGCGCTGTGGCGCATGGTGCCAAACGACTTCAGGCTGAACAGCCTTTATGGGCGCGGGCGCGACTGGCCCTTTGGCTATGAAGAACTCGAGCCCTGGTATGGCGAGGCCGAAGATGAGCTGGGGGTGTCCGGCGTCGATGGTCAGGATGAGAGCGGCCAGGGCGGCGTGGCATGGCCACCACGCTCCCGGCCTTTCCCGATGCCGGGCCTGCCGCCCAGCTACCTGTTTACCCGCCTCTCCGCCATGCTGAGTAAAGGCGGTTATCATCCGGTGCTGGAGCCGAATGGCCGCGCCACCCGCCCGTGGAAAAAACGCCCGGCCTGTGCAGGCAATAATAACTGCAATCCGGTCTGCCCTATTGCCGCCAAGTATGACGGGTCAATGCATATCGACGAAGCGCTGGAGCACGGTGCCAGGCTGCTGGACAACGCGGTGGTGGTCAGCATCGAGGCCGACGATCGGGGTAAAATCACCGGCATCCGCTACAAAAAACCGGACGGCTCGGAGCACCGGCTCACCGCCCATCATTTCGTGCTGGCCGCCTACGGCATCGAATCGCCTAAGCTGCTGCTGAACTCCACCTCACCGCGCTACCCCGGCGGTATCGCAAACAGCTCGGACCAGGTGGGACGCAATCTGATGGGTCATACCGGCATCAGCATGAACCTGATGATGAAAGAGGACGTATGGCCGGGCCAGGGGCCGACCGAGCTGCTGGTCTATCTTAATCACCGCGACGGTGACTTTCGCCGGGACTTCCCAAGCTACAAGATTAAGGTGCGCAATACGGTACCGACTGCCGATTATGCCGCGTCGCTGATCCAGCAGGGGGTGCTCGGGACCGCGCTGGATAAGGCACTGCATCGTCTGTCGGCACGGTCGCTGAACTTCGCCATTGATTTCGAAACGCTGCCGCTGGCGGAAAACCGGGTGCTTCCCAGCAAGACCAAATCGGACGCGCTCGGCATTCCCCTGCCGGAGATCTACTACAGCGTAACCGACTACTGGCATGCCGGAAAAACGCAGGGACTGAAGGACTTCGCGCGCTTTGCGCAGCTGCTTAACGCTGACGTGCTGAAAATCGATACCCAGTATCAGGACCGCCAGCACATTATGGGCACCACGATAATGGGCGACGACCCGGCTAACTCGGTTGTCAATCGCCACTGCCAGAGCCACGATCACCCCAACCTGTTTATCGCCGGGACCAGCGTCATGCCGTCCGCCTCCTGTATGAACCCCACCCTGACCGGCGCAGCACTGAGTCTGCGGCTGGCCGATTATCTGCTGAATAGGGTCCGGGTATGAACCCCCTTAACCACCGGGAGGTGCTTCGGGCAGCGTGATAACGCTCCACCGCCACGCTATCACCCTCCGGGCGACAAAAAAGGGGCTGCTTTATTCAGGCAGCCCCTTTCTCCGTTCAACATATCGTTAAGCTATTTCAGGCGGAACGCCACCACGGCATCGCCCTCTTTGGTGCCCATCGAGCCGTGGCCACCCGCCGCGATAATCACGTACTGTCGGTTATCTGCGCCCATATAGGTCGCGGGCGTCGCCTGGCCGCCGGCGGGCAGTTCGGTCTGCCACAGCAGCTTGCCGCTATTGATATCGTAGGCGCGGAAGAAGTTATCTGCCGTTGCCCCGTGAAAAACCAGATCGCCTGCGGTGGTCAGCGGTCCGCCGTGCGCCACCATCCCCATCGGGAAGCCGATGGGAAAGCGTCCCGGCAGGAAGGTCGTTTTCAGGTTTTTGGTGGTGCCAACGCGACGCAGCCACGCCGTTTTACCGGTGGTCAGATCCACGCCCACCATCCGGCCCCAGGGTGGTGCAATACAGGGAATGCCCAGGCTGGAAGCGAACTGCTGAATATGGATGGCGTAGTCGCCGTCAAAGTTTTCATTCCAGTACGGCGTACCGTCTTTGGTAAATAATCGCTTCTCCGCATTTTCCGGCGAACGTTTGATCAGATTGTACCTGTAGGCCAGGCGAACCGGTGCGGCGACGAGGATCTGCCGCTGAGGATCAACAGAGACCGACCCCCAGTTAAATACGCCGATATTGCCCGGAAAAACAATTGACCCGGCGACGGTCGAGGGCGTCCAGGGGTTGCCGTCATAGCGCATCGACTTATATTCGATGCGGCAGGCCATTTGATCAAAGGCGGTCAGACCCCACATGGATTTTTCGCTCAGGGGAGCCGGAATAAAGTTCAGGGCAGATACCGGCTGCGTAGGCGAGAAGTCCTCGCCCGCGACGCCTCCCTTTGTCGACACCGCGACCTGATTTATGGGGTAGACGGCCTGACCGGTCAGCCGGTTGAGCACAAACAGGTTGCCGGTTTTAGTCGGCAGGATCACCACCGGCTGCCGTTTACCCTGGTAATCAATATCCAGCAGCGAAGGCTGTGAAGGATTATCGCGATCCCACAGGTCGTGCTTCGACGACTGGAAGCGCCACTTGAACGCCCCGGTTTTCAGATCCAGCGCCACCAGCGTGTCGCGAAACTTCTCGGTATTGCTGTTGGCGTCGCGATGAGTGCCCAGCTCATCCGGCGAGGCGTTGCCAAAGGGCACATACACCAGGCCATTTTTGGTATCGGCGCTGAGCGTTGCCCAGGCCACCGGGGTATCCTGCGGATAGCTCTGTCCGGCTGGCAGAGGCTGGGTCATATCAGGCCGGGCCGGATCGAAGTTCCACACCAGACGACCGGTAATGGCATCATAGGCACGGATCACGCCAGAAGGGTTTCCTGCGTTATAACCGTTATCCATGACCGAGCCACCGAGAATAACCAGATTTCCGGCCACCAGCGGCGCAGCGGTTTGCATCAGAGCATGGTCGCGAAGCGGCCCCATATTTTCCCGCAGATCGACCATGCCCCGATCGCCAAAATCGGCGCACGGTTTGCCGGTATCCGCGTCCAGCGCCAGCAGTTTATTGTCATTGGTTGCGTTAAAAATGCGCTTGCGACATACCGCCTGACTGCGAACCGGGGTGGTGACGGCGGCAGTCTGGGCAGTGGACACCGCGGGCGTCGCGGCCGCATCATAATAGCTTACGCCACGGCAGGTCTGATGCTGCTGCATATATGAACGCTCGCGCGGGGGGGTCGTTTTCCATTTCAGCGCCCCGGTCTCCGGGTTAAGCGCGTGGACTTCGTTATGCGGCGTACAGAAATAGACGGTATTATTCACCATGAGCGGGGTAGCCTCAAAGGTGTATTCACTGGCGTCCTGTGCAGTGCGCAGATCCCCGGTATGGTAAGTCCAGGCCGTGTCCAGATTACTGGCATTGTCGGCTGTTATCTGTTTCAGATTAGAGAAGCGCAGCCCGTCGGTAGTGCCTCCGTAGGCCGCCCAGTCATTCTGCGCACCTTCGCCGCTTTCCGCGTTACGGGCGGTGGTCAGGTTACCTTCCTGTGGCAGCGGGTCGTAAAACATCATGCCAATGACCAGGGCGATCATCACCAGTACGGTGGTACCGAGGTAGGGATGAAATGCGCGACCCGTTGCCCGGTCCTGCGTACGCGTCAGCGGTCGCACCACCCAGGGCAGCGCCAGCCAGACGCCGATCAGGCCGATAATGTCACCGCGCGGGA
Organism: Erwinia sp. PPS120; assembly: GCF_047918655.1. Lineage (GTDB taxonomy): Bacteria > Pseudomonadota > Gammaproteobacteria > Enterobacterales > Enterobacteriaceae > Erwinia > Erwinia tasmaniensis_A. The sequence continues at coordinate 24,366 of NZ_JBLREF010000017.1, read as the reverse complement.
TCCACTGCCACTTATCGAAGCCCACCTCAAAGAGAATCCAGGCTGCCACCAGCCACATCAGCGTGGCGTAGATCGAAAGCGCGATCCTTTTATTTTTAAACAGCAAAACGGCGGTGATGAGCAGCCCGAGGGCCATAATAACGTAAAAGGGCGAACCGCCCAGCAGCAGCAGCCTGCCGCCCATATACAGCATAGCGAGACCGATTATCGCTATCAGACTACCCGTAAGTTTAGTGACCATGTTTTTCTCTCAGTGTTGACGCAAAGATAAAAAATACGCTTACTTGAAGTTACATTCTTGTAACGCTAATTTAACGAAATGAGAGGAGGAAGACACGCTTTTTACTGCTGTTTTCAGGGTGGTATCGCAAAATTTCAGGACTGGAAAAGTCGCAAAGAGGGGAGATTTCAGAGGGGAGCTGAGTTTGTCTGGTTAACAGGCATGCGATAAACAGGATGAAAGCATTAAAAAATTTTCACTGAAAGTGTTTTATTTTCATATCTAACCCCCAAAGCATCTAAGCGTTTTATTAAATAATGCGCCCATTTTTTTTGATAGAATCGATTTCCATTTATTGACAAGAGAGTATGTAAATGCATATAAGCAATCAAAAAGTATCGCCTTTTAATAAGCCAACCGTAGCTCCTGAAACTAATCTGATAAAAGATAATTTCCCGAACCAGATTTCTACAGTGAAGCAGTCTACTATTTCAATTAACCGGCACGGTAATACGTTTCAGGGATTGATTCCCAGAGAGAGCATTACCAGGCAGGATTCAATAAACAGTATCAACACGCCTTCTGTGGAAAAAAACAGTTCTCAAAAGACGCCGTATACCCCTCTGA
>NZ_JBLREF010000017.1:0-23415 GCF_047918655.1 Erwinia sp. PPS120 | reverse complement strand
AATACGTTTCAGGGATTTAATGTCCTGAAAAAAAACCAGGAATCTGATAACATTAACTTTATTTTTATTGATGAGCAAAATGGCTATGAGAGAAATGAACTTGACGCCAATCTACTTGAGGGTTACCCATTATTTGATAAGGCTAAGGAAGACTCAGATCTGAAAGCGATGGAAGAGTTTGAAGAGTTAAAGACGGACACCCCAACAGAATTCAATAAAGGTTTTTATACCCTTGCCTATTGAGATTAATGATATCTTCAGTGGTGACATCTGAGTAGTTACCCACAGTAAATTGATGGAACACCCTTAGTTTCACAGACAGTCCCTCCACCACGGCGAGGGTTCTTTAAAGGTCTGGAAACTGACGCTACGGAAATGACTCCTTTGCATGAGAAGCGCAGCGCTAGCTTCGCTCAATCTTTTTTGCAGCGTCGTCGAGGATGTCGATAATGTTATACAGGCTTTCCCGGCAGAGGTGCTGCTGGGAAAGCCGACCGTTTAGCGCCATTTTGAAATTGTGAATAGCCCGCTCCATCTCGGGAATGCTGCGATTATTCACCAGCACCGCCAGTGAGCCAAGACGGGTGATGATACGCTCAAGCGGCTGCTGATTCGCAGACAGATAACGCTCACCCGCTGCTGTCAGCCGCCAGCATTTACGCGTGGCCAGCGGATCCCCCACCTGAATAAGCTCACTCTCTTCCAGCAGTGACAGGTTCGGATAGATTATGCCGGGGCTGGGCGTATATTCTCCTCGCGACAGATCTTCGATAGATTTGATCAGCTCATAGCCCCAGGTGGCCCCCTGCGATAAAAAATGCAGCATCAGTAGCCGAACCTCGCCGGCATCCAGCATTTTTTCGCGGCGCTTTCTGCGCGCGCTGTCAACGCAGGCACCTTTACCTTCTGGAGGGTGCGCAGGGAAACGGGGAGACTCTTTCATGGCGAACCCGATGGTGAATAAAGGGGGGTGATAATAATCGGCCCCCTGATGAATTTCAACGGGGGCACAGGGCTATTTCTGATGCCAGTAGGCCATAGCGCGAACCCGTTCGGCTTCACATCCGCGGGTTTGCAGAAAATAGTCGCTGAGCCTCTTTACCGCCTCACCCTCTCCGGTCAGCCAGATAAAGTAGTCATCGGCGGGAAGTGCAATCTGATCCAGCCGGGCGATCAGCATTTCTGCCGCAGCCAGCGTCATTTTTCCGCTCTCCAGCCAGCTGATATCGACCCCCGCCGGGTTACCCAGGTAGTCATTACCGGTGGAGGCTTCCGCAAAGGCAAACAGTTTAATGCTGCTGCCCGATATTGTCTGCTGTCGACGTCGGAAAGCCGGTAGCCCGGTTTCATCACACACGTAAAGCTGGAAGTGATAATCCTCTGGCACCACCAGCGAGCTGCGTGGTCCGCCGATTGCCAGCCTGTCGCCGGGCTGAGCGCTTGCTGCCCAGTCGCTGGCCAGGCCGGACTGATGCAGGTAAAAGTCCAGCGTCAGCCTGCCCGCCTGGCTGTCAAACGCCATCGGCGTGTAGTCCCGCGCGGCGGGACGAACGCCCTCTTTCCACTCCACGCCATCGGCAGTAATCACCGGCAGCTGCAGTTCCCCGGTGGCGGGGTCTGGGAAAAATACTTTGATGTGATCGTCAAAGCCCGCGGAGTTGAAGCCCACCAGCGCTTCTCCGCCAAATTCGATACGGTAAAAACAGTTCGCGACCCACTGCTTGCTAAGCACCTCAACGGGGCGAAAGCGCAGCTCATTTCTGACGCGTCGCGGCAGGCGACGCTGTGGTTGATTATCCGGCACGTGATCTCTCCTGATGTTCAGACTCTGGCCTGAATGTTTCCGACGGGCGTCGGGAGGGTGATGAGCGAGGACTAAAATATATCTATGATATATCTTAAAGGCAAGTGCGGAGATAAAGTGAGGTAAAGCCCACCCTGTTAATCAACAGGGTGGGCCTCTGTTTACTGGCCTGTCGCGGCGCTTACGCGCCAGACCACGTTGCCTGCATCATCGGCGATAAGCAGTCCGCCCTGCTTATCCTGTGTCAGACCCACCGGCAGCCCGTGCACCTTTTCCCGATCGTCGGAGAGGAAGCCGGTGACAACCGGTTTTGGTAGCCCCTGCGGCTTCCCGTCTTTGAACGCCACCCACACCACCTGGTAGCCATTCAGCGGCTTGCGGTTCCAGCTGCCGTGCTCGCTAATAAAGGCCCCGCCGCGCCAGGCGGCAGGCAGATTATCGCCGGTATAGAACCACAGACCGAGCGGCGCGACATGGGAGCTGAGCGCGTAATCCGGCCGCAACGCCGCCTTAACCTTGTCAGGGCGCTGGGGTTTAACCCGGGTATCCACATGCTGTCCGTAATAGCTCCACGGCCAGCCGTAAAAGCCATTTTCCTGCACGGACGTCATGTAATCCGGCACCAGATCGGCGCCGATTTCATCACGCTCGTTAACCACGGCCCAGAGTTTCCCGGTCTGAGGTTCCCACTGCAGCCCGGTGGGGTTACGCAGCCCGCTGGCATAGATACGGCTGGCCCCGGTAGCGACATCGACTTCAAGAATGTCTGCACGGCGATACTCGGCCCCGATGCCGTTCTCAGTAATATTACTGTTTGAACCGACGCCAACGTAGAGCTTGCTGCCGTCGGGGCTGGCCAGCAGAGATTTCGTCCAGTGGTGGTTAATCGGCCCGCCCGGCAGGTCAGCCAGTTCGCTGCCCGGATCGGTGATCTGCGTGGCACCGCTGTCATAGTGATACTTCATCAGCCCGTCGGCGTTCGCCACATAAAGCGTGTCGCCGATCAGTTGTACGCCAAACGGCGAATGCAGATTTTGCAGGAATATATGCTTCTCCCACGTTTTGCCATCGCCGCTGCTGTTGCGCAGTAGCGTGATACGGTTACCGCCCTGCCCACCCTTACCGGCAGCCTTCTGTACCAGCCCGGTGATTAACTCCTTAGGCTGGCTGACCTGTCCGGGTGGCGCACTGCCCTCCACGACCAGCACGTCACCATTGGGCAGCGTATAGAGCTGGCGCGGATGCAGCAGGTCAGCGGCGATTTTCTCAATTTTCAGCCCCTCTGCCACTTTGGGTGCTTCCCCCTTTTTCCACGGCTCGCCGTCAGGTACTTTCATCGGCGGCACCAGAAAGCTTTTTGCCGCCGGCAGTTCGGGGTTAGCCCCGGTCTGGCGGACAGGATCAATTTTCGCCCCTTCGTCGCATCCGGAAATCATCAGCGCAACAGAGAGGGCTAACAGAGATAGCACAGCGTTATTTTTCATTATCATAGCTCCCTGACCGCGCGATCGCGCACTGCAAGCTGCACGTTGGCGAACAGCATTAAAATGACCACCAGGGTCGACAGAATGACCCCCGTGGGCACCACGCCCCAGGCATCCCGGGTGTGAATAAACGCGTTGAAAATGGTTAGCACAATCGCCACCAGCCACGCCCAGAAGTGGATTTTTATCGGCGATCCCTGTGGGTAAGAGACGCCCGACCAGACCTGTATCAGGTTAATTATGCGCGGGATAATGGCAATAATCAGGCCGATAACAATCAGCCAGCTGGCCGCGCGCGTCCAGGTCACTTCGGTGCTGAACAGATAGATAATATCGAAGATCCATGCCGCGACGAAAAAGCCCACCGGTAAGGGGTTTAACAGGGCATAGACGGCCACGGCCAGGCTGGAGCGCCGGGGGATCACTTGAGATGTCATTGCATGACTCCTTAATGCAGTAAAGGGCGACGGGTTGCCGTCGGTACGCAGTCATGTAAAATATTAGTAAACTTAGTGATTTTATGTTGTTAAATGTGAAGATAAATAATTGCATACTTACATTGTCGCCCTGGAACGGACGGCGCGGAGGGATGGAGCAGGGATCGGATTAATCAGGCAGCGCAGGTGAGTGTTAAATGGCAGCAAAAGCGGAAGGGTTGGGAATCTGAGGCGTCAGACTGAGGCATCAGACTGAGGCATCAGGAAGCCAGGACGTCAGGAAGTCACTGGCAGGATAAGCCCCTGCACTGATGCCAGCAGGAACTGCGCAGCGAATCAGCCGCTACACAGCCCCCTATTTGTCACGCAGCCCATGCCCGGCTTAACTTCTCCTGAGGTGGATCGCGCCGTGCGACGTGACTGGTGCAGAAGCCCTTACAGGGCTGTAAGTCACTCAGGAAGCCTGCCACACGGTCTGTACGTTGGTGAACTCGCGTACGCCAAAATGCGACAGCTCACGACCAAAACCGCTCTGTTTAACGCCGCCAATTGGGACGCGCGGATCGGAAAAGCTCGGTGAGTTGATAAACACGCCGCCGGTTTCAATCTGTGCCGCCAGCCGGGTAGCACGCTCAGTATCGCGACTCCACAGGCTGCCCCCGAGGCCAAAGGCGGAATCATTCGCCAGCTCAATGGCATGGTCAGCGTCCTTCGCCGCAATCAGCGAGGCCACCGGGCCAAACAGTTCCTGGGTAAAGCTGGTCATGCCGGGCCTGACGTTGCTGAGCACGGTAGGCGCATAGAAATTAGCCTCGCCCGGCAGCGCATGGCCGCCCAGCAGGCACACTGCCCCTTCTGCGAGAGTCGCTTCAACCTGTGCATGCAGCTCATCACGCAGATCGTAGCGCGCCATCGGGCCGACAAAGGTTGATTCGTCGCGCGGATCGCCCACCCTGATCGCCCTGACGGCCTCAACAAACTTATCGCGGAATTCAGCAAACACGCTCTCTTCGACGATAATACGCTTGGCAGCGATACAGATCTGCCCGCTGTTGCTAAAGCGTCCAATAACCGCCCCCTTCACCGCCGCGTCGATATCCGCGTCGGCCAGCACGATAAAGGCGTCTGCCCCACCCAGCTCCAGCACGCTCTTTTTGATCGCCGCACCGGCCAGCCCGGCCACCGCCGCCCCGGCGCGCACGCTACCGGTCAGCGTCACGGCAGCGATTCGCGGATCGTTGATGATTTTCGCCACGCTATCGTTGTCTGCATTCACCACGAGGAACAGCCCATCGGGTACGCCGGCCTTAAGCAGAACGGATTGCAGCAGCAGAGAGCTGCCCATCACGTTAGGCGCGGGCTTGAGCAGATAGCTGTTGCCTGCCAGGATAATCGGTACCGCGCCGCGCAGCACCTGCCAGACCGGGAAGTTCCAGGGCATCACTGCCAGAACAGGGCCGAGGGGAAGATACTGAACAAAGGCTTTATTCTCCCCTGCCTGCACCGGCTCATCCGCCAGGAAGGCCGGACCGTTCCCGGCATACCATTCACACAGGCTGGCGCTCTTTTCCACTTCGGCCAGCCCCTGAGAAACCGGCTTGCCCATTTCGTCCGCCATGCTTTCTGCCAGCGCGCGTGCCTGCTGGCGCAGACCACCCGCAATGTTTAGCAGCAGTCGGGTACGCTTTTCCAGATCGCTGACGCGCCACCCCTTGAACGCACCTGCGGTTTTTTCCAGCGCGGTTTCCACCTCTGCTGCCGTAGCGAAAAGCTTCTGCTGCGTCACTTCTCCGGTAAAGGGATTGCGCGTAACGGCACTGGCTGGCGTATTGGTTGCTGTATTCATTAAATCTCCCGTTAGCCGGGCAATCAGGCCCTGGCTGTAGTCAGTTGAGATGCGATACCTGACATTCTAGCCTTGTGCATGGTTCCTGAAAAATGAATAATAATGAAAATATCCTGCTCAATATGAGAATGAATAATGGATCTGACCCAGCTGGAAGTGTTCCGCGCCGTGGCGGAAGAAGGTAGCGTCACCGCGGCCGCCGAAAGGCTGCACCGCGTGCCCTCCAATATCTCGACCCGCCTGCGACAGCTGGAGGAGGATCTGGGTACGCCGCTGTTCAGCCGGGAAAAGCTGCGGCTGCATATTACCGATGCGGGGAGAACCCTGCTGGATTACGCCATCCGCATTCTGGCGCTGACCGAGGAGGCCAGGCAGCGGGTCACCCACCAGCAGCCCGCCGGCATATTTACCCTCGGCGCCATTGAGAGCACCGCGGCCGTCAGGCTGCCGCAGCTGATTGCGCGCTACCATCAGCAGTGGCCGGACGTGGAGCTGGATCTCTCGACCGGCCCCTCTGGCGATATGACCGACGGTCTGTTTTCAGGGCGCTTCAGCGCGGTGTTTATCGACGGGCCGCCGAAGCATCCTCAGCTGGATGGTGTGGCGGCTTTTGCCGAGGAGATGGTGCTGATCTCCTCGCTTAATCATCCGCCGGTGCCCAATGCCGCCTCGGTTTCCGGCTCGACCATTTACGCCTTTCGCGCCAACTGTTCATACCGACGCCGCTTTGAAAACTGGTTTGCCGCAGAGCATGCCGCACCGGGCAAGATTTTTGAAATGGAGTCCTACCACGGTATTCTCGCCTGCGTCAGCGCGGGCGCAGGTCTGGCAATGGTGCCGCGCAGCATGCTGGAGAGCATGCCCGGCCGGGAGAGCGTGGCAGCCTGGCCGCTGGCTGAACATGCCGGGCTACTGGATATCTGGCTGGTATGGCGTAAAGGCTACGCATCCGGCAACCTGCGGGCGATGGTCGCGATGCTTGAGGACGCTTCGCAGTAGCCAATCGCGCATCGTGAGCCTGACCGTGGGTTGAACGCACTGAAGAACGAAACGGCGGCGTAGCAATCAACATGCCCAGGCGCGTACCCTGACAGCACCTGTCTCATGCCATCAGCCGATACGCGTACCTGGAACCGCAGCCTCCAGCAACGGCTCGCTGCCCGGATGTTATGTTTAATTCGCCCGTGTGGCGGGAACGGATCAAAAAAGGCCGCCACGTGGGCGACCTCCTCCGGCACTTCCTTTTGCAAACATCCGTTATTTGTAGAGCTGTGCGGTCATGTACACGCGGTTATTGCTGTTTACGCTGGTGATTTTGTACTGGTCGCCTTGCTGCTCTGCCTGTGCGGCAATTTTGGCTTCGGCACCGTCCAGGGTAGAGGAAGTAGCAGACACGCTCTGGGCAAAGCTACCAAACGAAATCAGGGACAGGGCAGAAACTACAACTAAAGTTTTGATGGCTTAATTCCTTCTGGATTTTTAAGTTGTGAAGGCTGTTCGCCTTCGATGAGAAGAATATTAATCCACGAGGGTTTTTAGTGATAGCGGAGGTATTTGCTTATATCTGTCAAAAAATATGAACGAAAATTGAGCACCTGGCGGTGGTGAAGATCACAGATGCTATGGTAAATAAGAGCCTGTATACCAATGGAGCCGAACTGATGAGAACAGTTGAGTTACTGCAGTACATCCTGCAACCTGTTACCGGGCAGGAATTTCATGAAATCATGGCCGGGAAAGTGCGCCTCTCCATCGTGAGGCTGGTATCGACATCGTTGCCTTTGGCTGCTCTCTGCATGATGAGGATTCGTACTACCTGATCCGGGCATTCGATAACATTGAGCATATGAAGGCAGCGCAGGACGCATTTTACGGGAATGAGGTATGGCAGAAGGGACCTCGCACGGCAGTCATCGAACGGATTAAAACCAGCGTAAAGTCAGTCATGATACTGCCAGAAACAGTGATTGACGGACTGAGGAATTGAGTAACGGCTGACATATATTAAATACGAGGGGCCGGAAAAATTGCGGCAGAAGCGCTATTCAATGTACTGGCTGAAACGCAGAAGGTAGCCATGCGGTTCCAGCAGGGTTAGTTTGTATCAGTCATGTTTTTTCATCCTTTTTTGACTGAAGCAGCATACAACAGATGCCTTTTGCAGTGTCAAAGCTAAGTAGAGGTGACCGGAATGTTATGTTTAATGCGATGGTAATAATCAGTCATTATTAGCGAAACGTCTGCTTTTCGCTCATAGCAGACATCCATCGTCTATAACCACTGCGCATTTGGTAAACACCTTTCCTGGTTGCCTTCAAAAAAAACTGCCTTAGCCGACATCATGGCCGCTCCAGAACGTACGACATTGATAAGAAAACGGTACGGCAGGTGAAAGGCTTTTTTACGAAGGATTGACGCAGGGGAGGTTCCCGGCAGACGCAGGACGCGTCCACCGGGCAGGGTAATACCGCACCTGGAGCCGGCATCCCGACGCGGTCAGGCGGCCATTTGGCGCGGTCAGACGGTTACATCTGTACCAGGTTTTTAATTTTAACGTCAGGGTTCACATCAGCGTCGTAGTCCACGCCGTCAAGGCCAAAGCCGAACAGGTGCATAAATTCGCGCTTGTAGCTGACGAAATCGGTGATGTCATTCAGGTTTTCATCAGTCACCGTTGGCCACAGCTTATCAACGGCGTCCTGCACTTCCGGTGCCAGCTCTTTGTAGTCGGCGCGCAGGCGGCCTTCTTCATCAATGATTGGCGACGCGTTAAACAGGCTGTCTTTAAACAGGCCATAGACCTGCTCGATGCAGCCTTCGTGGGTTCCCTTCTCTTTCATCACCCTGAACAGCAGTGCCAGATAGAGTGGCATAACCGGAATAGCGGAGCTGGCCTGCGTCACCACGGCTTTGAGTACGGACACGCGTGCGTCGCCGCCCTTCGCTGCCAGCTGGTCACGGATGCTCAGCACGCGCTTATCGAGATCCTTTTTCGCTTCGCCGATCGACCCGTTCCAGTAGATATCCTGGGTGCTCTTCGCGCCCAGATAGGTAAAGGCGGTCGTTTTCGCGCCTTGGGCCAGTACGCCAGCTGCGTCCAGCGCATCGATCCACATCTGCCAGTCTTCGCCGCCCATTACCGCCACGGTGCCGTCGATCTCTTCCTGCGAAGCCGGCAGCAGCGTGGTTTCGTTAACGGTTTCTTTGTCGGTATTGAGGCCGCGCACCGTAACTTCTTTGCCGATAGGTTTCAGCGTGGAGTTAAAGACTTCACCGGTTTTCGGGTGCGTACGGCGAGGCGACGCCAGGCTGTACACCACCAGGTCAACCTGACCCAGATCCTGCTTAATCAGCTCGATGGTTTTCTGCTTCACTTCATCGGAGTAAGCATCGCCGTTGATGCTTTTGGCATACAGGCCTTTTGCTTCGGCAAACTCTTCAAAAGCGGCAGAGTTATACCAGCCGGCGGTGGCCGGTTTGCTCTCTTCGCCGGGGCGCTCAAAAAAGACGCCCAGGGTGGCGGCATCGCTGCCAAAGGCGGCGGAAATACGCGCGGCCAGGCCGTAGCCGGTGGATGCACCTATTACCAGAACCTTTTTTGGCCCGTTGGCAACGGTGCCCTGACGGGTCACGTAATCGATTTGGTTCTTAACGTTAGCTTTGCACCCCGCCGGATGGGCAGTAACACAGATGAAGCCACGGATGCGTGGTTTAATAATCATGTCGACCTCAGTTGAAACTGTCTCAGTAAATGCGGGCAACAGGATACCCGCTTGTGCCGGTTCAGGCAAAGGTGTCAGTGGGTTATCGCGTTATTTACCTGACACCAGTTGCGCTGCGGGTTGATGCCGCCGTCAGGAGAAGTGTAGCCAATGCACCCCAAAACGCTGTCAAACAGCTTTTCATGAAACACCGGCGTTTTGTCGCGCGCCAGCGTTTTCAGCTGCGCAAAGGCCGCATTATTATCGGGCTGCTGCAGAAACTTATCGGAAGCCCAGACCATGATCGGCACGGTACGCTGCTCCATCGGTGCCCTGTCGCGCGGCGTACCGTGGAAATGCAGATTCTGTGAGATCGATTCACCGTGATCGGACGCGTAGAAGACAATGGCGTTGCGGCTACGCAACTGATTGAAGACCTGTTCCAGTACGTGATCGGTATAGAGCAGGCTGTTGTCGTACGAGTTCACCATCTCTTCAGTCGAACACTGGTCATCAATGCCCTGACACTCCGGCTTGTAGCGCGCAAAGGAGCGTGGATAGCGTTCGGTATAGAGGAAATGTGAGCCTTTGGTATGCAGAATAACCAGGTGCTTACCCTTAGGATGACGCTCCAGCGAATCCCGCAGTTCGTTAACCAGCGCCATATCATCTATCGGCTTGCCGACGTTACGTTTTTCTGACTGGATGGTTTCCCGCAGCGCATAGTCATCCGCCTGGGCCTTATTGTAAAACCAGGCTTCACTCTGCATGGAAAACAGCTCCGATGAGAACCCCAGCTTTTTCAGTACCGAGAAGACGTTCATCTCTTTTAGCGTGCGCTCCGGCGCGTCGGACGCCCCCCCCTCACGCACAAACATACAGCGCAGTGAAAGCTTGGTTGAGGTATCGCAGGAGTAGCCCTCCAGCGCCGCGAGATTTTTCTCTTTATCGAGATTTGGCGTGTTATCCCGGCTGTAGCCGTACAGACCCATATGGTCGCGACGTGCGCTTTCACCGATAATAAACACCACGTACAGGTCGTTAACGTCCTTTGGCGGCTTATAGGTAAAGTGCTGAGCGGGATCGAACAAATTGCGGTTGTCCTCTGCCTGACTCCAGCTGCTGTACGCCAGCAGCCCCACGCCCGACAGCCAGTTTGACGGCGAGTAGCTTCCCGCCACCACGCCGCCGTAGCTGGCCATCATGCTGTTATTCTGGCGGTCGAGGGAATCCTGACGATCGCCCATCACCTTTAGCGGCAGCCAGCAGCAGAGGGCAGCCGCGATCATCACGCCACCACGGCCCATAAACGCCTTATGGTTATGACGGCGCAGCGCCGCTTCCGGCAGAGGCGACAGCCAGAGCATCAGTAACGGCAGCAGGCTGACCAGTACCACCCAGAGGTAAAAATGCCAGCCGACAGACTCTCTTGAGAGGTCGAGACTGTCCGTTGCCATTACCGAGGCAATGATGCCGTAACCGATATCGACGTTGAAAAAGATCATGTAGTAGCTGGCGGCAACGGAAAACACCACCAGCAGCGTCAGCAGGATCCTGAACAGCAGGCGTCCGGCCAGCGAGGCGAGCAGCGTAACAAACAGGACCAGCGCAAAGGCAGCCAGCATCTCTGTGGCGGTAGAAAGCGCGGCGTCCTGAGTGAGCTGATGGAATCGACGGAAAAATATGGGCAGGTTAAGCAGGATGCCAACATATAAAGCAACAAAGTAGCAGACCCGATGCTGGGTCAAAAAAAGCAGTTTTTTCATCTGACTCATCGTAATGGTTAGTAAATGCCATGCCCGGTACAGAGAAAAAGAGAGACGCTCTGAAGACGGCCATTCAGGGAGTGCAGGAGTCAGACAAAGTAAACTTAGGTGAGTTTAACTCAGGTTAATGAAATACATTGTTATAGTGTAACAAAGCATGTATCCCCGCTGCGGAGAATGTTGATCTTATTCAAAGTTTCATGAAATAGTGTTTATTCCAGACTATGCAGTTTCAATGCATAAATATGGCGTAACTTTCATCCTTTACTGACATCAGATGTCCTGGTGGCTGTTATTTATTCGCGCTAAGCCTGCCGGCGTGCGAAAACACTATAAATTTACATAAACATAAAGATTTCAAAACATACTTTTAATGATAAATTTAGCCGCGCATAAGTGATTTACACCAAATATGCCACGGTTTAGCAGCACAATTAACTCATTAAATTAAGGTTTGTTATGGAAAAGCTATCCTACGTTTCTGACAGCAGCACAACGGCCTGGTCAACATATCTGCAACAAATTGATCGCGTTGCGCCCTACCTTGGGGAGCTCAGCCGCTGGATCGACACGCTGCGTCATCCAAAGCGCGCGCTGATTGTTGATATTCCGCTGCAAATGGATGATGGTTCTATTCGCCATTTTGAGGGCTTTCGCGTACAGCACAACCTGTCCCGCGGGCCGGGTAAAGGCGGCATTCGCTACCATCCTGATGTCGATCTGAATGAGGTGATGGCGCTGTCAGCATGGATGACCATTAAATGTGCTGCGGTGAATCTGCCCTACGGCGGGGCCAAAGGCGGGATCCGTGTCGATCCCTTCGCCCTGTCAGAAGGTGAGCTTGAGCGTCTGACCCGCCGCTATACCAGTGAGATTGGCCTGATTATTGGTCCGCAAAAGGACATTCCCGCCCCCGACGTGGGCACCAACGCCCGGGTAATGGCCTGGATGATGGACACCTACTCAATGAACCACGGCACCACCATCACCGGCGTGGTCACGGGTAAGCCTATTCATCTTGGCGGCTCTCTGGGTCGCGAAAAGGCCACCGGCCGCGGCGTGTTTATCACCGGCCGCGAAGTAGCCCGCCGTTCAGGTATCGAAATTGAAGGAGCCAAAATCGCCGTGCAGGGATTTGGCAACGTCGGCAGCGAAGCCGCACGGTTATTCGTAGCGGCCGGTGGCCGGGTAGTCGCGATTCAGGATCATACGGCCACCCTCTTCAACGCCGCCGGAATCGATCTGGATGCCCTCAGCAGCTGGCAGACCGCGCACAAGAACATCGCGGGTTTCCCTGGTGCCGAGGCGATCGCCAGCGAGGACTTCTGGAGCGTGAAGATGGATATTCTTATCCCCGCCGCGCTCGAAGGCCAGATTACCCGCGAACGGGCGGAAAAACTCAGCTGCCAGCTGGTACTGGAAGGTGCGAACGGCCCAACCTATCCGGATGCGGATGATATGCTCACCTCGCGCGGCATTACCGTCGTGCCGGACGTTATCTGTAACGCCGGTGGGGTGACGGTCAGCTATTTTGAGTGGGTGCAGGATATGGCGAGCTTTTTCTGGAGCGAGGAGGAGATCAATCAGCGGATGGACAGGATCATGACCGAGGCGATGGTTCACGTCTGGGACAAGGCCGCTGAGAAAGCCTGTAGCCTGCGCACCGCCGCCTATATCGTTGCCTGTGAACGTATTCTGATGGCCCGTAAGGATCGCGGGATCTACCCTGGCTAAACCCCTCGGGCGGTACTGCACCGCCCGTTACCTTCCCTGGGCTTCGGCCACTGCGGCTGCCTGATACTGCGTTTTACATACCTTATTCTCATCCGTCAGCCGGATGGCGGCCTCGATCATCTCATTCTGTATCATCAAGGTGCCATCGCTGGTGCGCCAGTGAATTGAGAGATAGCAGAATGCACAGATGGAAGCTGAGCCTACATTTTACCAATAAACAGTGAGACCAGCCCGGCGGCAATCAGCGGCCCAACCGGTACGCCACGAAACAGCGAGACGCCGATCAGCGTGCCGATCAGTAATCCTCCCACTATCGTGGGCTGGCTGCTCATCAGGCTGACGCCACGCCCGCCAACCCAGGACACGAAGATGCCAATCGCAATAGCCAGCAGCGACTTCCAGTGAAGGAATGAGCCGAGCAGCGTACTGCCAGGCAGGGTGCCGCTGGCGATGGGCGCAATAACGCCAATAGTGAGAATGACGATCCCGACGGTGACGCCCTGCTTTTCAATCCACGGGAAAAGCGCGTTTAGCGGGGTCATACGCACCACGATCAGAACCAGAAGCGCGATGGTAACCGTCATGTTATGACTGAAATAGCTCATGCCGGTTAACACCAGCAGTATAAACAGCGTCATATCGAACATTATATTCTCTGAGTGGAGCAGGCGTAACGTATTGGGTCACCAGCTTAAAACGCTTTGCCGTTGCGTTCTAGCTTTTTAGGTCTCAGCCCTTTTTTCTCAGAGGAGGGTCTCAATCGCTGCCTGTAGGCTGACCGCTGGCCCGGTCAGAACCGATAGGGTGCTGTTGATATATTTCTCCGCCCCGGCCATGGAGCTTTGGGCCAGCACGATGCAGCCCAGCGCAGAGTCCGGGCGCTGCTGAAGATACTGTGCAATTTCCTGATGGTAGCCGCTGATATCCCCCGCGTTATAGTATGCCCACGCCCGGGGAACGAGTTCTACCCTCAGACGATCGCCGGGAATAAATGCCTCAAACAGATGCGTCGTTGATGTCAGCGTTGAATGCGCCGTGCACAGCACCAGAATAGAGCCGTGATAGTGTGAGGCGGCTTTCGCCAGGGTGGCATCGACCCGCAGCACTGGCTTTGTGAACCGGTCTGCCTGCCAGGCAACGACGCCCAGCGTGGTGCAGGTAACAATGACCACGTCCGCCTGCTGGCAAAGCTCATCTATCGCCTGTAACGTGGCCGTCTCTATCTCAGGGGTCATCTCACGGGCCTCAATGGCCTTTTCCAGCAGTTCACTTTCAACCCGGTGAAGCAGCTTAAACTCGTCAAAATCCAGCGCGTGTAGCGCCGCCTCATAGAGTTCGATATTACTCCGGGCTGCGTGCAGGCAGGCAATAATGGTCATGGCGTCTTCCTTATCAGGGTATAGGTTAACTGTGGCAAATCTTTCGGGCTTTGCCAGTTTAGGGTATCGGCGCCGCGACTCGCTACTTCCCCCTTTTGGTGCAATACCGCGCACTTATGCCCCCTGTTGATGAAACGAACGTTGCAGGACCGGCTCAATCGTCCCCCTCCTCCCCGCCTGACGCGCCTCGGGCATCTGGTACGAAAATTGCACGAGCGGGTAACAGGTAAAGGAGAGACGCATGAAAGTAATAGTGATTGGTGGCGGTATCGGTGGACTGTGTAGCGCGATAGCCCTGAAGCGGTACGGTATTGAAACGGAAGTGTATGAAGCGGTGAAAGAGATTAAACCGGTCGGCGCGGCGATCTCCATCTGGCCCAATGGCGTTAAGTGCCTCAATTTGCTGGGAATGAAAGAGCCGCTGCGGGCACTTGGCGGCAACATGCGCACGATGGCCTATCAGGATTTTCGACGGGGGGAGGTTTTGACCCGATTCAGCCTCGATCCACTGGTGGCTCAGTCGGGCGAACGTCCTTATCCCGTGGCGCGCGCCGAACTCCAGGTCATGCTGCTTAATCATTACGGCCGCGAAAAGGTACAGTTTGGCAGGCGCGTAACGCAGGTCGAACAGGATAGTCAGGGCGTCATCGCCCGGTTTGAAGATGGCAGCGAGGCCCGGGGTGACCTGCTGATTGCCTGCGACGGCACCCACTCGGTAGTGCGTAGCAGCGTGCTGGAGAGGCCGGTTGAGCGGCGCTATGCGGGCTATGTGAACTGGAACGGCCTGGTTGAGTGTGATGAAGCCATTGCGCCTGCCGATCAGTGGACCACTTTCGTCGGCGAGGGTAAGCGCGTCTCGCTGATGCCGGTGGCGGGTAACCGCTTCTATTTCTTTTTTGATGTTCCCCTGCCCGCAGGTTTAGCGGAAGACCGCACTTCCCTGCGTGACGATCTCAGTCGCTACTTCAGCGGCTGGGCGCAGCCGGTACAAACGCTGATCGAACGTATTGATCCGCAGACCACTAACCGCATCGAAATCCATGATATCGACCCCTTTTCGCCGCTGGTTAAAGGGCGCATTGCGCTACTGGGTGATGCGGCGCACAGCACTACGCCCGATATCGGCCAGGGCGGCTGTGCGGCGATGGAGGATGCGGTGGTACTGGCAGACGCACTGCAATCGCATCCGCTGGACGCTGAGGCGGCGCTGCGTCACTATCAGCAGCAGCGCGTCGATCGGGTGAAAGATTTGGTGCTGAAAGCGCGTAAGCGCTGCGATGTTACCCACGGTAAAGAGATGGCGGTGACCCAGCAGTGGTATGAGGAACTGAAAACCGAGACCGGCGAGCGCATTATGAATGGCATGTGCGAAACGATACAGGGCGGACCGCTGGCGTAGTCTACCGGGCAGGCCCACCATGATGTTTGAACGGCTGTTTAGCGCAAAAGATACGCTATGGTTGAACGGCTGTTTAGCGCGGGGAATACCGTTACAGGTAGCGGATACTCCCCGCCTTATCACACCCTTAGCTGTCTTTAAGTCCGCGATTAATCAGCATCGGTTCAATTTCAGGATCCCTTCCCCGCCACTCGCGATAGAGCTGATTAAGATCTTCACTGTTACCGCGTGACAGGATCTTATCCCGGTAGACCTGGCCATTTTCCCGCGTCAGGCCACCCTGCTCGTTAAACCATTCAAAACCGTCATCGGCCAGCATCTGCGTCCAGAGATAGGCATAATATCCCGCGGCATAGCCGCCTCCCCAGATATGCTGGAAGTAGCTGGAGCGGTAGCGAGGCGGCACGGCGGCAAGATCAATTTTATCCTGCTGCAGGGCGCTTTTCTCAAAGGTATCCACGTCCTGCATTGGCGTATCCGACGCAAGGCTGTGCCAGTGCTGATCCAGCAGCGCGGCGGCCAGCAGCTCCGTCATGTCGTAGCCTTTGTTAAATTTACTCGATTTAACGATTTTATCACGCAGCGCCTGCGGCATCGGTTCGCCGCTCTGATAGTGATGGGCGAAATTGTTGAATACCTGGTCATTGCTGGCCCAGTGCTCGTTGCACTGCGAGGGGAATTCCACAAAATCTCGCGGCGTTTCCGTCCCGGAGAGGCTGGGGTAGCGCTGACTGGCAAACAGCCCGTGCAGCGTATGGCCAAACTCATGGAACATAGTGATGACATCATCCCAGCTAATCAGGGCGGGTTCGCCGTCGGCCGGTTTAGCAAAGTTACAGACGTTATAAATGACTGGCCGGGTATCCAGCAGCGTTGACTGCCCGACAAAATTGCTCATCCACGCCCCGCCACCTTTATTATCGCGTTTGAAATAGTCGACATAGAACAGGGCCAGCGCATCTCCGGTCTTGTCGAAAATCTCGAAAACCCGCACGTCGGGCTGATAAACCGGAATATCGCTGCGGGGGGCGAAGGTAATTCCAAACAGCTGCGTGGCCGCCCAGAACACGCCCTTATCAAGTACGTTCCACATCTCGAAATAGGGCTTAATTTCGCTCTCATCAAGATCGTATTTTTCCTTACGCACCAGCGCGGAATAATAGAGCCAGTCCCAGGGCGCCACGGTAAAATCCCCCTGCTGCCGGTTAATCACCGCCTGAATGTCAGTCGTTTCACGCTGCGCCCGGTCGGTAGCGGCCGGAACAATCGCCCGCATAAAATCGAGCGCTGCCTCAGGCGTTTTCGCCATCTGGTCCTGAAGCTGCCATGCGGCAAAGCTGCTAAAGCCCATCAGCGCCGCCTGCTGAGCCCGCACCTGCGCCAGCTGGATAATCAGCTGCCGCGTATCGCTGGCGTCCCCTTTTTCAGCGCGATCCCATGAGGCGTCATAGAGTGCCTGCCGGGTGTCGCGATTGCTCAGACTTTGTAGCGCCGGCTGCTGGGTAGTGTTTTGCAGCATAATCAGCCAGCTATTCGCCAGGCCCTTAGCCTGTGCTGCCCCGGCAGCCGCGTTCAGTTCGGCCTCGCTCAGGCCTGCCAGCAGGGTCTTATCCTTTACCACCAGCCCGCCATCCCGCGCGGCGATCAGCAGCTGGTTGGTAAACTTTGTACTGAGCGACGCAGCCTGCTGATTCAGCGCTTTGAGCTGCTCTTTGTGCGAGGCATCCAGGCTGGCACCGGCCAGTTGGAAACGCTGCCAGATAACCTCCACCAGCCGCAGGGATCCCCCCGACAGGCTGAGCGAATGACGCTGCTGATAAATCGTGTCGAGACGCGCAAACAGGCGGCTGTCAAGTTTGATATCATCCTCCAGCGCGGTCAGCTTCGGCGACATCTCTTCATCCAGCGCCTGTAACGCATCACTGGTATTGGCTGAGGTCATGGCACCAAAGACGTTTTCAACGCGCTTAAGCATCTGCCCGGCTTTTTCCAGCGCTTCGTAGCTGTTTTCGAAGGTGGGGGCGTCGGGATTAGCAATAATTTTCTGGATCTCTTCGCGCTTGACCCGCATGCCCTCTTCCAGGGCGGGGCGGTAGTCGTCCTCCGAGATGAGATCGAACGGCGGTGCCTGAAACGGCAGCGTACTGGGCTGGCTAAATGGATTGGCTGACGAGAGGGGCATGGGCGTGTCTCCGGGTCGCTAAAGCTTTCAGCATAGGACGAGAAGGCCGTGAAGCCAACCCCGTCACTAACGTAATGCGAGATATCTCCAGCCGCTCTCCCGGGGATGTTAACGGCCCCCGGCAATTTCGCCCTTCTCCACGCTATTCTGCTGCCATACGCACTGGCCGTTAACCCAGGTGCTGGCGATATTACGATCGTCACCCAGCGTCATCAGCACAAACATCTTTTCCCCGATATCGCGGCTGTTGGCCTGGCGCATTTTTTGTAGCTCTGAGACGGCCGGATCGATCACCACAAAATCGGCTTCCTTACCCGGCAGAAAGTTACCGATATGGCTATCCAGATCCAGCGCTTTCGCGCCGCCGAGCGTGGCGTGGTAGAACGCCTCACAGGCTGACAGGGAATAGCGCTGTAGCTGGCCCACTTTGTATCCTTCGGCCAGGGTTTTCAGCATATTAAATGTCGTACCCGCGCCGACATCGGTGCCGATGCCCATCTTCACCTGCCTGTCCCAGCAGCGTTTCAGATTGAACAGGCCGCTGCCGAGAAACAGATTGGAGGTGGGACAAAAGGCGACTGCCGAATCGGTGTCATGCAGGCAGTCCCACTCGCTATCTTCTAAATGCACGCAGTGAGCAAAGACGCTGCGACGCCCGGTAAGCTGATAGTGATCGTAGACGTCGAGGTAGCCGCTGCGATCGGGAAAGAGCGATTTTACCCACTCAATTTCCTGGGGGTTTTCGCTAAGGTGGGTATGCAGCCAGGTATCAGGAAATTCGGCTTTAAGCTGACGCACCTTGCCCAGCAGAGCCGGGGATGAGGTGGGCGCAAAGCGCGGCGTCAACGCGTAGCTGAGACGGCCGCGATTGTGCCAGCGGTCAATCAGCTCGCGGGTTTGCTGATAGCTCTGCTCTGGCGTTTCGGTAAGATAGTCAGGGGCGTTGCAGTCCATCATCACCTTACCGGCAATCAGCCGCATATTGAGGCGATGCGCCGCTTCAAACAGGGCATCCACGGACTGGGGATGCACGGTGCCGAACACCAGCGCGGTAGTGGTGCCGTTGCTGAGCAGCTGCTGCAAAAAAAACGCCGACATGTTCGCGGCATGCGTCGGGCAGTGATACTGGCTTTCGACCGGGAAGGTATAGTGCTGTAGCCACTCCAGCAGCTGTTCACCGAAGGCACCTATCATCTCGGTTTGCGGATAGTGAATATGGGTGTCGACAAAGCCCGGAACGATAAGCTTACCGCGATAGTCAATAACGGCCTGTGGATAGCTTAACTGCGACTGCCCCTCTTCCCAGTTTTGCAGCGAAACAATTTTACCGCCATTAAGCAGAAGCAACCCATCCTCAATATAGCGGGCGAGTTCAGTAAGCTGGCCGGGATTTTCCGCCACAGCGGTAAAATCAAAAAAACTTCCCCTGATGGCCTGGGTGTAGGTGGGTAACATAGCGATTCCTTTTAAAAGAGCCTTGTGCTTTTTCGGTGATGGCAACAGAGGGGTGTGGTGAAATCTGCAATTGTTATGCCAGAGTAATATGGGATTAATATAGCTAATTTTCAGCGAGTTAGCATAATTTGATTGCCACTTTTGAAGCTGCAAATATATTTTGCCAGGCAATCGTTTGCATATGGAAGCAAACGATTGCCATGCCATTTTCTGTATTGGGGGAAGGCTTTTTCCGCCGGCCACTTCCTCCACCGCGCACCTATAAAAGGCATATCCCGGGTCTGATGCGCCAGCAGTGTGCAGTCCTGGAATTAGCATATAGGTATTGCGTCTTATCAGGATGTGGGCAACGTGATAGGGTGAAGAAAAGTAAAACAGGATGAGGAACAGCGTAATGATTGTGTTTGTTACCGGTGCCACCGCAGGGTTTGGCGAAAGTATTACCCGACGTTTTATCGCTCAGGGTCATAAAGTCATTGCGACCGGACGTCGCAATGAACGTCTGCAAGCGCTAAAGGATGAGCTGGGTGACAGAGTCTACACGTTGCAACTGGACGTGCGTAACCGTGACGGAATAGAGGAGGCGCTAGGCAGCCTGCCCGCCGAGTGGCGCAATATTGACGTGCTGATTAATAATGCCGGACTGGCGCTGGGCATTGAACCCGCCCATAAAGCCAGTGTTGATGACTGGGATGCGATGATCGATACCAATAATAAGGGGCTGGTTTATATGACCCGTGCCGTGCTGCCTGCCATGGTGGAGCGCGATGTGGGTCATATTATTAATATTGGTTCGATAGCGGGCAGCTGGCCTTATGCGGGCGGTAACGTTTACGGGGCGACCAAGGCTTTTGTGCGGCAGTTTAGCCTTAACCTGCGTACGGATTTGCACGGTACGGCGCTGCGCGTGACGGATATCGAGCCGGGCCTGGTGGGCGGCACCGAGTTTTCGAACGTCCGTTTTAAGGGCGACGATGCCAAAGCCGGGAGCGTTTACGACGGTACAGAGCCGTTGACGGCGGAGGATATCACCGAGGCGGTTTACTGGGTGGCGACGCTGCCTAAGCACGTGAATATTAATACACTGGAGATGATGCCGGTTGGCCAGACCGTAGCGGGCCTGAAGGTCCATAAGAGCTGAGGTCAGGGCCTGCGCGGGTAGTGTTGTTAGCAGGAAGGTCAAAACCTGGTCTGGTGACAGGGCTATGTTGCGGGTCAGAACGCCGGGGCGCCGTAAACCCATCCCTGGGGGCTTCACTGCCGCATCCCTGCGGCAGAGACCCGGCTTATCTGCTCCGCAACACCGCCTTCTGGCTGCGGAGTGGGCTGGAAGTATCCTGACACCGGGTCATCTCAGAAGCTGCTTCAGTGGTATGCCTTTATTACCACAGACCTGAAGGTCAAAATCACTTCCGACAGGGAAGATATTATCTGTCGAAAGTTTTGTCACCCGCGGCAGGACCTGAAGAGGTTTTTAGCAGCGACAAAGCGGCCTGAGGCCAGGCGGGGATCGTTGGCTTAGCGGACCGTCGAGCGCAGGGATGCGCGAGTCGAGCCCACACGGATGTGCCTGCGGCGTGTCCGCGTGACAACGGTCCCCGCAGGGCTTTGCACCGAGTACCCGCTACTGCGTAGCCTGAGGCCAGGCGGGAACCCTAAGCGGACAATCAAGCGCAGGGATGCGCAAGACGAGCCCACACGGACGTGCCTGCGGCGTGTCCGCGTGACAACGGTCCCCGCAGGGCTTTGCCCCCCATCCCCACAACGACAGCAAACATCACAAATGCCAGTCAGGTAAGTTCCCACTGGAAATAATCCATAGGGCCGCCCCACTAACTGAACATCGCCTGGTTTATCGATCCGTCAGCATTTTCCACATAAACTCTTCGACCAGGGAATGATAAAATGCCGTCTGAGTATTCTCCGGCGCACTACCGTGCCCCGCTTCTGTTTCCTCATACAACCAGACGTTATCATGGCCCTGTTGCTGCATACGCGCGACCATTTTGCGTGCATGCGCCGGACTTACGCGGTCGTCCCGGGTCCCGGTAGTAAATAGCGTTGGCGGATAGCGTTTATCAGCAGAAACGTTGTCGAACGGTGAATAGTTTTGCAGCCACGCCCTCTCTTCGGCGATTTCCGGATCGCCATATTCGGCAATCCACGAGGACCCGGCCAACCAGCGATGATAATTTGTCATATCCAGCAGGGGAACTTCACACACCAGCGCACCAAACAGTTCGGGATAGTCCGTCAGCATATTGCCAATCAGAAGCCCGCCGTTGCTCCCCCCCTGCGCTGCGAGCCGGGTCGCGCACGTCACCTTACGTGCGATCAAATCGCTCGCCACCGCCGCGAAATCTTCATAGGCGCGGTGACGATGCTGTTTCAGAGCAGCCTGGTGCCAGGCAGGACCGTACTCCCCGCCCCCGCGGATATTCGCCATCACGTAAACGCCGCCTTTATGCAGCCATGTGTTTCCCTTAGCGCCCAAATAATTGGGCGTCAAAGAGACCTCGAACCCCCCATATCCGTATAGTAGCGTTGGGTGATCGCCGGTAAGTTCCAGCCCTTTGGCAGCGACCTGAAAATAGGGAATATGAGTGCCGTCCGTTGACACGGCAAAATGCTGAGTGACTTCAAAATCTGCCGCATCAAAGCATGTCGGATCCTGCTTCACTACGCTGAGTGTTTCCGCATCCAGATCGCCATAGCTCAGGCAACAGGATTGCAGAAACCCATAACTCACTACCTGGTAGCGGTTACTCTCTATATCTATGCCTGAGGCAGAGATATTGGTGAAGTTTGGAAGAACCAACGTTTTCACACCACGCCACTGACCGTTCTCAGTTTTTAATATTTTAACTTTCTCAACCACATCCTGAGTCATATTGAGGATCAGGTTATCCCGGGTTGAACTGTATCCCTGCAACGTCGTATGTGCATCCGGCGTGAACAGTATGATGAAGTTGCGCAGCCCCTGTTGGAAAGCCGCGAAATCTGTCGCCAGCAGAGCGCCTGCGGGGTAGATTGTCTCCGCAACCTGCCAGGCAGTATTGAGCGTAACCAGTAGCCAGGCGTTGAAAAAGCCACAAGAAGCGTCTTCTGGAATGTCTATGAATTCCAGTTCGTCCTGCGCGGTCAGCAGATAAGTGCGGCTGTGATAGAAGTCCTGGTTGCAATGCACCAGACTTTTTTCGAAGCCGGGTGTGGGATCGTGCGAGGCTGAAACCGCCATGTCGGTCGTTTCGCCAGCGTAAATTAAGGCCGCTTCATGCGGGGCGGTGCCTCGCTGCCAACGGCTAACGCAGCGCGGATATCCCGATGTAGTAAGGGTATCTCCGCCCCCATCAAGCGCCAGCAGCAGGTTATTTTCATCAATCCAGCTGACTAAGCTTTTGCTTTCTTTCAGATAAAAACCATCGCTTATAAAAGACTTACTGACCAGGTCAAACTCACGAATCTCACAGGCATCACCACCGCCCGATAAATAAATCAACGCGCGCGTGTAATCAGGATAGAGTAGATCGGCACCACGGTAGCTCCAGTTTGCTTCTTCCTGTTCATTCAGACGGTCGATATCCAGCACCGTTTCCCATTCGGGCTCTGCCATCAGATATGACGCTTCGGCAGTACGGCGCCAGATACCACGCGGATGCCTGTCGTCCTGCCAGAAGTTATAAACCGTTTCGCGGTAATGGTTAACCCAGGGGATATTCGATTGATCGTTTAACGACTGCAATATTGTTTGCTGCGTCTGATGAAAACGTCCGCCATGGGCAAATTTGTTTGTCGTGCGCAGGTTTTGTGAGGTCACCCAACGAAGCGCTTCCTCATCCTGTGGTAACTCGAGTTTGCTAAGCAAATGCTGGATATTGCCCTCTGTCATCATGCGTCCTTATGTCGACTGTTTAGCTCTGTTGTGAAGCGGGTTCTCGTGTAGGTACGTTTCAGTAAATAAACACGATCGCTACATCTTCTCTATTTGAACATACCATTATGTCTTTTTTACAACACCCTAAACTCATTTCTGGTATGACGTGTTTTTTGGCTTTTGTATTGTTTGCAGGGAGGTCAAAACCGGCTGCGGTGTTAGGGCTGTGGAATGGGGAGCTGTACTCTGGCAGTGTTAAGGTCAAAACCGGCTCCGGTAACAGGGCTATGTTGCGGAATGGGCTGCTGGTTCTCTGGCAGTAGAAAGGCAAGACCCGCTCCGGTGACAGGGCTA
>NZ_JBLREF010000016.1:0-54251 GCF_047918655.1 Erwinia sp. PPS120 | reverse complement strand
CTACACCTCAAGGCCGTCGTCGGCAGCGTCAGATGTGTATAAGAGACAGTTTCTTAGCCGCTTTTTTGTGTTTTTTATGATGCTTAGTCGTGGTGGTCGTTTTAGCCGGTGCAGCGGTAGTTGCAGCAGGCGTTGCAGCAGCAGTTGTAGTGGTGCTGGCTGGTGCAGCAGTTGTGGTTTCAGCAGCGAAAGCAACTGAAGACATACCCATTGCAGCGGCTACAACCAGAGCAAATAATTTTTTCATTGCAAAACCCTCAAATGTTAGTTCACATGTCAGCCCACTGCGGGGCCGGTAGGAGAACTATATGAGAAGGGACGGAGGCTTTCAGTGAGTGATTGGTATCGGCGTGTAACGGATTGTACAACGGCCTTGTACGCATTGTACCAGGGCGCCTGAAATGTATTAGTTGCGACTTGATCTGAAATGACCTTGAAAGGTTTAGAGTTACCGGTTTTGATATGGGTGTCAAATCCTTATACAAAACACGAGTTAACTCTCATGCTCCATACTAACTATCCCGTTATGAAAACGCCGTGGTTAATTATGCTGTTGCGTTCCCTGCTCATGGCCAACACCGGACCAGCAATGAGCTGCGTAAACAGGGCGTTTTTATCTCAGGAAGTGGCGTCCGTTCTGTCTGGCTGCGCCACAATCTTGAGAATTTCAAAAAACGCCTGAAAGCGCAGGAAGAAAAAGCGGCCCGTGAGGGTATCGAACTGACCAAAGCCCAGATAGTTGCACTGAAACGAAAAGCCAGCGATGACGAGGTCTGCGGTGAAATCGAAGCTGCTCATCCGGGTTATCTGGGATCACAGGACAGGTTCTACGTCGGTAATCTGAAAGGCGTCGGTCGTATCTGTCAGCAGACGTTCGTTGATTCTTACTCAAAGGTTGCTCACTGTAAGCTGTATGTCACCGCCGACTAATGGTATCTGCGAGAGGTTTTCCACAGGACGATACTGAACGAGTTTTATCAGGTGACGTTCCGTAAAAAATTGTATGGTGATCTCGATACATTACAAACAGATCCTGATGAATGGCTGGCTCACTCTAATAATGAGTGAACCCATCAGGGAGAAATGTGCTGTGGCCGGACGCCAATGGAAACATTAGCTGCAACCAGCGCTGGTCTCAGACCCACAATATCTGCATATGAACCTGCGTTTACCATCCTCGACCTGCACTTCATTTTTTTCAGCCCACAATAATTGAAAAAGGAAACTTTGAGGAAAAATGGGAAATGAGCAAAGCTGCCAACTGCCACTATAGATTCACAGGCCTTTTACTTAACAAACCGTGGTTATTGTCACAAAAAATCCGCAGAGATAACTCCGCACTAACATGGTATACATTTTGTTGACATACATGCTGCTATCAATAGATTGCACATCAATAAAAGGAGTTACCTATGTACCCAATTGATTATAACAGCTATCGTTCGGTAAAAGGTTTCAATCGTCGTGTTCGTTTCCTTGTTATGCACTACACTGCTGTCGATTTTAAAGCGTCAATAACCGTTTTGACCGGGCCTTCGGTAAGCGCTCACTATCTCGTTCCTGATCCTTCAGAAAAAACTTATATTGATGCAGGTTTTAAGGAAATGCGTATATTCAACCTGGTTGATGAAAATGAGCGTGCCTGGCATGCTGGCGTAAGTTCATGGGCCGGGCGCAGCAACCTGAATGATACCTCCATCGGGATTGAGACGGTTAATTTGGCCAGTGATAACAACGGCGTGTTTGTGTTCCCCCCCTATAACCCGGTTCAGACAGATGCAATCAAGGAACTGGCCGCCAATATTCTGCAACGATATCCTGATATTACGCCTGCGAATGTTGTCGGACACAGCGATATTGCCCCGGGGAGAAAAAGTGATCCAGGGGCTGCTTTCCCGTGGAAAGAACTTTATGACGCAGGTATCGGTGCATGGTATGAGGAATCGACCATGCAGCACTATCTGATGCACTTCAATAAGTCGCTACCATCTAAAGTAGATATTATTGCTAAGTTAAGAACATACGGATATGACATCTCAGATGCCGTAACAGAAAGCGGATACAGAAATTTGATCCGGGCATTTCAGCTTCACTTCCGACAAAAGAATTATGATGGTGTCGCTGATGCTGAAACAGCGGCAATTCTTTATGCGTTAGTGAACAAATATTTTCCGAAAAAATAATTTTACTTTTGTAAGTTTATCATGCCGCTGTTGGATGATTCCATCAGCGGCTAACTCCACTTCCATTGCGTTACCTGAAAGACGTCCAGAGCCAAATCTGGAATGTTACAGTCCTATTGATCTCATTCCGGAATATACGCGGACATTATCTACCTTTGGTATATAGCTATGAACGGTCTGGCTTATTACGTCTCATCCGGTAAACGCGCCCGCGATGAGGCGCAGCTGGAACTCGCACTGACAATAGTGGCAATGGTTCGGCGACAGGAGTGAACAAAGCGGCACCGCGCCTGCGACTGCCGCTTAACTAAAGGCTCAGAGGCCGTTCAGGTAGCGATTTTCCAGATGCTCACGGAACCACCGTGGGTTAAGGTCTTCCCCGGTGGCATTTTCAATCAGCTGTCGTGTGCTGAAACGGCTGCCGTGCTGCCAGATATTCTGTGAAAGCCAGTCGAATACCGGCTGGAGATTGCCCTCACGGATCAGCTCGCTTACCTGCGGCAGGGCCTTTTTGACGCCCTGGAACAGCTGGGCCGCGTACATTGCACCGAGCGTGTAAGTAGGGAAGTAGCCAAAGGCGCCATCGGTCCAGTGAATATCCTGCATACAGCCGTCACGGTAGTTCCCAGTGGTATCCAGCCCCAGCAGTGCCTGCATTTTTTCCTGCCACAGGGCCGGAATGTCCCCGACCTCAACCTCCCCCGCAATCAGCGCGCGCTCAATTTCATAGCGCAAAATGACGTGGGCAGGGTAGCTCACCTCATCGGCATCGACCCGAATCAACCCCGGCTTCACCCGCTGATTCAGCGCGATAAAGTTTGCGGGTTCCAGCGCAGGCCCGTCACCCAGCAGCTGTTTAACGTGTGGCAGCAGCAGGTTGAGAAATTCAGCACTGCGCCCCAGCTGTTTCTCAAAAAACAGGCTCTGAGACTCGTGGATGGCGGTTGAGCGGGCGAGGGCGACCGGCTGACCTGCCCACTGCTTTGGCAGATTTTGTTCGTAGCGTGCGTGACCGGTTTCATGGATCACGCCCATCATCGCGCTGATAAACTCATTTTCGTTGTAGCGGGTGGTGATGCGAACGTCTTCGGGAACGCCGCCACAGAAGGGATGGCTGCTGACATCAAGGCGGCCAGCATTGAAATCGAAGCCCAGCTGTTTCATTACGGCCAGAGCAAGATGCTTCTGCGACTCGACGGCGAAGGGGCCTGGCGGCAACGCCACCTGCTCCCGCGACTGTTGTTCAACAATGCGCTGGAGCAGTTCCGGTAGCCAGCTCTTGATGTTGCCGAAGGTTTTATCCAGTTTGGCGCTGGTCATGCCCGGCTCAAAGACATCCAGCAGGGCATCGTAGCGGGAACAGCCGTTGGCCTGCGCACGGATTTCAGCTTCCTCGCGGCTCAGCCTGACGACCTCCTGCAAATTTTCAGCGAAACCCTGCCAGTCGTTGGCAGGACGCTGCTGACGCCAGGCGTGTTCACAGCGCGAACCGGCAATGGATTTGGCTTCTACCAGCGAGGCAGGGAGCAGCGCAGCCTGCTGATATGCACGGCGCATCTCAAACAGATTGGCCTGTTCAACATCGTTAAGCGGGGTTTGTTCGGCTTCGTCCAGCCACTGACCCACCTGCTTTGCGGTCAGAATTTCGTGCTGAAGCACGCTCAGCTCAGCCAGTGCGGCGCCGCGTGGGGCGCTGCCGCCCGGCGGCATCATGGTCATCATATCCCATCCGGCTATGGCAGAAAGATGCCCAAAGCGGGAGAGGCGGGTAAAGGTTTTTGTCAGATTCTCATAGGCACTGGACATGGGGTTCCTTGCTATCAACAGGCGCCGTCAGGCAGCGCGGGGAGGCGATAAGGGTAGATCAACGGGCCAGCAAAAGCGAACGCTGGCGCCACCGAGCGGGCTGGTATCAATTACCACGTAGCCGCCAAAGGCCTGCGCTACCGAATGCACGATAGCCAGCCCAAGGCCGCAGCCGCCCGTCGCGCGGTCGCGGCTGGGATCAAGGCGGACAAAGGGTTCAAATACCCGCTCACGTTCGTCAGGGGGAATACCGGGGCCGTCATCCTCCACCTGCAGGCAGGCGGTATTACCGTCAAACCACAGCCCGACGCGCAGCTGCTGATCGGCATAGCGCAGCGCGTTGTTCACCAGGTTATCCAGAACGCGTTCCATCAGGCGGGCATCGGCCACACCGTGGTTTTGCCGCTGCGGCATCTCCAGCGCAATTTCCACCTCAGGATGAACCGATCGAATATCATCAATACGTTCAGCCAGCCACTCTGCCAGGTCCAGCGACTGTAAATTTAAATCCACCTTCGGGCGGTCGAGCCGCGCGTAAGTCAACAGCTCTTCGATTAGCGCTTCCAGCTGGCCAATATCGCGATTTAACGCCGCCGCCTCGACATCCGTCAGATTATCGCTCATCTCCAGCCGGTAGCGCAGGCGCACCAGCGGCGTGCGCAGCTCATGGGCAATCCCGTCAATCAGCTGCTTCTTACTGGCAACCAGCGTGTTGATGTTATCCGCCATCTGGTTAAAGGCCACGCCCAGCCTTACCAGGCTGGAGGCGCTGTCGAAATGAATGCGTTCATCCAGATGCCCCTGACCAAAGCGCTGCGCGGCCGACTCCAGCCGCAGCATATCTTTCCAGTGGGGCCGCATCCAGATAAACACCGGCAGCGCCAGCGAAATGCCGATAAATGCCAGCAGCACGATATCCAGAATGCGCATCTCATGCAGGAAAAAAAGATAGGGGATCGGGCCGACGGCCAGCACGTAATGACTGCGCGGGATATGCTGCAGAAAGGTATATTCATCATCCAGCGCCACGATTTCACCGGCGCGCAGGCGGCGCAGGGTAGTCGGGTCGAGCTGGTATTTGCTCATTGGTTCTATATGTAGCTTAAACGACAGGTTGAGCTCCAGATTATCAATGGTCTTGTTCCAGTCGCGCGGCGGGATCTCCCGCAGTTCACTGCGCATCAGATAGAGCGAGCTTTTCATCAGATCGTTCATCGACTCTCGCCCGGCCCGCTCAGCGGTGAATTTGTATACCAGGCCAACCAGCATCGCCATCACCAGAAAGCAGACGAACAGCAACAGATAGAACTGGATAAAAAGCTTTTTCATTCTGCATCCCAGGCGTGTGGCGCGAACAGATAGCCTTTATTACGAATCGTTTTGATTCGGTAGGGTTCCGTCGCGCTGTCCAGCAGCTTTTTGCGCAGGCGGGAAATGGCCACGTCTATACTGCGATCCATTCCGTCATAGCTGACGCCGCGCAGCGTTTTCAGCAGGGCGTCGCGGTTCAGCGTGCTGCCCGCGTGGGTAGCCAGCTCCCAGAGTAAATCAAAATCGGCGGTAGAGAGGGGGATAATCTCGCCGCCCAGCATCACCTGTCGGTTAAGGGGGTCTATGGAGAGTGTGCCAAAGCGCAGCGCCTTTTGCCCGGTTTGCGCCGGCGCAATATCGTCGCTCTGGGTGGACACGCCGGCCTGACGCAGATGCAGCCGCAGGCGCGCCAGCAGAACGGCGGGCGGGGTGGTTTTGAGAATGTAATCATTGGCGCCCATTTCGAGCGACAAAATATGGTTCATATCGCTGTCCAGCGACGTCAGCAGCACTATGGGGCCTGACCAAATCTTGCTGGTACGCAGATCGCGGCACAGCGTCATACCATCCTTGCCCGGTAGCATGATATCCAGCATCACCAGGTCAGGGTTGGCCTCGGCGATTGTGGCTTCGGCGCGGTCGCCCCGGCTTTCCACAATCACCTCAATGTCATGGCGGTTAAGATAAGCGGCAATCAGCTCGCCAACGTCCTGATCGTCTTCAACAAATACTATTCTGTTCATCGGTTTTTTTATCTGAGAAGGGAAAGTAAGATTACCCAATGTTTACCGTGACTACTATTACCCGCGGCTAAATAATGCTGGATATATAGTATATCCCCTTTAAACTATGCCATTATATTAGCAGGGTTGTTCTGACAACTTACCGGATAACACGTACCAGAGAAAGGAGCATAAAGGGTGTCGGATAAAGAGCAGACCTCTGCGCTGCACATTAACCATATCTGCCTGAATTATACGGATTTTCTCTCCGCATCCTGTAAAAAACGCTGGAGCTTCGTCGACGCCATCTATGGCGTGATGCCCATCTTCGGCATGGTGACGAAAAACTCGCCCGATCTGCCCACAGCGCCTTCTGAAAGACTTAAGGCCCTGGCGTTACAGATCATTTCTACCCAGGTCAGTGACGAAATTAACATCGCCCGATTGATAACCCTTGCTGAACAACAGCATATCGACGCCTTTGATATTTTGCTGCCGTATACGCTCTCCGAGCAGCAGCTTGACGTCATCCGCAGGGAGTACGTCAAACCGCTTAACCTTAACCAGCATAATGACTGCTTAACGGTAAGAGTGCCCGCCTTTTCCCATTAATGCATCAGCGTCCACAGGGCAGGGGCTGAACCTGCCATCAGCAGCACGATAGCCACTCTTTCCATGCCATTCAGTCTTTTGCCCCCGCGGCCACCGCGGCGCGCGAACAGAAAGAGCAGGGCGCCAGGGGCGTACAGCACTACCGACAGCAGCAGATGCAGCGGGCCAGAGGCATACAGCAGCCAGAGACCATAGGCCGTAGCGCCCACGGCTATGGCGGTAACCATCGGCCTGTTTAGCGAGCGTGAGACCTTAATCAGATACACACCCACCAGCAGATAGGGCACCAGAATCATTTCAGACGCGATATTCAGCAGGGTGTTGTAATCCGAATGAGTGAGCCAGATCAGGATCAGGCAAATCTGTACGCTGCTGTTGGTGAGCCAGAGTGAAGCAGAGGGCGCGCCACGCGCATTTTGCTTCGCCAGCGAGCGGGGGAAGGCGCCCTGTCCGGCTGCCAGCATAGGCACTTCTGCTGCCATAATCGTCCAGCTCAGGTAGGCGCCGCAGACGGAAACCACCAGCCCGATAGCAATCACCACGTCCCCCCAGGAACCGATCAGACGCGTCATCAGGCCCGCCATCGAAGGGTTACGCATCTGTGCCAGCTCGGCACGGGGCACAATACCCAGGGAAAGGAGGGTAACCAGCAGATAAACCAGCAGGGCTGTTGTTACCGCCAGTAGCGTTGCCCGGCCCACATCTTTTTTGTTGCGCGCGCGTGCGGAGACGACCACCGCCCCTTCAACGCCGATAAAGACCCACAGGGTGATCAGCATGGTGTCTTTCACCTGCTGCCAGACCGGCTTGCCGAGCTGAATGCCGCTAAAATCCAGCCTGAAACAGTCAAGCTTAAACGCCGCCACCGCCAGCACGATAAACAGCCCCAGCGGGACAAGCTTGCCCAGCGTTGCCACCAGATTGATGCTGGCCGCCGTCTGTACCCCGCGTAATACCAGCCAGTGAACCAGCCACAGCAGGAGGGATGCGCCAAGCACCGCCTGCCAGGTATTGCCGTCGCCAAAGACGACGTGTCCCGGCGAATCGGTGAAAAAGCTCAGCGCAGAAAAGACGATAACCAGATAGGAGACATTGGCGATAACCGCGCACAGCCAGTACCCCCAGGCGGAGCAAAAGCCTACGAGTTCACCAAAGCCCTCTCTGGCATAGGTATAGATACCGCCGTCCAGCTCCGGTTTGATCCGGGTAAGGAGCAGCAGCGCCAGAGAAAGCAGAATAATCCCCACGCCGGTTATCGCCCAGCCAATCAGCAGCGCCGCCGGGCTGGCTACGGCAGCCATATTTTGTGGCAGGCTGAATACGCCAGCGCCAAGCATTGAACTGAGTACCAGCGCCGTAAGGGCGGTAAGGCCTAATTTTTTGTCCAAAAAAACGTCCCAATAGCAGAATAAAAAACCATGTTCAGCCTGATGTTGCGATTTTGAGCGACCAGGGTGCAGCAAAAACGGCGTTTTCATCTGAAACAGGCTGGCGATTTTACGGAGTGAGGAGGTGAGATGCAATGAGACCGGGGGTGAAAGGTGCGTTTTTATGCATATTGCATGCGAAAATTATGCAATAAAAAGTAAAGACGGCGGGGCCGCCGTCTTTACCTGCTGAGCTTATTTAAACAGATCGGCCGAAACGGTCAGGTTACCGCCGCTCTGATTCGACCACTGGCGGGTGATGTGATAATACTTCGCTCCTTTAGCGATCGCTGCACGGCCTACCGCTTCCGAAATCTCGGTTGGAGTACCGAAGTGTCCGGTGAAGGTTACACTGTCATAGGGCTGCATCTGTGCAGCGGTGATGGCACTTACTTCCTGTACGCTTTTCCCTTCCGGCGTTCTGACGGTATAGCGCTCGCCGGTAGATGACTGAGTTTCATAGAAACGGCCAACCTTGTTGCTTGGCGTTTCAGAAGAGGCGACCCCTGGGATCTGCACGGTTTTAGCGGCCGCGCCCCCTGCTGCCAGCGCGGCTTTACCCGCCTGTGAATCCGCTGGCACCGCGTCCGGAGACTGTACGCGGCGGGCTGGCGCATCTTTCTTATAGATATAGGCCGTTATGTACTGGTTGCCACCGCTGTTCGCGTCGACCTGACGGACGATAAAGAACGAGGCCGCGCCTTTTTTAGTGGCTGCTTTGGTAATGGCATCGTTCACATCGGGCTGGCTGCGATAGAAACCGCTAATGGAAACGGTGTCATACGGCTCAAGCCGATAGGCTTCAGCTTTAGTCAGCTCACGGACGCCATTGATGATGCGGTCTCTGTTTTTAACCGCAACCGGTGCATCTGCATGATAGATGTCCGCCACGATGCGCCAGTTGCCGCCGTTGCCGTTAGTATCGTTAATTCCCTGAATAAAATAGGAAGCAGCGCCCAGTTCATCAGCACGTTTAGAGACGGCTGCACTGGCCTCATTGATCGCATTAAAACGACCCGACAGGGCAATACGGTCAAATGGTTTCAGCGAGGCTGCCTTTTCCGGTGACAGCTCCTGTGCCGCATGCGCGGTGAGTGAAATGAGCGACAACAGGGCTGATGCCAGAATGGTGTTCTTCAGCTTCATAGAAATAATCCTTCGCCTTACGCAAAAAATGAGTACAAAAACGTGCTGGACTCTTGATGTGTAACAGATTAGCAGCCGATTATTGCATGTAATAATACATTCTGTCTCAGCCATTTTGAGCGAAAGCTTATCGCGGGTTTATCCTTCACGGGCAATAAAAACGGTGGGAGTTCAAATCACCCCGCCCGAAAGGCCTTTACCATAAATACGGGTTATTGTTACCAGTATTAAAGTTAATTCATTGTTAAATCATATTTTTTAAACGTTAAATATTCCACTTTACCGTTTTGCAAGCCAGCACACTGTGCCCCATAAATGCGTAAATTCAGTCAGTAAATAGCGTTTTTGGTACTTGCCTCTGAATTTTTATATGAAATCATCACAAACAGTCGGGTGCTGGCTGGATCGCAGGACATAAATTAAGTAGTTTATAAACAGTTTGATACAGTTCCTTTTATGGCTCGCGGGCCATGACTGACCGAACTCACCATCATCCCCATTGTTGATGAAAAGGAATATTATGTTAATCGGAATACCCAGAGAACGATTGCCCAACGAAGCGCGAGTCGCTGCCACGCCGAAGACGGTTGAGCAGCTGCTGGCGCTGGGTTTTAGCGTTGTGGTAGAGAACGGGGCTGGCAAACTGGCCAGCTTTGATGATGCTGCCTTTGTTGCTGCCGGTGCCACCCTGGGTGACACGCACGCGGCCTGGCAGGCAGACATCGTGCTTAAGGTAAATGCGCCAGACGACGATGAAATCGTGCTGACGCGTAAAGGCAGTACGCTGGTGAGTTTTATCTGGCCCGCTCAAAATCCGGCACTGCTGGAGAAGCTGGCGGCTCGTAACGTCACCGTGATGGCAATGGATGCGGTGCCGCGCATTTCGCGTGCGCAGTCGCTGGATGCGCTCAGTTCCATGGCGAATATTGCCGGTTATCGTGCCATTGTTGAGGCGGCTCATGAGTTTGGCCGCTTCTTTACCGGGCAGATCACCGCCGCCGGTAAGGTGCAGCCCGCCAAAGTTATGATCATCGGCGCAGGGGTGGCCGGTCTGGCCGCCATTGGTGCGGCAGGCAGCCTGGGGGCGATCGTTCGCGCCTTTGACACCCGCCCGGAAGTGAAAGAACAGGTACAGAGTATGGGCGCCGAATTCCTCGAACTCGATTTTGAGGAAGAGGCGGGTAGCGGGGACGGCTATGCTAAAGTGATGTCCGAAGCCTTCATTAAGGCTGAGATGGCGCTGTTCGCCGCCCAGGCTAAAGAGGTGGATATTATTGTCACCACGGCGCTGATCCCCGGTCGGCCCGCACCGAAGCTGATCACCGCTGAGACGGTCGCCCTGATGAAGCCCGGCAGCGTCATCGTCGATCTTGCCGCCCAGACCGGCGGTAACTGTGAGCTGACCGTGGCAGATTGTGTTACCACCACGGACAACGGCGTTAAGATTATCGGTTATACCGATCTGCCCAGCCGTCTGCCTACGCAGTCCTCCCAGCTGTATGGCACCAACCTGGTGAATCTGCTCAAACTGCTGTGTAAAGAGAAAAACGGCGAGATTACCGTCGATTTTGACGACGTGGTTATTCGCGGCGTGACGGTGATCCGCGAGGGAGAAGTGACCTGGCCTGCGCCGCCGATTCAGGTCTCTGCGGCACAGAAAGCCGCTCCTGCTGCTGCCAGCACGCCGGAAAAAGTGGAAGCACAACAGCCGGCCTCGCCGCTGCGTAAATACGCGCTGTTTGCGCTGGCCATTATCCTTTTCGGCTGGTTTGCCAACGTGGCGCCGCCGGCGTTCCTGTCGCACTTTACCGTTTTTGCGCTCTCCTGCGTAGTAGGTTACTACGTGGTCTGGAACGTCAGCCACGCGCTGCACACCCCGCTGATGTCGGTAACCAATGCCATATCGGGCATTATTGTGGTGGGCGCACTGTTGCAAATTGGACACGGCGGCTGGGTCAGCTTCCTCTCCTTTATCGCCGTGCTGATTGCCAGCATAAATATCTTCGGTGGTTTCACCGTCACTCAGCGCATGCTGAAAATGTTTCGTAAGAACTAAGGGATAATCAATGTCTGGCGGATTAGTTACTGCAGCATACATTGTTGCCGCAATTCTTTTTATATGCAGCCTTGCCGGGCTGTCGAAACATGAAACGTCAAAGCAGGGGAATCTGTTCGGCATCAGCGGGATGGCCATTGCGCTGCTGGCAACCATACTGGGGCCGGACAGTGGCAGCGTGGGCTGGATTATCGTCGCGATGATTATCGGCGGTACCCTCGGGATCCGTCTGGCGAAGAAGGTTGAAATGACCGAGATGCCAGAGCTGGTGGCGATTTTGCACAGCTTCGTCGGCCTCGCCGCGGTACTGGTCGGCTTTAACAGCTATCTCGATCACGCGCCTGGCATGGATACCGTGCTGGAAAATATTCATCTTACCGAAGTCTTTATTGGCATCTTTATCGGTGCGGTAACCTTCACCGGTTCAATCGTGGCGTTTGGCAAACTACGGGGCAAAATCTCGTCACGTCCCCTGATGCTGCCTCACCGTCATAAGCTTAATCTGCTGGCGCTGGTGGTCTCGCTGTGCCTGCTGATTATCTTTGTGCGTACTGACAGTACGGCGACGCAGGGCTTTGCGCTGGTGGTAATGACCCTGATTGCGCTGGCCTTCGGCTGGCATCTGGTGGCCTCCATCGGTGGCGCAGATATGCCGGTAGTGGTGTCAATGCTGAACTCCTACTCGGGCTGGGCGGCGGCGGCGGCAGGCTTTATGCTTAGTAATGACCTGCTGATTGTCACCGGGGCGCTGGTGGGCTCCAGCGGGGCGATCCTCTCTTACATTATGTGTAAAGCGATGAACCGTTCGTTTATCAGCGTGATTGCGGGTGGCTTTGGTACCGACAGCAGCTCAACCGGTGAAAGCGAAGAAGCAGGCGAATACCGCGAAATCGACGTGCAGGGTACTGCCGAGCTGTTGAAAAACTCCAGCTCGGTCATCATCACCCCCGGCTACGGCATGGCCGTGGCGCAGGCCCAGTACCCGGTAGCTGAGATCACCGCTAAGCTGCGCGCGCTAGGCGTGCAGGTGCGGTTTGGTATCCATCCGGTTGCCGGTCGCCTTCCGGGCCATATGAACGTTCTGCTGGCGGAAGCGCGCGTCCCGTACGATATTGTGCTGGAGATGGACGAGATCAACGACGATTTCAGCGATACCGATACGGTACTGGTGATTGGCGCTAACGACACGGTAAACCCGGCCGCGCAGGACGATCCTCGCAGCCCTATTGCGGGGATGCCGGTGCTGGAGGTATGGAAGGCGCACAACGTGGTGGTGTTCAAACGCTCGATGAATACCGGCTATGCCGGTGTGCAGAACCCGCTCTTCTTTAAAGAGAATACGCAGATGCTGTTTGGCGATGCTAAAGCCACGGTTGAAGCCATTCTGAAAGCGCTGTAGCGGATAGGGTGCGGAGTGCCCTACGCTGGCCTGGATGCCTTTAATCACTTTACCTGCGTAGTAAGGCACCACAGCAGTTTGATAAGGTTGTAAAGCTGGAAACAAAAGGGAAATGCTTACGCATTTCCCTTTTTATCATAGCTTCTGCGATTTAAAGCGTCTGCGCTATCCCACACCGCTCTTATCCTGCATCTTCACATGCGTTAATCGTCCGAATCGTCATCCAGCTCAATGGGTGACACAAAACCCTCGGGTTTAATGGCCAGCAGGTCGCAGCGAA
This sequence comes from Erwinia sp. PPS120, assembly GCF_047918655.1. Classification (GTDB taxonomy): domain Bacteria; phylum Pseudomonadota; class Gammaproteobacteria; order Enterobacterales; family Enterobacteriaceae; genus Erwinia; species Erwinia tasmaniensis_A. Next base: position 41,309 of record NZ_JBLREF010000016.1, on the reverse strand, counting down.
GGTGATCGATAACCTGTTCTGCGGTATTGCCGAGGAAGGCCGCTGACAACCCGGTACGGCCAATAGTACCCAATACCACTACGCCTGCGTCAAGCTGCTCTGCCAGCCCGGGGATCACGTCCTCCGGCAGGCCTTTTTCAACGTGGGTGAATTTTTCATCGATGCCAAACTGCTGGCGCAGGGCCTTCATTGCCAGCAGGTGCTGGCCGCGAATGGCGTCGTTATACACGCTGGGATCAAAGTCGGGCAGCTCAATAGCAATATTGATCGGCGTAACGGGGTAAGCGCCAATGAGATGGACATCGGTATGATTAACCATCTCCGCCAGCTCCAGCGTCTCCTTAACCAGCCGGGTATTCAGCGGGTCGTGATGCGGTTCCTCGCTGGCCAGGTTAACGGCAACCACGGCTTTACCCCCTTCCGGCCAGGGCTGATCCTTTACCATCCACACCGGGCAGGGACACTTACGCAGCAGATGCCAGTCGGTTGGGGTAAAGACCACCGACTGGAGCCTGTCATGCTGATGGGTCATCTTAAGGACCAGATCGTAATGGCCGTTCAGTACTTCCTGGATAATCGCTTCAAAAGGGCGGTTATGCCAGACGACTTTAATATCAATCGTGACCCCGGCATCCAGATAGGCCCTGGCCTGTTCACGGATCCATTCAGTTCGCTGACTTACCACGCCCTGGCGCATTGTGGAACGTTCATCAGGAGAGAGCAGCGTGGTCATCTCATAGGAGAAGTCATAAATTGGCAGGAAGGCAGTAATACGGCCTCCCAGGCGCTGATTGAGGTAGACAGCACGTCGGAGCGCGGGCTGGTCGTCCTGCTGAGGATCGATAGCCACGAGAATGTTTTGATACTTAGCCATAACGGTTTCTCCATACACTGAGCGTGTCAGCTTAAAGATAGCCTAATCAGGTCAGGGGAAGAAGTTAAAAGTTATAGCGGGATCAATATTATAACAATTAATCATAAGGCTGCTGGAAAAGACAGAAGGCGGGGGATGAGGCTAAGAAGGCGCCGGGCTGGCAGGCCAGCCCGACGAAGGGTCAGGCGATAGCGCGACTCTGACCGGCAAGCTCTGCCAGCAGGTCGTGGTTTTCGATCGTAATATACTTACCCTTTACCGCCAGCATACCGCTTTTCTGGAAGCGACCCAGCAGGCGGCTGATCGTTTCGACCGTCAGTCCCAGGTAGTTACCGATATCACCGCGAGTCATGGTCAGACGGAACTCGCGCTGCGAGAATCCACGCTGTCCAAAGCGGCGTGACAGGCCGTAAATGAACGCAGCGAGGCGCTCTTCGGCATTTTTCTTCGACAACAGCAGGATCATCTCCTGATCGCCCTTAATCTCGCCGCTCATCAGACGCATCATCTGCTGACGCAGGCTGGGCATCTTTCCGGAGAGGTCATCAAGGGTTTCAAAGGGGATCTCACACACCATGGCGGTTTCCAGCGCCTGAGAGAAGCTGGGATGCTCGCCCATGCTGATGGCATCAAAACCCACCAGGTCGCCCGCCAGATGAAAGCCGGTGATCTGCTCGTCGCCCTGTTCGGTGATGGTATAGCTCTTAATGGTCCCTGAGCGAATAGCATAAAGCGATTTCAGCTCATCGCCTGCCTTAAACAGGGTCTGGCCTTTCTGGATCGGTTTTTTGCGTTCAATGATGTTATCCAGCTGATCGAGCTCGTGTTCGTTCAGCGTGAAGGGGATACAGAGCTGGCTGATGCTGCAATCCTGACAGTGAATAGCACACCCGCCAGACTGAATACGCCTGCTGATAATACGCTTTTCAGGGATCATAGTGATACGCTCGACTGATTATTGACTAAGGTCAATTTTAACATTTTTTAGTTACAAAAAGGAACTCATCAGAGCAGTTTTAGCCACATTAAACAAAAGGGATAGCCCGTGTTGAGGCTATCCCTTTACATAACTCACTGATTCTAAGCAGGACTACTTGTTTTGTAACGGAACGGCTTCGCCATAGCCTTTTGCCCCCTGACTGGCCGGGATGCGTGCGGGCTGCTCGACGCGGATAATTAGCGTCAAAATCCCCGCAAACAGGTAGAGGACGGTGTAGGTCCAGACCACGCCGACGATATCAAAGAAGGGCAGCACCAGTGACGCGATTGCTGGCGCAAGGAAATTACTGAGGCCTGCCGAAAGATTATAGATCGAGACCGCTGCGCCTTTATGCTTTGGCTCCAGTACCGGGAAGACGGCGGTCATCGGCACAAATGCCGCTACGGTAATGCCCAGCATCACCGCGGGTATCATCGCGACCCAATAGTTATGGCCGAAGGTGACAGGCAGGTAATAGAAGGCGAGGCTCGATATCGCACAACCCAGGCAGCCAAACCAGCGTACCTGGCGGATCCAGCCAATGTACTCCCCGAGCACGCCCCACATAATATTGGTAAAAATAGTGATGAAGAAGAACACCGCCCAGATTTGCAACCACTCGGACATGGTAAAGCCCAGCCTGCCAACAAACAGCATGGGCATAACCACCGCAAAGCCAAATAGCGAAAGCGTGTTAATGATGCGGATCAGACAGGCCAGAAAAATATTACGATTGGTGAACAGGATCGTGACTGCCCGCGACAGTTCGGTGAGTTTTTCCCGCGTGGAGAGGTTAGCTTTCTCACTTTCTCCCCCGACGTTGCGCAGCAAAAACATCGCCATCAGGCCGCCAGCCACTACCCAGGCAATGGCAAACCACAGCGTACCCGTTTCTCCCATCCAGGGGATAGTGAAGCTGGGCAGATAGCTACCGACGCAGCCTATGCCAATCGAATACATTGCCCAGAACCAACCCATCGCGGAGGAGAGCCGGTGTTTTGGAACGTTCTGTACGACCAGCATCACGAATGAGTATATAAACAGCGGATAGGCCAGGCCGCGAATGCCGTAAAACAGCAGCATCAGTGGATAGTTGCGCATTCCCAGTCCCAGGGTCATAAACAGAATATGCATAATCACCCACAGGAAAAAGCCGATACGCATAGCACGCTGCGGGGTGATAATTTCTGCCACCACCCCGGAACTCCACGCTGCCAGTGCGGCTGCGGCGCCATAGAGGGTAAAGACCAGCGCCGACTGGGACGGGGTAAAGCCCATATCGGTAATATGTTTGGACAGAAAGGCCATTTCAAAGCCGTCGCCGCTCATAAACACGGCTATAGCGATATAGCCCCAGAACAGAGAGAGCGGCAGTCCGAACCAGTGTTTTTCTGATTTCATGGTAATTCCTCTGATGCATGCAGGGCCCGGACGAACATGGCGGCCGGGTAGAGTTTAGAAACCGAGTGCGCGGGCCTCGCGCTGTTGTTGATAGAGCAGCCGGAAGTGGGCAAGGCGTTTTCGCAATATTAACTGGCGTCCCGCATCGGGCAGATACCGTTTCAGCTCCGGCGGTTTGCGGCAGACGGTGGACTGCTCCCCGCCATCTGCCAGCCAGCCGAGCCGCGCGGCACCGAGCGCGCCGCCGGCTTCACCGCCCTGGTGCGTTACAATGGGCAGGTCCAGCACGTCGGCCATCAGCTGTGCCCACCAGGGACTGCGGGCGCCGCCGCCCATCAGGGAACAGCATTCCAGCGAGGTGCCCGCCTCAATGAGCACTTTCATGCCGTCGGCCATACCAAAGCTCACGCCCTCCAGCACCGCATAGGCCAGCGCGGCGCGCTGCGTGCTGTGCGTCAGGCCATGAAAAGAACCGGTGGCATCGGGATCGTTATGCGGCGTGCGTTCGCCTGACAGATAGGGCAGAAATAGCGGAGCGATCTGCTGCTCTGACAGACTTAAGGTCGCCACTTCAGAAAGCAGCGTCGTTTCAGATGCACCCAGCAAATCACACAGCCAGCGCAGGGCGCTGGCGGCGGTCAGCATCACGCTCATCTGGTGCCAGCGGTCCGGGATGGCATGGCAAAAGGCATGGACCGCCGAGGCGGGGTTGGGGCGAAAGCGATCGTTGACGGCAAACAGCACGCCTGAGGTTCCCAGCGAGATAAAAGCATCGCCGGGTTCCACTGCGCCAATGCCCACCGCGCTGGCGGCATTGTCACCGCCGCCGCCAGCAATAATTACCTCTTCGCTCAGCCCCCAGTGTCGTGCCAGTTCAGCCTTAAGCTTGCCAGCTGGCTGCGAGCCCTCGACGAGGCGGGGCATATGGTCTCGCGTCAGACCGCAGGCGTCCAGCAGGCTGTCTGACCAGTCGCGTCTGGCCACATCCAGCCACAGCGTACCGGCGGCATCGGACATCTCGCTGATCTTTTCACCGCTCATTTTCCAGCGCAAATAGTCTTTTGGCAGCAGTACGCTGGCGGTCTGCGCGAAGATCTGCGGTTCATGCCGGGCAACCCAGAGCAGCTTAGGCGCAGTAAATCCTGGCATGGCGAGGTTGCCCGCAATAGCCGCAAGGTCAGGAGCCATCGCCGTCAGCTCCTTGCATTCCGCCGCGCTGCGGGTGTCGTTCCATAAAATACAGGGGCGAAGCACGCGGTTATCTCTGTCCAGCAGCACCGCACCGTGCATCTGGCCTGACAGGCCGACAGCGCGGACCTGCGACCAGCTGTCGCCCACTTTCTGCCGCAGTTCACCTATCGCCTGCAGAGTCGCCTGCCACCACTGCGCCGGGTCCTGTTCTGACCAGCGCGGATGGGGGCGCTGCACGCTCAGTCTGGCCCCGGCGGTGGCGACAACGTCGCCACGATCGTTAATCACCAGCGTCTTGATTTCCGAGGTTCCGGCATCAATTCCCAGATACATAATCGGCTCCCAGGTCGTTTACCGGCTGTGGCAGTTTTGCCCACTCGCTCAGGCCTGCGACGGTGTTCTGTAGCAGGGTGGCGAATTCCGCCTTATGGGCAAGGGGACCAAACAGCGTTTCATCGCTGGCAAAACGCGCCAGCGCATCATCCTGGCTTAGCAGGGCATGCAGTTCGGGCGCATTGAGCGCGCCATCCTGGTAGGCATAGGGCAGTGCGTCGACGTGCCAGCGCTGGAGGAAAAGGAAGAACAGAGCGGGTAGTACCGCCGTTGCACGCGGCGTTTCGCCGCTGGCGTAGCGTTCCATCAGCGTGGGGGTGATGAAGCCCGGTATTTTCGAGAGGCCGTCGGCCGCCACGCGCTGGTTGGTGTCGCGTATCCAGGGATTTGCAAAGCGAGCCAGCACCACATCACGATACTCTTCAAGATTTAGCGGGCTGGGCAGAAGTGAGGGAATAACATCCTGCGTGACATACTCCCACGCCATCTCTTTGATCTCCGGGGTTTGCGTACTCTGATGGATGCAGAGCTGCCCCACCAGCGTGCCCGCCCAGGCAATGCAGCTGTGGCTGGCATTGAGAATACGAATTTTCGCCTCTTCCCAGGGCAGGACCGATTTCACCATTTCGACGCCGACATGTTCCAGCGCCGGACGGCCAGCCGCGAAATCATCTTCGATGACCCACTGAATAAACGACTCGGCCATCACCGGCGCGCTGTCGCGAAACCCGGTGGCCTTCAGTACGCGTGGTGCGATATCGGCGGTCGGCCGGGGTGTGATGCGATCGACCATGGTATTGGGCGACGTCGTCTGGTCGCGCACCCAGGCGCACAGCGCCTCTTCTTTTCGCAGCGAAAGGAATGTCAAAAAGCCCTGACGGAAACGTTCGCCGTTATGCCGCAGATTGTCGCAGTTCAGCAGAGTGACCGGATTACCGTGTGCGGCCATCCGCGCCAGCAGCACGCGGGTCAGGGCGCCATACAGGGTACGCGCTTCACCCTTAACATCGGCCTGAATATCGGGATGCTGAGCATCAAGCTGATGATTGTTATCCAGATAGTAGCCGCTCTCCGTCACGGTAAAAGCAATGACGCGTGTCGCCGCATCCGCCCCCTGAGCAACCATTGCTTTCAGTTCCGCATCCCAGGGGACAATGGTTCTGATCGACCTGATTTTTTCATAGGCGCGGTCCCCTTCAGGCGTCACGGTCTCCAGGACATACTCCCCTTTCTGCGCGGTCAGCGACGTCAGCAGCGGAACAGCGTCGTCGCGGATGTTGCTCAGGGCAATATGCCACTCGCTATCCCCCTGTTCGCGCAGGCGATGGAGATACCAGGCCTGGTGGGCGCGATGGAAAGAGCCAGCACCAATGTGCATCCAGACGGAATGGGTTGAAGCGGTCATCGTAATCTCCTGTTAATTGGGCATTTGCTCGCACCAAGAGCTTTTGCCTGATGGGGCTATAGCCTGGTGGTAAACTGTGCTGTTGTCTGCGGAACCGATCACACAATTTGCTTTTGCCCAAGAGCTGGGCAATTATTCAGAGTAAGCTGAGAAAAACGTTGCAGAGTACAAGCATGAGCAAGCACGACAGGAAACTGGATCAGGCCGCCCGGGCCGCCTGGCTGTACTACATCGCCGGGGAAACCCAGCACCAGATTGCCGACAGGCTGGGAGTTTCCCGCCAGGTGGCACAACGTCTGGTCGCCATGGCCAGCGAGCAGGGACTGGTGAGCGTCACCATTGCGCATCCGGTCGCAGACTGTATGACGCTGGCCGGGCGCCTTAAAACGCGCTTTAACCTTGAATACTGTCAGGTGGTGCCATCGTCAGGTGCGGGGCCTGAAGGGCTTCAGCAGATGATTGCCGTGGCAGGCGCGGAGGTCATGTGTCAGACATTAAAGCGCGAAACACCACAGACCATCGCCGTGGGATCCGGCAGAACGCTGCGCGCCACCATTGAGGAGCTGCCGCTGTTCGATCGTCCGCAGCATAGCTGCGTCTCGCTGATTGGCGCCATTGCCAGCGATGGCTCCTGTACCCGCTACGACGTACCGCTGTGGATGGCGGAGAAAACGCAGGGTCGCTATTTCATTCTGCCTGCGCCGCTCTACGCCGACAGCGAACAGGATCGCGCGCTGTGGTGTAACCACCGGATCTATCGTACGGTCACCGAGAAAGCCGCGCAGGCGGATGTGCTCTTTGTGGGGATCGGGCAGGTTGCGCCCGGCTGTCCGCTCAATGTCGACGGTTTCATCAGCGACGATCAGGTTGCCACTCTGGAAAAACAGCAGGTCGCAGCCGAGATGCTCGGGCATTTCATCGGTGAGGACGGGCAGCGGGTTAGCAGCGATCTGGATGCGCGGCTCACCAGCGTCAGGCTGACCTCTGCCACCTCACGCAACGTAATTGCTTTCGCCGGCGGGCAGGAGAAGCATCGGGCAATTTGTGCCGTCCTGAAAGGGGGATGGATTTCAGGCCTGGTGACGGATGAAGAGAGCGCCAGATTTGCCCTGGCGGAAGAGGAGCAGGGCAAGACGCTCACCCGGAAGATTTGCTAAACTTGTCTGGCCGTTATTTTCTTCCCCCGTGAGGAGCCCTCCGCCTCACGCTGACCCCATCGGAGGCATGCCATGACAAATCCTGACGATTACGCGCTGTTCAGAGAGGCAGTAGGAGACGTTACGCCGCTGAGTGAGGGTGAGAACGTTCTCTGGTTAAAACCTCCCGCCCTTGTCACCCCGCGAGCGCCCGTCGACGACTCGCCGGATAATCCGCTTATCGACAGCCTGACCGAGCTGCTGTCGCTAACCACCCCGCTGGAATACAAAGCCGAAGGGATACAGCAGGGCGTACTGGACAAGCTGCGGCAGGGGAAGTATCGCCCTGAGGCCAGCCTGAATTTGATCCGCCAGCCGATAGAAACCTGCCGTCAGGCGCTGTATCAATTTATGCGCCAGGCGGAAAAGGACAATATTCGCAATCTGTTAATTATTCATGGTAAAGGCCGGGATACGACCTCTCATGCCAACATTGTACGCAGCTATCTTTCACGCTGGCTTCAGCAGTTTGAAAACGTCCAGAGTTTCTGTCACGCACAGGTACAGCACGGAGGAAGTGGGGCCTGCTACGTGGCGCTGCGCAAAAGTGAACGTGCGCGCCTGGATAATCGTGAGCGTCACGCTAAACGCAGCCGCTGAATGAGTGCCGTGAAGATATTTACCCTGAGTGACAACGTCACAAATTAACAGCGTTTCTGGTATGACAAGGATTACCGCACCCAAAATGGCCCAATTAATTCAGGAGAAATAGCGAGCAATCCGTTATCATAGCCGGCACTTTTTTTGGGGTCACCGCCAGCCGATTGTGATCCGCCGGAACCAGGGAGCGATAACGTGGAAAGCACCGCCGCGATTGATGTACGAACCTTGATTAATGAGGGCAGCTTAAGCCGCTATCAGCAGCGCATTATCCTGCTCAGTTTTGCCGTCGTGGCGATGGACGGCATGGATATTGCGCTGATGGGGTTTATTGCCCCCGCGTTAAAAACGGCCTGGGGCATCAGCACCCAACAGCTTGGGGCGGTGATTGGTGCCGCGCTGGTGGGACTGGCGCTGGGCGCAATGACGGCGGGTCCGCTGGCGGATCGCTTTGGCCGCCGGGTAATTATCATTAGCAGCGTGCTCTTTTTTGGCCTGTTAACGCTGGCGACGGCGTTTGCCAGCAATCCTGAGCAGATGATGCTGTTCCGCTTTCTTACCGGGCTTGGCCTGGGCGCGGCCATGCCAAATGTAGGCACCCTGGTCGCAGAATACTCCCCGGCACGCAGGCGCGCCTTTCTGATCACCGTCGTATTTTGTGGCTTCACCTTCGGTGCAGCAGCAGGTGGCTTCGCCGCGTCCTGGCTGATCCCTACGGCAGGCTGGCATGCGGTACTGATTTTGGGCGGCGTGCTGCCGTTAGCCATCGTTCCCTTTTTGCTGAAGTGGCTCCCGGAATCGGTGCAGTTCCTGCTTTCACGTCAGGCGCCTGCTGCGCAGATCCGTCAGATAGTCGAACAGATGGCACCGGGAACAACTGGGCCGGACAGCCACTTTGCCTGCGGTGAAAAACAGCCCGACCGGGGCGCGGTCGCCCTGGTACTGACGCGTCCTTACCTGTTTGGCAGCACTATGTTGTGGTGCGGCTACTTTATGGGGCTGTTTCTGGTTTACCTGATCGGCAGCTGGCTGCCGACGTTGATAAAAGACATGGGGATGACGGTGACGCAGGCGGCGCTGGTCACCGCCGTATACCAGGCGGGGGGAACGCTGGGCTCGCTGTTTGCGGGCTGGATGATGGATCGATTCAATGCCAGTCTGGTGCTGGCGGCGATCTACTTCGTCGGTGCGATCGCCACGGTAGCGATTGGCTATGTTCCTGCACATACGCTCACGCTGAGCCTGGTGGCCTTTGGCAGCGGTTTTTGCCTCAACGGTGCCAATACCGGAATGAATGCGCTCTCTGCCAGCTACTATCCCACTCACGCCAGGGCAACCGGCTCCAGCTGGATGCATGGCGTAGGCCGGATAGGCGCCATTCTTAGTGCCTTCGTTGGGGCGCAAATGCTGGCGATCGGCTGGCATATCACCGAGGTCTTTACCAGCCTGGCTATCCCGGCAGTGCTGACCACGCTGATGCTGCTGGCAAAATATCGCTATGGCTACCGTCGCGATTAGCTCTGCCGGATCACAGTTTGCTCATTTTTTTCTCTGTGCCGCTAAGTTTCCAGTAATCTGAGCGCATTCCCGCAGCAGAAAAGGTCAGACGATGGCAGATTCATGGGTTTCAGCAGACAGCATCCGCGCCGGGTTCGCCAGCGCGATGTCGGATATGTATCAGCGGGAAGTGCCACAGTACGGCACGCTGCTGAAGCTGGTCGCGCAGGTGAATAGTGAGGTGCTGGAACAGGATCCGGCGCAGAAGCGTCAGCTGATCGCCGCCGGGGAGCTTTCCCGTCTCAGCGTGGAGCGCCACGGCGCCATCCGCGTCGGCACGGCGGCGGAGCTTTCCACGCTGCGCCAGCTGTTTGCCATTATGGGCATGTTTCCGGTCGGCTATTACGATCTCTCCCAGGCCGGCGTGCCGGTGCACTCAACCGCCTTCCGGCCCATCGACGATCGCGCACTCAGCCTTAATCCCTTCCGTTTATTTACCTCGCTGCTGCGTCTGGATCTGATTGACGATCCCCTTCTGCGGGCGAAAGCCAGTGAAGTGCTTGCCGCCCGGGATATCTTCACCGCTGACTGTCGTGAGCTGATTGCCCTTCATCAGCGGCAAGGGGGGTTCAGTCAGACACAGGCCAGGGCCTTTATCCATGAGTCGCTGGAAACGTTCCGCTGGCATCAACAGACAACGGTTGACAGTGCCACCTATCAGGCTTTAAGCCAGCAGCATCGTTTGATTGCCGATGTCGTCTGTTTCCCCGGCTGCCATATCAATCACCTTACGCCGCGCACGCTGGATATCGATCGCGTGCAGGCGCTGATGCCCGGAGCGGGGATCAGCCCCAAAGCGATTATCGAAGGCCCGCCACGACGCCGTGTGGACATACTGCTGCGGCAGACCAGCTTCAAAGCGCTGGATGAAGCGGTTAGCTTTACCGATTGCGAAGAGGGTACGCATACCGCGCGCTTTGGCGAAATAGAGCAGCGCGGTGTGGCGCTAACCGTAAAAGGCCGCGCACTATACGATCGGCTTCTCAGGGAAGCGGGCTCCAAAGGTGACAACGTCACACATCAGCAGCGTCTGACGTCGGCATTCACGACTTTTCCCGATGACGCACGTCTGCTCCGGCAGCAGGGTCTGGCGTGGTTTAACTGGGCACTGACGGAGGCAGGTGAGGCCAACCCCGAAGCCATTGCCGCTGGCGCAGGCCGGGAAGAACTGATCGAACGTGGGCTGGTTGTTGCTACGCCGATGATTTACGAGGATTTTCTGCCGGTCAGCGCGGCCGGGATATTTCAGTCGAATCTGGGGGATCAGGGCCGCGTTCAGATCCAGGGAGGGTCAGAACGCGGAGTATTTGAAAACGCCCTGGGCGCAGCCGTTGCTGATGAACTTGCCCTTTATCAGCAGCGCGAGCAGGAGAGCCTGCGGCGCTGCGGTCTGATCCCTCCGGTCGGTCAGGATGCCGAGAAATAATGCATCCTGCGTCCGTCGCGGCGTTTAAGCATAATCTGCAAATAACGCGCTTAAGTGGACTTTGGTCCTGGGTCTGCAAATACTATTTAGCAGACTTTTTACAGGTGAAATAATGAAAAACGCGCGTTTTATAAGGACCGAGACGGCGGAAGGCCGCCTTAAAGGGGAACAGGAGAACGAGGTGTGCGTGTTTCGCGGCATACCTTATGCGGCACCTCCGGTGGGCTCACGTCGATGGCAACCCCCGAAACCGGTCCAGCCCTGGCAGGAAGAGCGCGACGCGACGCAGTGGGGCAACGCCAGCTGGCAGAATCGTGAATATTGTTCAGCCATTGGTGGGGGGGATCCCGGTTCACTGAGTGAGGACTGTCTCTATTTAAACGTCTGGTCACCTGACCTTACACCTCAATCTCCGCTGCCGGTAATGGTATGGTTCCACGGCGGAGGATTCTCCCTTGGCTCCGGCGGACTGCCACCCTATTTCGGCCTGCCGCTGGCCGCGCGCGGCGTGGTGGTGGTGACGATCAATTACCGGCTCGGTCATCTGGGTTTTTTTGCCCATCCGGCGCTGGACAAGGAGTACCGGGCAGGCGAATACGTAAACAACTTCGGCCTGCTCGATCAAATCGCCGCTCTTCAGTGGGTGCAGCGCAATATCTCAGCTTTTGGCGGTGATCGTGACAACGTCACAATATTTGGCGAATCCGCCGGTGCGCGAAGCGTCCTTACCCTGTTTGCCTCCCCGCTTACGGAAGGGTTGTTCCACAAGGGAATTGCGCAAAGTGCCTACACGCTTGGCGATATGCCGCGCGAAAAGGCGTTAAAGAACGGCGTGGCGCTGGCTGCCCATTTTACGTTAAAGGATGCCACGGCACAGCAGCTACGCGCGCTTCCGGCGGAGGCGTTTTATCAGCTGGACGGCGTGATGGGCAGCGGACCGGTGGCGATAGCGGGCGATCGGGTACTGCCCGTGCCGATGCTTGACGTATTTAGTGCTGCCCGTCAGCACAAGCTGCCATTGATGATCGGCAGCAACAGCGATGAAGCCAGCGTGCTGGGCTATTTTGGAATCGATCCGGCGAAGGTGATTGCCGGTATCCGTAAAACGCAGCGCATTGGACTGCGGTTACGAATGATTCGACTGCTTTACAGCGGTATCACCGATGACAGCGAGCTGGGCCGTCAGGTAGCGCGTGATATGACCTTCACCACCATGGGACACCTCGCCGCGCTGGCGCAATGCCGTCGGGGTGCGCCCGTGTGGCGCTACTACTTTGACTACGTCTCAGAAAATGCCCGGGAGATCTATCCGCACGGCACCGCCCACGGCAACGAAATCCCCTATACCATGGATACGTTAACGTCCCTTTCCGCACAGAGCGGGGAGCCACCTTTTAGCGATGCTGACCGCGCGTTTGCGCAAAAGGTCAGCGAATACTGGCTGCACTTCGCCCGCGATGCTTCCGCGTCATCAGTGATGCTGGCCGGTGAAGTGGTATGGCCTGTCTGGCAGCCAGCGCAGGATGAAGTGATGCGCTTTGGTGAGCAGGGGCGCGGCCTTATCCGACTGGAGAAGCGATTTATGCGGCGACGCACTCAGCTCTTTCGCCTGCTGATCAGCAGGATGGTACGGTTGGAGGGATGATTAATTAACAAAATGGCCACTTTAATAAAACAGGTTTACGTTACCTGTGCCTAACCTTCCAGGAATAAACAACTTTAACTACAGGTATTTAACAAAATATTACCTCAGCTAACGTTCTGAGCCATATAGAAAATTAACTCATACTTTGCCCGCGTGTGCCGATAAAAGGAGTTAAGCGTCCGTGAAATCAGGACGAAGGATTCAGTATTCCTTTAGCGTTGGAGAAGTTATGAGATTGTTAAAAGATTTTACCGTCCGAAGCGTTATGCTATGGGTCCTTGGCCTGTTCTGCCTGCTGTGGCTGGGCGTGGGGCTGTACAGCGTCTATTCACTCAGCTCGGTAGGCAAGGGGAATGAGGTCGATCGCCTGCTGGTAAACCAGATGACCACGCTGAGTAAGGGTAACGATCAGTATTTCCGCTTTATCACTCGTCTTACCCGCGCCGTTGAGTCACGCCAGGCAGGCAGTGCTTCCGCCGCAGCGGATATGGCTTCCGCGCAAAAGGCCCTCGACAGCATGGCAGCCCAGCTTGCCAGTTTCAAAGCCGAAGCGCCCGGCCCGCTTAGCCCGGCCTATGCCAGCGCGGTGATCGCCAGCTGGCAGAAGCTACTGGATGAGGGTGTTCTGCCGCAGATGCACTTTGCCCAACAGCCGACTCTGGACGAATTTCGCCATCATGCTGCCAGCGTCACGCCCGCACTGAGCCGCGGCTTTGGCGTAACCGTGGATAAATTTAACCTTGCCGCTGGGGAAAAGCTGGATATCACCCGCGTTACGGTGGACCATCTCACCAACGTCACCAAAATGGTGATTGTGCTGGCGGTCATCATTGGCCTGCTGATTTTGCTGTTTACCGACCGCTATCTTGTGACTATCCTGGTACGCCCGCTGGAAGGCATACGCCAGCACTTTCGGGAGATTGCCGGGGGCGATTTGAGCCAGCCAATTGAGGATATTGGCCGTAACTGCGTAGGTAAACTGGCGCCACTCCTGCGGGAGATGCAGGAGAGCCTGCGTAACGCGGTAAGCGCAATTCGTCAGGGTACGGACAGTATTTATCGCGGCGCGACGGAGATATCCTCCGGGAATAACGACCTCTCGTCGCGAACCGAACAGCAGGCAGCGGCGCTGGAAGAAACGGCCGCCAGCATGGAACAACTCACCGCCACGGTGAAGCTCAATGCCGATAATGCCCGCCAGGCCAGCGAACTGGCGCAGAGCGCTTCGATCACCGCCGGGAAAGGCGGTAAGCTGGTCGCAGATGTGGTCACCACCATGAAGGGGATTACCGGCAGTTCGCATAAAATTGCTGAAATTACCAGCGTGATCAACAGCATCGCTTTCCAGACCAATATCCTCGCGCTGAATGCGGCCGTCGAAGCCGCGCGGGCCGGTGAACAGGGGCGCGGTTTTGCCGTAGTGGCGAGCGAAGTGCGTAATCTGGCCCAGCGCAGCGCCGGTGCGGCGAAGGAGATTGAAACGCTGATTGCAGACTCCGTGAGCCGCATCGACAGCGGATCGCGTCTGGTTGGCGAGGCCGGTAGCACCATGGATGAAATGCTGAAATCGGTGGGCGAAGTCACGGAGATCATGAAACAGATCGCGTCGGCCTCTGAAGAGCAGAGCAAAGGGATCTCCCAGGTCGGCACGGCCATTACTGAAATGGATAGCGTAACCCAGCAGAATGCCTCACTGGTTGAACAGGTCTCTGCCGCCGCCAGTTCGCTGGAACGTCAGACCGAGGAGCTGACGCTGTCTGTCTCCCGATTCCGGCTTTCTGCGGGGACAGATGACGATCGTCGCGCGCCGCCTGCGGTCAGAGTTACGTCGCCTAAGCCCGTCACTGCCGCCAGGACAGTCGCTGCCGATGAGTGGGTCTCTTTCTAAGGCTGATGACACAGCCACGCCACCACATCCGCAAGATGGGGTGGCGCCTCTTCCTCCGGGCGCTGGATCAGGCTGTAGACCGCGCCCGTCTTCACCGTTTCATGAAAAGGCGCCACAAGCCGTCCCATCGACAGATCGGACTGAATCAGGCTGATATCGGCCATTGTCACGCCAAACCCCTGGATAGCCGCACCGATCGCCAGATCCATGGTATCGAAATGCTGGTTGCGTTTCATTACCAACTCCTGATGCCTGTCGGCCAGCCACAGTGCCCAGTCCCGGCCATCGGCGGTAGGATGCAGAAAGGTAAAACCGTTCAAATCTTCCAGCGACAGGCCGTTTCCGGGCAGTAACCCGGGAGCCATCACCGGTGTCAGTACCTCCTCAAACAGGCGGTATCCCGACACCGCTGGTGCGCCATAAAGGATAGCGGCATCAAAATGCCCCAGCCCTGTCCCGTGTTCAACCGTGGTGGTCAGGGCGACATGCAGTTCGGGACGCGCCTGCTCCAGCGCCACCAGCCGTGGCACCAGCCAGCGCATTGCACAGGTGGGCGCCTTAAGACGCAGGATTGTATGCCGGGTGCTGGCCTGTTCAGCGGCCTGGGTTATCTGCTCAAATCCACTTTTGAAAGACGGGAGCAGGCTGCTGCCCTGCACGGTTAGCCTCAGCCCGCGGGCGTGCCGCTCAAAGAGGGGGAACCCCAGCCAGTTCTCCAGCGCGGCGATTTTACGGCTTACCGCCCCCTGGGTAATACACAGCTCCCGTGCCGCGTGGGTCAGATTAAGGTGGCGTGCAGTCACAATAAAGGTATGAATGGCGTTTAATGGCAGTGGACGGCGGGGCATAGGGTGTCTCAGAGCAATGTCGAAAAGTCATAACTATTATGACAACAATTCGCTTGTCGCCTCAAGGGTCCTCACGTTGAATAAAGCATCGCGTTTTCCTCAGTGACCGGAGCCTTAATGACTATCCTCTCAGCCGTGCCTCAGCGATCGAAACTGCCGGACGTCGGTACGACCATCTTCTCGGTGATAGGCCAGCTTTCGGCGCAGCATAAGGCGATAAATCTCTCGCAGGGCGCGCCGGATTTTCCCTGCGATCGCGCCCTGATCGAGAGTGTGACCCGCGCGATGGAGCAGGGACATAATCAGTACGCGCCGATGACCGGGCTGCTGTCGTTAAAGGAGGCACTGGCAGACAAGGTTAAGACCCTGTATGGGCAGCAGTACGACACCGCCAGCGAAGTGCTGATTACCGCCAGCGCCAGTCAGGGGCTGTATGCCGCGATCGGCGGGCTGGTTCACTCCGGTGACGAAGTGATATTTTTCGAGCCGGCCTTTGACAGCTACGCGCCGGTGGTGCGGCTGCAGGGGGCTACGCCAATTGGCCTTAAGCTGCATCTGCCAGATTTTACTATCGACTGGGATGAGGTGCAGGCGGCTGTCACTTCGCGCACCCGCATGATTATCATCAATACGCCTCACAATCCGAGCGCTCAGGTGCTGAGCCGTGAGGATCTTGACCAGCTGGCGAAGATCCTGCGCAATACCGACATCGTAGTGCTTTCCGACGAAGTATATGAACATATCCTCTTCGACGGGCGTCAGCATCAGGGCATGGCAACCCATGCCGAACTGGCGCAGCGCAGCGTTATCGTTTCATCGTTTGGGAAAACCTTTCACGTTACCGGCTGGCGCGTCGGTTACTGTCTGGCACCCGCCGAACTGATGACGGAGCTGGTTAAGGTGCACCAGTTTATGATGTACGCCGCAGATACGCCGATGCAGGTCGCTTTCTCGGCGTATCTTCGTCACCCTGAAAACTACCTGGAGCTGGGGGGATTTTACCAGCATAAGCGCGACCTGCTGGCTTCGCTGCTGAAGGCATCACCTTTCCGCCTGCTGCCGTCGGCGGGATCCTTTTTTATGCTGGCAAGCTATGCAGAATTCAGTGACCTGCCGGACAGTGAAATGGTAAAAAAGCTGATTGTTGAAAACGGCGTGGCGACCATCCCACTCTCGGCCTTTTATACCGACGGCACCGACAATAAACTCATTCGTCTCTCATTCGCTAAAGATGAAGCCACGCTGCGCGCGGGCGCCCAGGCGCTGTGCCAGGTAAAGCCGCGCTAATAATAATTATCAGGGGAAGTTGATGAAAAAGCTGAATGCACTGTTTGTCGTTGCGGGTCTGATCTCCTCAATGTCTGCCGTAGCGGATACGCTGAGGTTTGGGCTGGAGTCGGAATATCCCCCATTCGAGAGCCGCAATGCGGCGGGCGAATTACAGGGATTTGATATTGAACTGGGGAAAGCGATTTGCCAGGCGGGAAATTTTTCCTGTCGCTGGGTGGAAAGCAGTTTCGATGCGCTAATTCCGGCGCTGGCCGCCAGAAAATTCGATGCCATCAACTCGGCAATGAACATTACCGAGGCGCGGTTGAAAAGCATCGGTTTTACCCGCCCGATCTACCGCATTCCCAGCCAGCTGATAAGCCGCAAAGGGGCGGGGCTGGCACCTGATGTTGCAGCGTTAAAGGGCAAAACGATTGGCGTATTGCAGGGTTCTGTACAGGAAACCTACGCCAGGAAGCATTGGGAACCGCAGGGCGTAACTATCACCGCCTTTCAGGACCAGAATCAGGTCTATAACGACCTGCTCGCCGGCCGCCTGGACGGTACGCTGGTGATGTCAGCGGCGGGTCAGTCCGGCTTTCTCGATAAGCCCCAGGGCAAAGCCTATGGCTTTGCGGGCAAACCGGTGGAAGACCCGCAGATCCTGGGTGTCGGCATAGGATTCGGTCTGCGTAAAGACGACGCCAGGCTGAAACAGCAGCTGGATGCGGCCATCGGCAGGGTGCAGGCTGATGGCACCGTCACCCGTCTGGCGGCGAAGTTTTTCCCGGGTATTGATGTTGCGGTTAAATAGCCTGGTCTGACGGGGTTACGCCTGGTTTTCAACGCGGCCGGCAGGCCTCAGCAACTTTTCTGAGCCGCCAGCAGGCAGAGCTTCTCCGCGACAAGGTATGACTTAACGAAGGAGGGGATCGGTAAAAACTCAAACTTTGAGTGGAAGTTGTGCGCGCCGGTGAAGAAATTAGGGGTCAGCAGGCCTTTCGCGGACAGCGCGGCCCCGTCGGTGCCGCCGCGCATGGGCGTGATTTTAGGAGGAATATCCAGCTGTTCCAGCGCGGTCAGCAGCAGATCGATCGCCCGCCGATCTTCCCCGATCGCGTTGCTGATATTGCTGTAGGTATCGCTAATGTTCAGGCTGACTTCGCCCGTTGGATACTGTGCGGAGATCAGTGCCGCGACCTCGGCCATCTGCTGCTTGCGCTGCTCAAAGGAGTGCAGGTCAAAGTCCCGAATCGACGCTTTGACCCGTGCTTCACTGGCGTTAGCGTTCATCTCGTTAAACCACACGTAGCCCTCGCGGCCCTCGGTATGCTCAGGCGTCTGCTGGCGATCAAAGTGGCCGATATAATCCAGGGCCATCAGCAGAGGGTTAACCAGTACCCCCTTGCCGGACATCGGATGTGCCGTCACCCCGGTGAAAAGCAGTTCTGCCGAAGCGGCATTGAAGTTCTCACAGACCACTTCCCCCAGCTCGCAGCAGTCAATGGTCCAGGCGAAGTCAACGTTAAAGCGGCGCTCCAGATCCAGCGCCTTAGCGCCGCGCAGGCCAATCTCTTCATCCGGCACGAAAGCGACGACGATATCCCCGTGCGGCGCATCCTGCAGATTTTCCATCAGCGTCATTACCACCGTGACCGCCGCTTTATTGTCCGCGCCCAGCACGCTGGTTCCGTCGCTGAAAATAATTTCCTGCCCCAGATAAGCCTCGATCTCCGGGTGTTCCTCCCGGCGCAGCCAGATATCCTGTGCGGCATTCAGGCAGAGATCGTTGCCCTCGTAGCGCAGCGTCTGCGGATGAATATGGGGCGAGAGGCCGACGTCAACGGTATCAATATGGGTGATAAAGCCGATGCGCGGCGCAGAAGGGCAGTTACCGGGCTTAACGGCGGTGACCGTGGCGAATTCGTCGATAACAACGTCCCGCAGACCCATCGTCCGCAGCTCGCTGGCCAGCAGCTGTGCCATATCATGCTGCCCGGGAGTGCTGGGCAGCGTGGTCGCCGCGGCATTGCTCTGGCTGGTGACGGCAAGGTAGCGATAAAAACGGGTGGTAAGCTGTTCGGCCAGGCGCTGCGACATTCAGGCACTCCCTTATGGATTGGTGAAAAGAGAAAATGGGGACAGGGAGCTTAGCACACGCCGAAATCACCCTCTTCGTGATAGAGATTGACCGTATCAGCTGCCACCTCAATGGCTTTCTTTTCGGCATCATCAACGCGTGCGCAGGTCAGGGTGGTATCACCTGCCTGCAATACAACCATCTTAGGACCGCCGCTTTTTGACTGAACGATATCACCTTGCGTAAACATACATCGATTCCTTACAGGAGAATGAGATTAAGTAGCAACCTTCTAAGTAATGGTCAAAGAACGGCCATTTGCAAGTTCAGCCCGAGCGAAGTGCTGAGAAGCTACTATACTGAATCCCATTGATAAACACACAGGAGGATAATCATGACCATTCATAAGAAAGGGCAGGCACACTGGGAAGGCGATATCAAAAAAGGCAAAGGCACCATCACCACCGAAAGTGGTGCGCTGAAAGAGCAGCCTTATGGTTTTAATACCCGCTTTGAAGGTAAACCCGGTACTAACCCCGAAGAACTGATTGGTGCCGCTCATTCGGCCTGTTTTTCTATGGCGCTTTCACTGATGCTGGGTAACGAAGGCTACGTGCCAGAAAGCATCGACACGGTGGCGGATGTCTCACTGGATAAAGTGGGTGACGGCTTCAAAATCACCAAAATTGCGCTGGAAAGCCAGGTAAAACTGCCGGGTATCGACAGCGAAACTTTTGATAAAATCATCAATCAGGCCAAGCAGGGCTGTCCGGTGTCTCAGCTGATTAGTGCTGAGATTACGCTGGATTATAAGCTGAACTAACTGCCGTCAGGTTTATTTCCCCGCCCGTTCCGGCGGGGTTCATTTCCTTCCCGTTATTCATTACTCCAGCCATCCCCTGAAGAATCAAACCTTATCCCCAACGGCTTTTTGTGGCAGGATACGCGTGCCTGCGTAACAGGTCAT
Organism: Erwinia sp. PPS120; assembly: GCF_047918655.1. Taxonomy (GTDB): domain Bacteria; phylum Pseudomonadota; class Gammaproteobacteria; order Enterobacterales; family Enterobacteriaceae; genus Erwinia; species Erwinia tasmaniensis_A. The sequence goes on along the minus strand of NZ_JBLREF010000016.1, from coordinate 21,650 downwards.
AACAAGTTCATTTCACAAAGGTTTGTATATGTCAGATTCTGCCATTTCTGCGCGTCGCCCCTCCGTATGGTGGGGTGCCATGATTATCTGCGGCACGGTAGTGGGCGCGGGGATGTTCACCCTGCCGGTGGTCATGGCCGGGGCGTGGTTTGGCTGGTCGGTTTTGGCGCTGCTGGGCAGCTGGGCAAGTATGCTCTTTTCAGGCCTGCTCTTTCTGAAGGCTGCCCGCTACTACAAGCCCGGCACGGGCTATGACACCCTAACCCGCGACCTGCTGGGCGCGCGGTGGGCGACGATAAACGCCATTAGCATTCTGTTTGTGCTCGGTATCCTGACCTATGCCTATATCTCCGCCAGCGGCCCGGTTTATCAGCACTCCCTGAACCTGGCGGGCCTGTCGGTCACGCAGGGGGAGGCGAAAATTCTTCTGACCTGCTGCGTGGGGGCAGTGGTCTGTCTGGGGACAAAAGAGGTCAGTCGCCTGATGACCATTTGCCTGTTGGCCAAAATCGCGCTGCTGGTGATTCTCTTTGGCGGCTTACTGCTGCAGGTGAAACTGCCCGTGCTTCTTAATAGCGAGGGAACCTCTGCCACATACTGGCCCTACGTATTAGCGGTGGTGCCGTTCTGCCTCGCTTCGTTTGGCTACCACGGCAATATTGCGGGGCTGAATCAGTACTACGCGGGCGATCGCAAGCAGGTAGGGAAAGCCCTTCTTTTTGGTACCTCACTGGCGCTGGTTATCTATCTGTTCTGGCTAACCGCGACGATGGGAAACTTACCCCGCGCTGAATTTCCGGCAATTATCGCAAAGGGGGGAGATATCGAGGCCCTGTTGGAGGCCCTGCACAACCACCTTCCGGCGGGGGGGCTTCAGCTGCTGATGAATGTCTTTTCTCATTTTGCCGTACTCTGTTCCTTCCTCGGCGTCACCTCGGGTCTGTTTGATTTTATCGCCGACAGGTTAAAACTCGGGCGCTCGTTACCGCAAAGGTTAAAGGTCTGCGCGCTGACCTTTCTGCCTCCGCTGCTGGCTTCGCTGTGGTTCCCCGACGGCTTCCTGGCCGCCATTGGCTATGCCGGGCTGCTGGCGACCGTCTGGGCTGTCTTAATCCCGGCGTTTCTGGCGATTAAGGCCCGGCAGAGGTTCTCGCCGGGCGTGGCACGCAGCAGGTGGGAAAAAATAATCATCGTTACCGTCATCGCTTTTGGTACAGTAAATCTTGCGGCCTGGCTTTTGAACAAAGCCAGCCTGCTGCCGCTCTATCAGTAATTAACTCAGACAGGGGAATAGTGGTTGCGTCAGGGACAAAAATCATAACGCGAGGGTATCAATGAAAAAGTCGGTATTGCGCGCGGCGGTTGCTGCGCTGGCGCTGGCCACTGCCTCCGGGGCGGCGGCGAAAACGCTGGTCTATTGTTCCGAAGGTTCACCAGAAAACTTCAATCCGCAGCTTTATACTTCCGGCACCAGCGTGGATGCCAGCGCGGTACCCATTTATAACCGGCTGGTAGATTTTAAGCCGGGCACGACCAGGCTTATCCCCAGCCTGGCAGAGCGCTGGGACATCAGCCCGGATGGCAGGATCTACACCTTTCACCTGCGCAAAGGCGTAAAGTTTCAGAGTAATAAAGCGTTCAGGCCCACACGCGACTTTAACGCCGACGATGTGATCTTCTCGTTTATGCGCCAGAAAGATCCGCAAAACCCCTACCATAACGTCTCGAACGGCGTCTATTCAAACTTTGAAAGCCTTGAGTTGGGGTCGCTAATCCAAAGTATTGAGAAAGTAGACGATAACACCGTGCGCTTTACGCTGGCACATGCTGAATCCCCCTTTCTTGCCGATCTGGCGTGGTACTTTGCCTCGATGCTCTCGGCAGAATACGCCGATGCGATGTTAAAGGCCGGCACGCCGGAGAAGGTGGACAGCGATCCGATCGGCACCGGACCTTTTGAGCTGGTGCAGTATCAGAAGGACTCACGCATTCTTTTCCGGGCGTTTCCTGACTACTGGCAGGGCAGAGCAAAACTAGATCGGCTGATCTTCTCCATTACGCCGGATGCGTCGGTACGCTTCGCACGGCTGGAAAAAAATGAATGCCAGGTGATGCCGTTTCCTAATCCGGCAGATCTGAAACGCATCGGCGAAAACAAAGATATTACCCTGATGCAGAAGGCCGGGCTGAACACCGGGTTCCTGGCCTTTAACACCCGTAAACCGCCGCTGGACAATGTGAAGGTGCGTCAGGCGTTAACGATGGCGATAGATAAAACGGCGATTATTCACGCGGTGTTTCAGGGAAGCGGCACCGTAGCGAAAAACCTGCTGCCACCCGGCGTCTGGAGTGCTGACCAGGACCTTAAGGATTATGATTACGATCCCGAAAAGGCCAAAGCGCTGCTAAAAGAGGCGGGCATCGCCCCCGGCACCACAATCGATCTGTGGGCAATGCCCGTCCAGCGGCCTTATAATCCTAATGCCCGTCGAATGGCGGAAATGATTCAGGCTGACTGGGCAAAAATCGGCATCAAGGCCAATATCGTCAGCTTCGAATGGGGTGAGTACCTTAAACGGGTGAAGGACGGCGAGCATCAGGCCGCGCTGATGGGTTGGACGACGGCGACGGGCGATCCCGATAACTTCTTTGGCCCGCTGTTCAGCTGTACCTCGGCCAACGGCGGCTCTAACTCATCAAAATGGTGCTATAAGCCCTTCGATACGCTAATTAGCGCCGCGCGCGTGGAGCCTGACCATAACAAACGCATCGCGCTGTATCGTCAGGCCCAGCAGATGATGCACGATCAGGCTCCTGCGGTAATGATTGCCCACTCGACCATCTTTGAGCCGGTGCGCAAAGAGATCAGCGGCTATCAGATTGATCCCTTCGGCAAGCATATCTTCTATGGCGTTGATATCAAATAACCCTGCGGGGAGTCAGTAACCGTACTCGCGGCGCAGGCTCTGGCTCTCCTCCAGCAGCTCTGCACGCTATTGATTACCGCCATCGGTACGCGGCTGGCACCGGGTTATTATTTGATGCTGCTGGCGTTAATCAGCGGCTGGACGCTGTATAAAAGCCAGAGTCACCTGAAAAACTAAGCGGGAAGAGGCGGAAGGCGGGCTATGCCGCAGAGGCGGAGAAGTTGTCCGGCATAGGGTGGTGCGTACCATGCTGTGCCGGACAAAGAAGGGAAGAGTTAACCGTTGATACGCAGCTGCGGGTAGCGTTTCATGCTCCAGGCACACCACAACAGCGACAGCAGGCCAATGCCGCCTCCGACATAGCCAATATTGACCATATCCAGATGCAGGCTGACCTGGTTACCCAGCAGCGCTCCGCCGCCGATGCCAAGATTATAAATTCCGGACATCAATGACATCGCCACATCGGTTGCATCCGGTGCCAGCGCCAGAACCCTGACCTGCACCGCCAGGCCGATAATCATCATCGACATGCCCCAGATAATACACAGGATGGAGATCGCCACGCTGTGGGTCACGGCCAGATAAAGACTCAGCATACAGGCCGATACAAGGAAGATGGCGCCCAGCAGGAAGGTAGCCGGATATTTATTGCCCAGCGAGCTAAACAGTATGCTGCCCAGGATACCTGCCGCACCGAATATCAGCAGCAGGAAAGTCGTGAAATTATCCCCCATTGAGGCGACACCCTGAATAAACGGCTCAATATAGCTGTAGGCGGTATAATGCGCGGTCACCACTACGGCGATCAGCAAATAGAGCGACACCAGCGCCGGGCGCTTAAATAGCATCGGCACGCTCTTCAACGACCCGGTATGTTCACTCGGCAGCTTCGGCAACAGCTTAATCAGGCACAGCAGGGTGATCAGCGCCACAATGCCGATAATGCCAAAAGTGATACGCCAGCCAAGGTACTGGCCAATCAGGCGACCAATCGGCAGTCCGAGTACCATTGCCAGTGCGGTCCCGGTTGCCAGCATGCTTAACGCCTGCGTCTTTTTCCCCGCCGGTGCCACGCGAATCGCCAGAGAGGCGGTAATGGACCAGAAAATCGCATGCGAAAAAGCGATTCCGATACGCGACACCACCAGAATATTAAAGCTCCACGCAAAGGTGGACAGTATATGGCTGGCGATAAACAGCGTAAAAATACAGGTCAGCAGCAGTCGCCGTTCAATTTGTCGGGTCAACAGCATCATTGGCAGCGACATCAGCGCCACCACCCAGGCGTAGATCGTCAGCATCAGCCCCACCTGCGCCGTCTTCATTGAGAAGCTGGTGGCGATATCTGACAGCAAGCCAACCGGAGCAAATTCGGTGGTATTAAAAATGAATGCAGCAATGGCTAACATAATGACGCGTAGCCATGCCGTTTTACGTGAAACGGTAATTGATTGCATTGAGGTAAACGACTTGTTGATAGAAGGTTAATTCCGTAGTAACGAAATCAAGAAAAAGAGCGCATATTGTGTTTTATTTATCTGTCAGATGACATCAAAATATTAACTTTTTTGTAAATCAGAATAACAGTCCTGCGCTGGGCGACTTGATGCCATCTGGAATAGTATTCCATCTGTAATCCCTTTTAATAGCGAATAAAACGCTGAATTCATCAGAATCAAGAGTATAGACAGGATCTGGAATTATACCAGCTGGATATTTGCGTAAGGGCAGCCATCAAAAAGTAAGTATATTGATGGGATGCATGGCAGAAAGAGATGTCGGCTATCGCCCCGGCTGTCCGCTATTTAACGGGGTGATAACCGCACTTATTGACGCGTTGGGATCGTTAGCAAATCAGCCCGGCCTGGAGCCGATCGAGCAGGTCATAGCGACGGCGATATTCCGCACGCTTCTTACTGGCGATTTCACTCTCAGGCTTGCGTTCCAGCCGTAACGGCAGGGCAAAGAGCAGGGGAGTCACCGGCTCTGCCCCAATGGACTGCCAGAACTCGCTGTAGCTGGCCAGAAACACGGCTCGCTTCTTACGCTGGTAGCGAGCGCTCTGATGAATATGCCCCTTGTCGCTGACCGCCAGGATCCGGGTAATGCCGTTGGCAGTAAAAATCAGCTGCAGCGCCTCAAGCAGCAGACGTTTGGGAAACAGACCGTAGCAGGATTTAGTCGCCTGTCTGATCAGCTCGTGGGGAATATGGCTGTCCGCCCCCTGAAGGCCACCGATAAACAGGGTTTTCTGCTGCGGATAGTCAATCACTGAGAAGGTGATGCGAGCCAGGGCGGTACCCTCACGCAGCAGTGACAGCGTGGCTTCTCCTTCCTTGTCAAACTTCACACCCCCACCGAGGGTAATGCTGTAAGCGTCACCCTCTTTACCGCTAAAGCAGCACAGGGCGGTAGTGTCGCGCGTACTCAGTGCCTGGCGCAATTCGGCATTTTGCAGCTGTTTAACCCAGGTGTAGTGCGCATTAATCGCCCTGAAGCGTTCGGCCGCTGAAAATTGCACGGCAAGATAGGGACGGTGAATTTTACCCGGCAGACGATCCTGCACCTTCAGCACACCGGCAATCAGCGGATCGCTGGCAATACGATCGAGCCATTTCAGCGTCAGTACCGGATGAAAGCAGGAGCGCCATAAAAATTTCGCGCGGAAAATGCCTTTATCCCAGGATTTTCCTGGCCGAAAACCGCCGGAAACAAGGGAAAAAAACAGATCGCTACCACGATCTGGTCGGGCGGATAACACAGTTAGCGGTTGATCGATCATGATTTATTCTGGCTCACAAGTGGCTCTGTCTGACGAATGCTCGCATTCAACCACGCCAGGCATTAACCAAACTTCAACAATAAAAAAACACTCGCCTCCGCACCGGGTTTGTTGAGCATAAGTTTAAGCTGCTGTTGTTTACACCCGCTTACCAAAACTCCGGGGGCGTTTACTGGCGCAAACCGGGCAATTCATGGCGCATTGCGCTACCCTGGAAACTGGGGTCGCCGCGTGGGTTGCCCTCTTTCAAACATAAGGATGTCATCTGATGAATCAACGTCCCTCTGTTGCAGTATTGGGATTGGGCGCAATGGGCCATGCCTTTGCCGCCAACTTACTGAAAAATGGCTTTACTACCTCGGGCTGGAATCGCACCCGTTCGCGTGGGGAAGATCTGCAAAGCGCTGGTCTGCGGCTGGCTGACAGCCCACAGGAAGCGGTCAGCCAGGCCGACGTGGTCATCGTGATGCTGGCCGACGCCGACGCCACGGAAAGGGCGCTGGAACAGGCACAACCGGCCCTCAGGCAGGGCGCAATAGTGGTGCAGATGGGCACCGTCGGCGTGGCGTGCACCGACAGGCTGATCGCAGCCTTCGCTGAACAGCGACAGGATATCCTGTATCTTGACGCGCCGGTATCGGGGACCAAAACCCCGGCTGAAAATGCCCAAATTGTGGTGCTGGCCAGCGGCGATCGTCAGCGCGCCGCCGCCATTGAACCCGTCTTCTCCGCCATCGCAAAAGGCACCAAATGGCTGGGCGAGGCTGGCGCAGCATCCAGAATGAAGCTGGTAGTGAACGCCTGGCTTATCTCTATGGTGCAGGGGCTGTCTGAAAGCACCCAGATGGCGAGAGAGTTTGGTTTCAGCCCGGACGACTTCTGGTCAGTGCTGGAAGGCGGGCCGCTGGCCGTACCTTACGTGAAGAGCAAGCTGGAGATGATCAAGGAAGGCCATTACCAACCCCAAATGCATCTCACCTGGGCGCTGAAGGATGCCAGGCTCGCGCTCGACGCCGCGGAACAGAGCGCGCTGCCGGGACTGAATCTGATTGCCGATGTCTGGCAGGAGGCGGTAGAAGCGGGCTACGGTGAAAAAGATCTCTCGGTGGTTTATCAGTATTTAAGTGAAAAAACGTCGAAAGGCCAATAACCGCCTGTTTTTCAGGGTGATAACGGGGAAAGCAGTAATCGCTAAGCGTGTCTCTTCTAAAATGCAACAATATTTGTTATATTAACAGCAGGTAGTTAATTATAGTCGACTGATTTTTAATGCTTTTTATGAAGAGTTTCGATCTGCCGATCAACAGCTGAAAGCAAGGATCTGAACATGCTTGATATTCGTTTTCCTACGGCCCTGCAAATGGTGCTGTGCGTGGCCGAGTCGGAGCGGGAAGGTAAACGCAGCACCAGCAAAATTCTGGCCATGGGGCTTGAGGCTAACCCAAGCTTTGTGCGCAAGATGATGGTGCCTCTGACCCGTGATGGCATTATCGTGTCGACGCTGGGTCGTTCCGGGACTATTCGCCTTGGTCGACCCGCAGAGGCGATTTCGCTCTGTGATATCTATACCTCGGTGCTGGAAGATAAACCTCTGCTGGCAGGACGACCTGAGGTGCCGGCCCGCTGTCTGGTCAGCGCAAACGCCTGCTGGTTCTTTAAAGAGCTGGCGCGCGAGGCCGAACAGGCATCACTCGACGTGCTGGCGAAATGGACGGTGGCGGACGCGTTGCAAGAGATCCATATGCGTGACAGCCGTCATCCCGAAGGCAGCTGCGAGCCGCAGAAAGACTCTGAAAATGCGGCTATCTGAGTTCCTCTTCCATCTCCATTGACTGGTCGCGCCGCTAACGCTATGCGGCCTTTGCGGTTATTGCCTGTCCGTCTGGTTAAAACAGTTTGCGTATTTCCCCAGGGTTAGCTTCAGCCCCTTAACCTAAGATCCTCCTGCGTTACCGATCGCATTTAATGCAACAATTAAACTTGCATTAAGGCGATCTCTCCTTTACCGTAACTAAGTGCATTCGTTAAAGTTACCTTTTACCCGCGTCCCTAAGGGATTTCAGCCCTGACGCGTGAGTGAAAATAAAAAACCAGAAGGGGAAAGCAATGAGTCACGATGATTTTATTAACGATCTCGTTAAGTGGATCGATACCCACATTGAAGGGAAAATGGATCTTGATACCGTTGCCGAACGTGCAGGGTACTCAAAATGGCACCTGCAACGGATGTTTAAACAGCACACCGGCTACGCGCTGGGCGAATACATTCGTGCACGCCGCCTGAAAAAATCAGCCGAGCGGCTTGCACGGGGCGCGGAACCTATTCTGGACGTGGCGATTTCATTTGGGTTTGACTCTCAGCAGTCCTTTAACCGCAGTTTCAAACGCCAGTTTGGCCAGTCTCCCGGAGCCTGGCGTCGACAGGTTCAGGTTTGTGCCTGATTGACCCACTAATTTGATGCTCTCTTCATGGGGTGAGTTCGCCCGAATGGCATCAACGATCCCCATGCGCTCCGCTACCACGCGGCCTGCGCCGCAAATATCAATCGTCTGACCGCCATCGCGAAATCCTGGCGCCCGCTCAACAACGGTAACGTCCATACCCTGACGTGAGAGCCAGTAAGCCAGCGTGGGGCCGGCAATGCTGGCGCCGGTGATCAAGACCCTGCGCGTCGTTTTCATGGTTTTTCCTTATTTGACAGGACAGGCAGGCTGTTTTGATAAACGGCGATAACCTGTGCGAGAACGCGATCTATGTTAGTTAAATTCCCGCAAGCTTAGGCCAGGCCCCCATCGCTTTCAATCGGGGGAAAGCCCCCCGGACTTAGCTTATTCAGCTATCAGTTAATCATTGCTGTATTTCATATTTCATCCGGACGCTAAAAACCGCAATAGTGCCTGTCAGTCCGCGGTCGGATGGCGAGGGTCGCCATCTCACGCAGTTTATCTCCTGGAGGTCAGGTGGAACACGTCACATCATTACCTATTCTGGATCTCTCACATCTTGACGGTACGGCTGAACAGCAGCAGGCCTTTCTCGATCGGCTGAGTCAAAGCGCGCGCGAAGTGGGTTTTTTTTACCTGATTAACCATGGCGTGGATCCCGCGCTCTCCGCCAGGGTTCAGCAGCTCTCACGGCGCTTTTTTGCGCTGCCGGATGAGGAAAAAGAGCGGGTCGCGATGATCCACTCACCGCACTTTCGCGGCTACAACCGTGCGGGATCGGAAATCACCCGCAGCCAGCCCGACTGGCGCGAGCAGTTTGATATTGGCGCCGAGCGGGAAGCGCTGCCGCTAGCCCCAGGCGAAGCGGGCTGGAAGCGACTTCAGGGGCCCAATCTCTGGCCGGCAGCGCTGCCCGAGCTGCAAAGTGAGCTACAGGCCTGGCAGCAGCAGATGACCCGCATGTCGCTGCGGCTACTGCGCGCCTTTGCCGAAGCCCTTTCGCTGCCCGATGACGCCTTCGACGGACTGTATGGTGAAAAGCCCAATGAACACGTTAAGCTGATCCGTTATCCCGGCAGGACGGGTGATGAGAGCGGGCAGGGCGTTGGGGCACATAAGGACTCCGGGTTTCTCAGCTTCCTCCTGCAGGATAACCAGCGCGGGCTTCAGGTTGAGGTTGAGTCGGATCGCTGGGTTGATGCGCTGCCGCTGCCCGGCGCGTTTGTGGTTAACATCGGTGAACTGCTGGAGCTGGCGACTAACGGCTACCTGCGCGCTACCGTCCATCGCGTTATTTCCCCGGCAACGGGTAGCGACAGACTGTCGATCGCGTTTTTCCTCGGTGCCCAGCTGGACGGCGCCGTACCGGTTTATCAGCTGAACGAACAGCTCAGTCAGCTGGCGCATGGCCCGGCCAGCGATCCGCTCAATCCGCTGCTGCGGGAGGTGGGCTGGAATTATCTGAAGGGCCGCCTGCGTTCGCACCCTGACGTCGCAGCCCGCTGGTATGGCGACCTGCTGACGCAAAAAATTGATCAACCCATTGAGCAACATTCGTCAAACCGATCGCATAAGGAGCCTTCTCTATGACTCGCCACGCCGCCGTTAGCCTCAGCGGGCTCGCCCTGTTAATTTCTCTCTCCTTTACCGCCCAGGCGGAGGAGGCGCTGCGGGTCGCAGCCGATCCGGTTCCCCATGCGGAGATCCTGAACTATGTGAAAAAAATCGACCCCTCCCTCAACCTGAAAGTGATTGAGCTGACCAGCGGGGTCAACGCCAATGAACTGCTGGCACACGGCGACGTGGATGCTAACTATTTCCAGCATGTTCCCTATCTGCGCGAGCAGGAGAAGGCGCTGGGACAGACCTTCCGCGTTGCGGCGACCGTACATATTGAGCCGCTGGGGATCTACTCCCACAAGATTAAAACCCTTAGCGCACTGCGCGATAATGCCAGCGTTGCGGTGCCAAATAACGTCACCAATCTCAGCCGTTCGCTCTACCTGCTGCAAAAAGAAGGCTTGATCAAACTGAAGCCAGGCTATGACGACCCGGCAAAAAATCAGGCAACGCCGCAGGATATCGCCAGCAACCCGAAACATCTGAAGATCCTGGAAGTGGAGTCACCGCAGATCCCCCGGGCGCTGGACGATGTTGACCTGGCGGTGATCAACGGTAATTACGCCCTGGAGGCCGGCCTGGTGCCAGCCAGAGATGCGCTCGGTCTGGAAAGTTCGCAGCATAATCCCTATGCCAACATTTTGGTCACCACGCCTGCCCTGGCAGGGGATGCGCGTATCAAGCGCCTGGCAAAGGATTTGCAGTCAGAGCAGGTGGCCGAATTTATCCGCCAAAACTATAAGGGATCGGTGATCCCGGTTACGGGACAGCCGCAATGATCAGACTCGACAGGGTGTCAAAACAGTATCCGGGCGCGTTAACTCCGGCGCTGCAAAACGTATCACTGACGCTGCGGCAGGGGGAAATTACCGGCATTGTGGGGCGCAGCGGCGCCGGAAAAAGTACACTGATCCGCTGTCTGAACCTGCTGGAACGACCTGATTCAGGACGGATCCTGTTCGACGAACAGGATATCACTCTGCTCACGCCCGGGGACCTTCGGCGACAGCGGCAGCGCAGCAGCATGATCTTCCAGCACTTCAATCTGCTTCATTCCCGTAACGTCGCTGACAATGTGGCGGTACCGCTGGAAATTGCGGGCATGTCGCGCACACAGCGCCTGACGCGCGTTGCGGAGCTGTTGGACCTGGTGGGGCTGAATGAAAAAGCCCGTGCGTTTCCCTCCCAGCTTTCCGGCGGTCAGCAGCAGCGGGTCGGCATTGCCCGGGCGCTGGCAGCAAGGCCCGACTATCTGTTATGCGACGAGGCGACCAGTGCGCTCGATGCGGAAACCACCCAAAGCGTGCTGGCCCTGCTGAAGCAGATCAATCAGCAGTTTGGCCTGACCATCGTGATGATCACCCACCAGCTGGAAGTGGTCAAAGCCGTCTGCGATCGCGCGGCCCTGCTTGAAAAGGGGCGTCTGGTGGAAGAGGGCGCGCTGCGCGACCTGCTGATGGATCCCCGGTCAGCGCTGCGTGACTCCCTGCTACAGGGTGGCCATGATGAGCAGGCTTTTCTGCGCCGCCACGGGCTGACGTTTGGTCAGGAGCAGGTATGGACGACGAGGGAAGCACGCTATGCGTATTAGCCTGGAATGGGACAGCTTTTTTGCTCTGCTCGGGCAGGCAACGCTTGAAACCCTGTATATGGTGGGCCTGGCGGGCGGCCTGACTCTGCTTATCGGCCTGCCGCTCGGCGTGTTGCTATTTGTCAGCCGTCGCAACGGTCTTTACCCGCTGCCCTGGATCCATGCCGTACTGGGCACGCTGGTTAATATTGGGCGCTCTTTGCCTTTCGTCGTGCTGCTTATTGCGCTGATCCCCTTTACCCGCCTGGTGGTCGGTACCACCCTGGGCAGTACGGCGGCGGTGGTACCCATTGCACTGGGCGCCTTTCCCTTTTTTGCCCGTATCGTTGAGAACGCGCTGGATGAGGTTGAAAAGGGAAGGACGGAGGCGGTTATCGCCATGGGAGGCACCCACTGGCATGTGATCGCTAAGGTGCTGCTGCCGGAGGCACTGCCCGCCATAGTGGCCGGTATTACGCTGACGCTGGTGATGCTGATTGGCTTCTCATCAATGGCGGGCGTGATCGGGGGAGGCGGTCTGGGCGACCTGGCGATCCGCTACGGATACCAGCGCTTTAACCAGCAGGTTATGGTCGGCACGATAGTGGTGCTGATCGTGCTGGTGCAGGGCGTGCAGATGCTTGGCGACCGCGTGGTTCGTTCGCTGGCGCATCGTCGTTAAATCGACCGCAAAATGCAGAGGACCTTGTATACTGTCTGAATTACATCGGATTTTTAATATTTCAGACAGGAAGCGTCATGAAGATGTCTCAACTGAATAAACGGGGGCTGTGTCAGGCCGCCAGCTATATCCTGGTATTTATCGCGCTGTTTATGATTTTTCCGCTGCGGCTGCTGCCATGTTTTCTCGCCGGATTTATCGTTTATGAAACGGTGCTGGCGCTCACCCCCTGGGTGGAGAGGTTGGTGAAAGGTCCGCTGGCGCGGTGGATCATTATTTTTTCCCTCACGCTGGTGGTGGTGCTTGGTCTGGCGCTGGGGATCACCAAGCTGATTAGTTATCTGCTGCATGACTTCCAGAATCCCGCTGCTTTCCACGCAGCGGCCAGCAAGCTGCTGGAGGACGCACAGCGCACGCTGTCGCCAGTGGTTACCCGCTATCTTCCCGCCGATATTGATGAGCTCCAGCATCAGGTGGTGACCTGGCTGCGGGAACATCTGGTGGTAGTGCAAACCTTTGGTCGTACCGCTGCTCATACCTTCGCCACCATGCTGATCGGCATGCTGCTGGGGGCGATCGTTTCCCTGCGGGTCAGCAGCGATGATGCGCATCAGGCTCCGCTCAAGCAGGCGCTCCTTCAGCGTCTGACGCTGCTGGCGGCGTCGTTTCATAACGTGGTCTTTGCCCAAATCAAGGTATCGCTGGTCAATACGTTGCTGACCTGTGGCTTCCTTTTCGGCCTGCTGCCGATGTTTGGCCTGCATTTTCCCTTCGCGAAAACGGTCGTGGTGTTAACCTTTGTGGCCGGGCTGCTGCCAATAATTGGCAACCTGATCTCGAATACGGTGATTATCCTGATTGGCCTGTCAATTTCGCTGGAGGCTGCGCTAATCGCGCTTATTTTCCTGATCGTGGTGCATAAGCTGGAGTATTTTATTAATGCGCGTATTTTTGGCACCCGCATCAATGCAAAAACCTGGGAGATCCTGCTGGCGATGCTGGTTTTTGAATCTGCCTTTGGGCTGGCTGGGGTAGTGGCCGCCCCGGTCTATTATGCCTACCTGAAAAGTGAACTACGCCAGACACGGCTGATATAGAAGCGGCGGTTAGTTTTATCTGCCTCAGTATCGCAAGACGCTGAGGCAGATAAGACGTTATTGCGCCAGTGCGCAGGTATGATCCTGCAATTTTTCTGCGCCAATGCGTTTTTCTAATGTACCCGATGCTTCGAGGATCATAAAGTTATCACTATCAAGATTGACAACTGCGAAGGTAGAATATAGTAGTTCACCGCCATCCGCTGCAACCTTGTCACTGACATCTTTAAAAATATTTCGATTTTTTAGCTCAGAAAATGATAGTTTTTTATAATTAAAGGTATAAGTTTTGAGCGGTTCAGGAAAGACGTGCCAGTCATTGTCGATATTTTTAACATCCATGCGGTCCAGCGCTTCGCGTACAGGCTGAGCCAGGCATGAAATATGGACATGCAGCTGATCCTGTGAACGCGTATTAAGCGAGTTAACGGTAAGTGAAATATCCTGCTCCCTGACTTTTCTGTCAGTTTTTTCCGCGACAAGATCGCGAGCCTCCCATGAAAGATAAATATAGTTAGGCTGATTGTCTGCAAGCAGCTGTTCATCCTCAATGCCCGTTATTTGCTTCGTCGGCAGTAACAGATACTGGTATTTATCGCTGTCGCCTTTATAAATAACGTAGCCATCATGCTCATCCACCAGGCTACAGGGAGTATATTTTCCGTCTGCCTTATACTGAGGCTCACACTGATTGTGCACTTTATCCCATAAGATATCTCTGTCAACTGCATGGGCTACAGAGAGAAATGAACCGGATAGCAGCAATACGGAGAGGGCCTTTGAGGTATTATTCATAATATGTTATCCAGCTTAATTGTGTTACTGAATTATAGTTAGTCATCTTTTTTATTCCATTGATGAGGTGTTATAATAGGATGCTAAAATAACAGTAATTAACATCAGCTGTTTTAAATAATAAACGTTCCCTGGTGCATTAGGTTGCCGATATTTACAACTGTCTTTTGGTTAATAGTGATCAATCATTAACCATTAACCATTAATGAGTGATTAGTAATTAGTGAGTAATGATTGATCATTAGTAAGTAATGATAGTTAATCTCTGATATCTGGTTAGCGTAGAATAATGTGGTGCTTTTTATGATAAACCAGACATAAGCATGTGAAGCTTACCGGATTTTATGACGGCGTCCTATTTTATTGTTAAATACAATATGGTCGTTACGACTTATTCACCGAAAGGATAAAATATGCCATCTTTTTGAGGCGAGGGGCGGGGTAAGCAGTGAGTTTCTGCCCCGCTGACGGAGCACCGGAGAAACCCGACGCAGAATAAAAGAAATAGACGAAAAATATTTGCTCAGGTTATGATTTCGCAATGAATAAAAAACTGATAATTGCGGCTGTTTTAGCCATCGCAGCGACCGCCGTCGGGCTTCACCGGCCTGCAACAACGCCGGTCGCCAGACAACATGCCTCACACTCCTCTCAGGAGAGGCGCCCTGCGGGCAGTGAGGCCAGTACGTCATCGCGTGATGACATCAGCGCACTGACGCAGCAGCAGCGGGTGGCGGGCTACCTGCATCAGCACCAGCAGCTGCCGCCCTTGTACCTGAAAAAAAGTGAGGCCAGGCGTCAGGGCTGGGATCCCGCACGAGGTAACCTCTGTGAGGCGCTGCCGGGGCGGGCCATCGGCGGCGATCGCTTTTCTAACCGCGAAGGGCGCCTGCCAGACGGGCAGGGACGGCGCTGGTTTGAAGCCGACGTTAACTACCAGTGTGGCCGTCGCGGTAGCGATCGTATGCTCTATTCCAGCGACGGGCTGATCTACGTCACCCGCGATCATTATCGCCATTTTGAGCAGGTAAAGTGAGATGAAAAGCGTCAGCTTTGATTTTCGTACCATTGCGGATATGAATGACTTCTACCGTCAGTTCGCCGCTAAATTTGCCCTGCAAGAGGGCTTTGGCGCTAACCTCGATGCGCTATGGGACGCGCTCACGGGCAGCATCGGGCTGCCCGTTCGCATCACGCTTCACCATCTGGCCGCACATCCCCATGCCGCCCGGTTTGATGCCGCCGTTGCGGTCATGCGTGAGGCGCAGGTGGCGCTGGAAGGGGAACTGGAGCTGAGAACAGGTAAGTCCTGACCCCGTATCAGGCGCAGGCTCAGTTTCAGTTTGGGATAAAAATAAGACCATGGAGGAAAGCACAATGATAAATTCCCTGCATTGCACGATGCTGAGGGCTGTGGCGCTGCTCACCTTACTTCTCGCCAGTCCGCTCCTGTGGGCCTATACGCCACAGGAGGCGGCGGTTATTCAGCAGAAGCTCGCCGTTCTGGAGAAAAATGCCGGAGGACGTCTGGGTGTTGCGCTGATCGATACCGCTGACAATTCGCAGTTTGCCTGGCGCGGCGACGAGCGCTTCCCCCTCTGTAGTACCAGTAAGGTGATGGCAGTTGCGGCCGTGCTGAAAAAGAGTGAGGTGGACGCCAATCTGTTGCAAAAGCGGCTGGCGATCAAAACGTCCGGGCTGGTTAACTATAATCCCATCACCGAAAAGCACCTTAACAGCGGCATGACCCTGGGCGAATTAAGCGCAGCGGCGCTACAATACAGCGATAATACGGCGATGAACAAGCTTGTTGGGTATCTGGGTGGACCGGCGAAGGTCACCGACTATGCGCGTTCACTGGGGGATGCTCTCTTTCGACTGGATCGCACGGAGCCGACGCTGAATACCGCATCCCTGGCGATGCCCGCGATACGACAACGCCGGTGGCCATGGCTGACAGCCTGCGTAAACTGACACTGGGACACGCATTGAAGGCTGCGCAGCGTACCCAACTGGTCGAATGGATGAAGGGAAATACCACTGGCCCGGAAAGTATTCGCGCCGGTCTGCCGGCCACCTGGTCGGTGGGGGATAAAACCGGCAGTGGTGACTACGGCAGCACCAATGATATCGCCGTTATCTGGCCTGAAAACCGCCCCCCAATAATCCTGGTGACCTACTTTACCCAGCCTCGCCAGGATGCGTCCAGCCGAAAGGACGTGCTGGCTGCAGCCGCCAGAATTGCCGTCGGGGGGCGATAAGCCGTATCGGTGAGATAAGCGGCCCGCGGCGGCCGCTGTTGCTGACAACAGCTGTTAACAACCTGTCTGTTGCTGAGATCATAGTTATCGTTGCAACTTATCTATCGCAACGCGATCGGATACCCTTAAGCCCCGATCTGTTGCAAAACAGCCGCCAGCTCGTCACGGTGCGCGCTGCTTATCTCGCGCGCGGCAGACCAGCCTGCATTTAGCATAATGGTTTCATTCAGCCCAACCAGCCAGTCATAGATATAGTAGGCGGCGTGATTATTGGGCTTAAGGGCCAGCCGGGTCAGACGCTGACCGGGCCCAAGGCTGGCAGTCTGAGTTTCCGGTTTGGCGAAAATTTTTTGCCCGCGATTGATCCGGCTCGCCGGGCGCTCCGCTTCAGCAACGTGCTGAAAGCCCAGCCAGGCAACAAAATCACCCAGCACGCTCAGCGCACGGGACACCTGCCGATCGGCGATCATTTCTGCCGGGGTGCCGGAGGCGTCATGGTCGGTGAGCAGGGTAGCGAGCGAACCTTCAATATCCAGCCTGATACTGGCGGTTATCAGCTCGCTGGTCAGCATCTCCAGCGTGGTTTTATTCACGCCCAGCAGCGTCAGCAGCAGAGCGCTCTCGGGGAGCTGGCGGAGCAGATTGATCCAGTGAAGGTAAACCTGACGGGCAAACTCCGTTTCCGGCTCTTCGGGGGGCGGCGCGTCTGTCGGGTCAATCAGGCCGGACAAAGGTTCATCGCTGAGCAGGTCGATGCTCATACCAATACCAAAGGGGTCGTCAGCGCTGGGGATAAGCGTTTTGGATGGTGCCCGACGGGCCGGGCGCTGCTGCAGGAAAAGGTGGCGCAGCGTTTCGCGGTCGGGCAGCAGGCGTTCCAGCAGTTCGCCATGCACGCCAGTGCGCGACTGCAATGCCTTAAGCAGCGTTTCTGCCACGCGCAGACGCGCTTCTGGCTCCTCTTTATCAGAGGCCTGGAACCAGCGTCCCAGCAGGTTGTCGGACAGCTCACGGCGCACTTCCTCGCGCTGCGCCTGTAAACGCATCAGCTTGCTTTCGCGGCGGACCTCCGTCACCAGCCAGCCAGCCATACGGCCAATGTCTTTCTCATCCATTGCCAGCATGGCTCCCCAGGCATCGCCGGGGTTGCCGACATAACGCTGGACGGCGGCGTCATAGTTCTGACCGTGGGTAATACGCTGATCGAAGGGCGTTAGCGCCCAGATCAGTCCAGGTTTCCGCCCGCTGCGCGCCTGGGCATTTTCTCCCTGAGTCTGCTTAACCCAGTTATCCAGTATGCGGCCCACCCTGGGCGTATCCGCGCGCTGCCCGACCGCGCTGCAAACCATCAGCAGGCAGATATCCTGGTGCTCAGCGGCACGGGTCAGCAGGTAAGGGCGCTTGGCGGTCAGGAAGCGCAGCGCCAGCTCATGGTGCCGGTCGTCTGGCAGAACAGCTGGCTCTTCGAATCCGGGGTAATCCAGCAGATCCACCTGCTCGAAAAGCGTTTCACGCGGTGCGCTGTAGAACGGCAGGCGCACCTCACGCCCCAGCAGGGTCAGCTCTGACAGCGCCACGTTGACCGGCTTCAGCGCGCGACCCTTTTTCTGCGGTACGACCTGAATCACCGGATCGCTGGCGGTATTAAAGTAGCGCAGCCCTTGACCGTTAAGAAGAGTGACCGAAGGATCGTCCAGCACGGCGAGCGGCGCCAGGACATCCGGCGCGCAGGAGAGGTGATGCAGCACATGCGCCAGCTGACGGTAAAGGGCGGTCAGCTCGCTGTCTTCGCCCCACAGCAGCGAAAAAAGACGCGCACGATCGTCGACGCTGAGCACTGGAGCCAGATCAATCGCCTGCGGCCAGAAATGCGTTTCCAGCGCCTTATTGACGCAGAGCGGGTTGGCCGACAGCCGATCCCACAGGGCAACAACATCATTGCGGCTCATGCCGTCAGTCTCTGCGGGCTGTCGTGACATCGACAGCGTTTGCAGACGTTCACCGATCTGTGCTTCATCCATGCGGATCGGCTGCTCACCTGCGCGCCGGGACCAGGCATCGGCCAGAATGCTAACCAGCGCCTCCTCATTAAGCAGCGCCAGCTTAACCGGCCAGCCGTTATCCACCTCCACCTGCTGCCCGGTATAGCGGGTCACCAGCGTACCGGTCTGCTGCTGAGGATTGAGAAGCGTTTCGTCAAGCGTGGCGGCCCCTAAGGCAATTTCCAGCCGGCCTTTTTCGCTGGCGGCCAGAGCGTTAATCAGCCAGGACTTGCCAGCCTGTGACAGGCCAAATAAGCCTATTGCACAGGCTTGCTCTGCCGCAGCGGCAAGGGCGGAGGCCCGGTTATGTTGTCGTCGCAGGCTGACATTAAGCGGGTCAGCCTCCATATTCAGGCGCGGCGAGGTTTCGCGCGCGCGCGCCAGCCACTCCGTCGAGAGATCAATTCCGTGGGTAATGGCATCCAGTTGTTTTCCAAACTGCGCCGCCTGCTGTTTTGGCGTTAACGGTTTCATTTCTTGTATACGCTCCCGCTGTCAATCCAGTAATGAGTCAGGCCCGTACCGCTGTTTGCCAGGGTATTTAACTTCAGCCGCAGATGTTCGGGCGGCACCCGCGTACCGTCATCCAGCGTGGCTTCAGCGATTTCAAATCGTTCCGGGGCGGCGTTATCCGGGCCTTTTGTCGCCGCCAGCCTGATTTTCAATACTTTATCACCCGCCACGCTGCGCGCCAGCGCCGGATCGGCAATAGTCAGGGAATAGAGTGGCGATGCAGGCCAGCGGTCATTATCCAGCTGGCGGAAGCCCAGCGTCAGGGTGCCGCGCACCTGGAAGCGCTGACGGGGATCGAGGGTAAAGGCTTCATTATCCAGATCGATGTCGGCGTACCAGACGTTGTCGCTGCTCAGTGCGCCGCTGCCGTCCAGCATGCCCAGATAGCGAATGGTGGAGTAAGGCTGAAAATCACCGGCCTTAAACCAGAAGTTAGCCAGGCGCAGATCCAGCGACAGCAGGCAGAGCATCGCGCCAACCGCGGCGGTGGATTTTGGATTCTCAATCCGCCCCTGTTTATTAAAGGGATACCAGTCACTGGTGTGATAACCATCCAGCGAGAGAATGCGGCTGACCGGCAGCGGCTGAAGATGGCGAAACAGCGCCTGCACGCCGGGGAAGCGCGAAGGGCGGCCGGTCAACAGCAGTACGTCACAGTCATAGACCGCCACCACTTCAGACATCGAGCGCAGGCTGTGGGTGATGTTCATCCTCTGGGAGAGAAACTCCGCATGCAGCGCGCTGAGTTTCACCACCAGCGGCACCCGCAGGATATCAAATTCCTCCGACCCGCCCGGCAGTTCACGCTGGACCTCGCGATTGATATAGTCGAGCAGTTTCTCCGTTGGCGGCTGGGCCAGCAGCTCGCCCATGCGCGCATCAACCTCCGCGTTCAGCTCCAGCGGGTCGAAGCGCTCATAGGCTTCAAGAATCGTCTGGCCTGCCGGCATAAAGATTTGCAGGGTGGCCTGCTGGCGAAGCGTTGACTGACCGTCCAGACGACCTTCATGACCAAACAGACGGGTCATGACGCCCTCCGGATTAGCCATGCCGGCCTGTTTAAATGCGGTTTGCAGCGCCGGCAGCACATACAGCTGAATCACGTCCAGCAGGATATCGTCCCCGGCCAGCTTAAAGCCTTCACGAAACAGCAGGCGCGGCATAATTTTTACGTTATTACCCACGCCGTCATCCAGTCGGTACTGGGTGATCGCCAGATCGGTGGTACCGCCGCCAATATCAATTGAGGCGATACGCAGCGTTTTACCTGGGGCTTCATCGGCTGCCCGCGCGCGGTCAGGGCGAGCCATGCTGATGAAGAAAGCCTCGGCGCGACCGCCAAAATTCACCTGGGTTTCATTATACAAATAGACCATCTGTCCGCAGGTGGCTTCATCCCACTCCATCTGCACTTCCGGCACCGGTACCCTGCTTTTCGCCTTATCGGCGGCGCTGCTGAAATCATCGTCAGCCGGGTGCCAGCCCAGGGATTTCCACACCAGCGCGATCGCTTCGTGCATGCGGCGGCGGAAAATTTCACGCTCGGGCTTCGGCATCGCGGAGGGCAGCGTGAGAATAATATTGCGCAGCTGACGCGGCGCGCTGCTGTGCAGCATCTTCTGCCGCTGTGCCGGGCTGTTCATTTGCATCAGCGCCTGAGCCAGCAGCTCAGAGAGCATAAAGCTCATTACCGAACTGCGGCTGTACTGTGGCGAGAAGACCGGCAGACGATCCTCCAGCGGCTGGTTATAGAGCGGCTGGCCCTCATCATTGACCAGACTGGTCAGCGGGATGGCAGTCGCCGGTGGCTCCTGGGCCGCGCTGCCCGGCGTACGGCTAAAGCGCCAGCCCGGCGTGTAGATCTCTTCGTCCCACAGATAACGACGTGGGCTGGAGATGCCGGTAGCGCCCTCCGTTCCCAGCCGCTGAAGCGCCAGGTGGCTGGCCTCGCGGCCGACACGGGTGATCGACGGCCAGATAAAGGCGTCATCGCGCCCGCTCTCCACCGAGAAGTTTTGTTTGCCAAAGCTGGCCTGGGCGAACTCTACGCGGCTTTCAAACAGTTCGTTGTAGACCTGATGCGGCGCGCTGAGGCAGCGCAGATGCAGCTCGTAGGTGTGTTTCAGTCCCTGAGGATCGTCAGGATGATCTTCCACCATAATTCCGCAGGTGTGTGAGTTACCTACATCCAGGATCAGATCGACCGTGATCGCCGGTTCCTGTAGCGTGGCGGCGCTGATTTTCAGCTCGGGTAGCACCAGCTGGTGACCCAGCATATGCAGTATATTCAGGTAGTGCGCCTGATACTCAAACTCGCGCAGGGCGGTGCGGACATTCACCTGTGGGCGCTGTTCGATTTTCGCCACCTGCTGGCTGAACACTTCGCGCAGCCAGCCATCCACCCAGGTGTGATCGAGGAATTCCCCCAGCTCTTCGCTGCGGTGAGCCAGCGCAAAACTGACGCCGGACTGGGCATCGCTCTCATTCAGCGCCAGTGACTCATCCTCGCCCTCGGGCCAGGTACGTGTTTCAAATGCCAGACAGACGCGGTGCGTTTTACCATTCTGATCGGGCTTATCCAGCGCGATGATCTGCACACGCGCCCAGTTATCCGGGCCGCCGCTAAAGCTGCGCGGCGGGTTGAATCGGAAAAAGGGCAGCGGCAGCCATATCCCTTCCAGCAGCGATAAAGACTGCTCAAGAGGAAAGCTGAATTCAGGCTTAACCACTTCCGGCATGCCTCCGGCCACCACCGGCAGCAGATATCTGCCATTCTGCGCGTTGAAGTTCAAACGCAGCAGCGGACCGTTGGCCGTCTGGCGCACAAACTTGCCGGGCATTTCAGCATCCAGCATCGGCGTCAGGGAAAAGTCGAGGAACTGAATGCCACTGTTCTGGATCAGCGTCATATTC
>NZ_JBLREF010000015.1:50053-257623 GCF_047918655.1 Erwinia sp. PPS120 | reverse complement strand
AGATGTGTATAAGAGACAGCCCCAGCACCATCCCCGCCCCCAGCGTACCCATACCGCCAATAAACTTGACCGGAATAACCCGCCACCAGCGTACGGGTCTCAGCTCTTCAAGCGCCCCTTCTATTTCAGGAATCCCGGATCCAGATGCCTCAGGCGCAAAGCGCTGGACCAGCCAGTAGCCCGCTACGGCCAGCAGCGCCGAGAGAATAAAAGCCAGCGGAAACAGCAGCCAGTGCGCATCAAGGGCGGCCAGCAAAGACAAACGCCGGGTCGTGACCCAGAGGACGGCCTTTTCAAACCCTACCCCCAGCAGGCCAGCGAGCATTCCCACCACGCCGGCGAGAACCAGCACCGCCACCGATGTTTTATCTCGCTTCAGCAGTAGGCGCAGAAAGTCGCCGCGTCGGGCGGGAACGGAGGACAACGTATCGGTAGAAGGGGACGCTGAGTTCATAGGGGTTACAATATGTTCTAACAGAGGGGATATCATACTCAGCATCCGCGCAATGTCTTATGAAAAATTAGCAGCGTTGTGCATTAACGCGCGTCTTATCTTTTAACCCGCTGCCATGTTCCTTAGAATGGCGGGGTTTTCTTCGCAAATCCTCAGGAGCGGAACCATGAGTAAGTCTGAAAATTTGTATGCTCAGGCACAGCAACTAATTCCCGGCGGCGTTAACTCGCCGGTACGCGCCTTTACCGGCGTTGGCGGTGTACCGCTCTTTATCGAACACGCTGACGGCGCAAGGCTGTACGACGCCGACGGTAAAGCTTATATCGACTATGTCGGTTCATGGGGGCCGATGGTTTTGGGCCATAACCACCCCGCCATCCGTGATGCGGTCATCGAAGCCGCAGGACGTGGGCTGAGCTTCGGCGCACCGACCGAGATGGAAGTAAAAATGGCGCAGCTGGTGACTGACCTGGTACCCACCATGGATAGGGTCAGAATGGTCAACTCCGGTACGGAAGCGACCATGAGCGCCATTCGCCTGGCGCGTGGTTTTACCGGCCGCGACAAAATTATTAAGTTTGAGGGCTGCTACCACGGCCACGCCGACTGCCTGCTGGTGAAAGCGGGATCCGGCGCACTGACGCTGGGCCAGCCTAGTTCACCGGGCGTACCCGCTGATTTTGCCAAACATACCCTGACCTGCACCTATAACGATCTGGACTCGGTACGCGCGGCTTTTGAGCAGTATCCCCATGAGATCGCCTGTATCATCGTTGAGCCGGTTGCGGGTAATATGAACTGCGTGCCGCCGCTGCCTGACTTTCTGCCGGGCCTGCGCGCCCTGTGTGACGAGTTTGGCGCGCTGTTTATCATTGATGAAGTGATGACCGGGTTCCGCGTAGCGCTGGCCGGCGCGCAGGCTCACTACGGCGTGGAGCCCGACCTGACCTGTCTGGGTAAAATCATCGGCGGCGGAATGCCGGTCGGTGCCTTCGGTGGACGCCGCGAGGTGATGGATGCGCTGGCACCCGTCGGTCCGGTCTATCAGGCGGGTACGCTTTCCGGCAACCCCATCGCTATGGCCGCCGGGTTTGCCTGCCTGAGCGAAATCGCCAAACCCGGCTCGCACGACAGACTGACGGCGCTGACCGACCAGCTGGCTGAAGGCCTGCAGGCTGCGGCGAAAGCAGAAAATATCCCGCTGGTGGTCAATCACGTCGGCGGTATGTTTGGCCTGTTCTTTACCTCAGCAGACACCGTCACCCGCTATCAGGACGTGATGGAGTGCGATGTGCAGCGTTTTAAAACGTTCTTCCATCTGATGCTTGAAGAGGGGGTATATCTGGCTCCTTCCGCCTTTGAAGCAGGCTTTATGTCGCTGGCACATACCCAGCAGGACATTCAGCACACCGTCGACGCCGCGCGTCGCTGCTTCGCAAAGCTGGCCTGAATCACCCGGCCTCCCGGATCGCAAATGCGCCTCACGCATCCTGCATCGGAAAAATCAGCGTAACCCTCCGGCTTCCCTGACGGGAAGCCAACGCCTGAGAGCCTGCCCGGGAGATCGGCGCAGGCTCTCTCCTGTCGATAACAGGAGATCTCTGCTGTCGCAGCCGCACGCCCCTTTCCTCCTGCGACAACACCCGGCGTAAGAAAGGAGCGCGTTAAGCGCAGACTTACGCCTGCTGGCGTTAGTCATCCCTTCCGCCATCCTGTTTACATTTTTCGCAGCAGATAGACGAAGTAAGGCGCGCCGATAAAGGTCGCAAGCAGCCCCGCCGGGATCTGGTCGGGGAAGGCCACCATGCGACCGCACCAGTCCGCTATCACCATCAGCCCACCGCCCAGCAGCGCCGACATCACCTGCTGGGGTAAGGTACGGCGGAAGCCAAGCATCCGCGCAATGTGCGGCGCCATCAGCCCCACAAAGCTCAGCGGTCCAATCGTCAGCGTGGCGGCGGCAGTCAGCGCGGCCGCCAGCAGCAGCAGCAGCAGCCGGGAGGATTTCAGCGCCATACCCAGCGAACGGGCCGTCTCGCCGCCCAGCGGCAGAATAGTTAGCCAGCGGCGGCAGAGCGGAACCAGTGCCAGCAGCAGCGCTGCGGTGACGGCCGTACGCCACGCCTGGAGGGCATCAACGTGATAGGTTGAGCCAGAGATCCACGTCATCAGCTGGGCCATACGCGGATCGCCGCTGGCCATCAGTAACAGCAGCAGCGTACCAAAGGCGGTACTCAGCGCCATCCCCGCCAGCAGCATACGTTCCGGTGAAAATCCCCCTCTCCCGCTGGCGAAGGTGATAACCAGCAGCGTCGCCGCCGCGCCAAGCGTACCCGCTGGCAGCAGCCAGCCAAAGGCATCGCCGGGCACAATAAACAGCATCACCACCACGCCAAACGCCGCGCCCGAGCTGATGCCCAACACTTCCGGGCTGGCCATCGGGTTGCCGGTCAGCCGCTGAACGATGCACCCGGCCACGCCCAGCATCATACCGGTCGCCAGCGCCGCAGACAGTCGCGGCAGCCGCCAGGGCAGCAGCTGGTCCCACAGCTGGCCCGTCGCCCACTGCCAGCTATGCGCATCGCGCCCCAGGCTCAGCGCCAGGGTAGCCAGCAGCAGCAGCGCCACGCTACCCACAGCCGCCCACAGCAGCACGCGATGCCGCTCACGGGTCAGCCCTTCCCGCTGGCTGGTCGCAGACGGCACCGAGGTGGTACGCAGGCGCGGCAGCAGCCAGAGCAGCAGCGGGGAACCGATAATTGCCGTCGCCGTACCGGTTGACACCTCCCGCCAGTTATCGGTCAGCCAGATAACCGCCTGATCGGCCAGCCAGAGCAGCAGCATTCCAATCAGCGGGGCCAGCAGCATACGGCTGAGCAGGCGCCGTGCGCCAAGCATCTTCGCCAGCAGCGGGGCAAACAGGCCGATAAAGCCAATAATCCCGGCGGCGTTCACCAGCTGGGCGCTGAGAATAATCGCCAGCGCCAGCACGCCCATTCGGGCGGCCGACAGCGCCAGCCCGAGATTTTTAGCGACGCCATCATCCAGCCCCATCAGCGTCATCGGGCGCAGCAGCAGCAGGGAGAGCAGGAAGCCCACCAGCAGCTTTGGCCAGAGGAAGATGACGTTCTGCCAGTCCATCTGATTGAGCGTGCCGGTACTCCACAAAAACATCCCCTGCAGACGATCGTGGTTAAACAGCCCCAACAGCTGATTTACCGCTCCGCAGTAGAGCGACAGGACCAGCCCGGCAAGGATCAGCGTGACCGGAGAGAGTCGTTTTCCCCAGGCGATACCGAACACGATCAGCCCCACGATAATCGCCCCGCTCATCGCGGCGATCTGCTGGGTAGCCAGCCCGCCGGGCAGGCTCCACAGCGTCACCACCGTCAGGCCCAGCTGTGCGCCGGTCGCGACGCCCAGCGTGGTGGGCTCCGCCAGCGGATTACGCAGCACCTGTTGAAACAGCAGCCCCACCAGCCCAAGGCCGGCGCCCACCAGCAGCGACATCGCCAGGCGCGGCAGCAGGCTGTAGTGGAACACCATCTGCGTAACGCTATCCCTGTCCGGGGCAGTGAACGCGCTCAGCCACTGGTCGCGTGGCAGATGCTGGCCGAAATTGTAAAAAGTCAGCAGCGCGGCCAGCGCAAATAACAGCGTCAGCAGGGTCATCGGGAAGCGAAAAGTGGTCTTCATGATGTCCCCAGCGCGCGTTCAAGCGTTTGACAAAAGCGCATCGCAGACAGCGTTGCGCCATAGAACCAGACCTGCGGCACGCGCTGGAAGCGGTTTTCACGTACGAAGGGCATCGACTGCCAGAGCGGCGTCGAGGTGACCTGCTGCACCAGGGCATCATTTTCATGATCGAAGCAGATCGCCTCCACATTATGCATCGTCGCCAGGCGTTCGATACCAATAACCGCGCTGCCCCAGAAGTTGGTTTCTCCCCGCCAGGCGTTTTCAATATCCAGGGCATTCATTACTTCAAGAAACATACTGCCCTTACCGAAAACCAGCGCATGGCGTGAATCGAGAATCGACATCAGCAGCAGCGGCCTTTTCGCGCGATGCGCCAGCCGCGTTTTGGCCCCGGCCACGTAAGCATCGTACTGCGCCAGATGGGCTTTCGCCTGCGGTACACGCCCTACCCGCTCTGCCAGCTGCATCAGGGAGTTGCGCGCCATGGTCAGGGGTTTCCCGCTGGCATCGCTGAAAGGAAAGCCCATCGAGGGGGCAATCCGATCGATTATGTCCCGCGCCGGGCCATAGCCCGAGGAGAAAAGGATCAGGGAGGGTTTCATCTGGATAATGAGCTCCAGATTAGGTTCAGTACGCAGGCCGACATCCACCGTGGATGCCGGTAGGGCAGGCTGGCCGACCCACTGCTGGTAGTTGAAAATTTCAGCCGCGCCCATCGGTGCCACACCGAGCGCCAGCAGCAGCTCGGCGGGCAGCCATTCAAGTGTAATAATACGGCTGACATCAATGTCCTGTGCCGCCTGGCTTTGCAGCGCAGGCAGCAGGGGTGAAAGCGCCATCGCCATCAGCAGGCGGCGGCGAAAAAGATCCGGCATGACGTCTCAGTCCCTCAGTATACAAAGCTCACCGGCGCGCCGCCGTGAGGATGAGGCAAAATCCCCATGGGGATGCCGTAAATGCGCCCAAGTGATTCCGCCTGCATAATGGCTGCGGCATCCCCCTGGGCGATCATTTCCCCTTCCCGCAGCGCCACCAGCCAGTCGCTGTAGCGGGCGGCAATATTAATATCATGAAGGATCGCGATCACCGTCAGGCCGCGCTCGTGGCTCAGCCGCTGGATCAGCGCCAGCACCTCAACCTGATGCGCAATATCCAGCGCCGAGGTCGGTTCATCCAGCAGCAGGCAGCGGCTATTCTGCGCCACCAGCATGGCGATCCAGGCTCGCTGACGCTCTCCCCCGGAGAGGCTGTCAACCAGCCGCTTAGCAAACGCGTCCAGCCCCACCAGCGCAATGGCCTCATCAACCCGATCGCAGTCCTCCGGGCCAAAACGCCCCAGCGCACCGTGCCACGGATATCGCCCCATCGCCACCAGCTCGCGTACCGTCATCCCTTCTGCGGACGGCAGCTGCTGCGGCAGATAGGCCACCTCACGGGCAAAGGCTTTTCCCTTCCATTCTGACACCGGCCGATCGTTGAGCAATACCCGGCCTGCGGTGGCGGCATGGTGCCTGCCAAGCAGCTTCAGCAGCGTTGATTTACCCGAGCCATTGTGACCAATCAGCCCGCAAACTTTCCCGGCAGGAAAGGTCAGGGACAGCGGCTGCAACAGCGTACGGCCAGGAACGGTAAAGGAGGCGTTATCAAGCGAAAAGGTGGTTTCAGTTGCATGCAGATGAGACATAGCGGTCTTCTGATTGGTGGGCGCAGCAGAGCCGCGCCCGGGTGCAAAGATTAGAAACGGAAGGTTGCCGTGCCGACGATCTCACGCTCAGCGCCCCAGTAGCAGGCATAGTCGCGGTAGCAGCTGGCAACGTAGTTACGATTAAACAGATTACTCACGTTAACGCCAATTGACGAGCCCGGCATGCCAAAGCGGCCCAGATCGTATTTTACCAGCGCATCCACCGTGGTATAGCCTGCGACGTCAAAGTTCTGATTACTCTTAACGCCATTTTCTGCCGTCTCTGCGTACAGGCCTTTACTCTCACCGATATAGCGCACGCCTGCGCCCAGGGTCAGGCCGGAGAGTGCGGTTTCATGGAAGGTATAGTCTGCCCACAGGGAGGCCATATTTTTCGGCACTTCAACCGGCGTCTTGCCCTTCAGCAGAGTATCGTGAGTATATTCTGCATCGGTATAGGTGTAGGCCGCCGTCACGTTGACGTTTTCGTTGACCGCCGCTTTGGCCTCCAGCTCTACGCCGCGCGAGCGGATTTCACCGCCCTGCACGCTGAAGTTAAGATTGCGCGGATCGGCAGTCAGGTTTTTGGTTTTGGTCAGCTGATAGACCGCTCCGGTTAGCACCAGGGGGCGATCTTTCGGCACATATTTCACTCCGGCCTCATACTGTTTGGCGCGGGAAGGATCGAACGTCGCGCCGTCCAGGGTGCTGCCCGCGGTCGGAATAAAGGATTCGCTGTAGCTAAAGTAAGGTGCGATGCCGTTGTCGTAAACGTAGTTAAGCCCGCCGCGCCAGGTAAACGCCTGATCGTGGTTTTTTGCAAGGCTGTCGCCGCTGCGGTTGTAGGCAGAGGTCATCGCGTAGTCGTAGCGTCCGCCCAGGGTCAATACCCAGCGATTCCACTCCATCTGATCCTGAGTATACAGGCCGGTCTGTTCCTGCTTGTTCAGATAGTGATAGGGAAACAGTGAACCGGGCACCATTTGATCGCTGCCATACTGCGGATCCAGCGCGCTGAGCGAGGTCGCCGAGCCGAAACCGGCGTTGATATCGTTGCGGGTGCGCTGATAGTCGACGCCCATCAGCAGCGTATGATCCACCTGCCCGGTGGCGAACTTCGCCTGCAGCTGGTTATCGACGGCAAACTGATTCAGTTTTTCCTCAGAGAGGGCGTAGCCGCGCGTAATGGTATTGGTGCTGCTGTCGAAACCGTTGCCGTAAATGCTGCGATAATTCGTGCGCAGATCGGCATAGCGCAGGTTCTGCCGCACGGTCCAGGTATCGTCGAAGCTGTGCGAAAAGTTATAGCCAATCATTTTGGTGTTGCGGGAGATCTTGTTGCTGGCTTCGCCTTCATCAAAATCCCGGCCCAGCTTATGCTGATTGCCATTCGCATCGACGAACGGTACCACCGTCCCCTGACGCGGCAGCCAGCCGTAGTAGCCGGTTTGCGGTTCGTTCTGGAAATAGGTCAACAGGGTAAAATTGGTTTTATCATCCGGCTGCCAGCTAAAAGAAGGCGCGAGGGTGTAGCGCTTTTCCTTCTGCATGTCCTGCTGCGCATCCTGGCTGCGAGCCAGACCGGTCAGGCGGTACGAGTAGACGCCCGCATCATCAATCGCGCCACCGAAATCAAAACCGGTAGAGAAGCGGTTGTCGGTGCCCATCTGGAACTGCACTTCGCGCAGGGTTTCAGTGGTCGGACGCTTGCTGACCAGTGACACCACCCCGCCCGGGTTACTTTTTCCATACAGAACCGAAACCGGGCCGCGCAGCAGCTCGGCGCGCTCCAGGAAGTAGGGATCGATAGCGAATTCAGAGTAGTTATCGCCCTGTAATTTCAGGCCATCCAGATACTGGTTGGTATTGGTTTCACTAAAGCCACGAATCGAGAGCGCATCTATCACGTTGGAGCTGCCGCGGTTGCCCGTCAATACGCCCGGCGTGTAGTTGAAGGCGCTTTTCACCGTGGTGACGTTATGCAGCGCCATCTCTTCCTGAGTGACGACGGAAACCGACTGCGGATTTTTTTCTATCGGCGTATCGGTTTTAGTGCCGGTCGCGCTGTGCTTAGCCGCGATGGTTGGCGCTGGTCCCCAGGCGCTCTCCTGCGGCGCCGCGCTGGCATCGACGGTCATGGTCTGCTCAGCCGCGAAGGCGGAAGAGGACGAAACCGCCAGCGTCACCAGGACGGCCAGTTGGCGTTTAGAGGTATTAATTGGTGAAAAAGGAAGCAAAAATTCGGTCGCCATTGTGCTTTTCTCTGGATGTAATAAGTTAAATGCAAACGTAAACGATAATTATTATTATAACGATTGGATAATATGCGAAACGACGGAATTGGCGCAAGCAAAAATCATCAACGTTTCTGCCGCCTGAAAGGGGAAATAACCGCAGTTTATACGGGGTAAACAGGATTTTAAAAGTTCTGCTGGTACTAACGCACTTTTTTCATCTTATTTACACGCTTTACGCGCCAGCCAAAAAAAAACCGGCCCCCTGAGGGGCCGGTTTTTATCCGTAGGGTCGGGTTATTTACCAAACATATCCTTGATCCATCCCGCCACGCCGTTGCTGTCCTTCTGCTCACCCTGCTGCTGACCGCCCTGCTGCTGCTCATTCTGCTGCTGCAACTGCTGCTGCTGCACCAGCTGGGCCTGCTGCTGGCAAAGCGCGTTGGCATCGGTCGTCCACACGGGCAGTGTACGCCAGCTGCTGCTACCGGAGCCGCAGACGAAGTTACCGGCAGAATCGACGTTCATCGGTGCGATATCCTCCGGCGGCGTAGCCATCAGCGGCATCGGTGCCTGATTATCCAGGTAACGACGGTAGATCTGCATTGCACCGCTGGCACCGTACAGCTTCGTCGGCTGGTTATTATCACGACCAATCCAGGTGATCGCCACTTCCTTGCCGTCAACGCCTGCAAACCAGCTGTCTATCTGGTTGTTGGTGGTCCCGGTCTTCCCGGCCAGATGGGCCTTCGGATAGCGGGCGCCCAGCGCACGCGCCGTACCGTGATCAACAACCTGCTGCATCGCATACAGCGTCAGCCAGGCCGCCTGTGCAGGCACCACGCGTTCGGCCTGCGGGAAGCTCTGGTAGAGTACCGTACCGTCTTCCGCAATCACCGAGCGCAGCGCGGAGAGCGAAGCGCGGTTACCGCCGCTGGCGATGGTCTGGAACGCCTGGGCGACTTCGATCGGCGTCAGGTTCAGCGCCCCCAGCAGCATCGCGGGAACCGGCTGGAGCTGATCTTTTGGCACGCCCAGTCTGGTCCAGGTATCCACCACCTGCGGCAGGCCGAGGGTCATCCCCAGGTTCACCGTCGGCACGTTCATCGAGTTGGTGAGCGCGTCCACCAGCATCACCTGGCCGCTAAAGCGACGGTCGTCGTTCTGCGGTTTCCAGATCTGCCCGTTGGGCTGCTTCAGCGCGATAGGATTGTCGGCAATCCAGCTGTTCAGACGGTATTTATCGGGCTGGCTCAGCGCCGTCAGGTAGGTAGCAGGCTTAGCCAGTGAACCGATGGATCGACGGGCCTGTAGCGCACGGTTATAGCCGGCGTACTGCGGATCCGCATCGCCCACCAGAGCACGCACTTCGCCGCTAAAGCGATCGACAACCACCATGGCGGTTTGCAGGTCGTTAATACCCCGCTGTTTACGCAGCGCCGGGATCCCCTCTTCCACCGCTTTTTCCGCCGTATCCTGCGAGACAGGATCCAGCGTGGTGAAGATTTTCACGCCTGACAGGTCTTTAACCTTATCACCCAGCTTCGCCTGCAGCTCGTTACGTACCATCTGCATAAAGGCCGGCTGCGGCGTAATCACCCCGCCCTTCGGCTGGACGCCCAGCGGTCGGGCGCTCAGCATATCGTACAGCTCCTGATCGATAACCTTCTGCTGCTGTAGCAGACGCAGCACCAGGTTACGGCGTTCCAGCGCCAGCTTCGGGTTGCGCCACGGATTATAGAGCGACGCCCCCTTCACCATGCCCACCAGCAGCGCCTGCTGATCGAGGCTCAGCTCATCGACCGGGCGGCCAAAGTAGTAGAGGCTGGCCAGCGGGAAGCCGCGGATCTGATCGTTGCCCGCCTGCCCGAGGTAGACTTCATTCAGATACAGCTCAAGAATACGATCTTTACCGTAACGCGCATCCATGATCAGGGCCATATAGGCTTCGTTAGCCTTACGCCACAGCGATCGCTCGTTGGTCAGAAACAGGTTTTTCACCAGCTGCTGCGTCAGCGTACTACCGCCCTGCACCGCACGTCCGGCGGTGATGTTGGCGAGGAAGGCGCGGCCAATCGAGTAGAAGCTGATGCCATCATGCTGGTAGAAATGACGATCTTCGGTAGCGACCAGGGTATCCACCAGTAAATCGGGGAAGCCTGCACGCGGCACAAACAGGCGCTGCTCACCATTGGGGGATTGCAGCATGGTGATCAGGCGTGGATCGAGGCGGAAGAAACCAAAATCCCGACCGCTGTCGAGGTTCTTGATCTCAGAGAGGGTGTCATTGCTGAAGCTCAGACGCGCGCGGATCTGCCCCTCTTTACTGTCCGGGAAATCGAACGGGCGGCGGATCATCTCAATGCTGTTGGCCTGCACGGTAAACTCGCCGGGCCGCGTCATGCGCGTCACCTCGCGGTACTGTGTGCCTTCCAGCAGGGCGATCATCTCTTTTTTATTGTAAGACATGCCCGGCTCAAGGCTGACCATACGGCCATAGACCGTGGCGGGCAGCTGCCAGACTTTGCCGTCAATGCGGCTGCGGATTTGCGAATCGAGGTAAACCCCGTAGGCCGCCATCAGCACGATAAAGATCAGCAGTAGCTTGATCAACAGGCTCAGCCAGCCCCTTTTTTTCCGCGATGGACGCCCTTTTCCTTTACGTGGCACCGGTTTTATCTCCTCGTCTTCATTGTCATCGTCCTGAAAATCATCGTATTCATCATGTTCATCATCCCTGCGGCGACCTCTGCCCGCCGTCTTGCGCGGAGGTTTGGGCTGTTTGCCTTTGCGCCCAATGGGTTCGCGATCGTCAGACATCTGTTTCTTTTCTCCAGGGGTAGCCGTCGGCCAGGCCGACTACTCTGTTATGACTCAACTCGCTTCGGAACGGGAACCTTCCGAAATGCCTGCCTGCGCGCCACCGTCAGGAGGGCGCAGAATATTTTTTGCTGCGCCGCGTCGGCGCTGCCGTTGCCGGGTCGTCCGGCCAGACGTGTTTAGGGTAGCGACCCTTCATCTCTTTCTGTACCTCGCGCCAGGCACCCTGCCAGAACGCGGCCAGGTCGCGGGTGATCTGCAACGGTCGCTGCGCGGGTGAGAGCAGTTCCAGCACCAGCGGAATACGGCCCCCGGCCACGCACGGATTCTGCGCTTCGCCAAACATCTCCTGCAGACGAACCGCCAGCGCCGGCGGATTCTCTTCGTCGTAGCGAATCGGCAGCCGGCTTCCGGTGGGCACAGTGTAGTGAGTTGGCAGAGCAGTATCCAGTTGCTGACGCTGTGACCATGTGAGTAATTGTAATAAAGCGCTGGCGGCGTTAATTTGTCGCAGCCCTTTTGCGTCCCGCACGCCGCTCATCATCGGCAGCAGCCAGCGCTCAAGTCCGGCCAGCAGGCTGGCCTCATCGGCTGCAGGCCATCCCTCTTCCGGCAGCCAGCGTGCGGCACACACCAGCCGGATCCGTAGCTGTTCCGCCTGCGGCGTCCAGTTGAGCACCGACAGCCCTTTGCTGCGGATCCAGCGCAGCATCGCCGGATGCAAATCCGCTTCATCGGGCTTATTCAGCGGCTGTGCCTTGAGCACCAGCTCACCAATCTGCTCCCGCTGCCAGGCGCGCAGCGTACCGCGCTGTTCATCCCACTCCACCTCAGTGCGCTGTTCCACCAGGCCGGGACGCTGCTTAACCAGCCGCTCAGGTTCTACCGGCATCGCCTGAAGGATGCGCGCGGAGGTTCCGGCGCTGCCCTGTAACAGACCCGGCGCAATCAACCATTCATAACGGTTAAGGGCATCCGTACCGTCGAGCATTGCCCCACTGCCGTTCGCCAGCTGATAGCGTCCGGCCTCGCCGCGTTGGCGGGCTACCCGGTCCGGGAAAGCCCCGGCGAGCAGAGGCGCAATTTTTTCGCTGTCCGGCAGGCCGCTGGTCAGCTTCAGGCGCTTTTGCAGCTGTTTTGCCCGCGCCAGCCAGTTAGGCTGACGGCGGTGGAAGCTGTCGCGGAGATCGCTACTGCCGCGCGCGGGTTCTTCCAGCATCGCTACCAGCAGCGCAGCCGTAGCCACGCTGTCGGCATCGCTGCCCGCATCGGCCAGCATGGCGCTCAGCCGGGGATCGGCGCCGATCCGGGCCATACGCCGCCCTTTTGCGCTGAGCTGCCCGCTGGCATCGGTGGCGCCCAGCAGGCGCAGCAGGCGCGCGGCCTGCTGAATTCCGCTCTCCGGCGGGCGATCCAACCACTGGAGCTGACTGACATCGCGGCAGCCCCACTGCAATATTTCCAGCCACAGGGAGGCCAGATCTGTATGCAGGATCTCCGCGTCTGCATAGCTGGCGGCGCGCTCTGCCTGCTCTTTCGCCATCAGGTGCAGGCAGATACCCGGCTCCAGACGCCCCGCGCGACCGGCGCGCTGAGTCATTGAAGCCTGGCTGACCCGCTGCGTTTGCAGCCGCGTTAGCCCGCTGCGTGCATCAAATATCGCCGTGCGTTCCAGCGCGCTGTCGACCACCAGTCGGATCCCCTCAATGGTCAGGCTGGTTTCCGCAATATTGGTTGCCAGCACCACTTTGCGGCGGCCCGCAGGCGCGGGGAGGATCGCTTTGCGCTGTTCAGCGAGCGGCAGCGCGCCGTAGAGCGGGCAGAGATCGACATCCGTGGCAACCCGTGCTGAGAGCTGCGTGAGCACACGCTGGATCTCGCCGACCCCCGGCAGAAAGAGCAGCAGGGAGCCGTGCTCCTCGCACAGGAGCTGACTGACCTGACACGCCACGGCGTCTTCCATGCGCAGATGCGAGGGCAGCGTGACATAGCGACGTTCGACCGGAAACGCGCGCCCTTCTGAAGCGATAGCCGGGGCATCCGGCAGCAGGGCCTGGAGACGGGCATTATCCAGCGTGGCCGACATCAGCAATATTTTCAGATCGTCCCGCAGCGCCTGCTGCACGTCCAGCAGCAGCGCCAGCGCCAGATCGCCCTGCAGGCTTCGCTCGTGAAACTCATCAAGGATCACCAGCGAAATGCCCTCCAGCAGGGGATCCTGTTGCAGCATCCGGGTGAGGATGCCCTCCGTCACCACTTCCAGTCGGGTTGTTGGCCCGACACGGCTCTCCGATCGCATCCGGTAGCCAATGGTCTCCCCCGGCTGCTGGTTAAGCTGCTCCGCCAGGCGCTGAGCCACGTTACGCGCCGCCAGCCGACGCGGCTCCAGCAGCAGGATGCGTCCGCTGAAGTTAGCCTGGTGCAGGATCTGTAGCGGCAGCCAGGTCGATTTCCCGGCGCCGGTAGGGGCGGCAAGCAATACCTGGGGCGAGCGGCGCAGCGCATCAAGCAGTTCAGGTAAAACGGCACCGACCGGATATGAACTCACTTTTGGCTCCATAACGTAGTGGTCTGAATCAGCTGGGCATTGTAGCATTCCTGCTTATGGAATACCGGAGAGCACCATGAGTGAGCAAAAAAAGCTGTTTTTTGGCATCAGCCTGCCGGAAGAGAGCAGGCAGGGCATCATTCAGTGGCGGGCCGATACTTTTGTCGCCGGGACAGGTCGCCCGGTAGCCGCGGCTAATCTGCACCTGACGCTGGCCTTTTTAGGCGAGATCGGTGAAGAGAAATCCCGCGCGCTACAGCGGCTGGCGAGCCGCATCCGTCAGGCACCTTTTACGCTGACGCTGGATGATGCCGGACACTGGCCGCGATCGGGCGTGGTATGGCTGGGTCCCAGACGATCGCCGCGCGGGCTGCTACAGCTGGCCGAACTCCTGCGTTCGCAGGCGGCGCGCAGCGGATGCCATCAGAGCACAATGCCCTTTCATCCGCACGTCACCCTGCTGCGTCAGGCTACCCAGCCCGTGTCGCTGCCGCCACGCAATTTTAGCTGGCCGTTTCGCGTGGAACGCTTCGCGCTGTTTCAGTCCATTTATGCGCAAGGCCGCACACGCTATAGCGAAGTTGCCGCGTGGCCGCTGTCACAGGAAGAGAAATGAACTATACCCCCGCACTGCGTCCGGCGACGCTGATTAAACGCTATAAGCGCTTTCTGGCTGACGTGGTCACCCCGGAAGGAACGGAAATGACGCTGCACTGCGCCAATACTGGCGCGATGACCGGCTGTGCCACGCCGGGCGATCGGGTGTGGTACTCCACCTCGGACAGCCTGACGCGAAAATATCCGCACAGCTGGGAGCTGACGGAAACGCAACAGGGCGACTGGATCGGCGTGAATACCCTGCGCGCCAACACCCTGGTCAGGGAGGCGCTGGAGGCGCAGCGGATTCCAGAATTATCCGGTTACACCAGCCTGCGCGCTGAGGTGAAATACGGCGACGAAAAGAGCCGTATTGATTTCCTGTTGCAGGCAGACAGTCGGGTAAACTGCTATATTGAAGTCAAATCCGTGACGCTCCTCGAGCAGGGTAGAGGGTTCTTCCCGGATGCGGTCACCGAGCGTGGTCAGAAGCATCTTCGTGAACTTACGAAGATCGCCGAACAGGGCGCGCGCGCGGTGCTATTTTTTGCCGTTTTGCACTCGGGGATTGAGGACGTTGCCCCCGCGCGTCATATTGATGTGCGCTACGCAGAACTACTGGCACAGGCACAGCAGAGCGGTGTTGAGGTGCTATGTTATAAGGCGCAGCTGTCGCCCACCGGCATAGATTTAAAAAAGGCAATTTCGGTGACGTCGTAAACCAGAGGTCAATTGATTGTTATTAAATTACTTCTGCCGCGCGCCAGATACGCTTTTCCTCACAGCCTTGTCAAGGCATGTTCAGGAATAATTGCTAACCTCAATCGCTTCTGTTATTTATAGCGACCTGTTTTTTTCCCCAAGTGGGGATCGATAGTGCGTGTTATCCAGGAGAAGCAACATGCAAGAAGGGCAAACCCGTAAAACCTCGTCTCTGAGTATTCTCGCCATCGCTGGGGTGGAGCCTTATCAGGAGAAACCGGGCGAAGAGTACATGAATGAAGCCCAGCTGGAGCATTTCAAGAAGATCCTTGAAGCCTGGCGCAACCAGCTTCGGGATGAAGTTGACCGTACGGTTTCTCATATGCAGGATGAAGCCGCCAACTTCCCCGATCCGGTCGATCGCGCGGCCCAGGAAGAGGAATTCAGCCTTGAACTGCGTAACCGTGACCGCGAGCGCAAGCTGATTAAAAAGATCGAGAAGACGCTGAAGAAAGTAGAAGATGACGATTTCGGCTACTGCGAGTCCTGTGGCGTTGAAATCGGTATTCGTCGCCTTGAAGCGCGTCCTACCGCCGATCTCTGTATCGACTGTAAAACGCTGGCAGAAATCCGCGAAAAACAAATGGCCGGTTAATGGCCGCAAGACTGTGCAGTGAAGCTGGCCCTGCGGCCACTTCACTGCCTCTCTCTATGAATAACACCTCCGCTTATATCGGGCGCTTCGCCCCCTCTCCCTCCGGTGAACTGCACTTCGGCTCGTTAATTGCGGCCCTTGGCAGCTACCTGCGCGCGCGTTCTCAGCAGGGGCTGTGGCGGGTACGTATCGAAGATATCGATCCCCCTCGCGAGGTTCCTGGCGCCGCTCAGCGCATTTTGCAACAGCTGGAGCAGTACGGCCTGCACTGGGACGGCGAAATTCTCTGGCAGTCCCAGCGTCATGATGCCTATCGTGCGGCCTTGAGGTGGCTTAATGAGCGCCACTTCAGCTATTACTGTACCTGTCCGCGCAGTCGTATCCAGCAGCTCGGCGGCGTGTATGATGGCCACTGCCGTGAGCTGAACCAGGGTCCGGATAACGCGGCATTGCGCCTGAAATCGACTCAGCCCGCCTGCCTCTTTCAGGATATTCTGCGGGGGGAGGTGCGGCCCGATAGCGCCCTGGCGCGGGAAGATTTCATTATTCATCGCCGCGACGGGCTGTTCGCTTACAATCTGGCGGTGGTGGTGGATGACCACTATCAGGGGATGACCGAGGTGGTCAGAGGCGCTGATCTTATTGCGCCGACGGTGCGTCAGATAACGCTGTTTCAACGGTTTGGCTGGCCGGTACCGAACTATTTACACCTGCCGCTGGCGACCGGGCCGGACGGTAATAAGCTATCTAAACAGAATCACGCAGCGCCGCTGCCGCCGGGCGATCCGCGCCCCGTGCTAATAGAAGCGCTGCATTTTCTCGGCCAGCCGGTCAGCGAAGAGTGGCAGGATCTGACGCTGACCGCTCTGCTTAAGCAGGCGGTGCAGCAGTGGGATTTGTCTGGCGTCCCGCTTACGGCTTCAGCAAACCACGTGCAGTACGCAACGAATAGCGGAAAGCAGTAACGCCGTTACCGTCTTGCCGATACGCTCTGGCAGACAATATCAGGGTAAAAGCGTCCTGCCGCAGCGTGAAAGATGACGGGGGAGTTAATATGAGCATTCTCAAACGCCCCGCACTGAGCTATGATTAGCCGCTATTTTTTTTCGCCCAGATTAATTGTCACTATCGAGGTGTCCCATTTTTTCCCGAGTTGCTAATTTTTGCCGAAAAGTTTTGAGTCGCGAAGACGAAACGCCAGCTAAGGTTGAGGTTGTCCCGCAGATGACCGTTATCCCTCGCGATCGTCATACTATTTCGCGTAAAGACATCAGTGAAAATGCCCTCAAGGTATTATACCGACTGAATAAAGCCGGGTATGAAGCCTATCTGGTGGGCGGCGGCGTGCGCGATCTGCTGCTGGGGAAAATACCAAAAGATTTCGATGTGACCACCAATGCCACCCCGGAGCAAATGCGCAAGCTGTTTCGCAATTGCCGTCTGGTTGGGCGTCGGTTCCGCCTCGCGCACGTGATGTTTGGGCCGGAAATCATTGAGGTGGCCACCTTCCGCGGGCACCACGAGGCGGAGCAACTCGAAGAAAATCGCAATAATTCCCAGCGCGGTCAGAACGGTATGCTGCTGCGCGACAACATATTCGGCACCATTGAAGACGATGCCCAGCGCCGCGATCTGACCATCAACAGCCTCTACTACAGCGTGGCGGATTTTAGCGTACGTGACTACGTTGGGGGTCTGAGCGACCTGCAACAGGGTATTATCCGCCTGATTGGCGATCCGGAAACGCGCTACCGCGAAGATCCGGTACGGATGCTGCGCGTCATTCGCTTTGCCGCCAGGCTGAATATGTCGATCGCGCCGGAAACTGCCGAACCGATCCCCCGCCTGGCGACGCTGCTGCATGATATTCCCGCTGCCCGTCTGTTTGAAGAGACGCTTAAGCTGCTGCAAACGGGCTATGGCTATGCCACCTGGGTCAAGCTGCGTGAATTCCAGCTTTTCCAGCCGCTGTTTCCGATCATCACCCGTAACTTTACGGAGAACGGCGACAGTAATATGGAGCGGATGATTGAACAGGTGCTTAAAAACACCGATAACCGCATCCATAATCAGATGCGCGTTAATCCGGCGTTCCTGTTTGCCGCTATTTTCTGGTATCCCCAGCTGGAAGCGGCGCAGAAAATCGCTCAGGAGAGCGGCCTGGCCTATTACGACGCCTTTGCGCTGGCCATGAACGACGTACTGGACGAAGCCTGCCGGTCGCTGGCGATCCCTAAACGCATTACCACGCTGGTTCGGGATATCTGGCAGCTGCAGCTGCGGCTCTCCCGCCGTCACGGCAAACGCGCCTGGAAGCTGATGGAGCATCCTAAATTCCGCGCGGCCTACGATCTGCTGGCGCTGCGCGCCGAGGTGGAAAATAATCAGGAGCTGCTGCGCCTCTCCGCCTGGTGGAATGAATTC
Organism: Erwinia sp. PPS120; assembly: GCF_047918655.1. Taxonomy (GTDB): domain Bacteria; phylum Pseudomonadota; class Gammaproteobacteria; order Enterobacterales; family Enterobacteriaceae; genus Erwinia; species Erwinia tasmaniensis_A. Next base: position 239,806 of record NZ_JBLREF010000015.1, on the reverse strand, counting down.
CAGGTCTCAGCCCCGCCGCAGCAAAAGACCATGCTGAATACGCTGGGCGACGATCCCGTTCCGCGTCGCCGCACCCGTCGCCCGCGCAAGCGCGTTCCCGGTCCGCGCCGCGACGGTAACAGCAATAACGTATGACCCGCGTTTATCTGGCCCTGGGCAGTAATCTTGCCGATCCGCTGCATCAGGTGCATGACGCACTTGATGCGCTGGATAAACTGCCCTCCACCCAGCGCATCGCCACCTCGTCTTTCTATCGTACGCCGCCCTACGGCCCACCCGACCAGCCCGATTTCCTCAACGCCGCGGTCGCACTTAATACCCAGCTAACGCCTGAAGCGCTGCTGGACGCGACGCAGCGCATTGAGCTGGAGCAGGGCCGGGTGCGCAAAAAAGACCGCTGGGGCCCCCGCACCCTTGATATTGATATCATGCTCTTTGGCCACCTGCGGCTAAACACCCCGCGCCTGATCCTGCCGCATTACGATATGCACAATCGCGCCTTTATGTTGCTGCCGCTGCTTGAGATCGCCCCCGATGCTGCCCTCCCGGACGGTCAGCGCCTCAACGATCTGCTTGCGGAACTGGACACCTCGGCCATCCGCCGCTGGGCATAGCGCCTGTTCTGATGGCCCAGGATCGCAGGACCTGACCCGCGGCACCTGGCCATGTGCAAACCCTTTCCCCATCCATTAAGATACGTCCATTATAAAATGCCTAAAGAGGTTGCGATGAAACCCACAACAATCACGACGCTTCGCCAGTGGAAAAAAAGCGGACGCCGCTTTGCGTCCATAACCGCCTACGACTATAGCTTTGCCCGCCTGTTCAGCGACGAAGGCCTCCAGGTCATGCTGGTCGGAGATTCCCTCGGCATGGTGGTACAGGGGCATGACTCAACGCTGCCCGTCACTCTGTCCGATATTGTCTATCACACGCAGGCGGTACGCCGGGGGGCACCAGCGGCCCTGCTGATGTCCGATCTACCCTTTATGAGTTATGCCACGCCGGAGCAGGCCTGTGAGAGCGCCGCGCAGCTGATGCGTGCCGGGGCCAATATGGTCAAGCTGGAGGGCGGAAAATGGCTGAGCGAGACGGTGAAGCAGTTGACCGAACGTGCGGTGCCGGTCTGTGGACATCTTGGCCTTACGCCGCAGTCGGTTAATATCTTTGGCGGCTATAAGGTGCAGGGCCGCGAAAGCGAGGCCGCTGACGGCCTGCTGGAAGATGCGCTGGCGCTGGAAGCCGCCGGTATACAGATGCTGGTGCTGGAGTGCGTTCCCGTGGCGCTGGCAAAACGCATTACCGACGCGCTGACCATTCCGGTGATCGGCATTGGCGCGGGCAACGTTACCGACGGCCAGATTCTGGTGATGCATGATGCCTTTGGCATTACCGGTGGGCATGTTCCCTCCTTTGCCAAAAACTTCCTCGCCGATACCGGCGATATCCGCGCAGCGGTCAGGCAGTATGTGTCGGACGTTGAAGCGGGAATTTATCCGGCTGAAGAACACAGTTTCCACTAACTCAGGAGAATATCCGTGCTGATTATTGAAACCCTGCCGATGCTGCGTCGGGAGATCCGGCGCTGGCGGCAGGAGGGTAAACGTATTGCGCTGGTCCCCACCATGGGAAATCTGCATGACGGGCATATGACGCTGGTTGACGAAGCGCGCGAGCAGGCTGATATTGTGGTGGTCTCCATTTTTGTTAATCCGATGCAGTTTGAACGCCCTGACGACCTGGCCCGCTACCCCCGAACGTTGCAGGAAGATTGCGAAAAGCTGAACCGACGCAAGGTGGATCTGGTCTTTGCTCCGGCACCTGGCGACGTCTATCCACAAGGGCTGAGCGAGCAGACCTTTGTCGAGGTTCCCGGCCTCTCCAGCCTGCTGGAGGGTGCCAGCCGTCCCGGCCATTTTCGCGGCGTTTCCACCATCGTCAGCAAGCTGTTCAATCTGGTCCAGCCCGATCTCGCCTGCTTCGGCGAAAAGGATTATCAGCAGCTGGCGCTGATCCGCAAAATGGTGGCCGATATGGGTTACGATATTGAGATCGTTGGCGTGCCTACCGTTCGGGCGAAGGATGGCCTGGCGCTCAGCTCACGTAATGGCTATCTGACCGCTGATGAACGCAAGCTGGCACCGACGGTAAGCCGCGTGATGAACAACATGGCGCAGCGGCTGGCTAACGGGGATCGCCATCTGGAAGAGATTATTGCCGAGGCTGAAACCGCTCTGGCAGAAAAGGGATTGCGGGCCGATGGCCTGGCTATCTGCGATGCAAATACGCTGCTGCCGCTCAATGTCGATAGCCAGCACGCGGTGATTCTGATGGCCGCCTGGCTCGGCAAAGCCCGCCTGATCGATAATCAGCAGGTTGATCTGACGCAATAGTGAGTGATTTCGCTCAGCCGAAGCTGGCGCAGGATTAGGTGATAGTGCTCAGCTGATACTGGCACAGTGGTCGTTGATAACACCGACTGATACTGATGCAGTAGCCGTTGATAATACCCGGCGGATAATGGCGCGGGTGTTTCTGGTAACTTTTGTAACTAGGGTAATAAGGCGATGAACCGTACTATGCTACAGGGCAAACTCCACCGGGTGAAGGTGACTCAGGCGGATCTGAATTACGAAGGCTCCTGTGCCATTGACCAGGACTTTCTCGACGCTTCCGGCATTCTTCAGTACGAAGCTATCGATATTTACAACGTGACTAACGGACAGCGTTTCTCCACCTACGCGATTGCCGCCGAACGCGGCTCGAAGATTATCTCGGTAAACGGCGCGGCGGCTCGCTGCGCCTGCGAAGGGGATATTTTGATTATCTGCTCCTACGTGCAGATGACGGATGCCGCGGCACGCCAATGGCAGCCAAAAGTTGCCTACTTTGAAGGGGATAATCAGATGAAGCGACTGGCGAAATCTATCCCGGTACAGGTGGCCTGAATAAACAGTATTCTCAATCAAAAAGCGGTATGAATAAAAGGAGCGGGCAGGTTGCCTGCCCCTTTTTTGCTGCACACCGCGCACGCTATTATCATTCAGCGCGCAAACGTCCAGGATGAGCCACCGCGATCTTCGCTGGCAAAACTCACCTGAACTACCCTTCAGCAGGCATATTGCCCTGAGGCTGCATTTCGATGTTGTCCGTGTTACGCTCAATTTGACTTCGGCGCTGTTCAGCCTGCCACTGGCGCGAGCTGGTCGCTACCCTTCCGATTGTATTATCAACGACTTTTCCCACGCCCTGCCCCAGCTTACTGTTAGCAAGCTCACTGGCTTTTTTATCCACCCACTCATCATTACGCGTTGGCGCTGGCCCAGCCAGCGCACCGGCCACTCCCTGCGCCGCATAGGCCACCCCCGATAACGCCGCGTTCAGATATGCGTCTTCGGCGATCTCTCCTCTTGAGGTTAGCTGTGCCGCACTCAGTCTTCCGGTAATGGCGTCAATAGTGGCTGAGGATGCCGTGCTGAGTGGTCCATGCGCGGGTGAATTCCGCACGATATTGCGCACAGCATTGGTCCCTGCAATACCCGCTGCCAGCGTACCAATTTCGGATACCATATTGCCGGACGCGATGTTCAGCGCTCCTTTTGCATAGTTTTTCGGCGTGAATAAGCTGCCCACCAGGGTTTTTGCTCTGTCTACCCCCCCCGAAACCATCTGGTGCGATACGCTGGTATTGTTGAGCGCCGTATAACGTTCTTTCCAGTCGGTGCGTCCAAAAAGGAACTCCGGCCCCCGCGTTGCACTGGCCGCATTAGTCAGAACGTTTCCTGCCGCGCCAGCCCCCAAACTCAATACGTTATTGAGGTTTGAGATAACGGCGGGGTTGTTTTTACTGGCGACCGCTGCGGTAGAAGTGACGAGATTACGACCGGTAAAGCCCAGCCCACCCAGCGGAGCCAGCTTCATGCTTTCACCCAGTCCTTCCCGTTGCTTCAGCACATTCTGCATGGCGGGCTCCAGTTTGTCGGCATCCGCGGCGAGCCACTGCGAATCCTTTACCGTGTCGGCAAAAACCTTATCGCCGACCGACTTAAGCACCATCGCGGTTCCACCGTCTACTGCCCCCGCCAGCGCCTCGGTACCTGGTGTGGTTCCATCAATGCCTAAACCGAGCTTTACCGCACCGGAAGCAAATCCGGAAACAGCAAAGGGGAAGGCTTTCACCGCCCCACCTGCCGCATCGCTGATATAATCCATTTTTTGTGCTTTTGCCATATTCGCGGCAATGCTCTGCGGCGTTTCCCCCATCTCATGCAGTTCGGTAGACCGGTTCTGAATCAGGTCATTGAGCTCTTCGCTGCCGGGGAAGTATTCCCGGAGCTGGGTACTGATTTGCGCTATCTGCTGCTGGCGCTGCGCTTCAGAGGTATTTGACGCGCTGGAGACCTGGGAGGTAGGGGTTGCAGTGGATTCGTGAGACTCATGCGACGCACTGGACTCGTGTGATTCCCCCGACGCCCCGGGCCCGTTGGATGCATTAGAACCCTGTGATTCACCCGACGCACTGCTCCTGTTGGATGCACTGGACTCATGAGATACGTGGGACGAATGGGTAGCGTCAGATGCTATTGAGGCTCCGGAGCCGTTTGGAAGGCTATAAAAGGATTGGGATGTACTCGATCCGCCAGACCCCCTCGAGCCGTTTGGAAGGCTATAGAAGGATTGGGCTGTACTCGATCCGCCAGACGCCCGGGAGGTACCCGACGCCAGGGAGGCACTTGAAGCGTTCGGTCTCCCGTTCTCTTCATTCTGGGAAGAGAGTAAGTCCACATGACCAGGAGGTAATCGGCTAATACCAGGCATAATAATCGCTCCGAAGATGAACAGGTCTGCACCACGCAGTTAACCTATGTTTTCCAGTAGGTATATCGTGCCAGATCCGGTAATAGCTGATACCAGTACAGCGTGTTCACGACGTTACTAAGTGAGTGCCCGTGGGGATAAGGTCGCTCAGCAATAACATTTAGTTATGTTTAGTGATCAACCTCTAAAGATTGGGTTACGTTTGTGTAGGCTGAGAGAGCTGCTGAGCCGCAGCGCTGAGTGAAGAGAGGAAGACCCGGATGGGCCAGTAGGGATGCTGGCACAAGGGCGCCACCCATTGGCGACGCCCACAGCCTTTGCAATATTAATCTGAACTGAAAAAAACTACGTCCGTAATCCTCTGCCGCGCTCAATAAGCACCCATACCAGCAGATAAAACACCGCGATAAAGCCCGCTAATACCGCCAGGGTGAAAAACAGCGGCACATCGTTAATCCCCAAAAAGCCAAAGCGGAAGCCGCTGATCATATAAACAATGGGATTCAGCTTCGACACCATCTGCCAGAATGGCGGCAGCAGCGTTAGCGAGTAGAATACCCCGCCGAGATAAGTCAGGGGCGTCAGCACAAACGTTGGGATCAGGCTGATATCATCGAACGTTCGGGCAAACACCGCGTTGAGCAAACCGGCAAGGGAAAACAAAATCGCCGTCAGCACCAGCGTGACCGATACCATCAGCCATGAATGAACGTGAAAAGGCACGAAAAACAGCGAAATAGCGGTAACCAGAATACCTACGCAAATCCCTCGCGCCACGCCGCCGCCAACGTAGCCAGCAATAATCACGTGCGTGGGCACCGGCGCGACCAGAAGTTCTTCAATATTGCGCTGGAACTTAGCGCTGAAAAACGACGAGGCCACGTTGGCGTAGGCATTGGTTATCACCGCCATCATAATCAGACCCGGCACGATAAACTGCATATAGGAAAAGCCGTGCATATCGCCAATGCGAGAGCCAATGAGGTTGCCGAAAATAATAAAGTAGAGCGTCATGGTGATCACCGGCGGCACCAGCGTCTGGATCCAGATACGGGCGAAGCGGTTAATCTCTTTTCCCCAGATGCTTTTCAGAGCTACCCAGTATAAATGTGTCATGCTTTCTCTCCTGTACGACCATTAACCAGGTCTACAAACAGCTCCTCGAGTCGGTTAGCCTTGTTACGCATACTTAACACCTGCACGCCCTGATGACTCAGCTGGCTGAATACGCTGTTCAACCCCTGCTCACGCAGCACTTCGACCTCCAGCGTAGAGGTATCCACCAGCCGGTACTGAAACCCTTCCAGCTGAGGCAGTGGGCTTTTCGCCGCCAGATCGAGAATAAAGGTTTCCGATTTCAGCTTGGAGAGCAGCCCTTTCATGGTGGTGTTTTCCACCAGCTCCCCGCTCTGAATGATGCCGATATTGCGGCACAGCATTTCTGCCTCTTCCAGATAGTGGGTAGTCAGAATAATGGTGGTGCCTCTGGCATTGAGATCCTGAAGGAAAGTCCACATTGAGCGGCGCAGTTCAATATCCACCCCAGCGGTAGGCTCATCCAGAATCAGCAGCTTAGGCTCATGCATCAGCGCACGGGCGATCATCAGGCGGCGCTTCATCCCCCCGGAAAGCATACGGGCACGTTCATCACGTTTGTCCCACAGATCCAGCTGCTTAAGGTATTTTTCAGCGCGCTTAATCGCCTCGGCTTTAATCACGCCATACAGGCCCGCCTGGCTGACCACAATCTGCATTACGGTTTCAAACTGATTAAAATTAAACTCCTGCGGCACCAGTCCCAGCTGACGCTTCGCGTTGACCATATCCTGCTGCAGGTCGTATCCAAACACCCGGACCCTGCCCGACGTTTTATTCACCAGCGAGCTGATGATACCAATGGTGGTGGATTTCCCCGCCCCATTAGGGCCGAGCAGCGCGTAGAAGTCACCCGCTTCCACGTTCAAATCAATTCCCTTGAGGGCCTGAACGCCACCCGCATAGGTTTTGGTCAGTTTTTCAAGTTCCAGTGCATAAGTCATAGGTTAAAGAGTGCCCTGTTTTGTGTGGTTTGCTTGTTTAACGTTTTAAATCACGGCGTGTTGACCTATATTATCGCCACGCATTTCGAGTATCGGTCGACACAACTATGAAAGACATTAATACCCTTATCAGTAATAATCGCGAATGGTCCAGACTGCTGAAAGAGGAAGATCCGGGCTTCTTTGAGCGCCTGTCACTGGCCCAGAAGCCCCGATTTCTCTGGATTGGCTGTTCCGACAGCCGCGTCCCGGCCGAGCGCCTCACCGGCCTGGAGCCGGGCGAACTCTTCGTTCACCGCAACGTCGCTAATCTGGTGATTCACACGGACCTAAACTGCCTCTCTGTCGTGCAGTACGCCGTTGAAGTACTGGAAGTGGAGCACATCATCATTTGCGGTCACTACGGCTGCGGCGGCGTACAGGCGGCGGTGGAAAATCCTGAGCTGGGCCTGATTAACAACTGGCTGCTGCACATTCGCGATCTGTGGTACAAGCATAGTTCGTTACTGGGTGAGCTGCCGCCGGAAAAACGCTTTGATAAACTCTGTGAAATCAATGTGATCGAACAGGTCTACAATCTGGGGCATTCTACTGTGATGCAGTCTGCCTGGAAGCGCGGCCAGAAAGTCACGATTCACGGCTGGGTTTACGGCATTCAGGACGGCTATCTGCGTGATTTGGAGGTCGCCGCCACCAGCCGCGAAACGCTTGAGCAGCGCTATCGCCACGGCATTGCTAACCTGCTTAACGAGCTTGAAAGCCCCAACTGATTACAGGCGACGCATCATATAACAGGCCGGGAAACCCGGCCTTAGTCGTTTGTGCGCAGGTCCGACTGCACGGCCAGTTGCAAAAATGCGTCTTACTCTTCCAGCATCACCACGTTGCCGACGTACGGCAGGTGACGATAGCGCTGGGCATAGTCAATGCCGTAGCCAACAACAAACTTATCTGGAATAGTAAAGCCCACGTACTCAACCGGTACGTCGACTTCACGACGTGAAGGTTTATCCAGCAGGGTGCAGATTGCCAGTGATTTCGGCTGGCGCAGGCTGAGAATATCGCGAACTTTGCTCAGCGTGTTGCCGGAGTCGATGATATCTTCCACAATCAGCACGTCCTTACCGCGAATATCCTCATCCAGATCCTTAAGGATTTTGACATCCCGGGTGCTGGACATACCGCTGCCGTAGCTGGATGCAGTCATAAAGTCGACCTCGTGAGGCACGTCGATTTTACGGCAGAGATCCGCCATAAACATAAAAGAGCCGCGCAGCAGCCCGACCAACACCATTTCGCTGCCGCTGTCACGGTACTGCGCCGTGATCTGCTGGCCTAATTCTGCGATACGTTTGGCGATCTCTGCCTCAGAGATCATCACTTCTACGGAATGTTTCATAAATTACTTATCTCACTGATTTTATTCAGTTAAAACTCAATACCAGCGCGTCGAGTCGCCGTTACCCAGCGTTGGATCCCCGAGGGTGCAGTCGGCAACCTGCCTCCCTGCGCTAACATATGGACAAAAGAAAGCGTGGGATTATATCAGGGATGTCGGCTTATGACCGCACAAGGTTGAAGCAGCAGGCCCATCCTGTAGAGTCGATTTACGCCAGCAGATTCGACGTCTCACCTTTATCAGGCAGACGTATGGACTTCCAAATACCAGCTTATCGAAATTTTATAACGCAAAAGCTTCTATAGATAGAACGTTAATTCATTTACAGCCGCGATTATGCGCATGATAACGTACGCTGAAGTGATTCCTTTTCAGCATGCCACATCGGCAGGAGATTGCATGGCTACCCCTCATTCTAAAAAGACCCATATCGGCGTACGCGAACTACAGCCGGAAACGCAAATGGTAAACTACGGCTACGACCCGGCCCTGTCAGAAGGTGCGGTTAAGCCCCCGGTTTTTCTGACGTCTACCTTTGTGTTTAACAGCGCTGAGGAGGGGAAAGACTTTTTTGACTACGTTTCCGGGCGGCGGGAACCGCCAGAGGGAGGTGCCAACGGGCTGGTTTACTCGCGTTTTAATCATCCCAATAGTGAAATCGTTGAGGACCGGCTGGCTCTCTATGAGCGAACCGACAGTGCCGCGCTTTTCTCCTCCGGTATGTCAGCCATCTCCACCACCCTGCTGGCCTTTGTTAAACCCGGCGATGCCATTCTGCATTCCCAACCGCTTTACGGTGGCACGGAAACGCTGCTGACCAAAACCTTTCGTCAGCTCAACGTAGCCACCGTGGGTTTCTCTGACGGCGTTGATGAAGCTTCCGTTCAGGCGGCGGCAAACGAGGCCATGCGCCAGGGGCGCGTATCGGTGATTCTGATTGAATCTCCTGCCAACCCCACCAATAGCCTGGTGGATATTGCGCTTATTAGTCGGGTTGCAGACGCTATTGAACAGCAGCAGCAGCATCGCCCGCTTATTGCCTGCGACAACACGCTGCTCGGGCCGGTTTTCCAGCGTCCCATTGAACAGGGTGCGGATATTTCGCTCTACTCCCTGACAAAATACGTTGGCGGGCATTCGGATCTTATCGCCGGGGCGGCAATGGGCAGTAGAGCGCTTATCCGGCAGATTAAAGCGCTGCGGAGCGCCATCGGCACGCAGCTCGACCCGCACTCCTGCTGGATGATTGGCCGCTCGCTGGAAACGCTGTCGCTGCGCATGGAGCGGGCAAATGAGAATGCTGCCGCCATTGCTGAGTTTCTGCGTGGGCACCCCAAAATCGAAAAGCTGCATTATCTTCCCTTTCTGGACCCTGACTCTTCGGCAGGTCAGACGTTCAGTAAACAGTGCAGCGGCGCGGGCTCAACCTTCTCGTTTGACGTGGTGGGAGGTCAACCCGTCGCTTTCAGGCTGCTGAATGCCCTGCAGCTGTTTAAGCTGGCGGTAAGCCTGGGCGGTACGGAGTCCCTCGCCAGTCACCCGGCCAGCACCACGCACTCCGGTGTGCCTGCGGAGGTGCGCGCACGCATCGGGATTGATGAGTCGACCATTCGCGTATCCATTGGAATAGAGAACCGGGACGATTTGATTGAAGACCTGCGCCTGGCGCTGGAACAACTCTGATGCTGGCTTCGCCATAGCCCCGGACAGGCCAGGTGGCTCAGCCGTTTTGCCCTCTGTCCTGTCTTTATCTGGCTGGCTCAGTACAGCAGCTCGCGGGCACAGGCGATAAAATCGCGCACCGCGCTGTTGTGCATATGCCTTTGCCAGCTTAGCGTCAGCGTGGTGGTCGCCAGCGGGTCATCCAGATGGCAATAGTCCACCTCCGGCACCATCACCGAAAGCTGGGTTTCCGGTGCCAGCGTCACGCCCATGCCGATGGCCACAAGGCCAATTGCGACGGAAACATCCCGCGTAAACTGAACCTTTTGCGGCGTAAAACCGGCGCGCAGGCAGGCTGAAAGCGTTGACCAGCCCAGTCCCACGCCCGGTGGGTCCTGCTGGATAAGGAACGGCTCCTCTGCCAGATCGCTCAGGCTGATCCGCGTGTTATGTAACTGTGGATGATGGTGCGGCAGCACGGCAATCAGCGGCCGGGTGGTTAAATCCAGATAATCCAGCTGCGCCTGGCGGGGAACGGGCGAACGCACCAGCGCAATATCCAGCTCATCATTTAACAGCAAGGTTAATTGTCGGTTAACATCATGTTCTTCAATAGAAATTTCTATCTCGGGCCAGGCTTTTCGGTAACCGCTGATTAACATTGCCAGTACCGGATCGATAATAGATGAGCCTACATAGCCCAGCCGGATCCGTCCTTTGAACCCCTTACGCAGGCTTAACGCCGTTTTACGAATTTTTTCATAGTGGCTGACCGCCAGGCGTGCATCCGCCAGCAGCTGTGCCCCCTCATGGGTTAATACCACGCTGCGCCGGTTACGTAAAAACAGCTTCACCCCCCACTCCTGTTCCAGCGCCTTAATATGCTGGCTTAAGGCTGGCTGGGCGATATTCAGTCTGAGCGCCGCCTTACCGAAATGAAGTTCCCCGGCCAGGATCACAAAGGAGTGCAGTTGACGATTGTCCATCAGTAATAAAGATTCCTTATCAGAAAGGCGTTATTTATTATTGGACATATATCACTGGGGTCCTGAAACTGCAAGGACAGCAGCGGCAGGCAAGGCCATCATCGACTGACCTCGCGGCTGCTGACGGCTGCGTCAGCAGAGTCAGGGCTGGCGTGATGGTGATGAAACGCGTTGAGGTTCATTAAGATGTCTGAAAAGAATAAACAGGATACCCAGCCAAAGGTCACAGACCTTCGCTCCGCACTGGCGCTACTGAGTCAGTATGATGACGAGTTGATTTATACCGATGAACCCGTCGACCCCATTGCCGAGCTATCCGGTGTTTATCGTTACGTGGGGGCCAACGGTACCGTGCAGCGCCCTACTCAAATTGGTCCAGCCATGATTTTCAATAAAATCAAAGGCTATGATGATATGCGCGTCCTGATTGGACTGCTGTCCTCGCGCAAACGTGTGGCACGCCTGTTTGGTACCACTCCCGAAAAGCTGGCCTTTATGCTGAAGGATTCAGTCAATACGCCAGTTGCCCCTGTCGTTATCCCGCGTGAAAAAGCCGCCTGTCAGGAAGTGGTACACCTGGCAACCGATCCCGATTTCGATATTCTTAAGCTGCTTCCCGCGCCGACCAATACGCCCGACGATGCCGGTCCCTATTTTACCCTGGGCATGTGCTATGCGGCCGATCCGGAAACCGGCGAACATGACGTGACCATTCACCGTCTGTGCGTACAGAGTAAAGATGAGATCTCCATGTACTTCGTGCCGGGTCGCCATCTGGACGTTTTCCGTCAGAAAGCCGAAGCCGCAGGTAAACCCCTGCCTATTTCAATCAGCATTGGCGTCGATCCCGCCATTGAAATCGGTGCCTGCTTTGAGCCGCCGACCACGCCGCTGGGTTTTGATGAGCTATCTATTGCCGGTAGCCTGCGTAACCAGGCAGTTGAACTGGTGGACTGCGTCAGCGTCAAAGCACGCGGTATCGCCAACGCCGAAGTGGTGATTGAAGGTGAATTACTGCCTAACGTTCGGGTACGCGAAGATCAGAACACCAATACCGGCAAAGCCATGCCAGAGTTCCCCGGTTACACCGGTGACGCCCAGGCAGAAGTGCCGGTGATCAAAGTGAAAGCCATTACCCATCGTCGCCACCCCATTTTGCAGACCTGCATTGGTCCCAGCGACGAACACACCAATATGGCCGGGATCCCAACCGAAGCCAGTATTCTGCAAATGGTTGAACGCGCCCTGCCCGGCTTCGTCCAGAATGTGCACTGCCCGTCACCGGGAACCGGCAAATATCTGGCGGTGTTGCAGGTCAAAAAACGTTCTCTGGTGGATGAAGGACGGCAGAAACAGGCCGCGCTGCTGGCATTTTCGGCCTTTTCCGAACTGAAGCACATTATGCTGGTGGATGAGGATGTCGATATCTTCGATCTCAGTGATGTAATGTGGGCGATGACAACGCGCTATCAGGCGGATATCAGCACCACCTTAATTCCAGGCGTACGCTGCCATCCGCTCGATCCCTCTTCGGATCCCGCTTTCAGCCCCTCTGTCCGCGCCCATGGCATTGCCTGTAAAGCCATTTTTGACTGTACCGTGCCTTATCATCTGAAAAAGAACTTTATCCGCAGCCAGTTCCTTGAGGTTGACGTTAACCGCTTTATTCCGGGCTTTAAAAAGTAAACGGGAGTAAAAAGTCGTGATTATTGGACCTTATATCAACGGTGCCGCGGTGCTAATTGGCGGTATTGTGGGTGCCCTGCTGAGCAGTAAGCTGCCTGAACGGGTACGCACCTCAATGCCGCTGATTTTTGGCGCGGCCTCAATGTGCATGGGGATCGTGCTGGTCAATAAAGTGTCCCATATGCCGGTGATGGTGCTGTCGGTTATCCTTGGGGCACTGTTGGGCGAGCTGGTTTATCTTGAGAGAGGAATCGGTAAGCTGGGCGCAAAGGCGCGCGGACTGGTTGAACTGGTGGTGCGGTCTGAGCCGGGCAGTGAAGAGTCACAGGCGCAATTTTTGCAAAGTTACGTGGCGATTATTGTTCTGTTTTGCGCCAGCGGCACGGGGATTTTCGGTTCCATGCATGAGGGAATGACCGGCGACTTTAGCATTCTGATTGCCAAGTCCTTCCTCGACCTCTTTACCGCGGCCATTTTTGCTACCACGCTCGGGTTTTCGGTCGCCATAGTGGCGATACCCCAGCTGATTATCCAGCTGCTGCTGGCCTACGGAGCCGTGTTTATTCTCCCGATGACCACGCCAGCCATGCAGGCGGATTTCTCAGCCGTCGGGGGCGTTCTGATGTTTGCGACGGGTTTTCGCATCTGCGGTATCAAGGTGTTTCCGGTGGCGAATATGCTGCCCGCCCTGGTGCTGGCCATGCCCATTTCGACGTTGTGGAGCGTGATATTCTGACAGGGTTTGCTTGCAGTAATAAAAGCAGCTGGCTCGTTTAGTGATAAACCCGCCTGCTGCCCCCTGTTTAACCATAGTGTTTTATCGTCAAATAACGACGGGGCGACCTCAACGTTAAGCCAGCCTGCTGCCGTAAGGTAACAATTTTCACCCCCTTGCCGTCGCTATCACGGGTTTAAGGCGGGGCCCTGCCCGCCTTATACTGGCCTCAGCTGACGGTAAAGCCCAGCATCATCCCCGTGTCCTCATGCTCCAGCAGATGGCAGTGCGCCATATAGGCCTGATCTGTGGTCGCTGAGTAGTTAAAGCGTACCAGTACTTCGCTGCGCCATCCCTCTACCCTGACGATATCCTTCCAGCCGCTGCGGTGCGCCGCCGGGGGCTTGCCGTTTTCGGAGAGGATGCGAAACTGCGTGCCGTGAATATGGAACGGATGAAGCATCTCGTCGCCTTCCCCGGAGATAGTCCACTTTTCCACCGTCCCACGCGGTACATCAAACGCAACTTTGGTCATGTCAAAGGGCACACCATTGATCTTATTGCCGCTATGAAAATCGTACTCATCCTGCCGGGGCTGAGGATGGGACATACCCGCCATGTCGCCGTCCGCAGGCCTTTTCTCAGGTGCCGCGTCGTTATCGTCGTGATCGTGCGCATCGCCGCCCATACCGGCCATCGCCGCCCCCCCATACCTTTTCATCAGCGCCAGCATTCCGCGACGCTCAAGCTCCGGATCCATTGACAGCTGTAGCCAGCGGTTCTTCCCGACCTGCTCCGGCAGCGCCGGTAGCTCAACCAGCCTGTCGGGCAGCGTGCCGCTCGCCATAACCCGTAGCGGGGTAATGCTCAGTACCGGGAGCGGCTGGTTGAACGGTTCCAGCGTCATGCCCATCTGCCGCACCGGCAACGTCTGCAGGTCAAATGCTTTGCCATCGTGGGTATCAATCAGCACTTCAAAGCGCTCGCCCGGCATCATTGACAGTGCCTTAAGCGGCACCGGCTCGGACAGCAAGCCGCCGTCGCTGCCAATAACATACAGGGTGCGGCTATCGCTGGCGGTGAGGTTAAGCGAGCGGGCATTGCAGCCATTCAGCAGGCGCAGGCGCAGCCAGCCGCGCGGTACGGCATGCTGCGGATAAATTGCTCCGTTCGTCAGCATCGTATTCCCGAACCAGCCAACCGCCGCACCCATCACGTCCAGTTCATAATCAATCCGGCTGCCATCGGCGCTCAGCCGTTTATCCTGGAGGATCACCGGAATATCATCCACCCCCCAGATTTTCGGCAACAGCAGCTTACCGCTTGCTTCATCATTGAGCAGAATCAGTCCGGCCAGCCCCTGCGCGACCTGGTAGCCGGTCCTGCCGTGCTGATGGGGGTGGAACCAGCAGGTGGCGGCGGGCTGATCGGGCGTAAAACTGACGCTACGGCTGGCCCCCGGCGCAATCAGCGCCTGCGGGCCGCCGTCCACGTCGCCAGGCAGCGCCAGTCCGTGCCAGTGAACCGTGGTCGCTTCGGGCAGCGCGTTGTGAACGTTGAGGGTGACGGCCTTGCCACGTTCAAGCTGAATGGCCGGGCCATGCAGGCTGCCATTATAACCCCAGCTGGTGACCGACTGACCCTGCCAGACGGTCCTGCCCTGCTGCGCGGTGATGTTTATGACGCCGCGGGGATCCGGCGTTAACAGGCTGGGAATGGGCAACTCGGCCCGGGGCATCGCGGCCATCAGTGAACGGCTCCACAACGGTAGCGCGCTGGCTGCGCCTGCTGCTGCACTCAGCTTAATAAAATCACGACGTTGCATTACCCTGTCCTTACGCTGGCGGTCGGTATCAGTGACGCAGCATAAACCCTTACCCTGCGGGAAGGTCAAGCCTTGCCGGTCACTCTGCGCCACCCACCGTAATAAAATCCCCGTTTCAGCGCGTTACTCTGGCAAATTTGTCTGTAGCCGCCGCGTAACTGTGCTAAGTTCAGCCTATTGCCAATCTCTGAGAACAATGTATGAAGAAAAGCATCAAGGCTCTGTTGATACTGGGCCTCTTCGGCTTCTCGTCGACCAGTTTTGCCCTGAGCGAATCGGAAGCGGAAGACATGGCGGATCTGACCGCCGTTTTTGTTTATCTGAAGAATGACTGTGGTTATCAGGATCTGCCTGATACGCAAATCCGTCGGGCGCTGGCCTTTTTCGCCCAGCAAAATCGCTGGGATTTAGCGAACTACGACAGTTTTAATATGAAAGCTTTAGGTGAAGACAGCTATCGCGATCTGAGCGGCATTGCGGTGCCCAACGCTGATAAATGCAAATCTCTCGCGCGTGATTCTCTCAGCCTGCTCGCCTGGGTGAAATAATCCTCTTTCTCATCTACCCTTTGTTGATAATTTGACCGTGCAACCGCGGTCAGAGTTAGCTATTATATCGCGCCCATTTTTCGTGGCTGTTTATGAGGAAGGAGAGTCCCACCATGGCCGAAAAAGAAATGTGGTATGAAACGCTTCATGCCGGGTTTGGACAGTATTTCGCTGTCGATAAGGTTCTGTACCGTGAAAAAACCGGACACCAGGATCTGGTTATCTTCGAAAATGCCGCTTTAGGTCGCGTTATGGCACTTGACGGCGTGGTACAAACCACCGAGCGCGATGAATTCATCTATCATGAAATGATGACGCACGTCCCGCTGCTGGCACAGGGTGCCGCAAAGCGGGTGTTAATTATCGGCGGTGGCGATGGCGCGATGCTGCGCGAAGTCAGCCGACATAAAAGCGTCGAGCACATCACCATGGTCGAGATCGACGCAGGCGTCGTGACGTTCTGCAAACAGTATCTGCCGAACCATAGCGCGGGGGCCTACGACGATCCGCGTTTTTCGCTGGTCATTGACGATGGCGTTAATTACGTCAGACATTGCCAGGATAAATTTGACGTGATCATCTCCGACTGTACCGATCCCATCGGTCCCGGAGAGAGCCTGTTTACCTCGGAATTTTACGAAGGCTGTCGCCGCTGCCTCAATGAAGATGGCATCTTTGTGGCACAGAACGGGGTCTGCTTTTTGCAGCAGGATGAGGCTGTCAACAGCCACCGCAAGCTAAGCCATTATTTTGGCGACGTGAGCTTCTATCAGGCGGCAATCCCCACCTACTATGGCGGCATCATGACTTTCGCCTGGGCGAGTAATAATCCAGCGCTGCGCCAGCTTGATAAGGCCACGCTACAGGCGCGCTTTGACGCCGCCAACCTGAATTGCCGCTATTACAATCCGGCAATCCATACCGGCAGCTTTGCCCTGCCGCAATATCTGTTGAATGCGCTGGCTAACTGACGGTGTATTTTAAGGGGGTGAACGAAATTGCAAAAGCTTAAACTACATGGCTTCAATAACCTGACCAAAAGCCTGAGTTTTTGTATCTACGATATCTGTTACGCGAATACAGATGCAGAGCGTGACGGATACATTGCGTACATTGATGAACAATATAATGCCAACCGCCTGACGGAAATCCTGAGCGAAACCTGTTCGATTATCGGCGCTAACGTGCTGAATATCGCCCGACAGGACTATGAACCACAGGGCGCCAGCGTCACCATCCTCGTGAGTGAGGAACCGGTTGATCCTAAGGATATTGATAATTCCGAGCACCCTGGCCCGCTGCCGGAGTCGGTGGTCGCGCATCTGGATAAAAGCCATATCTGCGTGCATACCTATCCAGAGAGCCACCCTCAGGGCGGCCTTTGCACCTTCCGCGCCGATATTGAAGTATCGACCTGCGGCGTGATCTCACCGCTGAAGGCGCTTAACTACCTGATCCATCAGCTTGAATCGGACATTGTCACCATCGACTACCGCGTCAGGGGTTTTACCCGTGACGTGAATGGCGTGAAACACTACATCGATCACCAGATCAATTCTATTCAGAATTTTATGTCTGACAGCATGAAGTCGATGTACGACATGATGGATGTGAACGTCTATCAGGAAAATATGTTTCATACCAAGATGATGCTGAATGACTTCGATCTGAAACACTACCTGTTTAATACCAAACCGGAAGATCTTAGCCCGCAGGAGCACAAGCGTATTACCGATCTGCTGTGGAAAGAGATGCGTGAGATCTATTACGGACGTAACATTCCGTCCGTTGGACTAAAAACACAGTAACGCATTACCGTCGATAAGATGCGGGCGGCCACTGTGCCGCCCGTTTTTATTTCAGCAACAGTCGCGGGCCTGACCTGTCTGGATTAATCGAAGGCGTGATACCCCCAGCCGACTATGCCCTTCATGCCTGTGCGGACCAACTAGTGCCCCTGCAAAAAGGCCCGGTAGGCGGCAATCACCGCAAGGAAATCCTCTACGCCGCAGAAGCACAGACTCTCTTCATCGTAGTAATTCATTCCCTCTTCTATCTCGTCTCCCTCGAAGCTGAGCAGATTCGCGCGGATGATCACCTCTTCTTCATCCAGCCACAGCGTATACTCATGTCCAATGCGCTGCCACTGACGCTCGCTGCCTTTCACCTCACGCACGGCGGCTTCAACCTCGTCCAGCAGCGTCAGGTTGCCCTCCACCTCTTCATTAAACCAGTGGCCGACGGCCTCATGACCCATTGACATGCGCACCTTCACGCTGCCGGTGATGTCGCGTAAAAACTCATATTCCACAGTAATACCCTTATACATGCAGCTGACGAAGTTGATGCTTCAGCCTTGCCTTCATTCTGACAGGATCCGGTTATTTTACCACGTTAAATCATTGCCAGCTGCGACTGACGGGGTAGCCAGGCGACCGCGCAAATATTGCCGATTTTCTCTGCATAGCGTTACGCGTGCATTTTAAAAAATAGTACAGCTTTACTGCTTTTGGTGAGGTGAAAAAATATTATGAACCTGGCTCGCAACTTAAAAATTAAGTATGAACCTTAATTAGACGACGTTTGTAAAAGCGATCGCCTTAGGATAAAATTCCCGCAAGAGATGCATGATGCATTGGTATATGATCAAGGATGACGATCAATGAACGCTACCCGTAAATCCGTCCTGCTTTTGCCCCTGGCGCTGCTCTTATTCCTTTCTGCTGCCCTGATAAGGGCTGATAGTGCGCCCGTTACCTCATCTGAACTCGTAGCCCTACCTGAGCCCCTGTATTACCATTCGCTCAGTCTGGACAGCCGGAGCAAATTAAAAAATCCGGTCAACCTGTTAAAAATACCCTCTTCTGAAATACCCCTCAGCCACTATTCAGGTGAGAAAAGCGTTATTATTCAGGCTCCATCAGTGATCTGCTCCTTAAATAATAAACCCTCTGAAATGAATGACCGTTGTTTTCCCGACTGGAACAGCCATTCTCTTTCCTCAGAAACGCTAATGGGCGATGGGGCTTATATATTGCCGCTCTTCAGTAATGAACCCGCTGTCCCTGCCGAGGAGAATCGCTCTGACGGGATGGGTGACAACGGGAATAGAGAAGCCCTGCCTTATCGCTCCCTCAGTACACCCTCAAGCTGGCAGCTCTCTGAACAGCCGCCGTTTACGCTAAGTGCCTACGCCCTGCGTATGGCCGCTCCCCCCCTGACAGACGAGATAACGCACGGCTGGTACGGCTGGATGATGGGCTCCCGCGGGTTGCTGGCAGATAACGAACAACAGCGGACCGGATTTCGTCCCGGTTTCTCACCGGGTGTGAAGGTAGCCAGCCCTGCAGCCAAAATCGGGTATGCCGGAGTGACGACCAGCAAGAGCTGGCGGTACGGCCATCATCAGCTTTCTCCCATGCTGGAGTTGTTGTTTCACTATCTGACGATTGACAGCGCCCGGTATGGCGTCGGGCCCGGTAAACAAAGCGAACGCAGAATAAGCTACTCTGGCGGAATGCGATATGAATTCACTCACGATGCTAAAAAGGTCAGCGGGCTGCGCTTTGGTAACGAAGCGATACTGGTACATCGTGCGGGAAGATCGGATAAGCGTATCGTCGCGGAGGGCTGCAGGGCCATAAGCTTAATATCCGACCCGAGGGGCAACAGTTTCCAGTTTAAAACGGATGCAGGTCTCCCGCTGGTGGGGAACACTGAACTCTCCAGTCAGATGCTCTATCAGAAGCGCCTGCAAAAAGAGGGTATCGACGACTGCGGAATTGCGGCAGGAATAACCGTGAGTTTCTAAAACAACCGGGGATGATTTCTCATCCCCGGTTTGGTGGCCATCTTCAGCGCCTGGGTAAACTTCCCCTTTATACGGCGGTCTGGAAGATCACGCCGTCGGCCTTATCCGTATACTGGCTCAGCTGGTCAAAGTTCAGATAGCGATAGGTATCCAACGCCGTCTTATCAACCTGATTCATAAACTGCTGATACTCATCCGGCGCAGGCAGCCGGCCCAGCAGGGAAGCAACCGCAGCCAGCTCCGCAGAAGCCAGATAGACGTTCGCCCCGGTGCCAAGACGGTTCGGGAAGTTGCGGGTAGACGTGGAAACCACCGTCGCGCCGTCTGCAACCCGAGCCTGGTTCCCCATACAGAGTGAACAGCCGGGGATCTCAATGCGCGCACCGCTTTTACCAAACACGCTGTAGTAACCCTCTTCGGTCAGCTGCGCCGCATCCATTTTGGTTGGCGGAGCCACCCACAGACGCGTTGGCAGCTGGCCCTTGTGGCTATCCAGCAGCTTACCGGCGGCGCGGAAGTGTCCAATATTGGTCATGCAGGAGCCAATAAAGACCTCATCGATCTTCTCACCCTGTACGTCAGACAGCAGACGCGCATCGTCAGGATCGTTAGGCGCACACAGAATCGGCTCTTTAATCTCAGCCAGATCGATCTCAATCACCGCTGCATACTCTGCATCAGCATCGCCTTCCAGCAGCTGCGGATCCGCCAGCCATTTTTCCATGCCCTGAATACGGCGTTCCAGCGTACGACGGTCGCCGTAGCCTTCCGCAATCATCCACTTAAGCAGGACAATGTTGGAGTTTAGATACTCGATAATTGGGTCTTTGCCCAGCTTGATGGTGCAGCCCGCGGCCGAACGCTCGGCCGACGCATCGGAAAGCTCAAACGCCTGCTCTACTTTCAGATCCGGCAGACCTTCGATTTCCAGAATGCGGCCAGAGAAGATGTTTTTCTTCCCTTTCTTCTCTACGGTCAGCAGCCCCTGCCGGATAGCATACAGCGGAATAGCATGCACCAGATCGCGCAGGGTGATCCCCGGCTCCATCTTCCCTTTGAAGCGTACCAGCACGGACTCCGGCATATCCAGCGGCATAACGCCGGTGGCGGCAGCAAACGCGACCAGGCCTGAACCCGCAGGGAAAGAGAGGCCAATTGGGAAGCGGGTATGGGAGTCACCGCCGGTGCCGACGGTATCCGGCAGCAGCATACGGTTCAGCCAGCTGTGGATAATACCGTCGCCCGGACGCAGAGAGACGCCGCCGCGATTCATAATAAAGTCAGGCAGCGTATGATGAGTTGAGACGTCCACCGGCTTCGGATAGGCCGCGGTGTGGCAGAAGGACTGCATCACCAGGTCGGCGGAAAAGCCCAGGCAGGCGAGATCTTTCAGCTCATCACGGGTCATTGGCCCGGTGGTATCCTGCGAACCGACTGAGGTCATTTTAGGTTCACAATAGGCTCCCGGACGTACGCCGTCGGTGCCGCAGGCGCGCCCCACCATTTTCTGCGCCAGCGAGAATCCACGCGTACTGGCCGCTACGTCTCTGGCCTGACGGAATACGGTGCTGTGCGGCAGACCGAGCGATTCACGCGCCCTGGTGGTCAGGCCGCGTCCGATAATCAGCGGAATACGGCCACCGGCGCGCACTTCATCCAGCAGCACGTCGGTTTTCAGCGCAAAGGTCGCCAGCACGTCGCCGGTAAGGTGATCCCTGACTTCGCCTTTATAAGGCCAGATATCAATCACATCACCCGTATTCAGGTTATCGACATCGACTTCGATCGGCAGCGCGCCGGCATCTTCCATGGTGTTGAAGAAGATAGGGGCGATTTTGCCACCCAGTACTACGCCGCCGCCTTTCTTGTTTGGCACGAAGGGCAGGTCATCACCCATAAACCACAGCACCGAGTTGGTCGCCGATTTACGCGAGGAGCCGGTTCCCACTACGTCCCCGACGTAAGCAAGAGGGAAACCTTTCGCCTGTAGCGCTTCAATCTGTTTAATTGGGCCAACGTTACCCGCCTCGTCCGGCTCAATGCCTTCACGGGCATTTTTCAGCATGGCTAACGCGTGCAGAGGAATATCAGGACGGGACCAGGCATCCGGCGCGGGAGAGAGATCGTCCGTATTGGTTTCACCGGTAACTTTGAAGACGGTAACAGTAATTTTTTCAGCCAGCTCGGGACGGGAGAGATACCATTCCGCATCGGCCCAGGAGTGCATGATTTTTTTAGCGTGCGGGTTACCGGCTTTGGCTTTTTCTTCTACGTCGTAGAAGCTGTCAAACATCAGCAGCGTATGGGACAGGGCTTTGGCGGCGATCGGGGCCAGCTTCTCATTGTCCAGCGCGTCAATCAGCGGATGAATGTTGTAGCCACCCTGCATTGTGCCCAGTAACTGGACCGCTTTTTCAGGCGTAACCAGAGGAGAAGTCGCTTCACCTTTGGCGACCGCCGCCAGGAAACCGGCTTTCACGTAGGCGGCTTCATCAACGCCCGGCGGGACCCGATTAATTAACAGCTCGGACAGGAATTCTTCTTCACCCGCTGGCGGGTTTTTCAGCAGTTCAACCAGCGCGGCCATTTGGGAAGCATCTAACGGTTTTGGAACGATCCCCTGGGCAGCACGCTCGGCAACGTGCTTACGGTATTCTTCTAGCACGACGTTCTCCTCGCTCACATTGTAATGGCTTACCGGGCGCCCTGAAGGTTCACCGTAACGTGACGACTGTCCATGTGTAGGGTATGGTGCCCGGTTCCGCGAGGGGCAGCATAGCAGGATTTCAAAGACATGTTAATCTGTTTACAAAAAAGCAACATATTTGCGGATTTAGAGGATCGCCTTTCTGGCTGGCATGAGGCATTTTGGCTTAGGGTGTTTTATTAAAAAATGGGCGTTGTAAACTGCTCTCGACGTAGCATGATTTGAGGGCAATATCTCTAAGCGGCCTGTAGGGCAGTCAGCTGTTGAAAAGTATCATAACGCAATATTTCACAATAGGAACTGCTCTAATCTGTGCCAGAACCCTTTTTATTCGGTATATTACATAAACATAATCAACAAGTTAAATACATTAAAAATAAATGCTTTTACCTTCCACGCCAGTTATACCAGTGAGGTCTGAGCTGGCGGTAATATCCCATGATGGAATCTTTATCGCCATGCTGGCTTCGCTAAAGTTTATATACCCATTATCAGGCCATCGACAGAGCTTTACCTGTCAGTGCTGAATCAGGGAAAAATGATATCGCCCAGCCAACCGGTTTACGGGAAAACAAATCGAGTACAACAGCCAGATAAGCCCAGCGTTTTCCCGTCCAGATATACGTCACATCACCGCACCAGGCCTGATCAGGCCCGGCAACAGGAAACCGCGCCCTGAGTGTCTCAACTAATGAGAATTGTTCAGGGAGTCTGACATCAGGAGCGCGGTAGCTTTTTTGATATATCCCATTTCAATGCGTTGAAGTCTTTTCATCAGCTCACCTGTCTCAATCTGCTCAGGCGTCATGGGTGAAACTGATTGCGTCTGTTACGTCCGGTCATAATGTCCTGTTTTGACGATGAAGTGATGATATCACCCCTGTTCAGGTGGCCAGATTCACTATGCCACTATAAGTCAGGGCAAAGTGACGGGTAAGGCAGGCGCTTAGCCAGCCCGCATAAATCCCTGCTTCACTTACTCATACGAACCTCACTACCCCCCAGCCAAAAAAAAAGCCCCCATTCGGGAGCTTTTTTATCAGCAAAGAGACTTACTTCTTCTTCGCTTTCGGGTTAGGCAGGTCGGTGATGCTACCTTCGAAGATTTCCGCCGCCAGGCCTACGGACTCATGCAGCGTTGGGTGCGCATGGATAGTCAGCGCGATATCTTCGGCGTCACAGCCCATTTCGATAGCCAGGCCAATCTCGCCCAGCAGCTCGCCGCCGTTGGTGCCGACGATGGCGCCGCCAATGACGCGGTGCGTCTCTTTATCGAAAATCAGCTTGGTCATACCGTCTGCACAGTCAGACGCGATAGCACGTCCCGAGGCCGCCCATGGGAAAATCGAGGTCTCGTAGCTGATGCCTTTTTCTTTCGCTTCTTTCTCGGTCAGACCAACCCAGGCAACCTCTGGCTCGGTATAAGCAATCGAAGGGATCACCTTCGGATCGAAGTAGTGCTTCTTACCAGAAATAACTTCGGCCGCTACGTGGCCTTCATGCACGCCTTTATGCGCCAGCATCGGCTGGCCGACGATATCGCCAATGGCGTAGATGTGCGGCACGTTGGTACGCATCTGCTTATCAACGCGGATAAAACCGCGATCGTCCACTTCAACGCCTGCCTTACCTGCATCAAGGCCTTTACCGTTAGGTACGCGACCAATAGCAACCAGTACCGCATCGTAGCGCTGAGGTTCGGTCGGCGCTTTTTTACCTTCCATGGAAACGTAGATACCGTCGTCCTTCGCTTCCACGGCGGTCACTTTCGTTTCCAGAATCAGGTTGAACTGCTTGCTGATGCGCCTGGTGAAGACTTTCACCACGTCTTTATCGGCAGCCGGAATAACCTGATCAAACATTTCGACCACGTCGATCTGTGAGCCGAGCGCATGGTATACGGTCGCCATTTCCAGACCGATGATACCGCCCCCCATAACCAGCAGGCGCTCAGGAACTTCTTTCAGCTCCAGCGCGTCGGTGGAATCCCATACGCGAGCGTCGTCATGAGGAATAAAGGGAAGCTGAATAGGACGCGAGCCCGCAGCGATAATGGCGTTATCGAAGTTAATGGTCGTTGCACCATTTTCCCCTTCAACCACCAGCGTATTCGCGCCGGTAAATTTACCCAGACCGGTAACCACCTTCACTTTACGGCCCTTCGCCATACCCGACAGACCACCGGTCAGCTGGGTAATCACTTTCTCTTTCCAGCTGCGGATCTTGTTGATATCCGTCTGCGGCTTGCCGAACACAATGCCGTGTTCTTCCAGTGCCTTCGCTTCTTCAATCACTTTAGCAACGTGCAGCAGCGCCTTGGAAGGGATACATCCAACGTTCAGGCAAACGCCGCCGAGGGTGCTGAAACGCTCAACGATGACGGTCTCCAGACCTAAATCAGCGCAACGGAAAGCTGCGGAGTAACCCGCAGGGCCTGCCCCAAGTACCACGACCTGAGTTTTAATTTCTGTACTCATCATGACCTCTTAGTTAACTGGGGGATATTCATCCGCCGGTTCGTATTCAGGGCAAGAGTTTACAGAATTGTTAACAGAGTGCAAACAACCTGCCCGATACGTCTTCAACGACCTTGTCGACCTATGGCATCGAAAGTCGGCTATGAGAAGGCCGGCAAAAGCCGGCCTTCATTCCTTACATCACCAGACGGCGGATATCCGCCATGAGGGTGGCGATATAGGCAGCAAACCGTGCGCCCGCTGCACCATCAATCACCCGATGGTCGAAGGAGAGCGACAGCGGCAGCATCAGGCGGGGAACGAACTCCTTCCCATTCCAGACCGGCTCCATCGCGGATTTTGACACCCCGAGGATCGCCACTTCCGGCGCGTTAACAATCGGCGTAAATGCCGTACCGCCAATACCGCCCAGGCTGGAGATGGTGAAGCAGCCACCCTGCATATCGGATGCGGTCAGCTTGCCGTCGCGGGCCTTTTTAGAGATAACAGCAAGTTCGCGAGACAGCTCGACAATGCCCTTTTTGTTAACATCTTTAAAGACCGGCACAACCAGACCGTTTGGCGTATCAACCGCCACGCCGATGTTAATGTACTTTTTCAGCGTCAGCTTCTGGGCATCTTCAGACAGCGAGCTGTTGAAGCGAGGGAACTCCTCCAGCGCTTTTGCCGCCGCCTTCATGATAAACACCAGCGGCGTGATCTTCAGATCCAGCTTCTTCTTCGCCGCTTCATCATTCTGCTGCTTACGGAAGGCTTCAACCTCGGTGATATCCGCTTTGTCATGCTGCGTAACGTGCGGGATAACCACCCAGTTACGGCTCAGGTTAGCCCCGGAGATTTTCTGGATACGGCCCAGCTCGACTTCTTCAATCTCACCGAACTTGCTGAAATCCACTTTCGGCCACGGCAGCATGCCCGGCAGACCGCCGGAGGCGGCAGCAGCTGGGGCAGACTCGGCGCGTTTTACCGCGTCCTTCACGTACGCCTGAACGTCTTCTTTCAGGATGCGGCCTTTACGGCCTGAGCCTTTCACCTTCGCCAGGTTAACGCCGAATTCGCGCGCCAGGCGACGGATAACCGGAGTCGCATGAACGTAAGCGTCATTCTCAGCAAATTCGCCTTTCGCTTCACTCTTCGCCGGGGCAGGAGCCGCCTGCGCTTCCTGCTTAGCCGGTGCTGGTGCTGGTGCCGCGTCCTCTTTCTTCGCCGCAGGTGCCGCTGCCGGAGCCGCGCCTTCCACTTCGAACACCATCAGCGGCGATCCGGTTTTCACCCGGTCGCCGGTGCTGATGTTGATCGCTTTGACGGTGCCGGCAAACGGCGCAGGCACTTCCATTGAGGCTTTATCGCCTTCGACGACGATCAGCGACTGCTCAGCGGCGACCTTATCGCCCACCCTGACCAGTATTTCCGTCACTTCAACGTCGTCGCCGCCGATATCCGGCACGGCAACGTCTTTTGAACCGCCGGCTGCAGCAGGTGCAGCCGCCGCTTCTTCTTTCACTTCAGGCTTCGCGTCGGCAGGGGCAGTAGCAGAACCCGCCGTTTCGAAGACCATTATCAGGGAGCCGGTGCTGATTTTATCGCCGGTGCTGATTTTGATCTCTTTCACCTTACCGGCGAAAGGCGCAGGCACTTCCATTGACGCTTTATCGCCTTCGACGACGATCAGCGACTGTTCGGCCTCGACCGAATCGCCCACTTTAACCAGAATCTCGGTGACTTCCACTTCGTCAGAACCGATATCGGGAACATTGACCTCTTTGCTTTCTGCTTTTGACTCGGCAGCGGCAGCGGGTTTCGCTTCCTCTTTTTTCTCTTCCGCCTGCGCTGGCGCCGCATCAGCAGCGCCTTCGGCAGCATCAAAAATCATAATCAGCTTGCCGGTGGCAACGGTATCGCCGGTTGCCACTTTGATCTCTTTCACCACGCCCGCCTGCGGAGAAGGCACTTCCATCGAGGCTTTATCACCCTCGACGACGATCAGCGACTGCTCAGCCTCAACCCTGTCACCCACCTTGACCAGGATCTCGGTCACTTCAACTTCGTCTGCACCGATATCCGGTACCTTAATTTCGATAGCCATTACTCTTTACCTCTTATGCCAGACGCGGGTTGACTTTATCGGCATCAATATTGAATTTGGTGATCGCTTCTGCCACCACGCGCTTATCAATTTCACCGCGTTTAGCCAGTTCACCCAGCGCCGCCACCACGACGTAAGACGCATCCACTTCAAAGTGGTGACGCAGGTTTTCACGACTGTCAGAACGTCCGAAACCGTCGGTGCCCAGCACGCGATAATCGCTGGCTGGCATAAAGGTACGGATCTGCTCGGCAAACAGTTTCATATAGTCGGTTGAAGCCACGGCCGGTGCATCGCTCATGATCCGGGCAACATAAGGCACGCGTGGCGCCTCGGTCGGATGCAGCATGTTCCAGCGCTCGCAGTCCTGACCGTCGCGGGCCAGCTCGGTGAACGAGGTCACGCTATAAACGTCAGAACCCACACCGTAGTCGTTTGCCAGAATCTGTGCCGCTTCACGGACGTGACGCAGAATAGAGCCGGAGCCCAGCAGCTGAACTTTACCTTTGTTCCCTTCTACCGTTTCCAGCTTGTAGATACCCTTACGGATACCCTCTTCCGCACCCTGCGGCATGGCAGGCATGTGGTAGTTTTCATTCAGGGTGGTGATGTAGTAGTAGACGTTTTCCTGCGCTTCGCCGTACATACGTACCAGGCCGTCATGCATAATGACCGCAACTTCATAGGCATAGGCCGGATCGTAAGAGATACAGTTTGGAATAGTCAGCGACTGAATGTGGCTGTGACCATCTTCATGCTGTAGCCCTTCGCCGTTCAGCGTGGTACGCCCTGAGGTGCCGCCAATCAGGAAGCCGCGAGCCTGCTGATCGCCAGCTGCCCAGCACAGGTCGCCAATACGCTGGAAACCGAACATGGAGTAGTAAATGTAGAACGGGATCATCGGCAGGTTGTTGGTGCTGTAAGACGTTGCCGCCGCCAGCCAGGATGCGCCTGCGCCCAGTTCGTTGATCCCTTCCTGCAGGATCTGGCCCTTCTCGTCTTCTTTGTAGTAAGCAACCTGCTCACGGTCCTGCGGCGTATATTGCTGGCCATTCGGACTGTAGATACCAATCTGACGGAACAGACCTTCCATGCCGAAAGTACGCGCTTCATCTGCGATGATCGGCACAAGGCGATCTTTAATCGATTTGTTCTTCAGCATCACGTTCAGGGCACGGACAAACGCGATGGTGGTGGAGATCTCTTTATTCTGCTCTTCCAGCAGCGAGCGGAAGTCTTCCAGCGTCGGCATCTCCAGCTTCTCGCTGAAGTCAGGCTGACGGCTTGGCAGATAGCCGCCCAGCTTCTCGCGCTGGCCGTGCAGATAGTTGTACTCTTCGGAGCCCTTTTCGAAGGTGATGTACGGCAGTTTTTCAACGCCCGCATCGTCCACCGGCACGTTGAAGCGATCGCGGATGTAGCGAACGCCATCCATGTTCATCTTCTTCACCTGGTGGGCGATGTTCTTACCTTCGGCGGTATCACCCATACCATAGCCTTTGATGGTATGCGCCAGAATCACCACCGGCTTACCTTTGGTATCCTGCGCTTTTTTCAGCGCTGCATAGATCTTCTTCGGATCGTGACCGCCACGGTTCAGCGCCCAAATCTCGGTGTCAGACAGATCTTTAACCAGCTCTGCCGTCTCCGGATATTTACCGAAGAAGTGCTCGCGCACGTAAGCGCCATCGCGGGATTTAAAGGTCTGATAGTCGCCATCAACGGTTTCGTTCATCAGCTGGATAAGCTTGCCGCTGGTATCTTTACGCAGCAGTTCATCCCAGCGACCGCCCCAGATAACCTTGATCACTTCCCAGCCGGCACCGCCAAAGATACCGGCCAGTTCGTTGATGATCTTGCCGTTACCGGTGACCGGGCCGTCCAGACGCTGGAGGTTACAGTTGATGATAAACACCAGATTATCCAGCTTCTCACGGGTGGCAATGGTGATGGCGCCTTTTGATTCTGGCTCGTCCATTTCGCCATCGCCCAGGAAGGCATAGACGGTCTGTTCAGCCGTATCTTTCAGTCCACGGTGCTCAAGATACTTCAGGAATTTGGCCTGGTAGATCGCGCCAATCGGGCCAAGGCCCATTGATACGGTCGGGAACTGCCAGAAATCAGGCATCAGTTTAGGATGCGGATAAGAGGAAAGCCCCTTACCGTGAACTTCCTGACGGAAGTTATTCATCTGATCTTCCGTCAGACGTCCTTCAAGGAAAGCGCGCGCATAAACGCCAGGGGAGATATGCCCCTGGAAATAGACCAGATCGCCGCCGTCTTTCTCGCTGCGCGCTCGGAAGAAGTGGTTAAAGCACACTTCATAGATAGTCGCAGAAGACTGGAAAGAGGACATATGTCCGCCCAGTTCCAGATCTTTTTTCGAGGCGCGCAGAACGGTCATAATGGCGTTCCAGCGGATCGCCGAACGAATGCGGCGTTCAAGCGACGTATTGCCCGGATAGTCCGGCTCGTCTTCCACGGCAATAGAGTTAACATAATTGCTGGCCCCAGCGCCCGCAGCCACTTTCACGCCACCTTTGCGTGCTTCGCTCATTACCTGATCGATCAGGAACTGTGCGCGCTCAACACCTTCTTCACGGATGACCGATTCGATCGCCTGTAGCCAGTCGCGGGTTTCGATCGGATCCACGTCATTGTGTAAACGTTCTGACATGGGGGTATTCCTTATCTGTGTCTAATACGTTGAATTGTCTGGAGCCTGTCTCCCTGTGCTCTGTTATCAAAGCACAGGGAGACAGGTCCGTCGTTTATTTGCCGCGTTATGTTTACGCGTTTATTCCTTACGTTGCTGTAAACGTCGTAAGGAGCGCTCTCTTCGACTCTGCTCCCGACTTCTGTCCAGCAATATTTCCTCAATAAACGCCAGATGGCGATGTGAAGCTTCGCGCGCCTTTTCAGGCTCACGGGCCACAATCGCCTCGAAAATTCTGGCGCGATGACCGCTTACTTTCGCCAGCATTTCGCGGCGGGCGTAGAGCAGTTCAAAATTCTGTCGAACGTTTTGTTCCAGCATGGGCCCCATACTGCGTAACAAATGCAGCAGCACCACATTATGGGCGGCTTCTGTTACCGCAATTTGATACTGCATCACCGCATCGGCTTCCGCGTCCAGATCGCCGCTGGCCTGAGCAGACTGGATCTGCACGTGACAGTGGCGGATGCGCGCTAAATCCTCTTCCGTGCCGCGTAGTGCGGCATAGTATGCGGCGATCCCTTCCAGCGCGTGGCGCGTTTCCAGCAGGTCAAACTGAGATTCAGAATGACCGGCCAGAAGTTCAACAAGCGGATCGCTAAGGCTTTGCCACAGGTTGGTCTGAACGAAGGTGCCGCCGCCCTGACGGCGTAGCAGCAGGCCTTTCGCTTCCAGACGCTGAATGGCCTCACGCAGAGAAGGGCGGGAAACATCGAACTGCTTAGCGAGCTCGCGCTCCGGGAGCAGTTTTTCGCCCGGACGCAGCGTCCCCTCCATAATCAGGGATTCAAGCTGTTGCTCGATAGCATCGGAAAGCTTTGGTTGGCGGATTTTGCTGTAAGCCATCATCCCTTCATCTGCTATTTGCCGGAGTAAATTGGTAATACCAATTGCAAAAAGGTGCCCGTAAAGTAACAAAGTATTCAGGCGATGTCCATATAGCAACCGCCCGAAATCGGACCCTGGTCTCGTTTCCCAGGTCACCATAAGGGAATGCTATTCGTTATTTATACCTGTTTATGGCAGAAACGAAGGGGCGACCTCTGATCTCGTTGTCGCTTTCTTCTCGTCACAAAAGAAAGCGAGTGCATTGGCGGCTGCTTATCATTATTCTTGTCGCCACGGTAGCGTCAGGCTGATTTTAATTTGACTGAGACTGTATCAATTTCAATACGCTCTCTGTAAGAAACGGATTACAGAGTTAGCCTTCTGGTTAACAAAATAACGGATAACGAGGTTTACTATGGAACAACAGCAGGGCGAGACGCTGAAGCGCGGGCTTAAAAACCGGCATATCCAGCTTATCGCGTTGGGCGGGGCCGTCGGGACAGGCCTTTTTCTGGGAATTGCAGACACGATCAGAATGGCTGGCCCCTCAGTGCTATTGGGCTATGCCATCGGCGGCTTTATCGCCTTTATGATCATGCGCCAGCTGGGTGAAATGGTTGTTGAAGAGCCGGTTGCCGGTTCCTTCAGCCATTTTGCTTATAAATACTGGGGTAATTTCGCAGGCTTCGCCTCCGGCTGGAACTACTGGATCCTCTATGTGCTGGTTGCCATGGCGGAACTGACGGCCGTGGGTAAATATATTCAGTACTGGTGGCCGGAGATCCCCACCTGGATCTCCGCCCTGGTGTTCTTCTTTATCATCAATGCGATTAATCTGACCAACGTAAAAGTCTACGGCGAGATGGAGTTCTGGTTTTCCATTATTAAGGTGGCAGCGGTAATCAGCATGATCGTCTTTGGCGCATGGCTGCTGTTTGGCGGTCATGCCGGGCCTGATGCCTCCGTCTCCAATCTGTGGGACCGGGGCGGCTTCTTCCCGAACGGCATCACCGGCATGGTTATGGCGATGGCGGTGATTATGTTCTCGTTCGGCGGCCTGGAGCTGGTAGGTATTACGGCCGCGGAAGCGGACGATCCTGAGAAGAGTATCCCGAAGGCCACCAACCAGGTGCTGTTCCGCATCCTGATTTTCTATATTGGCTCGCTGACGGTATTGCTGTCGCTCTATCCCTGGACCAAAGTGATCGGTGGTGCCAGCCCGTTCGTGATGATTTTCCACGACCTGGGCGATTCCCTGGTCGCCAATGCGCTTAATGTCGTGATTCTGACCGCTGCCCTGTCGGTCTATAACAGCTGCGTCTACTGCAACAGCCGGATGCTTTTTGGGCTGGCGCAGCAGGGCAATGGCCCTAAGGCGCTGATGAAGCTAGACGGTCGCGGCGTGCCGTTTGTCGCCATCGGCGTTTCTGCGGCGGCAACCGCCATTTGCGTACTGATTAACTACCTGATGCCGGGGGAAGCTTTTGGTCTGCTGATGGCGCTGGTGGTCTCAGCCCTGGTGATTAACTGGGCGATGATCAGCCTGGCACATCTTAAGTTCCGCCGCAGGAAAGATGCACAGGGCGTTAAGACCCGCTTTAAGGCGCTGTTTTATCCCGTAGGAAACTGGATCTGCCTGCTGTTTATGGCAGCAATTCTGGTCATTATGGCGGTAACGCCCGGCATGGCGATTTCCGTCTGGCTGATCCCGGTCTGGATCGCTATTCTGGCGGTGGGTTTCATGCTGAAAAACCGGCTGCAGAAAGCCTGATGATATAGAAAGCCGGGCCGACAGGCCCGGCGATGCACACTGCCCCCGGCACGCTCATTATCCTGCCCTGCTTATCAATATTCCCTTCGCGATCCGCCCGCCAGGCTAAGTGTTATCCTTCTCACACTTTGCTGTCCACAGCCTTTTCGTCCATGTCTGCGACCCATTCAGCCAGCGTAAGTCTGTGCTATTGCATAAATAATGCCTGCTGAGATTCAGACGGAGAAATATCCATGAATGGCACGGCACTTTCAATCAAAGAAAAACTGGGATATGGGATGGGCGATGCCGGCTGTAATATGATCGGCGGCGCAATCATGCTGTTTCTTAACTATTTCTATACGGATGTTTTCGGTCTGGCACCGGCGCTGGTCGGGGTGTTACTGCTGTCGGTCAGGGTGGTGGATGCCGTTACCGACCCCATTATGGGCGCTATTGCTGACCGAACGCAAAGCCGCTGGGGTCGCTTTCGTCCCTGGCTACTATGGATATCGCTTCCCTACGTGCTGTTCAGCGTACTGATGTTCACCACGCCGGACTGGACCTATGACAATAAAGTTATTTACGCCTTCGCTACCTATTTTCTGATGTCGCTCACCTATACCGCTATCAATATCCCCTACTGCTCCCTTGGCGGAGTTATCACTAACGATCCCGGTGAACGCGTCTCCTGCCAGTCGTGGCGATTTGTAATGGTCGGGGTAGCGACCCTGATCCTCTCCCTGACGCTGCTGCCGATGGCCGAGTGGTTTGGCGGCGAAGATAAAGCGCGCGGCTATCAGATGGCGATGAGCGTGCTGGCGCTTATTGGCCTGTGCATGTTCTTATTCTGTTTCGCGACGGTTCGCGAACGCATTCGCCCGGCCGTGCCGAGCAATGACGATCTGCGAGCCGACCTGAGAGACGTATGGAAAAACGACCAGTGGGTGCGTATTCTGCTGCTGACCTTTTGCAACGTCTGCCCCGGCTTTATCCGCATGGCGGCCACCATGTATTACGTTACCTGGGTTATGGGACAGAGTACGCACTTCGCCACGCTGTTTATCAGCCTGGGCGTTATCGGCATGATGATCGGCAGCACGCTGGCTAAGGTCCTTACGGACCGCTGGTGCAAGCTTAAGGTCTTTTTCTGGACCAACATCGTGCTGGCGATTTTCTCCAGCGGATTCTACTTCCTCGATCCCCAGGCCACCCTGCTGGTGGTAGTGATGTACGTTGTACTGAATATCCTGCATCAAATCCCTTCCCCGCTGCACTGGTCACTGATGGCCGACGTGGATGATTATGGCGAATGGAAAACCGGCAAGCGCATTACCGGCATCAGCTTTTCAGGAAACCTGTTCTTCCTTAAGGTTGGCCTGGCCGTGGCCGGTGCAATGGTCGGTTTCCTTCTTTCATGGTACGGCTACAGCGCTGGCGCTAAAGCCCAAACGCCGGAAGCGCTTAACGGCATCGTCATGCTCTTCACTGTGATCCCGGGCGTAGGCTACCTTATTACTGCTGGGGTAGTCAGATTACTGAAAGTGGACAAAAAAATGATGCAGCGTATCCAGCTTGAGCTGGAAAAGCGCCGCCATAATTTCCAGGAACTGAACGATTACCGCGACGGTAAAGCCACGATTAAACCGGAAGGAACTGCATAATGACGCTAAACCGCTGGCCAAACCCGCTGATAGAACAGCGGGCCGACCCTTTTATTCTGCATGTCGATAAAACCTGGTACTTCATCGCCTCGGTTCCCGAGTATGACCGGCTGGAGATCCGCCGCGCCAGCACGCTGACCGGGCTGGCCGACGCCGAACCGGTTGTGGTATGGCGCAAACATTCTCAGGGTCCAATGAGCGAATTGATCTGGGCACCTGAGCTGCACCGCATTGATGGCACCTGGATTATCTACTTCGCGGCTGCACCGACCCGCACAATTAAGGACGGGCTGTTTCAGCACCGGATGTTTGCCCTGGCCTGTACGGCAGAGGATCCGCTCAGCGGGGAATGGCGCGAGTGCGGCCAGATCAGGGTGCCGATCGACAGCTTTGCGCTGGATGCGACCCATTTTGTTCATCAGGGGAAAAACTGGTATCTGTGGGCGCAGAAAGATCCGCATATTCCCGGTAACTCTAACCTCTACCTTGCAGAGCTGGATGCCCCCTGGTCAATTAAAGGCGAGCCGGTCATGCTGAGCAAGCCGGAGTATGAGTGGGAGTGCAGAGGCTTTAGCGTAAATGAAGGACCGGCGGCCATTCGTCATGGCAGCCGGCTATTTGTCAGTTACTCGGCCAGCGCCACTGATGAAAATTATTGTATGGGTCTGCTGTGGATCGACGCGGAGGCCGATCCCCTGATCCCCGCTAACTGGCAGAAATCGCCCGTTCCGGTTTTCACCACCAGCCGGGAAAACCAGCAGTATGGGCCTGGGCACAACAGCTTCACCGTTTCCGAAACCGGCGAGGATCTGCTGGTTTATCACGCACGTAACTACACAGAGATTGAAGGCGACCCGCTTTACGATCCCAACCGCCATACGCGTATTAAAAGTTTCAGCTGGGAACGCGGGCTGCCGGTATTTGGCATTCCCCCAGCGGATGATACGTCAAACCAGCGTACCGTAAATCGTTAGCAGCGCCACCACCACTACCACCACCAGCGAAACCTTTTTGGCAAGGGATACCGCTACGCGAGGCGTTTCGACCTTATCGTTATGCGGATCCCGGGAGAGGGAAAACTGCGCCAGCCGCGTCAGTACCTGGTACTGCGACGTATGGCTGTCGGTCAGGGAAGCAAACCAGGCGGGCAGCGCGCGCTCTCCGTGTCCAAGCAAAGCATAGGCTACCCCGGCCAGACGAACCGGAAGCCAGTCAACAACGTGGAGGATGGCATCTATGCCCGACTGGGATCGCTCCAGCGGCGAATGATGCCGGGCCAGCCAGCTTTGCCAGGCGCGAAGAAACGCATAGCCGACCAGCAGTACCGGTCCCCAGGGGCCACCCACTACAAACCAGAACAGCGGGGCCAGATAATAGCGAAAGTTAATCCACAGCAGCGCGTTCTGTAGCTCGCGCAGATATTCGCGCTCATCGCAATCAATTGGGATACCGTGGATGAGCGTCAGCTCTTCAGCCATCGCGTTATGTGCGCTGGTATCGTTGCGGCTGGCGGCTTTAAGGTAAGCATGATAATGCAGGCGCACCGAACCGGCACCAATGCAGAGCAGCCCGACCGCTACCCAGAAAAGCAGCTGAGGTACGCCGAAAAATACGCCCTTCAGCCCCAGTAAACAGATGGCGATAATCGCCATCGTGACGAGAGTCATCAGCAGCGTTCGCAGCAGAGAAAAACGATCTCGCCCGCGAAACAGCGCTGCAAGATAATGGTCCAGCTGCCAGTGTTCGCCCATCTTGAAAATGCGTTCCCATCCCAGCACCAACAGCAAACTAAACAGCGTCATGCCCGTTACTCCTCCCAGGGGAAATGTCTGAAGCGCCTGACCGGGGCCGCCCGGAATCTGGCCCAGTCAAAGGCAGGACCGGGATCGGTTTTCCGCTCGGGTGCGATATCGCTGTGCCCGGTAATATTTTCAGCAATGGCCGGGTAGCGTTCAATCAGCAGCGCCGTCACCGCCTGCAGTGACGCATACTGTGCGTCGGTATAGGGCTGCACGTCGGTTCCTTCCAGTTCTATGCCAATGGAGAAATCATTACAGGCCTCCCGTCCCTGATAGCATGAGATCCCGGCATGCCAGGCGCGAAGGTGGAAAGGAACGTACTGCACGACCTCACCGTCCCGGCGAATCAGGCAGTGTGCCGACACCTTCAGTGCGGCAATCCCGGCAAAATAAGGATGTGCATCCGCATCAAGCGTACCGGTAAATAAGGCATCTATCCACGGGCCACCAAATTCGCCCGGCGGCAGGCTGATATTATGAATAACCAGCAGCGTTGGCGTCTCCTGGTCTGGCCGTTCATTGAAATGTGGCGAGGGAACCCGCCTCACTCCGGCGATCCAGCCCGCTTGCAGCTGCATACCTGACTCTCCTTTAATCCAGTAACGCCCAGATTAGCATGAATCATTTTACGAAAACCAACCTTCCGACACCGCGCATAACAGGCCCGAGCTGAGACTGACTCTCTCTCTATTTATGGCCCGCCTCTGCTTTGTGGTGGCTGGCAAGCCTGTGACAAACAGGCTAGCATGAGCATAACTTCCCCCCTCCCGGATCTTCGAAGATTTATCATGACGACCCGTCGCTACGATCCTGACCGCTGAGCGTACCGCGCTCAATTTTGTGCAAATGCTGTCTGGCGTCGCCGCAGAGGTGAGCCGCTACGTGGCTATTCTTAAGGGGACGCCGAAGAGGGGGGGCGCCCGGCGCCCTCTTTAATCTCTAATTTGCGCGCTGCCTTCCCTGTTTTTTGAACCCTGATGTAACGTCGAAAACATATCCAGACCCGCTTTCAGAATCCATCATCTGTGGGTGGTCAGGCATTTTTACGGCTATTACGCTTCTCTCCCCACCACAGAAGGAGAGATGCAATGGAACAGCAACAAGGATTTACCCTGATTGAGTTGATGATTGTCATCGCTATCGTCGCTATTTTAAGTGCCATCGGCATACCGGCTTATCAGAACTACCTGCAAAAAGCCGCGTTAACCGATATGTTGCAAACCGCCATGCCTTATAAAACTGCCGTCGAGCTGTGTGCACTTGAACATGGCGGGCCTGTTAACTGTACTGAGGGCGTTCATGGCGTACCTACGGGGAAAGGTTCGCGCTATGTTGCTAAGGTTGCGGTTCAGGCTGGCACAATCACTCTTACCGGGCAGGAGAGCCTTTCCAGTCTGAACGTGGTAATGACCCCACAGTGGCAGGAATCCGAAGGGCTAATGAACTGGCGTCGCAGCTGTACCAGCCAGCAGCCTGCTCTCAGGGAGGCCTGTGAAAGCCTGTTCCGCTTTGATGATGGGGATAAGGGAGAGCTGAAATGACGTCGCTCTCCACCCGCAACGCCATTGAAACCCTCTGTCGCCAGCATCAGGCGGTGATTTTAGCGCTAACCGATGAGCGACTACATATCGCCGTCGCCGAACCCCCTTCGGTTGAAATGATGGAAGCCCTGCGTTTTGCTACCCATGCGGCTATTGAGGTTGAAAGCTGGCCACCGGCGCGGCTCGACCAATATATTCAGGCTCAGGGATCCGGAACGGGGGATGAAACATCGGCGCGGGCTGGCCCTGCTGATGCCGTTCCGGAACGCATCGATCAGCTCCTGCAGCTGGCGATCCAGCGGCGGGCTTCCGATATTCACATTGAGCCCCAGTCGCACCTAATCCGCATTCGGCTCAGGGTAGATGGCGTATTGCAAAGCCTCCCCACCCACCCGGCGGATGTGGGTGCATCGCTCATCGCGCGGCTGAAGATCCTTGCCGGTCTGGATATCGCCGAGCGTCGCATACCACAGGACGGACAGTTTACCCTGGAGCTGAATGACCGTACTGAGTCATTCAGACTGTCGACGCTGCCCACGCGATATGGTGAAAAAGCCGTGATCAGACTCCTCCAGGGGAGCAGTCAGTCCGTGATGCTGGAAAATCTGGGTATGCCTGCGGCATCCCTGCGGCGTTTTCGCGAAATACTCTCGCGCCCGCAGGGGCTGATTCTGGTTACCGGACCGACCGGAAGCGGCAAGACCTTCACGCTGTACAGCGGCCTGAGCTGGCTTAACTGCCCCCAGCGCAATATATGCAGCGTAGAAGATCCTATCGAAATCCCGCTGTCCGGCGTGAATCAGACGCAGATCCATCCCAGGGCTGGCCTCGATTTTGGCCGTATTCTGCGCGCCCTGCTGCGCCAGGACCCTGACGTTATTATGCTCGGTGAAATACGTGACGCTGAAACGGCAGAAATTGCCATTAAGGCTGCCCAGACGGGCCATCTGGTGCTGTCGACGCTGCACACTAATTCAACAACCGAAACGCTGACGCGGCTTGGTCAAATGGGCATTCCGGGCTATTTGGTAGCCTCCGCCCTCAGGCTGGTTATCGCACAACGGCTGGTGCGGCGTCTTTGCCCTCACTGCCGCGAACCCGCTGAAGCCGTGGGTCATTTTCCTCAGGCCATATGGCCGGGAACCGTGCAGAACTGGCGGGCTGTCGGGTGCGAACACTGTTGTTCCGGCTTCTATGGTCGCCTTGCGCTATTTGAGCTTCTGCCTGTTTCAGCCCGCCTGCAGAACGCAATCGCAAATGAGCAGGGACCCGATGAGCTGGCCGCCATAGCGAAAAAACAGGGGATGAACTCGCTGTTTGTTGAAGGATTACACTGCGTTAATCGTGGAGAAACCACCCTGGAGGAGCTTAACCGCGTGGTAGGGCCGGAAAATGGCTGATCGACAGCTGTTTCGCTGGCATGCGCTGGATGAAGAGGGAAAAATGACCCGCGGCGCCTTCTTCTGTCACTCCAGACAGGAGGTAATGGATTTACTGGTCGCGAAAAACTATCAGCCGTTCAGGCTCTTCTCCGGGCGTCGTTATCGTGCCAGAGACTGGAAGTGGCACCATAAAACCAGCTTTTACCGGCAGCTTGCTACGCTGCTGAAAGCAGGGCTGACGCTGTCGGACAGTCTGAGTCTGATTGCGGACGGCCATGCCGAGGCCGGGTGGTCTGCGCTGCTCGTCCATATCCGGCAGCGCGTATCAGAAGGGATACCCTTTTCGGACGTACTGGCGCTCTGGCCGGACGTGTTTCCCGCGCTCTGCCCTGCCCTGATGAAAGTGGGAGAGATGACCGGCCAGCTGGATGAGTGTTGTCTCCAGCTGGCGCAGCAACAGGAGAGGCAGCAGCAGCTGCAAAAAAAGGTGGCTAAGGCACTACGCTATCCGCTCTTTATACTTGCCGTTGCGCTACTGGTCAGCCTGGGAATGCTGGTGTGGGTTCTGCCAGAATTTGTCTCCGTTTACCAGGCTTTTGATGCGCCACTGCCTGGGTTCACCGCTGCGGTAATCGCGCTTTCGGACTGGCTACGGCGTTTTGGGACGCTGTTTCTTCCCCTGCCCCTGTCAGGGACGGTCTGCTGGACGTGGTACACCCGCCGTTCGCCTGCTTTGCAGATGAGCTTTCAGCGGATCCTGCTGAAAATTCCGCTGATCGGCAGGCTCTATCGCGGCGGCCAGCTCAGTAAAATATTTACTATCCTGTCGCTTACCCAGCAGGCTGGCCTGACGCTACTGCAAAGCCTGCAGGCGGTGGAACACTCCCTGAATCATCGCCTCTGGCGCGAGGCTATCGTCGGCATCCAACAGCATATCTCCTCAGGAAGACCGCTCAGTCAGGCATTACAACAGCACCCACTCTTCACACCGCTCTGTTACCAGCTTATCAAAGTAGGCGAAGAAGCAGGATCGCTTGATAGCCTGTTGACCCGGCTGGCGAATTTTCATGAACAGTCAACTCAGGAGCTGGCAGACACGCTGGCTGCTTCACTTGAACCCCTGATGATGATCGTAACCGGCACAATGGTGGGAATACTGGTTATTGCCATGTATCTGCCCGTATTTAATCTCGGGGATGCGTTGGGGTAGTGTGCCTGTACTTGCCGCGTCACCGTCAGGCTGAGCGAAAAGAAGGGATGATCAAAAGCGTGAGTTTGAATGAGAGGCAGCATGGGATAGTGTTAACCCTCTCCTAAAGCTTACACCCTAAGGCACTTTCCCTGAAGCACACCCCCGCCGCCAGCGGCGAGAGAGGCGACAGGGGCGACAGGGGCGACAGGGGCGACAGGGCGCAAGATACACCAGAGGTGTCTGCTATATCCGTAGTGACCAGAGTGGCCGCCAGCTTTAGCGGTTAAATACCTGGTTTTCCTGCTCGGCAACGCGAATAAAGGTCGTACGCTTGGTCAGCTCCTTCAGGCGTTCCGCCCCTACATAGGTACAGGCGGAACGCAACCCCCCCAGAATATCCCGGGCAGTGTACTCAACCGGGCCTCGTACCGGGAGCCTGACGGTTTTACCCTCCGCTGCGCGGTAATCCGCTACGCCGCCTACGTGGCGTTTCATCGCCGACTCGGAGCTCATTCCGTAGAACAGCATAAACCGTTCGCCATTCTCTTCGACAACCGTGCCTTCACACTCATCGTGCGCGGCCAGCATGCCACCGAGCATCACAAAATCGGCCCCGCCGCCAAACGCCTTAGCAACGTCTCCGGGAACGGAACAGCCGCCATCGCTGACGATCTGACCGCCCAGGCCGTGCGCCGCATCCGCGCACTCAATCACAGCAGAGAGTTGAGGATAGCCCACGCCCGTTTTGACCCGTGTGGTGCAGACGGAACCTGGCCCGATGCCCACCTTGACGATATCCGCACCGGAGAGGATAAGCTCCTCAACCATTTCACCGGTAACGACATTACCCGCACAGATAGTTTTGTCCGGGCAGGCTTCACGCGCACGCTTCAGGAACTCAACAAAATGTTCTGAGTAGCCGTTCGCAACGTCAATGCAGATAAAGTTCAGCAGCGGTGAAAGCGCCAGAATCTGCTGTAGCTTGAGGAAATCCGCATCAGAGGTGCCTGTGGAAACCATCACATGGCGCAGTACGTTATCAGGAACGCGAGAGACAAACGCCTGCCACTGCTCCACGCTGTAATGCTTATGTACGGCGGTCAGAACGTCAAAGGATGCCAGCGCTTCGGCCATGCTGAAGGTGCCAACGGTATCCATATTCGCAGCGATAATCGGCACGCCCGACCAGGCAACACCAGAATGTTTAAAGGTAAACTGACGGGTGAGTTCGACCTGAGAGCGGCTTTTGAGGGTGGAACGTTTAGGACGGATCAGCACATCCTTAAAGCCTAACTTGATATCTTCTTCAATACGCATGAGATGTTTCCTGGTTGATGGCGCAATCTGTCGATTGGGTGCTGCTACCAGCTCCAGTGACGTTATCATACGCGCTAAAAACGCCACGACAAGACTGCGAAAACAGCTTTATTTACGCTACAATCCCCTAAATTTATCCAAAACCCCGTCATGTGATCCGTGCCGCAGTTTTGACCCGGCGCAGCGCGGAATGTCTGACACATGAGCAACCTGCGACGCTGAAGCCATGGGAGGTAAGCCTTATGCGCTATACTGTTGCCCTTACCGGTGGGATTGGCAGTGGCAAATCGACCGTTGCCAATGCGTTTGCCGCCAGGGGAGTGGATATCGTGGATGCCGACGTCATTGCCCGACAGGTCGTCGAACCCGGACAGGCGGCACTGGTGGCCATCCAGCAGAAATTTGGGGGGGAAGTGATTCAGCAGGACGGTTCACTTAACCGCGCCGCGCTGCGCGAGCGTATTTTCAGCACCCCCCAGGACAAAGCCTGGCTCAACGCGCTGCTGCACCCGCTTATTCAGGCTGAGACCCGCCGCCAGCTGGGCAAGGTTCAGTCAGAATGGTGCCTGTGGGTGGTACCGCTTCTGGTCGAAAACAATTTGCAGCACCTGGCAAACCGGGTGTTGGTCGTGGACGTCGATCGCGACACTCAGCTTTCACGCACCATGCACAGAGACGGGATTACCCGTGAACAGGCTGAACATATTCTTGCTGCTCAGGCGACTCGCGAAATGCGGCTGGCTGCGGCAGATGACATTATAGATAACGGCGGTTCGCCCGATAAGGTGGCCGCCAGCGTTGCCCTTCTCGATCGGCGCTACAGGCTGCTGGCGCAGGCAACACACCAGGATTAACAGTATGAGCACAACCGTTTTATTTGAGTATCCGTTAAACGAAAAAATGCGTACATGGCTGCGTATAGAGTTTCTCATCCAGCAGCTGGAGCAAAGCCAGACCATTACCGATCATCATGGCGCGCTGACGTTCTTTCGCAATGCGTCAGAGCTGCTGGACGTGTTTGAGCGCGGAGAACTGCGCACCGAAATTATCAAAGAGCTGGAAAAGCAGCAGCAAAAGCTTCAGGCCTGGGCCGATGTACCCGGCGTTGATATGGAACGGGTCAACGCGCTGCGCGAGCATCTGAAAATGCGATCAACTGTGCTGATGGCTGCGCCGCGAATGGGTCAGCTGCTGCGCGATGACCGGCTTATCGGGCTAATTCGCCAACGCCAGAGCATACCGGGTGGCTGCTGTAGCTTTGATCTTCCTACTCTGCATATCTGGCTGCACCTGGAACAAGGCGTGCGTGATGCTCAGGTCGGGATATGGATGGCCTCGCTGAGTCCAATCCGCGAGGCACTCATGCTGATCCTCGATTTGATTCGTCAGTCGGGAAATTTCCGTAACCAAACCAGCCTGAACGGTTTTTTCCAGGATAACGCGGAAGGCGCTGAACTGCTGCGACTGCAGCTGGCGTTAGAGGAGTCCCTATATCCTCAGGTTTCCGGCCATAAGAGCCGTTTCGCCATTCGCTTCCTGCCGCTCGACAGTGAAAATGGCGACGTTCCGGCACGGCTCGATTTTGAACTCGCCTGTTGTTAAGGTTATGACTAATGAATAAAGATGAAGTGATCAGCGTTAACTGCCCGACCTGTGCCAAAGAGGTGATCTGGGACGAATTAAGTCCGTGGCGTCCCTTCTGCAGCAAGCGCTGTCAGCTCATTGATCTGGGTGAGTGGGCAGCAGAAGAGAAACGTATCGCCAGCGGCGGCGGTATCTCCGAAAGTGAAGACTGGAGCGAAGACTCGCTTCCACCGTATGAACATTAAGAACCGAAACCGCAGGGTTTTCTCTTCAGGCAGATGATGACCGACAAGGCTGATCTGACTATGGATGAGCCTCTGCCTGAAGGCGGGCAACAATGGGTTTGTTTGCAGGCGGAAATTCATCTGCCTGTAACTCCGCTGCTGACAGCCAGCGGACAGGCTGGCCTTCACGACCATAAGGGGTGCCCTGCCACCGCTCGACAATATAAAAATGCAGAGTGACATGCAGAGTGTTGTCCGCATGAACGGCAGTATCGTAGGCGATAGCATTTTCCACGCAGATACCCGTTTCTTCCAGCAGTTCACGACTTAGCGCCTGCTCAGGCGTCTCGCCCGCCTCTATTTTCCCACCGGGAAACTCCCACATATTGGCCATGTGTGAATCCGCTGAACGCTGGGCAATGAATATCATGCCTTTCTGGTCCTTTATAATGCCAACCACAACCTGTAGGTATTTCATCGTCATTAACGTCCTTTATTCTGCTCGCTATCGGGAATCATACACCCTGAATATGGCTTGATCGTGGTAACTTTGCACAGTATGACCAGGATAGTCAGGGGCATTCTTCCACACGTTTTCAACTGGGTTTACATCCTCTGCCGGCCTGGGCTGGGACATCTGCGCCAGCAAAGTAATCCCAGTGGCTACTATCCATTAGTCGTCTATGCTGCTGACAGGATGCAAAAAAAGGAAAAAAAAAGCACCCACCAAAAGGCTGGGTGCCATTTATATTCAGTCAGGATCAGGCAAGACGTCCATGACACTGTTTGTATTTTTTACCCGATCCGCACGGGCAAAGATCGTTACGCCCTACTTTGCGGTCACCGGTCTGATCGGCCAGTTCAATCGCGGCCTCAGTTTCGGTTTCAACGTGGCTTAACTGCTGCTGCTGAGCAAGACGCTCCGCTTCTTCACGGCGCTGCTCCTCCATCGCTTCCACTTCTTCCGGCATGCGCACCTGAACCTTACAGAGGGTGCTGATCACCTCATATTTCAGTGATTCCAGCATCGCGGCAAACATCGCAAAGGATTCGCGCTTGTACTCCTGCTTCG
The DNA here is from genome assembly GCF_047918655.1 of Erwinia sp. PPS120. Classification (GTDB taxonomy): domain Bacteria; phylum Pseudomonadota; class Gammaproteobacteria; order Enterobacterales; family Enterobacteriaceae; genus Erwinia; species Erwinia tasmaniensis_A. The sequence goes on along the minus strand of NZ_JBLREF010000015.1, from coordinate 195,978 downwards.
GATCCTTCTGTGCGTAGCCACGCAGATGAATACCCTGACGCAGATAATCCATCGCGGCCAGATGCTCTTTCCAAAGGGAATCCAGAGTCTGCAACATCACGCCTTTTTCAAAGCTGCGCATCATTTCAAGGCCGACAACCTCTTCTTTCAGCAGGTACTGCGCTTTAGCCTGCTCCATAATCCGTTCGCGAAGGGTCTCTTCATGCAGCTCAGGCTCTTTATCCAGCCACTCTGCCACCGGCATATGCAGGTCGAAGTCATTTTTCAGACGCTCTTCCAGACCGGTGACGTCCCACATCTCTTCAAGCGACTGAGGGGGAATAAAGGTGTCAATGGTGGTTTTGAAGACATCGTCACGGATGCTGGCGATGGTTTCAGACACATCTGACACGTCCAGCAGTTCGTTACGCTGACTGTAAATGGCACGACGCTGATCGTTGGCGACATCGTCATATTCCAGCAACTGCTTACGGATATCGAAATTGCGGCTTTCAACCTTGCGCTGGGCGTTAGCAATCGCTTTGGTCACCCACGGATGCTCAATCGCTTCACCAGGCTTCATACCCAGCTTACGCATCATATTCGTTACGCGATCGGAGGCGAAAATACGCATCAGCGCATCTTCCATGGACAGATAGAAACGGGATGAACCGTTGTCCCCCTGACGGCCTGAACGGCCGCGCAGCTGGTTATCAATACGGCGCGATTCGTGGCGCTCGGTACCGATAATATGCAGACCGCCGGAGGCCAGCACCGCATCATGACGGATCTTCCAGGCAGATTTAATCGCTTCTATCTGTTCAGCAGTGGGGTCGGTCAGTTCAGCAATCTCTGCCTGCCAGCTGCCGCCCAGCACGATATCCGTACCACGGCCTGCCATGTTGGTTGCAATCGTCACCGCACCCGGCTGGCCAGCCTGTGCCACAATATCTGCCTCGCGGGCGTGGAATTTGGCGTTCAGGACGGCGTGTTTAATACCGGCCCGCGACAGCTCCTCCGACACCACTTCCGATTTTTCGATAGAAATGGTACCGACCAGCACCGGCTGACCGTTAGCGGTACGCTCACGGATATCCTCGATGATGGCATCAATTTTCTCTTTCTCGGTCATATAGACCAGGTCCGGCAGATCCTTACGAACCATCGGACGGTTGGTTGGAACGACGATGGTTTCCAGCTTATAAATCGAGCTGAACTCGAAGGCTTCGGTATCTGCCGTACCGGTCATACCGGCCAGCTTATTATACAGACGGAAATAGTTCTGGAAGGTAATGGAGGCCAGCGTCTGGTTCTCATTCTGGATATCGACGCTTTCTTTCGCTTCGATAGCCTGATGAAGCCCATCAGACCAGCGGCGGCCCTGCATCGTACGGCCAGTATGCTCATCGACAATGATGACTTCGCCATCTTTTACAATGTAATCCACGTCGCGGGTAAACAGCACGTGCGCGCGCAGCGCAGCCGTTACGTGGTGCATCATCATGATATTGCCCGGCGAATAAAGCGATTCGCCCTCCTGCATGATGCCTTCGCTGACCATCAGCTCTTCAATCGCGACCAGCCCACGCTCGGTGAGGTGTACCTGACGGGATTTCTCGTCCACAGAGAAGTGCCCTTCACCCTGGAAGCTGTCTGAATCCTCTTTTTCCTGACGGATCAGGTTAGGGATAATTTTATTTACTCTGATGTAAAGCTCAGAGCTGTCCTCTGCGGGTCCGGAGATGATCAGCGGCGTACGCGCTTCATCGATCAGGATGGAGTCAACCTCGTCCACCAGCGCATAGTTCAGCTTACGCTGTACGCGGTCCTCGGGGCTGAACGCCATGTTGTCGCGCAGATAGTCAAAGCCGTATTCGTTATTGGTGCCGTAGGTGATGTCCGCCGCATAGGCTTCACGCTTGGCAGGGGCAGGCATACCCGGCAGGTTGATGCCAATGCTCAGGCCGAGAAATTCAAACAGCGCACGGTTATTTTCGGCGTCACGCTGGGCCAGATAGTCGTTCACGGTAACCACGTGTACGCCTTCACCGCTCAGCGCATTGAGGTAGGCCGGCAGCGTTGCGGTCAGGGTTTTACCCTCACCGGTACGCATTTCCGCGATGCAGCGATTGTTGAGTACCATGCCGCCCAGCAGCTGGACGTCAAAGTGACGCATGCCAAACACGCGCTTACTGGCCTCACGCACGGTGGCGAAGGCTTCCGGGATGAGATTCTCCAGCACTTCGCCCCTGGCCAGACGCGCCCGGAATTCGACGGTTTTCGCTTTGAGCTCGTCGTCAGACAGCTTCTCGAAATCAGGCTCCATTTTGCTGATTTGCTCAACGACTTTACGCATGCGGCGCAGGGTACGATCGTTGCTGCTACCAAAAACCTTGGTCAATAATTTGATTAACATAATAAATAATTTCTCTCAGCCACCGCGTTCTGCGGTTTAGCATTTAGCTTCTAATGTAGTGGGTATGCGTCAGATATCAGGCGAGAGAAGCGGGTCCGGCACGAATACCCTGTACGCGCGACAGCCAGAGGCCGGGATGATAGCCGGGTGCGGAGGCCAGGGCAGGCCGCGCCGTCTGGCGGATAATAACCGGTGGCCGGGCTTCATGCGTCAGTAGCGCATTAAGCGTATCCAGCAGCGCCAGCTTATGGACCTCAAGCGGCAAAACCTGCTCGGCAGCAGGGAGACTGGCTGGCGTCAGCGTGAAGGAGAGATGGCGAATAACGGTACGAATGGCGTGCTGGTGCCAGTAGTCGACGTTAAAATTGGTGCGACGGACGCCCTCCTGGAGCAGCGCGAGGTGGTTACCACGCACCCCATTGCTGATATTCAGGCTTCTGGAAGAGGATTCTGATAAAGTTGTACGATCGCAGGCTGACGCGTGAGGCAGGCCAAGGCTCGCCGCGACCATCCCCAACAGGAGATGCGGCCAGAAGTAACGTCTGCCAAATTGTCGCCAACAATTTAAAATACCGATCACTGTTTTCCGCCGGAGCCCGCTATGCGTGATAGTCGCCCGCAATCAATTGAACATTTACTCGATGCCACCGAAGGTCAGGGGGTTCTGCAATCCATTCAGCAGCGTGCTGTCGCCCTGAACAAACTGAATATCGCCGTACGGGGGGTTCTTCCCGCCCAGCTTCATCCCTGGTGCCGCGTGGCAAACTTTCGCCAGGGCATTCTGGTGCTCGAAACGGCTAATGCCAGCTGGATGATGCGTCTTCGCTATGAACAATCCAGCCTGCTGTCAGCTTTACGTGCGCAAATATTACCATCATTGACCGCAATCGACATCAGGATAAATCCATCACTGGCGGCAAAAGGACAGGAAAGCGTACAGGAAAACAGCAGTCGGGCGATAAAGGAAGAAAAAACAGGTGGACGTGAGCTGAGTCAGCAGAGCGCGGAAATTTTAAGAGGCGTCGCGAGCCGTAGCCCGGAGAAGCTGAAAAAGATTATAGAACGACTGGCTGCACTGGCCGGAGAGAGTACCAGCTCAACCAGTCGTAATAAGTAACCTGGCGCTAAGCCAGAACCAGGTTTGGCGCCCTGAAGGTAACCGGCAGTTCGGCTTCATCTTCAAAGGTTGCCCATTCCCAGGCTTCCTGTCTGGCCAGAACGGCCTGCAACAGCTTGTTGTTCAGCGCATGGCCCGATTTGAATGCGGTAAAGGCACCGATAATGTTGTGACCACACATAAACAGGTCGCCGATAGCGTCGAGCATTTTGTGACGCACGAATTCGTCTTCGAAGCGTAAGCCGTCTTCGTTCAGTACGCGATAGTCATCTACCACAATGGCACAGTCAAAGCTGCCGCCCAGGCACAGGCCACGAGACTGCAACGCTTCAATATCACGCATAAACCCGAAGGTACGCGCGCGACTGATTTGACGGGCAAAGGCTTCAGCCGAGAAATCCATGCTGTAGCGCTGTGAGCTGGAATCGATCGCCGGATGGTTAAAGTCGATAGTGAAATCCAACGTAAACCCATTGTGTGGTCTGAACTCGGCCCACTTATCGCCATCTTCAACCCGGACAGGCTGTCTGATGCGCACGAATTTCTTCGCGCTATTCAGCTCTTCAATGCCGGCATCCATCAGCAGATAGACAAAGGGGGCAGCGCTGCCATCCATAATAGGAATTTCAGGCGCGTTCACTTCCACCACGATGTTATCAATACCCAGGCCAGCCAGAGCGGCGTTAAGGTGCTCGACCGTTGAAATACGTACGTCATGCTCATTAACCAGGCAAGTACAGAGCATGGTATCACGCACGGATTTAGCATCAGCCGGGAAATCCACCGGTGGATTCAAGTCAGTGCGGCGATAGATGACCCCGGTATTGGCCGGCGCAGGGCGTAACGTCAGTGTGACTTTCTTGCCGGTATGTAAACCGACACCTGTCGCCTGAACGATACGTTTTAATGTCCGTTGTTTGATCATCGCATTATCTCGCAAAATTACTCATCCGACCGCCAGTATAACTTACTGGCGGGCGAACACTTTAGCACAAAGAGCGGAGAATCCCAATTCTCAGGATATTCTTAATCTGCCTGCTTACGCAGGAAGGCGGGAATATCGAGATAATCAGGCTCTTTGTTGGTTTGCGCAGTCGGATCGTTGACCACTTTTGCCGCAGGTTTCTGCTCCTGAGGCAGCGGGGCCATGCCGTGCTGCTGATAGCGGTGATCCATCACAGGCTGCTGCTGCTTCTGGTTAGTGACCAGGGTAATCTCCGGACGCTTATCCATGCCGATACCTGTGGCGACAACGGTCACACGCAGTTCGTCGTTCATCTCAGGATCCAGAGAGGTACCGATAACCACGGTCGCGTTATCGGAGGCGAAGGCGCGGATGGTGTTACCCACCGTTTCAAACTCGTCCAGACGCAGGTCGAAGCCCGCCGTAATGTTAACCAGCACGCCCCGCGCACCGGAAAGGTCGATATCTTCCAGCAGTGGGCTGGAGATCGCCATTTCAGCGGCTTCTTCTGCACGGTCTTCACCGCAGGCCACGCCAGAACCCATCATCGCGTAGCCCATTTCGGACATCACGGTGCGCACGTCAGCAAAGTCGACGTTCATCAGGCCAGGACGGGTGATCAGTTCAGCAATACCCTGTACCGCGCCTTTCAGCACGTCGTTAGCTGCGCCAAACGCGTCCAGCAGGGAAATGCCGCGACCCAGTACTTTCAGCAGCTTGTCATTAGGAATGGTGATCAGAGAATCGACGTGTTTAGAAAGCTCAGCAATACCCTGCTCGGCAAATGCCATGCGTTTTTTGCCTTCAAAATTAAAAGGCTTGGTGACCACGGCAACCGTCAGGATACCCAGGTCTTTTGCCACTTCGGCCACAACCGGTGCTGCGCCTGTTCCGGTTCCGCCGCCCATACCTGCGGCGATAAACACCATGTCTGCACCTTCCAGTGCCTGACGCAGCGCTTCGCGATCTTCTTCAGCAGAGTTACGACCCACTTCCGGGTTCGCCCCTGCGCCCAGACCTTTGGTGATGCCATTACCGATCTGGATGGTCTGGCCGACAGCCGTTTTACGCAACGCCTGTGCGTCAGTGTTGACGGCAAAGAACTCGACACCTTCGATGCGCTCACGCACCATATGTTCTACGGCGTTACCGCCGCCGCCGCCGACGCCGATGACTTTAATCACCGCGTCATTGGTTAATTCCATTGGTTCAAACATAATTTCTCTCCGTTATGTGCCTGTCGCCTGGAGATCATAAAAAAGTCTAGCATGATCCCCTTTTATCAAAATTAAAACTCTTTTCTCAGCCAGCTGTTGATTCGTTTAAACCAGTTGCCCACCGAGGCTCTTTTTTCTACATCTGCCTCACCGTTGAGGTGAGACTCTTTTCCGTAGTGCAGTAAGCCTACTGCCGTAGAGTAGTATGGCTCCTGCGCGTAATCCGTTAATCCCGTAATGTTTAACGGCTGTCCAATACGCACCTGCGTGTGGAAAACGCGCTGGGCGCAGGCCGCTAATCCCTCAATCTGAGCCGCACCGCCGGTCAGGACGATGCCTGCTGCCAGGTGATGCTTCACGCCCTGCTGGCGCAGCTGTTCCTGCAACTGCAGGATTTCGTCGTTAACCAGATTCAGCAGCTCGGTATAACGCGGTTCGATCACCTCTGCCAGCGTCTGGCGCTGAAGGCTACGGGGTGGACGTCCGCCCACGCTCGGCACCTCAACATTTTCATCCTTACCGACGATGGAGCCCAGCGCACAGCCGTGACGCACTTTAATGGCTTCGGCATCCGTCGGCGGCGTACCAAACGCGTAGGCAATATCGCTGGTCACCACGTTGCCCGCATAGGGAATAACCTTGGTGTGACGCAGTGCCCCACCGGTATAAACCGCAATATCCATCGTGCCGCCGCCGACATCCACGACGCACACGCCAAGCTCACGCTCATCTTCGGTGAGCACGGCAAAGCTTGAAGCCAGGCCGGCGAAGATCAGTTGGTCAACTTTCAGTCCACAACGTTCAACGGCTTTAACAATGTTTTTCGCCATATCGTTGTGGCAGGTAATCAAATGCACTTTTGCCTGCATACGTACGCCAGACAGTCCCACCGGGTTTTTGATCCCTTCCTGGTAGTCGATGGCGTACTCCTGCGGGATCACATGGAGGATGCGGTGTTCATCCCGAACGCGAACCGATTTAGCGGTGTGTACCACATTTTCCACATCTTCCTGAGTCACTTCCTCTTCGGAAATAGGAACCATCCCTATTTCGTTCTGGCAGCTGATATGTTTACCCGATAATGCAAGGTAAACGGAGGAAATCTGGCAGTCAGCCATCAGCTCAGCCTGATCAATGGCGCGCTGGACGCATTTCACAACGGATTCAAGATCGTTTACGCCGCCTTTATCCATCCCCCGGGAAGGGCAGCTACCGACGCCGATGATGTTAACCATGCCGTCGGGCAGAATTTCACCTACCAAAGCGGCGACCTTAGCGGTGCCGATTTCAAGTCCAACTACCAGTTTTCTGTCCGTCGCTTTGATCATTGTTGTTTAACCTGTGCCTGATTCTGTTGCTGTTTACTGTCAGTGCTCTCAACCGCCGGTGCCCATCCTACTGCCGCGCCAGAGTCATACCGCAGATCGACATAGCTGATACGTTTGTTTCCCGCCTGCGCCTGCTGCTGTAGCGTTGGATAAAGCTGGATAAAGCGCTGAAGCCGTTTCATATCTTCATTGCGCCCTAACTCAAGACGGATATCGTCATCCAACACCAGTTGCCAGGACCGCCGGGCGGTCATTGATGCCACTTTCAACTTAAATTTGCTGGCAGCCAGCACATCGCTCATCTGGTGGTAGCCCGTCAGCACTTCAGACTCGCTGCCCTCAGGGCCGTACAGCATCGGCATCACCGCTTTGCCGAGATGGCTGGCCGGGACGCTAAAGGACTTCCCCGTCGCGTCCACCATATGCAGATCGTTCCAGCGCGCGACCGGAACATACTCCACCAGATGAATTTTCAACTCATCAGGCCACTGCTTGCGCACGCTCACCTGCTGGATCCACGGCAGACGCTCAATCTGCTGTTGAATCACATCCACATCCTGGGACATAAACGTTCCCGGCGCGCCCAGCGATAAAATCGCCTGGCGAATATCGTCGTTGGTGGTGTAGCGGGTCTGCCCCGTCACCACCAGCTTCGAGAGCGGCTGGCGCGAGGCGTCGTTCATCCACTTCACCACTACGAACCCAGCAGCCAATATCACGCCAAGCACCAACAGCAAAAAAATGATGCCGGCCAGCCGCGAACCATTACTGCGACCGGACCGCGCCTTCTCCTGCGCTTCACGGTTACGAACATTCAGAGCCGCCTGGGACATATCAGTCGGCAAGCTCCAGAATACGGGCGACCAGCTGGGAGAAGCTCATCCCGGCCTGCTTCGCCGCCATGGGAACCAGGCTGTGCCCGGTCATACCCGGTGAAGTGTTGACCTCCAGCAGATAAAACCGACCGTCGCCGCCCATCATCACGTCCACGCGTCCCCAGCCGCTGCAACCCAGTGCGCGCCAGGCTTTGATTACTATCTCGCTCAGTTCAGCTTCCTGTGTGACCGACAGCCCGCTTGGGCAGAAGTATTCCGTTTCGTCAGAGAAGTATTTCGCTTCATAGTCGTAAAATTCCGACCTGACCTGAATGCGGATCGAAGGCAGGATCTCGTCGCCAATGACCGCCACGGTATACTCCGGGCCACTCAGAAAGGCCTCAACCAGCACATCATCATCGTGGCGGAAAGCCTCATCCAGCGCGGCCTGTAGCGCCCCCACGTCATTCACCCGACTGATACCAACGCTCGACCCTTCACAGCTGGGTTTAACGAAAAGCGGCAGGCCCAGCGCCGCGATCCGTGCTTCCGTTTCGGGCGTCAGCCCGGCCTCCTGCTCCCGACGGGTAATCGCCACCCAGGGGGCGATGGGCAGGCCGCAACCCTGCCAGAGAAATTTGGTTCTTAGCTTATCCATGGTAATGGCCGACGCCATTACGCCGCTGCCGGTGTAGGGAATAGAGAGAAATTCCAGTACGCCCTGCAGCGTACCATCTTCGCCGCCGCGGCCATGCAGCGCGATAAAGGCTTTATCGAAGCCCTCTTCTTTCAGGCGCATCACCGGGAAGTCACGGATATCAACGGCATGAGCATCTATACCGGCTTCTTTCAGCCCGTTCAGAACGGCGCTGCCGGACATCAACGACACTTCACGTTCTGCCGACGTGCCACCCAGTAATACGGCGACTTTCTCAGCCATGATGATCACCTTCTTTATTCTGTAATTGTAACTTTTGATCGGCCAGATGACGCGCAATGCGCCCGACGTTTCCGGCACCCTGAACCAGAATCAGATCGTTACCGGAGAGCTTGGGTGCCAGCATTTCCAGCACCGCGTCATGGTCCGCGATCAGAATAGGGTCGACTTTCCCGCGACCGCGAATGGTCCGGCACAGCGAGCGGCTGTCAGCGCCCGGAATGGGCGTCTCGCCCGCGGAATAAACATCCAGCATCAGCAAAACGTCAACCTGAGACAGCACGTTAGCAAAATCGTCATACAGGTCGCGGGTGCGCGTATAGCGATGCGGCTGGAAAATCATCACCAGCTGTTTATCCGGCCAGCCCGCACGGGCGGCTTTAATGGTTGCATCCACCTCCGTCGGATGGTGACCGTAGTCATCCACCAGCATCGCCGTGCCTGCTGTACCGTCCGCGGCGGTGATGGGGAATTCCCCCAGCGAGTCGAAACGGCGTCCGGTTCCCTGAAAACTCTCCAGGGCGCTGAGGATCTCTGTATCCTCAATCCCCTCTTCCGTCGCGACGGCCACCGCCGCAGCGGCGTTAAGTGCGTTATGGCGGCCAGGCGCGTTAAGCGTTACCCGCATCAGCGGCTTATCCAGCCGGGCCAGAGTGAAATGTCCCTGCGCACCGTGCTGCTCATAGCTGGCGATGCGCACATCGGCATCTTCGCTGAAACCGTAGGTGGTTATCTGGCGACCCACGCGCGGGATCAGCTCGCGGATTACCGGATCGTCCACGCAGAGTACCGCACGGCCGTAAAACGGCAGGTTGTGCAGAAAGTTAATAAACGTCTGCTTCAGGTTTTCAAAGTCGCCCTGGTAGGTATCCATATGGTCGGCTTCGATATTGGTGACAATGGCCACCATCGGCTGAAGATGGAGGAATGACGCATCGCTCTCATCCGCCTCCGCAATCAGGTAGCGGCTGCTGCCCAGACGCGCATGGGTGCCTGCCGCTTTCACCAGGCCCCCGTTCACAAAGGTAGGATCCAGTCCGCCTTCGGCATAAATGCTGGACACCATCGCCGTGGTGGTAGTTTTACCGTGGGTGCCTGCAACGGCAATCCCGTGGCGGAATCGCATCAGTTCAGCCAGCATCTCCGCGCGGCGGATCACCGGGATGCGCGCTTCACGCGCGGCAACCAGCTCCGGGTTGTCATGCGAGACGGCGGTAGAGACCACCACCACGCTGGCATCGCTGACGTTTTCCGGGCGATGGTTGAAATAAATTGTCGCACCCAGTTTGCTCAGATGCTGGGTAACCGGGTTCGGCGCCAGGTCTGAGCCGCTGATTTCATAACCTTCATTGGCCAACACTTCGGCAATACCGCCCATGCCAGCACCGCCGATGCCAACAAAGTGGATGTGCCGGACGCGACGCATCTCGGGCACGATAGAACGCAGTTTTGCCAGTTGTTGTATATTCATCTTCTTTTGCCTGTCGGTACGTCACCGCACCGTATGTTGCGGGCCAGGTCGCCCTGCCCCTGAAAATCGTGTTTTATAACGCTGCGGCACTGACCTGTGCCGCAACGCGGTCGGTCGCATCCGGGACTGCCACGCTGCGCGCTTTTATCGCCATTTTTAACAGCCGGGGGCGATCCCACTGACCCAGCGTTTCCGCTACCGCATCCGCAGTAAACTGCGGCTGCTCATAAATTTTTGCCGCGCCCGCCTGCTCAAGCGGCAGCGCGTTCCAGTACTGCTGACGATCTTTATGCTGAAAGGGAACAAAGATAGCCGGCAGACCTGCTGCGGCCACTTCACTGACCGTCAGCGCCCCGGAACGGCACACCACCACGTCAGCCCAGGCATAGGCTTCAGCCATATCATCAATAAACTCGGTCACCCGATGCTGCGTCTGGTTGACCTGCTGATAAGCCTGATTCACGCTATCCAGCGCCCCTTTGCCAACCTGATGCCACAGCGTGATGGTATCGCCCGCTTTCGCCGCCACCTGCGGCATAGTCTGATTCAGCACCCGTGCGCCCTGACTGCCGCCGATCACCAGCACACGGATCGGGCCGGTGCGATTTGCCAGCCGCACCCCGGGCAGAGGCAGCGCCAGCACGTCGGTTCTGACCGGGTTACCGACCACATCCGCGTGTGGGAATGCGCCGGGGAACGCCTGCATCACCGTCTTCGCGATTTTCGCCAGCCATTTGTTGGTCAACCCGGCGATACCGTTTTGCTCATGCAGCACGACCGGGATGCCACAGCTCCATGCCGCCAGGCCGCCGGGGCCAGAGACATAGCCGCCCATACCCAGCACCACATCCGGGCGGTAAGCCTTCATAATGGCCCTGGCCTGACGCACGGCGGTAAAGATACGCAGCGGCGCGCTAAGCTGAGCCTTCAGGCCTTTGCCGCGCAGGCCGCTGATGCGAATAAAGTCGATTTCAATGCCATGCTTCGGCACTAAATCGGCCTCCATGCGGTCGGCGGTGCCCAGCCAGCGAACCTGCCAGCCCTGAGCCATCAGATGATGCGCAACCGCCAGCCCGGGGAAAACGTGCCCACCGGTTCCGCCAGCCATCACCATCAGTCGCTTCCCTTTCATCGACTACCTCGCGTAAACGCCTGCGCTTTAGCCAGACGTGTTTCATAATCTATACGTAACAAAAATACGATGGCGGTCGACATAATAATCAGACTCGACCCTCCGTAACTGATCAGCGGCAGCGTTAGCCCTTTGGTAGGTAACATGCCCGCAGCGGCACCCACGTTAACCAGCGCCTGGAAGCTAAACCAGACGCCAATCGAACAGCCGAGGAAACCGGAAAAACGCTGATCCTGCTCCAGCGCGCGGCGTCCAATCGACATCGCACGAAAAGCGACGAAGAATACCATTAACAGGGCTAAAACCACACCGATATAACCCAGCTCTTCACCGATAATCGAGAAGATAAAATCGGTGTGCGCTTCCGGCAAATACTCCAGTTTTTGCACCGAGTTGCCCAGGCCCTGCCCCCAGAATTCACCGCGGCCAAACGCCATCAGCGACTGGGTCAGCTGGTAGCCGCTGCCGAAAGGATCTTCCCACGGATTCCAGAAGGAGGTCACGCGGCGCATACGATAGGGTTCAGCAATAATCAGCAGGCAAACGGCAAAGACGCCCGAGCCGATAATTGCCAGAAATTGCCACATTTTCGCCCCGGCCAGAAACAGCATCGCCAGGGTGGTAACGAACAGTACCACTACCGTACCGAGGTCCGGCTGGGCCAGCAGTAAGACCGCCAGCACCACCATCACGCCCATCGGCTTACAGAAGCCCCAGAAGTTATTGCGAACCTCATCGACCTTGCGCACCAGATAGCTGGCCAGGTAGCAAAACAGTGACAGTTTGGACAGCTCTGCGGGCTGTATACGCAGCGGTCCCAGCGCGATCCAGCGCGAGGCACCGTTTACCGAACTGCCCACTACCAGCACAACCAGCAGCATCACCACCGTCACCAGCAGCATGATGTTGCTGTAGCGCTGCCAGAAATCCATCGGCACCCGCAGCGTGACCAGCGCCATACCAAACGCCAGCGCCAGATAGAAAGCGTCGCGCTTGGCGAAGAAGAAGGGATCGTCTGAGAGACGCTGCCCCACCGGCATAGACGCCGAGGTCACCATAACAAAGCCAACAATCGCCATGCCAATGGTCAGCCACAGTAGGGTACGATCGTAAAGAACCATCGAGCTGGCGTCGCTTTCTCGCGCGCCCATCACCCACTCTTTCAGACGATTAGAAAAGAAGGTGGCAAGACCAAAGCCGCGAATATTCATCAGCCAAGCTCCTTAGCCAGCTGCGTAAACGCATCACCGCGCTGCTCAAAGTTCTTAAACTGATCGAGGCTGGCACAGGCAGGCGACAGCAGAACAGTGTCTCCCGGCTTTACCTGTGCGGCGATATATTCCATCGCCTCAGCCAGGGTTTCCGTCTGCATGGCGATCTCAGGGCGCAGAGCAGCCAGGGCGGCGCGATCGCGGCCAAAGCAGCAGATGCGGACGTTATCGGACAGGTAGCGACTCAGCGGGCTGAAATCAGCGGCCTTGCCATCGCCGCCCAGCAGCAGCCAGAGCGTGCCCGCAACCTTAAGCCCGTTAAGCGCGGCTTCGGTGCTGCCGACGTTGGTCGCTTTCGAGTCGTTAATCCAGCTCACGCCGTTATGCCTGTAAGCCAGCTGAAACCGGTGCGCCAGCCCGCCAAAGGTGGTCAGCGCCTTCAGGCTGGATGCGCGCGGCAGGCCAACCGCGTCGGCCAGCGCCAGCGCCGCCAGCGCGTTGGTATAGTTATGCTGCCCGGTAAGCAACATTTCATCCGTATTGAGCACCTTCTCTCCCTTCACCCGCAGCCAGATGCTGCCCTGCTGGCGGTTGAGATGATAATCGCCCACGTCCGCGCCAAAGCTTACGCAGCGCTTATCGGCACCCCGTACCGGCATGGTCATCGCATCGTCTGCATTAACCACGCAGACGCTGGCCTGCTCGTAAACGCGCAGCTTGGCCGCGCGATACTGCTGAAGGCCGAACGGATAGCGATCCATATGATCTTCCGTCACGTTAAGCACGGTCGCGGCGGCGGCCTTCAGGCTGCAGGTGGTTTCAAGCTGAAAGCTCGACAGCTCAAGCACGTAAAGCTGCGCAGGCTGATTAAGCAGCATCAGCGCAGGCAGGCCGATATTTCCACCCACGCCGACCTGCCAGCCTGCGGCCTGCGCCATCTCACCGACCAGCGAGGTGACGGTGCTTTTGCCATTGGAGCCGGTAATCGCCACAATCGGCGCCTGTGCTTCCCGACAGAACAGTTCGATATCGCCAACGATCTCCACACCGGCATCCGCTGCTGCCGCCAGAGACGGATGCGCAAGCGGCATTCCAGGGCTGGCAACGATCAAATCGGCATCAAGCAGCCAGTCGTCGTTAAGCGAACCCAGCCAGCACGCCACCGTCTCCGGCAGCTTGTTAAGGCCGGCTGGCGCGACACGGGTATCCATCACGCGCGGCGTCACGCCACGCGCTAAAAAGAAATCAACACAGGACTGGCCGGTGAGGCCGAGCCCGATAATGACCACTTTTTTACCCAGATAGTCTGCCATTTTTTAGCGTACCTTCAGCGTTGCCAGGCCAATCAGCACCAGCATCAGCGAAATAATCCAGAAGCGCACGATCACGCGCGGTTCCGGCCAGCCTTTCAGTTCATAGTGGTGATGGATCGGCGCCATACGGAAGATGCGCTGCCCACGCAGTTTGAACGAGCCGACCTGCAAAATTACCGACAGCGTTTCCACGACAAAGACACCGCCCATAATTAGCAGCAGGAACTCCTGCCGCAGCAGCACGGCAATGGTGCCCAGCGCGCCGCCCAGTGCCAGCGATCCCACATCGCCCATAAACACCTGGGCCGGATAGGTGTTAAACCACAGGAAGCCCAGCCCTGCCCCGACGATGGCGGTACAGACAATGACCAGCTCACCCGCATGGCGCAGATAGGGGATATGCAGATAGTTAGCAAAGTTCATGTTGCCGGTCGCCCAGGCCACCAGCGCAAAGCCCGCCGCGACGAATACCGTCGGCATAATCGCCAGCCCGTCCAGGCCGTCGGTCAGGTTCACCGCATTGCTGGTGCCGACGATCACGAAATAGCTCAGCAGGATATAGAGCAGTCCAAGCTGCGGCATGATGTCCTTAAAGAAAGGCACCACCAGCTCGGTCGCAGGCGTATCCTTGCCTGCGGCGTACATCACAAAGGCTACTGCCAGCGCAATGACCGACTGCCAGAAATATTTCCAGCGGGCAATCAGCCCCTTAGTGTCTTTACGCACAACCTTACGGTAATCATCAATAAAGCCGATGATGCCATAGCCCACCAGCACAAAGAGCACGCACCAGACGTAAGGGTTAGAGGGATAAGCCCACATCAGTACCGAAACGGTAATTGAGAACAGAATCATGATGCCGCCCATGGTCGGCGTACCACGCTTGCTAAAGTGCGATTCCGGGCCGTCATTACGTACGACCTGACCAAATGACATTTCCTGCAGGCGCGCAATCATACGCGGCCCCATCCACAGAGAGATAAACAGGGCCGTCAGCAGGCTGACAATGGCGCGAAACGTCAGATACGAGAAGACGTTAAATCCAGAATAAAAAGTGACCAGATGTTCGGCCAGCCAGACTAGCATGTTCCTTTCTCCTGTAAGCTCTGCACTACCTGCTCCATGGCGGCACTACGTGAACCTTTAACTAAGATGGTGATATGAGGATGCTCCGACAGCAGCGCCCGCAGGCGCGTCGTAGCGGCACTCTTATCAGTAAAATGTTCGCCGCTCTCGCTGGCGTCGCTGATTAATTTGCTTAAGGTGCCGACGCTAAGGACTTTATCAATGCCCGCCTGGCGCGCGGCCTGCCCCACTTCACGGTGGCGCGCGTCGGCCTCATCACCCATTTCCGCCATGTCGCCGACCACCATCACGCGATATCCCGGCATCTCGGCCAGGACCTGCGCAGCGGCGGTCATTGAGCCGACGTTAGCGTTGTAACTGTCATCCAGCACCAGCTGACCTTCACCCAGCAGCAGCGGGAAAAGTCGGCCAGGCACCGCCTTAAGCGTTGATAAGCCCTGACTGACCGCGCTAAGCGGTGCGCCCACGGAGAGCGCCAGCGCGGCGGCGGCCAGCGCGTTAGCAATATTGTGACGGCCAGGCAGGGGCAGTTCGACGTTAACGTCGCCTGCGGGCGTGGACATCACAAAGCGCGTACCGATGGAAGAAACCCTGACGTCCGAGGCAGAAAAATCGCTGTTCGTCGGTGTACCAGCGGAGAAACGCCAGACGGTTTTACCCTCGAGCGCCGTCTGCCAGTGAGGCCAGTCGTTACTGTCGTCATTCAGAATGGCCGTGCCGCCGGCTGCCAGCCCCTGAAAGATTTCGCCTTTGGCCTTTGCCACGCCCGCAAGCGAACCAAACCCCTCAAGGTGTGCCGCGGCGAGGTTATTCACCAGCGCGCTTTCAGGGCGAACGATGCCGGTGGTCCAGGCAATTTCACCCTGATGGTTTGCGCCCAGTTCGATAACCGCATATTGATGCTGTTCGGTAAGGCGTAGCAGCGTAAGGGGGACGCCGATATCGTTGTTCAGATTGCCCGCGGTATAGAGCGTTTCACCGCACTGCCGGAGTATGGCAGCGGCCATCTCTTTCACCGAGGTTTTACCCGAGGAGCCGGTGAGGGCGACGATACGCGCCGTCGACTGCTGGCGAACCCAGCCGGCCAGCTGACCGAGCGCAATACGCGTGTCCTCTACCACCACCTGAGGAACAGCCACAGGTAAGTGCTTACTCACCAACAGAGCTGCCGAACCAGCGGAAATCGCTTCACCGACGAAGTCATGAGCGTCAAAGCGCTCGCCCCGCAGGGCAATAAACAGACAGCCTGCGCTCACTTTCCGCGTATCGGTGACGACCTCAGACAAGCGGAGATCGCCGCCCACCAGCGTTCCATTAGTGACTTCGGCCAGCGTTTGAAGAGAGAGAGGGATCATGCCATCACCCCCAACAACCGCGCGACGGTGTTACGGTCGGAGTAGTCCAGCCGACGGTTACCGACAATCTGATAGTCTTCATGGCCTTTACCCGCCACCAGCACGATATCGCCCGCTCTGGCCTGCATGACGGCGTTAGTAACCGCTTCCGCACGTCCCGGCATTACGCGGGCGCGTCCGGCATCGAGCAGCCCGCTCAGGATATCGGCGACAATGGCACCGGGATCCTCACTGCGCGGATTGTCGTCAGTGATCACCACCACATCAGAGAACTGTTCGGCAATCGCCCCCATAAGTGGGCGCTTACCTTTATCACGATCGCCGCCGCAGCCGAATACGCACCAGAGCTGCCCCTTGCAGTGGAGCCGCGCGGCCTGGAGCGCTTTTTCCAGCGCATCCGGGGTATGCGCATAATCGACCACCACCGTGGGTTTGTCCGGTGCGGTAAAGACTTCCATACGCCCTGCGACGGGTTGCAGCTGATGACCCGTGGCAACCAGTTTGGCCAGCGGATAGCCCAGCGCCAGCAGCGTAGCCAGCGCAATCAGCAGGTTACTGACGTTAAATGCGCCCATCAGGCGGCTTTCAATTTCGCCGGTTCCCCAGCTGGAGTCGAAGCTGATGCGGGCACCGTTATCGTGGTAGTCCACGCGGGTCGCGCTAAGCCAGCGTCCCCGGCATCCCGGCTGCAAATTGTTATCCATGGTAACCGCGACGGCATCAGGCAGCTTCGCCAGCCAGCGGCGCCCCACCTCATCGTCGGCGTTAACAATCGTCTGACCCACCTGGTGTTCAGAAAAGAGCAGCCACTTGGCCGCTTCGTAGCGGGTCATATCGCCGTGATAGTCCAGATGGTCACGACTGAGATTGGTAAAGGCCGCGGCGGCAAAGGGCAGCGCTGCCACGCGATGTTGCACCAGTCCATGGGACGAAATTTCCATTGCGGCAAGCGTTGCGCCTTTCTCAACCAGCGTGTGCAGCGTTTGCTGCACCTCAACCGCCGAGCCGGTAGTATTTTCCGTCGGCGCAAGCTGACCATACAGGCCATTACCCACGGTGCCCATTACGGCGCCGGTTTCGCCCAGCAGGTTCGCCCACTGCGCCAGCAGCTGAGTGGTGGTGGTTTTACCATTGGTACCGGTTATGCCTGTCAGCTTAAGCTTCTCGCCCGGCTGCTGATAAAAGCGCCCCGCCAGGGCAGAGAGCCGCTGCGAAAGCTGCGCCAGATAAATTACCGGCACGCCGTGCATCACGGTGATATGCCCATCTTCTGCTTCGCCGTCGGCATCAGCAATGACCGCCGCCACGCCCTGCGCGATGGCCTGCGGAATAAAACGGCGGCCATCCGCCTCGTGACCTTTAATGGCCACAAACAGGTCACCAGCCGCGGCCATGCGGCTGTCCAGAATCATTTCATGTAGCGGCAGCGAGGGTGCACCAGGCACCCAGGGAGCCAGCAGGTCGGACAGATTACGATCGGTCACTCGATCCCTCACTTCTGTTATCTACCATCTCGTTTTTTTCCGCTGGAACCGTTGAAGGAAGCGCATCGGGCTCGATATTCATGGTACGCAGTACGCCACCCATGATCGCACCAAAGACGGGTGCAGAAATGGCGCCGCCATAGTATTTCCCGGCCTGCGGGTCGTTAATCAGCACCACCAGGGCAAAACGAGGATGACTGGCTGGCGCGACGCCAGCGGTATAAGCGATATATTTGTTAACGTACTTCCCATCCGGCCCAACCTTTTTAGCCGTACCGGTTTTGATGGCAATACGGTAGCCTCTGATCGCCGCCTTAACACCACCCCCGCCAGGCAGCGCAACGCTTTCCATCATACGCATTACCGTGCGCACCAGGGGTTCAGGGAAGATACGCTGCCCGCCTACCGGCGGGTCAACTTTGGTAATCGACAGCGGGCGATAGACGCCGTAGCTGCCGATCGTTGCATAGACTCGCGCTAACTGTAACGGCGTTACCATTAGCCCGTAGCCGAAAGAGAAGGTGGCCCTCTCTATGTCAGACCACCGTTGTTTTTGAGGATATAAGCCACTGCTTTCTCCGACCAACCCCAAATTGGTCGCCTTTCCCAGTCCAAAGCGCGCGTAAGTATCTACCAGCGCTGAGGATGGCATCGCTAACGCCAGCTTTGATACACCAACGTTACTCGATTTCTGTAAAACCCCGGTCAGGGTCAGCTCGTTATAGCGCGCCACATCTTTAATTTCATGGCCGTTTACGCGATAGGGAATGGTATTGAGGACGGAGTTCTCTTTCACCACGCCGCGCTGTAAGGCCGTCATTACTACCATGGGCTTGACCGTGGATCCCGGCTCGAAAATATCGGTGATAGCGCGGTTGCGCATGACGTCTTTGGTTACGCCGGTCAGATTATTCGGGTTATAAGCGGGACTGTTGGCCATCGCCAGCACTTCGCCGGTGTTTACATCCACCAGCACCGCCGTACCTGATTCCGCCTTATTGAACGCCACGGCGTTGTTTAACTCACGATAAACCAGCGCCTGTAGCCGCTCATCAATGCTCAGCGTCAGATTATGTGCGGCCCGGCTGTCGACGGAAGAGATGTCTTCGATTAC
The DNA here is from genome assembly GCF_047918655.1 of Erwinia sp. PPS120. Lineage (GTDB taxonomy): Bacteria > Pseudomonadota > Gammaproteobacteria > Enterobacterales > Enterobacteriaceae > Erwinia > Erwinia tasmaniensis_A. The sequence continues at coordinate 177,039 of NZ_JBLREF010000015.1, read as the reverse complement.
CCGACCATAGCGATCTTTGCGCACGGTGCGCTCGCCCGGCTGGCCGGTCAGCCACTTATCAAAGCTTTTTTCAACGCCTTCAATGCCCTGACCATCAATATTGGTGAAACCGATCAGATGCGAGGTCACCTGCCCTGCCGGATAGTAGCGACGCGACTCCTCACGGAGGAAGATGCCGGGCAGCTTGAGCTTTTTGATATAGTCGCCGATGGCGGGATTCACCTGGCGGGCAAGATAGACAAAGCGCCCTTCAGGATTGACGTTAACGCGAGCAGAGAGCTGATCGAGGGGAATGGACAACGCCTCGGAGAGCGCCTTCCAGCGGCTGTCTGCCGTGATGCCGCCCTTTTCGTTAAGGACCTTAGGGTCGGCCCAGATGGCATTAACCGGCACGCTAACCGCCAGAGGACGACCGGCGCGGTCGGTAATCATGCCGCGCGCGGTGGGTACGGCCTGTACGCGTAGCGAACGCATATCGCCTTCGCGCACCAGCCGATCGGGGTTAATGACCTGTAGCCAGGCCATTCGCGCGATCAAACCCAGCAGCGCCAGAAGAATACACCCGCACAGCAACACAAAACGCCAGCTTACAAAGCTGGCCTGATCGTGCGGGCGTTTTAACTTCAGCGTCTTGGTTGCCGGTTTCATTCAGTCCCTTATGGCTGTACCACAATATTTTCCTGCGATGGGTCAACATGCTGCATTTGCAGCTTTTCCGTTGCCGTTCTTTCTACCCGGCTGTGATCGCCGAGAGCGTTCTCTTCCAGGATCAGGTTACGCCATTCGATATCTAATGCGTCGCGTTCTAACACCAGCTGTTCACGCTGGGCGGTGAGCAGGCGGGTTTTATGCGCCGTGGTCACCACCAGTATCGCCGACACCACCACGGCCACGGCCAGAATCACCGGGATCTTACCGTGGCGGAGGAGATCGCCAGCAATCACGCCCGGCAGACTGTGCCGCTCGTTGCCGATCATGAAGCCGATCTTTCCGCAATACGCAGCACCGAACTGCGTGCTCTGGGATTTTCTGCCACTTCAGCTTCGCCCGGCATCATTTTGCCCAGCGCCTTAAGCTGACGTCCGCCCAGCTTGCTCAGCTGATCCTCGGTCATTGGCAAACCCGCAGGCACCTGAGGGCCGCGGCTGTTTTCGCGCATAAAGCGCTTAACAATGCGGTCTTCCAGCGAGTGAAAACTGATTACTGACAGTCTGCCTGCGGGTGCCAGGGCGGTCAGTGCCCCCTTAAGCGCCTGCTCAATCTCTTCCAGCTCGCTGTTTACCCAGATGCGAATCGCCTGGAAACTGCGGGTGGCAGGATGCTTGAATTTATCCTTAACCGGCGTGGCGGCGTAAATCACATCGGCCAGCTCTTTGGTACGCGTCATTGGCTGCTCGCGATTGCGCTCAACGATGGCGCGGGCAATACGTTTAGCAAAACGCTCCTCACCAAAGGTTTTCAGGACAAAAGCAATATCGCTCTCCCCCGCTTTCATCAGCCATTCGGCAGCAGAAAGCCCTTTATCCGGGTCCATTCGCATATCCAGCGGCCCGTCACGCATAAAGGAAAATCCCCGTTCGGCATCATCAAGCTGCGGCGAGGAGACGCCCAAATCCAGCAGGATGCCATTAATTTTACCGGTCAGCCCCCGCGCCTCGGCGTAGTCTGCCAGCGCGGAAAAAGGACCATAAATAATCTTAAAACGTGGATCGGTAATCGCGGCTGCGGCGGCAATAGCCTGCGGATCGCGATCGATGGCGTAGAGACGGCCACGCTCGCCCAGTTGAGAGAGAATCAGTCGTGAGTGGCCACCTCGTCCGAAGGTGCCATCAATGTAGATACCGTTGGGATCGATATTAAGGCCTTTCACCGCCTCGCCCAACAGTACCGTTGTATGATTGTAATTTTCCTGCATAGCTATAGCGACAAATCCTGTAGGCGCTCAGAAAGCGGTTCCTGAGCCGACTGCTCTGCTTCAACATCATCCCTGACTTGTTGATACCAGGTCTGTTCATCCCACAGTTCAAATTTATTGAACTGTCCAACCAGCATCACTTCTTTGGTCAGGTTCGCATGCTGGCGAAGCGTCGTTGCCACCAGCAGTCGCCCTGCATTATCCATCTGGCATTCGCTGGCATGCCCCAGTAACAGACGCTGAACGCGACGCTCTGCGGGGTTCATACTCGATAAGCGGGCCAGCTTACGTTCAATAATTTCCCATTCGGGCAGGGTATAAAGCAGCAGGCATGGCTGGTGAAGGTCAATGGTACAAACCATTTGCCCCTGTGATTCCCCGATCAGCGTTTCGCGATAGCGCGTTGGTACAGCAAGCCGTCCCTTGCTGTCGAGATTGACTAACGTTGCTCCGCGGAACATGCCAGCCTCACCCCCCAGTTACCCCTCATCACCACTTTACACCACAAATTCCCACCAAAGGAGTTTACGGAGCGGAGGAAAACATTGTCAAGCCGCAGCATACGCCGATTGAGATTATTTCTTAGAGGGAAAAAACGCGGTAAGAGTTAAAATATCGGGGATATTTACACAATTCAAAAATAAACCAATGAATACTGTCGTAAATTTCCTGCCATAATTTAAATTGCTCAAAAATATGTCGGCTTTAAGGTCCGCTTAACGCATCCTTCAGTTTGCGACACAGGCGGCATTTTAAGGTATTTCTTAATTTTTGTCCTGGGTAGCCCCGACAGGCCTGATGGGGTGTCAGCATGGATTATCGCCAGTAAAAATACTTATGTTAAATGAACAGGGCTGCGGCCTCTTCTTTACCTTTATTTACATCGGGCAGCCAACAGGTGAATACCTGCATTTTATTAACCTGTTGAGTGTGAAAACCTGGCTATATCTGAACGGGTTCGCTGCGAGATTAAAAAAGGGCAGCGTCGCTGCCCTGTTACGCAAATACTAAACCAGGTTACGGCTCAGACGCCCGCGTCGATATAGATTCCGGCGAATACGGGTCAGTCCCGGCTTCGGTTTACGGGGCTCATCCAGGCTTGCCAGCACCAGCTCCAGTACCCGCTCCGCCACGTCCCGATGTCGCTGAGCGACCGCCAGCACCGGACACTCAAGGAAGTCCAGCAGCTCATGATCGCCAAAGGTGGCGATCACTAAATCCGTAGGCAGGCGACCTTCACGCTTAAGGGTGACATCCATCACCCCCTGCAACAGTCCAAAGGAGGTTGTGAACAGCGCATCCGGCATCGGGTGCGTTTCCAGCCAGTTTTCAAACAGCGTGGCCGCCGCGCTGCGTTCAAAACTGTTGGCATAAATAAAGTCTGGCTGACGCGCATCTCCTTCCCAGGCATCACGAAAGCCCAGTTCACGCAGAAAACTGACCGACAGCTCCGGCAGAGCGCCCAGATAAAGCACCTTCTCTACCGGCTGCTTGCGCAATTCAGCCGCCAGCATTTCCGCATCATCCTGATCGGCCCCTACCACGCTGGTGAAATGCTCACGGTCCAGCGCGCGATCCAGCGCAATAATCGGCAGCGGGTCGTTTTTCCAGCGCTGATAGAAGGGGTGTTCAGGTGGTAACGAGGTGGAGACGATAATGGCATCAACCTGGCGCTGAAGAAGATGTTCAACGCAGCGCATTTCATTGTCCGGCTGATCCTCAGAACAGGCAATCAGTAGCTGATAGCCCCGCTGACGCGCCTGGCGTTCAAGATAGTTAGCGATGCGGGTGTAGCTGGTATTTTCCAAATCGGGGATCACCAGCCCGATGGAGCGCGTCCTTCCGGCGCGCAGGCCTGCCGCAACGGCATTCGGATGGTAATTATGCTCTCTTACCACCGCCATGACCTTCTCAACGGTTTTATCACTGACACGATACTGCTTCGCTTTACCGTTGATAACGTAGCTGGCCGTCGTCCGTGATACACCAGCCAGGCGCGCAATTTCATCCAGTTTCACAATAACTCCACACTTCAGGCACCGGGAAGGCGCGGATAATAGCCACAACGCAGCTATGGATTATAACTTTGTTACATCTAACAGCAGAACAGTTCAGCGAGCAACCGCTTTTAACCTCCGGCGATTGCTTTCAGATAAATTAAAAAACCCGACTTTACGCCGGGTTAGCTCACTTTTCACGCTGTCCGCTGCTAAATTAACGCATAATTCGCTCGCCGCGCGCCACGCCAACAACGCCGGAGCGCGCCACTTCGACAATTTCGGCTACGTCGCGCACCGCGCTGAGAAAGGCGTCCAGCTTCTCACTGGTACCTGCCAGCTGAACCGTATAAAGCGAGGGCGTCACGTCAACGATTTGCCCACGAAATATCTCCGCGCTGCGTCTCACCTCTTCACGCCCGTATCCGGTGGCCTGAAGTTTCACCAGCATGATTTCGCGCTCCACGAAGGCGCCCTGCCCCAGTTCGCTGACCCGCAGCACATCCACCAGCTTGTGCAGCTGTTTTTCAATCTGCTCCAGAACCTTTTCATCGCCCACCGTCTGAATGGTCATACGCGACAGCGTGGGATCGTCCGTCGGGGCGACCGTCAGACTTTCAATGTTATAACCGCGCTGTGAAAACAGCCCTACCACGCGGGATAATGCGCCGGACTCGTTTTCCAGCAGTACCGATAACACACGACGCATAATTATGTCCTCTCCGTTTTGCTCAGCCACATTTCGTCCATCCCGCCGCCGCGAATATGCATCGGGTAAACGTGCTCGGTATCATCTATTTTGACATCCACAAACACCAGGCGACCTTTCCCGACCTGCTCCAGCGCCTCGGTCAGTTTGGACTCCAGCTCCTCCGGATGCTCAATGCCAATGCCCACGTGGCCATAAGCCTCAGCCAGGCGCACGAAGTCGGGCAGCGACTGCATATAGGACTGTGAGTGGCGGCCGGAGTAGACCATGTCCTGCCACTGCTTAACCATCCCCAGGAAGCGGTTGTTCAGGCTTAGCACCAGTACCGGCAGATCGTACTGTAGGGCGGTGGATAATTCCTGAATGTTCATCTGGATACTGCCATCGCCGGTGACGCAGATAACCGTTTCTTCCGGTAGCGCCAGCTTGACGCCCAGCGCGGCGGGCAGACCAAAGCCCATTGTGCCCAGACCACCTGAGTTGATCCAGCGACGGGGTTTGTCAAACGGATAGTAGAGCGCGGCGAACATCTGGTGCTGACCAACGTCAGAGGTGACCCAGGCCTCGCCTCGCGTCAGCTTCCAGATGGTTTCGATAACGGCCTGCGGCTTAATGGCCGGGCTGCTGCGATCAAATTCAAGGCACTGGCGGGCACGCCACTGGTCAATTTTCTGCCACCAGTCGCGCAGGCTGTCGAAGTTTTGGCTGCTGTCACCGGCGTTTAACAGCTCGATGATCTGCGCCAGAACCTGCTTCGCATCGCCGACGATCGGCACATCTGCCGCCACAGTCTTAGAAATTGACGTCGGATCGATATCAATATGCAGCACGGTGGCGTTCGGGCAATATTTAGCCAGGTTATTAGTGGTGCGATCGTCAAAGCGCACGCCGACGGCAAAAATAACGTCGGCATTGTGCATGGTCATGTTCGCTTCATAGGTACCGTGCATGCCCAGCATGCCCAGGCTCTGGCGGTGAGTACCAGGAAATGCCCCCAGGCCCATCAGCGACGCGGTAACCGGCAGGTTGAGCGTTTCGGCAATCTGTCTGAGTTCATCATGACACCCGGCGTTGATGACACCACCGCCGGCATAGATTACCGGTTGTTTTGCGGCCAGCAGCGTTTGCAGGGCGCGTTTGATCTGGCCCTTATGTCCCTGGGTGGTGGGACTGTAGGATCGCATGCTAACGGCGTCAGGCCAGACATAGGGCAGCTTATTGGCCGGACTCATCATATCTTTTGGCAGATCGACGACCACCGGGCCAGGGCGTCCGCTGGCTGCCAGCCAGAAGGCCTTTTTCATTACCGTGGGAATATCTTCGGCGCGCTTAACCATAAAGCTGTGTTTGACCACCGGGCGGGAGATACCGACCATGTCGCACTCCTGGAAGGCGTCATAGCCGATCAGGGAAGAAGGTACCTGGCCCGAGAGCACCACCATCGGGATCGAGTCCATATAGGCGGTGGCGATACCGGTTATCGCATTGGTTGCACCGGGGCCGGAGGTTACCAGCACCACACCAACTTCGCCGGTCGAGCGGGCGTAGCCGTCGGCCATATGCACCGCGCCCTGTTCGTGGCGCACCAGAATATGGTCAATGCCACCCACGGTTTGCAGCGCATCATAGATATCCAGCACTGCGCCGCCGGGATAGCCGAAAACATGCTTAACGCCCTGGTCGATCAGCGATCGAACGACCATCTCGGCTCCTGACAACATCTCCATTTTTGCCTCCAGGCTTAAGGTACTGCGCTTTCAGCAGGCCGAATGCATGAGCGTTAATACTTCACATTCCAGCCGGATAAGCTCAATACCTGTGTTTATGCTCAGACATTGGAATGCATTTCCAAAATCCAGGGTACAGGGCAAAGCCCTTATTATTTTGCTTTTAATTGGTTGAAGTACCATAACCGTAGAAAAGTAAGCAGGCAAATAGCACGCCAATTACGGAAGGGGTATCTTCCCCCTGGCCCACTGCTTTCAGGCGGTTGCTGACGTTAATTAAACCGGAGTGAGGGTTAAAAGAAAGTGGTTTACGCTGCCGAAGGCTTTAATTTCAGAGCGATCGTTTTGTTGTTATCTGCATTCGCTGCAAAATAAAAGCGGTCTTGTTCAAACCCTCCGTTCTTTATAGATTTATCTGCTTTTTAATTTTATTTATACAAAATATTCCACCTGAAAGGTAGTGATTTTCACTGCACCTTAACCATAAGTTATTCCTTTACTACTGGTTTATCGCTCTTTGTAAAATGTGAGGACCGGTGCGGCAAAGGCCTGGGGTGTCGCCTGCGGGTTGGGACCGGTGCCTGGCGGTACTCGCGCCGCGCTGCGGCGCAGACGGAGGGCCAGGCGAGGGCAGCAGGGATGCTGCACTCAGGGAGCGGCGGGCAGGGATGCCCGCTCGCGACCGGGCCGTCCGGCCTGGCGTCGGAGCCAAAGGCACCAGGCAAAGCCTGTAGCTGTGACGCCCGGCAAACGCTGGGATTGTCCACCGACACCGCAGATACCGCGTTTCACCAGTTTGCCATTTATTCTGCGAATATCCTCGCAGACAGAGTATTTCCCCCCAGCCTTTACGCTGTTATTTCAGATCCCGGGTTGACATCTCCCCCGCCGATCAAGTATCAATAAAGGAACAGCACAATTTATTGAGGTCTGATTCAATGATTTATTCTACCCGCCTACCCGGTCTACTACTAAACGCATCTTTATTGCGCGGTAGCCTGGTGGGCGGAATCAATCACTGATTCACACTTCAGACTTAAAAAACCCGCGCCGCAGCGCGGGTTTTTTTATGCCCGCAGTAACGGCAAAACAAATTCGACAAGGAATTATCCGATGAGCCAACAAGTCATTATTTTCGATACCACTCTGCGCGATGGCGAACAGGCATTACAGGCCAGCCTGAGTGTGAAAGAAAAATTGCAAATTGCCCTGGCGCTGGAAAAAATGGGCGTTGACGTCATGGAAGTCGGTTTTCCTGTCTCCTCACCGGGCGACTTTGAATCCGTTCAAACTATCGCCCGTCAGATAAAAAACAGCCGCGTCTGCGCACTGGCCCGCTGCGTGGAAAAGGATATTGATGCCGCTTACGAAGCCCTGCGCGTAGCCGACGCCTTTCGCATTCATACCTTTCTGGCCACATCGCCCATGCATATCGCCACCAAACTGCGCAGCACCCTGCCCGAGGTAATTGAGCGGGCAGTGAAGATGGTCAGGCGGGCGCGTAACTACACCGACGATGTGGAGTTCTCCTGCGAAGACGGCGGACGTACGCCGGTTGACGACCTGTGCCGGGTGGTAGAAGCGGCAATCAGTGCGGGCGCAACCACCATCAATATCCCGGATACCGTGGGCTACACTCTGCCGTGGGAATACGCCAGCATCTTCAGCGCACTGCGCGAGCGCGTTCCCAATATCGATAAAGCCATTTTGTCGGTGCATACCCACAACGACCTGGGAATGGCAGTTGGCAACGCGCTGGCAGCGGTCAACGCGGGCGCCCGGCAGATTGAGGGCGCAATGAACGGCCTGGGTGAGCGTGCCGGTAACTGCGCGCTGGAAGAAGCCATTATGGCGATTAAAACCCGTAGCCAGCTGATGAATGTTCATACCCGCATCAGTCATCAGGAAATCTACCGTACCTGTCAGACCGTCAGCAAAATCTGCAATATGCCCATCCCGGCGCACAAAGCGATTATCGGCTCTAACGCGTTCGCACACTCCTCTGGCATCCACCAGGATGGCGTACTGAAGAATCGCGAAAACTACGAAATTCTGACCCCGGAATCTATCGGTCTGAAGCAGGTGCAGCTGAACCTGACCTCCCGCTCTGGTCGCGCGGCCGTGAAGCACCGCATGGAGGAGATGGGCTACGCCGACACCGATTACAATATGGACACGCTGTATGAAGCGTTCAAAACGCTGGCTGACAAAAAAGGTCAGGTGTTTGACTACGACCTGGAGGCCCTGGCGTTCATCGATAAACAGTCAGAGGAGCCGGAATACTTTTCCCTGGATACCTTTAACGTCCAGTCCGGATCCAGCGTGATTGCCACGGCGACCGTCCAGCTGCGCTGCGGTGACCAGCAGAAAACCGAAGCGGCAACCGGAAACGGTCCGGTCGATGCGGTTTACCAGGCCATCAACCGTATTACGGAGTTCGACGCAGAACTGGTCAACTACCAGCTCACCGCGAAGGGACACGGGAAAGACGCGCTGGGCCAGGTGGATATTGTCGTCAACTACAATGGCCGCAAATTTCACGGCATCGGACTGGCAACGGATATCGTCGAATCCTCCGCCAAAGCGATGATCAACGCGCTGAACAATATCTGGCGCTCGCGTCAGGTGGAGCAGGAACTGCTGCGTAAATCTCAAACTAACGACCAGAAGGAAGCGGTGTAATGTCCAGGAGCTACCATATTGCAGTTCTGCCCGGTGATGGCATCGGGCCGGAAGTTATGGCACAGGCGTCAAAGGTGCTGGATGCCGTCCGCCAGCGTTTTGGAATGCGCATTACCACCAGCGAATATGACGTCGGCGGCATTGCGATTGACCGTCACGGCGAACCGCTTCCCCCGGTAACGGTCACCGGCTGCGAACAGGCGGATGCTATCCTGTTTGGATCGGTGGGCGGCCCTAAGTGGGAGCATTTACCGCCCGCCGGGCAGCCAGAGCGCGGCGCGCTGCTGCCCCTGCGTAAGCATTTCAGGCTGTTTAGCAATCTGCGTCCGGCAAGTCTGCACAGCGGCCTGGAGGCGTTTTGCCCGCTGCGTGCCGATATTGCCGCGCAGGGCTTTGATATTCTGGTGGTACGCGAGCTGACCGGCGGCATCTACTTCGGCCAGCCAAAAGGGCGCGAAGGACAAGGGCCGCACGAAAAGGCCTGGGATACCGAAGTTTATCACCGCTTCGAAATCGAGCGTATCGCCCGCATCGCTTTTGAGTCTGCCTGCAAGCGTCGTAATAAAGTGACCTCGATCGACAAGGCCAACGTGCTGCAATCCTCCATTCTCTGGCGGGAAGTCGTCAGCGACGTGGCGAAGGATTACCCGGACGTCGCGCTCAGCCATATGTATATCGACAACGCGACCATGCAGCTGATTAAAGCGCCGTCACAGTTTGATGTGGTCCTCTGCTCAAACCTGTTTGGTGACATCCTCTCCGACGAGTGCGCCATGATAACCGGATCGATGGGGATGCTGCCGTCGGCCAGCCTTAACGAAAAGGGCTTTGGCCTGTTTGAACCCGCAGGCGGCTCAGCCCCGGATATTGCCGGTAAAAATATCGCTAACCCTGTTGCGCAGATTTTGTCGCTGGCACTGCTGCTGCGCTACAGCCTGGACGCCGGAGAAGCGGCGGATGCGATTGAACAGGCGGTTGCCCACGCCCTGGCAGAAGGCTACCGCACCAGCGACCTGGCCGGTGACGGCAAGGCAATCGGCACCGATGAAATGGGCACCCTGATTGCCCGGTTTATCAGCGGAACCTGACGATGAAAACACTCTATGAAAAACTGTTTGATGCGCACGTTGTGCACGACGCGCCTGATGAAACGCCGCTGCTCTATATTGATCGCCACCTTGTGCATGAGGTGACGTCCGCGCAGGCCTTTGACGGGCTGCGCGCCCATGGCCGGCCCGTCCGCCAGCCTTCAAAAACGTTTGCGACAATGGATCATAATGTCTCCACCCAGACGCGGGACATCAACGCCAGTGGCGAAATGGCCCGTATCCAGATGTCGATGCTGGTTAAAAACTGTAATGAATTTGGCGTCCGGCTGTACGACCTGAATCACCCTTTCCAGGGCATCGTTCACGTTATCGGACCTGAACAGGGCATGTCTCTGCCGGGTATGACCATTGTCTGCGGCGACTCGCACACCTCGACGCACGGCGCCTTTGGCGCGCTGGCGTTTGGCATTGGCACCTCGGAAGTCGAGCACGTGCTGGCGACGCAAACGCTGAAGCAGGCGCGCGCCAGGACAATGAAAATTGAGGTAATCGGTGAAACGCCGCCGGGCATTACAGCGAAGGATATTGCGCTGGCGATTATTGGCAAAACCGGCAGCGGCGGCGGTAACGGACACGTGGTGGAGTTCTGCGGTGAGGCGGTTGAGCGGCTCAGCATGGAAGGCCGCATGACCCTGTGTAATATGGCTATTGAACTGGGTGCTAAAGCCGGTCTGGTCGCGCCGGATGAAACCACTTTCCGCTACGTCAAAGGCCGTCAGTTTGCGCCGGATGCCCAGCAGTGGGACGCGGCCGTTAGCTACTGGCGTACTCTGAAAAGCGACCCGGGCGTGGCGTTCGACAAGGTGGTCACCATCAACGCGGCGGATATCGCACCCCAGGTCACATGGGGAACCAATCCGGGCCAGGTGATTGCCGTGAATGAATGCATCCCGGATCCGGCGACGTTTAGCGATCCCGCTGAGCGCGCATCGGCGGAAAAAGCGCTGGCCTACATGGACCTCAAGCCCGGCATCCGCCTGAGCGACGTGCGTATTGATAAGGTTTTTATCGGCTCCTGCACCAATTCCCGCATTGAAGATCTGCGCGCGGCGGCGGCGGTAGTGAAAGGTCATAAAATTGCGCCGGGCGTGCAGGGCTATGTCGTCCCCGGGTCCGGACCGGTGAAGGAGCGGGCCGAAGCCGAGGGGCTGGATAAAATTTTTCTGGCTGCCGGTTTCGAGTGGCGCCTGCCCGGCTGCTCGATGTGTCTGGCGATGAACAATGACCGTCTCAGCCCCGGCGAACGCTGCGCCTCAACCAGCAATCGTAACTTCGAAGGTCGCCAGGGTCGCGGTGGCCGGACGCATCTTCTGAGTCCGGCCATGGCGGCGGCGGCGGCAGTAGCGGGTCATTTTGCCGATATTCGCGACCTGCCCGGCTCTGCGGCAACCTCTACCATCCCAATGCAGTTATTCCCTTAAGGAGAAGCGCAGTGGCCACTCAATTTACCCGGCATACCGGCGTCGTGGTGCCGATGGATATCGCCAATGTCGATACCGATGCCATTATCCCTAAGCAGTTTCTGCAAATGGTCACCCGGACCGGGTTTGGGCGAAATCTTTTCTACGACTGGCGCTATACGGATGCCGCCGGGCAGATCCCCAACCCGGACTTTGTGCTGAATAAGCCTGAGTTTGCCGCTGCCAGCATTATGCTGACGCGCGAAAACTTTGGCTGCGGCTCGTCGCGGGAACATGCCCCCTGGGCGCTGGCGGACTATGGCATTCGGGCAATTATCGGCAGCGACTTCGCGGACATTTTCGCTAACAACGCCTTTAACAATCAGCTACTGCTGGTTTCGCTCAGGGAAGAAGAGGTTGACGCGCTGTTCCAGCAGGTTGCCGCCCAGCCCGGCATCAGCTTTACCGTTGACCTTGAACGGCAACAGGTGGTTGCCGGGAAGCAGCAGTATGCCTTCAACATTGACGGCTTCCGCCGTCACTGTCTGCTAAACGGGCTGGATAATATTGGCCTGACGCTACAGCATGATGCGGACATTTCCGCTTATGAAGCCCGGCAGCCGGCCTTTCTGCGCTAAATAGCCGTACTCACTGGCGCACGACGCAGCCGGGTACGCTTCTGCGTGCCTGGCCGCGCTATACGTCTTTCACCCTGGCAGACATCACCAGCGACGCCAGCAGCAGGGCAAGCGCCGCCCAATAGACCGAGTAGTGGCCAAAGTTTTCAGCCATGACCCCCTGGAGCACCCCGGCCATAATCACCCCGGTTGAGATACTGTTGGTAAACAGCGTGGTCGCGGCACCCGGCCTGCCGGGCATCAGGTCCTGGAACCAGAGCATGCCTATCCCGGCCACGATGCCAATAAATATCGCGTTGAACAGCTGTAACACCAGCAGCGCCGTGCGCGACTGAAACAGCACCATGCCGCCATAAAAAACAATACCGGCTACCAGCGCAAACAGCATCATTTTCCGCTTACCGAAGCGCTTAACATAATATCCCGCCAGCAGCATCGCCGGGATCTCCAGCCCGGCCGCAACGCCCATCAGCAGTCCCGCCAGGCGATCCGGCAGCCCCAGCACGCTACTGATGTAAAGCGGCATATCAATGATATACATGGTATTGCTGGTCCACATCAGCAGGGAGGCGATAAACAGCAGCCTGATATCCAGATTCTTCCAGCCGCCAGTTTGCGTGACTGGCACCTCTGCAGGCTGTTCAACGCGCGGGACGGAGGGCAGCGTAAAGGCGATCAGCGCCAGGCACAGCACAAACAGCCCGGCGGCAATAATAAACATGGTGGTAAAGCCATAGTTAAGCGCCAGGGCAAAGGAGAGCGGTGGCCCGACAACCCATGCCAGCGACAACTGCGCCCGCATTACCGAGCTGAACATTACCACTTCCCGCGCCGAACTGTCAGCGTACTCGCGGGCGAGGGCAAAAATTTGCGGCATCGAGACGCTGGCGATCGCCGACAGCAGCACGCCGCAGGTGACCAGCGTCAGATAGTGGCGGTTAAACGCGAAAAGCAGCGCGTTTCCCACCGCCATCAGGCAGCAGAACATGATTAGCCTGCGCCGATCGCCGCGGTTATCTGAGCGTTTCGCCAGCAGCAGGCTGACGGCGATGCCAGCCACGGCATTGATGGTATAAAACAGGCCAACCCACAGTGGGCTGACGTGGACTTCCCGACTCAGAAACAGGCTGAGCGTTGGTGCCTGTAGCGCGCCCGCCACCCCCACCATAAAAGAGACGGCCATAAAGGCGAGATAAACGGGATTAACACCCCGACGGCGCGTGAGAAGCGATTTCATACCTGGTCCTTCAACAACGGAAAGTCGACGCGGTACGCGTCTGACAAACAGGAAGCATAGGTTAAAAGTGGCACGGATGAAAAAAAGCCAGCAGCTTTAAGAGCCCGCTGGCTGGTGAAGTTGCACCATACTCAGATTCAAATTTCACAGATGGCCGAGCGCCATTCAGAGAATGCCTCCCGCTCTTCCATCTTTTATGAGTATGGTTTTAATATAGGGCACGAAAAACAGACAGCTTTCAGACAAGGGTTCCCCTTTTATGTCTTCACCCCGTTTACAGCAGCAGTTTATTCGTCTGTGGCAGAGCTGCGATGGACAGCCTCAGTCCACCACCCTCGGTGAACTGGCAGAGCAGCTATGCTGCTCACGTCGGCATATGCGTAATCTGCTGAATGGAATGCAGCAGGCGGGATGGCTGACCTGGCAGGCAGCGCCGGGCCGGGGGAAGCGCGCCCGGCTGAGTTTTCTCTATACCGGCCTGATGCTTCAGCGGCAGCGGGCGGAGGAGCTGCTGGAGCAGGATCGTATCGACCAGCTTGTCCAGCTGGTGGGCGACAAAGACAGGGTGCGTCAAATGCTTGTCTCACACCTCGGTCGCAGCTTTCGTCAGGGAAAGCACCTTCTGCGCGTGCTCTATTATCGCTCCCTGCTGAATTTATTGCCGGGTACGCCGCTGCGTCGTTCAGAAACGCATCTCGCCAGGCAGATCTTCAGCAGCCTGACGCGAATAAATGAGGAAAATGGGGAAATCGAACCGGATATCGCCCATCACTGGCAGCAGGTATCCCCAACCCACTGGCGCTTCTTCCTGCGCCCCGCCATCCGCTTTCACCACGGACGAGAGCTGGAGATGGCAGACGTGATCGGCAGCCTGCAGCGGGTACGGTCACAGCCGCTCTACTCGCATATCCTGCGGATTGAATCGTCAACGTCCTGGACGCTTGATATCCACCTGGCCTGTCCCGATTGCTGGCTCCCCTGGCTGCTGGGCAGCGTCAGTACCATGATCCTGCCGGGAGAGTGGCCCACCCTGCCCCATTTCTCCCGCCAGCCGATCGGCACCGGCCCCTATGCCGTGGTGGGGAATCAGCAGAGCCAGCTGCGCATTAAGGCTTTTGATGACTACTTTGGCTACCGGGCGCTGATTGACGAAGTCAGTATCTGGGTACTGCCGGAAATCAGCGAGGAACTGGTCTACTCAGGCGTCAAGCTACAGGGTTCGACGCGTGACGAAAAATCTGAGGAGAGCCGCCTTGAGGAGGGCTGCTACTTCCTGCTGTTCGATCAGCGTTCAGCGAACGGCCGCGATGAGCAAATCCGTCGCTGGGTGACCAGCGTGTTAAACCCAATCGCCCTGCTCAACGGATCGGAGCCGGGTTACCAGCGCTACTGGTTTCCGGCATATGGCCTGCTGCCACGCTGGCATCATCGCCGCGACATGGCACCGATGGCAAAGCCTGGCGGGCTGACCTCGCTGACGCTCACCTGGTACAACGATCATATTGAGCACCAGGGCATTGCCAACACGCTGGCCCCGCTGCTGGCAGCACAGGGCGTTGAACTGCTGACCCGCCAGGTGGATTACGAAACCTGGCACCGGGGTGAGGCCGAAAGCGACATCTGGCTGGGGAGTGCTAATTTCACCCTGCCGCTGGCGTTCTCGGTATTCGCCCTGCTGTATGAGATCCCACTGGTGCACTACTGCATACCCATTGACTGGCAGCGGGATGTCCGGCGCTGGCGAGAAAATAGCCTGCCGCTGGCCGAATGGAGCCAGCAGCTGCTGGCAAGCGGTTATCTGCATCCCCTTTTTCACCACTGGCTGCTGCTGGAAGGCCAGCGCAGTATGCGCGGCGTACGGATGAATACGCTGGGCTGGTTCGACTTCAAATCCGCCTGGTTTGCGCCGCCAGCGTCATGACGCTTTCGCCCGGGCGGGGAAATCACTAGAATAGTCCGTTCTCAACGGGGTGCGAAAAACCACGCTATTACCATGCTGCCCGCGCAGCCGTTTTTTTTCGCTGAGAAAGACCCGTCGAACCTGATCCGGCTTGTACCGGCGTAGGGATTTGAGAGTAGTCTCCCGCTCAGATCCTTTGCGACCCCCTAACCTGTTAAGGAACGCAAAGTGTTAAAAAAAGTGCTGCCCCTGCTGGTCCTGATCTCCCTGCCTGCGCTTGCGGCAAAGCCCCAGCTGACGGTCTATACCTACGACTCTTTTTCCGCTGAATGGGGCCCTGGCCCGGCGATTAAAAAAGCCTTTGAAGCGCGCTGCGGCTGCGAACTGAAATATGTTGCGCTGGAAGATGGCGTCTCGCTGCTCAACCGTCTGCGGATGGAAGGCAAAAACAGCAAGGCCGACGTGGTGCTCGGGCTGGATAACAACCTGCTGGATGCCGCGCAGAAAACCGGCCTGTTTGCGCCCGCAAAGGTCGATACCCACAGCATAACCCTGCCTGGCGGCTGGCATAACACTACCTTTGTTCCCTACGATTACGGCTGGTTCGCCTTCGTCTATGACAAGACCCGGCTGCAAAACCCGCCGAAAAGCCTCAGTGAGCTGGTCGACAGCGATCGTCCGCTTAGAGTCATCTATGAAGATCCGCGCACCAGTACGCCGGGCCTCGGGCTGCTGCTGTGGATGAAAAAGGTCTATGGCGACAGCGCGCCGCAGGCATGGCAGAAACTGGCGCAAAAAACCGTCACCGTCACCAAAGGCTGGAGCGAAGCCTATGGCCTGTTCCTGAAGGGAGAAGGCGATATGGTACTGAGCTACACCACCTCCCCGGCTTATCATCTGATCGAAGAGAAAAAGAGCCAGTACGCGGCGGCGGACTTTCAGGAAGGGCACTACCTTCAGGTCGAAGTGGCCGGACAGCTAAAGTCGAGCATGCAGCCAGAGCTGGCGCAGAAGTTTATGCAGTTTATGCTGGATAAACCCTTCCAGCAGAGCATTCCTACCGGCAACTGGATGTATCCGGTTGTGAAAACCGCCCTGCCCGCCGGATTTGCTACGCTGGCCATCCCGGCGAAGACCCTGACGTTCACGCCGGAAGAGGTCGCCAGCCAGCGCAGCCAGTGGATCAGTGAATGGCAACGCGCCGTCAGCCGCTGATCACCGGCCTGGTGCCCGGCGGCGTGGCCGCCACGCTGCTGGTGGCGACAGCGCTGCTGGCCTTTACCGCGCTCTGGCAAAATGCTCCGGCGATAAACTGGCGTGATATCTGGAATGATGACTATCTCTGGCACGTCCTGCGCTTCTCCTTCGGGCAGGCACTGCTGTCGGCGGCGCTGTCGGTTATCCCCGCCATCCCCCTTGCCCGGGCGCTCTACCGCCGCCGCTTTACCGGCAGACGTGCGCTGCTGCGCCTTTGCGCCATGACGCTGGTTCTGCCGGTCCTGGTCGCGGTATTCGGTATTCTCAGCGTCTACGGCAGAACGGGCTGGCTGGCCCAGCTCTGCGCCCTGCTTGGCATTCATTACCACTTCTCCCCCTATGGCCTGCAGGGCATCCTGCTGGCACACGTCTTCTTCAACCTGCCGCTGGCAGCCCGTCTGTTTTTACAAACGCTGGAGCTTATACCCGGCGAGCAGCGGCAGCTGGCGGCACAGCTTGGGCTGCGCGGCTGGTACCATTTTTATCGCGTGGAGTGGTACTGGCTGCGGCGGCAGATCCTGCCTGCGGGTGCGCTGATATTTATGCTCTGCTTCGCCAGCTTTGCCACCGTACTGTCGCTGGGCGGCGGGCCAAAAGCGACCACTATCGAGCTGGCGATCTTTCAGGCGCTGAGCTTCGATTACGATCCTGGTCGGGCGGCGCTGCTGGCGATGATCCAGATGGTCTGCTGCCTGGGGCTGGTGATCCTCAGCCAGCGGTTGAGCAAGGCTCTGCCCTCCGGCAGCAACAGCATTGCGGGCTGGCGCAATCCCGAGGACAGCCTGCTGGCAAAGCTGAGCGACGGGCTGGCAATCGGGCTGGCGCTGCTGCTGCTGCTTCCGCCGCTGCTGGCGATCGTGGCCGACGGGCTGAACGGTGGCCTGCTGACCGTCCTCCGGCAAAAGCCGCTCTGGCTGGCCACCCTGACCTCGGTACGTATTGCGCTGGGCGCGGGCATGCTTAGCGTGATCCTGACGGTGATGCTGCTGTGGAGCAGCCGCGAACTACGGCTGCGTCAGCATCCGGGGTGGGGCGAGTCTCTTGAACTGAGCGGAATGCTGATTCTGGCTATGCCGGGGATCGTGCTGGCGACCGGCTTTTTTCTGCTGCTGAACCAAACGGTCGGGCTGCCCCAGCAGGCTGACGGCATTATTATCTTCACTAACGCGCTGATGGCGATCCCCTATGCGATGAAGGTGCTGGAAAACCCGCTACGCGATATCGCTGAACGCTATAACCGTCTGTGCCTGTCGCTGGATATTCGCGGCTGGAACCGTCTGCGGCTCATTGAGCTGCGCGCGCTCAGGGTGCCGCTGGCGCAGGCGCTGGCCTTTGCCTGCGTACTCTCCGTCGGTGATTTTGGCGTGGTGGCGCTGTTCGGCAACGATGATTTCCGCACCCTGCCGTTCTACCTCTATCAGCAAATTGGCGCTTACCGTAGCGCAGACGGCGCGGTTACCGCCCTGCTCCTGCTGATGCTGTGCTTTTTGCTGTTCACCCTGATTGAAAAACTGCCGGGACGCCATGCTGACGCTGACTGATTTGACCTATCTCTATGACCACCTGCCGATGCGCTTCACGTTCAGTATGAAAGCGGGCGAAAGGCTGGCGGTGCTTGGCCCCAGCGGCGCGGGTAAAAGTACCCTGCTTAGCCTGATCGCCGGTTTTCTAAAGCCAGACGGCGGCAGCCTGCTGATTAACGGCGAGGAACAGCGCCTTGCGCCCCCCGCGAAACGCCCGGTTTCCATGCTGTTTCAGGAGAACAATCTGTTTCCCCACCTGACGGTGGCGCAGAATATCGGGCTGGGGCTGCATCCGGGGCTGAGGCTGAATGAGCAGCAACAGCAGACGCTGCGCAATATCGCGCAGCGCGTCGGTTTACAGGATTATCTGCAACGCCTGCCCGGCGAGCTTTCCGGCGGTCAGCGTCAGCGTGCGGCACTGGCGCGATGCCTGGTGCGTCAGCAGCCGGTGCTGCTGCTGGATGAGCCTTTTTCAGCGCTGGATCCGGCGCTGCGCAAAGAGATGCTCCAGCTGGTAGACGAGGTTTGCCTTGAACGTAATATCACCCTGCTGATGGTGTCGCACAGCGTCGGGGACGCCGCGCGCATTGCCCCCCGCAGCGTGCTGGTGGTGGACGGGAAAATCTACTGGGATGGCAGCACCCGAGCGCTGCTCAACGGCGAGGTCGCCGAGGCGGCGGTGTTAGGTATTGCTCTGCGCTGACGGGATGCCGGAAAAGCCGACATTTCCCTCAGCCACTAATAACGCCCTGCCGCAGCGATATCCCCTTCATCTGCCGATATCCGGCAGCTTGCGCCCGCTGTTCGAAATAAGCACAATACACGCAGGTTTAAGATGGACTTTCTCCGTCGGGGAGGCACGACCCGACAGGCCCCCCTCCAGGAAAAGGCGCTGATAAAGTATGCCTGCTTTAGAATGCGCAGCAGGCCTGCGATTTCCGGCTGGGGATCTGCTCGCGGGTGCTGCATATCGGGTTCTTTTTTGACGGCGTGGGCCGCAACATTGAGCAGGATGCGCCGCAAAACCGACTGAGTAATATTTCCCGGCTGTATAGGGCATTTCCAACCCCGGATAAAGACAGTTCAACTGAAACACATCAAAAACATTACATCTCCGGCCTTGGCACACCGTTTACCGAGACCATTGAGGAAAGGCTGCAGGAGGTAATGGATAAATCCCTCGGCTCACTGCTGACGGACCTCAGGGGCAAACCCGCCGATATGGCCAAAGAGGCCTTTCAGTCCTCGCTGGGTGGTGCCAGCGGCCGGGACGTGCTGACCGGGATGAAGGATCTGCTTCTGACGCCGAAGGGCCGACTGGGGCTGCTGGAGGATTCGGCGGTAAACGCCCTGAAACGGGTGAGCATTGAGGCAACGCCGTGGCTGCGTGATTCTGAGTTTATGGCCTACAACTTTGTGACGGGCGCTGACAGCCGACTGAACAGCGTGAAAGCGCGCTTCAAGCAGTCATTTAATGAGGCGGTAAAAGGCAGCGAAGTCCCCGTGCGGCTGATTTCAGTGTCGGTGTTCGGTTTTGATATGGGCGGCACGCTGGGGCGGCAGTTTATTGATATTCTGCTGAACGAAATGTGTGAAAAGGGGACGGGCGGTCAGTATACCTGGCAGTCGGTGCCGGTCGATATCGTGTTTGCCGGGCTGTTTGACTGCTCGCGGGATACGCCGCAGAGCAGCGACGACGGGCTGGACTATGCCGCTTCGGCGGTCAGCTGGCTGCCAGGCCCGGTCGCTAAAACAGCGGGAACGGTCGGTTCACTGTTCGGGCGTAAATACCCTGAACATCTGTCGCCGCTGCCGGAGACGGTCAAAAAATCCCTGCATCTGGGGGCGGCCCACGAGCGGCAGCGCTGGCGGTGCGTGTACCGCACCGGGCGGAAAGGTTTTGATCATCAGGAGATGCTGATGCCTGGATGCAGCGAGGATATCGGGGGCGGGATGAAACCTGATGAACAGAAACCGAGCGCGGAACTGTGCCGGGTATCGCTGCGGAAGATGTATGTGGAGGCCATGAAGGCCGCCGTACCGTTTCCTGACCTGAAGACCTTAGATGAGTTTGATCCAGTGGTCGCTGCCTATTTTAGCATGCAGAATGGCGTACAAAACCACTCTGCCGGGCAGTGGGTGAGCCGCTATCAGAAAGCAATCTCCGATAAAATGCTGAGCTACCGGGCGATGAACCGGCATTTGGACAGCTATTTTGAATGGCTGGGCAAACAGCACGATGAGTACAAGAGAGAGCGGCGGCGGCTGGAGAGTATCCGCGCCGGCATAATGGCCTCTGCCGGTGCGTCAATGGGGCTGGCGAGTATCACGCCGCAGGCGCGGCAGGCGGCGGAGGAGGTCAGTGAGGAACTGCGTATCCTGAACAAGCACTGGGGCTGGCTGTCGGATGTGGCCAGTGCAGCGGATGTTCTGCTGACCCGACGGTTGCACCATTCACCGCAACTATTTATGAAAAACATCCACGAACCAGCCTGCGCGCGTGCCGCACATTTTCTTGAATGCGGTACGGCAGGCTTTGATGGCAAGCCGCTGCCGATGATGTGGTACAACGCTCCGAATGCGCTATATGCATGGTTTTTGCATGATGTGCAGCGGCGGGAAACACTCAGTGACGCCTATTTTTCGGTTCGGTGGATGGAGCCGCGGGAATAAAAGCCCGGATCGGGCGAAAAGATGCGCTTTATGCCCGATAACCACCGGAAAAAGGCGGCGGCACTCAGCCGCCGATAAACACGTGCCACAGCAGATGGCGGAAAACCGGCATCATCGGGTGAAACTGGATAGCAGTAAAGCTGGCGACGGCAAGCAGCAGCATCAGCGGTGCCAGCCAGCGCAGTCGCGATGCGGGCAGCAACGGCGTTGCCCAGTCGGACTGCTTTTTCGAACGCAGCCAGCGCCATCCCAGCCAGCAGCCCAGCCAGACCACCGCTGCAACCGCCAGCAGCAGCCATTTGAAGCTGCCGCTGCTGGCGTCTTTAGGAACGTCAATCGCCACCCCCGCGAGGATGCCGGGCAGCAGATAGAGCGGCGGCCACAGCACGCAGCCGATGATATTCGGCGGGATAAACTTCTTAACCGGCAGTTCAAGCATGCCGGCCACCAGCGGGATCAGCGGCCGCGTCGGCCCCACGAAGCGCCCCACAATGATGGTGAACATACTGTGCTGATGCAGCGCATGTTCGGTCTTATCCATCATTTTCTGATGCCTTTTGATAAACGACCAGCGATGCAGCGGCCCCTTAAACTGCCAGCCAATCAGATACGAAATCCAGTCACCAACCAGGCAGCCCAGCGTGCCGACTGCCCAGGCGGGATACAGCCCAATCTGCCCGCTGCCAATCAGCGCGCCAAAGGAAGCCATCAGGACCGTGCCGGGTAGCAGCAGGCCAACAAGCGCCAGCGACTCGAAAAAGGTGATTACCCCAATAGCCAGTAGCGAAAAGGCCAGTGATTGCGTAACAAGGTGTTGCAGCCAGGCTTCCATACAACTCACGTTCTGTTTAATTGAGGACGGATTGTCCTGAGCCTCTCCCGATCCGTCAAGAGCTGTTTTGTATGCGAATGCGGATGCAGACGGGCGAAGGGGCTCCGTCCGTCTGCATGGTGGCCCCTCTTCGGATACGCTTAATGGAACAGATGCGGATGCAGAGAGTAATGGAGGATGTAATAGCTTATATAGGCAAAGGCGAACAGCAGCACCAGCGTGGCAAGGAATCCGAGGGTATTGGTCAGGGGTATGGCAAATACCGGCTGCCGTCTGGGGGTACAGGCAACGGCTATCAGCGGCACGACAAACAAAAAGTGCCCGATAAAATCAACCGTACCAAACGGGATGATAGCGGCCAGCACCAGCACGGCCAGTGCGCCCAGCGAAATATAACCCGCCAGCCTGCCGGTCAGGATATGCCAGGCCAGACAGAACTCCACGAATCCGGCGGCGCGAACAAAAAATTCCCGGTCGATACCCATGGTCAGATAGGGGTGTCCGGTAAGCAGCTGGTCGAACAGCGCGGGCTGCATAAACTTCTCTATGGCCCCCCACAGGAAGGAGTAACAGAGCGTCAGGCGCAGCAGCTCAATTTCTCCCCCCTGCTGACCGGGCTGACGAAAATTCTGCATAATCAGGTAGACCGCCGTTCCGACGAACACCAGATAATCCAGCATGTGGAACGTCCCGTACAGCTGCACGGCATAGCTGTAGAGAAAAAGTATGCCCAGACCGGCAACAATACTGGTTCTGCGGTGAAAGGCGGTGAGCGCGATAAGAAAATGCACGTAGCGCAGCGCCGGATTATCCGTCACCAACTCTGGCGTCAGCATAATGTAGGGGAACAGCAGCGTCAGCGTCAGAAAGAAAAGGCCGGTACCGTAACGCATGATACTGGGTGCCAGCCTTTCCAGTGCCGTTAGTCGGTTTTGCCAGCGAGGAACGTCAACCGGCGACGGCCAGCGGCGATCCAGCCAGGAGGTGACAAAAATAGCTGCCACCGACAGTAACAACAGCACCCCTGTCTGCGGTTCGCTGAGCAGGGCAATCATCGACTCAGGCTCTTTCGTGGTGTCAAACTGCACAAACCATTTCACATGGGCAAAAGCGCCCGACGAGAAGGCAAACAGCATGAATAAGTAGCGGGGACTCATCTTCATGGTGATTCTCCTGAGAGAGGCGGGTGAGGCATATTTACGCGCAGGCATTATGAGTATTACAGAGTTATAAAAATTTATTTTTTATTTACGTATGAATAATTTACGGTCTTACCAGCCTTTACTTTAGCCACAAACGTTAATGGACTCTCCCCACCCGTTAACCCGGACTGACTATCTGTTGTGGTGCCTGAACATGCTATTATTAGCCATCAATGAAATAATAAGGGTTCCGGTGAACAACGCGCGCGCAGGTTTCTTGCTCACCCGCCACTGGCGGGATACGTCAGCCGGTACGGAGGTGGTATTTTGGCTGGCCACGGATGAGGGTCCGCAGCGCGTGGTGCTACCGCCACAGGAATCGGTCGCCTTTATTCCGCTGGAATACCGCTCGCGAGTCGAAACCCTGCTGAAGCAGGAGCGTCATTTTCGGCTGGCCTCACTGACGCTAAAAGATTTTCACCAGCGCCCGGTTTTCGGGCTCTATTGCAAACAGTATCGTCAGCTTCAGAAGCTGGAAAAGCTGCTGCGTGAAAACGGCATCACCCTGTATGAGGCCGATATCCGCCCGCCCGAACGCTTTTTAATGGAGCGCTTTATCACCTCCCCGGTCTGGTTTAGCGGCGAACCGGCAGGCGACAGCCTGGTTAACGCCCGCCTCAAACCGCACCCTGACTACCGCCCACCGCTGAAATGGGTCTCGCTGGATATTGAAACCACCCGCCAGGGTGAGCTGTACTGCATCGGCCTGGAGGGCTGCGGCGAGCGGGTTGTCTATATGCTGGGGCCAGAAAATGGCGATGCCAGCGCGCTGGACTTTACGCTGGAATACGTCTCCAGCCGCCCTCAGCTGTTGGAAAAGCTCAATGCGTGGTTTGCCCGGCACGACCCCGACGTGCTGATCGGCTGGAACGTGGTGCAGTTCGATCTGCGCGTGCTGCAAAAACACGCCGACCGCTACGGCATTCCCCTGCGGCTGGGGCGCAACGGCGAGGCGCTGGAGTGGCGCGAGCACGGCTTTAAGCCGGGAATATTTTTTGCGCAGATGAGCGGACGGCTGGTGATCGACGGAATTGACGCGCTGAAATCCGCCTTCTGGAACTTCAGCTCATTCAGCCTGGAGTCCGTTTCCCGCGAGCTGCTGGGAGAAGGCAAAGCGATTGATAACCCCTGGGATCGGATGCAGGAGATCAACCGTCGTTTTGCCGAAGATAAACCCGCGCTGGCGCACTACAACCTGAAAGACTGCGAACTGGTCACGCGCATCTTCCGGCATACCGAGCTGATGCCGTTCCTGCTGGAGCGCGCCACCGTCAACGGTCTGCCGGTAGACAGGCACGGCGGCTCCGTGGCCGCCTTCAGCCATCTCTACCTGCCCCGCATGCACCGGGCGGGTTTTGTTGCCCCCGGCATGGGCGAGGTGGCGCCGGAAGCTAGCCCTGGCGGCTACGTGATGGACTCCCGACCCGGTCTTTACGACTCGGTGCTGGTGCTGGATTACAAGAGCCTGTATCCGTCGATTATCCGCACCTTCCTGATCGACCCGGTTGGCCTGGTCGAGGGGCTTGCTCATCCCGACGATGCAGACTCGGTAAGCGGCTTTCGCGAGGCGCGCTTCTCCCGCACTAACCACTGCCTGCCGGAGATCGTCAGGCAGATCTGGCTGGGGCGTGAAGCCGCTAAAAAAGCGGGCAATAAACCGCTCTCGCAGGCGCTAAAAATCATTATGAACGCCTTCTATGGCGTACTCGGCACCAGCGCCTGCCGATTTTTCGACCCGCGCCTCACCTCCTCGATCACCCTGCGCGGCCACGAAATTATGCGTCTGACCCGGGAGCGGGTGGAGGCCGAAGGCTACACCGTGATTTATGGCGATACTGACTCAACCTTCGTCTGGCTGAAAACGCCGCATGATGAAGCCAGCGCCGCCGCCATTGGTCAGCGCCTGGTAGAGAATATTAACGGCTGGTGGCGCGACCACTTGCGGCAGACGTTTAATCTGGACAGCGCGCTGGAGCTGGAATATGAGACGCACTTCAGCCGCTTCCTGATGCCGACCATTCGCGGGGCCGAACAGGGAAGCAAAAAGCGCTATGCCGGGCTGATCCGCAACGATCGGGAAGAGCGAATGGTCTTTAAAGGGCTGGAGACCGTCCGCACCGACTGGACGCCGCTGGCCCAGCGCTTTCAGCAGGCGCTTTATCTGAAAATTTTCAAGGGTGAACCCTACCAGGAGTATATCCGCGACACCGTTCGCCAGCTGCTGGAGGGCGAGCTGGATGAACAGCTGACCTACAGCAAGCGCCTGCGTCGTCCGCTGAACGATTACCAGCGCAACGTTCCCCCGCACGTGCGTGCGGCGCGGATCGCCGATGAGCAGAATCAGAAGCTGGGTCGACCGCTGCTCTACCAGAACGGCGGACGCATCCGCTACGTGATGGCCACCTCCGGCCCCGAGCCGCTGGAGGCCCGTATCACGCCGCTGGACTATGAGCACTACCTCTCGCGCCAGCTACAGCCGGTTGCCGACGGCATCCTCCCTTTCCTTCAGGATGACTTTGCTACACTGGTAACAGGTCAGTTGGGTTTGTTTTGACAGGTGACGAACGCGCCACCTTCCAGTACCATAGCGCCCTTCCTGATTATCTGAATTTTTCTGCCGGGCAGACTCTGCCGGGCGGTCGTGCTATTGCCTGAAATTATCACTACGAGAATCGAGCCGAATATCTATGCCTTTTACACTTGGTCAACGCTGGATCAGCGATACGGAAAGCGAACTGGGACTGGGAACTATCGTCGCGGTCGATACGCGCATGGTGACTGTGCTTTTCTCCGCCACCGGTGAAAACCGTCTTTATGCAAAAAATGATTCTCCTATCACCCGCGTGATGTTTAATCCGGGTGACACCATTACCAGCCATGAAGGCTGGCAGCTTGAGGTGGAAGAAGTCCTCAGCGAAAACGGGCTGATGGACTATATCGGGACGCGGCTGGACACGGGCGAAACCGGCGTGCTGCTGCGCGAGGTGATGCTCGACAGCAAGCTGGTGTTCAGCAAGCCGCAGGATCGCCTGTTTGCCGGCCAGCTCGACCGCATGGATCGTTTCGCCCTGCGCTTTCGCGCCCGTAAATATCAGAGCGAGCAGTACCGCCTGCCGGTCAGCGGCCTGCGCGGTATGCGCACCAGCCTGATCCCTCACCAGTTGCATATCGCTCACGATGTGGGCCGACGCCATGCGCCACGCGTGCTGCTGGCGGATGAGGTAGGACTCGGTAAGACCATCGAAGCCGGGATGATTATCCACCAGCAGCTGCTGGCGGGCCGCGCCGAGCGCATATTGATCGTGGTGCCGGAAACGCTGCAACACCAGTGGCTGGTGGAGATGCTCCGCCGCTTTAACCTGCGCTTTGCCCTGTTTGACGACGAGCGCTACACCCAGGCTCAGCAGGACAGCGACAACGCCTTTGAAACCGAACAGCTGGTGATCTGCTCGCTCGACTTCGTGCGCCGTAACAGACAGCGTCTGGCGATGCTGGCAGACGCCGAGTGGGATCTGCTGATTGTCGATGAGGCCCACCACCTGGCCTGGGAAGACGGGCAGCCGAGCCGCGAATATCAGGTGATCGAGCAGCTTGCCGAACAGATACCTGGCGTGCTGCTGCTGACCGCCACGCCAGAGCAGCTGGGTATGGAAAGCCACTTTGCCCGCCTGCGCCTGCTGGATCCCGATCGCTTCCACGACTTTGACGCCTTTGTTGAAGAGCAGCAGCATTTCCGCCCTATCGCCGACGCGGTGACCGGCCTGCTGGCCGATAAGTCCATCAGCCAGCAGGAGATGAACATGCTGAACGATTTGATGGGCGAACAGGATATCGAGCCGCTGCTGCAAACCGCCAACAGCGACAGCGAAGGCAAGCTGGAGGCGCGCAAAGAGCTGATCAGCATGCTGATGGATCGCCACGGCACCAGTCGTGTACTGTTCCGTAACACCCGCAACGGCGTGAAAGGCTTTCCGAAGCGCGAGCTGCATCAGATCCGTCTGCCGCTGCCGACGCAGTATCAGACCGCTATTAAAGTGTCCGGCATTATGGCCGCACGGAAATCGGCCGATGAACGCGCCCGCGATATGCTCTATCCCGAGCAAATTTATCAGGAGTTCGAGGGCGATAGCGGCACCTGGTGGAATTTCGACCCGCGCGTTGAGTGGCTGATGGGCTTTCTGACCAGCCATCGCGAGCACAAAGTGCTGGTGATCTGCGCCAAGGCCGCCACGGCGCTTCAGCTTGAGCAGGTACTGCGCGAGCGCGAAGGCATTAAGGCGGCGGTATTCCATGAGGGACTGTCAATCATTGAGCGCGACCGCGCCGCCGCGTGGTTTGCCTCTGAGGAAGAGGGCGCGCAGGTGCTCCTCTGCTCGGAGATTGGCTCTGAAGGACGTAACTTCCAGTTTGCCAGCCAGATGGTGATGTTCGATCTGCCCTTTAACCCGGACCTGCTTGAGCAGCGTATTGGCCGTCTTGACCGTATCGGACAGGCCCATGATATTCAGATCCACGTGCCGTGGCTGGAAAAAACCGCTCAGGCGGTGCTGGTGCGCTGGTACAACGAAGGGCTGGATGCGTTCGAGCACACCTGTCCGACCGGTCGCGCCATCTATGACAGCGTCTATTCGCGGCTAATCGATTTTCTTGCCACACCGGATAACACCGAAGGGCTGGATGCGTTTATCGCCGACTGCCGCAGCCAGCACGATGCGCTGAAATCCCAGCTGGAACAGGGGCGCGATCGCCTGCTGGAGCTGAACTCCAACGGCGGTGAACCGGCTCAGGCGCTGGCCGAGGCGATCAGCGCGCAGGATGATGATATCGAACTGGTTAACTTTGCGCTTAACCTGTTCGATATCGTCGGCATCAATCAGGAAGATCGCAGTGATAATCTTATCGTCCTGACGCCAGGCGATCATATGCTGGTGCCGGATTTCCCCGGGCTGCCGGAGGATGGCTGCACCATCACCTTCGATCGCAACCAGGCGCTGTCGCGTGAAGATGCGCAGTATGTGACCTGGGAGCATCCTATCGTGCGCAACGGTCTGGATCTGATCCTCTCCGGCGACACCGGCAGCTGCGCGCTGTCGCTGCTAAAAAATAAGGCGCTGCCGGTGGGAACGCTGCTGGTTGAGCTGATTTATGTGGTAGAAGCGCAGGCGCCGAAGCATCTGCAACTGACCCGCTTCCTGCCGCCGACGCCGGTACGCATGCTGGTTGATCGTAAAGGCACCAATCTGGCGGCCAGGGTGGAGTTCGAAAGCTTTAACCGACAGCTGAACGCCATCAACCGTCATAACGGCAGCAAGCTGGTTAATGCGGTGCAGCAGGATGTCCATGCGATCCTCAAGCTGGCGGAGGATCAGGCGGCGGCCGAAGCCCGCGTGCTAATTGATATTGCCCGCCGGGAAGCCGACGAAAAGCTGAGCGCGGAACTGTCGCGTCTGGATGCCCTGCGCGCCGTCAATCCTAACATCCGTCAGGATGAAATTGACGCGCTGGAGAGCAACCGTGAGCAGGTTCTGTCGGCGCTGAGTGAAGCAGGCTGGCGCCTGGACGCGCTGCGCCTGATCGTCGTCACGCACCAGTAATTACGCATGGGGCGGCGCAGGTCGCCCCGCTAAGGCAGCAGAATGGAACCCTATAATCCCCCGCAAGAGCCATGGCTACACGTACTGTATCAGGACGATTTTATTATGGTGGTCAACAAGCCCAGCGGACTGCTCTCCGTGCCGGGTCGCCAGCCGGAACACCAGGACAGCATCATGACGCGTATTCAGCGTGATTATCCGTCAGCAGAGTCGGTTCACCGGCTGGATATGGCCACCAGCGGCGTGATGGTGGTGGCCATGACCAAGCAGGCCGAGCGTGAGCTGAAAAGGCAGTTTCGCGAGCGTGAGCCGCAGAAAACCTATGTGGCACGCGTCTGGGGGCATCCGCAGCCGGAAGAAGGCATCGTTGATTTACCGCTGATCTGCGACTGGCCAAACCGCCCTAAGCAGAAGGTCTGCTATGAGACCGGTAAGGCAGCGCAAACGCTGTATCAGGTGCTGGAATATGCGGCGGATAACAACAGCGCCCGGGTTCAGCTGAAACCGGTAACCGGCCGCTCTCACCAGCTGCGTGTCCATATGCTGGCGCTGGGCCACCCTATCCTGGGGGATAATTTTTACGCCCATGACGAAGCCAGGGCGATGGCCGCACGCCTGCAGCTGCATGCGGAAATGCTGACCATCACCCATCCTAAGTACCTCTCGCCCATGACTTTCCGGCAGCCCGCTGATTTTTAAACGCGGCGGACGTGAGATCTGAGCAGCGAGGTTAGCGGAAGCCCTTTTCCCGTTTTATCAGGTCGTAGGCGGCCTGAATTTCCTGCGCTTTCTGTTTAGCCATCTCCATCATCTGCGGCGGCAGCCCTTTCGCGACCAGCTTATCCGGATGATGCTCGCTCATCAGCTTGCGGTAGGCACGCTTAATGGTGGCGGCATCGTCACTGCTTTTCACACCCAGCACGCTACAGGCATCTTCCAGCGTCGGCCCGCGCTGCCCGGGGTTGAAACCACCCTGAGAACCCGCGCCCCCGGCAGAATAGCCGCCGCCGCCAAACTGCTGTCCGCCGGCCATCATGCGCAGGAACTGATCGAACTGACTGCGGGAGATCCCCAGCTCTTCAGCGATTACGTACAGCACCTGACGCTCGTTCGGATGCAGCGACCCATCGGCAAAAGCGGCCTGAATCTGGATTTCAAGGAACATCCTGATCAGATCAAAACGACCAAAGCAGGCGCTGCGCAGCTCGCGGAGCTTATCACGCAGCGGATAGTTGCCCTCCTTACCTTCACGAAACGCACGCTGGGCCGAGGTGCGCGCTTCGCCGTGCAGCTGCATCCTGTCCATCAGCAGCGAGGCCATCTGAATATCCGCATCGGTGACGCGCCCTTTAGATTTGGTCAAATGCCCCATCACCTGAAAGGTGGTACGGAAAAACAGCGTCTGCCGGGTCTGCTGATTGGTGAAGTAGCCCTGCCCCTGTACACTTCGTACTTTATCGACCAGGTGGCCGATAAGCAGTCCGATTGCCAGTCCCCAAAAGCCGGTGCCGCTTAACAAACCCAGCACAAGACCCATTACTTTTCCCCAATAGCGCATATACTCCTCAATTCGCCATGCCGAAGGTTAAAAATTGCATTATCATACCCGTCATTTACTCAAGAGCCTAACGGCAACGCGGTCAAACAACCAGGATTAACACTAGCGCAACGCAGTTGAGTACGTTAGTCTCTGAGCGTTTTTCGGCAAGATGTCAGCTATCACGGAATTTTGATACCGCGTATGAAAAAACGACTACCTACTTTGCTGGCCACGCTAATCGGCACAGCGCTTTACAGCCAGCAAGGCCTGGCCGATGACCTCGCTTCCCAGTGTATGCTGGGCGTGCCCAGCTACAACCGTCCGCTGGTGCAGGGGAAGGATACCAACGCGCTGCCGGTCACCATCAACGCGGATAACGCGAAAGGCAACTACCCGGATAACGCGGTATTCAACGGCAATGTTGACATCAGGCAGGGCAACAGCCGCATGCTGTCTGACGAGGTACAGCTGCATCAGAAACCGCAGCCGGGCCAGCCGACGCCGGTACGCACCGTAGACGCACTGGGTAATGTGCACTACGACGACAATCAGGTCATCCTGAAAGGTCCGAAAGCCTGGTCCAACCTGAATACTAAAGATACCAACGTCTGGAATGGGACTTATCAGATGGTGGGTCGTCAGGGCCGCGGCAGCGGCGATCAGATGAAGCTTCGCGGGCAGAACCGCTATACCATCCTTGAAAACGGCACCTTCACCTCCTGTCTGCCCGGCGATAACAGCTGGAGCGTGGCGGGAACCGAGGTGATTGAGGATCGTGAAGAACAGGTGGCAGAGATCTGGAACGCCCGCTTCAAAATTGGCGCGGTGCCGGTACTCTATAGCCCTTATCTGCAACTGCCTATTGGCGATCGTCGCCGCTCCGGCTTCCTGATCCCTAATGCCAAGTACGGCAGTTCAAACGGCTTTGAATTCATTCTCCCTTACTACTGGAACATCGCGCCTCAGGCGGATGCCACCATCACGCCGCACTACATGAGCAAGCGTGGTATGCAGTGGCAGAATGAGTTCCGCTATCTGACCAAAGCCGGCGCAGGCCTGATGGAGTTCGACTACCTGCCAACCGACGATCAGTACAACCGGGATGCCGCCTCGCGCAATATCTCTGATGATAAAGACTCTAACCGCTGGCTCTTCTTCTGGAAGCACTCCGGCGTTTACGATCAGAACTGGCGCTTTAACGTTGACTACACCAAGGTCAGCGATCCTTACTACTTTACCGATCTGGATTCGACCTACGGTAGCTCCACTGACGGCTACGTGACGCAGAAGTTCAGCGTCGGCTACGCCGAGAAAAACTGGGATGCCACCCTGTCGACCAAACAGTTCCAGATTTTCTCCACCAACGCCAGTAACGATGTTTATCGCGCTGAACCGCAGTTCGACTACAACTATTATCAGAACGATGTCGGCCCGTTCGATACGCATCTCTACGCGCAGGCGGTGAAGTTCACTAACGTCAACGAAAACTACCCTGACGCGACGCGTCTGCATCTTGAACCGACGATCAACCTGCCGCTGTCGAACGGTTGGGGCAGCCTGAATACCGAAGCGAAGCTGCTGGCGACCCACTACGAGCAGGATGGTATTGACTACTACAACAAGAATGTTGATACCTCCAAAGTCAACCAGCTTAAAAGCAGCGTCAATCGCACCATGCCGCAGTTCAAGGTTGACGGCAAAATGGTATTCGATCGCGATATGGACTGGTCTCCGGGCTATACCCAGACTCTGGAACCGCGACTGCAGTACCTCTACATCCCGTACCGCGATCAGAGCGACATTCGCGCCTACGACTCCACGCTGCTGCAAAGTGACTATACCGGTCTGTTCCGTGACCGTACCTACAGCGGCCTGGATCGCATCGCATCTGCCAACCAAATGACCAGCGGCGTCACCACGCGAATTTTTGATAACGATTTGGTTGAACGTTTTAACGCTTCGATAGGTCAAATTTACTCGTTTACCCCCGCTCGTACCGGTCTTGAGACGGCAGACAACGACGATCGCGGCAGTCTGGTCTGGGCAGGTGATACCTACTGGAAGATCAGCGACCGCTGGGCCGCGCGTGGTGGCGTACAGTATGATACCCATCTCGATAACGTTTCTCAGGGAAATGCCGTACTGGAATATCGCCAGGATGCAGATCGGATGGTGCAGCTGAACTATCGCTATACCAGCCCGGAATACATTGAGCAGACGCTGAGTCAGATTACCAACCCGGGTTATCAGCAGGGGATATCGCAGGTTGGGGCAACGGCCAGCTGGCCGGTAGCCGATGCCTGGTCAGTGGTAGGCGCATGGTATTACGATACCAAAGCCCGTCAGCCTGCCGATCAGCTGCTTGGCGTGCAGTACAGCTCCTGCTGCTATGCGATCCGTCTGGGCTACGAGCGTAAAATTACCAATTGGGAAAACGACAGCAGTAAGTACGACAATAAAATCTCATTCAACATTGAGCTTCGTGGCCTGAGTCCTTCGTATAGCCTGGGCACCGGTCAAATGCTGCGTCAGGGCATACTGCCTTATCAGCGCTCTTTCTGATGTTGTAATAATTACTATGCCAACCCGCAGTGCGGATAGAAGAATGGAAAAAGTATGAAGAACTGGAGAATGCTGATCCTCGGTGCAGCGCTGTCAGCCAGCACTGCGTTTGCAGCCCCGCAGGTTGTTGATAAAGTTGCCGCCGTCGTGAATAACGGCGTGGTACTGGAAAGTGACGTCGACGGTATGATGCAGTCGGTGAAGGGTCAGGCCCAGCAGGCGGGTCAGCAGCTGCCTGACGATAAAACCCTGCGCCATCAGATCGTTGAGCGTCTGGTCATGGACAACATCCTGCTGCAAATGGGTAAACAGGCTGGGATCCAGATCTCAGACGCGCAGTTGGATCAGGCCATTGGCAATATTGCCGCGCAAAACAAAATGAGTCTCGATCAGCTGCGCAGCCGTCTGGCCTATGATGGCATGAACTACTCAACCTACCGTGAGCAGATCCGTAAAGAGATGACCATTGCGGAAGTACGCAATAATGAAGTGCGTCGTCGCGTGACCATTCTGCCGCAGGAAGTCGACTCGCTGGCGAAGCAGGTGGCTACCACCAACGATGCCGGGACCGAGCTGAACCTCAGCCACATCCTGCTGCCGCTGCCGGAAAACCCGACCCAGCAACAGGTTGACGATCAGGAAACGCTGGCGAAGCAGCTGGTTAGCGAAAGTAAAAACGGCGGCGATTTTGGCAAGCTGGCCATCACCTATTCAGCCGACCCTCAGGCGCTGAAAGGCGGTAACATGGGCTGGGGCCGAATTCAGGAGCTCCCTTCCCTGTTTGCCCAGGCGCTGGCTACCGCGAAAAAAGGCGATATCATCGGTCCGATCCGTTCAGGCGTGGGCTTTCACATCCTGAAGGTCAATGACATTCGCGGCGACAAGCAGAACGTCTCCGTAACCGAAGTGCATGCCCGTCATATTCTGCTTAAGCCTTCCCCGATTATGACCGACGCCCAGGCACGTGAGAAGCTGACCCAGGTTGCTGCGGATATTCACAGCGGCAAAACCACCTTTGCCGATGCGGCTAAGCAGCTTTCACAGGATCCAGGCTCAGCCAATCAGGGCGGCGATCTGGGCTGGAGCTCACCGGAGATGTATGATCCGGCGTTCCGCGACGCGCTGCTGAAGCTGAAAAAAGGCCAGATGAGCGCGCCAGTGCACTCTTCCTTTGGCTGGCATCTGATTCAGCTGCTCGATACCCGCCAGGTTGATAAAACCGATGCGGCGCAGAAAGAGCGTGCCTATCGCCTGCTGTTCAACCGCAAGTTTGCGGAAGAAGCACAGACCTGGATGCAGGAACAGCGTGCTTCGGCCTACGTGAAAATTCTGGATCCTAATGCTCAGTAACAGCCCCGTGGTTATCACTCCCGGCGAACCCGCCGGGATTGGCCCTGACGTCACCCTCCGGCTGGCCCAGCGCGACTGGCCGGTTGAGCTGGTAGTCTGTGCCGACCCGGACCTGCTGCGCCAGCGCGCCGCCACGCTGGGGCTGCCGCTGACCCTGCGGGAATACCAGCCGGGCCAGCCCGTGCCACAGCGGGCGGGTACGCTGACCGTGCTGCCGGTACACACCGCGCAGCCGGTCAACGCGGGAGAACTTTGCACCGGGAACAGCCACTACGTCCTTGAGACCCTGGCCCGCGCCTGCGACGGCTGCCTGAGCGGTGAATTCGCCGCGCTGGTTACCGGTCCGGTGCACAAAGGCGCGATCAACGACGCTGGCATCCCCTTCAGCGGGCATACCGAGTTCTTTGCCGAACGCGCCCGCTGCGCACGCGTAGTGATGATGCTGGCGACGGAAGCGCTTCGCGTGGCGCTGGCCACAACGCATCTGCCGCTTAAAGACGTCTCTGCTGCTATTACGCGTGAAAGTCTGCATGAGGTGATCCACATCCTGCATGCTGATCTACAGGAAAAGTTTGGCATTGCCTCACCGCATATCTTTGTTTGCGGGCTGAACCCCCACGCGGGCGAAGGCGGTCATATGGGACGGGAAGAGATCGACGTGATTATTCCTGCCCTGGATGCACTGCGCCAGCAGGGTATTCAGCTGACCGGGCCACTGCCGGCGGATACGCTGTTCCAGCCGAAATACCTGCAACATGCCGATGCGGTTCTGGCGATGTATCACGACCAGGGCCTGCCGGTGCTAAAATTTCAGGGATTCGGGCGAGCGGTGAATATCACCCTCGGCCTGCCCTTTATCCGCACGTCCGTTGACCATGGTACCGCCCTTGAACTGGCGGGCCAGGGGAGCGCCGATGCGGGCAGCTTTGTTACGGCGCTTAACCTCGCCATCACCATGATTAAGAGCAGTAATGAATAATCGCGTCCATCAGGGCCATTTCGCCCGCAAACGTTTCGGACAGAACTTCCTGAACGATCCCTATATTATCGACAGCATTGTCTCCGCTATCCATCCGATGCCCGGCGAGGCAGTGGTTGAGATCGGCCCGGGGCTGGGTGCCTTAACCGAGCCGGTTGGCGAGCGGCTGGATGCCATGACGGTGATTGAGCTTGACCGCGATCTGGCGGCCCGCCTGCAAACCCATCCGTTCCTTGGCCCAAAGCTGACTATTTTCCAACAGGATGCGATGGCCTTTGACTTTGCCGACTATGCGCGGCAACAGGGCCAGTCCCTGCGCGTATTTGGTAACCTGCCCTATAACATCTCTACGCCGCTGATGTTTCATCTCTTCAGCTATACTGATGCGATTCGGGATATGCACTTTATGCTGCAAAAAGAGGTGGTCAACCGTCTGGTTGCCGGGCCTGGCAGCAAAGCCTATGGCCGTCTTACCGTAATGGCGCAGTACTATTGTCAGGTGATCCCGGTACTGGAAGTGCCGCCGGAATCCTTTACCCCGGCGCCTAAAGTGGATTCAGCCGTGGTACGGCTGGTGCCCTACGCGAATATCCCCTACCCGGTGGAGGATATTCGCGCGTTAAGCAGAATCACCACCGAGGCATTTGGTAAGCGGCGTAAAACCCTGCGCAACAGCCTGGGTCATCTGTTTTCGTTAGAGGTGTTGCAGGAGATGAATATTGACCCCACGCTGCGGGCGGAAAACATCTCGGTAGCACAGTACTGCCAGCTGGCTAACTGGCTGACCGCGCATCCACATGCGCCGCAGGAGAACTGATTTTATGACTGAACGGCCCCGCGTCAGCGTCCAGGTGCAGAGTGCGTATATTCCTTCGCAGTCCGTGCCTGATGATGAGCGCTACGTTTTCGCTTATACCATCACCATTCGTAATCTGGGCCATGCCGCCGTGCAGCTGCTCGGACGCTACTGGCTTATCACCAATGGCAACGGTCATGAAACCGAAGTACAGGGCGAAGGTGTGATCGGCGAACAGCCGGTTATCGCGGCCGGGGGCGAATTTCAGTATACCAGCGGTGCAGTGCTGGAGACGCCGATAGGCACCATGCAGGGACACTATGAGATGGTTGACGCAGAGGGCGATGCCTTTCGCGTTGAAATCCCGGTGTTCCGGCTGGCCATTCCCACGCAGATCCACTAATTTTCGCCCGGCACCGTGCGGCCTTAACGGGCAGCAATAATCGGTGCCGGTGACCTTCATCGTA
This sequence comes from Erwinia sp. PPS120, assembly GCF_047918655.1. Lineage (GTDB taxonomy): Bacteria > Pseudomonadota > Gammaproteobacteria > Enterobacterales > Enterobacteriaceae > Erwinia > Erwinia tasmaniensis_A. The sequence continues at coordinate 140,950 of NZ_JBLREF010000015.1, read as the reverse complement.
AACGCCTGGGGCGATTTAATGAGCACTTATCTTATTGGTGACGTTCACGGTTGCTATGATGAACTTCAATCCCTGTTACAGCAGGTCAGCTTCGATCCTGCTCAGGATACGCTCTGGCTGACCGGCGACCTGGTGGCTCGCGGACCCGGCTCACTCGACGTACTGCGGTTTGTCCGGTCGCTGGGGGATGCCGCGCGTCTGGTATTGGGTAATCACGATCTGCATCTGCTTGCCGTCTATGCCGGGATCAGTCGCAATAAGCCTAAGGATCGGCTGGCCGCGTTACTGGAAGCAGAGGATGCCGACACGCTGATTAACTGGCTGCGACGCCAGCCGCTGCTACAGGTCGATGAAGAGAAAAAGCTGGTCATGGGACATGCGGGTATTACGCCGCAGTGGGATATCGACACGGCGAAGGCCTGCGCCAGAGAGGTGGAGGCCGTACTCTCCAGCGATACCTATCCACTGTTCCTGGATGCGATGTATGGCGATATGCCAAACAACTGGTCACCGGAGCTTACCGGCCTTGCCCGGCTACGCTTCACCACCAATGCGCTGACGCGAATGCGTTTCTGTTTTCCCAACGGCCAGCTGGATATGATCTGTAAAGACACGCCGGAATCCGCCCCACCGCCGTTAAAGCCCTGGTTCACTATTCCGGGACCGGTATCAAAAACCTATACCATTGTGTTTGGCCACTGGGCGTCGCTGGAGGGCCAGGGCACACCGGAAGGGATTATCGGTCTGGATACCGGCTGCTGCTGGGGCGGCGTGCTGACGATGCTACGCTGGGAGGATAAGGCCGTATTTGTGCAGCCCTCTCACCGGAAACGGGCAGCAGAAGTCTGAATCAGTGAGCGCATCCTGATGCCGTAACGGTATTTCTGCCTTTAAGTGCATCCTGAATGCCGTAACGATATTTCTGCCTTTAAGTGCATCCTGAATGCCGTAACGATATTTTCTGCCTGTGCGCCCCACGCTGTGGGGCGCAACTTCGTTAACGACGATCGAGAATTTCCCAGCAGTAGCTGTGGGAGTTTTTTTCATCGGCGTCGTGGAATTCGCTAAACGTCGACTGCCACTGATCCGGCTCGTAGTCCGGGAAAGTCGTATCCCCTTCCACTTCGGCATCAATATGGGTCAGGTAGAGTCGGTCCGCTCGGGCCAGCAGCTGCTCGTAAATCTTACCGCCGCCAATCACCATCACTTCTTCTGCATCGCCAGCGGCCTTAAGCGCTTCCTCAATAGAGGTTACCCAGGTGGCACCTTCTGCATCGCCCGGCTGGCGGCTGATAACGATATTTAAACGGCCCGGCAGCGGACGCCCGATAGACTCCCAGGTCCGGCGCCCCATGATAACCGGCTTACCCAGCGTATTACGTTTAAACCACGCCAGATCGGCTGGAATATGCCACGGCATGGCGTTTTCCATTCCAATAACGCGGTCGGCCGCCATGGCCGCAATCAGGCTTATCATTATTGACACTCAACAGGCAGTAAATTTGGCGCCATCATACGGAAAGGTGAAACTTTCGTCGATACCCTACGGGCGGGTTTTACGTAAAGGTTTTTAAGGGCGATATTTACCCTGAAAGGCCAGCGGCTGGTTGCTCAAAAGGCCGGTGATCGTGCTAAAATCCGGGTCCCAACTCCAGGATACGATCATGTTAGAAACCAGCCTGATTATCTTCACTATTGCGGCCCTGGGAATGCTTTCCCCCGGTCCTGACTTCTTCCTTATTATCAAAAATGCCGCCCGTTATCCGCGTACGGCGGCGATGTTTACCGCGCTCGGGGTGAACTGCGCGGTCGCCACACATATGATTTACTGCGTGGCCGGGCTGGCCGTGGTGATCACTACCACCCCCTGGCTGTTTATGCTGCTGAAATACGTTGGTGCGGCATACCTGATCTTTATCGGCGTCCAGGCGCTACTGTCACGCGGCAGCAGCAAAATGGACCTCAGCAATGTGACCCCGGAGACCACCTCGCTGCGGAAAGCCTTTCTTCAGGGCTATCTCTGCAACCTGCTCAACCCGAAAGCGACGCTGTTCTTCCTGTCGATATTTACGCAGGTGCTTAACGTTCACTCCAGCTTTGGCGAAAAAATCTGGTACGCCAGCATTATCCTGATGCTCTCATCCCTGTGGTGGCCGCTGCTGGTGGTGATTATCCAGAGCGCCCCGGTACGCCGTGCACTGGCGAAAGCCCAGAAGCTTATCGACAAACTGCTGGGCGGCGTACTGATTGCGCTGGGTATTAAAGTTGCGCTTTCTTAAACTCGTCTTTCGCCTTCTGTAACTGCTGGCTAAAGGCCGGATCGGCATGCAGCCGCGCAACAACGGCGGCGGCAACGATCCGGGCAGCGGTCACATCGCTCTGCCAGTGGTATCCGCAAATCACCCGGCTCTGCCCCATCTCATAGCCCCTTTTAAGGATCTCACCCTGTCGGGCCGGATTGACCTCGGCCAGCACCAGTGCCGTCGCCCAGCCAATCGTGGTATGCCCGGAGGGATAAGAGCCATTTTTAGCGAGCGTGCTCTCTTCATCCGCGCGGCAGGTGGGTTCGTTGTAAAAGGCGAAAGGGCGGATGCGCATATAGTGCTCTTTCGCGCTGCGCGTCGCCAGATCGCCCGCATCCTCACGCATTTTCATAACCAGCCGGAACAGCTCAGGCGTTTTTTCTCTGGTAATGGGCTTGCCAAAAGCGGGCGACAGCGCCTCGGCGACGCCATCGCCTGAGACGTGTGCATCCTGCCAGGCCTGTTTACCCCTCGGGGTATTTCTCAGCATTTTCCCCACATCGTACTGCGCCTTGTCATTGAGAAAATCAATGCTGTCCATCGCCGGAGGAGGAGGCAGTAAAGCCAGGCTATCGGGTGACTGTGCCTCTTTCAGAAAGTACACATCGGGTTGGGTGGTCACGTCTTTTGCCGCGAAAGTGGCGGGTATAGTGGCGGCACAAATCAACGTGGCTAACAGAACTCTCTTCATCTTATCTCCCTGAATCACTCAACAGTACGTCATTTTCTGCCGCCTGTTTTCGGCAGACTTATCGGGTAGGGAAGAATACAGAAGGTCAGAATTTCGTTCTGGTAAACGCTTCACAAAAATCACACCGCCCTGGAAATATTGTATTTATTTGGAGCATTAATATTACATTGATTTATTAATGAAATCTTATATTGACGATTAGCCATCAAATAGTGAGTGAATCAATAAGATATCCGTATGATTCAAAAAATAAAAACAAACCCACCCAACTGAAATATAATGATTTATACCTGACCAGTACTGTAATCACCTCCATTTTCTTAACCTTCACGCACCCGCTCCTCACACTGAACTATGCTAAATAAAAAATGGTAATTAGCCTGAAACCTGGAAAACAGCGGAAAATACAATTATTCATTAAAAGATCAATTAAGTAACAGGCCGCTTACCCTTACTCATGACCTTCAATACTGGCAATGGCACTGCCCGTTCTAAATAATTAACGCAGAGCTTACTGCGCTGTGTTAACTGTCAGCCATTATTTCCAGTTAATAAGAGGTCGAGCTGCATGTACGGTACTGATAGTATTCTGAGAAAACTAAACACTATTGACCACGCGTCTGAAGAAGATGTGTCTGAAATTGGATCCAAACGTATCCAACGCGCGCCCTGGCCCCTGGCAGATATCATGGGCTACTCATCACCTGAAATACGTAATCTGTCCGCGAACAGGCTGACATGGGGTGAGAAAGAATACCTGCATCAGCAGGCCGATCAGGAGCTGAAAGAGAACCAGCTTGAGGAAGCGCGCATACTGACCCGGGTGAATCCTCAGTTGGCACATACCGTAAGTCTGGGTATCCGTCAGTCTGCGCAGAAGCGGAGCTATAACGATCTCTTTGGCCATCGCGCCAGCCAGTTTGTTAAACCGGTGAGCGGTTGCCTCGATGTTCTCTCCGGCAGGTTACCTGACAGAAACTGTACCACGAAGCCACAGGTCAGCGACAGCATGACGCCGGAAATCGCCAGCCTGATTGAGACCCTGAATAATGGCCTCGCCAGTCAGGGCGATAATGGCGACAGGTTGCTGAGCGATACCGCGCCGCTTATCGCCGCCGCAACCCAGCTTGAATCCGGGGAACACGCCCTGGCCATGCCGCAGGGCTGTTTTTCCGACTTCGCTCACGGATTCGACCTGCGCACCCGCCGCCTCTGTCGCCAGGGGCTGCTGTTTCACCGGCTGCGTACCCTCGCAGGGGCACATGAGGAGACGTTTTGACCGCACCTGTAGCCTGCAGATGGCAGATATCCAGGGGCTGGGCATCGCCAGCCTGATCCTGACCCTCACCCGACAGCTGGAAGACTGGGACAGAAGAAACCGCCGGGATATTACCTCCGCAGGTGATCACCCTGACGACCGACCGTTATGACGACGCTGCGGAACAGCAGATCCGCCAGCAGGTGGTGTTTAGCGATGGTTTTGGTCGCGTGCTCCAGGCCGCACCCGTCAGGCAAACGGTGAAACCTTGCAGCGAACCGACGATGGAGTGCTTGCGGTAGATAAAAATGGTGCGCCCATCGTGGCCGAAACGCGCTTCCGCTGGGCGGTAACCGGCCGCACCGAGTATGACAATAAAGGTCAGGCCATCCGCACCTTTCAACCCTGGTTTCTGAACGACTGGAAGTACATCAGCGACGTGAGCGTACGGAAGGATCTCTATGCCGATACCCATTACTACAATCCGCCTGGTCGTGAATGGCAGGTGAAAACGGCGAAAGGCTGGCTGCGTCGTACGCTATTCACGCCCTGGTTTGTGATCAGCGAGGATGAAAATGATACGGCGTCAGAGGTGAACGGGAACCTTTAGCCGAGATACCGGCTGGCGTGGACGGATTCAGGTCCAAAACTGCCGCCAGGGGATGCTCCCCTGGCGGTAACAGAGAACTACGCCTGGTGAGCGTTGATCTGCGCGTGCATCTCCTGCACCGAGATCACCTGCTCGCAGGGGTCAGAGTTGAGGGACATCGCCGTGGCAAATCCGCCGTTCAGCGTGGTGTCATAGTGCACCTTGTACTGAAGCGCACTGCGACGCAGCAGTTTAGAATCTTCAATAGCCTGGCGCCCTTCGGTGGTATTCACAATATAAGCATACTCGCCGTTCTTCAGACGATCCTGAATATGCGGACGGCCTTCGTGCACCTTGTTCACCAGACGCGGGTTGATCCCCGCCTCACCCAGCACCACGGCGGTACCGTGCGTCGCATCCAGTTCAAAACCGAGCTTTTGCAGCTTAGCGGCGAGGTCGACGATGCGCTTTTTGTCCCCTTCGCGCACCGACAGCAGAGCGCGTCCGGTTTTCTTCATATTGCTCTGCGCGCCCAGCATCGCCTTTGAGAACGCCTCGGCAAAGGTTCGTCCCACGCCCATCACCTCACCGGTAGAACGCATTTCCGGACCGAGGATCGGGTCAACGCCCTGGAATTTGTTAAACGGCAGCACTACCTCTTTCACCGAGTAGTAAGGCGGAATCACCTCTTCGGTTATGCCCTGCGCGGCCAGCGTTTTACCCGCCATTACCCGTGCAGCGACCTTCGCCAGCGGCACCCCGGTGGCTTTCGACACAAAGGGAACGGTACGGGCGGCGCGCGGATTCACTTCAATCAGGTAGACTTCGTTATCCTTCACCGCAAACTGCACGTTCATCAGACCGCGAACGCTAAGTTCGAAGGCCAGCTTCTCAACCTGCTGACGCATTACGTTCTGAATCGCTTTGCTCAACGTGTAGGCGGGCAGCGAACAGGCAGAGTCACCGGAGTGGACGCCCGCCTGCTCGATGTGTTCCATAATGCCGCCAATCAGCACCCGCTCACCGTCGCAGATGGCATCAATATCCACTTCGACCGCATCATCAAGGAAGCGATCCAGCAGCACCGGCGCATCGTTGGAGACGGAAACCGCCGTCTGGAAGTAGCGTTTAAGATCGACCTCGTCGTAGACGATTTCCATCGCCCGACCGCCGAGCACGTAAGAAGGACGAACCACCAGCGGATAACCCAGCTGTGTCGCTTTTTCGACGGCCTGTTCCAGCGCGGTCACCGTAGCATTGGCGGGCTGCTTCAGGCCCAGACGATCCACGGCCTGCTGGAAGCGTTCGCGGTCTTCCGCCCGGTCAATCGCATCCGGGCTGGTGCCAATAACCGGCACGCCTGCGGCTTCCAGCTCACGCGCCAGCTTCAGCGGCGTCTGACCACCGTACTGTACAATCACTCCTTTCGGCTTCTCAATGCGCACAATTTCCAGCACATCTTCCAGCGTCACAGGTTCGAAATAGAGGCGGTCCGAGGTATCGTAATCGGTCGAAACGGTTTCCGGGTTACAGTTAACCATAATGGTTTCGTAACCGTCTTCCCGCAGCGCCAGAGAGGCATGCACGCAGCAGTAGTCAAATTCAATACCCTGCCCGATGCGGTTTGGCCCGCCGCCCAGCACCATGATTTTCTCACGATCCTGAGAGGGGTTCGCTTCGCACTCTTCCTCGTAAGTGGAGTACATATAGGCGGTGTCCGTTGAGAACTCCGCAGCGCAGGTATCCACGCGTTTGTAGACTGGATGCAGATTGTAGCGCTCGCGCAGCTTACGGATCTCGCTTTCCGCTACGCCAGCCAGCGCACACAGGCGCGCATCGGCAAAGCCTTTACGCTTCAGGTCCCGCAGGAACGCTTCCGTCAGGCCGTTGATCCCTTCCCGGGCAACCTTCTCTTCCAGGCGCACCAGCTCTTCTATCTGTACCAGGAACCAGCGATCGATATTGGTCAGGTTAAAAACGCCATCAACGGACATCCCGGCCCGGAAGGCATCGGCGATGTACCAGATGCGATCCGAGCCGGCATCCTTTAGCTCACGGCGAACGTGGGTAAGGGCTTCGGGATCGTTGAGGCTAACCTTGGGATCGAATCCGCTGGCGCCCACTTCCAGCCCGCGCAGCGCTTTCTGTATCGACTCCTGGAAGGTGCGGCCAATGGCCATCACTTCCCCGACGGATTTCATCTGGGTGGTCAGGCGATCGTTCGCCCCGGCGAATTTCTCAAAGTTGAAGCGGGGAATTTTGGTGACGACATAATCAATCGACGGCTCAAACGATGCCGGGGTCAGGCCGCCGGTAATATCGTTCATCAGCTCGTCCAGCGTGTAGCCGACCGCCAGCTTGGCGGCGATTTTCGCAATCGGGAAGCCGGTCGCCTTCGAGGCCAGCGCAGAGGAACGCGACACGCGCGGATTCATTTCGATAATGATCAGGCGGCCATTTTCCGGATTCACCGAGAACTGCACGTTGGAACCACCGGTTTCGACGCCGATTTCACGCAGTACCGCCATCGAAGCGTTACGCATGATTTGATACTCTTTATCGGTCAGCGTCTGGGCGGGCGCGACGGTAATCGAATCGCCGGTGTGGATGCCCATCGCGTCGAAATTTTCAATGGAGCAGACGATAATGCAATTATCGTTCTTATCGCGCACCACCTCCATTTCATACTCTTTCCAGCCGATAAGGGATTCATCAATCAGCAGCTCGTTGGTCGGGGAGAGATCCAGTCCGCGCTCACAAATTTCCTCGAACTCTTCACGATTGTAAGCGATACCGCCACCGGTGCCGCCCATGGTGAACGAGGGGCGGATAATGCAAGGGAAGCCAAGCTCGTCAGCTACCCTGAAGGCCTCATCCATGCTGTGCGCAATGCCGGAACGCGCCGTATCAAGGCCAATCTTTTTCATCGCTTTATCAAAGCGCTGGCGATCTTCCGCCTTATCAATGGCATCGGCGGTGGCACCAATCATGGTCACGCCGAATTCAGCCAGCACGCCCTGACGCTCCAGCTCCAGCGCACAGTTCAGCGCCGTCTGGCCCCCCATGGTGGGCAGAACCGCATCCGGGCGCTCTTTTTCAATGATTTTGCGTACCACTTCCCAGTGGATCGGCTCAATATAGGTCGCGTCAGCCATATCCGGGTCGGTCATGATGGTCGCCGGGTTGGAGTTGACCAGAATAACGCGATAGCCCTCTTCCCGCAGGGCTTTACAGGCCTGAGCGCCTGAGTAGTCGAATTCACAGGCCTGTCCGATGACGATCGGACCTGCGCCAAGGATCAGGATACTTTTTATGTCGGTACGTTTTGGCATTTTCTCGCTCCTGATTATTTCGCGTTTGAACGGTAGGCTTCGATCAGTTCGATAAAGTGATCGAACAGCGGGGCGGCATCATGCGGACCCGGGCTGGCTTCAGGGTGACCCTGGAAACTAAAGGCCGCTTTGTCCGTACGATGAATCCCCTGCACCGTGTGGTCAAACAGCGAGGTATGGGTAACGCGCAGATTGTCCGGCAGGTTGCTGCCATCAACGGCAAAACCATGGTTTTGTGCGGTGATCATCACCCTGTTGTTATCGAGATCTTTTACCGGATGATTACCGCCGTGATGGCCCAGCTTCATTTTGACCGTTTTTGCCCCGCTCGCCAGCGCCAGCAGCTGGTGACCCAGACAGATGCCGAATACCGGCACGTCGGTTTCCAGAAAGCGCTTAATCGCCGTGATGGCGTATTCGCACGGCTCCGGATCGCCAGGGCCGTTAGCCAGGAAAATACCGTCCGGATTGAGCTTTAACACCTCTTCTGCAGAGGTCTGGGCCGGTACGACCGTCAGCCTGCAGCCGCGATCGACCAGCATCCGCAGGATACTGCGCTTAACGCCGTAGTCACAGGCCACCACGTGGAACGGCAGTTCTTCACTGCTTTTCGCCGCTGGCAGGCCGTTGAGCGTCCAGCTGCCCTGCTGCCAGCTATAGGTTTCCGCCGTAGAGACCTCTTTCGCCAGGTCCATGCCTTTCAGGCCGGGAAACGCCTGCGCTTTTTGCAGCGCCAGCGCTGCGTCTGGTGCATCACCGGCGATGATGCAGCCATTTTGTGCACCTTTCTCGCGCAGCAATCGCGTTAGCTTACGCGTATCAATATCGGCAATAGCGACAATGTTATTGCGCTGCAGATAAGCAGACAGCCCTTCTTCGCTACGAAAGTTGCTCGCGATCAGCGGCAAATCACGAATGACCAGCCCCTGTGCCTGAACCTTCGAGGACTCTTCATCCGCAGCGTTAGTGCCGACATTGCCGATATGAGGATAGGTAAGGGTGACAATCTGGCGGGAATAGGATGGATCAGTGAGGATTTCTTGATAACCGGTCATCGAGGTGTTGAAAACGACTTCTCCCACAGCCGATCCTGTGGCCCCGATGGCACGACCATGGAATTGGGTTCCGTCTTCCAGAACCAATAGCGCTGACTTAATCAAAACACCCTCCAGGGAATAAACAGTCATATTATTTGCATATTAATTCATTTCAAGCCTTAAAATCAATGCAAAACCGTCTGACCGTCCGATTTTGGCAAATTGCGCGCATTCTAATGATCGCCCCGGCCCTTGTCCACCCTGGCGCCCGATTTTTCATGGTTTTTTATCAGACTGGGGGATAAAAGTGATAGTTATGCCTGAAAACAGCAGATATCCAGACCAAAAAACCGATTGCCTTCGCGGGAAAAGTCCAGAATACTCTTATCAGGCGCGAAAAGTGGACCAGATGGTCAAAAATAGCGTTACAGAGAGGGCAGAAATGATAAAAACACCAAAAAATATGAGTCTAAAAAGAAAATACAACCAGGATGACTATTTTTTCATTAAACTTAAAAGGAGGTAAATAACCCCCTTTATCTCAACAAATTATGGAAATTATTTCTGAAGGATGTCAGGATTGCTTTTATAGATCGTCAAGATTAAGCACATTTTTCATATCAAAAATTCCATTTTTATGCGCACTTAGCCAGATAGCGGAGCGAACCGCCCCTTTAGCAAAGGTCATGCGGCTTGAAGCCTTATGGGTTATCTCCACACGCTCGCCGATATCGGCAAACATTGCCGTATGCTCGCCCACGATGTCACCGGCGCGTACGGTGGCGAAGCCAATCGTTTGAGCTTTACGCTCTCCGGTGTGGCCCTCGCGGGCATAAACCGCATGCTGGTCCAAATCCCATTCCATGGCATCGGCGATCGCCTCACCCATCGCCAGCGCTGTCCCTGATGGAGCATCTACTTTATGGCGGTGGTGGGCTTCCACAATCTCGATGTCGGCATAGTCGCCCATCACCTTTGCCGCCTTTTCCAGCAGCTTTAAGACCAGGTTAACGCCAACGCTAAAGTTGGCGGCAAACACGATGCCAATATGCTGGGCCGCCTCGCTGATGGCTGCTTTACCGGCCGGGCCAAATCCGGTGGTGCCGATCACTATCGCCTTATGCTGCTCACGGCAAAATTTCAGATACTCCAGCGTGGCTTCAGGCCGGGTGAAATCGATAAGTATGTCAAAGTCATCCACCACCGCCGCAAGATCGTCAACTATAGCAACGCCCAGCGTGCCCGCGCCTGCCACTTCACCGGCGTCACTCCCCACCAGCGTTGAACCTTTGCGTACCAGTGCAGCGCCCAGAGAGGCACCCTCGGCATCATGCACGGCCTGAATAAGCTGACGTCCCATGCGTCCCGACGCGCCGACAATGGCAATACGAATATCACTACTCATAATTTTTTTCTTTCCTGACGAAGATTGATTCGTTGAACTCTCTTTCAGATTAACCAGCCTCCGGGGCAGAAGCCAGAGCCAAAAAGGCATAATCAGAGTATCATTGCGTGAAATCAGGTGACAGGGTGCAACACTGCAACACAGGCACATAAGTACTTCGCAGGCAGGATCAGGGTGAACACCCTTTGAGACGTCGCGCGCTATATAAAAGTTATAGCGCGCTGTAAACTCTATATGGCTATGACCGGTACAAGCTCAGGTGTTTCCTCCGGGGGTGTGGTGACCTTGTGACCCAGGGCTAGCTTAACCGTGCCCAGAATCATCATTGCACCGGAAAGGGCCGTCACCACAATGCCTGAGGTCATTCCTATAAAGCCCAGCCCCAGAGTGGGTATGCCCCAGATTGCCCCACCGACAATAGTGGGTATACCTACGGCCAGGCCAGCACTGCCTGCACCCAGCAACAGACCGCCGCTTAGCGCATCAACAGCCCCTCCCCCAACGTTATTGAGTTCAGTAAGCGTTAGTTCTCTCATTATTAACTCCATTTAAATTTATTTAAAAAGATCCCGTGGTGATTAATCACCTTAAATAAGCATGTATTTAATAATTTCCCGTTGCCTTTCGGGAACAGAATAACCATAACGCATGAGACAGTACACTTCAATGAAGTGAAACAGTTTTATAATAGCCTGAGCCAGGTTTAAATATATTTCTATGGGGATAAGAATGGTTTGCAGGTCCGCGCATCCATGCGCCCGATGGTCCGTATGCCGCCCTGGCTCCCACTGGAGTAGTACCTTGATCTGCCAGTGAAAAAACCAGGAGAGAGATATCGTTATCGCTATTCCAGATACCTGCCGAATTATTCAGATGTAGCGATTTAAAAAACCTGTGCGGTATTAGTTAACTTCCCGAATATCTACACGCAACTCTTTCGGCACCTCGAAAACAATATTCTCTTCGCGGCCAATCAGCTCAATGGCGGCTTCGCCACCAAATTCGCGCAGGCGCTGAATAACCTCCTGCACTAAAATATCCGGTGCCGAAGCACCCGCCGTCACGCCAACGCAGCTCACGCCTTTAATCCACTCTTCCTGAATATCATCGGCAGAATCAATAAGACGGGCAAGCTTGCCCGCTCGCTGAGCCAGTTCGGCCAGGCGATTAGAGTTAGAGGAGTTGCGTGATCCGACCACCAGCACCACTTCTGCATCCTTTGCCAGCGTACGTACCGCTTCCTGTCGGTTGGTGGTGGCATAGCAGATATCATCTTTACGCGGCCCGATAATTTTCGGAAAACGCGCGCGAAGTGCGTCAATCACCTCTGACGTATCATCAACTGACAGCGTCGTCTGGGTCATAAAGCACAGATTCTGATCGTTCTTCACCTCAAGCTTCAGGACATCCGCCGGAGATTCCACAAGGTACATTCCGCCCTCAGGGTTGCTGTACTGGCCCATTGTGCCTTCCACCTCTGGATGCCCGGCATGACCAATCAGTATCGCCTCTGTCCCTTTACGGCTGGCGCGCGCCACTTCCATATGCACTTTTGTCACCAGCGGACAGGTTGCGTCAAACAGCATGGTCAGACTGCGCGCCCTGGCTTCTGCGCGAACGGCCTGGGAGACACCGTGAGCGGAGAAGATCAGAATCGAACCGTCCGGCACTTCTCCGATCTCCTCAATGAAAATAGCCCCGCGCTCGCGCAGGCTGTTCACCACGTAGCGGTTGTGCACCACCTCATGCCGCACATAAATAGGTGCGCCATACATCTCCAGCGCACGCTCTACAATGCTGATTGCGCGGTCAACGCCCGCACAGAATCCCCGAGGATTAGCCAACAGGATTTGCATTTCTCGCCTCCCGTACCGGATCGATCTCCAGCACCTCAACATCAAAATGGATGACCTGTCCGGCTAACGGATGGTTAAAATCCACGGTAATCGAGTCGCCAGAAATTCCGCGGATAACACCCGGCATCTCATTACCGTCCATCCCGCTGAACAGCATAATCGCCCCCAGCTCAGGCTCTCCCGCCTGGGTAAAATCCCGGCGGGAGAAGTACTGAACTAAATCCGGACTGGCAGAGCCAAATGCGGCCTCAGGTTGCAGCGAGAATGCTTTTTTATCACCCGGGTGCAGACCGAGCAGCTCATCTTCAAGCTGCTCTGAAAGGCTACCGTCTCCCAGACTAAACAGCGCCGGTTTTCCGTTATCCCGCGTGGATTCCGCCGTGGAACCGTCGGCGAGTTTTAACGTGAAATGCACCAGCACCGCGCTATCGCGCTGTACAGAATCAGTCATGCCCTACCCTTAGTTTTTAGCACGTTTGCTGGCCGGGCTGAGAAAGCCCTCCAGCACAATCAGTGCGGCACCGATACAGATAGCGGAGTCGGCAATGTTGAAAGTGGCGAAGTGCCAGTCGCCAACGTAAAAGTCGATAAAATCCACTACAAAGCCGTGATACGCGCGGTCAAACAAATTGCCTGCCGCACCGCCAATAATCAGCGCGTAGGCGATATTATTCAGCTTATTACTGGCCGCGGTGCGGTACATCATCACCAGCAGCGCAATAACAATCGCCGTGGCGATACCGGCAAAGAACCAGCGTTGCCAGCCCCCTTTATCGGCCAGGAAGCTAAAAGCCGCACCGTAGTTATGCGCGTAAAAGAAGTTGAAGAATGGCATAACATGCATCGACTCATGCAGCATCAGCGTATTCATAATCCACTGCTTACTGGCAAAATCGACGGCGATTACCACCACCACCAGCCATAGCCAGCGCAGTCCGGTTGAAAAAATTGATTTACGCATTATGCAAACTTACGCTCTTCGCCGTCACCGGCTACGTTAGTGACGCAGCGCCCGCAAATTTCCGGCCAGGCAGCATTTTGTCCAATATCGGTAGTGTAGTGCCAGCAACGCTGACATTTCTCACCTTCCGCCTTATGCAGGGCAATTTTCAGACCTTTCACCAGATCGCTCTGCTGAGCCTCTTCGGGCGCCTGTGCGTACGCCGCCACCTGCACTGATGAGGTTAGTAACACAAAGCGCAGCTCCGTATCCAGGCTCAGCAGCTTTTCAGCCAGCGCCGCATCGGCATAGAGCGTAACGCTTGCCTCCAGCGACCCGCCTACACGCTTGTCGGCACGCGCCTGTTCGATAACTTTATTCACTTCGCCGCGCACTTTCAGCAGCTCAGCCCAGAAGCCATCGTTCATTGATTCATTGTCCGCCAGGCCAAACAGCCCGTTGAACCACTCGCCGGTAAAGACATACTTCTCACGCTTACCGGGCAGCTCATTCCAGATCTCATCGGCGGTGAAGGACATGATTGGCGCCATCCAGCGCACCAGCGCCTCAGCAATATAGTACAGCGCGGTTTGGCAGCTGCGACGCGCCAGGCCGTCCGCACGGGCGGTGTACTGACGGTCCTTAATGATGTCCAGATAGAAGGAACCCATCTCAATAGAGCAGAACTGCATCAGACGCTGGACCACCTCGTGGAAATCATAGCGCGCGTAGGAGGCGATGATGTCCTCCTGTGCCGCTCTGGCCCGCCCTACTGCCCAGCGATCCAGTACCACCATCTCTTCCGGCTCAACGCGATCGGTTTCAGGGTTGAAGCCGTTGAGGTTGGCCAGCAGGAAGCGAGCCGTATTACGGATACGACGGTAGGAATCCGCAGAACGTTTCAGGATCTCATCGGATACTGCCATCTCACCGGAATAATCGGTGGAGGCGACCCACAGGCGCAGAATATCGCCGCCCAGCTTGTTCATGACATCCTGTGGCGATACGGTATTACCGATGGATTTTGACATTTTGCGTCCCTGACCATCCACGGTAAAGCCGTGAGTCAGTACCTGACGGTAAGGCGCTTTGCCCTTCATCGCCGTCGAAATCATCAGCGAGGACATAAACCAGCCGCGGTGCTGATCCGATCCTTCCAGATAGAGGTCAGGCGAATGCCCCTCAAATTCCGGACGCGCATCGACGACGGAGTAGCTGGTCGATCCTGAGTCAAACCAGACGTCGAGCGTATCAGGCACCTTCACGTAGCTGTCGGCATCAGCGCCCATTAGCGCGTGCGCATCAAGATCCCACCATGCCTGAATGCCATCCTGCTCAACGCGTTCAGCCACTTTCTCCATTAGCGCCAGGGTGTCAGGGTGTAGCTGTTCGGTATCTTTATGCACAAACAGCGCCATCGGCACGCCCCAGGTACGCTGACGTGAAATACACCAGTCCGGGCGGTTCGCCACCATGGATTCGATACGCGCCTGGCCCCAGTCAGGGATCCACTGCACATTTTTAATCTCAGAGAGTGACTGCGCACGCAGGCCTTTCTGATCCATGCTGATAAACCACTGCGGCGTAGCACGGAAGATGATCGGCGTTTTGTGACGCCAGCAGTGCGGATAGCTGTGCAGCAGTTTTTCAACGTGCAGCAGGGCGCCCTTTTCGCGCAGCAGCTCGACCACCAGATCGTTGGCCTTGAAGACGTTAACACCATCCAGCCCGGGGTAAGTGCCCGGCAGGTAGCGGCCATCCGGACCGACCGGGTTAGCGACTTCGATACCGTATTTCTGACCAATCACAAAGTCATCCGGCCCGTGGCCCGGCGCAGTATGCACCGCACCGGTACCGGCTTCGACCGTAACGTGCTCACCCAGAACCACCGGCGACGTCAGCGCCAGGAAGGGGTGCTGGAAAGTCATCAGCTCCAGCGCCGCGCCTTTTGCTTCGCCCAGTACCTGCCATTCTGCTACGCCAATGCGTTTCATGACGCTTTCAACCAGCTCTTTGGCCAGAATCAGCGCACGGCCTTCAATCTGTACCAGCTGATAGTCAAACTCAGGGTGCAGAGAGATCGCGCGGTTAGCAGGCAGGGTCCACGGCGTGGTGGTCCAGATAACCAGCGAGACGGGACCGGTTACGCTGCTAACACCAAATTTGGCCTGCACCGCACCGGCATCCACGGCGTTAAAGAGCACGTCAATGGAGGGGGAGGTTTTATCATAATATTCGACTTCCGCCTCAGCCAGCGCGGAGCGGCAATCCATGCACCAGTGCACCGGCTTCGCCCCTTTGTGCAGATGGCCATTACCGATGATTTTACTCAGCGCACGGATAATGTTCGCTTCGGTTTTGAAGTCCATCGTCAGATAGGGGCGATCCCAGTCTCCCAGCACGCCAAGGCGGATAAAGTCTTTTTTCTGCCCTTCCACCTGCTCAGCGGCATATTGCCGACAGGCGGCACGGAATTCTGCGGCGGTGACTTTCTCACCGGGCTTACCGATCATCTGCTCAACTTTATGCTCGATGGGCAGGCCATGGCAGTCCCAGCCCGGCACGTAGGGCGCATCAAAGCCCGCGAGGCCTTTGGACTTCACGATAATGTCTTTCAGAATCTTGTTGACTGAGTGACCAATATGAATGCTGCCGTTCGCGTAGGGAGGGCCGTCGTGCAGAATAAAGGTTTTTTTCCCTTTTTTAGCTTCGCGGATGATGCCGTACAAATTATCATCATACCAGCGTTGCAGCATTCCCGGTTCGCGTTTGGCCAGATCGCCACGCATCGGGAACCCCGTTTCCGGCAAGTTCAGGGTAGATTTATAGTCACTCATCAGATTCTCGGTTCCGTGTTTCGGTTCTGGTTAATCCGGTGTTTTCAGCCCAAAAAACCTTCGGGCGCTCACCACATCGTTAGCAATTTGCTCTTTCAGCGCGTCAAGTGAAGCAAAACGCTGCTCATTACGTATTTTTTCGCACAGCACCACATCTATATGGCGCCCGTACAGGTCGATTGCAACGTCAAGCAGGTGAACTTCCAGCTGCTGACGTACACCGGCCACCGTGGGCCGCGTGCCGATATTTGCCACGCCGGGCAGCGGGCGTTCGCTGATGCCATGGACCTCAACGGCATAAACCCCTTTGACCGGCGACACAAAGCGTCGAAGAGGCAGGTTAGCCGTGGGGAAACCTATTGTGCGGCCCAGCGCATCACCGTGCACCACCCGGCCTGAAATACTGAAGGGATGCCCCAGGAGTGAGGCGGCAAGCGGCAGATTGTCCTCTGCCAGCGCCTGACGAACGGCGGTGCTGCTGATTCGCCGGCCGTTATCACAGAATGTCTGCGTACCGACGACATCGAAGCCATAGTCGACCCCGGCTTTCTGTAATAACAGGAAATCCCCCCGACGACCAGCGCCAAAGCGGAAATCATCCCCGACCGCCAGAAATTTAACACCGAGCTTTTTCACCAGCAGATCGGTAACGAAACTCTGCGCCGTCAGCCCCGCAAACAAAGGGTCGAAACGCACGCACAGTACAGCGTCTACGCCCGCCTCGCTGAGGTAGCGAAGCTTCTCGCGCAGACGAGTCAGACGAGCCGGGGCTTTATCGGGCGCAAACAGCTCCAGGGGCTGCGGTTCAAACAACATCACCACCACCGGCAGATGACGCTGACGCCCCTCTTCACAGAGTCTTGCCAGCAATGCCTGATGTCCCCGGTGTACGCCATCGAAGTTACCGATAGTCAGTACGCAGCCACGATGCTGCTCCCTGAGGTTATGTATGCCGCGGATAAACTTCATGGCTGACTCAAATGGGTGGAAATCGGCGGATTATACCTTGTACAGCGATGAAGGTTAACCCGGTAATGCCGCTTTAGCGCTTTCTTACCGCCATTTTCCCTGACAAAAGCGGCCTGCGCCCGGCATTCTTATTTTTCTTGTGATTAAGCTGTATTCATCTGACCGAAGCTGGTAGAATCTTGCGCCATCGAAACGTAACCAGGCGTCGTTTTTTTAGCGGCGCTTATTTGCACAAATCCATTGACAACCATGGGCGAAAGAGGCATATTCCTCGGCCTTTGAATTGTCCTCATAGAACTATTTGGGAGTTGGACCTTGGCTAATATCAAATCAGCTAAGAAACGCGCTGTAACGTCTGAGAAGCGTCGTAAGCACAACGCTAGCCGTCGTTCAATGATGCGTACTTTTATTAAGAAAGTATACGCGGCTATCGCTACTGGCGATAAAGCAGCTGCGCAGAATGCATTTAATGAAATGCAGCCTCTTGTGGACCGTCAGGCAGCTAAAGGCCTGATCCACAAAAACAAAGCTGCACGTCATAAAGCAAATCTGGCTGCACAGATCAACAAACTGGCTTAATTGCCACGCTGTTATCTGCCTTTGAAAAAAAACCGGCTTAGCCGGTTTTTTTTTGCCTGTCATCTGGCGAGCCGTTCAGGAATCCCAGATTGCGCCATAGGCTGCCACACCCTTCGCTTCACATCCCTCCACCACATAATCGGTTAACTTACGGTTGGCGATGCAAATCACCGCTTCCGCCTCGCTCTCGTCTGCCATGTGTAATGCCAGCTGTAATAAATCTGGTTTACCGTGCGCATCGGTATCCCAGATCAGCACATCGGGTTGTAGTCGAATGATTTCGTCCACCATTTGGTCGCCATAGGTCAGTCGCGGGTTACGCGTCGACCAGATTAAGCGCCGGGGTCGGTTAAGCGTCATCAGATGGGGCAGCAGCGGCCCGATACCGCTACCGGTGGCAACATAAATGACCGAATGAAAAATTTTCCCTACGCTGCCGACCCCCGGTGTGGGCAGGCCTTTGAACCAGACATGAGAAGGGGGTGAGTCGATAAAGCGGCTTGTCCAGTCTCCGGCACGCGATATCAGCATACGGCAGCCGCTACGATCGCCGAACGGGATATTAGCAAAAGCGTGCCACTCCGACAGCGGTGACCGGCTGATGGCAAAAGAGGATCCGGCAAAAGGGTCACGCGGCAGGTCAAAGCTGACAATCGCGGCGTGTTCTGACGGGCGCTCAATGGTGACCGGCACTTTTCTCAGGCGCAGCCACGGCAAAATAATACTGCCGGTAATCGCCAAAAGCGTCCAGAATGCCGGCGTTTCCGCAAGCGTCAGTAACGACCACAGGCCGCCGTTGCAGTCGCGGGTAAAACAGACCGCCTGCCCCCAGGAGAGCAGCAGCGCGGCCCAGCCGACATACCGGTGTACGTGCTCAAACAGATTGTGGTATCGCCTGCGGATCGCCGGATGCGCCATTATTGTAATGATTGCCAGCAGCGCGGCCAGCAGGGCATTGATCGTTACCAGCGCAGCAGAGACATTCGGCAAGGCGTGGCAGTGATGATAATAAACCGCAGCACTGAATACGATAAGCCACAGACAGGCAAAGAGTGCACAGCCGGAATGCAGGCCACCAAAATGATATACTTTAGCCAGCCGACGCCGGACAAATAACGGCCAGCTCAGCGGAACCCGCCACACCAGACGAAAGAGAAAATTGATAATATATTGCTGACGGATCAGTACGGCAATGGCCAGATTAACCAATACCATATTACTGATATCGACCAGCTGTATCCCTTTTTCAGACCACCAGTGACCTGAGGTCACCCCGTAAATTAAAAAAAAGGTATTGACCAGCGTGACCAACAGAAATAGCCGCTGGTAATAACTCAGTGGTGTCCATCGCAGGGATAAACCCAGGATCGGGTAAGAGGGAACCAGCGCAGCGCCGCTCTCCCTTACTATATTTTTATTGTTGATTTTCAATATACTACCCTAAAAATAAATACTATTAACTGCTCATTCGTGACACGAATCAGTAAAGTCATTCAGTCATATTGATTAGAAAGAACGCAGCCTCAGGAGGCTTCAGCTGACAGCGTATGAAAGGTTCAGGTGACAGTAAATAGCCTTATTTTTTTTGAGAATTTCGCTATTACTTTACGGCGGAGGGAGAAATAATAAAGCCAGATATTACAGTAATAACTGGCATTAAATAAAAATAGCCTGCTAATTATTATCGACTTATTCGCCAGGCAGGCTGAAGATCCAGAATATGGCCTGCCGCTAGCGCAGCTTGATACGCAGCAGAATAAAACCGACCACCGCCGAAATGACCGAGCCAAAGAGAATACCGATCTTCGCCAGCGTGATCATCTCCTGATGCGCCGCATCGAAAGCCAGCGAGGCGATAAGTATCGACATGGTAAAGCCAATACCACACAAAACGCCGACGGCAGAAATATCACGCATCCGCGTGCTCTCCGGCAGCGCAGCAATGCGTAGCCTGACGGCCAGCCAGCAGATTAGCGTAATCCCCAGGGGCTTGCCGATAAACAGACCCAGGATAATGCCCAGTGGCACGGTTGAAAACACGCCGTCCAGCGAAACGCCGGTTAACGAAACGCCCGCATTGGCGAAAGCAAACAGCGGCAGGATAAGCCAGCTTACCCAGGGTGTCAGGCTGTGGGCCAGATGGATAGCCGGAGAGTGGCCGTTCTGTTTCTCCAGGGGAATAAAGAAGCCCAGAATAACGCCTGCCAGCGTGGCATGAACGCCCGATT
Organism: Erwinia sp. PPS120; assembly: GCF_047918655.1. Classification (GTDB taxonomy): domain Bacteria; phylum Pseudomonadota; class Gammaproteobacteria; order Enterobacterales; family Enterobacteriaceae; genus Erwinia; species Erwinia tasmaniensis_A. Next base: position 120,926 of record NZ_JBLREF010000015.1, on the reverse strand, counting down.
TTAACACCGCCACCCACAGCACCATTCCCACCAGCAGGTAGACTGACAGATTTCGCACACCCATACGGTTGAGCAGCGCCAGCACCACAATCGCACCGCCAGCCACGCACAGTGAGGTAACCGACAGATCCTGGGTATAGAAGAAAGCGATAATTATAATGGCACCCAGGTCATCAATCACCGCCAGCGCCATCAGGAACATTTTCAGCGCGGGCGGCACGCGACTGCCCAGCAGCGCCAGAATCCCCAAAGCAAAGGCAATATCAGTTGCCGTGGGGATTGCCCAGCCGTGAATAGCCAGCGGATTGCTATGGTTCAACAGCGCAAAGATGGCACCTGGCGCAATCATCCCGCCAATGGCCGCAATCAGCGGAAACATCGCCCGTTCACGCGTCGCCAGCGAACCGGAATGCAGCTCGTGCTTCACCTCCAGCCCAATCATTAAGAAGAAGAGCGCCATCAGCGCATCATTGATCCACAGCAGCAGATCCTTACTGATATCCAGCGCGCCAAAACGAAACTCCACCGGCATGGAGAGGATAGCCTGATAAGCCTGCTGGGTTCCGGCATTGTTGGCCAGAAACATCGCCACCGCCGCAGCAATGATCAGTATTACCCCACCGGTCGCTTCATTTTTCAGTAGCCGCGTAAGTGCTGATTTCATTGATTCCATTCCTGATTACAGATTTGACTGACATAGCTCAAGCATAACCGCTTCAGCTACTGCCAAAGAAGCCTTTATACGCTCCTTTACCTCCCTCAGGCGAAAAAAAGGCAGCCCGCAGGCTGCCTTTTATGCTTCTACCACGTAAAGTTAGCGGGTTAAATCATCGAAAAATTTCTTAACGCCGTCGAAAAAGCTTTTTGAACGCGGGCTGTTTTTCTCACCGCTCGGTCCACCAAAGCTCTCTTCCAGCTCGCGCAGCAGCGACTTCTGCTTGTCGCTGAGGCTGACTGGCGTTTCAACGACTACGCGACACAGCAGATCGCCCTGCGCGCCGCCGCGTACCGATTTAACGCCCTTGCCACGCATGCGGAACAGCTTACCGGTCTGCGTTTCCGCAGGCACCTTGAGCTTGACCCGACCATCCAGCGTGGGCACTTCAATTTCCCCCCCCAGCGCGGCCATCACAAAGTTGATGGGCACTTCGCAGTAGAGGTTATTCTCTTCACGCTCAAATATGTTGTGCTTGCGCACCTGCACCTGAACGTAGAGATCGCCCGCCGGCGCGCCCTGCTCACCTGCTTCACCTTCACCCGTCAGACGAATGCGGTCGCCGGTATCCACGCCTGCCGGGATTTTAACCGACAGCGTTTTAGATTTTTCGACGCGACCGTGTCCATGACAGGCATTACACGGATCTTTGATAACCGAGCCGCGCCCGTGACAGGTCGGACACGCCTGCTGCACGGTAAAGAAGCCCTGGCGCATCTGCACCTGACCCTGCCCGTGGCAGGTCGAACAGGTCTGAGGTTTCGTTCCAGCCTTCGCGCCGCTGCCATGACAGACATCACACTCTTCCAGCGCAGGAATACGGATCTCTTTGGACACGCCGCGGACGGCTTCTTCAAGCGTCAGCTCCATGTTGTAGCGTAAATCGGCTCCGCGAGCGGCGCGCTGCTGACGGCGTCCCCCACCGAAAATATCGCCGAACACGTCGCCAAAGATATCGCTGAAGTCCGCGCCACCGCCGCCGCCAAAGCCGCCGCCACCGCCCATGCCGCCCTGTTCAAAGGCTGCATGACCGTACTGATCGTAAGCCGCACGCTTCTGCGCATCGGTCAGGATCTCGTACGCTTCCTTAACCTCTTTAAATTTAGCTTCGGACTCTTTATCACCTGGATTGCGGTCAGGATGGTGTTTCATCGCCAGGCGTTTGTAGGCCTTTTTGATTTCACGCTCATCCGCCGACTGGGGAACGCCTAAAATCTCGTAATAGTCTTTTTTCGCCATTCTGCTGGTCCTGCCCTTAATATGCATGCACGGGCGTGGAGATTAACTCCTACGCCCGTGGGTTTATGCAGTGGCCTGAATTGTTATACCTGAAGCTACAGGCCACCGTGCCCGCTCAAGGGCGATTATTTTTTGTTGTCTTTTACTTCTTCAAACTCAGCATCAACAACGTCGTCTTCTTTCTTAGCTGAAGCGTCAGCGGCATCCGCAGCGCCGCCAGCAGCCTGCTGCTGCTGAGCAAATTCCATCAGTTTGCTGGACACTTCCATCAGCGCCTGCATTTTGGCTTCGATTTCAGCTTTATCTTCGCCTTTCAGCGCAGTGTTCAGCTCGGTCAGGGCCGCTTCAATTGGTGCCTTGTCGTCTGCTGGCAGTTTGTCACCGGCTTCGTCCAGCTGCTTACGGGTGCTGTGGGACAGATGATCGGCCTGGTTACGAACCTGCACCAGTTCCTCGAACTTACGGTCGGAGTCGGCGTTAGCTTCCGCATCACGAACCATTTTTTCGATTTCATCATCGTTCAGACCAGAAGAAGCCTTGATGGTGATCTTCTGTTCTTTACCGCTGTTTTTGTCTTTAGCAGACACATGCAGAATACCATCGGCGTCGATGTCAAAGGTGACCTCGATCTGCGGCATGCCGCGCGGTGCGCCCTGAATACCGTCAAGGTTAAACTGGCCGAGAGATTTGTTATCCGCTGCGCGCTTACGCTCACCCTGTACAACATGGATGGTCACCGCAGACTGGTTGTCTTCAGCGGTAGAGAACACCTGGCTGTGCTTGGTCGGAATGGTGGTGTTCTTCGCGATAAGCGCAGTCATCACGCCGCCCATGGTTTCAATACCCAGCGACAGAGGCGTCACGTCCAGCAGCAGTACGTCTTTCACGTCGCCCGCCAGTACGCCACCCTGAACGGCAGCACCTACGGCAACCGCTTCGTCGGGGTTCACGTCTTTACGTGGTTCTTTACCAAAGAACTCAGCCACTTTTGCCTGAACCATTGGCATACGCGTCTGACCGCCAACCAGGATAACGTCGTTGATGTCAGAAACGGAGAGACCCGCATCCTGCAGAGCCACTTTCAGTGGATCAATAGAGCGTGCTACCAGGTCTTCAACCAGTGATTCCAGTTTTGCACGGGTCACTTTGATGTTCAGGTGCTTAGGACCGGTTGCATCAGCCGTAATGTACGGCAGGTTAACGTCAGTCTGCTGCGCAGAAGAGAGTTCGATTTTCGCTTTCTCTGCGGCTTCTTTCAGACGCTGCATCGCCAGCGGATCGTTGTGCAGATCGATACCCTGATCTTTCTTAAATTCCGCGACGAGATAGTTGATCATGCGGCTGTCAAAGTCTTCACCACCCAGGTGGGTATCACCATTGGTTGCCAGAACTTCGAAGGTTTTTTCGCCATCCACTTCATCAATTTCGATGATAGAGATATCGAAAGTACCGCCGCCCAGGTCATAAACCGCGATGGTGCGGTTACCCTGGCCTTTATCCATACCGTATGCCAGCGCAGCAGCCGTAGGTTCGTTAATAATACGCTTAACGTCCAGACCCGCGATGCGGCCTGCATCTTTCGTTGCCTGACGCTGCGCATCGTTGAAGTAGGCAGGTACGGTGATAACTGCTTCAGTGACCGCTTCGCCCAGGTAGTCTTCGGCGGTTTTTTTCATTTTTTTCAGCACTTCTGCTGAAATCTGCGGTGGCGCCAGTTTCTGACCTTTTACGTCAATCCAGGCATCACCGTTGTCTGAGCCGGCAATTTTGTAGGGCATGATTTTAATATCACGCTGCACTTCTTCGTCCTGGAAGCGACGGCCAATCAGGCGCTTGATCGCAAACAGGGTATTTTGCGGGTTAGTCACCGCCTGGCGCTTAGCCGGCTGGCCGACCAGAATCTCACCGTCCTGGGTATAAGCGATAATAGAAGGTGTGGTGCGATCGCCTTCCGCATTCTCAAGTACGCGAGCCTTGCCGCCATCCATAATAGCAACACAAGAGTTAGTCGTACCCAGGTCAATACCAATAATCTTACCCATCTAAACGTCTCCCACTTAAATTTGTTTCAAATCAGGTTATGCACACTTAATGCGGGCTATTTTGGCCATTTCAACTGCCAGTACCGCGCTTTTTTTCCAGGCCCATAACCTTGGATGCCAAATAAGATGGGGCCATCGCCAACGGCATCAAGGGGGGGAAGTAAAAAAATTTCAATTTTACCGTTGTCAGGATCAATGTTTACCCAGCACTAACTTATTACCATGCCGTCCGGACTGATAACGCGGCCTGTTTTTGCCGCTTCAGGCCCGTTTGCTAATGGTTTCATTATTATGATTTATTTCTACTATCACTGAGGATTTATGCACAACAACACACTGGCGAATCCCGGTCCTTTGGGGCTGATGGGGTTTGGAATGACCACTGTTTTACTCAATCTGCACAATGCAGGTTTTTTCCCTCTGACCTCGGCCATTATCAGCATGGGGATTTTTTTTGGCGGGATGGTGCAGATTATTGCGGGTCTGCTGGAGTATAAAAAGGGCAATACTTTTGGCCTGACCGCATTTACCTCTTACGGTGCTTTCTGGCTGAGCCTGACGGGCATTTGGTTGCTGCCGGAGATGGGGCTGGCCGAGCCAGCCGACGCCACTACGCTGGGCATCTATCTGGCGCTGTGGGGTATTTTCACACTGTTTATGTTTTTTGGCACGCTGCGCGCCAATCGCGCCCTGCAATTTGTGTTTGCCAGCCTGACGCTGCTGTTTGCGCTGCTGGCCTACGGCCATATTACCGGTAATGCTGTCGTGTTGTTGTTCGCAGGTTATGAGGGTGTGGTTTGCGGTGCCAGTGCAATTTATCTGGCGATGGCAGAGGTGATCAATGCGCAGCTTGACCGTCAGGTGCTTCCCACTGGCGAACCACGCCGCGCGTCGGTGCTGGCCAGCGCATTGAGTCAGGCGTAGCCCGTAGGCCCGGTGCGGCACAGGCATGGGGTGTCGCCTGCGGGTGGGGCCCGGTGCCTGCTCCTTTTGCATTGTGCTGGCTGCGGGTAAAAGCTTTTTCAGGTGTTACAGGAAACTCTTCAGTAGGTCTGAAAAAGAACCCGGCCAGGCGAGGGCAGCAGGGATGCTGCACTCAGGGAGCGGCAGGCTCCCACCCATGCCAAAGGGCAACAATGCACTGACTCCCGGAATTGAACCTCTACAAATCGGCATGCACGATAGCATCGCGATAAGAAAGATCACGGTTAAGATAAACCCCCAGCAGTAAACCCATGGCGGAAAGCGCCAGCACATAATAAGCCGGAGCCAGCGGCGTTATGGACATCATCAGCGTCACCAGAATCGGCGTTAACCCGCCAAAAAAGGCATACGCGACATTATAGGAAAACGAAATGCCGGTAAAACGCACCTCTGCCGGGAACGCGCGCACCATCACATAAGGCACCGCCCCCACCACACCCACGCTGTAACCCACCAGTGCGTAACAGGCAAAAAGCCCCTCAGGATAAGCAGCAGGAGCCTGATAAAAAATCCAGCTACATGCCGCTAACAGCAGGCTGCCGAAAATAAAGGTTTTGCTGGCGCCAAAGCGATCGGCGGCCAGGCCTGCGCTAATACATCCTGCTATCAGGGTAAGGGTCGCCAGACTGTTAGCCTGCAATGCCTCTGCTGCCGCAATGCCATAGCTTTTTTGCAGCCAGGTCGGCGTCATTAGAATCACCACGACCACGCCCGCCGAAAGCAGCCAGGTCAGCAACATACTGACGGCGATCTCTTTTTTATACTTCACCACCACGGTTTTTAGCGGCAGCTCAGCCGCCAGCGCTTTACGCGCCTCAAGCGCCTTAAAAACCGGGGTTTCATGCAGCCAGCGACGCAGATACAGGGCAACAAAGCCGAAAAAGCCACCGAGCAGGAAAGGAATGCGCCAGCCGCCCGCAGTAATTCCCTCGATACCAAACGCCCGATTAATCAGCGTTGCCACTACCGAACCGACCAGGATCCCCGCGGTCAGCCCCGCCGTCAGCATGCCGCAGGCGAATCCGATACGCTTCTGTGGAACGTGCTCGGCAACAAACACCCAGGCGCCGGGGACTTCACCTCCCACCGCGGCTCCCTGCAACATCCGCAACAGCAGCAGCAAAATGGGGGCCGCTATACCTAACGTTGCGTAGGTGGGCAGCAGCCCCATCGCTAACGTCGGCAGCGCCATCAACAGAATACTCAGGCTGAACATTTTTTTGCGCCCGCGACTGTCGCCAAAATGCGCCATAACAATGCCACCGAGCGGGCGCGCCAGATAACCCGCCGCGAAGATAGCAAACGTCTGGAGCTGGCGGAGCCAGTCGGGAATATCAGGAGGAAAGAAAAGATCGCCTATGACTGACGCGAAGAAGACGAAAATAATAAAATCATAAAATTCCAGCGCGCCGCCCAGCGCGGCCAGAGTCAGTGTTTTGTAATCCTGCCGATTCAGGCGGCCCGGGCTTTGAGGAGGCATAAATAGTCGCGTATATCCAGAAGTAGAGGGAAATAAGTATGTCAGAAGCTGTAAAACTAACCGTACTATACCGTCCATTTCCTGTTACGCCAGCCAGCCTGGCGTTTATGCCTGAATCAGAACATTTTTTAGCTGTTTGTCTCACGCCGGGCGCTTTTGGGGCGAAATGCTGCTACCACCACCGGGTGAGTATCGACCCACGGCCCTTCCAGCAGTTGAATACAGTATGGAACGCTGGCAAACAGGCCCTGCACCTTTACCGTTCCATCAGGCGCTTTTACGCCCTCAAGCGTCTCTTTGATCGACTTAGGCTGGCCCGGCAGATTGACAATCAGCGACTGCTTACGAATAACCGCCACCTGTCGTGACAGGATTGCCGTCGGGACGAAATTAAGGCTGATCTGCCGCATCTGTTCACCAAAGCCCGGCATTTCCCGATCTGCTACCGCCAGCGTGGCATCCGGCGTCACGTCCCGTCGCGCTGGACCGGTTCCGCCCGTGGTAAGTACCAGATGGCAAAAACGCTCATCCACCAGCTCACAAAGGGTCTGTTCGATCATTGACTGTTCATCCGGCACCAGGCGCTTTTCAATGCTAAAAGGCGTACTCAGGGCCTGCGTAAGCCAGGCCTCCAGCGCCGGCAGGCCCTCATCCTGATAGATGCCGTTTGCGGCGCGATCGGATACCGAGATCAATCCTATACGTAGTGTATTCATCGTGTTATCACCGTAATGCCCACGGCGTAAAGCGCGGACGCAGGTTAAAATTCATTTGCGGGAAGAATAAACATTGCAGGGCAGGAAGTACAGCCGGGGAAAAACGCGGCCAGGGGAGTGGCCGCGGGCATGCATTACAGCAGATCGGCAATCATTTTATCCAGCTTGCCCTGGTCAAGCGCAAAGTTGCGGATCCCCTGAGCCAATTTATCAACCGCCATCGGATCCTGATTGTGCTGCCACAGGAACTCGGATTCCGTCATTTTTGCCGGACGCGCTTTTACTTCGCCGCTGTAGGAGAGTTTACGCTCCAGTGTCCCTTCGCTCTCAGCCAGCTCTTTCAGCAGGCCTGGAGAGATGGTCAGGCGGTCACAGCCAGCCAGTTCGGTAATTTCACCGATATTGCGGAAGCTGGCACCCATGACCACGGTTTCATAGCCGTGCTGCTTGTAGTATTCGTAAATTTCAGTGACTGAAATAACGCCTGGATCTTCATGCGCCGCATACTCTTTCTTGTCAGTATTGGCTTTGTACCAGTCCAGAATACGACCTACGAATGGCGAAATGAGATAGGCACCGGCTTCAGCACAGGCACGCGCCTGAGCAAAGGAGAACAGCAGGGTCAGGTTACAGTTGATGCCCTCTTTTTCCAGGATCTCCGCGGCACGGATCCCCTGCCAGGTTGAAGCCAGCTTAATCAAAATACGGTCGTTGCCGATCCCGGCATCGTTATAAAGCTTGATCAGCGTACGCGCCTTATTGATGCTGCCTTCGGTGTCATAGGACAGGCGCGCGTCAACTTCGGTAGAGATACGGCCAGGCACCAGCTTCAGGATCTCCAGACCAATGTTCACATTCAGCTTGTCTGCCGCATGCTGGATCTGCTCATCCTTGTTGCTGCTGCGATCGCGTGCCCAGCTCACCGCATCATCAATCAGCCTGCGGTACTCAGGAATTTGCGCCGCGCTAAGGATTAGCGAAGGGTTGGTAGTGGCATCCTGCGGCTTGTACAGCTTAATCGCAGCAATGTCGCCGGTATCGGCAACAACGGTAGTCAGTTGACGCAGGGAACTCAGTTTGTCCGTCATGATTGTCATTCTCGTCAGAGTAGCGTTATCGGGATGTTAATCGTGTTTATGTCGATCATATCACGCGTACCAGGCCATGCAAGGTAAGGTTTCCGTCAGGCCACGTAGTGCTAAAAGTGTTAATAATAAGGGTAAGAGGCGATACGGCTATGGCAGTGATTTGCCCTTTCTCGTCGCTTTTTTGCTAAAGTAGCGGCCTCGTTTATTTCGCCCGGTCAGGGCAGTTTCACATAAGGATACAGGCATGTTGATGGTTATCTCTCCGGCTAAGACGCTGGATTTTGAAAGCCCGCTGGCTACCCGTCGTTTTACCCAACCTGCCCTGCTGGATGAATCACAAAAACTGATCGAAATAGCCCGCAGGCTCACGCCCGCACAAATCGGCTCCCTGATGAGCATCAGTGACAAGCTGGCCCACCTTAACGCCGAACGCTTCAACGACTGGCACCCGCCTTTCAGCCCCGACAATGCCCGCCAGGCGATTCTGGCCTTTAAAGGCGATGTGTATACCGGGTTACAGGCCGAAACCTTCCATGAAAAAGATTTCGATTTTGCCCAGCAGCATTTGCGTATGCTTTCCGGGCTGTACGGCGTGCTGCGACCGCTGGATCTGATGCAGCCCTACCGTCTTGAAATGGGCATCAAGCTGGAAAACCCGGCCGGGAAAGATCTCTACACCTTTTGGGGCGACCGGCTGACCGACGCGCTGAATACCGCGCTGGCCGAACAGGGCGACGATGTTCTGATTAATCTGGCCTCGGACGAATATTTCAGAGCGGTGAAACCCAAAAAACTGGCGGGCCGCATCATTAAACCGATCTTTCTTGATGAGAAAAATGGCAGGTTTAAGGTCATCAGCTTTTACGCTAAGGAAGCACGCGGGCTGATGAGTCGCTATATTATCCAGCATCGCCTGAGCCAGCCGGAGCAGCTTAAAAAATTCGATGTCGATGGCTACTTCTTCGTAGCGGAAGAGAGCACTGACAGCGATCTGGTCTTTAAGCGCCGCGAGAATCCATAACCTTAAATGATGCGTACGCGGCTTTTGCGCGTCAAAAGCCGTATTTTCTTCCCCCCCTTCCTGCCCCGCCATAGCCTTTCGTTATAACCGACGACAGAAACCGAACGCACGATCCGTTATTGACCACCCAAGCCCAGTTGCGACAAATCAGCTATCGGGAGGTAGGTATGGATCAGTACGCGCTGCGCAAAACCCTTAGCGATCGCGTTTGGCAGGCCACACATCATCAGCCGGAAAACGTACTGGCCACGTTCAACAATCCTGTACCCACGGCCGCCAGGGCCTGGCTCTGCGCGGCGGCAAAGCACCTGGGCGTTAAAAAAGCTGAGCAGCAGCAGTTTGCTGCCTCCGGACGCCTGAGGCTGGATGCGCTGGACGTGGTAGCCATCTGTCAGCGGGAAGCCCCCGTGCCCCTGTGGCTGGTGGTTGGCTTCCTGCAACCCCCCGCTGCACTCCATCCCGAGGTCTGGCAGGAGGCGCTGCTCAGAGCGAGCGATGTCGCCATGGGTCTGAGCGGCATCGCCCTTTCGCTGGATGAGAAGGGCCAGACGCGGCTAACACTGCGGCTGTCTTTTGATATATGGCAGGACGCAGAAGCGCTGGCAGAGAAATTAAACGACGTCAATTCGCTGGCCTCAAGCCTGACAGACTTACTGCTCTCTGCCGCAGGCACACAGCAGCCTTCCGCGTACACCCGCGATAGCGCACCCGTTGAAGATTGGGTGAGTGAGTGGCGGCAGACAACGTCGTTGCGACTGGATGAGCTTGCCGAACAGGCCATCAGCCATCGCTGGCACTATTCGCTGCTGCATCAGGCCATCGCCCAGCTTGAACTCCCCCCCACCCGCTATCGGCTGGAGGGCTGTTGCGGCATCCTCAGCTTTCCTGAACGCCAATTTACTTTACTTGCCGATGGCGATCGACGTCACCTCCTGATCTCAACGCCCCTGGCGCTGGATTTCACACCCGGCGCCGCGCAGCAACGCCTGTTGCAGGCTAACAGCGAGCTGATGGTGCTGACCAACTGCTCGCTGGCGCTGTGCGGTGAAATGCTGTGTCTGGTCTGCCGATGGGACACTCTGGGGCTGGACGGTTCCGATCTCGCCAGCTGGCTTGCCGACCTTATGACGCTCAGCGTCGCCATTGACCGTCGCGAACCCACCGCGGCCTGAATCGGAGCACAATGATGAGCGATACCATCCGGCCGGCTTCCGGCCAGTATGAAATGACCCGTCTGGGCGGTCGCGGCGATGAAGAGAGCGGTCCGCGCCCCGATGATGCCCCGGGGCGCGCAGCCCGGGCAGCCACCAGCGCGGGGCAGTTTTTCTCAACGCTCAGTGAGGGTGCCTGGGACGGTGCCAAAACGGGCGGGGGCAAAGTATGGGACGGCACCAAAGCCCTTGGCAGCATGACGCTTAACGGTGCGAAATCGGGAGGGAACAAGGTTCTGGAAGGCAGCAAAACCCTTGGCAATATGACGCTGAATGGCGCGAAATCGGGCGGAAGCAGGGTATGGAACGGTAGCAAAACCGCAGGTAAGCTTGGGTGGCAGGGCGCAAAATTTGCCGGTAAAGCCGGGTGGCAGGAGACGGCCGCCTCCGCCGCCGATTTAGGGAAGTTTACGCTGGCACCCCTGCAAAACAAAGCCTGGGGGGCGCTGAGTGGTCATGCCCTCCAGCAAATGATCACCTGCGGGCTGCCGACAATGGCTCGTGAAGAAGCCTTTATTGAGGCCTATAACCAGCTGCTCCCTCACCTGGTAGAAAAACATCCCGCCGCCGCCGTGACCCTACAGGCCGTTATCTCTCTTGCCAACGTTGCCCTTCAGCATCATCTTCGTGAGCCTCGGCTTATGCGGCAGACGGAGCCGGATGCGCAGCCTCAGTCCGGTAGCGCACAGCCCGGTGAGGTGGCCGTGCGCGGTCAGTTTGGCCTCAGCCCCAGCCAGGCCAACGCGATGAAGCGTGACAAACCCGCTGAATGGGCTCGCCTGAGTCAGCAAACGGTAAAAGATTCAAAGCGCGTTTCCGGTCAGCAGGTTATGGCTGAAATGCTCAATGTGGGTATGTCGCTGGCAGGCGTGCTCAGTGGGAATCCGGCCCTGACGGCGCGCGTAATGAGTACTCAGCTGCGCAACGTTATCTATGCGGGCGCCAGGGAGTCGTTGCAGGCGACGGGTAGCCTGGTAGCCTCACGTAAAGGCACGCCAGGCTATGGCGTTAATGACGACAATATGAGTACTAATGCGGCCTGGTATACATTAAACACGTTGGCAATGGGAATGCTACAGGATGGGCTGATCCAGAAGGCGCTACCAAAAGGCTACAGCGTTTCCGGCCCGGAAATCCGCGATGCGGCAGGACAGCGCCTGACCGGTAAAGCGCTGCATGAAATGGGCACTATCGTATCGGCCCTGCGATCGGCCTGTAACGCCTTTATCGAAACCGGTGATGCTTTTCTCGGCAAGCACTACGACAGCAAGCAGGTGGGTGACACGCAAAAATTCTCCCCTTCCCTGCCGATGAAGGATTACGTCCGTCTGCTCGATCACTCCATCGCCCGGCTGAGCTGGAATAATTTTGCCAACAGCAGCACGCTGGCCTCGCAACAGATACTGGCGGCAATAACGAAAGGCCATACCTCCCCGGCGCTATCCAGCCTTTTCAACAACGCCGGGACCGCGGCCGCCTTTGGCCTCACCTATAAAATGGTGAACCAGATTTATCAGGCGCACAGTAAGGTTCGCGGGGCTATTGCAGCGACACCCGCAGAATCACCGGCACCCGCATCGATACCAGCCGCACCCGCAGAATCACCGGCACCGGTTAGTACCCGTGATCCCAGGCCAGGATAATCACCGATCCCGGTAGCCGCCCTTAACACCCGGCCAGTGCAACCCGCCATGGCTGGACTGCGTTCGTCTGGTGGCACGCCGGGAAAGGGGGAACAGGGAGCTCGGGGTGGAGGATGAAGAGGAGAAAAGGAGGAAAGGAGAAGAGAGTTAATCAAAAAGGCCCCTACCGGAGTAAGGGCCACGGCGAAAGGCCGCAAGGAGTCAGGCCGCAGGTGTTATTTATGCAGAAGGAATTCACGCAGTGCGGAGAAGTCCGCCGCCATCTTGTGGGACAGCAACGGCAGCGCGGCACGATCGGCCAGCGCCGCTGGCAGCGGCAGCTTGCGCCCCAGCACCGCTTCCACGCTTTCAATAAACTTAGCCGGATGCGCGGTGCTCAGGAACAGGCCGTACTCCCCTTCCTGAAGCTGATCGCGCAGCAGGCGATAGGCGATCGCGGCATGCGGTTCAGAGATATAGCCCAGATCCGCCAGCTCGCGCAGGGTGGCCTTAGTGGTTTCATCATCCACCGCACCATAGCCAAGATCGGTCAGACGCCAGGTTTTACGGCGGAAGATCTCTTCGACGCGCGGCCAGTTGTTAGGCTGGCTGACATCCATGGCGTTAGACAGGGTGGAAACGGTCACGTTGGGCTGCCACTCGCCGCCGGTCAGGAAGCGTGGAACGGTGTCGTTGGCGTTGGTCGCCGCAATAAAGCGCTTCACCGGCAGACCCAGGGATTTCGCCAGCAGGCCCGCCGTCAGGTCGCCAAAGTTGCCGCTTGGCACAGAGATAACCAGCTGATTACGTTTTTCCTGCGGCAGCTGAGCGACCGCCTCAAAGTAGTAACAAATCTGTGCCAGCAGACGGCTGATATTGATGGAGTTGGCCGAGTTAAGGCCAATGGCTTTGCGCAGCGGCTCATCATCAAATGCCTGCTTAACCAGCGACTGACAGACATCGAAATCACCGTCGATGGCGATGGTCTGGATGTTGCCGCCCAGCGTACAAAACAGCTTCTCCTGTAGCGGGCTGATTTTGCCCTGAGGGTAGAGGATCACCACGCGAACGTTTTCCATGCCGTAGAAAGCATGGGCAACGGCGGCGCCGGTGTCGCCCGAGGTGGCGGTAAGAATGGTGATTTTTTCATCCGTTCCGCTCACATATGAGAGCATCTGCGCCATAAAGCGGCCGCCGAAGTCTTTAAACGCCAGCGTTGGGCCGTGAAACAGCTCCAGCGAAGCGATATCGTCGGTGACCTTTGCCACCGGTGCAGGAAAGGCAAAGGCGGTTGCCAGGCGCTCTTTTAGCTGATGCGCGGGGATCTCATCGCCAATAAAGGCCGACAGGATTTTGCTGCTGCGGGTAACGAAATCCATCTCCAGCATCTCGTCGATATCGGTCAGCTCAAACTCAGGCAGTTCAAGCGGGAAAAAAAGCCCCTGCTGCTTGCCCAGGCCCTGCCTGACCGCCTGTGAAAAGCTTACCTGTTCGTTATGGTCCTTAAGATTATAGAGTTTCATACGTTATCCCAGTTTACGTGCGCCTGCCGTATCAATACGACAGATATGAACGAAGCCTTCATCATTTTGCAGATAGTGCTGGCTGAGCCAGTCAGCCATACGCTGAGCCGTTTCCAGCTGGTTACTGACGGCAAACAGCGTGGGGCCGGAACCGGAAATGCCACACGCCAGTGCGCCAATATTCTTAAGTTCCTGCCGCGCCAGGGCAAAGCCTGGTAACAGTTTAGTGCGGTAAGGCTCGGCTATCACGTCACACATCAGCTTCGCCGCCAGTTCCGGCTGCTGGGTGTGACAGGCATGAACGAAGCCCCCCAGATAACGGCCGTGTTGAATAATATCCTCTTTGCGATACTGCGCCGGAAGGATCGCCCGCGCTTCTGCGGTCGACACCTTAATGCCAGGGTAGGCCATCACCCACAGCCAGTCGTTAAAGCTCGGTACTGGCTGGCTGATGATGCCGTTTGCTTCCAGCATCAGCTGGATACCGCCAAGAAAGCAGGGCGCGACGTTGTCATAATGGACGCTGCCGGATATACGCCCTTCCAGCTCCCCCATCAGCGCCAGCAGTTCAGTATCGCCAAGCGGTTTGCCACAGTGTTCATTCATTGCCACCAGGCCGGCGACCACCGAGCAGGCGCTGGATCCCAGACCTGAACCGATAGGCATATTTTTTTCCAGCGTCATCCTGACCGGCACCCGCCTGCCAATGGCCTCACAGAAGCGATCCCAGCAGTGCCAGACGATGTTGTCCTGCGGATCGGCGGGCAGCTTGCTGACAAAACGGCCCCCATTGTGCAGGCTGAACTCACTGGCTGCCTCCACGCTCACGCAGTCGCCCAGCAGCGTACCATCAATTGGCGAAACCGCCGCACCCAGCACGTCGAAGCCCACGCTGACGTTGCCGATTGAGGCCGGGGCATAAATTTTAACCATCGTTAAACTCCTAACTTCCATGACAGGGTACGCAGCAGATCGGCAAACACGCCGGCGGCCGTGACATCGTTACCCGCGCCGTATCCGCGCAGCACTAGCGGAATAGGCTGATAATAGCGGCTATAAAAGGCCAGCGCATTCTCGCCATTTTTTACCTTATACAGCGGGTCGTTACCGTCGACGGCGTCAATTTTTACCCGGCAGCGCCCCCCTTCTTCAATGGCCCCCACGAAGCGCAGGACCTTATTCTCATCGCGTGCCGCCGCGACGCGCGCAGTAAAGGCGTCATCCAGCTCCGGCAAACGCGCCATAAATGCCTCCGCATCTGCCAGCGAGGTAAGTGATGCTGGCAGTACAGCTTCAATTTCAATATCGCTCAGCTCCAGCTGATATCCGGCCTCACGGGCGAGGATCAGCAACTTACGCGCCACGTCCATGCCGGACAGATCGTCACGCGGGTCCGGTTCAGTAAAGCCCAGCTCACGCGCCATTTTCGTCGCGGCAGAGAGGGAGACGCCCTCATCAAGCTTACCGAAAATAAACGACAGGGAACCGGAAAGAATGCCGGAAAAGCGAATCAGTTCATCTCCGGCATTCAGCAGGTTTTGCAGGTTCTCAATGACCGGCAGGCCTGCGCCCACGTTGGTGTCATACAGAAATTTACGGCGCGATTTAGCCGCTGCCGCGCGCATCTGCTGATAATAATTCCATGATGAGGTATTGGCCTTTTTATTCGGCGTCACCACGTGGAAACCCTCGCCCAGGAAGTCGGCGTACTGGTCGGCTACCGCCTGGCTTGAAGTACAGTCGACAATCACCGGATTGAGCAGATGATACTCTTTCACCAGTCGGATCAGGCGCCCAAGGTTAAACGGCTCTTTAGCCTCCTTCAGGGCATTCTGCCAGTTATCCAGCGGGATGCCGTGTACGTTGGTCAGCAGGGCGCTGGAGTTGGCGATGCCGCACACCCGCAGATCGATATGCTTGTTTTTCAGCCATGCCTGCTGACGGTGTAGCTGTTCAATCAGTGCGGCACCCACGCCCCCCACGCCGATAACAAACACTTCAATCACCTGATCGGTGGCAAACAGCATCTGATGCACCACGCGCACGCCGGTGGTGGCATCGTCATTATTGACCACGACGGAGATAGAGCGTTCTGACGATCCCTGGGCAATGGCGATAATATTGATATTCGCACGGGCCAGCGCAGAGAAAAATTTGGCGGAGATCCCACGCAGGGTGCGCATACCGTCGCCCACCACCGAAATTACCGCCAGCTTTTCCATCACATCCAGCGGCTCCAGCAGGCCATCCTTCAATTCAAGATAAAACTCCTCCTCCAGCACCCGACGTGCACGGGCCTGGTCGCTCTGCGGTACGCAGAAACTGATGCTGTATTCTGATGAGGACTGGGTGATCAGCACCACGGAGATGCCGCTACGCGACATGGTGGCAAAGACCCGGGCGGCCATACCGACCATACCTTTCATGCCCGGGCCGGAGATGTTGAACATCGCCATGTTATTAAGATTCGTGATGCCCTTCACCGGATTTTCATCATCAGTACCGTCGCCGCCAATCAGCGTGCCGGGTGCCTGAGGGTTAGCGGTGTTTTTGATAAGACAGGGAATATGAAACTGGGCAATCGGGGCGATGGTGCGCGGATGCAGAACTTTGGCGCCAAAGTAGGAGAGCTCCATTGCTTCCCGGTATGACATAGAATTAAGCAGACGGGCATCTGGCACCTGCCGCGGATCGCAGGTATAAACGCCGTCGACATCCGTCCAGATTTCACAGCAGTCGGCGCGAAGACAGGCGGCCAGCACGGCCGCAGAGTAATCCGAGCCATTACGTCCCAGCACCACCAGCTCGCCTTTGTCGTTACCGGCGGTAAACCCTGCCATCAGGATCATATTTTCAGGCGGGATCTGGCTGGCGGCAATGCGGCGGGTCGATTCCGTAATATCCACGGTGGATTCAAGATAGTGCCCCACCGCCAGCAGTTTCTCGACCGGATCGATAACGCTAACACCGTAACCCCGCGCCTGTAGCAAGGCGGCCATGATGGCTATCGACAGCTTTTCACCCCGGCAGATAATGGCCGCGTTAACGCTGTCCGGGCACTGCCCCAGCAGGCTGATGCCGTGTAATACCTGCTTCAGCTGTGCAAATTCTTTTGCAACCAGGCGGGCGACGCCCTCGTCATCAAAGCCGGGCTGTGATTCCGCCAGCCCCTCTATGAGCGATGCGAAAATACTTTCCGCATCGCTCATATTCGGCTGCATATCCTGACCGTCGATCGTTTTTTCGATCATTGCGACCAGATGATTCGTAATTTTCGCTGGCGCGGACAATACGGTGGCAACCTGTCCCTGCTTCGCATTACTTTCCAGAATATCAGCCACGCGCAGAAACCGCTCCGCGTTAGCTACTGAGGTTCCACCGAATTTCAGCACTCGCATTCTAACTCTCCTGAATTTTTGCCGAAAAAAAAGCCCGCACTGGTTAGGTGCGGGCTTGTTTTTATTTTTTCCTGTATGCGTCAGCCCGCACCGTTACTCGTGGTAATGGTGGTGGTAATAATGATTGTTGTCATCAGGCTGTGGTTACGCATTATAGATTTATCATCTGTCTGTTTATAAAATCTGTCGGCTTTCAGAAGTAAAGCAATCGCCCTGCTAAGTCAATTTTTTTATCTTCCCCTCATTCCGGCAAACGCGAGAAGGCCACAGGGAATTTACCCCTGACTCAGCGCTTATCTTTCACCCCTTGCGGAAAAAGCAGCAGCACCTTCTGGAAATGCAGAATTAATCAGCGTTTTTATCTATAAGATTTTTTTCTATGTCATGCAGCAGACGATGCAGCATGGCGCTGTCGCGCTGGGCCAGCAGACCCAGACGCTGCGTCAGCCAGTCGGCCAGCTTGCGATCGTCGCTGACCGCCAGCCTTGCCAGCAAAGCATCACAGCGCTGCCGCAGCGCCGCCAGCTGCTGCACATCCGCCGCGATCTCTGGCCGGGCAGCGATCTGACGCAGCGTGGAAAGCTGGTAGCAGTAAACCATGACCGCCTGGCCCAGATTTAACGACGGGTAATCTGCTGCCATCGGAATACCGGTCAGCACATCGACCAGCGCCAGCTCTTCATTAGTCAGCCCGGTATCCTCGCGACCAAATACCAGCGCCATGCTGTTAACCCACTGCTGCTTCTCTTCAAGCAGCGGCAGCAGCTGCTGAGGCGTCGCGTAATAGTGGAATCGGGCGCGGCTCCGGGCCGTTGTTGCCACGCTGAAGTCGATATCATGCAGCGCAGCAGACAGTGAATCCCAGTGGGTGGCATTATCCAGAATATCTCCCGCACCGTGGGCTACCCTGCGCGCCGCGGGATCACGATGCGCCTGACTATTGACAATACGCAGCGTATCAAAACCCATCGTTTTCATGGCGCGCGCCGCTGCGCCCACGTTCTCAGCCCGGGCCGGGGAAACAAGGATTAGAGGGAAATGCATAATGGCCTTAATTTTCATCCAACAGGAATAGCAGTGTGACAGGATCGCATAAAAATAAAAGGCGATGATAAATAACAAGCCAACAACATCCGATCTCATGTGCGGGAGGGGGCAAACTCCGTTCTGCTTTAAATTAGTCCCACATTTAAATATAAACCTAAGTTAGCCTTCACTAAATACATATAAATCAATGCAATATAAAATGTTAAAACATTAGTAAGACTGAATGAGGCTACCGACGCCGAAGTCAGGGCAAAACAGGCATAATTGTGAGCTAAGCTGGCATTCTGGTAAGAGTTTTTCACAAAAGAGTTAACGTGCTACACTTGGTTTGATATAAGTCAACTAAGCGTTGTTTTATTACATATTGTTAGTGGCCAGTACTGTTATGTTACTGTTAATGCAGTTAGGATATACGCCTTTTCAGATCCCGCTACGGCAGGCTCTGACATCTTACTGGGGCAGCGGAACCGGTCGATGCTGATGAGGATGAGTATATCCTGCACATCATTCTGTACAGCTAAGGTTACGCGCCGGATAGCGTAAGCGCGATATCCGGATCGGTGTAACCGCTGTATGCCCTGTTTCGATTTTGTTGGCAATTTTAGGTAGCGAACACATGCAGACCCCGCACATACTTATCGTTGAAGACGAATTAGTTACTCGTAATACTCTCAAAAGTATTTTTGAGGCCGAAGGCTACATGGTTCATGAAGCTACGGATGGTGCTGAAATGCATCACATACTGACCGATAACGACATTAACCTGGTGATTATGGATATCAATCTCCCCGGGAAAAATGGCCTGCTGTTAGCGCGTGAGCTGCGCGAACAGGCTAACGTGGCACTGATGTTTCTGACCGGAAGGGATAACGAAGTCGATAAAATCCTTGGCCTGGAAATTGGTGCGGATGACTACATCACCAAACCCTTTAACCCGCGTGAGCTGACTATTCGTGCCCGCAACCTGCTGTCGCGTACCATGAATCTTGCGCCGCAGAGCGAAGAGCGCAAGCTGGTCGAAAGCTATCGCTTTAACGGCTGGGAGCTGGATATTAACAGCCGCTCACTGGTTGGCCCGCAGGGAGAGCAGTATAAGCTGCCGCGCAGTGAATTCCGCGCCATGCTGCACTTCTGCGAAAACCCGGGCAAGATCCAGACCCGCGCTGACCTGCTGAAGAAAATGACCGGTCGCGAGCTGAAGCCTCACGATCGTACCGTTGACGTCACCATTCGTCGTATTCGTAAGCATTTCGAATCCACGCCGGATACGCCAGAAATCATTGCCACCATCCACGGTGAAGGCTATCGTTTCTGTGGCGATCTTCAGGACTGAATTCCCCCTTTTAGCGATAAACAGGGCCGGTTATCCGGCCCTTTTTTTGTTGCAGATCATTTGTTCCACGGCATAATAGGCACGGCGCTCAGGGCATTTTTAGGTGAACCATTAACGATCTTGTCAGAATAGCTGAGATAAATCAGTGTATTACGCTTTTTGTCATAAAAGCGCACGACCTGTAATTTTTTGAATACCAGCGACGTTCGTTTACGAAACACCACCTCGCCCTCAGATTTATTCCGGGCAATGCTGTCACTGAGTTCCACGGGTCCCACCTGCTGACAGGAAATGGCCGCGTCTGAGGTATCCTCCGCCAGCCCCAGCCCGCCCTTGATGCCCCCGGTTTTAGCCCGACTGATATAACAGGTTACATTTTTTACATCGGGGTCATCGAAGGCTTCGACCACGATTTTATGATCCGGGCCTAAAATCTTAAACACCGTATCCACAGACCCGACTTCCTCCGCCTGTACGGCAAAAGAGGAAAAAATTACAGAAGTGATAATTAACAATTTTTTCATTGTCATAACGTTACCATTGCGTTGAAAATAGATGACATTGTAAGTTATCAACTCAGGCGATCACCTGCCCGGGAGAGCCCACAAAACCTGACGCGCTCTGGTATAGCACATCCGCAGCGATTAACAACGGATAGCGCGTCATTAGCGGCACAACGCATCATTTCTTTAGCACTACTCCGAACCAGGATGAGGACGTTTTATGGATCAGGCCGGTATCATTCGCGATTTGCTTGTCTGGCTTGAAAGCCACCTTGACCAGCCACTGTCGCTGGACAATGTCGCCGCTAAGGCTGGCTATTCGAAATGGCATTTGCAAAGAATGTTTAAGGAAGTGACCGATCACGCTATTGGTGCGTATATCCGGGCACGGCGTCTGTCAAAAGCCGCAGTTGCGCTGCGTCTGACCAGTCGGCCAATCCTGGATATTGCTCTACAGTACCGCTTTGATTCCCAGCAGACATTCACTCGCGCGTTTAAAAAACAGTTTAACCAGACTCCGGCCTGGTATCGCCGTTCAGCAGACTGGAACTCATTCGGCCTCCGTCCGCCTATCCGTCTGGGCGACTTTACCCTGCCTGAGGCCGCTTTCGTTACCCTGCCGGACATAGAGCTTATCGGCCAGACGCAGAGCTATACCTGTACGCTGGAGCAAATTTCCTTCTACCGTGATGAAATGCGCGTGCACTTCTGGCGTCAGTTCCTGGCCGAAACGGATAGGGTTCCGCCTGTCCTGTACGGGCTGCATAGGGTACGCCCGAGCATTGAAAAGGAGGACGAGCAGGAAATCTTCTATACTACGGCGGTGCCGTCAGACAAGCTGTCGCAGCCGCTTCAGTCTACGCAGAAAGTCCAGCTGGAAGCAGGTGAATATGTGCAGTTTACCTATGACGGCCCGCGCAGCAATCTTCAGGAATTTATCCTGTTAATTTACGGCACCTGTATGCCTACGCTACAGTTGACCCGCCGTCACGGCCAGGATATTGAACGATTTTATACTCACGGTGGGAAAAAGCTGTCAGAACCGCCAAAAAACATTCGCTGTGAATACTTAATTCCCATCCGTTCGCACACTGAAACCCCGTCGGTATAGCATAAGGGCGAAATAATTCGCCCTGTTACTCTTGACCGCAGGCCATCAATCAGCGCTGTCGCTCATACAGAGTCAAGCATCAATCAGCGCTGTAACTCATCCAGCGTGAAGCATCAATCAACGCTGTAACTCATCCAGCGTGAAGCATTAATCAGCGCTGTAACTCATCCAGGGCGGGCGCATTCAGGTGTGATATATCCCCTGCGGTTTCCACAATCCAGCCCGATGCCAGCCAGTCGCTTTGCTGATAATCCACCCGTGAGATTGAACAGTTACGCAGCCTCAGCCGACGTTCCGCATGCGCAGGCAGTCCAAGGATGGTACTGACCAGCACGCCGAGCGCCATACCGTGACTGACCAGCAGGGGTCGGCTGCCAGCGGGCAGTTGAAGACAGGCGTTAAGCGCTTCATGCATTCGGGTCGCCATTTCCGCCATAGATTCTCCCTGAGGGATGCGGCCATTGACAGTGCCGTTGACCAGCGCTTTACGCCAGCTCTCTTCCTCTTCCGTCAGATGGTCAATAGGACGCTGCTCCAGCACACCCATATTCAGCTCACGCAGGCGCGGATCGAGCTTAACGTCGCAGCCGCAGGCGTGGGCAATAATTTCAGCGGTGCGTCTGGTGCGCCCCAGATCGCTGGCAATAACATGGGTGATGCCGACGTGTTTGACGCACTCGCCCACCTGGCGGGCCTGATACTCTCCCTTATCCGTCAGCGCGCTGTCTGACTGTCCCTGAATGCGGCGCGCCGCATTCCATAGCGTTTCTCCGTGACGAACAAGATAAACCTGTAACATGCTATTTTCCGTTATACTGCAAAAAAATTACGTAAAGGGTTCAAACAATTATGTACCATGTTGTCGCCGCTACCATCAATCCAGCAAAAATAAAGGCAATTTCTCAGGCATTCAGCGATATTTACGGTGAAGGATCCTGCCATATTGAAGGGGTAGAGGTCGACAGCGGCGTGGCGGCGCAGCCCGTGACAAATGCTGAAACGAGAACTGGCGCACGTCATCGCGTGATGAATGCCCGTCAGGTCAGACCTGAAGCCGATTTTTGGGTCGCTATTGAAGCCGGAATAGAGGACGACAGCGCTTTCGCGTGGATGGTGATAGAAAACCATAAGCTTCGTGGCGAATCGCGTTCAGCCAGCTTTACCCTGCCGGCAGTGGTACTGAAAGGGATTGCGCAGGGTCGCGAACTGGGTGATGAAATGGCCCGTCTGACGGGTATTGACAATATCAAACAAAAAGGTGGCGCGATTGGCGCTTTTACCGCCGGTCTGCTGAGCAGAACCAGCGTCTACCATCAGGCGCTGATCCTGGCACTATGTCCTTTTCATAACGACGTCTATCAAGAGAAGCCCGCCGACGATGCTGATTCAGAGCTTGTCTGAAGACGCTGACTCAACGCTCGTCTGAAATACTGATTCAGAACTCATCTGAGACGCTGACTCAACGCTCGTCTGAGATACTGATTCAGAACTCATCTGAGACGCTGATTCAACGCGCGTCTGAGATACTGATTCAGTACTCATCTGAGACGCTGATTCAACGCGCGTCTGAGTCCGATAGCAGCTCGGCCTCCAGCCAGCCCTTCAGGGCGGGGGGCGCGCTTTTCAGGCTGTTCGATCCCCGCGTTATCGTCGCGATACCGACGCCCAAATCGTTTTTCAACTCACGCTGGCTCAGTTCACCGCGCATCAGCTCTTCAATAATACGCAGGCGCGTGCCAAGCGACTCACGCTCGTCGGGCGTCAGCATCAGCTGCAGGAGCGGCAGATGCAGGTTGTGGTTGAAGGCTCGCTGTAGCAGCGAGACGAAACGCTGCCACTCTTCGTTATGCGGCTCCGCCGTAACGGGAACAGAAGAATCGGTCATGTCAGGCCCATACTCATAAACTAGTACAGCAGCATAACATACCCCATTGCAGATCAGTAGCGCCGCTGCCATTCCGCGTCAGACAGAATTTTATCGGGCTTGCTCATCAAATGCCGGTAGTAAGCATCGTAAGCGAGCACGTTTTTGACATAACCCCGGGTTTCAGAAAAGGGTATCGTCTCAATAAATGCTACCGCATCCAGCCGCCCCGCACTGTTCCCCAGCCAGGTTCTGACGCGCGACGGGCCTGCATTATAGGCCGCCGAGGAAAATATCCGGTTTTCACCAAACTGCTGATACACCGACTCCAGATACTGCATGCCAATCTGAATACTGGTTTCAGGATCCAGCAGCTGGCTGCTGTTGCTGTAGCCAGGCAGGCTGTAACTTTTCACCGTATGCTGAGCGGTCGCGGGCATAACCTGCATCAGACCCGCGGCGCCGACCGGGGAGTGCGCCTTAGGATTCCACGCGCTCTCCTGGCGGGCAATCGCCATCGCATAGCTGATGGGTATCGCTTTACCGACTCCATAGCGCTGGAACTGGTCCTGATAAGCCAGCGGGAAACGCTCCTGTAAGCTGTTCCACAGCTTGCCGGTAATCGTCGCCTGAACGCTCAGATCCCACCAGTTTTGTTCGCGCGCAAAGCGGGCCAGCTGCTGCTGCTGACCGCTGTTTTTGCTGGCCACCAGATAGCTCCACTCCGTTCGGGCCAGGTTATCCATCCCCCAGTACATCAGCTCCCGCACGCGGGAAATCTCTGTACCGGTAGTCAGGGCAGCGTCCGGTGAGGCGGCCTGATCAATCTGCAGCGGGTAGGATTCACCCAGCCTTTGCGCGGCCACCATCGGATAGAATCCGCGCGCCTTCATCAGTCCATGCAGGATTGCTTCCGCTTCTTCTTTCCGCCCCTGCTCCAGCAGCAGGTCGGCCTGCCAGTACTGCCACTCATCTTTTTGCTTTGCTTCCAGCGGCAGGCGGGAAATCCAGGTATTCATACCCCGTCGGTCATTATTGCCCAGCGACATTCTGACTCGCCGTTCAATCAGGGAGGTAGACTCGCTGCGCATAACCACATTGTCCCGCCAGCGAGCCTGCTCAGAGGTGATGTCATTACCCATCAGACGCCAGGCAACCGCCTCGTTGAGATCCTGCTCATCGCTCTCGCTCATTTTTTGCAGACGCACCAGCGTGGGGATCATCGCCCGGGCGTTTTCAGCATCCTCACGCGCCACGCGCGCAAAGGCAATGGACGTCGCCTGGCGGGTAAAGTCAGTCGGCCCCACCGTTCGGGCAAAATTTTCCACGCTGGCCGGATTATTTTGCAGCGCCATAACGGCGTTCGCCATGGTCTGATAATCGCCAGGCAGCTGCTTCGCCAGGGCATTCACCAGGCTGGTATTGCCCTCTTTCATCGCCAGGCGGATGCGTGCCAGCGTGGTAATCGGCGTTTGCTCACCCGCGGCCTGCCAGGCGCTGAAAAGTTTGTCACAGGCGGAAGGCAACGAGGTTCCCCGCAGCCAGATAGATTTCGCCCCCTGCCAGGCCACCTGCTGCTGGCCTGTCGCCCACCTGGCGTAGTACCAGTTGCAGCGCGCCGCTACCGGTTTTGGCTCGTCAGGGCTGAAAACCAGCAGGCCTCGCCAGTCCTGACGATAGGCCAGCTCGTTGATAAAGCGCGCGGAAAGCGACTGTACCGGCGGCAGCGTGGGATATTTTTTGATAAACGCCTCGACGACGAAGCCGCTTTGCTGGTCAAGATTCTGCGTCAGTTCACGGTATTCCAGATAGGGGTAGAGTGGATAATCGCGCAGCGTTGGCATCAGCTCCGCCACCCTGTCCATCTGTTTGCTGTCCCAGGCCTGCTTAATTTGCTGGTAACGGCTGCGCTGCACATCCAGCGAATCCGCCTGTGCCGTGCCGGTGATAGCGGTTAAACAGGCGCCTACTATCCAAAACTTCCATTTGTCGACCATGACTTTCCTCACGTTTACGCCTCTCTTTGACCTGAATACTGAATCGCTCACTTCATGCTAACCAGGCTGGAGCCGTCCCGCTATGTAATGCAGAAAAATTTACGCTACTTACTGCTGCGCGCCTCTGGTGCATTCGAGCCAGAAGGGGTCAGTTCAGGAAGGGGGAGGCCTCCTGACTGCCTGTTTTCTCCCGTGGTGCGGACGGAGGGCTACCCACGTCGTCCCGGTTATTTCATCAGATAAAACGCCCTTATAAATGAATTAAAACAATAAAAGTTAATTATCAGGAATAATTAAATTGCCATCTCTTAAAAAAACGGCAATCTCTAAATGAAATAAATACCGATCGCGGCTAAAAAAACAAAACCTCATTTAAAAGGGTTTTTTGGGGTATTAAGATTGCTATCTCAAAACAAAAGTTATAATACCTAAAAGTAATTAAAATAAACGCATAACGAAATACCTATAAATGTGTATTATGGTTTCCAGGTATTTATATACTGGCCTGCCGTTAACCGTTTTTATTTTACTATCCTTAACTGGAGGTTCGCTTATGTCTTTGTTTCCTTTAACTTCCGTACAGCAGGCTGTATGGTTGGATCAGCTGCTTACATCCGATACGCCCTGCTACAACATCGGTGCGCAGTGGCGTATTGAGGGCACGCTGGATATCCCATTATTATGTAAGGCAATAATGGAGGTAGCAGAACAGCATGATGCGTTACAAATCACGCTTAAGGAAAGTGAAAGCGGCGTTAGCCAGACCTTTATTGATAATGAAGCCCCCTATCTGGAATACCATGACGTCAGTCAGGATGATAATCCTGAGGAGGCAGCGCGCGCGCTTACGCAGGCGACGTTTGTTAAGCCCTTTGCGCTTTATGAGCAACGTCTCTGGCGAACGAGTTTAATTAAAACAAATACCACAGCGTTTATATGGTCTATTAACAGCCATCACATAATAGCGGACGGCACTTCCGTATCTCTGCTGAGCAAAATCATTATTTCACGCTATAAGGCGCTGCTTAGGGATGAACCCGCTTTCGAGAATGAAGCAAAAAAATATGCGCAATTTATTATTGAAGATGGTGCTTATCTCACCTCCCCCCGCTACGCGCGTGACCGTGAATGGTGGCTGACCCATTTTAACAATGCTCCGCCCTCGCTGCTGGAACGCCGCAGCGGCTTTGAGGAAAACAACGCCTGGCCGAGCGCGCAGATTACCCGCCGACTCCCCCTGGCACGTTATCAGCAGTTAACGGAGTATGCACACCGGTATGGCGCCTCGCCGATGCACTTTCTCAGTGCGCTGATCGCCTGCTGGTTTTCGCGCCAGTGGCAAACGGAGGCGGTGACGCTCGGCGTGCCGGTGCATAACCGCGCCAGGCACAAACAGACGCTGGGTATGTTCTCCTCCATGATCCCGGTAAGACTGGATACCAACACCGCTAATCCTTTTTCTACGCTGGTAAAGCAGGTCGCAGGCGAACTGCGGCGCAGCTATCGCCATCAGCGTTTTCCGATCGCTGAGCTTAATCGCGAACTGCGACTGAGTCAGCAGGGGCGGCGCCAGCTGTACGATTTGAGCTTTTCACTGGAAACCTTTCCCACCGACATCGAGCTGAACGGTAGCCCACTTAAGGTCGAGGCCTTACAACACGGATACGAGCAGACGCCGCTGGCCGTTTATCTGCGCCACTACCATCCCGGTGACGATCCGGTGCTGGAGTGCAACGCTAATGAGGCCTGGTTCAGCCGGGACGAAGGTGAGCGTATCGCCGACCGTCTGCTGCACCTGATCGCGGCGATACTGGATGCCCCGCCGGAGCAGCCCATGGCGCTGCTGCCCCTGCTGCTGCCGTCGGAGCAGCACAGTATCCTAAATCTGTGGAACGACACCGCGCAGCCATGGCACTTCCCCCAGGGTATTCACCGCTATTTTGAACGCCAGGCGGCACTGACGCCGCAGGCAGTGGCGCTTTGCGGCGATGTGGCAACGCTAAGCTACGCCGCGCTCAACCAACGCGCCAACCAGCTGGCCGGATACCTGCGCGACAGCGGGATTGGGGCAGACGATCGCGTTGCGCTGTGCGTCGAGCGAAGTGCAGAGATGGTGGTGGCACTGCTGGCCATTCTGAAGTCCGGGGGCGCCTACGTCCCGCTCGACCCCGATTATCCGGCGGACCGCCTTCAGCACATGCTGACCGACTGTGGCGCAAAATGTCTGCTGATCGACGACGCCGGACAACGGGCGCTGAGCGGCCTGCTGGAGGGCAGTCTGGCGACGCTGCATATGCAGAGAGACAGACAGAAGTGGCGGCGAAGGTCCATGACCAACCTGCCTGATATCCTGCCGGATACGCAGCGATCGATGGCCTATGTTATCTATACTTCCGGCTCCACCGGCAAGCCTAAGGGCGTAATGAACGAGCATCTGGCGGTCATGAACCGGCTGCTGTGGATGCAGGAAACCTATCACCTGACGTCGCAGGATACCGTGCTGCAGAAAACCCCCTTTAGCTTTGACGTCTCAGTGTGGGAGTTTTTCTGGCCGCTGATGGCGGGTGCCCGGCTGGCCATAGCCAGGCCGGGCGGCCATCAGGATCCCGCCTATCTGAGCGACATGATTTCCCGGTGGAGGGTGACCACGCTGCATTTTGTCCCCTCCATGCTCCAGCTGTTTCTGCGTCACGGCGCGATGGCGCAGTGCGCCAGACTGCAACGGGTCTTCTGTAGCGGGGAAGCGCTGCCGCTGGCCGCCGTTAAGCGCTTTCATCATCAGCTGCCGCAGGCTGAGCTACACAATTTGTACGGGCCTACCGAGGCGGCGGTTGACGTCTCTTTCTGGCACTGTCGGTCAGACGATCCCCGCGCACGGGTGCCAATAGGAAAACCGGTAGCCAATACCCGCCTCTATATTCTGGATGCCGGGCTGCAACCCGTTCCGCCCGGCGTCAGCGGTGAGCTGCATATTGGCGGTGTCCAGGTCGCACGGGGTTACCTGAACCGCGATGCGCTCAGCCAGGAACGCTTTATACCCGACCCGTTTAGCGACGCCGCCGGAGCAAGGCTCTATAAAACCGGCGATCTGGCACGCTGGCTGGAAGATGGCAGCATTGAGTACCTGGGACGCAATGATTTCCAGGTGAAAATTCACGGACTGCGTATTGAGCTGGGTGAGATCGAGCAGGCACTGCGCGGCTGTCCGGGCATTGACGATGCGGTAGTGCTGGCCTGCGACGATCGCCAGGGCGACAAGCGTCTGGTGGCCTGGGTGGCCACGGCGGACGTCGCGGACGCTAGCCAGTGGCGGGAACAACTGAGCCGCTCGCTACCGGGCTTTATGATCCCGGCCTGCTTTGTTCCGCTGGCGGCGCTGCCGCTTTCACCCAACGGCAAGCTGGATCGCCGGGCGCTTCCCCAGCCCACTCTCGCCGGGGCGGAGAAAAAGATTTATCAGCCCGCCGTAACCGAACAGGAGCGCATTCTCGCGGTGCACTGGGCCGATCTGCTGGAGGTGCCCACCCCTGGCCTTGACGATGATTTCTTTGAGCTGGGCGGCCACTCACTGCATGGCATACAGCTGATGATGCGTCTTAAGCGTCAGGGAATGAAGATAGATATGAAGGCGCTTTACGCCCATACCACCCTGCGTACCCAGGCTGCCCTCCTGGCGCAGAACGGGCCGGAGCCGCAAACCAGTGACCTCAGCGTCCATGACTATGCATCACCGCCCTTACCGCCTTTAGCGGACTTCAGCCTGTTGCAGCCGCTGAACCAGCATCGCGCCGCGGAGGCTCTGTGGACGGTGCATCCGGCAGCCGTTGGCTGCGAGATTTATCAGGATTTGGCTACGCGCCTCGAGGGAGAGATGAACGTCACCGGGGTAAGCAACTACAACCTGTTTAACCGGCCACATATCCCCACCCTGCCCGCACTGGCCAGTTACTATCTACAGCATATACAGCAGCAGGGACTGCCCGTCGATCGTTCGGTAAACCTGCTTGGCTGGTCGCTGGGCGGCCTGATTGCGCTGGAGATGGCCGTGCAGCTGGAACAGCTCGGCTATCGCCATATTCACGTCTGCCTGCTGGATACGCTCTATCGCTGCGACGTTCACCAGCAGATTGCGCCTGGTATGCTGGCGACCTTACTCTCGGCCATCGGCCTGGACGAGATGGCCGTGAAACGCGCCATTCAGGCGGAAGAGACCGAGCTGGGCATGAACACTCAGGCACTGAGCGGAACGCTCAACGCGACCCGCGTCACGTTGTTTAAAGCCACCCAGTTTGTCGATCTCAGCGAGTCGGGCACGGCGGATGGCAGCAGAATACTGGCCCTCAGCGATAATGGTCTGGGCCAGGTCTGCCCTCACCTGCGGGTCATCCCGCTGGCGGAAAACCACCACTCGATGATTCACCGCCACGACGTGATTATCCCTGCATTGCTCGGCACGCTGCCGCCGCAAAGCATCGCCGTTTCGCGCGACGCCGTGGCGCAGAACGGCGGCCCGACGTTGGCGCTTTCCGGCAGTGAAAAACGACAGCGCTGAGCCAGACGCCCCGTGACGTGTAGCGTGCGCAGACTCACCGCGGGCAGGCGGTCTCCATCATGCCGGTTTCCACCCTGAAGTCCCGCTGTTGCCCGGGTGCCAGCTGAATAAGCGTATCCGCCTGCTTCGCTGCCAGAAACCCCTCGGGGCGACAGGTGGCGGGGAGGATAAAGGCGGCTACCTGCTGGTCAGCATTATGCAATATCCAGCGCGTCGCATGGGGAAACTGCGCGGTAGCAAACCGCGTGCTAAAGCCGTAACCCTGCGGCGATTGCACGCTAAATTCCGCGCTTTCGCCATACTTCGCAAGATTATCGGCAAAGAAGACAATCTCCGGATCGCACATTTCGGGGCGGCTCAGCCCGTCAAATTCCGCAGGCGCGCTCGCCAGCTGTCGCGTGTAGTCCAGCCAGCTGGCGGTCGGGTGAACGTGGCCCGGAATACTGGTTCTCAGTTGAAAAGCCGCCTGCGGAATAGTCTGGCGAAAGACGCCGTTGTCCACCCACGCATAGTTCATATGGCACATATACTGTAACGGCATTGGATTGCCGGAGAGGTTAGTCACCTTCATCGCTATCTCAAGGCGCGGCCTCCCGGCCAGCAGGGTCACCGACGGTGCGGCGCGGTAGTGGTGTCCAAACCCTTTGATATATTCCACCTCCCCCTGCAGCGTTACCCGCTCCTCATCCAGCGCCAGCCAGGCGCTGTCCATTCGCGCGCAGGCCATTTCGCCATGCAGGGGATGCTCGTCCTCCGGGGCCGGGCAGCCGTTGGCCAGCAGGCCGGAATGGAAAGCAAAGCAGCCATAGGTATCAATAATATTGTTACCCGGCAACGGCTGAGTAAAGCCGCTGCCCATGGTCAGAGATCGCCCGTCAAACACCGCGTCCCAAATCATCTGGCCATAGAACGGCAGCACGATAAGCGATCCCCGGCTGTTTATCAGCTTTACCGCCTCAATCCCTGAGGGGAAGCGGAACAGCTCAACGGTAAAAGCGGGGTTATCTAATAGCACGCGCGGCGTCGCAGAAAACAGCGCGGGGGTCAGCGGCAAACGCGTTGTCATAACGCCCCCTTAGCCAGATCGCCGCCGGCAACGGGCTGTTTTTTGAAGCGCAGCTCACCCCAGAAGTAAAAGCCTACCCAGGCAAAGCACAGCAGCGAGACGCCAAAGGCCAGCTGCATAGACCCCAGCCGATCGGACACCAGTCCCTGTAGCGCGGGCACGAAGGCCGCCCCCACGATAGCCATCACAATAAAGGCACCGGCCACCTCGGTATATTTATTGTCGACCGTCGCCAGCGTACCGGCGTAAATCGTCGCCCAACAGGGACCAAACAGCACGCTGACAAACACGGCGGCATAAACGGCGGTAAAGTCTGGCACCAGCATCACATAGAGTAGCGTGGCAACGCCCACCACCGAATAGGCGATCAGGACCTTCTCGGCGCGAAAGCGGGTCATCAGGAAATTGGCGACAAACTTGCCGATAAAGAAGCAGATAAAACTGTAAATCATAAAGTTAGAGGCATGACGTTCGTTCGCTGCGCCCAGGTTCAGCGCCAGTCGAATGGTAAACGACCACACCGCCACCTGCATGCCGACATACAGGAACTGGGTAATAATCCCGCGCTTAAAGTGCCGATTGTTCGCCAGATAGCGAAAGGTTTCACCCAGCGAGGGGCGCGCTCTGCCGACGCTTGCCGGTTTACAGTGTGGATAGCGCGTCAGCAGAAACAGCACCATAACCACCACCAGCACCATCACCAGATATTTGTAAGGCGCCAGCGTATGCTCCAGCATCGCCAGGCGGAACTGATGCAGCTGCCCGGCATCCATGCCCGCCATCTGGCTGTGCAGGCTGTCGCCATCCTGAAACACCAGATATTTCCCCAGCACAATGCCCATCAGCGCGCCAACGGGATAAAAGGTCTGGCTGACGTTAAGGCGCAGCGTAGCGCGGTCGCGATGGCCTATCATCGAGCTGTAGGTATTGGCCGCCGTCTCCAGAAAGCTCAGCCCGATGGCGATGGCAAAGATAGCCGCCAGGAACATGGTATAGGTCGCCATATGCGACGCGGGGTAAAACAGCACGCAGCCTGCAATATAGAGCGCCAGTCCCAGCAGGATGGCGACCTTGTAGCTGCTGCTGCGGATCACCAGCGAAGCCGGTATCGCAATCAGGAAATAGCCGCCATAAAAGGCGCTCTGCACCAGCGCGCTGGCGAAGTCGCTCAGCGCGAATACGCTTTTGAACTGGGTAATCAAAATATCATTCAGACTGGCAGCACATCCCCACAGCGGGAACAGGCAGGAGAGCAGAATAAACTGGAACAGCGGCGTTTTATTTAAGTAGCCGTCAGGCTGCTGGACAATGTTCTGGTGCATGGCGAATCCTCAGTTAAGCGGTGAGAAAACGGTGAAAGGCGTCGGCATCGGGGTATGACCGCTGCGTGCCCCGGCCGGTAACGCTACAGGCGGCGAAGGCCGATGCCGACTGCATTGCGCGCGGAATATCGCCGTGCTGGATCAGAAAGTGCGCGAAGCAGCCAATAAAGGCGTCACCGGCTCCGCTGGTATCGACCGCCTTAACGGGCACCGGCTCAACGCGATAAACCGCGTCACCCTGCATCCAGACCGATCCCCGACTCCCCAGGGTAATGATCAGATTCTTTAACCCGCGTCCAAGCAGCATCTGTCCGGCACGCAGCACCTCGTCATCGCTGCTTACCGGCATGCCGGTGAGGATCTCCAGCTCCGTCTCGTTCGGCATAAAAAAATCGCACTGACAGGCGTAGTCAATATCCAGTCCGGCCACGGCGGGTGCCGGGTTAAGGATCACCTGAATACCGTGCTGACGCGCAAAGGTAATGGCGTGGTAAACCGTCGGCAGCGGGATTTCCAGCTGGAGCACCAGCAGGCGACAGGCCTTAAGTTCCTCTGCGGCGGCATCAATATCGGCGGGTGTAAGCCGAGCGTTGGCGCCTTTGATGATCAAAATGCGGTTTTGCGATTGATCGTCCACAAAGATGGGCGCAACGCCGCTGGAAGTGCCGCGGGCAACGGTGACATGCTGCGTATCGACGCCAAACTGCTGTAAATTTCTGATGGTGTTCTCAGCAAAAAGATCCTCGCCCACCTTGCTGACCATCATCACGTTCGCCCCGAGCTTTGCGGCAGCGACCGCCTGATTAGCCCCTTTTCCGCCACAGCCCAGCGCAAAATCGGGCGCTTCAAGCGTTTCGCCAGCTTTTGGCATCGTACTGGTATAGGTGATCAGATCGACCATATTTGAACCGATGACGGCAATATCCATCACATTTCTCCCCTGTAAAGTACGATCATTTAATGTTGTAAAACTAACAATAACAACCAGGGTATGTTAAAAATGTGACACTCGTCTCATCGGAAAATTCTGGATAAAACGGAGGATATGCGCACTCACGCCGCTGAAAAAATGTTATTATTTTCACAATCGATGCGCTAATCTGAAAAATCTGCCGGGCTGGCATCCCGCAGCCGACATTACCCCTGCCGACCCGATCCGTCTTAAAAAGAGGTTCAGCCAGTTTGTGAGATTTGCGGCGCGATCCCATTGAAGGTAATATTGGCAACCTGTCTGCTCTGCGCGATGCAAACCTTTAAAATATGGGATATTTATCGCGATCTCAGGGGCGTTCCTGTCCTCTTCCACCGGCTCCGGCGTGGCAACATTTAAGGTCACAGCACGGCGGCGAGGGATGTTAACTGATTGATCCAGGAGTGATGAGTATGGAAACCCGGCGTGACGAGCGCATTAACAGACTGGCGCAGGCGCTAAAGCGGACCGACAAGATCCATCTGAAAGATGCGGCCCAGCTGCTCGGCGTCTCAGAAATGACCGTCCGGCGCGATCTCAGCGAACCCTCCGCCATGGTGGTGCTGTTGGGCGGCTATATCGTCAGCGATCCGAAAAGTCATCAGGGCCACTACTTTGTTTCCGATCAGCAGGCACAAAACGTCGATAAGAAACGGCGTCTCGGGCAGCTGGCCGCCGCGCTAATAGAGCCGGGCGATACGGTCTTTTTCGATTGTGGCACCACCATGCCGTGGGTGGTCGACGCCATTGATAACCAGCTGACCTTTACCGCTATCTGCTGCGCGATGAACACTTTCCTGGCGCTGAAGGAGAAACCGGCCTGCCGGGTGATCCTCAACGGCGGAGAGTTTCACGCCGACAATGCTCTCTTCACGCCGCTTGGCTCGGGTTCGGTAATGGACAGTCTCTGCCCGGGCAAGGCCTTTATCTCTGCCGCCGGTATTGACGATGTTCAGGGCGCGACCTGCTATAACCTGAATGAACTGCCCATGAAACATCAGGCGTTACAGCGGGCCAGCCATAAAATCCTGCTGGCGGACAGCAGTAAGTTTGGCAAAGTGCTACCTGCGCGCATTGGCGAACTCAGCGCATTCGATACGCTGGTAAGCGACGAAGCGCCGCCCGCGAGCCTGAATCAGCGGCTGACACAGCTGGGCATCGTGATGCTGAACGGCCAGGGGGGATAATCCCCGGCTCCCGGGCTGTGATTACCCCGGGAAACCCGCTAAACTTGCCGTCTGAGCGGGCGGCCTGCTGCCCCAATTAAAACACAGACACCAAGAGGCTCATCCTACGTGGCTCAATTCGTCTATAGCATGCACCGCGTCGGCAAAGTGGTTCCGCCGAAGCGTCATATTCTTAAAAACATCTCCCTGAGCTTTTTCCCGGGTGCCAAAATTGGCGTGCTCGGTCTGAACGGCGCAGGTAAATCCACCCTGCTGCGCATCATGGCCGGTATTGATAAAGATATCGAAGGCGAAGCGCGTCCGCAGCCCGGCCTGAAAATCGGCTATCTGCCGCAGGAGCCGCAGCTAAATCTGGAGCACAGCGTTCGCGAATCCGTTGAGGAGGCGCTGGCGGAAGTGGTCGGCGCGCTGAAGCGTCTTGATGAGGTTTACGCGCTCTACGCTGAAGAGGATGCAGACTTCGATAAGCTGGCTGCCGAGCAGGGTCGCCTGGAAGAAATTATTCAGGCCCATGATGGTCACAACCTGAATACCCAGCTTGAACGCGCCGCCGATGCGCTGCGCCTGCCGGACTGGGATGCGAAAATCGCCAACCTCTCCGGCGGTGAGCGTCGCCGCGTCGCCCTGTGCCGCCTGCTGCTGGAAAAACCCGATATGCTGCTGCTGGATGAGCCAACAAACCACCTGGATGCTGAATCCGTGGCGTGGCTGGAGCGCTTCCTGCACGACTTTGAAGGCACCGTGGTCGCGATCACCCATGACCGTTACTTCCTTGATAACGTGGCGGGCTGGATCCTTGAGCTGGACCGCGGCGAAGGTATCCCGTGGGAAGGCAACTACTCCTCCTGGCTGGAGCAGAAAGACGCGCGTCTGGCGCAGGAAGCATCAAGCGAAGCCGCTCGTCGTAAGTCGATTGAGAAAGAGCTGGAGTGGGTGCGTCAGGGGGCAAAAGGCCGTCAGTCTAAAGGCAAAGCCCGTCTGGCTCGCTTTGAAGAGCTGAATAACACCGACTATCAGAAGCGTAACGAAACTAACGAACTCTTTATCCCACCGGGCGCGCGCCTGGGCGATAAGGTGGTCGAGGTGAGTAACCTGCGCAAATCGTACGGCGATCGCCTGCTGATCGATGACCTTACCTTTTCCGTGCCGAAGGGCGCTATCGTGGGCATCATCGGCCCGAACGGTGCCGGTAAATCGACCCTGTTCCGCATGATGTCCGGTCAGGAACAGCCTGACTCCGGCAGCATTGTGCTCGGCGATACCGTGAAGCTGGCTTCGGTCGATCAGTTCCGCGACAGCATGGATAATTCCAAAACCGTGTGGGAAGAGGTGTCCGGCGGCCAGGATATTATGCGTATCGGCACCACGGAAATGCCAAGCCGTGCCTATGTCGGACGCTTTAACTTTAAGGGCGTGGATCAGGGTAAGCGCGTTGGCGAACTCTCCGGCGGCGAGCGTGGCCGTCTGCACCTGGCGAAGCTGCTGCAGGTTGGCGGCAACATGCTGCTGCTGGATGAACCGACAAACGACCTGGATATCGAAACCCTGCGCGCGCTGGAAAACGCCCTGCTGGAGTTCCCGGGCTGCGCGATGGTCATCTCGCATGACCGCTGGTTCCTGGACCGTATTGCCACCCATATTCTGGATTACCAGGATGAAGGCAACATCGAATTCTTTGAAGGTAACTTCACCGAGTACGAAGAGTATAAGAAACGCACGCTGGGCGCCGATGCGCTGGAGCCAAAGCGCATCAAATACAAGCGTATGAGCAAGTAATAAGCGTACGATCCAGTCACTGACGATAAGGCGGTGCAAACCGCCTTATCTTTTATAGCGTTTTCCATTCATACACTTCTCCCTGCCAGGCCCTGCTCTCTTTCTTAATAAGAACGATGTGCAACTGTTGTGCAGCATCGAAACCCGTTTTTTCGTCACGTATGTCGTTGCAATGATAAGGTGCAAAGCCCTGCGGGAACCGTTGTCACGCGGACACGCCGCAAGCACGTCCGTGTGGGCTCGGCTCGCGCATCCCTGCGCTCGACGGTCCGCTTAGCCAACGGTCCCCGCCTGGCCTCTGGCTCTGTTGTCGCTGCTAAAAGCGTTCTGACCCTCAGTATCAGATTACAAAACTACCGACAGATAATTACGGTAGGATCAGAAGCAGGTTCTGATATTTCTCAGTGCCAGACTACTTAAAGACCATTCCGCAGCCAGAAGGCGGTGTTGCGGAGCAGATTAGCCGGGTCTCTGCCGCAGGGATGCGGCAGTGAAGCCCCCAGGGAGGGGTTTATGGCGTCCCGGCGTTCTGACCCGCAACATAGCCCTGTCGCCGGGCCGGTTTTGACCTTCCTGCAAACAACATAGCTGTGTCACTGGGCGGGTTTTGACCCTGAATCCCGCCACACAGCCCTGTCTACATTGTACGTGGCGCAACCCGCCTGCACCGCGATATTACGCACGGTTATTTAACGATAAAACTCTTTAAAAATCGGCGATTGCAGCGCGAAATCGATAAAACACGCCAGCGCGGGTGAATTCAGTTTACGGCTTGGGTAAACCAGCCAGAGTTCATTACCTTCGACCTCCCACTCCGGCAGTGCCCTGACCAGCGATCCCTCCACGAGGAAATTTACGGCCATAAAACGCGGCAAAAGCGTTATGCCTGCATCTTCCAGTACGCACTCCCGGGCATAAATCAGATTATCCGTCATATGGACCGGCGGCAGCAGCCAGCGAAAATACTCCTCGCCGCGCTTTAACAGCCACGCGCTCCAGGCGCGATGGGCGATGAATCGGTGCTCAGCCATCTGGCCCGGATGCCGCAGCGTCTTGTTCTGTGCCAGATAGGCGGGCGAGGCAACCAGCAGGCGCTCGCAGTAGCCTATCCGCCGACCGATAAGCGAAGAGTCGTGTGGTTGACCCGTGCGCAGCGCAATATCAACTCCTTCCTGCACCAGATCGCTCATTTCATCGGATACCGACACTTCCAGCATTACCTCAGGATATTCTTTCTGAAAGGCGGCATTGAACCGCGCCAGCAGCGTGGCGCCAATCCCGGCGGGCGAGGTGATTCTTAACCGCCCGCTGGGATTATCCCGCAGGCGCTGGATCGCCAGACCTGCTCGCTCGCTGGCCAGCAGCATCTCCTGGCAGTGGACCCGATAGCGCTCGCCGGCAAAGGTCAGATTAAGCTGCCGTGTAGTACGATTAATAAGTCGCAGACCCAAAGTACGTTCCAGCTGGCTGATCCGCTGGCTAACGCTGGATTTCGGTAATCCAGCTCGCATTGCGGCGGCAGTAAAGCTGCCACATTCGGCCACCAGCGCAAAGAGCGCCATATCCTGGAGATGTTTAAACATGATTGTTCACCTGAGATGAACGCTGAGTTAGTTATTGTGCCACTTATCTTCAGCGTATTTAGCTTATACACTCAATGTCACACCTTATAGGAGATGCACTATGACTATCCAGGCAATTGCAATTAATCCAGAAAATCCGCAGCAATTTATTGAAATTTACCCGGAAAAAGCCACGCCGGGCGAATATGACCTGCTGGTAGAAGTTCACGCCGCCTCCGTTAACCCGGTGGATACGAAAGTGCATAAAGGCGCGCAAAAAAATGGCCTTCAGGTACCACGTATTCTCGGATGGGATGCCAGCGGCGTGGTGCATGAAGTCGGTAGCAAAGTCAGCGGGTTTAAGCCCGGGGACGAAGTCTATTACGCCGGAGATATTACCCGTCCCGGCAGCAACAGCACCTTCCAGCTGATCGATGCGCGAATTACCGGGCACAAGCCTGCTTCGCTGAACTGGGCGGAATCCGCTGCGCTTCCGTTAACGGCGCTGACCGCGTGGGAAGGTCTGTTTGACCGGCTGCACATTGACCAGGCGGAAGAGGGAAAAACGCTGCTGATCGTCGGTGGTGCGGGCGGCGTAGGATCGCTGGCCATTCCGTTCGCCAAACTATTCAGCAAGGTCACTATCATCGCCACGGCATCGCGTCCTGACTCGGTAGAGTGGTGTAAGGATCGCGGAGCCGACAAAGTCATCGACTATCGGAATATGCCTGCCGAGCTGGAAAAACAGGGGTTGCAGCAGGTGGATTATATTTTCTGCCTGAACGATACCGATGGACACTGGGCGACAATGGCAAAGCTGATTGCGCCTCAGGGACAGATCTGTACCATCGTTGAGAACGAAGCCCCGCTGGATATGACCGAGCTAAAGCTGAAAAGCGCGGCGCTGCACTTTGAGTTTATGTACACCCGCAGCATGTATACCACGCCGGATATCGCCCGTCAGGGAGAGATCCTTAACGAAACCGCTAAGCTTATTGACGAAGGGAAAATTACCACCACCCTTAGCAAAACGCTCCAGGGCCTGAGCGTTGAGACGCTGACAGAGGCACACCGGCTGGTACTGGATGGTCATATGCGCGGTAAAGTGGTCATCGCTTACTGAATATCCGGCTGGCATCAGGTCTGAGCTAATACACATAACGTCATTTACATT
Source organism: Erwinia sp. PPS120 (assembly GCF_047918655.1). GTDB lineage: Bacteria > Pseudomonadota > Gammaproteobacteria > Enterobacterales > Enterobacteriaceae > Erwinia > Erwinia tasmaniensis_A. The sequence continues at coordinate 82,423 of NZ_JBLREF010000015.1, read as the reverse complement.
CGCTCAGTATCAGGCGAGCATAATGTCATTAACACTCGCTCAGTATCAGGCGAGCATAGCGCAATTATCGCTTACTCCGTCTCCGGCGGGCGCACTCAGGCCCGCCGTTTTCCCTCTTTTTGTGACCCGTCCCGCTACTCCTTATCCAAATGCCAAATTATGCCACCCGTTCCGGCTGCATCCTTGTGCGCCTGAACGATGAACCTCCCCGCGCCCCTTTTTATACTGGGAGTGTAGCAATCCACCTCTTATCTCCTCCGGTTGATACGCGCCCATTATGCTAATTACAAGCGTACAGCCGCCCTACTTTGTGAGGTTTATGGCATGAAAATCAGTTACGTGGAGGTTATACGCCTCAGCATCCCGTTTGCCAGCGATCGCGGTACGGCCGTCAGCGGCGAACGGGCGTGGAATGCCGCATCAGCGGCGCTGACGCAGATGGAAACGCTACTGATCCGGGTCGTTACCGACAGCGGACGGCAGGGATGGGGCGAGGGATTCGGGCACCTGTCCAATGCCGTTACCGCCCGGGCATTACAGGACCTGGTGATCCCCTACTTTCTGGGCAAAACGGTCCCCACCTGCCCTGAAACGCTGGCAACGCTGGTTGATGGAGCAGAAAAAGCGCTCCATGCCTTTGGCGGGAGCGGCCCGGTACGCTTTGCCCTGTCAGCAATGGATATTGCCCTGTGGGATTTACTGGGGCAGCATCATAAACAGCCGCTATGGCAGCTGCTGGGTGCCACACGCCAGCATATTGCGTGTTACGCCAGCCTGGTCAGCTATAACAATCAGCCTGAAGAGGTCGCGCGCCAGGTGAAAAGGGCGTGGCAGGCGGGCTTTCGCTCGCTGAAGCTGCATGAAACGCACGTTGAGGCCATTGCCGCCGCCCGCGCAGCGCTGCCAGCGGAGGCCCGCTTGATGGTGGACGTTAACTGTCCCTGGACGCCAGAGGAGGCCTGCCAGCGTGCGCGCGAGCTTAAGACGCTGAACCTGGCCTGGCTGGAAGAGCCAGTGTGGCCACCGGAAGATGCAGCCGGGCTGGCGCGCGTACGTCGGGAAGGTACACCGATCGCCGCCGGTGAAAACGCGTCAGGTGCAGAAGGGTTTGCGGCGCTGTTTAACCAGCAGGCCGTGGATGTGGCACAGCCCAGCGTGGCAAAAGTGGGCGGCATCAGCGCCGCGTTGCGAATAGCGGAACAGGCCAGACGTCATAAGGTGGAGATGGTACCCCACTGTTTTTACTACGGTGCGGGACTGCTGGCTAGCGCGCATCTCGTCGCCGCCCTGCCTGATGATGTCCAGCTGGAGCGCCCCTTTATTCACTTCTCTGCGCGGCTTCACCCACAGCCCGACCTCTCCCCGCAGTTCAGCCTGCCTGATATCCCCGGGCTGGGCTTTGAGCCGGATGCCGTGGTGATGAAGGAGCATACCCTTTACCATCGGCGAATTGATGCGGAGGGCGTACACTATGTATAAAAATATCCGCAGTACCGTCGCCCTGCTGTTGTTCTTCGCCGGCATGCTTAATTATCTCGATCGCGCCGCGCTATCGGTTATGGCCCCCCTGGTAAAAAAGGATCTGCATATTGATGATGCGCAGATGGGGATCCTCTTTAGCTGCTTTTTTATCAGTTACTGCCTGTTCTGCTTTCTTGGTGGATGGGGAGCAGACCGCTACGGCCCGCGTAAGGTCTTTGGCTGGGCGGCCGCTGTCTGGTCACTGTTCTGCGGTGCCACCGCGCTCGCTGGAAGCTTTTTCCAGCTGCTTATAGTGCGCGTGCTGTTCGGCATTGGCGAAGGACCGATGGGAACCACCACCAATAAATCGATTTGCAACTGGTTCCCCCGCCGGGAGGTGGGACGCGCGGTCGGTTTCACTAACGCAGGTCAGCCGCTTGGCGCGGCGGTCGCGGCGCCGATTGTGGGTCTTATCGGGCTACATTTTGGCTGGCGGGTCTCGTTTGTGGCTATCGCCGTTCTGGGCTTTGTCTGGCTGACCTTCTGGCTGTGGCTGTTTCGCGACAGGCCCGAGCACCATCCCCGCATTACGGCAGCCGAGCGCACGCTGATCGCTGCCGAACGCCCCGCGACACGGCTGACGGAGAAAGGTGCCCCCTCCCATGTCCGGCTGTGGCGCTACGTTTTTTCACTGCCGGTACTGGGCGTGGCGGCGGCTTTTTAGTACGGCGGCGGATACGCCTCGGCCTTTATGCTGGCCAGCGTGCTGGCGCTGGCAGGCATGCTGCTGCTGGCGATTTTCGTGCGCCAGCGAAGCGTGAATGCCCTGCGGGCGCTGGCCTGAAATAAAGCCCATTGCCTGTGGAGCCTGCGTAGCAAAGGCTGTGCGCAGGGCACAGCCTTTGCTACCGGGCGCGTCAGGTGCCCATCATCTCTTTCACCAGCTCCACGCAGCGCAGGAAGCGCTCATCGTAGTTATCCTGCTCAACGTGCACCCAGGGGATATTATTCGCCTCCAGCATCGAGATCAGTAGCTGCTGGAATTCCCTGCGATCCACTGAGCTGCCCAGGCTGCGCAGCCCATCGGCTACCCAGGGCACATTGTTCTCCACCAGAATAACCAGATCGAAACGGTACTCGTCGATCAGCGCCTGAACAAAGGGGTGCTCGCGCCCCTCATATTTTTTGCAGAAGGCCTGGGTAGTGACAAAATCGGTATCAATAAAGGCCACTTTATTGGCATATTTTACTGCGAAATCAATGTACTGCGCCTGACCCAGCGCGATTTTATCGTAGTCGGAATATTGCAGGGCCATCTCATCGCCGCCGAGATGGGAAAACACGTAGTCGCGGCCAAATTCCCAGGCGCTGGTGGTATTGAAGATGTTAGCCAGCTTGTTCACCAGGGTCGATTTCCCACTGGATTCACCGCCCAGAATCGCCACGGTACGCACGAAAAAGGGCTTAACTTCGGTGGGAATATACTCCCAGTAGCGGAACGGATCCTGACGGATCTGTCCGCCACTGATATTCATAAAGGATCGCTGCGGATCGATCAGAATGGTTTCAATGCCCAGATGCTGCTGATACTGCGAAGCATCCGGCTCCTCACTGGTATACACGCGATTCGGTACGATGCCGTGGTTTTCCATAAAGTCGGTGATGCCACGACTCCAGACATCCCAGCCGTGCGGATACGGCTCCATCCCCTCTTCGTTAAAAGAGTGAATACGAATGTTTTTCTGATACTTAAAGGTTTGCAGCAGCCAGCGCAGTCGGTCGCTGACGGTGGGCTGCTGCGACATGGCGCTGTCTTCAAACAGCTGCAGATCGCGTGGCTCATCGTAGCCCATGATGATATGCAGCTCATCGACCTGACTGCAGGCGCGTTGGATCAAATAGATATGCCCGGTATGCAGCGGGTAAAATTTGCCGAAGACCACGCCGACGGTTTTTTCGCGACGAGGGAATTCCAGCCCGAGATAACGGTGAATCGCTTCCAGCTTCCGGGCGCTGGGACTTTTTATTTTCGCGTTCAGCAGCTGGCTTAGGTAACCCTTTGTCATGCCGCTCGCATCGGCCACCTGCTGTAGCGTGCTGCCCTGCTGGCGGATAGCGGTTTTCAAATAATCAAATGACGACATCAAATGCCTCCTGCATAAAGGACGGCGTCAGGCCCGCCCTCAGATGATAGTACGTTCAGCTATCCGGGCGAACCCGCCTCACCGATCGCAATGACGTTCAACTGCCCAGACGAACCTGCCTGACCGATAGTAATACGTTCAGCCGTCAGGAGGAATGATCCCGGCCAAACGTTACAGGTCGTCCAGTATCGCCAGCGCGTCGGCGAGCTTTTTCACGCCATAGACTTTCATATTTTCCGGTGGCCTTTTCGGTACGTTAGCGGCGGGCACAATCGCGCGCCGGAAGCCATGCTTTGCCGCCTCAGAGATACGCTCCTGCCCGCTTGGCACCGGACGGATCTCGCCCGCCAGCCCGACTTCGCCGAAGACCACCAGATCATGAGGTAAAGGACGATCGCGCAGGCTGGAGACCATCGACAGCATCAGCGCCAGATCCGCACTGGTTTCCGTGACCTTGACGCCGCCAACCACGTTAACAAACACGTCCTGATCCGCCATCTGTAGCCCACCGTGACGGTGCAATACGGCCAGCAGGATCGCCAGTCGGTTCTGCTCCAGGCCAACGGCAACGCGCCGGGGATTGCCCATCATCGAGTGATCCACCAGCGCCTGAATCTCCACCAGCAGCGGACGCGTGCCTTCCCACAGCACCATGACCGAACTGCCGGAGGTCACTTCGTCACCGCGGCTCAGGAAGATAGCCGACGGGTTGCTTACCTCGCGCAGCCCCTGCCCGGTCATGGCGAAGACGCCCAGTTCATTCACCGCACCGAAGCGGTTTTTATGACTGCGCAGCGTACGAAAGCGTGAATCGGCATCGCCATCCAGCAGTACCGAGCAGTCGATACAGTGCTCAAGCACCTTCGGCCCTGCCAGAGAGCCATCTTTGGTCACATGGCCCACCATCACAATCGCCACCCCGCGCGTTTTGGCGAAGCGGGTCAGATAGGCTGCCGTTTCCCGCACCTGGGCGACGCTGCCGGGCGATGACTGGATATCGGCCATATGCATCACCTGAATAGAGTCGATGACCATCAGCCTCGGCTGCTCCTGATCGGCAATCTGGCAGATCTGCTCAATGCTGGTTTCCGACAGCATATTGAGGTTCTCCGTAGGCAGACCCAGCCGGTGGGCGCGCATTGCAACCTGCTGAAGCGACTCTTCGCCGGTAACGTAGAGGGTTTTCATTCCCTCAGAAAGTTTGCACAGCGTTTGCAGCAGCAGGGTACTTTTTCCCGCGCCGGGATTGCCGCCGATGAGAATCGCGCTGCCCGGCACCACGCCGCCGCCCAGTACGCGGTCAAATTCCTTAAAGCCGGTGCTGAAACGCGGTAGCGCTTCAAGGCTGATTTCAGACAGCTTCTGCACGCGGCTGGTGCCAGCGCTGCCTGCATAGCCCATGCGCTCATTACGCGCCACGGTGGGCGAAGCAGAGAGGCGAACTTCAGTAATGGTATTCCAGGCCTGGCAGGCGCTGCACTGCCCCTGCCAGCGTGGATAATCTGCGCCGCATTCGTTACAGACAAAGGCGCGCTTCACCGCTTTGGCCAAATCGCCTCCTTAACGCTCATCAGAGATCAGGCTGCCGCTGAGAATACAGAACACGCCCATCAGGTCGGCGTGACGAATGGTCACCGCCGTTTGTTCATTGACTTTCGGTTTAGCGTGGTAGGCAATGCCCAGCGCCGACGCCTTGATCATCAGCAGATCGTTCGCTCCGTCGCCGATGGCGACGGTCTGATCTTCCGCGATTTCAAAGCGTTCAGCCAGCTTAAGCAGCGTATCGGCTTTATAGCGGGCATCCACAATATCGCCCAGCACCTCGCCCGTCAGCCTGCCGTCGCGGATTTCCAGCACGTTAGCCGCAATGGCAGACAGATGGAGCCTGTCCCGCAGATATTCGGCAAAGAAGGTAAAGCCGCCGGAGGCGATTGCCACGTGCCAGCCCAGCGCCTGGAGTTTTTCTACCAGCTGCGTCAGGCCCGGCATCAGCGGCAGCTGGTCACGTACCTGAACCAGGATGTTGGCATCCGCATCTTTCAGCGCCGCAACGCGCTGGCGCAGGCTGGCAGCGAAATCAAGTTCGCCGCGCATCGCCCGCTCAGTCACTTCCGCCACCTGCTCACCGCAGCCCGCCAGCCTGGCGATTTCATCAATGCACTCCACTTCTATGGCGGTGGAGTCCATGTCCATCACCAGCAGTCCGGGCGTTTTCAGATGCGGAATTTTCCCCAGCGGTGCGACGTCCAGGCCCGCTTCGTGCGCCAGGCGTGTGGCGAGTGGGGTCAGTGAGCCCGCCAGGCGCACGACCTGATACTGATCAACGCACCAGGCGCTGACGATAACCATCGCCGCACCCAGCTGATGCTGGAGCGCCGTAAGGCTGGCTTTATCAAGCTTGCGGCCGTACAGAAGCCAGCCGGTGCGGCCAGCGCGGTAATCCAGCGGCATGACTTCATCACCGCTAAGAGAGAGAGGTAACCCCGGCCAGAGAGAGACATCGGAAGGCAGGTCGCACCAGGTCAGACTATTTGGCATTACAGCTCCTGTAGGGACATATTAACCACGCAAGAGGCTACCCTGTCAGCCCCGGTTCTGGCAACATAAAGCGAAGAGGCGGACGGCGTTCGTTGAAAAAATATGAAGGGTGAAGATGGCAAAGGCCAGATTAAAATTCCGACTACACCGTACGGCGATCGTGCTGATCTGCCTCACTCTGCTGGTGATACTGATGCAGGGAGCCTCATGGTTCAGTCTGGGTCATCAGATGGCCCGTTCAGCGCAGGTTGAGGAGCTGGCCCGAACGCTGACGCGACAGGTTGCCTGGAGCCTGACGCCGCTGATGGAAAACAGCGATGATAACCGGCAGAAAATTACCGAGGCCATTGCGCTGCTGACCACGGACAGCCGCATTCTTGATGCCTCGGTCTACGACGACAACGGTGCGCTGCTGGCTCACAGCGGGGAAACCATTAACGTACGCGATCGGCTGGCGCTGGACGGCCATCGCGCGGGCAGCTACTTCAACCATCAGATTGTGCAGCCGCTGGATACTCCCGATGGTCCTCGCGGATTCCTGCGCGTCACGCTGGATACCCACGTGCTGGTCACCGAATCCCGTCAGGTGGATAATACCACCAATATTCTGCGTCTGATGATGCTGCTGGCGCTGGCAATCGGCATTATTCTCAGCCGGACGCTGCTGCGCACCCGCCGCACCCGCTGGCAGCAGTCGCCCTTTCTGCTTACCGCCAACCATCCGGTCAGAGAGGATGATGAGGATGAGAGTAGCGAAAGCCCATCGTCACCAGAGAACCTGAAATAGCGGAGATGAGGCCTGCACGGGGCCGTTAACCGACAGGTTCCCCCCGCGTTACTGTCCTTGTTACGGCGTTGTAATCAAAAATAAAATATCGTATAACAGTTTGCTCCGAGGGGTGTCCAGTAATGGGCTGAGATGGCGTAAGCCGAACCCTTTGAACCTGATCTGGGTCATGCCAGCGAAGGGACGGGTTGGCACTGATCAATTGCCTGTTCACACTTCTGCGTGTCCGGATCTCCACTTATTTTCGGAGGTTCAGTGTCTCATCTACCCATCCCTGATTTCAGCCAGGGCCTGTATGGTCGTCTTCGCCAGCATGCGGGCGCAGAGTGGCAGCACTATGTTAATCACCCCTTCCTGCAACAGCTGGCTTCCAGCACGCTTCCCCATGCCGCTTTCCGCCGTTATCTGACGCAGGATTATCTGTTTCTCATCCACTTCGCCCGTGCCTATGGCCTGCTGGTCAGCAAACTGCACACCCTGCCAGAGATGCGCGCGGCGTCCACGTCTCTCAATACCCTGCTTAGTGAACTCCCGCTCCACGTGAGCTACTGCCAGCAATGGGGGCTGAGTGAAACGGACATGGCGAATGAACCCGAGGCGCCAGAAACCCTGAACTATACCCGCTATGTACTGGATATCGGCCACTCAGGCGACGCGCTGGATCTGCTGGCAGCGCTGCTGCCCTGTGTGGCGGGCTATGCAGAAATCGGGCTGGGTTTGCTCCAGAATACGCAGACTCTTTGGGAGGGGAATCCCTGGGCCTCATGGATACGCAACTATGGCAATGCGGAGTATCTCAGCGGCGTAGGTGCGACCCTGACACTGCTGGAGCGTGTTGGTCAGCAGCGCGGGGCCGGGGGGCGGTTTAACAGCCTCGCTGAAATTTTCACTACCGCCACCCGTCTGGAAGCTAACTTCTGGCAAATGGGGCTGAACGCGGCGTCAGAAACGTGAGCGGCGCACGACCACCGGGTATTGCCTGTCGCAATCTTGGCCTTAGCTTTGGCCAGCGCACCATTTTCCAACATCTCAGCGTTGATATTGCGCCCGGCAGCTTTGTGGCGCTGCTCGGTGCCAGCGGCAGCGGTAAGACCAGCCTGCTGAAAATCATCGCTGGCCTGGCGGCTCCCGACGCAGGTACGGTCAGCGGCAGCGATGGGCTCCCCCTGGCGGGCCGTATCGCCTGGATGGGCCAGAGAGATCTGCTCTATCCCTGGCTGACGGTGATGGATAACATCATGCTGGGCGCTCGTCTGCGAGGAGAAAAAGGCGATCGGGAATGGGCCACCCATCTGCTGGAGCGGGTCGGATTAAGCGGTCACGGGAAAATGCTGCCTGCGGCACTCTCCGGTGGGATGCGCCAGCGCGCCGCCATTGCGCGCACGCTGTATGAACGTCGCCCGGTCGTGCTGATGGATGAACCCTTCTCCGCGCTGGATACGCTCACGCGGGCCAAAATCCAGACGCTGGCCGCCGAGCTGTTGGTGGATAATACCGTGCTGTTGATCACCCATGATCCCATGGAAGCCTGCCGCCTCAGCCATCGCCTGCTGGTGCTGGCGGGTTCCCCGGCCCACATTGATGACAGTCACACCCTGGTCGGGCAGCCTCCGCGCGCGCCGGACGACCCTAATCTGTTAACCAGTCAGGGTGAACTGATGCGACAGCTGGTGAGGGCCGCAGAATGATGCGGGGAGGTGTGATCTTTTGCGGTTTGCTCCTGCTGTGGTGGCTGGCAACCTTAAGCAATATTCCGGCGTTCCTGCTGCCCTCGCCTGCGGCGGTTGCCTGCGCATTCTGGAACAACCTCAGCTATCTGGCCTGGCACAGTCTGATCACCGCCTCAGAGGTGCTAAGCGGCTTAGTGCTCGGTGTCCTGCTGGGCACGCTGCTGGCGCTCTGTATGACCTTTTCGCCCCGGCTCCAGCGCTGGCTGATGCCCGTCGTATTGACCAGCCAGGCCATCCCCGTCTTCGCGCTGGCGCCGCTGCTGGTGCTGTGGTTCGGCTTCGGGCTGAGCGCTAAGGTGGCGATGGCCGTGCTGGTGATCTTCTTTCCGGTGACCTCCGCGTTCTATGACGGCCTCCGTCGGGTTAACAATGACTGGCTTGACCTTGCCCGAACGATGGGTGCCACGCGCCGGGCACAACTGCTGCATGTCCGGGTGATGGCCGCGCTACCCGCCTTCGGCAGCGGCCTGCGGATGGCCGCTGCCGTCGCCCCCATCGGCGCGATTATTGGCGAATGGGTCGGTTCGGCAGAGGGGCTGGGGTACGTGATGCTTAACGCCAACGCCCGAATGCAGACCGATATCTGCTTTGCCGCGCTGTTCATTCTGGTACTGATGACCGTATTACTCTGGGTCGCGATTGATGCGCTGCTCCACCGCCTGATCCGTTGGGCGCCCGAAAATAGCTAATCAAGGAATCATTAACGGTGAAAAATACCCTGTGCGGACTGCTGCTGACCGCGGCACTGAGCGGCCATGCGCTGGCAGCGGAAAAGCTGACCCTGGTGCTCGACTGGTATATCAATCCTGACCATGCGCCCATTATGGTCGCTGAGCAGATCGGCGCGTTCCGGGCCGAGGGACTGGATGTGAACATAGTGTCGCCTTCCGATGCCGCCCTGCCGCCGCGCCTGGTTGCCGCAAAACAGGCAGACCTGGCCATTACCTATCAGCCCCAGTTGCACTTCTTTGCGGATCAGGGCCTGCCGCTGGTGCGCATTGGCACGCTGATCAATTCGCCGCTGAATACGGTTATCACTCTGGATAAAAAAATCACCTCCCCTGCCGGTCTGGCAGGGAAGAAAATAGGCTATTCGGTGAGCGGCATTGAGCAGGCAACCCTCAGCACCATGCTGAAACATGAACACCTTAAGGCTGATAATGTGCGGTTGATTAACGTGAATTTCCAGCTGGTCAGCGCGCTGCTGGCCGGTCAGGTTGACGCCGTGATTGGCGGCTACCGCAATATTGAAGCTCAGGAACTGAAGCTAAAGGGGAAAGACCCGGTGGTCTTCAATGTGGAAGATTATGGCGTTCCGGCCTATGACGAACTGGTGATCGTCGCCAACCGCGATGCGGTCAACGATCCCCGGATAAAGAAATTTCTTATCGCGCTGAAAAAAGGCACCGATTATCTGCTGGCTCATCCGCAGGAGAGCTGGCTGGCGTTTGCCAAAGCCCACCCGGAATTAAATACGCCGCTGAATCAGCTTGCCTGGCAAAACTCTCTGCCCCTGTTCGCGAAAGACCCGGCAAAGCTGGACCCTGCCCGTTACCAGGCATACGAACAATTTCTGTTTGATAATAAGCTGATTAAGAAGATGACGCCGGTGGCAGACTACGCGGTAGAAGTCCATTGATGATGTTGGAGAAGGTGGTTAACAACGCTGGAGACGGGCCTTCATGCTGAATAATGCCCGGCAGACGCAAAAGCGACGGCCGGGCGACGCAATGCGCCGCCAGCGAATGTATCAGACTGGCGGCTGGTAAGGGGTTATCAGGCTTTATCGCCCAGCAGCACCGACTCCAGCGCGATTTCGATCATTTCGCTGAAGGTGGTCTGGCGCTCTTCTGCCGTAGTCTGTTCGTGCGTACGGATATGGTCAGAAACGGTACAGATAGCCAGCGCCTTAGCACCGAACTCCGCTGCCACGCCGTAGATCCCGGCCGCTTCCATCTCCACGCCCAGGATGCCGTACTTCTCCATTACGTCGAACATCTGTGGGTCGGGGGTATAGAACAGATCGGCTGAGAAGATATTTCCCACCCGCGCATCCACGCCCAGCGCCTTTGCCGCATCGACGGCATTACGCACCATGTCGAAATCAGCAATGGCCGCGAAGTCGTGATCCTTAAAGCGCATACGGTTCACTTTGGAGTCGGTTGACGCGCCCATACCGATAACCACGTCACGCAGTTTCACATCGGCGCGCACCGCACCGCAGGATCCAACGCGAATAATTTTTTTCACGCCGAACTCGGTGATCAGCTCCTTGGCATAAATTGAGCAGGATGGGATCCCCATACCGTGGCCCATTACCGAAATTTTGCGTCCTTTATAGGTGCCGGTGTAGCCCAGCATGCCGCGTACGTTGTTCACTTCCACTGCGTCCTGCAAAAAGGTTTCCGCAATGTGTTTTGCACGCAGCGGATCGCCTGGCATCAGAACCACATCAGCGAAGTCGCCCATTTCAGCATTAATATGAGGCGTTGCCATCTTTTATCCTTATTTTCACTATTCATCTTGCCGACGTCAGCGCCGGCCAGTTATATGTCGCTTTACAGCATGCTTTTGCCATATTCCATATCGGAAAGGCCAAAATAGCGTGCTACGGTTTGCCCGATATCGGCAAAGGTGTCACGATATCCCAGCGAACCGGGTTTTACACCGGGTCCGTAGAGTAGCACCGGAATATGCTCGCGGGTATGTTCCGTGCCTTCCCAGGTAGGATCGCAGCCGTGGTCGGCGGTGAGGATCAGAATGTCACCTTCCTGCACCAGCGCCATCAGCTCCGGCAGCCGGCGGTCGAACAGCTCCAGCCCACCGGCGTAGCCCGGTACGTCGCGACGATGTCCCCAGGTGGAGTCGAAGTCCACGAAGTTGGTAAACACAATACTGTTGTCCGGCGCGATTTTCATTTCTTCAATCGTGGCGTCAAACAGCGCATCCAGACCGGTTGCCTTGACCTTTTTGGTAATGCCAACGTGGGCGTAAATGTCGGCAATTTTACCCACCGAGATCACCTGACCGTTCTGCTCTTCAACCAGCTTTTTCAGGATTGTCGGTGCCGGTGGTTCAACGGCGAGATCGTGTCGGTTACCGGTGCGCTGGAAGTTGCCTGCCTTGTCGCCGGTAAACGGACGGGCGATGACGCGGCCGATGTTATACCCGCCTTCGGTCAGCGCCTCACGGGCGATTTCGCACAGCTTGTAGAGGCGCTCCAGCCCAAAGGTTTCTTCATGGCAGGCAATCTGAAATACCGAGTCTGCCGACGTGTAAAAAATTGGCTTACCGGTTTTCATATGCTCTTCGCCGAGCTGGTCGAGAATAACCGTACCGGAGGAGTGACAGTTGCCCAGGTAGCCCGGCAGATCGGCTTTCTCAACCAGCTGGTCTAATAACGCCTGCGGAAAACTGTTCTCTTTATCGGAGAAGTAGCCCCAGTCAAACAGCACCGGCACCCCGGCAATTTCCCAGTGGCCCGACGGCGTGTCCTTACCGGAGGAGAGCTCACTGGCCCAGGCCCAGGCACCGGTTATCTCAGCGTCTTTATCCAGCCCCAGCGGGAACCGGCCGGTAGACCCTTCCGCCGCTTTGCCCAGGCCAAGCGCGGTCAGATTCGGTAAGTGCAGCGGGCCTTTTCTGCCCTTGTCAGCTTTCCCGTTAAAACAGGCCTCGGCAATATGTCCGAGGGTATCAGAGCCTTCGTCGCCATATTTATGGGCGTCTTTGCTGGAGCCGATCCCAAAGGAATCCAGCACCATGATAAATGCACGTTTCATCCTGGCCTCCTGCGTCTGTTAGGCGCTTAGCTTAAATTTTATCGATCAGAGTAGTATGACGCTTATCCGCTAATTCTGCGATAGATAACTGGCGTTTCTGCCGGGGACGTCTCACTGAGCGTAATGGCCGCTTTAACCGCCGCCGCCGCTTCCTGCCAGCTGGCTTCGCTGCTGGCGTGGATCACTGCCAGCGGCTGCTGGCTGTCAACGGCGGCCCCCAGAGGGGCAACCTCACTCAGGCCGACGCTGTAATCTATGCTGTCGCTGGCGCGACGCCGTCCGCCGCCCATTGCTACCACTGTCATACCCAGCGCGCGGGTATCCACTGCGCTGATAACCCCGGCGCTATCGGCATATATCGCTTTACTGAGCATCGGTGCGGGCAGATAGTTATCTATGTTCTCAATGAAATCGGCTGGCCCTTTCTGCGCCGTTACCATGCGGGAGAACACCTCTGCCGCGCGGCCATTATCCAGCACGGCCTGGAGCTTACGGGTCGCCTCATCAACGTCTGCGGCCAGCCCACCTGATACCAGCATTTCCGCACTCAGCGCCATCGTCACCTCCAGCAGGCGTGGATTGCGATAGTCGCCGGTCAGGAACTGCACCGCCTCGCGCACTTCCAGCGCGTTACCGGCGCTGGACGCCAGCACCTGATTCATATCGGTCAGCAGCGCGGTGGTTTTACAGCCCGCGCCGTTTGCCACACCAACGATCGACTGTGCCAGCTGTTCAGAGAGTTCAAAAGTCGGCATAAAGGCACCGGACCCTACCTTAACGTCCATAACCAGCGCATCCAGCCCTTCGGCCAGCTTTTTCGCCAGAATCGACGCGGTAATAAGCGGAATGGAGTCTACCGTAGCGGTGATGTCCCGCGTGGCGTAGAAGCGCTTATCAGCTGGCGCAAGTGAGTGGGTCTGACCGATGATCGCCACGCCCACCTCTTTAATCATCCGGCGAAAAGCCTCATCCTCGGGGAAGATATCAAAGCCGGGAATGGCTTCCAGCTTATCCAGCGTCCCGCCGGTATGGCCCAGTCCACGCCCCGAGATCATGGGCACATAGCCACCGCAGGCGGCGACCATTGGCCCCAGCATCAGCGAGGTCACATCCCCTACTCCCCCCGTGGAATGCTTGTCCACCACCGGTCCGTTGAGGTTTAGCGCCTGCCAGTTGAGTACCGAGCCGGAATCACGCATCGCCATGGTCAGCGCCACGCGTTCGGGCAGCGTCATGTCATGAAAATAGATTGTCATCGCCAGCGCGGCGATTTGCCCTTCAGAGACGGAATTGTCACGAACGCCGTTGATAAAGAAACGAATTTCCTCTTCACTCAGCGTCTGGCCGTCTCTTTTTTTGCGGATGATTTCTTGTGGCAGGAACACGTTGCCCCCTGATGTTAAGCAGCCGGGCGGGGAGTCGCGCCAGCTGAGAATGTGAGCATTACTATCCGGGCCGACACGCTGCGGCCCACGGGTGAATATATCGATTTGAGTACACTAACCGCCTCGCCAGTATGCTATCCGGCCCGCGATTTCTGATCTGACCGGGTGCGGACATAGCCCGCGATCCCCGGTCAGACCGGGATACTGACGAATGCCCGACTTAGTATCCTGACTGAGGCGCAGTGCTGTCATAGCCTGCGGCTTTCAACAGGCTGGCCAGCAGGCTTGAAGCGCCAAAGCGGAAGTGACGTGGGGTAGCCCAGTCGCTACCAAGAATATCATCGGCCAGCTTGAGATAGATGGCAGCATCGTCGGCAGTACGAACGCCGCCGGCTGGTTTAAAACCCACCTTATGCTTAACGCCTTTATCGGCAATCACACGCATCATGATTTCAGCGACTTCAGGAGTGGCGTTGACCGGTACTTTCCCGGTAGACGTTTTAATGAAATCAGCACCGGCATCAATGGCGATTTCAGAAGCTTTGCGGATCAGCGCGGCATCTTTCAGCTCGCCGGTTTCGATAATGACTTTCAGCAGCACATCAGCGTCGGCACAGGCCTCTTTGCAGGCGCTTACCAGTTGAAAACCGGTCTCTTCGTTACCCGCCATCAGTGCGCGGTAAGGGAATACCACATCGACCTCATCAGCGCCGTAAGCAATCGCCGCATGGGTTTCTGCCAGCGCAATTTCGATATCATCATTGCCGTGTGGAAAATTAGTCACGGTGGCGATGCGGATATCCGGCGTGCCCTGTTCGCGCAGCGTTTTGCGTGCAATGGGAATAAAGCGTGGATAGATGCAGATAGCCGCCGTGTTTCCCGCAGGGGATTTGGCCTGATGACAGAGCGCAACCACTTTCTCATCGGTGTCATCATCATTCAGGGTAGTGAGGTCCATCAGTTTCAGTGCGCGAACGGCAGCAGAAGTTACGTCAGTCATGTTTGTCTCCAGAGAGAAACCCGCAGGTCTTTATGTTAAAATAATAACACTTACAGAGGCGTATTTTCCGTGATGCAATTCACACCCATGAAAATGCCATTGCATTTATTCTATATTATGCGTGACTGATATCACATATAAAACCCTGTGATTAACTCATATGGGGCATGGCGAACGATATTGTCCTTCCTGGTTTAGGGGGTTGCGCATAATGTTATAATTATAACATTTATTGTTGCTTAATGCTAAAGGGCCCGGTGCGGCTTAGGTCTGGGGGGCATCGTCTGCGGGTGGGACCCGGTGCTGCACAGGCCCGTGTGGTCGCCTGCGGGTGGGGGCCGGTGCCTGGCGGTCCTCGCGCCGCGCGTGGCGCGGTTCCTTCGCTCCGCTCAGCGCTGCGGCGCAGACGGAAGGCCAGGCGAGGGCAGCAGGGATACTGCACTCAGGGAGCGGCGGGCAGGACGCCCGCTCGCGACCGGGCCGTCCGGCCCGGAGTCGGAGCCAAAGGCACCACGCAACGCGTGTAGCTGTGACGCCCGGCAACCGCTGGGATTATCCACCGGGACCACAGCGATGGCAGCCCAAACAACTAACCGGCAAACGCTGGGATTGTCCACCGACACCGCAGCTATGACAGCCCATACAACTCACCGGCGCACGCTGGAACAGTCCTCCGGCAAAGCCGAAATTGCCCGCCAGACACCGCCCCATGCTCAAAGCGCAAACAGCGCGCGGGTATTCTCCCGGATGGTATCGGCGATCTCCTCTGGAGACTCCTCACGAATTTCACACAGACTCTGCCAGACATTTTTAATCCGCTCCGGCCGGTTAGGCTGGCCCTGAAAACCCTGCACCGGCATATCGGGAGAATCCGTCTCCAGCACCAGGGATGAAAGCGGCAGGCGGGAAAAAGTATTACGCGTCTTTGTCGCCCGCGCATAGGTCATGGTGCCACCCACGCCAATGGCGTACCCGGCGCGAATAAAGGCCAGCGCCTGCTGCTCACTCCCGGCAAAACCATGAACCACACCGCGACGGGGAAGATCAATGCGCCTCAAATGCATCGCCAGCTTATCGTGCGTGCGCCGCGAATGCAGGATAACCGGCAGATCGTACTGTTTTGCCAGCCGCAGCTGCGCCTCCAGCAGCGCCTCCTGACGCGCAAACTGCGGATCCTCCATATAGAGATCCAGCCCTATCTCACCGATCGCCACCAGCTTCTTTGGGCGCAGCCGCAGCCAGCTCTCAAGCTGAGCCAGATGCGCCTCCTCAAAACGGCCAATCGCCATCGGATGGATCCCCAGCGCCGCGTAAAGAGGCTCATAGCGATCGGCGAGATCGATGACGCCGGCAAAGCGGTCTGCCGACACGCCAACCGCAATGATTTTTTCAACGCCTGCCTCTGTCGCCCGTTGAAGGCTTCCGGCTTCATCACCGCAAAAGGGACTAAAATCAAAATGACAGTGCGTATCAACAAATGATGTCATACCCGCGCTCCCGCACTAAAAAAATTACCCTGCGGCCCGCAGAATAATGCTAAGCCAGCGACTCGTTATCGTAATCTGCATCATTTCCTGCCAGAGGATCGAGAATAATCTCCCGACGATCGGGTTGATTGGCGACAGGCGCAGCAGGCACCACCGATGTCGGACTCAGGCGCGTATCACGCTCTTTCAGCCATTGCCCCACCGTCGCCAGGAAATAGCGTCCACAGCGGCGGCCAAGATGGTAATCCTGATTCAACGACGACACGCGGCTGCCCAGCGCCATGCTGGCAAGCGCGTGTGGCGGGGATATCTCAATCACCTTCAGCTTACCCGGAGGGTGAATGATAAACTGCTGCGTCTGCCGATAGCTCTCCTCATGCAGCTGCATGATATTCACCAGCGGTTGCAGCGCACCGTCACTCAGCCAGCGCTCGACGCGCTTCAGCCACTGCGGCGTATAGGTCATTTGTGAAGGAACCGTGCGGATCACTACTATGGTCTCCGCCCCCCGCCGCGCCGCTTCACGGACCGGGATCGCATCACTGATGCCGCCATCAAGATAGCTCACGCCCTCAAGATCAACTCCCGGACGGTACATCCCCGGGATGGCGCTGGAGGCTTTGATGATATTTAGCCAGTTAGCAGCGGTGGGCGCAAAATAGCCCGGTGAATAATCATCGCTGCGGCAGGCGCACATATAAAATTCACGTCCGGAAGAGAACATCTTCTCCCCGGCTTCCATCGCCAGCGGAAACTCCTGCGAGGTGGTCTCCACCAGCCAGTCAAGATCGATCAGATGCCCACCGCGCACGAAGCGCAGCGGGTTAAAAAAGAGTTTACTGGTGGTGTAGCGGGTAATCACTCTGCGGGCATAGCCCGGCTGGCCGCAGATATAGGCAGAAAGATTCTGCGCGCCTGCGGAGGTGCCCAGCATCAAATCGAACGGATTAAACTTCGCACGCTGGAATTCATCCAGCACGCCTGCGGTAAAAATTCCGCGCTGCCCGCCGCCCTCACAGACCAGAGCCAGTTTGCCCGGATGAAAAGGTGCCAGGGCAAGGGCTTCAATGCTGCCTGGTGTAACAGAGATATATTTGCCCACGTTGCGAACCTCTGAGAATTATTTTTTATCAGGATACGCGGGGTGCGTTTTAACCGTTTGGCGGTTTTTGCTACAGACGTTTTTTGCGCAGGAAATGACAAAGACCAGCCTGAGCTGGTCTTCTGATAAAGCGTACTACTCTGTAGTGGTGCGGTCTATAACTTCTTGCGGCCAGTAAACAGGCTGATAAGGAAGATAATAATACCGACAACAAAGACAATTTTAGCTGCCCATGCGGCTGTACCCGCCAGACCACCAAAACCTAACGCGGCTGCAATGAGCGCGATTACCAGAAAGATAATACCCCAACGAAACATAAGCCTCTCCTTACCCTATATTGAAAATCGAACTGCTTGT
Organism: Erwinia sp. PPS120; assembly: GCF_047918655.1. Classification (GTDB taxonomy): domain Bacteria; phylum Pseudomonadota; class Gammaproteobacteria; order Enterobacterales; family Enterobacteriaceae; genus Erwinia; species Erwinia tasmaniensis_A. The sequence continues at coordinate 64,650 of NZ_JBLREF010000015.1, read as the reverse complement.
GTTATTCATACCAGCCGCACGCGGCATGATGCATTTATAGTGTTACAGCTTCATCCTGCTGGCTCGCCTGCTGGTGCAGGCGAGCCGCCAGTATTATTTAACAGTCAGGTCGTTCTTAACGCTTTTCACACCGTCGATAGCCTTGGCAATACCTTCAGCACGTTCAGACTGTGCCTGGGTTTTCACCGTACCTGAAAGCTCAACCACACCGTTGGTGGTAACAACTTTCACGTGGCGTGACGGAATGATGTCGTCCGCTAACAGTTTAGCTTTAATTTCGCTGGTCGTTGCCGCATCACCGGCATAACCACTTACGCTTGCTTTTGTGCTGTCTTTAACGTGTAGTTTATCGCTGACGGATTTAACCCCCTCGACCTTCTTCGCCGCCGCTACGGCCACTTCGGCCTGATCCTGCGACGGGACAAAACCACTCAGCGTAACCACGCCGTGATGCGTTTTGACCGAGATATCCGTACTTTTAATGGCGTCGTTGTCTACCAGTGCGGCTTTCACCTTAGCAGTCACGCCGCTGTCATCCATGTATCCACCGACTTTGTTCATAGAGCTATCGATTTTGGAACCCGTGCTGTCAGAAGAGGTTGAGGTATCTGCAGCCATCGCAGAACCGCCTACCAGCGCTGAACCAACCAGTACAGCCATCAGGGTTTTAGTAATCTTAGTCTTGTTCATCGATTTGTTCCTTCTCATATTATTGCACTCACAACTGTGAGGTTTCAGCCACAAACGGCGTGGCCTGAGTGGTAAGACGTTGCAGCAACCGCGCCGCCATGTTTTACGTCCTGTTGAAATCAATATAGTCGCTAATCAGGATTTCACCGCCGCTTGTGGTTGATATGATGGATAAATGCGCAAAAAAGAGATTTTTTAAGATGAGTCTGTAACTTCTGTAGAAAAACAGGTGAAAAAGTGCCAAAAAAAAAAGCGATGCCGTTGGCATCGCTTAGCGGGAGTCGCCTGATTGAAACACAGGCGAACCTTAGTGTTCGCGGGTTTTACGGAACGTCACGTCGGGATAGCGTTCCTGGGTAATATTCAGATTTACCATGGTCGGTGCGATATAAGTCAGGTTATTCCCGCCATCCAGCGCGAGGTTAACTTCGTTCTTACGCTGAAACTCATCAAACTTTTTCACGTCGCTGCATTCAACCCAGCGGGCGGTAGAGACGTTAATCGCCTCGTAGATTGCTTCAACGTTGTATTCGCTCTTCAGACGGGCGACAACCACGTCAAACTGCAGAACCCCCACCGCACCAACGATCAAATCGTTATTGTGGACCGGACGAAAGACCTGAACCGCCCCCTCTTCCGACAGCTGTACCAGGCCTTTCAGCAGTTGCTTCTGCTTCAGCGGATCGCGCAGGCGTATGCGGCGGAACAGCTCAGGCGCAAAGTTCGGAATGCCGGTGAACTTCATGTTCTCGCCCTGAGTGAAGGTGTCACCAATCTGGATCGTCCCGTGGTTATGCAGGCCGATAATGTCACCGGGGAAGGCTTCTTCAACGTGCGAGCGGTCACCGGCCATAAAGGTCAGCGCGTCGGCAATCACCACATCTTTGCCAAGGCGAACCTGACGCAGCTTCATGCCCTTCTCATATTTGCCGGAAACCACGCGCATAAAGGCCACGCGGTCGCGGTGTTTCGGGTCCATATTGGCCTGAATTTTAAAGACGAAGCCGGTAAATTTCTCATCAACTGCCGTGACGGTGCGCAGATCGGTTTCACGTGGCATCGGCGACGGTGCCCACTCCACCAGTCCGTCCAGCATGTGGTCGACGCCGAAGTTACCCAGCGCGGTACCAAAGAATACCGGCGTCAGCTTGCCTGCAAGGAAAGCTTCTTTCTCAAACTCATGCGAAGCACCCTGCACCAGCTCCAGCTCTTCCCGCAGCTGAGCCACCAGATCTTCGCCAATGGCTTCATCCAGCGCCGGGTTATCCAGCCCTTTCACTACCCGAACTTCCTGAATGGTGTGGCCTTTACCCGACTGGTAGAGATAGGTTTCGTCTTTATAAAGGTGATACACGCCTTTAAACAGCTTACCGCAGCCGATAGGCCAGGTAATGGGTGCGCAGGCGATTTTCAGCTCGCTTTCCACCTCATCCAGCACCTCCATCGGATCGCGAATATCGCGGTCCAGCTTGTTCATAAAGGTGAGGATCGGCGTATCGCGCAGGCGCGTGACTTCCATCAGCTTACGGGTGCGATCCTCAACGCCTTTCGCGGCGTCAATCACCATCAGGCAGCAGTCAACCGCCGTCAGGGTGCGGTAGGTATCTTCCGAGAAGTCCTCGTGACCTGGGGTATCCAGCAGGTTCACCAGACATTCACGGTAGGGAAACTGCATCACCGAGGTGGTAATGGAGATGCCGCGCTGTTTTTCCATCTCCATCCAGTCCGATTTTGCATGCTGGCTGGAACCCCGGCCTTTCACCGTTCCGGCAGTCTGGATCGCCTGTCCGAACAGCAACACCTTTTCGGTGATGGTGGTTTTACCGGCGTCCGGGTGAGAAATGATGGCAAAAGTGCGGCGGCGGGCCACCTCTTGCATAAAGGGTGCATTCGACATGGAAGTTCTTCTGGTTGGATGCCGTGCTGCTGCCGCGCATAACGCGCCAGGCCAGCTTCACAGGCGATTAATCATCAATGGCCGGCATTTTCGCCGATCCGGCAGTGATAAACAATGCGTTTACCACACCATTAACCGGGCCGTATCAGCATTTCCCGCTGTACGCTGAATTTATCGCGGCACTGGCATCCTTCAATATGGTCGTTAATCAGCCCCAGCGCCTGCATCAGCGAATAGGTAGTGACCGGGCCAACCCACGTCCAGCCGCGCTTTTTAAGCGCTTTCGACATGCGTACCGATTCCGGGGAGGTTTTGGCATTCTTCCACCAGGCAAGGTCGACCGTTAATGGACGTTCCTCCGGGCGGGGCTCAAACTGCCAGAACCAGGTAGCCAGCGATCCGGCCTCATCCACCAGCTCAATCGCGCGCCGGGCGTTGTTAATGGTCGAGAGGATTTTAGCGCGATTGCGCACGATGCCGGGATCTTCCATCAGCCTGGCCACCTCTTCATCGGTAAACTGCGCCACGGCATGGAAGTCAAAATCGAGAAATGCCCGACGAAAATTTTCGCGCTTGTTATAAATCAGCTGCCAGGACATCCCGGAGTGAAAACCTTCCAGGCAGACTTTTTCAAACAGCCGTCGGTCATCCACGACCGGGCTGCCCCACTCATTATCGTGATAATCAGGCATCGAGGGCTGCCAGTAGCAGCAGACGCGCCCGTCGTCGGTCAGGGTCAGACCGGCCTGTTTCAGATCCTCAAGATAATGCTCGTCCATATGTCACTCTCTGGTTGTGCGGAAAAAAATTGCTCTTTCAGGATAAGCGCCGCCCGCGTACCGGTGCTATATCTGACATCCGGTGTAACAACCGCGCCTGGGTTTTTGCATGGAACAACGCTATGTTTTAGTCCATCGGCGGCGTTATGTCAGGGGGAAAAACCGTATAACGCCTCATTTATTCAACAAAAAAGGGCCTTTCGGTTATGAGCAATAACGATTATCAACCAGCCAAAGTCTGGTCAGAAAAGAAAGAAGCGGGCGGCACCTGGGGCAGTATTAACCGACCCACCGCAGGTGCGCGCAGTGAAGCTACGCTGCCCACCGGCAGGCATCCTCTGCAACTTTATTCACTGGGAACGCCTAACGGTCAGAAGGTCACTATTCTGCTGGAGGAGCTGCTGGCGCTGAACGTTAACGATGCCGAGTATGATGCGCACCTGATCCGCATTGGTGAAGGCGACCAGTTCTCCTCCGGATTTGTGGCGATCAACCCGAACTCGAAGATCCCGGCGCTGCTGGATGTTTCAACCCTGCCCCCGACCCGCGTATTTGAGTCCGGCGCGATTCTGCTCTATCTCGCAGAGAAATTTGGTCACTTCCTGCCGAAGGACGCGGCCGCCCGCACCGAGACTCTGAACTGGCTGTTCTGGCTCCAGGGCTCGGCCCCTTATCTGGGCGGCGGCTTTGGGCATTTCTACAGCTATGCACCGGTCAAAATTGAATACGCTATTGACCGCTTCACGATGGAAGCGAAGCGCCAGCTCGATGTGCTGGATCGCCAGCTGGCCGAAACCCGATATATTGCGGGCGAGGAATATACCATCGCCGATATCGCCATCTGGCCTTGGTACGGTGCTCTGGTGAAGGGACAGCTTTATGGTGCGGCGGAGTTCCTGGATACCGGTTCCTATAAAAATCTGCTGCGCTGGGCCGACGAAGTGGCACAGCGTCCAGCGGTACAGCGCGGACGCATCGTTAACCGCACCCACGGCGATCCGTCAGAACAGCTGCACGAACGTCATGATGCCTCGGATTTCGATCTGAAAACCCAGGACAAACTGGCACAGTAAGCGGATTAAAACCCGCCGGTGGCGGGTTTGATCACTCAGGCGTGAAGGGTTTCATACCGCTCGCTGAGGGCGCGGATGTTATGCCCGCGCCCGCGTGGGGCGCACCACGATCTCACTGATATTCACCTCCTCTGGCTGCTCAATCGCGTAGCGCATAGCTCCTGCAATTGCCGCGAGCTGAAGCGCAATCGCGCGATATCGCTTCCACCGCGACCATGTTGATCTGAGACTCACGGGGCAGATCACGCAGTTCTGGTTGGGATCGGGATGCGTTTATGACTATCGCAAGATCCATCTGGCCCTGAGCGATAGCGGGCAACAGAGCGGAGTTAACCGGGTCTGACGGCTGGTTAAGAACGAATAATAAAAAAGATCTACGGCAGCTGTGGCGCCAGGCTATGCCTACTCAGGCATTTGTGCTCAGTTGCTGAGACGATCTACCAGATTTGTCAGCAGCTGTTCCTTATCCCTGACCCTATAGGGGCCGTAATACTGATCTGCACCCAATGTGTTGAACGTAATTGCTTTTGGCGTATTGGCAATGAAAATACCGCATGATTCCAGCCAACCAGGAGCCTGTTGCATAATTTCTGGTGCCAGCTCGCTACCGTCCTGTTTGAAAATCAAATACATTTTTGTCTGGCCATCCCCCAGACTTCTGAAAAGCGAGATAATGCTGATATGTTGATTCGCCAGTAACTCCTGGCACGCTGTCTGTACCCGTTCCGTCCGGACTTGCCAGTCATGCCTGACAAATTTCTGTACCGTAAAAGAATAGCGACCTTACATATTGATAAGCCCGCACTGTAATGGTGAAAGTTTTTCAACGCCTTCATCCTGAACCGGATAGCCTTTACGTCGGAACAACCACGGCATCTGCCGGGAAGGTGAGTTACTGTTACTGGCATATTTAAGTACCTCCACCATTCGAATTTGAGCGTTTTATGATATGCACACATTATCTCTTTGTATAAATCATATATTTACTTGGTATTTATAATGAACAATCTATCGCTACACCTTAAAGCTCGATTTTGTAATAGTGCAACAGCGGCTGTTCAACTAAATAGCTGATCCTAATACCGCTACACTTTTGCGAGACCGTGGTGACTACTCGGGAACGGACTGGCAGTTTTCATAAAATGGCGAACCTTTTTCAGTAATTGCCACATAGAACGGCACTGATGGTTTCGGGTTATCGTCTCATGCAATGCCAGCCAGAGTCGCTCAATATGGTTTACCCACGGTGACTACGCCGGTTGATAAATAACGGTGAACTTCGGGTTGGCTTTCAGCCAGCGCTGCGTTTCATGGCTTTTATGAATGATATAGTTATCCACGATCAGCGTGATGGTCTTAGCCCGCCGGTAACTCGCTCTCAGGTGCACCAACAGGCTAATAAACAATTTCGAGCTTTTACTGCTGCTGCCAACATAGCTGACCCGCCCGGTGCTGGCCGAAACACCGTTTACCCCCGCGCATGCTGAACGTGATGAAGGCAGAGCGCGGCACGGACGCCGCGCTCTGCCGTCCACGGTACAACCGCCCTTACAGGGTCTGAGCTACTTTTCGGCACTTTGGGTTTTACTCTGTTTCATCCGGTATCAGGCTGCTTTCATAGTTCTGCCCGCCATACCAGACGCCCACGATCCTGACCTGACCGTCTTCCACCAGGAACGCGATGATCGTTCGTTTGCGGTAGTTTGTCACCCTCAGCCCCGTCAGCAGATCATCTCTGGCGTTTCCCCTGTGCGGGAACAGGCTCAGGCTTTCACAGTAGCTGAGCACACCATCCGTATATGAAGCTGCCGTTGCTGCGCCAGCAACGTCGGCAAGATAACGCCACAGCGCTTTAACCTGTGCCTCCGCTTCCGGGGCGAAGATGACCTGATAATGCTCCATACCGATCTATTTTTCCTTATGCATTGCCGCCAGCGTTGCCCGCAGTTCTGTACTGCTGATGCCGCTCGCCGGACTGGCCCTCAGCTTTTCCGCAGCCGGTACAACTTCTTCCCGTAGCCAGTTTTCTACCGCACGATCGCGGGCTGCCAGCGCACGCATACCTTCACGGATCACCTCGCTTTCTGAGGCATATTCTCCGCTGGCCACGCGGGCTTTTATCTGGGCAGCCATTTCATTGGGTAAGGTAATACTCATCTGTTGTGTGGTTCGCATTGGTTTCTCTCCCTGCTAAGTATGATTTAATCATACTCATTCTCTTCACTGCTGTCAGGTATTAACCTGGCCGTGACCTGCGCCGCTTCGCCTTACGCTCTGCCGGATGGGTTTTATCATGCACCTTCTTCAGGTGTCCTATCGCCATCCAGCACCCTTTGCTACATCACCTGATCCAGGCGATCCCAGTGATAGCGACGCTCGAAGACAAGGCCGGTTCTGTCAGCAAAATCGCTGCGGCGCAGGTGAACATTGCGGGTAAATGGCTGGCTGAGGTGGGCTTTGAGGTGGGCACCGGCGTGAATCTGAAGGTGCTGAACGGCTGTCTGGTGCTGATCCCCGACAGCCGCGAAGAGACCCGGCTACGGCAGGAACAGGCGCGGCTTGAGCAACAGCGGCGGAAGATTGAGCTGGCCCGGCAGCAGGCGCTGGCCTTGCTGGCTCAGGCTGGCGGCTAAAAATAAAGCCGGAAGGATCGAGGAAGATCGCTTCCGGTTTATTTTTATCATTCACGTGGTATTTCTTTGATTCCTAATTTCTTTGCCATTAACTGTAATTCTTCTTCTGTACGCTTTTTTCGCTTAATTAATATAAAAGAAATAAGCTCACCAATATCTTCATTTATATACAACTTAAAGAAGTAAATGCTATTTTTTGCTGCCAGAATACTAATGGTTTCACCTTTAAATTCTGTCAAGACACGAACAGATGAATCACCACCATTAATAGACAACCCTGAATAATTTGCATTATCAATATGAATTATTAGCTCACGAAGTTCTTCACATTTATTCCTTTGATAATACTTAAAAAAAGTAATCTCTGAAGAAAACACCTCACTCATTATCTCATTCGGAGTGAATTTTTTTAATAAAGATATATCGCTAGAGTCCCTCATGGTAAGAACACCTCCACATCATTGTTTCGAATGCCTTTTAGCAATATTTCTCTTTCATAATAATCATCAATGGATATATCCCATGACCAAGTATCGCCTGCTTTAGGTGCACCTGTCTTGACTCTTAAGATAACACCATCTTCACCTGCGAATCTTCTCGCAATATTTGGATCGTCTGTCCAAGAAGTGTAGGGGCTATTTGCAGAGAAACCACCAAGATTATGCTCGTCTGCTGAGAGCTTAGAATTTATATTGCCTGGAACCACTTTCCCTCTCAAAGCATTATCCCATTCAGGATGGCCTTTATGTATTCCTCTGTAATTGTATTGCCCGGCTTCAGCATCAGGCAACCGTTCTATAGGTTTACAAGGACTCAACCCCAGCGGATCAACCCAGTTCAGCGGATTTGGTGCATAACTGTACTGGTTCAACCCGCCCAACAGCCCTATCGGATCAAGCTGGGTAAACCTGCCCGCCACAGGATCATAATACCGGAACAGATTGTAGTGAAGCCCGGTTGATTCGGCACCTGCGGTGCCTCACCCCTTCGGGGCCATCGCTGAAGCAATGTTCAAATTTGCTGAAGCAAATTAGTCCCTGTCCAGATACTGTCCCTGAAACCGCAGGTTCTGCGGTACCGACTGAAATCCGGTGGACGTTTCCCGCTCCGTTTCTCCCCAGGTCGGGAAGCTGCCGCGCCAGACCACTTCGCCCTATTCGTTGGTCATGCGCTGCGGCAGGCCGTTCAGCTCGGTGTGATACCAGAATATATCAGACTGTTCACCTATGCTGTCGACACATGCCAGCGGTTCCCAGCTTCCCTCACTGTACAGGTATTGTGTATTGCGTTCCGGGGTCGCACTGCTGCTGATCCCCGACAGCCGCGAAGAGACGCGGTTACGACAGGAGCAGGCGCGGCTTGAACAGCAGCGGCGGGAAATTGAGCAGGCCCGGCAGCAGGCGCTGGCGCTGCTGGCTCAGGCTGGCGGCTAAAATAAAAGCCGGAAGGATCACGGGGATCGCTTCCGGCTTTATTTAATGTTCGATTATTTCGTAATTATCAGGAGAACGCCACATAATTTCTCTATATGAGAAATCTATTTTCCCTTGTTCTTTTAAATAATCCATAACTTGAGAAGGTGCCCAGCCGTGGCCATATGAAAATAACGCCCCTATCTCAGCTAGCTTTTTAATTAAAAATATCTGCTCACTTTCGTTATCAAAACTAATATGATAAGAAATTCCTTTCTTTAAAAAGCCAAGTTTTAACAATATAGATGTATCATTTCCGCTCCCTCTTGATTCGACTATAATTCTTTTATGCTCCAATATTGTCACTAACATAGCGTTTAACATGCTAACCTCTACCTACATTAACCGTCAAAATAGTATTCACAATAGAATTATCAGTGGTTGACTGGGAGTTAATAACCATCTCAGGTGCGCCACCAGGCAAATGCTGACCTGGGCCTTTAAAGAAATCATTCCCACTTAAAGGACTGCGAGGTTCAAGTTCCTTGACGCCAGTTATTCTTCGAACTTTAAACCCTCCTGATAATGAATCTTTATTAAGTCCCATAGCCCTTTCAATAGCCCTGGCTCTTGCTCTGCTTATTGTGATTTCTTTTGCATTACCCGCATGAGAGAAATATTGCATAACGCCCTGCTTATCACTAATAAACGTACCATCTCTACCAATAGCCGGATATGCATCCCAATCTTTGGGACTTATATTATATCCTTCATTGGAATTCTTAAGCATGGCATGCTGACGTTGGCGTGCCTGATTTACACTACACCGACTCAACCCCAGCGGATCAACCCAGTTTAACGGGTTCGGTGCATAAGCATACTCATTTAATCCCCCCGCCAGCCCCACAGGGTCAACCTGCGTAAACCGCCCCCCGACAGGATCGTAATACCGGAACAGATTGTAGTGTAGTCCAGTTTCACGGTCCAGATACTGTCCCTGAAAGCGCAGATTCTGCTGCACTGACTGATACCCTGTGGTGCTTTCCTGCTCCGTTATCCCCCACGTCGAGAAGCGCCCGCGCCACACCACTTCGCCACGATCGTTGGTCATTCGCTCCGGCAGCCCGTTCAGCTCTGTGTGGTACCAGAAAATATCTGACTGTTCACCGAGGGTATCAACCCGGGCAACCGGCTCCCAGCTGCCTTCGCTGTACAGGTACTGCGTGTCACGCTCCGGCGCGGCGCTGCTGCTTTCGCCCACCATCCGCAGCCCGCTCCACAGAAAAGTGACGGTTTCCGCAGCCTTATTATGGTGGTGAAGGATTTTCTGCGTTCTTCGGCCCAGCGGATCGTAACGATATTCAACGCGGCTGTAGGCTTTATGGCCTGTGAAGCGCACTTCAGTCACCCGATCCTCATCGTCATAGCTGAAGGACTGCTCCACATCCTCATTCGCAGGCTTACGCCAGATGAGTCGCCCAAAACCATCATAGCGCCAGCGTGCTCCTCTCAGCCTCTGGAGCAGGTTCTGCCAGACTGTCTGCCCGGGTCTGTCCGTCGGGTTACCCGCCGCATCCCAGTGAAAATGCTCTTCCCTGAAGGTCCGCACATTGTGCGTAATCTGGCCCACCGCATCATAGCCGCAGCGCTGCTGCGCCTGCGCCCACCCGTTCTGCTGTGTGCCGCTGTCCATCACCCGCTGCTGGATAACCTGATCCAGTCGATCCCAGCCGTAGCGGCGCTCAAATATCGCCCCAGAACCGTCCTCAAAATGGCTGCGCCGCATTACAATGCGTCCTGCCGGATCGTACCCGGTCTGCTGGATCAGCGGCCCCTGCGTCCGCCCGGTTTCACGGTGAAGCCGGTCGCGCTGATAGCCAGCAATATCAAACCTTCTGCCATTATGCGTCAGATCCATTTGCAGCAGATGACCGGTACCATAACGTAAACAGCCGAGGGTACGTCCATCCGGTAGCGTGCTGCTGATGAGATTGCCGAGCACGTCGTACTCATGCGAAAACACCCCACCGCTGTTCTGCTCGCTGACCAGATTGCCGGCGGCATCGCTGGTGAATAGCAGGATCTCCGCATCGCTGACCTCCGTCCCTTCTGCCCGGGCCTGACGCCATTTCTCAGGCGGCATTTTCCTGACTTCGACCCTGCCGGAACGGTAGTGATATTCCGTGCGGTGCTGCTCAGTCATTTTGGCCGTCACGCGATTTACCGCGTCGTACTCAAATTGCAGGATCTGCGGCACCCGCTCCCGGCCATCCGGAGTCAGCGGATACTGCGCAATTTCAGCAAGTTGCCCCAGCGCGTCGTAGCGGTATGTCTTTCGCCGCCCCGCGTAATCCGTCTGCGCCAGCAGATGCTGGCCGTTGTCATATTCAAACTGCCAGCGCTCATTGTTTTGATTCGTCAGCACAATCAGACGGCCGAATCTGTCGTACTGGTAACGCACCTGATGACCGGCTGGATCGATTTCACAGGTAATTTGCCCGCGCGCGTTGCGGGTCACTTTACGTTCAGAAAAACCATCTGTATTTTCGCCCGTCAGCATCCCGGCGCGATCGTACTCATATTCTGTCTCACGACCGTCCGGGCGGATAAGGCACCGCAGTCGCCCGGCCATACTCCACCGGTAACGCGTGGTGTTACCCTCCGCATCACAGCTGCTGTGTAGCATGCCGGCATCATCATAGGTGCGGTAATGCTGGTTTCCGGAGCAGTCCTCTTCGCGCTCAATCTGACCCCGTTCGTTCCACCAGAAGCGATGAACGTTTTCCAGGGCATCGGTACGGGTGAGCAAATCCCCCTGCTCACTCCAGGAAAAGCGGGTGATGCCACCCAGCGGGTCGGTTATCTGAACCACATCGCCCAGCGCGTTATACTGGTAATCCCATGTGGCGCCGTCTGGCTGTACCTGCTTTACAGGCACAGCATAGGAGGGATGCCACAGAGTAAGGGTCGTTCTGCCCAGCGGATCCCGTACCATCGTCAGGTTGGCGTGCTCATCATAACCGTACTCCCAGATCCGGTTACCTGGCGCGCAGGTCGCCATCAGCAGCTCACCCTGTTCTGCCCAGCGATAGGACCAGTGTGCGCCGTAGCTGTCGGTATAGTCCGTTATCCTGCAGAGTTTATCCCAGCGATGATGTGTGGTGCCGCCCGAGAAACAGGTGACAGTCGCACTGCGATCCTGTTCATCCGCGTCGATCAGCCAGTGTTCAAGACATCTTTCGTTTTCATCCAGTACCTGAAACTCAGATACCCGCCAGTAGCGTGGATCGGCTGCAGGCTGCCACTGATACACCACGGTAAGCCCGGTGACATAACTGTGGGAGGCCATCAAATCACTCGCGCGATCCCAGCTGAAACGGCGGGTTTCAATATCATCGGCGTCATAAACCGCCACCAGCTGACCCTGCGGGTTATAGCTGTAGCGTACCAGCGGCAGCAGCTTCTCTGACACCAGCTGATGAATCGCGGCGAGGCGACCATTTACCGGCTCATAGCTCAGCCTGACGTCCAGCGCCCCGTTATCACTGGTAATGGCGTCCAGCTGTCCTGCTTCATTCCAGTGGAAGTGCTGAGCGTTTTCATGCCGATCGTAAATGCGTCCAATACGCCATTCACCTTCGCGCTGTGGATCTGGCTCGTAAAGATGAAACTCACCCTGCGCCGTCTGCATAATGATGACGCCCTGCAGCGTGCAGTAAAGCGTGATACCCTCTTCATCAAAACGGATCACATCGCCCGGCGAGACGTCGCCAAGCCCCAAATCCTGACCAGTCATATCACGCCAGATAAACTGCATGGAGCCATTTTCATGCCTGAAGCGGATCAGTCGTGTTTCAAACGGCAGCATCCAGCCTGTGCCAAGCAGACCGATTGTCAGATTGCGGCTGTGGTAGATACGCTGCCAGTAAAGCGGGATACGACCTTCCAGCACAAAATCCAGGTCCTCCTGCCCGGCCAGAATCTTTGCACCCGTAGCGTAATTTACCGGGTGGGAGCTTTGCATGGCGACAGCAGCAATCGCACCTGCCGCCACTGCCCCTCCAACCTGACTGGACGCCTCCCCGGCAAGTGTACAGGCTATTTGGCGCAGGGCGCGGCGGATCATATATCTGGAGAACAGCGCCTTAACCAGCTCTGCCCCCGCTTTGCCCACCACACCGCCCACCACACCGCCGATAAAATACGCCAGTATATTTTTACCGCTGCGGATATCCTGCACCACCACGCTTTCACCCCCGATTTGCACGCGTGGGTTATCACTGACTTTAATTTTTGCTTCGCAGGTGCTGCGGTCTCCATTGCGGGCCGCTGGATGACCATTAATCAGAACTTTTTTTGAACCCTCGGCGAGAAAATTCTTACTCTCCGCCAGGTGCCCTTTCTTACAGGCAACGGTATCCTTGTCCGCGGGTGTGGCGTACGGACTGGCGCTGGCCACTACGGGCTGCACCATTTCGTTCCACATATTGCCCAGCCAGTGCTTAACCGCGTCGCCACTGATATGACTGACGCTGTCCAGCATCGCGCTGGCGGACAGGCCGGGATGGCTGGCGGCAGACGCAATCGCGGCGGCCATCGCCACTGCAATATCCACGAAACCCGGCTCATCTTTACTGCCCGCAGACGGAGAATCCAGCCAGACACGGCTTACCGTGCCTGCTGCACGTGCGGCCGGTTTACCCTTAATAAAGACGTTATCAGAACCACTGGTAATCAGTGCGTCCGGCGGTCCCCGCATGCCCAGCATATCGAGTAGCCCGTCTACCGCCTCACCCACTTTATTCCCGAAGTTTTCGGGAAAGCCCTGCGCCATCGCACCTGCCATCGCGGCGGCCCCGACGGCAATCCCGGCCACCGGGTTGACGGCGAAAAGCAGACCTGCGCCAAAAAGAATGCCGCCATATATAGCTCCTTCCACCAGCCCGCTGGCAAAATCGGCCAGTAAAGAGCTGTGTACTAAAGGATCGCCAAGCCGGGCCGCGCTTAAATCAGACATAAATCACGCCCCCGCGCCTGCGGCTGGAATAAAGCCTTCTTTAATATTTTGCCAGACGATCAGGGATGCCGGGTCAAATCCGGCTGCGCGGCTGAAGGTCAGCGCCATCAGATGGGTTGCAGTCATTACCACCAGCAGCTTCTGCATGACCAGTACGCCCTGGTTTTCGAAGCGCATATTCACTTCGCGAGCGGGTAATCCGCCGAAAAGCGTTTCTGTCGCTTCTTCGGCCAAAAATTTCTTCATATCGCGCTTCACTTTTGCCAGCTGTTGCCTGAGATACGCTTCCTCCTGACCAGGTTTAACGTCCCAGGCTCGCGTTATGACCAGGGTCGCACGGGATTCCGGCAGTTTAAGCAGGGTGACACTCTGTTCCTGAATCGCTTCGGGCAGCAACAGCGTACCTTCTGACAGGCTGTAATGTACTGGCTCGCTCATGTGCTGCTCCCGCTATCATTAAATTTTTTCGTCACTTCACTCTGGATGTCTGACGGCGTGGGCTTAATTTCCGTTTTCGCTGGCTGAGTAATATTCAGATCCAGGGTTCCGCCGGTATTGATTTGCCCTTTTCCACTGGCGTTGATCTCAAACTGAGTGCACTGCAACGAGATAGTGCCGTTCGGATTAAGCGTCAGCATGCTGTCGCCGGAGATCAGGCTGATGCCATTTCCCGATGCCAGCGCTATCCCGCCCTGGGCTTTCATAACGTAGTCGCTGCCGACCAGTTCGCTACGCGTAAACTGCGTACTCTGGTCATAGGTTCCGCAAACCATGCTGGTCAGTTTGTTCTGAACGGTGATGCTCTGGTTACCGCCTACAGAATGGGTTTCATCATTCTTCACCTGGGTATCCATATTCTTCTGCGCCTGGATCCACACCTGCTCTTCCCCCGCTTTGTCCTCGAAGCGCAGGGCGTTGGCGTTGTCTGGCGAGCCATCCTTACTCCGGCTCAGAAAACCCATCTGCGTCGCCGCCGCCGGCAGCGCCCACGGCGGCATGCTCGCTTCGTTGTACACCCGGCCCGTGACGATCGGCCTGTCCGGATCCCCGTTGATAAAGTCAATCACCACCTCATCGCCCACCCGCGGGATCTGCA